>CAYSWY010000045.1:0-52829 GCA_964434975.1 uncultured Lyngbya sp.
GGCGATCGCCAGGGAGTTGCTAGTTCTCTGGGCAATTTAGGCTCAGCTTACCGTAGTTTAGGGCAATACCAACAAGCGATAGAATATCATCAGCAGTCTTTAGCTATTAAACAAGAAATCGGCGATCGCCAGGGAGTTGCTAGTTCTCTCAACAATATTGGTATAGCTTTAGAATTACAAAAACAACCTGAGTTAGCTATTACTTTCCTCAAAAAATTTGTCAATGTAACAGAATCTATTCGTCAAGATATTCAAGGATTATCGGCAGAACTTCAACAATCTTATGCAGAAACGGTTGCTGATAATTACCGTCATCTTGCTGAACTTCTCCTGCAACAAGATCGGGTATTAGAAGCACAGGAAGTGATTGATTTACTGAAACTGCAAGAATTAGAGGATTATTTGCGAGATGTGCGAGGAAATGAAAAAACGGCGCAAGGTTTAGATTTTTGGCCGTCGGAAAAACGGGTGCTGGAACTGTTTGATCAATGGCTACAACAAAATCCTCAGGGTGATTTTGATAACTTTATTAAGAGTTCAGAAGTGACGGCAGAGGTTACGAAATTGCAACGGACGGCACGGGGACAAAACCTAAATCCGGAACAGTTAGTGCAGTTACAAGATAATTTAGAAAGTGTGGGCAATGCGGCTTTATTGTATCCGCTGATATTAGAAGATCGGTTGGAATTGGTGTTAGTCACCACTGCTGGTTTAGTGCGGAAAACGGTTCCCATTAGCCGGGTGGAATTGAACCGGATGATTGTTGATTATCGTTCAGATATTACAGATCGAAGCAGTAATCCCATTCCCAATGCTCAACGATTATACAAGATATTAATTCAACCGATTATTGAGGAGTTAGGAGAGACTGAAGTTATTCTCTATGCCGCTGATGGACAATTACGTTATATTCCCTTGGCGGCGTTGCATGATGGGGAACAATGGTTAACCCAACAGTTTGTAATTAATCATATTACCGCTGCTTCTTTAACGGATTTTACCCGCAGTAATCCGAATCCCACTAAGATTTTAGCGGCTGCCTTTAGTGATGCGAGTCAATCTTATGATGTTCCGGTTGGCGATGAAATATTAAGTTTTCAAGGGTTAGAATTTGCCGGAAAAGAAGTTGCTTTAATTGCCGACATTCCCGGAACATTGGCACTATATAACCAGGATTTTAGCCGTGCAAAAGTTGAACCACAAATGGATCAATATAGTGTGGTGCATTTGGCGACTCATGCGGAGTTTGTATCGGGAAATCCTCATCAATCTTTTATTTTATTTGGTGATGGCGATCGCGTTACGTTACCGGATATTTCTAACTGGAAATTACCCAATACAGATTTAGTGGTATTGAGTGCTTGTCGTACTGCTGTCAGTGATGAGTTGGGAAATGGTGAAGAAATATTAGGGTTTGGTTATCAAATTCAACGTACAGGTGCAGAAGCCGCAATTGCTTCTCTTTGGTATGTAAATGATGGCGGAACCCAAGCGTTAATGAATGGATTTTATCATGGTTTGCAGCAAAAAGAACCCATGAGTCAAGCGTTACAAAAAGCTCAAATTGCTTTAATTACAAACAATTTTTCAGCCGTTGGTGGTGAACGGGGAGGAGATGGAGACTTTATTCAACGAGATGTTCAAACTGGATTACCGATTGATCATATTAGTAATAATCTTAGTCATCCCTACTACTGGGCTCCCTTTATTTTAATTGGTAATGGTTTGTAAAAACAAATGAATATTTTAAACTATTGTATAAGCTAGGCTTTCCCAAAACTAGGTTATAAGGGATAATACTCTTAATATTTTCTCTATATAATATATAATCATGTCTCTCCTTAAACGTCGTCATTTTATACAATTTGCTGGGTCAACTTTAGCGGCAATGGGTTTAAGCCAAGTTGATTTTTTCCAGCAAGCCGAACAGTATGGTCGAGTATTGGCACAGAGTACACCCCGTAAATTAGCTTTGTTAGTGGGTATTAATAGTTATGATGCAGTGACTCCTTTAAATGGTTGTCTCACCGATGTTGAGTTGCAGCAACACCTGTTAATTCATCGTTTTGGTTTCAATCCGAACGATATTATGATTGTCGCTGATAATGCTAAATTTAAACCCACCCGTGAGAATATTATTCAAGCATTTGAAAGTCATTTAATTGCACAAGCAAAGCCAGGAGATGTTGTGGTTTTTCACTTTTCTGGACATGGTAGCCTCGTTAAAGATCCATTTCCTTTAAATTTAGCAGAATGTCAGCAGGAAAATAGTATAAATAATAGTTGTCAATATAACGGTACAATTTTGCCTCAAGACGCTGAATCAATCAAGTCAGACAATCCAGAAATTCCTGTTTCTCATATTATGGGGCAAACTTTATTTTTATTAAAAAATCGGGTAAAAACAGACAAATTTACAATGATTTTAGATAGCTGTCATTCGGGTGGAGGAACCCGAGGAAATATTGTAGTTAGGGCGGCGCGACTCACTAGAAATAGTCAAATATTAATACCTAGCGAAACAGAACTTGAATTCCAACAACAACAACTTTCTAAATTAGGTTGGTCTGAAGATGAATTGATGAAACGGCGACAAGCGGGTATTGCCAAAGGAGTTGCATTAGGTTCTGCTGGACGAACTCAAGAAGCGATTGATGCTGATTTTGGCACGTTTCATGCAGGCGCTTTCACCTATTTATTAACTCGTTATTTGTGGCAATTAACGTCTACACAAACGGCTGAATCCGTTTATATTAATCTTAGACGCAGTACTAACAGTTTAGCCCGATCCAAAAATCATACAACGGCTCAAATTCCCACCTTTGAATATCAACCGGGAAGCAATTTTAATCAACAATCGTTATTTTTTCTAGAGTTACAAACGCCATCTGCTGAGGCTGTCATTACAACAGTTAGGGGAGAAACAATTGAGTTTTGGTTAGGGGGTGTCGCTTCTCAAAACCTTAAAGGTTCAGGGGAAGGTTTTGTTTATTCAGTCTTAGATGACTCGGGAGAAGTGGTAGCAGAAATTGAACAAACATCACGGGTAGAAGGAGAAGGTTTAATCGGTCGTGGTAAACAAATTTCTGGAGAGGCTTCAGCAATTCAAGAAGGTCGGTTATTACGAGAACAAATAGTAGGAATTCCAGCTAATCCTCAACTACAATTGGCTTTAGATGAATCGTTAGGGGCAGATTTAACAACGGCAAATACTGAATTAAAATCAAATAAAAGAATTGAATTAGTCAACAGAAATAAACTCACAGAGAGTGGCTATTTTTTAGGACGATTTACCGAAGAATATCAACAGCAACAAGCCGAAATTAATCCGGATATGAAACTTCCCCCAGTCAGTTGTATTGGACTGTTTCAAGCCGATTTAACGCCGGATATAGCTTCTTTTGGACGCTTAGAAGAACCGATTATTAATGCCATTAATCGCTTACAACCGAGATTGCGACGATTACTTGCTAATCAAATTTTAGGACAATTATTAAATGCAGGTCAGGGTTCACCGCTGGAAGTTAAAGCCGAAGTATCTGGCGGTGGACAGGTGTTAGAGGTTGGCAGTCGAGGACTTGATGAAAGTAAAGCCGCAAATATTCCGGTTCAATTTCGTTCAGGGACTCAGTTACAAATTAAAGTCAGTAACGAAAGTAATCAAAACCTTTATCTTGCAATTTTACTGATTAGCGCCCAAGGAGACATAGACCCATTTCACCCGACCAATTGGGATGCGCCGGAAGAAGAATCATTATTCGCGGCATCAGAGGCAGTAGAATTGCCGCGTCAAGGAGAATCAACCCTTGAAGTAACCGGAAAATCAGGGTTCCCAGAAATTATGATTTTAGCCAGTCAAGAACCCTTACGAAATACCCTCAAAGCCTTACAACAAATTGCAGCCAGTCGCGGAAAATCTCGGGGTCGTCTCGGCGGTTTGAGAGGAGAAGAATCTTTAGGAATAATTGATAGTTTACTGACAGATGTTGCCAGAAGTGGAAGCAGCGAGAATGGAGGGTTTCAACAAAGAACGATTTCTTATGAAACTTCTACAATGGCAGTACTTTCAGCAGTGCTTGAAGTTGTCGGTTAATATTAATCAATTACACTATAAAGTAATTAGCAGAAGGATATCATGACCATTATTCAAGATTTAGAAATACTTCAATCTGATATCGATATTGAATGTCCCCCAGGAGATTTAGAAAGTCAGGAGCCACCCTTGGAAAGTTATTTACATCTACAACAATTATTGCTGTTGCTGAAATGTTTAGATTGGCTATGGCAAGATAGAAATGATTATTTTGCTGCCGGAAATCTGACAATTTTTTATAGTTCAGAACAGATTAAAATGAAGAATTTTAGAAGTCCGGATTTCTTTGTGGTGCTTGATACAGAACGCAAACCTCGTAAAAGTTGGGTAGTATGGGAAGAAGAAGGTAAATATCCCAATTTGATTATTGAATTATTATCTAATTCTACGGCAAATGTCGATAGAACAACGAAGAAAAAGATTTATCAAGATATATTCAGAACGCCGGAATATTTTTGGTTTTCACCGGATACTTTAGAGTTTCAGGGGTTTGAGATTATTCAAGGAAAATATCAAGAACTACAACCCAATGATGCCGGATGGCTATGGAGTCAGCAGTTACAACTTTTTCTGGGAATTTATCAGCAACAATTGAGGTTTTATACATATGATAGGGTATTGGTTCCAACACCTGAAGAGTCAGCAAAAGCTGAGAAACAGCAACGAGAAACCGCAGAACAACGAGCAGTAGAAGCGGAGGAAACAATCCAAACAACCCAGGAACAACTAGAAGCTGAACAGGAACGCAATCAGCGACTAGCGGCTAAATTACGAGAGTTAAATATTGACCCAGATACTTTATAATTCTATTAAAAGGAGGAAGAAATGACGATTGCAAAAGATTTAGAAATACTTCAATCTGATATCGATATTGAATTTCCCCTAGGAGATTTAGAAAGTAAGGAGCCACCCTTGGAAACTGAATTGCATCTACGACAAATTTTGCTGCTGATTCAAATATTGGAATATCTCTGGCAAGACCGTCAAGATTTTTATGCTTTTGGAAATCTGACGATTTACTATAGTCCAGAACAGAAAAAGAATCAAAACTTCCGAGGGCCGGATTTCTTTGTAGTATTAAACACAGAACGCAAACCTCGTAAAAGTTGGGTGGTATGGGAAGAAGGGGGAAAATATCCTAATTTCATTATTGAATTATTATCAAATTCAACTGCAAATACTGACCGGACTACTAAAAAAGAAATTTATCAAGATATTTTTCGTACTCCTGATTATTTCTGGTTTTCACCGGATACTTTAGAATTCCAGGGATTTCATTTAGTTGATGGTAAATATCAAGATTTACAGCCTAACGAACAAGGTTATCTTTGGAGTGAACAGTTACAACTTTTTCTGGGTATTCATCAGCAACAGTTGAGGTTTTTTACGCCTGATAGGGTGTTAATTCCGACTCCTGAAGAGTTAGCGAAAACCGCAGAACAACGAGCAGTAGAAGCGGAGGAAACAATCCAAACAACCCAGGAACAACTAGAAGCAGAACTTCAACGTAATCAACGACTGGCAGCTAAGTTACGAGAGTTAAATATTGAGCCAGAGACGATATAAAACGATATCAGTTTAATATTTTTATCCCGATAAAGGATTATCAGTTCACTCCAATCATTCCAACTACAAAAATTTTGAATGCAATTTCCCCCAGATTGTTTTATCATATTACTATGATTCCACAAAAGCTTAGCCTGATCAATTTTCTCAGTTATCGAGAAACCAGCCTCGATTTTACCCGCCTCCATACCGCCTGTATTTGCGGTGCAAATGGTGCTGGAAAATCCTCTCTGTTAGAAGCCATTGGTTGGGTGATTTGGGGTAATAGTCGGGTTGCCTCAGAGGAAGATTTAATCCGCCTCGGTGAGAAAGAAATGCGGGTGGATTTTAGCTTTATTAATCAGGGTAACCTTTATAGAGTGATTCGCAGTCGTCGGCGAGGGCAATCAGGAAATTTGGAATTTCAAATCGCAGTAAACCCGCCTGATGTGATTCATAATTGGGATGAAATTAAGTTTAAAGTTCTCACAGAAAGAGGACTGCGGGGAACCCAACAAAAGATATTAGAATATTTAAAATTAGATTACGATACCTTTGTTAATTCTGCCTATTTACGACAAGGACGGGCAGATGAATTTATGTTGAAACGAGCCAGTGAACGCAAAGAAATTTTAGCGACTTTATTAAAATTAAATGAATACGATCAATTAGTAGAACAAGCAAAGGAACGTTCTAAACAGTTGAAAGCTGAGGTAGAAGTCTTACAGAAAAGTTTAGAACAGACTCAAACTCAACTCCAGCAGAAAGATGAAATCACCGAACAAATTCAGCAACTCGAAACAAATTTAAATCAGGTTCAAGAAGAACAAACTGCCGCGCAAGAACAGTTAAAGCAATTACAAAATCAACAGTATCAACGACAAACTTGGGAAAAGTTACGTCAAGGACAACAGCAACAACTGACAACTTTATCTCAAGATGATCGTCGTTTACAACAAGAGATTAATGTCACTCAACAGAGTTTGCAAGAACTCGAAGCGGTGTTACAGCAACAACAGGCAATTCAGGCAGGATATAGTCGATTTCAAACGTTACAAGTGACTGAAGAAACATTATCTGCTAAATTTAAAACTTATCAAGAAACCACTCAACAAAAATCTCATTTACAGGAATTACAACGACAACAACTGAATCAATTACAGCAGCAAATTCAAACGGCTCAAACTAAGATTGAGAATATCACTCACCAAGAAGCTGAATATCAGCAAATATTAGCAAAAAAACAGGAAGTTGAAGCAGGTTTACAAGAGTTACAAGCGGCTAGAAGTCGTTTAGAACAACTCGATCAACTCCAGCTACAAGTTACGCCTTTATTACAACAACGTCAGCAGTTACAACTAGAAATTGATCGAGTTAAAGCTCGTTATCATGCCCGTTTAGAGGAGTTATCTACTTCTATTAAACAACTACAGCATCGTCTATATAATAATAAGCCACAGTTACAAGAAATTTTACAAGAAACCGATACTCAAATTCTTCATTTAGATAATACGAAAACTCATCAACGCTGGGTACTGGAAAAAGGTACAGAATGTCGTAATATTTTAGATCGTTTAAATTCTCGTCAGCAAGATTATGAATCTCAATTAACGGAATTAGATCAAAAAATAACTTTATTAAATACATCCTCTCAAGGTGAAGCGCAAGCTTTATGTCCGTTATGTGACCATCCTTTAGATGAACATCATCACAAATTAGTGGTGAATAAACATCGCCAGCAACAAGAAGAAATTAGAAACAAAATTTGGCTAATTCAGGAAAAAATCGCTGTTTCTGATCAAGAAGTTGAGGGATTACGAGAAGAATATAGTCAATTAAAGCGAGAACTTGCACCTTATGAAAGTTTACGAGAACAACGCGGGCAAACTCAAGCAAAATTAGACCGTTTAGCTGAAGAAGAACTACAACTACAAAAAATTTATTTAGAAGCACAAGAAATAGAGCGATCGCTCTCAACTGAAAATTATGCCATTGAACTGTTTACTCAGCTTAAATCCTTAGAGTCTCAACTACAAAAATTGAATTATCATGATCAAGATCATGCTCTGGCTCGAAATGAAGAGAAGCGTTGGCGTTGGGCAGAAATTAAATATTCAAAATTACAAGATGCTCAAAATAAGCTAATTCAAATTCAACAACAAAAACCGAGTCTAGAACAACAATTATATTCTTTAGAACAGGAACTCAATCAACAGCAAGCACACTCAGAATTTCAACAGCAAATTACTCAATTAGAGCAAAAATTACAAGAACTTAGCTATTCCTTAGAAGAACATAATCAGGTGCGAACAGAACTCAGACAAGCGCAGCAGTGGTTAACTCGCTTAGAAAAACTACATCAAGCTGAAAAACAATATCCTAAATTACAGCAAAGACAGGAAGAATTGCAACAGTTAAAACAGCAAAAATCAGAAGATGTTCGCGGCATAGAAGGACAGTTAGGGCTACTCGATGAACAACTTAAACATACCCCTGATTTAAGTGAATCTATTCAACAAATAGAACAGCAAATTCAACAGCGTAGGAAGCAGTTAGATCAAGCTATTAGTCGTTTAGGGAGTCTCAAACAACAACAAACCCATTTAGCAGAAATTGAACAACAGCTTACCCAACAAACTGAAAATATTAATACAGTTCGTCGTCAGTATCGAGTTTACCAAGAATTAGCCCAGGCGTTTGGGAAAAATGGCATCCAGGCATTAATGATTGAGAATATTTTACCTCAGTTAGAAGCCGAAACCAATCATTTATTATCCCGACTGTCTGCGAATCAATTGCATGTTCAGTTTGTCACCCAACGCGCCGGAAAAAGTAGTCGATCTTCCAAGAAAAAACCCGTTAAATTAATCGATACTCTAGATATTTTAATTGCCGATAGTCAAGGGACTCGCGCTTATGAAACCTATTCTGGCGGGGAAGCTTTTCGGATTAATTTTGCCATTCGACTGGCGTTATCTAGACTATTAGCCCAACGGGCAGGGGCTGCATTACAACTCTTAATTATTGATGAAGGGTTTGGTACACAAGATGCAGAAGGCTGTGACAGACTGATAGCCGCAATTAACGCCATTTCATCCGATTTTGCTTGTATTTTAACTGTTACCCATATGCCTCATCTGAAAGAGGCATTTCAAGCCAGAATTGAAGTGGAAAAAACACCTCAAGGTTCGCAATTAAAATTATTAATGTAAATTGACTTGATAACTGGATCAAATTATCTGAATTAATTAGAGTCAAATCAATATCACGATAATTTATAAACTTCAACGATAAAAACGACATCATATAAATGATATTCATTTTCGGCAATTCCATCCCAATAAGGCTTTTCTGAACCAAATCCGGGTTGTTTTCTTAACTCTTCAATGGTTTCTTTATCCTGCCATTGTCCATAATTAATCACACGAGTTCCATCTAAACTTCGATGAAAAGTTGCTGAAATTAAACCGGATATTTCCATCGCTGGGGTAATATGTTCTTTGGCTAACTCCACCATCCGAGGTTGATTTTCGGCTTCCATGGAAAACTCAGCAAAATGAACGATATATTCTCCTTCGTTAATTTGAGGGGTTCCATTTTTTGATTGAGAGGCAACAATTTCATAAATATGAGTATCTATTTCTCCAAACATGAGTAAATCTTGATATTCAAACTGTCCATGTATCCCATTATTATTACTAAAATATTCATAGTCTGCTTGAGTTTCCCATTGCATATAATGAGCCACTTTTTGACCATCAAAGCTTTGATGAATACTAGCTGATAAAAATCCATGTTGTTGTTGAACAATTTGCAGATATGTAATCAGTTTTTCAACTAATTCAGCTTGACGTTCAGGCATAACTGAGTAAAGACTAATGACTGTAGTTAGTTGATTTTCTGTGGCAATTTTGATCATGAGATTGAAAATCTATTTATGATTTATGATGAGTATAAAATTCAGGCTATTATTTATTTTACAGCAGTGACTGCTCAAATTTAGATCCACTTAAAAATTAAGGTTAAATACTAAAAATAGAGTTAACATAAATTACAAATCATATCACTTTTTGGCTTTGATGAGTGGGTGCTAAAGTGAGTCAATTTAAAAGACTATAGCAATCTGTTATAAAGTTTTTTCTGTTGATGTGGTTTTTTATGATATAGTTATCGTTTATTGTGAATCACTCATTATATTTGCAAAGATTAAGCTGTCTGACAATCAGTCAGGATATCCTTGATTACCGGGTTAATTCCTTACCTGAGTCGGCAGCAGAAAGCACAGCCAGTCAGTTAGACTTTACGGTTGATAATTATTAAAGCTTTAAATCGATTAAACTTATTGTTAGGTTTTGATAACAAAGAAAAAATAACTAATGATTAATTTTCTCTCTTTCCTGTAATCTATCTCCTGTACCTTACCTATTATCTTAGTTATGACCCAGTCTAAAACTTGGAGTGACCGCTTTGAAACCGCTTTGCACCCTGCCATTGCTGTATTTAATGCCAGTATTGGCTTTGATATTGAACTCATCGAATATGATTTAACGGGTTCAGTTGCCCATGCTAAAATGTTAGCTAAAACGGGGATTATTTCTCCAGAAGAAGGAGAAACTTTAGTTCAGGGTTTAGAACAAATTCGCACTGAACATCGACAGGGACAATTTAATCCCGGTATCGACGCAGAAGATATTCATTTTGCGGTTGAACGTCGCCTCACAGAGATGGTGGGAGATGTGGGTAAAAAGCTGCATACAGGGCGATCGCGCAATGACCAAGTAGGAACCGATACCCGCTTATACCTGCGAGATCAAATTCAGCAAATACGCGCCCAACTCGTCCAATTTCAAACCGTATTATTGAAGCTGGCGGAGTCCAATATCGAGACGTTAATTCCGGGCTATACCCACCTGCAACGCGCTCAACCTGTTAGTTTAGCTCATCATCTCTTAGCTTACATCGAAATGGCAGCTCGCGACTGGGAACGGTTAGGAGATGCCTATAAACGGGTTGATATTAGTCCTTTGGGTTGCGGGGCATTGGCCGGAACCACGTTCCCCATAGACCGTCATTATAGCGCAGAATTATTGGGTTTTAACAATATCTATAGTAACAGTTTAGATGGGGTGAGCGATCGCGATTGGGCGGTTGAGTTTCTCTGTGGGGCGAGTTTAATTATGGTGCATCTTAGCCGACTTTCTGAAGAAATGATTCTGTGGGCTTCTCAGGAATTTGGTTTTATTCGTCTCAAGGATAACTGTTCGACGGGTTCAAGTATTATGCCTCAGAAAAAGAATCCTGATGTACCCGAATTAGTCCGGGGAAAAGTTGGGCGTGTGTTCGGGCATTTGCAAGGAATGTTAGTGATTATGAAAGCGTTGCCTTTGGCTTATAACAAAGATTTGCAGGAAGATAAAGAAGGACTATTTGATACGGTTAAAACGGTTACAGGCTGTTTGGAAGCGATGACAATTTTATTAGCAGAAGGGATTGAATTTCAAACCCCACGTTTGGCAAGCGCTGTTACAGAAGACTTTTCTAATGCCACCGATGTTGCAGACTATTTAGCCACAAAAGGTGTTCCTTTTCGAGAAGCTTATAACTTAGTTGGGAAAGTGGTAAAAACTTGTTTACAGCAAGGAAAACTACTAAAAGATCTGAGTTTAGAAGAGTGGCAGCAATTGCATCCGGCGTTTGAAACTGATATTTACGAAGCCATTACTCCTCGTCAAGTGGTTGCTGCCCGTAATAGTTATGGCGGTACTGGGTTTGAACAACTGACTCAGGCTATTGATCGAACTCGCGATCGCCTCAATCAAATTAGTTAAAGATTATTATCTTAATCACTCATCGGGCAAAACTCACTCTATTTTATATTGATAGATAGTTTTGCCAAACTCTTGTTTAAATTGCTCTAATTCTGATATTTTATTTAAATCTTCAGGACGATCAATATCACACAACTCAGGCAGATTACCGATGGTTAAATTTAAAGGTTTGCATCGATCTAAAGTTTGCTGCAAAACTCGTTCCGTTCCCCAATCAATCCCTTGAAAGAGTTCAGGAATAAGTCGTTTTAACCCAATCAAATAATAGCCCCCATCTTGGGCTGTGCCAATGACTAAATCTTGCTGTTTTAAAGTCTCAAACCCTTGACTTAAAATATCTGCATTTAACTCAATGCAATCCGTGCCAATAATAATAATAGTGGATTTTCCGCGATTAAATCCCGCCTGAAAACTGTGATTCATGCGATCGCCTAATTCACCCGTTCCTTGTTGATTATAATTTAAATCTGTTCCCAACCAATCCTGCATTTGAGATAAGCTGCCGCCGGTGTATCGTACTTCTAAAGAAATAGAACGAGACTGGATCAATTCACGCCCTATTTTAACCGCGTATTGTGCCATTTGACGATGAAGTTGTGCTGCCCCTGTTTCTCCCAACGCCGGAATTAATCGGGTTTTAGTTTTGCCCGGTTCAGGATAACGAGTGAAGATAATCAGATGTTCCATTTGATCAGATTAAAAGCCAAATGATTCATTGTAATATAGCGCTACGTTCTACAGTATTTAACAGTTTAACGATTGGCTGTTACCCGTTCCCTGTTGCCTGCTTGGCCCTCAACTCCAAGAGATCAGTAGTAGACGTAAGAAAATATGATATCCTCACAAGTATTTCAGTTATATAAACTTAAAACCATCCCTTCCCAAAGAATATCTAATGAAACGTAAATATCTATTCTGGCCCGGAATGCTTGTTCTGTTGGGCACAACAATGATAGGAACAGCAGTTGCGCGGGAACTCACCGAAGAAGAAGTGACTGTTGTTTGTAAACTGGAAGAAGTGGTTGAGGAGGCAGGAAGAGACGGTTATGATCTGGCTTACTGGCCAGTGGTTCGCAAAGGGCCCGCCAACGTCAACGCCCCATTAACCCTGAGGCTAGATCCTTCCATAGAATATATTTTTGTGGGTTATTGCGACGAAAACTGTGATGATACAGAATTGCAGATTTCCACATTAGCGGGAGAAATGCTGGAGTCTGATGAAGAAGAAACCGTATCTGTTCTGCCTTTTGAACCCGCTGAAGAGGGTATCTATGAATTAAACTTACAAATGACAAGTTGCACCCTAGAGGACGGGTGTGTGTATGGTATCGGTATTTTAGCGCCCAGAGAGGTGGATGTACCTTACTCTCCAGATGTGCCGAAAGAATTAGCACAATTTGAAGTGTGTGATTAAGGGTATATTTTGTTAGAGACGTTCACCTGAGAGAACGTCTCCGTGGGTTGAATGCTAAGTTTAAAACGGTGTCACAATCAACGAAAAGTACAATCCATCTTCCTGTAATGTACCTTTATCCCGTGTTTCCACATCGATTAAAGGAATCCCATATTCAATCCGTCCGGTCAACGTTTCCCCTAAACGTAGTTGTAAACCAATCCCGGTTCCGAGTAAAGTAGAATCAATCGGATCTTGGCGATCGCCACTATTCCAAGCCGTACCAAAATCTAAAAATGGATACACTTGTAAAACGCCATCGTCTCCAATTTCGGTAATCGGAAATAACGCTTCAGCCGATAACAAAACTCCGTTATCACTTAAGAGTAAATCTTGACGATACCCCCGGACACTTTGATAACCCCCTAAGGCAAACTGTTCTAAGGCTAGTAACGGTCTAGAAGCAAACTGAATATCACTTCGCAATACCAGTAAGGTTTCTGGGGCCAAGAGTCGAACATATTGCCCTTGTCCTCGCCAAGCTACAAACTGACCATCCGGGGCCTCATTATTATTGGTGGCATCAAAGATATCCAATCCTATACTAAATTGCGATCGCACCGCAAACACCGACTGGGCATCCCGCCGCAGATAATCTTGAAAAAATCGAATCGCAGAAATCCGGGTTTTTCCGTTTTCATCGGCCCCCTGAGATAAGGGTTCTTCTTCCCCCAGAATGGTGGTTTGGCTATTTTCATGGGATAAGATCATTCCCAACGCTAGATCTTGCCTAGGAGTTTGATAAATCGGTTGACGAATCGTTAAACTATATTGTTGAGACTCTCCGGTAATATCAAGACGATCAAAAGGTTCTTCGATCACATCTGAATCATTCCCGTAGAAATCAAATCGAATCGTACCGTTAGTGGCGTTGTACGGAAACGTATAATTGGCATCATAACGGTTACTGCCGTCAGTGTTAGCATAGGTGGCGCTGATTTGATCGCCAAACCCTAACAAGTTAGCCTCTGTAATGGTTACACCCCGCCGAAAACTCCCCACACTCGGGGTACGTCCATTATCCAAAAATAGATCGACACTAAACGTATCAGCCAGAGTCACAGTCACATTTAAGCTACTTTGTTCTGGACGAGTCCCAGCAGCCAACTCCGCCGAAATTTGATCAATTAAGGGATTGAGTTGTAGCAGTTGTAAGGCTTCAATCAGTTGATTAACATTGAAAGGGGTTTTGGTTTTACGGGCAATACGACTACGAATATAGTTAGGGTTGAGTCGTCCATTGCCGCTAACGTTAATTTCTTCTACTCCGCCTTCAACGATGCGTAGCGTTACTATTCCATCTGATAAGTTTTGATTGGCTGGTAATAATGCACCGGAATTGACGTATCCGGCATCAATGTAATATTGAGTAATGACCGCTTCAGCTTGTAGTAATTCAGCAAATGTAATGGGGCGATTTGTATATGCTTCAATCACATTCGTCAGTTCAGCGTCCGTAAAGGCTGTATTTCCTTCAAACTCAAATTGTTCAATCATTAGGGTATCTGGAATCTCTTCCCCAGGAGGCAGGCTAGGGGGTGGTGTAACGGGTGAAGAGGGGGGTTGTTCGATGGGGATATTGGGTCTGGGCTGGGGAGATGGACGAGGTGTGGGTAGCGGATCTCGTTGGGGAGAGTTAGGGGGTGGCAATGGCGGCACTTGTGCCATTACGGGTATTGTGCTACTGATTCCCAGTAAGATGATGGAAACCAACAGCTTAGTGCATTTGAAACATTGCATGATCAATTCCAGGCATATATATAGATAGATGAATCAATCCGATTTTAGCCTTTCGTATCAAATTCTTCTAAAAGTTGGCTTTAACGTTAAAAATAACAGGTTTTAGATGATGATTCGTTTAATTTGCTGAAAACTGCCAAACCACAAACAGAAAACCGTGGCAAGTTTGGAAGACTCCTGAAAGACATCCCCCCCATCGTCTCTATATGATATGAATAGATTCGCATTAAACACACATTAGGAACGAGCAATGGAAGATTTATTAACCGCAACTTTAGCCCTCGATACCACAGTTACGACAAAATCTAAAACCGCAACCCCTCGCCTTAAATCTCAAGCATCTGAAGACAGTCAACTCAATGAACCACAATTAATGCAGGAGAAGTGGAAATTCACCGTTGCATTTTTAATGTTAGGGATCTCATAATCTCCCAACCGTTTCAAATAGGGTTATCGTAAATTGAGACAGATGACTACTTTTAGTATTGCCGAAACCATCAGGACTCTGTGGCATCGGGTCATTCTACTTTAAGCGATCGCAAATCTAGAAAACATCCCCTGTCTTCTCACCCCTCGACTCAAGCGTGAGATCAGACTCAGGTTTACATAACCCCCTGCTATGTAAAAACATAACAGAAAAGATTGCTAGAAATATAAAGTTTTTGTCAATACGATCCGAATCAGTTGCATCCTGAACGAAAGCTCAATTAAGCTGATGTATGAGGCTTGTATACTCTGTGTGTCAAAAGACTTCTAGAGGTAACCACTATGCAGGTTCTAAAGATCTAGGTGTTTTTCAACAAACAGATATGGTGTATTATGTTTTTGGGGGGTTTTACCCCGCGAATATCAGGGAGCTAGTTTCAAGGGCTGCTTACCCTTCATGTGGGTTATTTGTCGATTAAAGCATTCTTGGCTGTGGATAGCCGTTCAAAATTAGGTATTCATACATCTGAACTCGTCAGGGCAACGTTTTATGATCTTCAATACTGCCGAATTAATCGTTTTAACGATTGGGCTGTCAGCGTCTGTGTTTTATTGTTTGAAACTGAATTATAATCAATCTTTAAAGCTGAGTCGATTGGCTACATTTTTTTTGTTTTCTAGCTATTCCCAAAACTTAAAGTTAATTTTTCTCATCACTTCAAGAGTCTTTAAGTTTTTTTCATTTCTAAAAAATGGGCGAATTATAGTAGAATACAAAATTAAAAGTTGTGATGATCTATTAAACTTTAGATCGGTTTTATTGTGGATGAATCTCTGCTTTAACACAATTCAGCCTTGTGAAAAAATAAATCATAATTTTGATAAAAAGTCAATAACATTCCGGGTAACAAAAGATATTAAAATTCCCCTCAAACTTCACTCTGGTCTGAGTTGGCAAAATGGCAACTTTTACCCAGGCAGTTGCTTTTATACTTGGATTTCCCTCGCTTAATTACCCCAATATATCAGTTTAGAATTAATGTATTTTTTCACATCTATTCAAAAACGAATTCGGGGTATTTTGCAGGGTTCCATTGCCCGTAATACGCTCTGGATGCTTCTGGCAAAATTGTCAAGTGTGTTTATGCAAGCTGCTTCTTTTGTTTTAATTGCTCGTTCCCTGGGGACAGAAGATTATGGTACATTCATCGGAATTACTGCCCTCGGTGCAATTATGGTTCCGTTTGCCAGTTTAGGCAGTGGAGATTTACTGATTAAATATACTTCAAAAGATAGGAGTTTATTTAAAGAATATCTCGGCAATACATTAGTCACTGTCGCCATTGCCAGCGTCACATTAATTATACTCACCTTTATTATTGCTCAAACCCTGCTACCCAGTACGATTTCACCTGTGGCTGTTCTCCTGATTTTAGTGGCTGATATTCTGGGTTTAACCCTGACATTTGATACGACTGTTAAAGCCTTTTTAGCCGTTGATTTAGTGAAAAGAGCGGCACAAATTCAAATTTCATTAACCCTCTGTAAATTTATTGCTGCGATTATTTTAGCCACTTGTTTTGAAAACCCCAATACATTAACTTGGGCAAGCCTTTACTTTATCAGTACAATTTTAGCCGCATTCAGTGCAGTATTCTTACTCTTTTACTTATTAGGATTTCCGCAATTCAATCGAGAACGATTAAAAACGATTCCAGCAGATATAGGCCAAGGAATTCATTTTTCCATTAGTTTATCCGCAGATATCATCAATTCTAATTTAGATAAAATGATGCTAGCAAGCTTATCAACATTACAAGCAACCGGTTTATATGCCGCAGGTTATCGGCTGATTGATGTCAGTTGTGTCCCTATTTTATCGATGATGGCGGCAACCTATTCTAAATTTTTTCAACAGGGCGCATCAGGAATTAAAGGAAGTTTAAAATTTGCTAAACAACTCTTACCCACTGCCGCCGGATATGGCATCATTGCTTTACTCGGATGTTTAATTTTTGCACCCATTGTGCCTTATTTACTCGGAAATGAATACACCAACGTCATAGAAGTTCTGCGGTGGTTAGCACCCGTTCCTTTATTAATTTCGTTGCAATTAATGGCAGGAGATACCCTCACCGGGGCAGGATTTCAAAACATTCGCAGCAAAATACAAGTGGCCGCCGCCGCCGTTAATATTGTCTTAAATTTATATCTCATTCCCCTTTATTCCTGGAAAGGTGCAATTTGGGCAACACTGGTTTCTGAAGTCTTAAAACTCATCGGTTTATGGCTTTCTGTTTGGTTTTGTTATCGGCAACAAACTAAGCAATCTCAATTGTCTTAAAGTAAAAAGTTATTAGTATTGAACTGAAATTAAATCCTCTGAGTTTTTTTGTCAACTATTGAATCATTTGTTATTTAGAAAATGAATCAACAAAAAAATCAACTTAAGTTTATCATGATAGTGATTACGATGTTTTTATTCATCGTGAGCTATCAACCGCTAATTAATTCAAAAAGTAATATTGTTCAACCTAATCTTGAGCTAGCACAGCAACAATATCCTGATTATAACTACGGTGAAGTTCTGCAAAAATCTATCTATTTTTATGAGATACAACGGTCTGGAAAATTACCGAAAAATCAACGGGTAGAATGGCGCGGAGACTCAGGATTAAATGATGGTGCAGACCAGAATATTGACCTCACAGGCGGTTGGTATGATGCCGGAGATCACATGAAATTTGGCTTCCCAATGGCGGCTGCCACAACGATGCTGGCTTGGGGTGTAATTGAATACGAAGAAGCCTATAAAAACGCAGGTCAATATGATTATATTCTGGATAATTTACGCTGGGTTAATGATTATTTTATTAAAGCACATCCAGCTCCCAATACCCTTTGGGTACAGGTGGGAAAACCCGGTTTAGACCATTATTGGTGGGGGCCAGCCGAGGTAATGCCAATGGCACGTCCCGCTTATAAAGTTGATGAAACTTGTCCGGGGTCGGATGTGGCGGCGGAGACAGCAGCGGCGCTTTCAGCCTCAGCAATGGTGTTTAAGAAGATTGATATTAATTATGCCAATAAACTGCTCAAACACGCTCAACAACTCTATGAATTTGCTGACCAATATCAAGGAAAATATTCTGATTGTTTAGCCGATGTTAATGACCAAAATGCTTATATTTCTTGGAGTGGTTACAAAGATGAATTAGCTTGGGGCGCGGTTTGGTTATATTACGCCACACAAAACCCTGAATATCTGCAAAAAGCAGAACAATATTACAATCAATTTCAGCAAGATTCTCCCGGAGTGAATGTTTATAAATGGACGCAAGATTGGGATAATAAATTTTACGGAAGTTACCTGCTATTGGCGAAGTTAACGGGTGAAGAAAAATATCGTCAAGATACAGAACGTTGGTTAGATTATTGGACGGATGGCTATAACGGAGAACGAATTCATTATACGCCAGGCGGGTTGGCATGGCTGGGAAAATGGGGTTCATTACGACACGCTGCCAATACTGCTTTTTTAAGTTTTATTTATGCAGATTGGATACCAGATTCTAATAAAAAACAACGGTATTCTCAGTTTGCTGAAAATCAAATTCAATATATTTTAGGGTCTAATCCTCATAAGCGAAGTTATCTTGTGGGTTTTGGCGAAAATTACCCTCAAAATCCCCATCATCGTACTGCTCATGGCTCTTGGAATAATGATATTACAACGCCAGAAAAATCGCGACATATTTTGTATGGTGCGTTAGTCGGAGGGCCAGATAAAAATGACCAGTATCAAGATCAGCGCAATAACTTTGTTCAAACTGAAGTGGCCGTGGATTATAATGCCGCGTTTACGGGTGCAGTTGCCAAGCTTTATAGCAAATATGGCGGTCAACCGTTAGCGAACTTTCCTCAACCTGAACAAAGAGAAAAGGAATTTTATGTGACTGCAAAAATTAATTCAGAAGGTAAAAATTTTACGGCAATACAAGCAACGATTTACAATCAATCCGCTTGGCCAGCTCGAACCATTCAGCCTTTATCCTTCCGATATTTTATGAATTTAAGTGAATTGGCTGCGATTAAGAATCAGCAAACCGATATTAAAGTAAAATTAAATTCTAATGCTGATGTTTCGGCTTCCCCGGTACAATCTTGGTCATCCTCAGATCATCTTTATTATATTCAATTTAATTTAGATGGTGATCAACTTAAACCGGGAGATCCGAAGACTTATCAAAAGTCAATTGATTTTAAACTAATGAGTCCAATAGACGCTTGGACTCCTGAAAATGATTGGTCATATTCTAGCTTAAATCAATCTAAATCAGTTGATTCTAAGATTACAGTTTACAACAACGAAAAATTAATTTTTGGTCAAGAACCTCGCTAATTTTATTGAACTATGAATACATCACTAACCGCTTGTTTAATTACTCCCAGTTATGCCCCCGATTTTGAACGGTGTCGCTTACTTTGTGAAAGTGTTGCTCAGTTTGTTTATCCCCAAATTCCTCATTATATTATTGTAGATAAAAAAGACTTAAAATTATTCAGTCAGTTACAAAACCCTTACACTCATATTCTAACCAAAGAATCAATACTTCCTTGGTGGATCTGGCGAATCCCTTTTTTAAAAAATAGCTGGTTTAGTTTAAAAACGCCACCGATTCGAGGTTGGTTAATTCAGCAGCTTATTAAAATTGGAATTGCATATCATGTAACAGAAGATATTTTGATTTTTGTAGATTCTGATGTTGCTTTTATTCGTTATTTTGAAGTTGAAAGCATTATTCATGGAAATCAGGTAAGAATGTTTAGCGATCCAGAGTCCATTTTTGATTATATGGAGACCCATAGGAAATGGTATGATACCGCCGCTCAATTAGTGGGAACTGATCCCATTCCTTTTCCTGGAACAGATTATATTGTGCAACTGGCAATGTGGCGACGAGAGAATGTATTAAAACTCTGTAATCATATTGAAAAAATATCAGGAAAAAGCTGGATTGAAACCTTGGGGAGTGTTTGGAATTTATCTGAATATGTATTGTATGGAGTGTTTATTGAATCTATTTTAAAAGAAGAATCAGGACATTACTATGATCCACAAGATTTATGCCATCCTTACTGGGGTGAAGACGCTTTATCTGATCGAGAATTACAAGAATTTTTTGATAAGATATCACCGCATCATGTCGCTATTATGATTTCGGCAAAAGCCGGAATGTCTGTTACAAAATATCAAGAACTGATTCAACAAATTAATACTCAGCCCACCCAAATGTAGATTGTGTAACTATTTTTTTAAATTGAGTTTAGCTAGATTATTACTGGCTATTAGTGGGACAAATTATTAGACAAAAAAAAATTTAAGGTATGTTATATTATATTATAGTTCTTGTCAGGAATTAGAATCAGGATTATAATATAAAAAAGACCATTATATTGAGAGCATCGGGGTCATGAAAATTACAATAATCGCTCATGAAATGCCATATCCGCCGATTCACGGAGCACCAGTAGATATATGGCGTAGAATTAAGGCTTTTTCTGAGCTAGGTGCACAAATTCAACTGGTTTCTTGGGTGAAAGAACAACCCAAACAGGAACAACTTGTAGAGATTCACAAATATGTTCAGCAAAGTTGTTTTATCCTTTATAAACGATCTCCGGCAGCATTATTAAATCGGATGGTAGACTTGTCTTCTTATCCAAGAGAAGTGGCCTCTAGAATATTAAAAGGAAAAGACTTAAAACTATTACTCTCAAAGGTCAGCTTTTTTAATCCAGATATCATTTTTCTAGATGGTATTCACGGCGGAGAAATTGCCAAAACACTCAGTCGTCAACTCAGTCGTCCGTTAGTGACTCGCAAACATAACATTGAACATCTTTACCAACAGCGCTTGTATCAGGTGAGTAAAGGTGTGAAAAAACTGAAAAAAAGTCTTTCGCTAACTAATGTTGAAAGCTACGAAAAATCTATTCTCAATCTGAGTAGTCGTTTCTATGATATCTCTCCAGAAGACTTACATTTTTGGCAGAATCAAGGGTTTACCCATGGCAAACATTTACCCCCTTTAATGGATGTGAGTTGTCTGCGAAATACTCATCCTCAGACAGAAGTGACCCCCAATCGATGTATTTACGACGTAGTTTTTCTAGGAAACCTGAATTCAGCGAATAATGTAGCCGGAATTCAGTGGTTTTTAACCAAAGTGATGCCTGTACTTCAAGCTAAAAAGCCTGATATCAAGGTACTCATTGCGGGTTCAAATCCTCTGCATTCTATACAGGAATTATGCGAAACAACGCCGGGTGTTGATCTCAAAATTAACCCTCCTTCGGCGGCAGCCATCTATCAATCTGGACGAGTTTTAATTAATCCGAGTCCAACAGGTAGCGGTGTTAGTATTAAATCATTAGAAATGCTCACCTATCAAAAGCCGATTGTTTCCACGCCTCAAGGTCTTTCTGGTTTACCGGAACAGGTTTATCCTTATTTTCAAATTGCCACAGAAGTTGACACATTTGCTACTGCAATTATTAAATGTTTCAGTACTGACGATATTCCTACAATTGATTTACAATTGTTAGATAGTTTATTCGGATATGGGGTGATTAAGGATTTATTATTCGATTTCCAAACCTTAGTAAAAACAAATCAACCTCAACCTCAATCTCAATCTAAGCCAGTTCCTGTTCTGCAATCTTTTATTATTTTATAGAGTTACTCCCCTTTGAGGACTCACGATGAAATTTAAAGGATTAAATGACAGCATTATCCTCAAAATTAAGAGGTGCATCTATCATTCCTGCTCCATTGCTCCTATCGCTCGAATTAGAGAGATCATATTCTGATAGACAAAGATTATTCTATACTAAACTCCGGATAATATCTGGTTTTATTCATCATTATTCTCTACAATATTCGATCAGATCAGAATGTTGAAGAAAGAGTGTCTAATGGTGAAAGTGATGAAATTGCAACTGGCAAATGCTGAAGCAACACAAAATTTGGGAATGCAGCTTGGAAGGTCTTTACCGCCCGGATATACAATTTTATTAGTCGGGAATTTAGGCAGTGGTAAAACCACTTTAGTACAAGGTATCGCTCAAGGATTAGGGATTATAGAGACAATTGATAGTCCGACTTTTACATTGATTAATGAATATTTAACGGGACGAATTCCGCTATATCATTTTGATTGTTATCGCTTACAACCTG
Organism: uncultured Lyngbya sp.; assembly: GCA_964434975.1. GTDB lineage: Bacteria > Cyanobacteriota > Cyanobacteriia > Cyanobacteriales > Microcoleaceae > JAAURB01. The sequence continues at coordinate 22,326 of CAYSWY010000045.1, forward strand.
AGGAAATAGAAGGGTTAAACCCGGAATTATATTGGGAAGGAATTGAAGTTGAACCTGGAATTGTTGCAATTGAGTGGGCTGAACGGTTAAGCTATAAACCACAAAATTATATACAAATTAATTTAGGTTATACTGAGGCAAATGAACGTCTTGCAGAAATTATTACAGTTGGCGTTGAGTTTCCTGTGAAATTCTCGGAATGATATTAAAGCTAACCTCTTGATAACCGAAAAAGATATTTTAATCTGATTCTATAATTTGAGAGGTTTCTACCGTCAAAACATCAATAATATCGGTTGTTTTATTTCGATTATCAGTCTCTTTTAGAAAATCTGAATTAATTCCTGCAAATGCTTTAAGCTTATCAAAAAAGTTAGGATATTGAATCGGAATTACAAGGGTTTGAATGGGGCGCAAAATAATCTGTTCTGGGGAATGATCAGGACATGAAGCGGGATTGTTGAGTTGATCGATAGAATCTAAATCATTTTGAGTTTCATTATTTTCTAAATCTAACGCTTGAACAATATTCTTACAAACTAAATGCTCAAATTCAGCGGTAAAGTGATAGCTAGGCTTTTCTCGCCGTTGCCATAAAGACAGGATTTGACGGACTGAAAACGCCTTATAGCGACCTTGATACAGGGCTTCAATCACCGCTAAATCAATCCAATTGGGTGGATATTCTGTTAACCACTCAATAATCACTTCCTCAGTACTTTTACTATCTAAATCAAAGCTATACTCATTGAGTAAAGCTATAGAACGAGTACAGGAATCTAGGGGGAGTTCTATCATGAATTAAGGGATTAGTCATTGGTTATTTTTTACTTGTTATTTCTCGGAAATGATCAGTCTCTTCAGTCAAGGTGAAATCGATTATTCAAATGGTTCAGATCCCCCTGTCCAGTTAAAATCACTAATGCGGAGATTCAATGAACCAACACGACGGACAGGATTAATCCGTAATAATAATCCATAAGTTCGACGACTATATTCTAGGGTAAATTGGTTATCAACAGCCAGACCATTGTCTAAATTAATTGCAGACTCTACTCCTGCCCGTAAACCCCCATAAATTTGCTGAATTAAAGCCAGAGAAAGAATTCTTTGATCGGCGCGGCGGTCAAATAAAAAGGGTGACTGACCATCGAGGGCAATATGAGTATAGGCGATACTAAACCCAGTGTAATCAAATACATCTTTGGAAAAATGACCAAACTGTCCCTGCAAACCGACGGTACCACTGAAGTAAGATTGAGAGTCATCTTCCCCATAAAAACTCGTGACTCCTCGGGTGACTAAAAAGAAACGTAAAAAGGGGGCAATGGGTCGAGGCGTGTATCGCAGTCCGGCTTCTGGAGTGGGAGGTAAAGCTTCCCCTTTCCAGAGAAAAACTGGATAACTCAATGTGGCAAAGGCTTGAAACCGATTGCGATTAATGCGATCATTCTCGCGATCAATTTCCAATAAATCTAAGCGATCTGTGCGGGCATCAATATCTTGATAACTGGTCTGAAAGCTAAAGGTGGCTTCAGTTTTACCTAACTTATATTCTGGAGAGGTTAAAACTAACCCAATACTACTACGCACCCGTTGAAACCCTAATGTACCGTTAAATAAGCGATCGCGATAACTATATTGTCCGGTTAAAGTATAGCCAAGATATTGTTGTTGCAGTCGTAAGCTGGTGCGGTAGGCATCTTCATCTAAATTCGGGAAATTCTCAAAATCACTAATTAATAGTTTTCCTTCAAATAGAGTAGTTGGGGTAATTCGCCCAGAAACATCTGTTCTTAAACCATAAAATCGTTCATCAAGAGGACTGAGATTGTCTTGAAACGCCCGTTGTACTAAAAATTGTGGCGATACATCCAATTCAAACGAACCCACACTCACCGGCGACACATTCCACTGCACATAATAGCCATCGAGTTCATCTAAATCATACCCAATAGAAAATGGACTCGGTTCTCGTTGCCGCCGATCAATCACAGTGCGCTCACGAAACAGCGGTAAAGTAAAATTTTGATCAAAAACTAAGCGAGAATTACGGGTAATCAGTTCATCTTGAAACTCTGAAATCCGATTTAATTCCGCCACATCCGCCCGCAATTCAAATTCTGGCGGAGAAAAGGGATCGTTGGTAATACGGACATTGGTGGCTTCCCATTCCCCATTCGACATAATATCAATCCGTTCAGCCTCAAACCGTAAACGGTTAACATTCCCTGCTACATTGGGTAACGAGAAGCCTGAAAACTCCACATCTGCCCCTGTCCCGGTTTGAATTTGGCGGACGGGTTGGGCAGCGGTAATGCGATCGCTAATGGGGGCATTCGGTAACACCCCTGGGGCCAGTTCTGTCGGTTCAGTGATGGCAAAATCAGATCCAGTCGATGAGGTTAATACCACACCCCGCGCCTCGAAAAGGGTTCCGGTTTGTGCCGCCAGATTATATTCCATCCGGTTTCCCCGCACCACCTGATCCCCACGAGTCAGAGAAACATTCCCCAGGGCAACGGCTTGGCGAGTATTAATATTCACCTGAACTGTATCGGCTTCAATTAAAGTTTGACGAAATCGAACCGTGACGTTACCTTTAGCAGTCACTAATTGCCGAGTTTGATCAAATTCTTGCCCGTCGGCTGTGACTTCAACCGTATCACCCGGTAAGATCACTGGGATTTGTGGGGTAGTATTAGGATCGCGGGTCGAATCAGGATTTTCAACCTCACCCGTGGTTTGCGCCACAACAGTGGGTGAAGCGATGACAGAATACACAGAAACTGAATTAAGCGCTATTTCGGGCTGCCAATGGGTAAAAAATGAATTTTTGCTAAATTGATAGTATGCTCTCTCTGGAGTCTGTTCATCCAGGGCAGCGGTCGTCTTGAGAGATAAAGCCGAACCCAAAAGCCGAGCCGAATGATTCATCTGCGGTGCGAGATCAGACGTTGTGGGGATCTCAAATTGATAAACCACTGTTTCCCCATAAACAATAGCGGGCGGGGACTCTAGTTCAATTGAAGTAGAATCTGTTGCTACCGTAGAAACAGTTTGAACAATTGCAGGCGGTTCAGGGGGCAGGGCCGGATAAGGCATAGTTTAGCAACAAAAACGACGCAGGTGATCTCGATTTTAATGGATCGTTACTGCGTTGAGAATTATAGCAATTTGTTGAACAACTGCTATTTAATTTCCGTTTAATTCAGTTGATCTTCAGCAGCACTAACTGAAGTTAACAGATAATGCTGCTACGAATAATTTTAGTCTAAGTCTTTGCGCTTAGGGTTCCGGGCTGGATCGTTAGACAGAAATCCGAAGATAAACAGACCCACAAAGAACAATACGACAATATTAACAACGATTTTTAAGGTTAACATGGAGCAACTCCGACAGCTTATAATGATTAAATGCAGCAATTTGTTATCGATCGCGCGATAACCCTATTATCATATCTTAAAATGGGTTCAGCTTTAACGGGTAAAGTTAATAACTCTGGTATGATTTAGCTCAGCCTTTTGATCGGTGCGCCCCTCTCGTTGATCGCAGTAGAATAAGTATGATGAGGCAATTGCTGAAGCAGAGATTGTTATCGGAAATATTCTTAACTTAATGGGAAGAACCCCTTGGCAGCAAACTGAGCTATGGACTGGATAGAAATCTCGAACAGTTGGGTATTAATCCCACTACGACCCAAAGCTATTATTCATTTTTTAGGGGGGGCTTTTGTTGCCAGCGCGCCCCAAATCACCTATCGTTGGTTACTCGAACAGTTGGCGCAAATGGGATACGCAGTAGTTGCCACCCCATTTATTAATACGCTAGATCATAACTTAATCGCCAAGCAAGTATTATGGACGTTTGAGGATTGTTTAGAAGATTTATACACCGCCAGACTCCTACGACGGCGAAGCTTACCCATTTATGGACTCGGCCACAGTATGGGGTGTAAGCTGCATTTATTAATTGGTTCGTTGTTTCCGGTTGAACGAGCCGGTAATATTTTGATGTGCTTTAATAATTATGCCGCTCGCGAATCAATACCCTTAGTTGAGCAGATTTCATCGATGGTAGAAGTAGAGTTTTCTCCGAGTCCTAGTCAGACTAACCGTTTAGTCTCAGAACGATATCAAATTCGGCGAAATCTACTGATTCAGTTTAGCAAAGATAGCATCGATCAAACTTCACCCCTCAACCAGATTTTGCAGACTCGATTTCCGGGAATGATCAGTCTCGTGAGATTAAATGGAGATCATCAAACGCCCTTAGCGCAAGATTTAAGTTTACCCGTGGGGGAAATATTCACTCCATTTGATGCCATTAGTCAATGGGTACGACAACAAGTCTATGAAGATATTTATCGCCTCAGAGCAGAAGTTTTACACTGGCTCAACCCCCTGGCTCCGCGAAATTAAGCTCAGCATTGGGGATGCCAATATTTCACAAGTTTCAAGCAGTTACGCTGATCGGCAGTGCGTTCATAGCTTAACTCATCGGCAATATCTTGAATCAGTTTCAATCCTCGTCCGCCCGTGGCATTTTTATCGATTGTTTTAGCGGAAAGTTGTTCTAACTTCTGTATTAGATCAAATGGGGGACCATAATCCCAAATCAAAATTATAATTTGTGTTTGCTGAACGCTCACTTGCATCTCCACACATAAATCATCTGATGGTAGATTATGATGAGCATGACGAACCGCATTTGTAAATGCTTCTGCTAAAGCCAATTGGCAGCGTAACCAAATGGATTGGGGAATTGAAGGGGAAGCTAATTCAGCAAACCAGGACAAGACCTCAACTAAAGCCTCTAATTTAGAAGGAACTTGTAGTTGAGCAGTATAGGGGATCAACTCTGAACTTTGAATTTTAATCACACTGAAGACTTATGAGAAAAGTGGTTCAATATCTGAGTTAAGTGAGTTGAGATCGAACCCGCATCAGCGAACAGACTAGAAGAAGCCTTTACCGACTCACCGCGTATGCTATACCCACAGATAGAACATCCCTGACGCTGACAAACGTAATGAATACCAGACAACTATCTGAGTAGATTATACTCTATTTAGGCTCAAAATTGACTTAACTCCATATTACTGACCACCGAACTCTAGAAGAATCTCGTCGAAGCACCCATGTTTAAAATTTTAGTCGTAGATGATGATACAGTCATTCGAGAGCTGCTGAGGAGAACACTCCAGAAGCAGGGTTATGATGTCACAGTTGCTCGTAATGGTGAAGAAGGCGTTCAGAAAGCAGTTGCAATACGTCCTGCTTTAATTATCTGTGATTGGATTATGCCAGGCATCAGTGGGATTGAGGTGTGTTGTCAAGTTAAAGCCAATCCTCAACTGTCTACTACTCAATTTTTCCTGTTAACTTCCCTCGGATCGGTTTCAGATCGGGTTCATGGCTTAGATGCGGGTGCAGATGATTTTATTTCTAAGCCAATCGAGATGAACGAGTTGTACGCTAGAGTTCGGGCGGGATTACGACTTTATCAACTCAGTCAAGACTTGCAAACCCAAAAGCAACTGCTAGAGACAGAATTGTCCGAAGCCGCCGATTATGTGCGATCGCTGCTGCCAGAACCGGTGAGCGAACCTGTTTCTATTGAAGCAAAGTTTATCCCCTCCCGTCAACTGGGAGGAGATTGTTTTGACTATTGTTGGTTAGATTCAGATTACTTATCGATGTATCTTTTAGATACTTCCGGTCATGGACTCAGAGCCGCTTTACCCTCTGTCTCCGTCTTGAATTTACTGCGAAGTCGAGCGCTACCGAATATTAATTATTATCAGCCGAGTGATGTTCTGCGAGCCTTAAATACCACCTTCCAAATGACCTATCAAAATGATAAGTATTTTACCATTTGGTATGGGGTTTATAATCGAGTCACACGAGAGCTGGTGTACGCCAGTGGAGGCCATCCACCTGCCATCTTACTCTCAGAATCAGGTCGGTTTAATAAACAAAAAACGGTTCAACGGCTAAAAACTCCAGGAATGCCAGTGGGGATGTTTTTAGATGCAGAATATACTGACGATAGCTGCTACATTGAACCCGCGAGTAATCTTTATATTTTTAGCGACGGAGTGTATGAAATTCATCAATCCGATGGCATGATTTTCGGGCTAGATGCATTTGTTGATTTGCTGGTTGATTCTGATCCCGGCAGTAATGGTCGTCAGCTTGATACCGTGCTAGAGTTTGTCAAACTGATTAACTCAGGTCATCCATTTGACGATGACTTTTCTTTACTAAAAATTCAATTTACTTAAAGTTCAATCGAGATTCTTAGATCTGTTTATCATCCTTAATTTAGAGTCGATTTGGGGAGAAAATCACTAAAATTAAAAATCCCCAAACCCGATATTATTATCTGAACTCTAAACTATGTATTCTGGGTCGCTAGCTCACTTTCAAATGCTTCTCGAGAGGGATAAATATCAAAAACTTTATCCATACTGGTTAACTCAAATAAAATCCGAATTTGTTCATTGATTGAACAGACAACCAGCTTACTTTCGGCAGCGCGAACGGTTTTCAGCCCCAGCACCAGCGCTCCTAAACCCGAGCTATCCATAAAGGTTATATCCTGAAAATCAATCAACACTGTTTTAGTACCCCCTTGAACAATCTCACTAATTTCTTGACGAAATTGAGTGGCTCTTGTCCCGTCTAAAATACCTGTCGGCTTAACAACTTTAACGTCAGAACTCATAGTTTTATCTAGACTTGAAGCATTAAAAAAAACTGACTCGTTTTCCATTTAGTATAACTTTGCAATTGACGACTCAGCAAATAACTATTTCGCCAATCCCCCAAAATATTCAGGAAAACTAATATAAATCACCCTGAGTTAACTCATAACAACGACTCAAAGCCTTGATCGGAGTTAACACTTACTCATTAATTGTTACCGAAATCAATCAATTTAACTAAACAGGGCTAACTTTTGCCCGATAAAGTAGCTTTTCTCGATATCGATAACCAGTGTATCGCACTAAAACCGGTTCTCCGGGTTGAACACTCCCCTCCATCAATTGATGATATTGCGGATTGTAAGCAACCTGAGATCCCACTGTCGCGATCGCTTCCACTCCCCATTGTTGCATAAGCTGCTCAATTGGGTGTAACAATGGTAATAATTTTACAGCGGCTAACTGGGGATTTTGCTGAGCCCGATAAGCCACCGTTGGCCACTGTAACAACCATGATTCTAACACTTGTAAACTTTCAATTTGAAATGCCTCTGTCAGTGTTTCGCGAGATTGTTCCATCTGTTGCTGTAGGCGTTGATACTCAAGCTCAACCTCAGACTGAGATTTCTGTAAAGTTGGTACTGTATTGTCGGCAAAGGTAGATAGCAATTCTTCGAGAGAAATCTTTAACCCTCGACTAATTTTGAGCAAAATATCCACACGAGTATTTAACGCTAAACCTCGAGTTAAGCGAATCAGTTGCCGTTCTGAAACCCCTGCTGTTCGACTGAGTTCTGAGAGAGTACAAAGCCCCGCTTGCTGCATCAAGCGTTGCAATTCGGGGCTATAATCCGGTGATGAAGATGAATTCATCTTAAATATTCAGGCTCTAGTTTCCGGCGTGACGACCATTACTTTTTGCAGTATCATTCCCCTGAAGATGGGCTTCTAAGAACCACAAGCGCATATCCACAGTGCGGGACACTTCTGTGTATAAATCTGCGGTGTCAGCGTCTCCTAACCCATCAGTTTTGTCAATACCATCCCGTACCAGTTTGCCATAAGCCGCGAAGCGTTCTGCTAAAGCAATGACATGATCTAACCCATCAATAATGTCTAGGGGATATTCGGATAAGATTGAGTCTGATGCTGCAATGCGAGCCGTTCCCAGGGCAACGCCGCCCAAAGCAGTCACTCGTTCTGCAATCATATCAACATATTCTTCTATTTCCCCTGCCATTTCGTCAAACAGTTCATGGAGTTGATAGAAATTCATCCCCTTGACATTCCAGTGAGCTTGCTTGATTTGGGTTTTGAGATCGAGTGTGGCTGCTAAGCTATTGTTGAGAATCTCAACTACTTGAACACGAGTCTCTTCGGATAAATCAATTCGAGTTGGATGCAGACTTTTTTTAAGGCTAGTTGTATTCATAAGAACGGTTCTCCAATCTATAACACTTAAACTACAAAATCTTAGGAATGTTTTGAGAATATCTGATCGTCATATCCTACTTCATTTTAAAGCAGAAAAAATATTCCCTAAGCTAGATGTTTCTGTAAAACTGAACGAGGAGCCTGACGCACTTTACAGCGAATGGTTTCTAAACCCAGTTTTTGGCAGGCTTCATAACGGTGACACCCAGAAAATCCGTAATACTGACCTTCCACTTCTAACACATCAATCGGTTCTTGCAAACCAATCTCCTGAATAGAGTTCATCAGGGTAGCTACTTTCTTTTGGTCAGTCGCGCGGGGTAAAGGACGACGAATCTGGGCGATGGCAATCTCTTTAATTTGCATAGATTGTCCTTTCAATTAATCATCACCTCTTAATCATACTCATAACGACTTCATTTAACCACTAAAATATCAAGAAATGATGACATTACCCAGAAACTTCTGCAACTTTTAGGAAGAAAGGCACTAGGTGGTTATTTTAGATGGGTCATTCGTTCTAAGTGATTTGTGACGAATCACAAAATTCATTCCAGCACCTCCCCAAAATAGTCGCGCTGTATTACAGTACATTCAATTGCACAAGCGGGAGCCAGAGGTTAATCCTAACCTCAAAGCATCCATCACCCCTGTCACTCATCTGCACGCCCAAGCTAGATTACAGTTTCACTTGAATTGCCGCTTTATTTCTCACGACTGACAACAACCATAATCCATTATTCATCACAGACAAGTACCCATGACAACGGACAACAAACAACAAAGAATTGCAATTTTTGATAGTGGTGTTGGGGGACTGACGGTATTAAGAGAGTTATACCGACAACTTCCCCATGAATCAATTCTCTATTTTGCCGATACCGCCCGCTTGCCCTACGGTACTCGTTCTCAAGCAGAAATTTTACAGTTTGTCCGTGAAATTGTGGTTTGGGCAATTCATCAAGATGCCAAGATGGTGGTCATGGCTTGTAATACCAGCTCAGCATTAGCATTAGAAATTGTACAATCAGAATTTGATATTCCAATTCTGGGGGTAATTTTACCCGGAGCAAAAGCAGCAGTCAAACAAGGTCAACGCATTGGTGTAATTGCCACTCCAGCGACAGCCCGCAGTAATGCCTATCGCCAGGCCATCCAAGAAGTTAATCCAGCAATACCCGTTTGGCAGGTGGGTTGTCCAGAGTTTGTCCCTTTAATTGAGCAAAATCGGATTCATACTCCCCATACTTACGAAGTTGCACAGGAATATTTAGCGCCCTTAATTCATCAACAAATTGATACCCTGATTTATGGCTGTACTCATTATCCCCATTTAGCCCCGGTATTGCGCTCAATTTTACCCTCGACGGTTCAACTAATTGACCCAGCAGTTCATTTAGTGGAGGCTGTGGCACAAGAGTTAGAAATGTTAGGATTACGCAATACTCAAAGGGCTTTACCCACTCGCTTTTGTGTCAGTGGTTGTGCCGAACAATTCGCGGGTTTATCTCAGCAATGGTTAGGATGTATACCAACGGTTGAGTCAACCACTTTATCCACAGTGGATGTGGCAGAAATGCCTCAGTTTTCGTAATGTTTAGCTGTTGGTTGTTGGTTGAGCGGTCATTTGAGAAAAGAAAAAAGCACAAACAACCCATAACCCATAACTAATCACCAAATTGACAATCTCTCAACCATAGCCGAATTGCCTCAGCCATGGCTCCTTTTGTCGTATCCATCGGTTCTGGAAAGAGCTTATAACCGGGATAGGGGCCTGACTGAGAAAACAGCTTAACCACTTCCCATCCCTGGGGAGTATGGCGTAAAAATAGCCAATGGTATCGTTGAACAGTAAAAGTCGTTTGATGACGATATCGCCGCTCCCTAGTCGTGAGATAGACTGAAGATAGATTTTGTAGCTCAGGCAGTTGGGTATCGAGAGAAAACGGCGGCTGCGTTAAACCCTGTGCTGAGATGACATAACTTGATTTTTCACCTAACCCCACTTCTGGGGAACGTTGCAGGACGCGGTTAGTATAACTCGGTAAGGCTGGTAATAATGAATCTATAACAGAGTCTGCTGTAACCAGACAATCTTTATCCTCACAGCTCGGTAAACTTGTAGAGACTGTAGCTAATGGTGGGAGATAACGACACTGAGATAAAACTTTAGCTTCTCCTTCTAAGTTGTTGACTAAGGAAACCCGAGACATATTGAATGCCAAACTAGCAATAATTGGACTGAGCAAACTGAACCGATAAATTAAGAGCGACTCCCGCAATCATAACAAGAATTAAAAATTACCAAGGACTGCCAATTAAATTAAATCCTGACCAAAAGAACGGATGAGACATCTTGATCTGATTTAATTCGGCTAACTCAGGGGGCAAGGAGAGGCGGTTTTTAGAGGTAATCAGTTCACCTTGCTCAAAACGAACTTTTTGCTGAATCATGGCAATTTGAGCCTTCTGAAGTGCCTCAGCTTTGGTTGTAGCCGTTTTAAGTTGTTGATAGAACTCACTCATTAATCCTAAAGTTCCTAAATCACTGACATACCACAAACTTGCTAAAGCGGATTTTACGCCAGATTGCAGGGCTAGTCCAGCAAAACCCAGTTCTACATCTGCATTCCCCACAGCAGTTCGACAGGCACTTAATACGAGTAATTCAGCCGGAGGATTATTCCAGTCCATATCCGGCATTTGATTCAGTCGTAATTGACTATCCCAAAGCTGAATATAAGATTGATTCGGTTCACCGGATTTAAATTCGGCATGGGTGGCCAAATGAATAATTTTATAGTCTGTTGCGCTCAGTTGTTGATCGAGATTTTTCTGGGTAAAAGCATCATTGAGAAACGCTTTTCCGGGCCATAATCCGGCGGGATTAGCATTAGTTTCTTGAATAATTGTAGACAGTTCAACGGGAACGGCTGGGAGAGGAGTTTGATTGGAAAATTCTGACGCTCCCATGGCTAAAACCTGAGCATCATTGAGCTGGGTATAATCATGATTCATTAAGTTAAAACCCGGAATGCGAGTGATGCCATACTGCTCAATTAAAAACTGTTGTCCATCATGCAATGCACCGAGGGGTAATGTGCGTAATCCTTCTCCTAAACAGAATAAAATGGTTTCAATTTCGCTGGCTTCTAACTCCGTTTTAATCGGCTGAATAATCCAGTTATAAAGTTGTTGCGCGGGTTCTAAATAAGAAGTTGTTGCGAGTTTACGAGGATTGGTCACCTCAAGATAAAATTGACGAACAACAGTATATAATTTTTCTTGATCGGCTTCTGAAATTTGCTGAACAATCGGTGAACTGCCTGGATTAATTAAGACTAAACGTAGATGGTCAGATTTAGGCATCACCCACAATACTGCTGCTTTGCGCCCGTAGAGACGAATTTGACGCAATAAGACTTGAGCGATTTGATTAGAATCAAGGGATGTATCGGCTAATTCCCGCTGAAAATAAGCTTCATACTCTTGTTCTAACCGTTGTTCCATGGCTGTGATGGACTCGGTGACGGCTGGGTCTGGGACTTGAGCCAATTCTACCGGAGGGGGGACACGCAAGCCACAACTGAGCAAAACGAAGCAAAACCCTAAAGTTACAAATTTAACCTGTCTCTGCACCGGGAAACGGCGACTCAGACGATATATTTTCTGAATACCAGGGCTAAAATATGCTCTGAATCGCTCAATGGACTTTGAAAGAGGTTTCATTGCTCAAAAGGGAGTTATGCAGCTATAGCACACTATGATAGCTAGCCCAATTGAGTTAAAGCGCAGTTCGTTACACAACATTACGGTTTGTTGGTCATTCGAGGGAAGACCAAGGTAGAGACATAGCCTGCTACGTCTCCACTAGTGTAGGATAAAAATTGCAAGTTACTCTTTCTCCTTTTCTGCCCTCACTCAATTACTGCATCGGCTCAATGATCGCAACCAATCGTTGATTGTGATGGTAAGCCACTTCTACATCTTCAGCAATTGTATACAGTTCCTGTAACATTCGATCCACGTTCTGCGTGAGTTCAGATTCGGGTAAATCTAAATGACAACAGCGTAACCAAGGCTGTTGGATTGAAAGGGTTTGTAAGAATCGAATTTCTGGGTTACGGTTACAACATTCCCAACTTGAGGGTTGAGGCTGAGGAGAATAGTTGGTTCCCACCGTCAAACGAACTGGAATCTGTTCCCCTTGAGTCGCCGCTAAAGCCTGCGCCAGAAAGCTTAAACTATGAACGCCTAAATCTAAGGAATATTCTAAGGCTTTTTCCTGGGGGATGGCTCGAAATGATTCGTGATAAGTCCACAGATGTAAAATCTGAGTCACAGGCAAATCATCTTTCACGACCGATTCGAGTAACTGTTGATAATGGGCGGGGTTAACCGGGTTGAGATAATAATGGTTAGAACTAAGACAGGCAAAATCTGAACCGGGTTCAACTTTAATGTAAGGTTGACGGAGTTGATCGAGTTGATGGCACACTCGAGAGGCAAAACCCAGTTGATCGATTAAAATCAAGGTCTGGCCGTTTGTTTCCTGTGGTCTTTCACCCGTAAGCGGTTTGACGTGCCAGGATTTTTGATAAAATGGCAAGCTTGAAGTATTGTCAGAATTAATCGTGGCTGAAGCTACAGAACGATCAACAAAGCAACAAGAAAAAGAGTTTTGTACCCCATCACCATCAATCTCAACTGTATTTAACATCTGATGGTTGACGGCCCCAGTGGCGGTTAATGGCAAAGCCGCCAGGGGAATGTAAGTGGTGGGTAAAGGCGTAGTGGGTAAAATTTGCTGTAGTTGAGAATGAAGCTGTTGAGGGTTCAGAGGTTCAGAGGAAACCACGTAAGCAACCCGTTCTAAGCGTTGCATATCCGTGGCAGATTCAGTCACGACACAGTCTAAAATGAATGGTAAACTAAGTAACGCTGTTTCAATCCGTCTGATTTGACTTGACAAAGGGAGAATGGCAGAAATCGCTTCTAACGAATCGTTCGTCGAATCAATAGAAGCTACTTCGTCTGTGACGTTATTGTGTTGGTATATGGAGAAGCTCATGATGGCGATATCCTGTATGTTTACTCGCCTGCCTGACAAGCAGTCATTCATGTTCAAGTCAACATTGAAAATTTTAAGCTCAATAGTTTTGAGAACTAAGCTTTTCAAAGTTGTTTGAATGAACATCATCATGACACGTTAAGAGCAGATTTTCAGTAGTTCTATTGAGACTTTACTGAATCTTTACAGTGTTGATTTCAGTACAATCCCCAATATTATACTTAGGGTGATTGACAACCCGATTTAGGGGGATTAATTCCACCCAAAAAGTAAAATTTTGGTAAACTGTAGCAGAGATACCAACCTGTTTAAGTTATTTCAGGTAACAGTAAAATTAATCTTCAATATCGTTGATTTGATATTGCTGCCAAAATCAGTGCAAAATGGATATAATATATCCCAGAATTGATATAGTCCGTTACTTTTGAGATTTAAATTATTAACTATGAATAGTCTTTTCCTTGAACGTCTTCACAGTCCAGAACGTCCTGTTATTGTTTTTGACGGGGCAATGGGAACTAATCTACAAGTACAAAATCTCACCGCAGAAGACTTTGGGGGAAAAGAATACGAAGGGTGTAATGAGTATTTAGTTGAGACTAAACCGGAGGCTGTGGCAACGGTTCATCGCCGCTTTCTCGAAGCCGGGGCAGATGTGATTGAAACCGATACATTTGGTGGCACTTATCTGGTTTTAGCTGAGTATGATTTAGCTGAAAAGGCTTATGAATTAAATAAGACGGCGGCACAATTAGCTAAAAAAGTTACAGCCGAATTTTCTACCCCTGAAAAACCTCGATTTGTTGCGGGTTCTATTGGGCCTGGAACGAAATTACCCACCCTCGGTCATATTGATTTTGACACCCTAGAACAGGCTTTTACTCAACAAGCAGAAGGGTTATTTGATGGCGGGGTAGATTTATTTATTATTGAAACGTGTCAGGATGTTTTGCAAATTAAAGCCGCATTAAATGGGGTTGAAAATGTCTTTCGCCAAAAAGGAGAACGTCGTCCGATTATGGTTTCGGTGACTGTAGAATCTTTTGGGACGATGTTAGTGGGTTCCGAAATTAGTGCCGCTTTAACCACTTTAGAACCGTATAAAATTGATATTTTAGGGTTAAATTGCGCCACTGGCCCTGACTTAATGAAAGAGCATATTCGCTATCTTTCTGAACACTCACCGTTTGTGGTTTCTTGTGTTCCTAATGCGGGTTTACCTGAAAATATTGGCGGACAAGCCCATTATAAATTAACGCCGACAGAACTTAAAATGGCGTTGATGCATTTTGTCGAAGATTTAGGCGTTCAAGTGATTGGGGGCTGTTGTGGGACGCGCCCCGAACATATTAAAGCCTTAGCTGAAATTACTCAAACTTTAACCCCCAAACAACGGGAATTTCAATATATTCCTTCAGCCGCATCGATTTATAGTTCTCAAACTTATGAACAAGAAAACTCTTTCTTAATTGTCGGAGAACGTCTCAATGCCAGTGGTTCTAAAAAATGCCGCACATTACTGAATAATGAAGATTGGGATGGGTTAGTTGCCCTAGCAAAAGCCCAGGTGAAAGAAGGGGCGCAAATTCTCGATGTCAACGTCGATTATGTTGGCCGAGACGGGGTCAAAGATATGCATGAATTGGTCTCTCGTCTGGTGACCAATGTCAATTTACCCCTGATGTTAGACTCGACAGAATGGCAAAAAATGGAGGCGGGTTTAAAAGTTGCGGGCGGTAAATGTCTGCTGAATTCTACCAACTATGAAGATGGGGAAGAACGATTTTTAAAAGTATTAGAAATCGCCAAAAAATATGGGGCAGGTGTGGTCATTGGAACCATTGATGAAGATGGAATGGCACGGACGGCTGAGAAGAAATTTGAAATTGCAAAACGGGCATATAATGCTGCCGTTGATTATGGAATTCCTGCCTATGAACTCTTCTTTGATACTTTAGCATTACCGATTTCCACGGGGATTGAAGAAGATCGAGAAAACGGCAAAGCCACAGTTGAATCTGTTCGTAAAATCACAGAAGAATTGCCCGGCTGTCATATTTTACTCGGGATTTCTAATATTTCTTTTGGTTTAAATCCAGCCGCCCGTCAAGTCTTAAATTCAGTGTTTTTACATGAATGTATGGCAGTGGGGTTAGATTCTTCTATTGTTAGCGCCAGTAAGATTTTACCGCTGGCAAAAATTGACCCGAAACATCAAAAAGTTTGTCGGGATTTAATTTATGATAAACGGGAATTTGATGGGGATGTTTGTACTTATGACCCGCTGACACAATTAACTCAATTATTTGAAGGGAAAACCACTAAAAAAGATAAAACAGCAAACAAGAATTTACCGATTGAAGAACAACTGAGACAGCATATTATTGATGGGGAACGGATTGGTTTAGAGGAGGCATTAAACAAAGCCTTAGAACAATATCCGCCCCTTGATATCGTCAATGTCTTCTTATTAGATGGGATGAAAGTCGTCGGGGAATTATTTGGTTCGGGGCAAATGCAGCTTCCGTTTGTATTACAATCTGCCCAAACAATGAAGGCGGCCGTGGCATTTTTAGAACCCTACATGGAGAAAGATGAAGCGGGAGATAATTCTAAAGGAACGTTCCTCATTGCCACCGTTAAAGGAGATGTGCATGATATTGGTAAAAACTTAGTGGATATCATTTTATCCAATAATGGTTATAAAGTGATTAACCTGGGAATTAAACAACCCGTTGATAATATTATTGCCGCCTACCGCGAACACAATGCAGACTGTATTGCCATGAGTGGGTTATTGGTAAAATCTACGGCATTTATGAAGGATAATCTGGAAACGTTTAATCAAGAAGGAATTTCGGTTCCGGTGATTTTAGGAGGGGCCGCGTTAACACCAAAATTTGTCCATCAAGATTGTCAAAATGCTTATAAAGGTCAAGTGATTTATGGAAAAGATGCATTTTCTGACTTGAATTTTATGGAGAAATTGATGCCCGCAAAATCAGCCGAAAACTGGGATGATTTTCAAGGGTTCTTAGATGAAGTAGGGTCAGAAAATGGTAATGGGAGTAACGGACATGACGATAAATTAACGGAATTTCCCGCAGAAGAAGTCACCATTGGGGCGAAAGAAAATGCTACACCCAAAGTGATTGATACTCGCCGTTCTGAAGTGGTTGAAATTGACATTGAACGCCCAACGCCGCCGTTCTGGGGAACTAAAATATTACAACCGGAAGATATTCCGTTAGAAGAGGTTTTCTGGTATTTAGATTTACAAGCTTTATTTGTCGGACAATGGCAATTCCGTAAACCGAAAGATAAATCCAAAGAAGAATACAACGACTTTTTGCAAGAAACCGTTCACCCGATTTTAGCAGAGTGGAAGCAGCGAATTTTAAACGAGAATTTATTGCAGCCACAAGCAGTTTATGGGTATTTTCCTTGTCAAGCAGAAGGCAATACATTAAAAGTCTATTCCCCGGAAGAAATGCAACAGGGAACTATTTCTCAACCGATAACAGCCTTTGATTTTCCCCGTCAAGCTTCTGGGAAACGGTTGTGTATTGCTGACTTTTTCGCCCCCCAAGAAACGGGTATCATTGATGTGTTTCCCATGCATGCCGTCACGGTGGGAGAAGTCGCCACAGAATACGCCCAAAAACTGTTTGCCGGAGATGACTATACGAATTATCTCTATTTTCACGGGATGGCAGTCCAAACCGCAGAAGCCATGGCAGAATGGTTACACGCCCGTATTCGCCGAGAGTTAGGGTTTGGCGCAGAAGATGCGGATAATGCTAAAGATATTTTACGGCAACGGTATCGCGGTTCTCGTTATAGTTTTGGTTACCCTGCTTGTCCGAATATGCAAGATCAATACAAACAGTTAGACCTGTTAAAAACAGACCGCATTAATATGCATATGGATGAGAGTGAACAGTTGTATCCGGAACAGTCTACCACTGCTATTATGACCTATCATCCCGTTGCCAAATACTTTAGTACATAAGTCATCTTTCTTTTTTCGTAGGGTGTGTGAGTCACGCACCCTAAGTTAAAGACTATTCTGAAGTTGAGGGAGTTGTAAAAAAGTAATCTCGGCGCATTGCTGCTAAAATTCCAATCACACTAACCACAATGATAACGGTATAGAAAATAGAGGAATATCCACTTAAAATCAAGGATAAACTGCCTGTAGCCGTTAAACCTAAAATACCAATAATAGCCACCTGCCGACTCGCATTTTGATACCCAATTCGAGACATTTGCCATACTCCCAACAAACATAATACCACTTCACTGATCAGAGTCGCGATCGCTGCCCCAACAATACCAAACCGAGGAATGAGTAAGAAGTTAATACCGACATTAACTAATGCAGTCAGTAGTAATAATTTGGGTAAAGATTTCTCTTGTCCAGTGGCTTGTAAAAATCGTTGAGATAAGTTACCCAGCATACTAATACTAATACTCGGTAATAGAATTGATAAAGCAGGAATTGAGGCGGTATATTCTGAGCCATAAAGCTTAGTAATAATCAATGATTTCAAGCAGATTGAGACAATAATCGCAGGTAATACAACCATGACTAATAGGCGAGTTCCTTTATAAACTTGTTCCGGTAGTCTTTCAGGTTCGTTCGCATGGTATTTTGCAAATCTTGTAAAGATGACTTGAAATACAACCCGAGGTAAGGCAAAAAACATTTCTAAAATGCGGTAGGCTGCATTATAAAATCCCGCATCAACATCAGTGGAAATCGCTTTTAACATGATGACATCCACTTGATAATACAAAATCCATAAAACCCCAGAAACAGCAAATGGATAAGCTTTTTGAAACAGTTGGGTAAAGTTTTGACTGTTAATGGGTGCGGTTAAAGTAAGCTGACGGCTCAGAAAAGAGAACAGTCCAATAATGTCTAATGTCCGGATGATAACAACCGTAATTACGACAGGAATAAGCTGTTTTGAAACAAATAATACAGCCACCGCAATAAAGACGACACTGGCTCGTTCTAGGGCAACTGAAATACTTTCTGCTCGAAACCATCCATGACCTTTTAATACCCCTCGTAAGGTCATTTTGACGGCTCGACAGAGTTCAGAAAAAATAACGAGATAGCAGATAAGAATCCCGTTTCCTTCAAATTTTAGCAATAAAGCAATCGGAAACAAGAGTAATAAAACAGGTAGCGTATTCAGGATTTCTAAGAGTAGATATTGAGTCGTTACTTTAGAACCTTCTATTGGATTTGCTGCGATTTCTCGGTTAATTAAAATGGGTAACCCAAACTGAATAAATAGGGCTAAAATTGCACCCAAAGCACTGGCAGATGCAAAGACCCCATACTGTTGTGGCCCCAATACACGAGCCATTAGGATATAAAAAACAAACGTTAAACCTAAAGTGAGTTCTCCCAGAAAGGCATAAAGATAAGAGAAATCGAAGCCAGCCAGAGCTTTTTTTATCATATTTTAAAGACGATTAAACTTTAAGGAATGCTTTGATCCGCACTTCATTTAATCCTATCGTAATAATCGTAGAGGTCAATAAAATAATTTTGAGCTTGACGATTAATCGGGTTGGTGATAGCCTTTGTATGGATTAATCAAAAATATTTTATTCAATCTTGATTGACTCGGATCGTATTTGGCGGCAGTATTGTTTGAAAGAATTGACTGTTGACACTGCTTTCAAGACTGGGGTTTGCACAAGCTTCGATAAAAATATTATCCTCAAATTCAAACTATCAATATTTCTTAGAATAATGGGCTCAATCCCGCTAGAAATCTAGACATAAAGAAATGCCAGAACAGAAGTTAACCTGACTGATTAATAATGATGCAATTTTAGACAAAACGACTTGATGCTATTGGTGAAAGCAGTGAATACCCACCCTGATAAAGTGATTCTGAGACCAAAAATTGTTGATTATAGTTATCCTGATACAATTCAACACTCAGAAACTTTCGTTTATTATACTGGTAAAGCGATTCTTGTCAATAGCCACTGTCCGGCTAGCCCGGAAAACCCAGAATCAGATCAATTTCATCCCGTCTCCGGAATGTATTGACTACTTAGGCAAGATGTTGGTTTGAATCGATCTGTTTGACGAAGATTGCTTCTTAGGTTGAACGAATAGGGAGTTTAGCATCAGCTTAACCTGATCTTAATAGTCTGTTGATCTGATTCTGCGGGCCACCTGTTTTCATCGAGTCAAGTGACGAGAATAGGCTGACGTATTCTATCAAATCAGAAATTTGGTCTTGATTTTGAGCAGATGTTCTTGATGAATACTATTAATTTGAGCGCCCGCTTTAACCGATTATGAACTCTATCTAACGCTCTTAATTTCCATCAACAACAAGGCTCAACATTATATTACTGTAATCGCTACAGCTATCTTTAGTGTTTTGCCAAAACGCATCAAAATATTAACAGATTCAAACCTTAAATCTGATGGACTGATGGAGAATGACTCCAAGGATAATCTCTGTATATCCGCAAAAACTGGCTTCACAATCATTTTATCAATCGTCTTCAAACACTGATAGATGATTTTTTTTGGCATTCTACTCGAAAATCTGTCCATCCCGGATTGTCCCATCGGCTTTTTCAGGGGTGATGAGAGAGAGTCTGTATTTATACGGAAGATATCAGTATCATTTCAACTGATAAAAATCTGTGAAATTAGCATTTCATTTTGATAGAAGCCATTGTTATGATTTAGATGGTAGACATCAAGCTCGTTCTCTTCCCCCCGGCTATTTTGGTCGGGGTTTTATTATTGTCAAACCAAAATGCTATCTTATTAGCAGACTAGGTTGAAATTCCTATGGGATTCAACACAGATCAACCCTAAATATTTATTGAGTGATAATTATAGCTGGAAAAAGTATCAATTGAATCTGATAGCTTTAATTGCAGCAAGCCGACAAAGCAATGACCCGCCATTTTAACATTTAGTTACAATTATAGTCAGAAAATATGGTAAGCAGTTCCCGAGGATTGAGTGAAAGTCGTCATTAAAAATAATCTAACATTAGGTTAAAGTTTTCTGCTATCCTTATTAGAATAGGTGCCTATTAAGGATGGACAGTCCATCAGTCAAGTAGACTGATGGATTTTTTCTGTGTTCTAGTCATGTAAAAGGGGTCTGACTCCAACTGATGGGATCAAGTAGAATTTATCAAATTCATCAAAAGATTTTATGATTTTAGCGGATGTAGCGATTCAGCCGTAACATCGACTTAGATTCGTTTCTGGTAGAAAAGTGGGGTATAGAACACGGATGAGTCAATCAATTTTTGTGTGAAATACTGAGTTTGAATTCAAAAATCAAGTCGCTGCTTTCTTGAAGCTAAACGGACAGAAAATGAGTTGATACTTTTTGATCAATATTAAAAATAGGTACAAATTTCGACAATTCAAGCAAAAATCAGCCTAAATTATCCCTGGGGTGTCTCGCAAACGTGGATTTCTTAGATAAGAGCGCTAGAGATCTAAAATTACTATAAAGTTTAGATAGACAGAGTGAGATTAACGGCAGAATTGACCCAGTCGATGCTGTATCCCGGAGCTGGCATCCGGCTCGAACTGTGACAAAAAAAGTATTCGCAGGCGTTACAGGGTCTGGCTGAGGAATAACATTTTACCTGAATACCTGAGTTGATATGTTAAAATTGGCAAGCTAAAGGGGATGCCTGTATAGATGTTCTTTTGCAGCAGTGAGGGAGAATGCAATTATTCTCAGCTCAGATATTATCCTGAAAATCTCAGTCAGTACTGTCGGTGAGGGCTGTGCGCTGATAGAGGAACATCGACAAAGATGTGGAACCACTGACAAGTTTAAAGAAATTTGTCAAACTACTATAGAACGAAATTAATCTACTTTGCTTGAGGAAACGACCGCATGACTGCAACAACTGTTAAACCCCAGTGTGAGATCAAAGATTCTGCTCTTGCACCCAAGGGAAAACAACGCATTGAATGGGCAGGAAGAGAAATGCCTGTTCTGCGGCAAATTCAAGAGCGCTTTGCTCAAGAAAAACCCCTGGCAGGAATTCGCTTAATCGCTTGCTGCCATGTTACTACAGAAACAGCTCACTTAGCGATCGCTCTCAAAAACGGTGGGGCGGATGCAATTTTAATTGCCAGTAACCCACTCTCAACTCAAGATGATGTCGCTGCCAGTTTGGTAGTAGACTACGGTATCCCTGTCTATGCAATGAAGGGAGAAGATACCGAAACTTATTTGCGTCACGTTGAAATCGCTCTCGATCACCGTCCTAATATTATTATCGATGACGGGAGTGATGTAGTCGCAACGTTGGTTAAAAACCGTCAAGAACAACTGTCTGATTTAATTGGTACAACCGAAGAAACCACCACAGGAATTGTGCGGTTGCAAGCCATGCTGAATGACGGTGTATTAACATTCCCCGCGATGAATGTTAACGATGCTGATACGAAGCATTTCTTCGATAACCGTTATGGTACAGGTCAATCGACCCTTGATGGAATTATCCGTGCCACTAACGTGCTATTAGCGGGTAAAAATATTGTTGTAGCGGGTTACGGTTGGTGTGGTAAAGGAACCGCCCTGCGCGCCCGTGGACTCGGTGCAAATGTTATCGTCACTGAAGTTGACCCAGTGCGGGCAATTGAAGCAGTGATGGATGGCTTCCGGGTGATGCCGATGGATGAAGCCGCTTCAGTGGGTGATTTGTTTATCACTGTAACTGGTAACAAACACGTTATCCGTAGCGAACACTTTGACCAAATGAAAGATGGTGCAATGGTGTGTAACTCCGGTCACTTTGATATCGAAATTGACCTGAAATCTTTAGGAGAAAAAGCCACAGAAGTTAAGGAAGTTCGTAACTTTACCCAACAATACAAATTACCCAGCGGTAAATCAATTGTGGTATTGGGTGAAGGACGCTTAATTAACTTAGCCGCCGCTGAAGGTCACCCCAGTGCGGTAATGGATATGAGTTTCGCTAACCAAGCCTTAGCTTGTGAATATTTAGTCACCAACAAAGGTGAACTTGAACCCGGTATTCATTCCATCCCCGAAGAAGTTGACAAAAATATTGCCCGGTTAAAATTAGCTGCAATGGGTATTAAAATTGACAGCTTCACCGACGAGCAAGTTGAATACATCAATTCTTGGACAGCGGGAACCTAAAACTTCAAGATTTAGACTAGGGTGGAAAATTAAGATAAAATAAAACTAAATTTTGGTTGAAGAGTTATTGTTGACTCGATAATTCTTCACCCCACCCTATTTGTTTCTCGTTGAAAAATTCCTGTGTCTAAACTTTCTGTTGAACTTCAACGCCATTTCTTTTCAGAAGAACGTTCAGCCCAAGTGACTCTCGCTAGCATTTTAAATATAGCTGGTGAACGAGTCTTTGGGTTTTTATTTGTGTTATTGGCTTTGCCCTCCGCTTTGCCAGTACCTGCCCCTGGATATGCTACGCCATTTGGTGTTTTATTAATAATTTTAGCCGTTCAACTCATTATCGGCCGCCAACGCCCCTGGTTTCCCGAAAAGTGGTTAAACAAGCCAATTCCCACAGAAAAAGTACAAGGTTTTATCAAAGCCGGGTTACCTTGGTTACAAAAAATTGAGTTAATTTCTCGTCCCCGCCTCACTCCAATTTGTACCAGTTTAATTGGACGAGTTGTAATCGGTTGTGCCATTTGTTTGATGGCAATGTCGATGATGATTCCAATTCCCGGAACCAATACATTACCTGCAATTGGTATTTTTATTACAGGTTTTGGTTTACTCGATGATGATGGGGCAATTAGTTTAGCGGGGTTAGTGGTTTGTTTATTGGGAATTGCGCTTTCTAGCTTTATTCTAATTTTTGGATACGAAGCCGTGAAGGGTGGTATTAATTTAATTCGACAATCTTTATAGAGAGTTATTCCTTATTTGTTCTATCAAGAACTCAGGGTGAATAATTGCTCAACAATCTGTCATTTGTCAATAGTATTCATAACAAACAACGAATAACCAATCACAAATAACTGATAATAAATGAATGCTAGAGAAATTTTTCACTGTTGTTAACCATCTAATTTTATTTGAAGTTCAGGGAATTCCGTTAATTGTTGCCTGGTTAATTAGTGCCAGTCTAATCTTTACCGTTTGGATGAAGGCTGTTAATATACGCGCTTTTAAACACGCCATAGAGGTAGTATTGGGCAAATATGACGATTCAGATCAACCGGGAGAAGTGAGCCACTTTCAAGCCCTAGCAACAGCCTTATCTGCCACTGTTGGATTGGGGAATATTGCCGGAGTTGCGATCGCCATTCGTCTAGGGGGGCCATCCTCATGTTTTTGGATGACGGTGGCGGGTTTTCTAGGAATGAGTAGTAAGTTTGTTGAATGTAGTTTAGCTCAAAAATACCGCATCATTCATCCAGATGGAACCGTTGCAGGGGGGCCGATGTATTATTTATCGGCAGGTTTAGCGGAGATAGGATACAAAACTTTGGGTCAAGTTTTAGCCGTTTTATTTGCAGTTTTTGCCTTAGCGGGCGGCTTAGGAAGTGCAGTGATTTTTCAGGCCAATCAATCTAGAGTTGCAGTGGCGGGTGTACTGCCTTTTTTTGCTGAAAATAGCTGGGTTTATGGTGTATTTTTGATGGTGTTAGTGGGGGCGGTTATTATTGGTGGAATTAAAAGAATTGCCCAAGTTGCTGAAACGTTAGTCCCCTTAATGTGTGGGATTTATTTAATCATGGCATTGTGGATTTTATTAACTCATTGGTCTGCAATTCCGGATGTATTTAGAGTAATTTTTAAAGGAGTATTATCTCCAGAAGCCGCAACTGGAGGCTTTTTAGGGGCAATGATTCAAGGATTTCGCCGTTCTGCTTTTTCTAATGTTGCGGGGTTGGGAGTGGCTGCAATTGCCCATGCGACCGCCCGCACAAAAGAACCGATTCGAGAAGGAATTGTAGCGCTGTTAGAACCGTTTATTGATACAGTTATTATTTGTAATTTAACGGCTTTTGTAATTATTATTACCGGGGCTTATAATAATCCTAATTGGCTCAATTTAGATGGGGCTGATTTAACAGCGGTGGCGTTTGGTTCTGCAATCAGTTGGTTCCCGACTATCTTAGCTTTTATTCTATTTTTATTTGCCTGTTCTACAATGATTTCTTGGGGATATTATAGTCAAGTTTGCTGGCAGTATCTTTGGGGAAATCAAAACACTTTAGTTTATAAAATCCTATTTTTAATTGCTATTTTTGTCGGTGCAATTATTAGTCCGGATGTTGTGGTTCAATTCGGCGATGGGATTTTATTGATCACTTGTATTCCGAATTTATTGGGAGTTTATTTACTAGTTCCTTTAGTGGGTGTTGAATTAGAGAACTATTTAAACCGATTGAAAGCAGGTCAATTTAATTCTTCTTAAGAAAGACCATAAAAGCTCTTCAGCCTAATCATAGACTGACCTCTTGATGGCAAATAATTAATCAGAAATAACACTTTCTTCAATTGCCGTTTGATACCCTTGTACAAGTTTATCTATTCCCGTAATAGCCGTCCCCACAACCACTGCATCAGCGCCTAATTCTATTGCAGTTTTTGCCATTTCTGGCGTAGCAATACCCCCTTCACAAATCACTGGAATCTTAATTTTTTCAACCATTTCTTTTAAAAGTTCAAAGCCTGGAGGAGACTTTTCTTGAGTTTGAGGCGTGTAACCATATAATGTGGTTGCCACACAGTCTGCACCCCTCTCAACAGCTTGTAATGCCGCTTCTAATGAGTCTACATCCGCCATCACGGGTTTATTTAACTGTTGATGAATTTTATCAATCATCTCAGCAACACTTTCCCCAGGAGGACGAGGTCTGAGGGTAGCATCAATGGCAATCATGTCTGCTCCGGCGGCTGCAATCGCCTCAGCGGCTTCAAACTGAGGTGTGATATAAATTTCGTAATTTGGTAGCGACTGCTTCCACAAGCCAATTATAGGGGCGCTAATGCGTTCTCTAACCGCTTGAATATGAGCGGGTGTATCAATTCTGACTCCGGCTGCACCTTGAATAATAGCGGTTTGCGCCATGGCAGCAATAATAAAAGGGTGATGTAAAGGAGAATTGATGGGTGCTTGGCAAGAGACAATTAAAGATTGAGAGGGAATGGCAAAAGAATCAAATGGCATTTTCAAGTTGAGTTGAAAGATTAATCGTGAGGAATTTAAATTTTTACTAATTTTGAAGTTTAAGCTTCGTAATCTCATCAATGAGACGATCAGATTCTAGCGGTTTATCTAACCAAACATCAACTATAATATTCCATTTTTCTATAGATGCTTGATTAAGACTCTGATTACCTAAAGCAACAATTTTAATCGGTTGAGTTTCTGGATATTGCTGTAATAATTGAATGATTTCATAACCCACCTGGCTGGGTAGATCGAGATCAATAATAATTCCTGCGGGTTTGAGGAGTTTAATCTGTTGAATCACAGATAATTCTTTTCCGAGCCAAATAGCTTGATAACCTGATGCTGTTAATAATTCAGAAACTAAAGTAGCAGTAGATTCTTCTTCTTCAATGACAATAAAACTGGGATTATACTCTGTCTGATGTTGAGCAGATAAATGATTATAGCTAGAGGAA
Organism: uncultured Lyngbya sp.; assembly: GCA_964434975.1. Classification (GTDB taxonomy): domain Bacteria; phylum Cyanobacteriota; class Cyanobacteriia; order Cyanobacteriales; family Microcoleaceae; genus JAAURB01. The sequence continues at coordinate 48,210 of CAYSWY010000045.1, forward strand.
GAAACTATTTTTTTACTATTCTTTTCTCTCGATAAAGTTTGTGCTGGTAAATGCACTGTAAAGGTAGAACCCACATCAACTTCCGACTCAAATTGAATTACGCCTCCATGGAGTTCTACTAACTGTTTAGTTAAGGCTAAACCCAGTCCTGTACCACCATATCGGCGATGATAAGAAGAATCAATTTGTTGAAATTTTTCAAACAATAAATCATGTTGATGGGAAGGAATACCAATCCCAGTATCTTTGACTTCAAAGATAGCAATATCCTGGGAAACTTTTAGCTTCAGAATCACTTCACCTTGAGCCGGAGTAAATTTAATCGCATTACTGAGTAAATTATAAAGAATTTGTCTCAATCGTTGCTCATCTGCTGTAAATAAATCCTGTTCTGGCTGAATTTGAAACTCATGCTTTAAGAGTACATTTTGACGTAAAGCTTGTTCGCGAAATAGAGATAAGCATTGCCGAGCCAGTTTTGTTAAAGAAAATTGACTAATTTGTAAAACTGTTTTTCCAGCTTCTACTTGAGATAAATCTAAAATATCATTAATTAAGTTAAGTAAATTGGCTCCACTATTGTGAATGGTTTCTAAATAACCATGTTGTTTTTGCTGCAATATTTTTTGATGAGCTAGAGAATGGGACTGTAATCGGAGTAATGTAGCTGAAATTCCAATAATACAGGTTAAGGGTGTGCGTAATTCATGGCTCATTGCAGCCAGAAATTCACTTTTGGCGCGATTGGCTGCTTGAGCGGCTAAAAGAGTATCTTCCAGCGCTTGAGTCCGTTCTTGAACCCGTTGTTCGAGGGTAGATTTTTGTTGTTGAACTTGAGCAAATAATTGCGCTTGACAAATAGCAATAGAAAGGTGTTCTGTAATTTGAACGACAAACTTTATTTGTGATTCTTGCCATTGATAGGGTTGAAAACATTGATGAGAAATTAATAATCCCCAAAGCTGGTTTTTAACAGTAATTGGAACGACTAATTTAGCGCGCACTTTGACTCGCTGTAAAAACTGTAGTAAACAGGGATGATTTGTGTAAGCTTTTTCAATATCTGCAATGGCAACATGAGTACCCTGACGGTATTGTTCTCGAAACTTTACTGCTTCTCCAAAACAGTTTTCTGTTTGATAAAAATTTAATACAGAGGGAATTTCTTCCGTTTCCCTGGCTTCATAAGTTACCCGTCCAGAAAAGGGAGGAGTGGCTGAGGATAAATGCTTAGAATAATATTCTGAATCAGAGGGTTGTAAAACAGGCGTTTCCATCGGATCAGTTTCCATCCCTGGCGGCACAATTTGGTAACTCTCAAACTGATAAATCAGAACACGGTTAACCTGTAACAACTTTCGGAGTTGTTCAACTGCTGTTGACAGAATAACAGGTAAATCTAGACTCTGGCGAATCTGTGCCGTCACCTGATTCAGGAGTCTTTCTTGCTGTAACTGCTGATATAAGACATTTTTCACGGGGTATTCTCACCCTCATCACAAAGCTATAAGTAAGGTCTAATTGTCTTTGACCCTTGACTGACCCTTGCAAGGGGTAACAGACTGATTAAAAGGATACCATTCAATTTTAGCCTGCTGTAAGCTTTGGAGAGTTTTTTAAGAGTTAAGCTATATTGTAATAAGATAGCATTAAATCGTTCTTCACAGAAAGAAGTTATTTTAGTTTCGGATAGAAGAAACAGACGATTATCACGGTGATCCCCGTTGGTTAGTTTTGTTTTCTATCTGATTTATTCTTGTGAGTGTTACAAGATTGAAGCACAAAGATTATTTTCGTCAGGGTCAAAATTGGAAGCTGTTGCATGGTTAATCTTTCTCAAATTACATTTGAATCAACATTAGCCGATTTAGCGGCTCATCACTTAAGCGTGAGTGTCACCACATTAGGTAAAGCTGTGGCACAAGCTTTTCATGAAGATTCTGATTTACCCGGTGTGGTGGTTTTAGAAGAATCTCAATTCGTTGGCATGATTTCTCGAACCACTTTTCGAGAACTTGTTGATCACATTCATCGAAAAAATCTTTACTTCAATAGTCCGATTAAACTATTACTTGATGTGATTCGATGTCCGCCTTTGCAACTCTCCGAAGACTGTACAATTACCGAAGCTGCAAAACTGGCTCTTAGTCGTCCAAAGGCATTAATTTATGAACCTATTGTGGTTTGTTTTGAATCATCCCGCTATTGTTTATTGGATATGCAGGATTTACTGGCGGCACAAACTAAGCTATTAACCCATGCTCATCAAATCATCGAGAAGCAAGAATTTAAAAAGCAGCAATATGATCAAATTATTCAACAAGAAAAACAAAAAATTAAAAAAGCGAAAAGACAACTCAAATCAAGACATTTTTCAATTCAACGTCAAGTTGATGAAGATTATAGTCGGCAGAAAGCGCAGATAGCTAAGCAAACAGAAAATATTGTCAGACTTAATCAAAAATTTACTCGCGTTGGTCAAAATGTTTATTTAGAAGCAGGTAAAGCTTTTCGTAGTATTTTTATTAATGCTAACGCAATTCATCGCAGAGCCGATCATTTGTTTGAAATGAGTCAAGCAATTACAAAGAACTTAGATGCAATTCATTCAACTTCAGCTTTAATGAGTGAAATTGTTGAGAAAATTCGCCATTTAGCCGTTCAAGCCGCTGTTGTTTCTTATCAAACTGATTCTTCTCGTGATGAATTAAGCCGGGTTAACTTTGAAATTGGTCGCCTTGTAAACCAAACCATGACGGCTAAGGACAAAATGCATACAGTAGCGAGTCAGCTACAATTTAATTTACGAGAAATGAATCATTTGACGACAGATGATACTCAAACAACTCAATCAATGTTACTCCAAGTTAATCAGGTTGAAAAAGTAATTGAGGAGTTAGAACAGTTAGTTCATACATCGCTTCTAGAACAAAGTCGTTTAAATAATAATCCAAATGCTTGTTACTTAATTCAAACCATTGAACGGGTTCTAAAAACAAAACAAAATGCAGCAGAAGAATTGAGCCAAGTCGGGAAAAGATAGAAAATCTTATTCGTTATTTTTTGTCAGTCATTTTTCCTATGTTATTCAGAGAGAACAAAGAAGAGATAGTTTGAGAGAAAGAGTCATTGATCTACCTAATTCCTTGTTTCTCTAATTTACCTTTTTTAAGAGGCTTAAATTAAACGTTCCATGTAGCTAAATAGGTTTCTGTTCCTCCTAAAACACTGGATTGAATCGCGTCGGGAGTCGTAAATACATCGGCTTTTTTAACTGTGCCAAAAATAACAGCATTTCCTTTGCTAACCGCAAATCCATCCACACTTCCGACTGAACCATCACTATCATTTGTTTGGGTTAATGGTGTCCAAAATGTTCGAGTTTTATAATCTGAAGTTAATCCTAAAACTGCCATTTCTCCTAACTTATAACTACCAACAGTTTGACCATTAATTTGGCGATTATCTCGATCTTCTAATTCAAACGCTGATGAACCGCCAATATATACATTTCCTAACTCGTCGGCAGTAATTGAATTAGGGGTAAAACTATTAGCGCCTGAACTTTTTTGAGTCACAATAAACTGACCTTTTTCAATATTACCATTATCAGGATTTATTTTGGCATGAAATGTAAATGTACCACTACCTGCACCCGCAAAGTTATTATATTTATCGACATCAACTTTAGTCGCTAAATCTTGAGTAATATCTTCTCCATCTCGTCGGAAAACATTATTTCCCCCATCAGTTTTACCGAGAAAATATAAACCGTTATTTTGTCCAAATGTAATCCGTGTTCCTTCAGTATCCGCCCCTAAATTCTCACCCAAAACCTGAGATTCTGTATAATCCCAAGTATTCCAACTTTGATTGAGATTGGCATCAAATCCTCTTAAAAATGGCGTTTTTAATATATCATTAGCTTGCTTATATCCTGTGACAAACACCTGTTTTGTAGTCGGATGAATTGCAATATCAGCCGGAACCGTTCCGGGTAGAGTGATGCTTTTAAACAGATCTCCATTTTTATCCCAAACTGTAACCGTATTTGTACTTTCTGTTAATGTTACGATTGTACTATCGTTGGCGATCGCAACTCGATCAAAATCCCCGGCTTTCTCCCACAAAATATTCTCGGTTTTACTCTCTAAAACAGTGATACCAAACTCACCCACTGCAACAATTTCACCACTATCACGATCTACATCCATATCATCTACAATTCCCCCTAACTTAAAGGGTGATAAAGACGCTGTATGACCATCAGTCAGTCGTCTAATTTCTCCGGTATTGTTAAAGTTTCCCGCAATAATAATTGCATTATCTATTGGAGAAATTTCAACCCCTACCGCAGTATCGTTGTTTGTTGTTCCTAAATAGGTTGCAGTATTGAGTTGTAGGTTGAGTGTGGGTTCAGGTATGGGTTGGGGAACAGGTTCAGGCGTAGGTTCAGGCGTAGGTTCGGGTTGGGGAATAGGTTCAGGCGTAGGTTCAGGTTCAGCAATAGGTTCAGGTTCTGGTGTTGCAATAGGTTCAGGCGTAGGTTCAGGCTGGGGTTCAGCAATAGGTTCAGGCGTAGGTTCAGGTTCAGCAATAGGTTCAGGTTCTGGTGTTGCA
>CAYSWY010000046.1:0-50629 GCA_964434975.1 uncultured Lyngbya sp.
GTAGATGCACCCTGATTGAGTCCTGGATTTAATTATTCGGGACTATTTTTTTTTGCCATTAAATTCACTCAAAAAGTGAGGCGTTTCTGCGGAGAAGTATTAATAGTTAAGCCACACGTCGTTATACCTAACTGGGAAATTCCACAATATTTCTACAAATCTTCCGGAATCGTTAACCCTTTCTCCGAGAATACAAATAGTAGATGCACCCTGATTGAGTCCTGGATTTAATTATTCGGGACTATTTTTTTTGGAGGTATTTCTGCGGAGAAACATTTGTAATTAAGCGAAACGTCTTTATACTTAACTGCTAAATTCCACAATATTTCTACAAATCTTCCGGAATCGTTAACCCTTTCTCCGAGAATACAAATAGTAGATGCACCCTGATTGAGTCCTGGATTTAATTATTCGGGACTATTTTTTTTTGGAGAATTTTAACAAATCGTTCCTGATATCAGTGCTTTTCTCTGTAGTGAGAAAAAATGGTACACATATTCTATATATTGTCCTAGAGGAATACTCTAGGGCATTTTCTTCAACTTTATTTAAGAATTGTTGGTTAAACAACCTCAGTTGAAGTCTGAGTCTGATTTCAGTGTCGATGCCTTCAAGATAGCTTCTTTGAATGCTCAGCAGAAACCACATCAGGCAAGGAACGATTAGTTATATATAACCATAGCAGCCCTAATAGTCCTAATGCAATACCGATGAGGCTCACAATTTGTGCAATTCTTAGTGGCCCAAACATCAGGCTATCCATTCTTAAGGCTTCTATCCAGATGCGACCACTACTGTAAACCAGTAGATAAACTAGAAATATTGTCCCAGGTTTGAGGGGTGGCTTACCTTTGAGTCCTTGGAAAAATAGGGTTAACAGTAAAATAAATACTCCTACATTCCATAAAGACTCATATAAAAAAGTGGGATGAAAGTATTCATAACTCACCAGTCCTGGGGGACGGTTTTGAGGGGGAATGTAGAGTTTCCAGGGTAAGTCTGTTGGCTTGCCAAAGGCTTCTGAGTTGAAGAAATTACCCCAGCGTCCAATGGCTTGACCTAAAATCAACGAAGGTGCCACCACATCCACCAGTTGCCAAAAGGAAACTTTTTGAAGTTTAGCAAAAATAATGGTAGCTAATATTCCGCCTAAAATTGCGCCGTGAATGGCGATACCTCCTTGCCAAATGGCTAAAGCGCGGCGGGGGTCTTGGGCATATTTTTCCCATTCAAAAGCAACATAATATAATCTAGCCCCAGGAATTGCCCCTAAGACTAACCAGATGGCTAAATCTCCAATTAAGTCGGGGTTGAGGTGACGACGTTTTGCCAAATATTGAGATAATGTCACCCCAATTAATAACGCCGAAGCAATGAGTAAACCATACCAACGTAAAGCTATCGGCCCAATCTCGAAAATAATCGGCCCAGGAGAGGCAAATTGGAAGGCAAACTGCAAACCTGCAATTTCCATAATGATTTAAATTAGATGAATAACAGTTCGTTCTGTTTTTTATATTACCGGATGGATGAAAATTGTAAACAAAGGAGACTCAGTTAATTATCTAAGGGTTGAATATTTTTAGTTTAATCTCCTGAAAATGCCAAAATAATTTGATTAAATATCACTGATTTATTTTACTATGATGAGTAAGAATCGTTTTTATATGAGTGATGACAATATCGGTTTGTTCTAACATTGCCATGTGTCCGCAGTTAGGAATTTCGATAACATTTTCTTTTCCTTGTTGAGACAACCAGTGAAACTTTGCTAGATGATAAACATACTGCAATTCCATCACTTTATCCTGTTTTCCCGCTAAAAAATAAACGGGTTGTTGGAGTTGAGAAACGACTTCGGGTAAACGTTTAACTTCTGCTTCTGTGGTAGAATCGAGTAAGCTTTTTAAAGCAGCGTCTGGATGAGCCGCGATAAAATCAAGGATACGTTGACGACCCCAGGAACGTTGCAGAGGGCGGGAAACTTGAGTGCGAGTAAACAACAAATCTAAACCCGGAATCTGCTTTAGCCAAGGGGGACGGAACTTCACAATTTGTTCACCAGCGGCACGAAATCGCTTGAATTCGGCTTCTAAATAAATCCCTCCTCCGGCATTAACACACACCACACCTTGTACCCGCCGAGGCTGTTTTTGTGCCGCTAACAAGGCAATTGTTCCCCCGAGAGAATGCCCCACTAACCACACTGAAGATAAGTTGAGTTTTTCCAGTAACAGCAAAATATCTTCTGCATAAGCCGCTGGGGTATAATCCGGCTGAGATGAAGTTTGATTGGGGTCAGATTGAGATTGTCCAAATCCTCGTAAATCATAGGATAAACATTGATAATCTGAGGATAAACCCGCCATCACGGGTTGCCAATACTGCTGACTTAACAACCACCCATGAATAAAAACAAGCGTTGGGGAAGCCGAAACCGGCTGAGTGAGTTGATAAATATGTTGAATCCCGTTAATATCAATTGATTTCATACCCTAATCCACCTCCAAATCTCAACTGATTTCTCCACTTTTAGGCAGAGGATGAAAATATCGTAAGTCATTTCTTGCCAATGACCAACACCTCAAAATTAATAACCTCATCACTTGTCCCTTGTCGAATTGACTTCTAAATGCTACCAATATAGGGATAAACCTCTATTTTTAAACTCGATTTAAACCATGCAAGAATTTCTAGAAAATATCTCTCGTTATCCTCGCTATTTAATTTCGTTTTCATTAGGAATTTTCTTTTTCTTATTTGAACAACTCAGACCCTTATTAAAACGTCCAGTGACGGCGGTTGCATTGGTCGGATTGGTGGGTGGCACACTTGCCTTTACGTTTTTTACTTTACGGGCTATGTTTGGATTAAGTCCAGTCTAGTTGGTGGCAACTGGCAAGTTTAATATCCTTGAGAGTCGAATTCTTGTACAATCAAGATGCCGACTCTTCCTACATTTTAACTCAATAAAGATTGATGGATATGAATATTGTCACTATGATTGGATTATTGGCTGGAAGCCTAACGACAGTTGCGTTTCTGCCTCAAGTCATTAAAACCTGGAAAACAAAATCAACAAAGGATGTTTCTTTGACAATGTTCGTGACATTTTGTACAGGTGTTCTCTTGTGGATTGTTTACGGAGTATTGGTTGAAGATATACCTGTTTTAATGACCAATATTGTGACGTTTCTTCTCGCCTCAACGATTCTTTGGTTTAAGCTAAAATATAAATAAATTACTTAAGTATAATCAGAGTGAATTCTTCTATCTTTAACGCTGAACGTTTGCTATTTACTCCCGCGACGGCTGAGACCCATGCCATTCCTATTATTTTTGCATTTCCTAATGAGTATACGGTGGGAATTACGAGTTTAGGATATCAGATTGTCTGGGCAACATTAGCACTGCGTTCTGATGTTAAAGTGAGTCGATTATTTACAGATATTTCAGAACCTATCCCACCTTCTCCTGAATTAGTTGGGTTTTCGATTTCTTGGGAATTAGATTATGTCAATTTATTAGAACGATTAGAGTTTCTCCAAATTCCCATCCGCGCTAATCATCGAAGTGAAGAACATCCGTTAATCTTCGGTGGCGGGCCTGTTCTCACCGCAAATCCTGAACCGTTTGCTGATTTTTTTGATGTAATTTTATTAGGAGATGGCGAGAATTTACTGGGCGATTTTATCGATGCTTATCAAACCGTTCGCGGACAAAATCGTCAAACTCAACTGAGAAAATTATCAACAATTCCAGGTATTTATATTCCTAGTTTATATCAGGTTAATTATGAAAGTCCGACCGGGAATATTAAAAGTATTGAACCTATCGATATTGATATCCCTTCACAAATCCAAAAACAAACCTATCGTGGCAATACTTTATCCGCTTCAACCGTCGTAACCGAAAAAGCCGCCTGGGAAAATATTTTTATGGTGGAAGTGGTGCGTAGCTGTCCGGAAATGTGCCGTTTTTGCTTAGCCAGTTATCTAACATTACCCTTTAGAACGGCTAATTTAGAAGCTTCATTAATTCCGGCAATAGAAAAAGGTTTAACAGTCACAAATCGCTTAGGTTTATTGGGTGCATCTGTAACTCAGCATCCAGAATTTAATGAGTTATTAGATTATTTAAGTCAGCCAAAATATGATGATATTCGCCTCAGTTTAGCTTCTGTTAGAACCAATACCGTCACAGAAAAATTAGCCAAAACCTTAGCCAATCGAGATACCCGAAGTATTACAATTGCTGTAGAAAGTGGCAGCGATCGCCTGAGAAAAATTGTGAATAAAAAGCTAGAAAATGAAGAGATTATTCAGGCGGCTATTAATGCAAAAGCAGGCGGATTAAAAGCCTTAAAACTGTATGGCATGGTGGGAATTCCTGGAGAAGATGCTGAAGATATTACCGCCACAATTGAGATGATGACCGCCATTAGAAAAGCAGCACCCGGTTTAAAATTAACCTTAGGCTGTAGTACTTTTGTGCCTAAATCTCATACCCCATTTCAATGGTTTGGCGTGAATAAACAAGCAGAGAAACGCTTAAAATTACTAGAAAAACAGCTTCGATCTCAAGGGATAGATTTTCGTCCAGAAAGTTATAAATGGTCTGTAATTCAAACCTTAATTTCTCGAGGCGATCGCCGTCTGTCTCATCTATTAGAATTAGTGCGAAATTATGGCGAATCTTTAGGCAGTTATAAACGGGCTTTTAAAGAACTTAAAGGTCAATTACCCCCCTTAGAATTCTATGTTCATCAAGATTGGGAACTCGATCAAATCTTACCTTGGCATCATTTACTCGGCCCCCTTCCCATTCATACAATTAAAAAACATTTAGCAGACTCAACTCAGTATTTTCACCGAACTAACTCTCAGGATACAGCAGTATAATAGAGCTAATAACAGAGAATTAGAAGCAGTTATTTTCTTCTTTGTTATACAGAGAGCGATCTAAAACTAAATGCAATTAAGAGTTATTTTGCTCCCTGATGGGTGAAGAAAAATCATGCTAAATTTAGGAAAATATAACTTACTTGGACTACAAGTAAATGCGATTGATTATGAAGCCGCAACCACACAAATTATCAAAGCAGCTAAAAATTATCAAACTTTTCTCGTCGCTGCCCAACCTGTTCATGGCGTAATGACCTCTGTTTTAAATCAAAAATATCGCTATCGTCTCAATCAATTTGATCTGGTTTGTCCAGATGGTCAACCTGTGCGCTGGGCATTAAACTTACTCCATAAAACCCAGATGAAAGATCGAGTTTATGGACCGACTTTAACTCTAAAAGTTTGTCAAAAAGCAGCAGAAACAGGAGTTAGTATTTTTCTGTATGGTTCTAAACCCGAAGTTTTAAATAAACTACAAAAAAACCTAAAAACAAAATATCCTAATTTAAAAATTGCTGGGGTAATTTCTCCACCGTTTCGCCCTCTCAGCATTGAAGAAGAACAACGCTATATCGAAGAAATTCGTCAATCAAACGCGGGTCTATTACTCGTGGGACTGGGTTGTCCGCGTCAGGAACATTGGGCTTATGAACATCGACACCAGCTTAATTGCGCCATTCTCTGCGTCGGGGCAGCTTTTGACTTTCATGCCGGAAATATTCCTCAAGCTCCCCCATGGATGCAGCGAGGCGGCTTAGAATGGCTGTTTCGTTTTTTCCAAGAACCGTTAAGACTTTGGAAACGTTATATTTTACTGAATCCTCTCTATCTGATTTTATTACTCTTACAAACTTTAAAAGTTCTGCCTGTACAAAAATGGGCGCGAATACAACGCTATTGATCTGACTTATCCTCAGAAGAATTATCCTTTCCCACACCAAGCTGTTTCTTCGACTTTTTTAGTTGTTTCCACAAGAACTTAATTTGTTGATAAGCTTCCTCGGCTGAAATTTTACCATTGGTTTCTAATGCACAAATATAGCTTGCCCGTTGAGCAAATTCCTGTAAATTAGCATTAAATGCTAAATTCTCTGGGGTAAATTCTCCTCTATAGGAACTACGGGGATAGAGGAACTCATCACGCTCATTCATCATTAATCCTTTAATTAATCAGTAGATGTCAACTCTCGTAAAATGTCGATTATTATCTAATAGATAACTCTCATCATCATCCTAACTCACTTTGAGCTTTGAAGTATGAGCCAAAGCGGCCCATGACTTGGGGGTTTTCTACTGAATTCTCCCCTTGTCAGCAAAGGGGGTTGTCGTTTATACTGATGCAGAGATAGCTCGAAAAATTAAGTTATCAGATAATAAGATCCGATCAGTTGTGCCGCATACCATAGAATCGAGCGAATTGAATTATTAAATTCTACCGAAACCCTGAAATATTACTGAGTCTCAGTGTATAAAATATTACAGTTTCCAGGGACATTACAACCCCCCTCAGATTAACTAAAGTATAATACATCCGATATCCCATTTGCTCAGTTTCTAGACAACCCAAACAATAACGATGCTAACTTCAACAACGAACAATCTTAAGCATGATAGTTTGGCGTTATTGCGCCAGTATCAGCAAACACCCTGTAATCAAATTCGTAATCAAATTGTTCAGCTTAATATCGGGCTAGTTCGTAAAGAAGTGCATCATTGGGTGAAACAATGCACCGAAAGTTACGAAGACTTGATGCAAGTGGGTTGTATTGGCTTAATTCGCGCCATTGAACGGTTTGATCTGTCCCGAGGTAGTGCTTTTAGTACCTTTGCAGTCCCTTATATTCGGGGTGAAATTCAACATTACCTCAGAGACAAAAGTCCTTCAGTCCGCTTACCTCGGCAATGGGTAGACTTGCAACGACAAGGGATCGCAGCCACGCAACAGCTTCAAATTCAACTTAACCGCCGTCCGACAGATACAGAAATTGCAGAATATCTTAATATCTCAGTAGAAGAATGGCATCAAGTTAAACTCGCCCGACAAAACCGTTCTTTGCTGAGTTTAGATGCCCCCGTTCAAGACAAAGATGCAGAAGCCAGTTGTTTAGGTGAATTAGTGCCTGACCCGCGTTATCGCAGCTTTCAACTGGCACAAGAAGATCAAATCCGTTTACAACAAGCCTTAGCCCGTTTAGAAGAAGGAACCCGTCGAGTACTTGAATTTGTATTCTTACATGATTTAACCCAAAAAGAAACTGCCGAACGCATGGGTATTAGTGCCGTTACCGTTTCTCGTCGCGTTAAAAGAGGGTTAAATTCTCTTAAAGGGTTGATGAACGGTTCAGAAGACATTGATTAAATAACAGTTTCCGAAATTATGTGAAGTGAGAGTGAAGAAAAATAGTATATTTGTCTATCCTAAAGTATCAGATTCTGTCGGAGTCATGACAATAGATCTTCACTTAATCGCTTAACTAAAATTGGAGAATGATTCATGGGTTTATTCGAGAGTATTCGAGGTCAATTTATTGATGTTATCGAATGGATTGATCCCAGTCACGATACAATTGTTTATCGGTTTGAACGACATAATAATGAAATTAAACAAGGTGCAAAATTAACAGTTCGTCCGGGTCAACAAGCAATTTTTGTCAATGAAGGACAAATTGCCGATGTATTTGAGCCAGGAATGTATACCCTCAATACTGAAAACTTACCTATTCTCAGCACCTTAAAAGCATGGCCTTATGGCTTTAATTCTCCCTTCAAAGCAGAAGTTTATTTCGTTAGTACAAAAACCTTTACCAATTTAAAATGGGGAACGGCAAACCCGATTATCGTTAGAGATTCAGACTTTGGTGCTGTTAGAGTTAGAGCTTACGGAAACTATAGCATTCACGTTAATAATCCTACTCATTTATTACAACAACTCGTCAGTACGGATGGACTATTTCAAGTTGATGAAATTCAAGATCATCTGCGTAACAGAATTGTCACGGCCTTTGCCAGTTGGCTGGGAAAATCAAAAATCCCAATACTAGATTTTGCCGCACATTATAGCGAATTAGGAGAACAAGTTCGCAACGGTATTCAAGCAGAAATAACAGGTTTAGGACTAGAATTAACCGGGTTATTAGTTGAGAATGTTTCTGTTCCGCCCAACGTTGAAGAAGCCATTGATAAACGGGCTTCTATGGGAATTTTAGGTAATATCCCGCAATACAGTCAATATCAGATGGCAAATGCTATCGAACAGTCGGCACAAAACCCGGCTGGTGGTAATGTTGGCTTAGAATTTGGCATGGGGATGGCAATGGCGCAGCAATTTACCCAAGCAAACGCCCCGCAACCGCAACAACCTGGGCCCCCACCGCCGCCTACAACCACCCAATGGTACATTACTCGTAACGGTCAGTCAGTCGGGCCATTTACCCCAGAACAACTACAGCAACAAGGGTTAACGCCTCAAAGTCTGGTGTGGCGGACAGGTATGAATGAATGGATGACTGTGTCTCAAATACCAGAACTTGCCGGGATGGTTCAACCGCCTGCACCTCCTACACCGCCTGCACCGCCTGCACCACCGCCTATTCCTCAACCCCCTGAAATAACAACCCAGAAAGCAGAATGGTATCTATTTCGCAGTGGTGAACCTACTGGGCCGTATACCCTCGATGAATTGCAACAACCTGCCCTGAGGCTTTCCGGCAGAACGAATGTCCGCAAAGAAGGGGAAACGCAATGGCAACGGGCGCGATATATTCCGGAGTTGAGTGAGGTTTTAGCAATGTTGGAGAGTGAGGAGTAGGAAATAGTTGCTGATATTAAGTCTAGTTGCCCTCTCCCCCTTCCCCTCTCCCAAGTTTGAAAGAGGAGGGGTGTCCAGAGGGTGGGGTAAGGGCTTTCACGGTTGCTTAAACAACAGATGACATATGATAAATAACGAACAAATAACCAACAATGTTCAAAATCTTGCTTGTTCGGGTTGTGGTGCGCCTTTAACTTTTGACCCCCAGGCAGGGCGGCTAAAGTGTGGATATTGTGGCGGTGAAGAAGCAATTCCAGAAGCACCCCGAGCGGTTCAAGAACAGTCCTATGACGGACAATTTCAGTATGACTCGAGTCGGTTGGCTCCCTTATCGGAAACGGCGGTAGAAGTCCAATGTAACGGCTGTGGGGCGAATATTCTGTTTCCTTCTATTCAAACAGCGGGAGAATGTCCGTTTTGTGCCACACCGTTATTAACTGAACCCATAAAAGCCAGTCCGACGGTTATTCCGGAAGGGGTTATCCCGTTTAAATTTGATGAGAAACAAGCAAAACAACATATTCAGCAGTGGATAAATAGTCGTTGGTTTGCTCCTTCAGCGTTAAAGCAACTGGCGCAACAGGAGAAATTGCAGGGGGTTTATTTACCGTTTTGGACGTATGATGCTCAAACTGTTAGTCAGTACAGCGGTCAACGAGGCGAATACTATTACGAAACAGAGACTTATACTGTTACGGTAACCGATGAGGATGGCAATGAGTCGGAAGAGGAAAGAACTCGGGAAGTTCGTCACACGCACTGGTATTCTGCCTCGGGTTGGGTACAACGAGGGTTTGATGATATTTTAATTTCCGCAACAACTGCCGTGTGTCAAAGTCGTTTGGATGCGTTAGAACCTTGGGGTTTAGAAAAGTTACAACCGTATCATGCTTCTTATTTAGCAGGTTTTGAAGCGCAACGTCCGCAAGTGTCTTTAGAGGATGGGTTTGAAACGGCTAAAGATATAATGAAGCCGGATATTTATTGTGCAGTTCGTCGGGATATTGGCGGAGATGAACAACGCATTCATCAAGTTGAAACAGAATATAATCAGGTGACGTTTAAGTTGATTTTATTACCCGTTTGGCTCAGTTGTTATCGCTATCGAAATCAACAATATCAAGTGATGGTGAATGCTCAAACGGGGGAAGTGCAAGGGGAACGCCCTTATAGTTATGGGAAGATTGGGAGTGCAATTGTTGGGGCAATTTTAGCGATCGCCAGTATAGTTATTTTACCAGAAGTTGATTGGAATCAGTTTAGAGAGTTTCCCTTACCTCAACGCAATAAACCTACAGTTATTACCCCGTCTTCTCCACCGCCACCGCCGCCACCTTCTACAATGGATAATATTTGGAGAGAAGGGGTTAATTCTGCAACAAAAGCAGCGAATTTAGCGCAAACAGCGGAAACTCAACAACAATGGAATCGAGTGGCACTGCAATGGCAAGAAGCAATTAATTTAATGAAAGCGGTTCCGGTTTCTGATGGGAATTATACAATGGCTCAACAAAAAGTCATTGAATATCAGAAGTATTTAGAAGTAGCACAACAACGGGCGGCAAGTTTTTAGGGAGGGTTATATTAACCTTATTAGGCGATTAGGATACAGAGATAAAACTATATGAAAGCTGAGGAATTTGATAAAACGTTTGATGATAATAATCAGGAAGATGTAATCAATAATCTGGATTTATCTCAGATGAGGCGACCCAGTCATCATCAAAAATTAGTTCGGGTTAATTTTATAGCTATAATTATTGAACATTTTAAGCAAAATCCGAGTCAATAATTAACTATTTCCGAAATCGTTAGTTATCCTCAACTAATGCTATCGTCTCCAAGCTTTCAATATTTTAGTCAAAGACTCTACTCGACATTCATCTGAGGTACAAAACTCAACAGTATGACGGGCATTTCTCCAGTTACCTGATTTAGCTTGAGTCTCTGCAACATCATCAATAGCCGTTAACGCAATGGCTTTGTCAGATGAGTCATTAATTGTATCAACCATGCTCAAACTTTGAGAGAGCAATTTCACCGCTTCTGTATTTTTAGCGAGTTGGATAATTGCCTCTGCAATATTCCCTAACGCCCTGGCTTTATCATCGGAATCATCCATTTTTTCAATACTTACCAAAGTTTGAGAGAGCAATTTCACCGCTTCTGTATTTTTAGCGAGTTTGCTAATTACCTCTGCAATGAACTTTAACGCAATGGCTTTATTATCAAGTTTTTCAATCATGTTTACAGCTTGAGAGAGTAATGGCACCGCTTCAGTATTGTCGTCGAGTTGGACAATTGTCTGAGCAATAGCTGTTAACGCAATGGCTTGAGAAATTGAATTATCAAGTTTTTCAGCTATGCTTAAAGCTTGAGAGAGCAATTCTACCGCTCCAGTATTGTCGTTAAGTTGGATATAAGCCTAAGCTATAGCCCTTAACGCCTCGGCTTTATAATATGAATCTTGAATATCCTGTTGAGAAATTGTCAATGCTTTATCAAACTGCCCATCCCTTACTAATACTGTTGCTGCCCGGTGTGCTGTTTCATCTGGAACTTTTCCGCTCAACTGCACTAACTGTCGTCGGGTTTGCCAGATAATTCTCTGCGGACTAAACCACCATAACCCCACTATTAACACGGGTAACGATACTCCCAATACTGCTAATTTCCCATAGATACTACTCCGTAAACCCATAAATCCCCCCAAATAAAGACTCTCAAGATTTACATCAGTTCTATCTGCTTCTATTCCTGAAAAGACATCACTGAATTAACCAAATTGATGTTAAATTGAGGACAAAACCTGGTAATACTGTTTCTCCAGATAAACTTATCGGATTGTCTAATATTTCTATCTCTTCATCCGGGCGATAAATTTCTACTCGCTGATTTTGAGGATCTATTAACCAGCCAAGTTTCGCACCATTCTCAATATATTCCTGCATTTTAGCCCTCAGTTGAGCTAGATTATCCGATTGAGAACGCAACTCTATAACAAAATCTGGACAAATAGGAAGAAATCCTTTTCGTTGTTGAGGCGTCAGAGACTGCCAACGTTTTGGCTGAACCCAAGCAGCATCAGGGGAACGGTTTGCACCATTCGGTAATCTAAACCCTGTTGAAGAATCAAAGGCAATTCCAAACCCGCCTTGCTCCTCAATCCATTTAACTAAAAAATAGACAATTTTACTATTACGATATCCTGTTTCTCCCCCTGTTGGTGGGTTCACAATTAACTCTCCGGTTGCGGTTCTTTCTAATATTAAATCTGAGTTAGCAGCAGAAAGCGCCTCAAATTGCTTTGGGGTAACATGAAGCGCGATCGCATTCGGCAGTTGCAGACACAATGTTTCTGAAACCATTGCAAGTTACATTATTAATAAGTGAGTTAGTTTTCCTTCTTTATTTTACCTTAGAAACCCTTAAAAATTTGATGCTATTTCAATTTTAATATCAAAAGTCATTTAACTGTCGTATAATTTAAGTTAAAGAATGACAGTAACTCTCTTAATAATATCTAGTTACAAAAACAGAGATGAACATTACATTGAGTCCAGAAAAAATGCAGTTTGTCCAGTCTAAAATCGCAGCAGGTGAATATCAAACGCCCGAATAATTGGTAGAGGTTGCTTTAGGATTATTACAAACTGTTCAATCTGAAGAAGTTTTTGATCGTCTTCATCCGCGATTGTTTCAAGATTTTGTGTGACAAAATGAATACTTATTTCTTCTCTGAGATAGCTATTCAATACGATAGGAGGTTATCATCGATTATAGAAAATTAATATGATATTTGAATTTGATGAGAATAAGAGCAAAGCCAATAAAATAAAGCATGGCATCGACTTTGTGGAAGCACAAGTTTTGTGGACTGACTCAAACTATATTGAGATTCCTGCTAGAACTTCAGATGAACCGAGATTTATCATTATTGGTAAAATAGGTTTCAAGATTTGGTCAGCACCTCGTCACGTATCGAGGAGAAGATATCAGAATTATCTCTGTTAGACGCGCACGTAAAAGTGAGAGAAAACTTTATGAAAGCTGAAGAATTTGATAAAAAGTTCGATGATAATCAGGAAGATATCATAGATGAGCTGGATTGATCTCAGATCAGACGACCCGGTCGTCATCAAAAATCGGTTCAGGTTGATTTTCCGGTTTGGATGATAGAAGCCCTTGACCACGAAGCTAACCGTCTGGGCGTGACTCGTCAGTCAATCATTAAAATTTGGATTGCTGAACATCTTAAACAAAATCTGAGTTAATAATTTCTATCATTCTTAAAGCTTTTATCAACCCATCACACCCTTGAGAACTTTATCTCGTCTCAGATGACTTCAATACTAACATTCACTTAGAATCTATTAAAATAGAGATTTAATTATTTTCGAGCAATAGCCTGTCACCCCCTCTATTACCGACCAACTCCTGAATACTATCTCAACTCCTGCGCGATCGCGTAGACTATCTTGAACTGCGTTTACAGCAAAGTTTTGATCCGCGTATTCAAACTAACGATGGTGAGTTATAGCGATCGCTTATTATAAACTCCATTGATTCTCTTAGCGGTTACCGATTCGTTGGCGTAGCCATAGCTGTTGGAAGTATGGCTTTTTTAACACAGTTTTTTACATCATTCAAAGCGGATTTATGTCGCTTATGAACTACTAGAAATAGCAACAGAACTAGAACTAGAATAAGAAGAGTTTTCAGTGACAATTAAAGTGGCTTCGCCATTTGTATAAGTATTGTCGCCAATCGCAATTGCACTAAAACTTGCACTAGCTGAATTCCCGTTAGAAACCGGAAAATCTCTCCACCAACTTGGCCAGTAAAATGGAGTTTGGTTACCGCCGACAACATGGGTTTTTGTCTCTATTATATTGAGATAATTGAGGTCAGTTATTTTCATGATTATTACCTAATTTATGAATACTCTGTTACAGCTTCATCTACAACAAGATAATGAAGTATAGCAATGAGAAATCAAATATAAGAAATTGTAGACATCAATAAAAATCCATAACGAATTTCCTGATTACTTCTCTTCCTGCCACAAAGTTACACCCTGATTGTAAGCGCCCTGAAGTGCCTATTCAACCTAACTTTGTTCAAATCTCAAAGTAGATGGCTAAATCAAAGAAGATACACCCTGATCGGCACATTTCTAATATAATCTTCAAATTGCTATTGAGGTTGCCAAGTTGGCAGGTTTGATACTTCAATTACATAAAATAAGCCTCTATCCTAATCAATGTTGACGAGATAGAGGCTATAAAATTAAGCTAAGTTTAAATTTTAATCACTAACTGGAAATCTCTTGTGTAGAAGTAGCAGTAAATCGCTCTGCGAAATACTTATTGAAAAATGTACTTGCAAAAGATAAGATTACAGGTGCGATAATAAAGGCAAGTATACCTGTCACTTGGAATCCAGGAACCACAACAGAAGCCAGCCAGAAACATAAACCATTAACAACTAAGGCAAAAAATCCCAGACTTAAAACAGTAATGGGTAGAGAAACTAAACTTAAAGCAGGTTTAATAGAACCGTTAACCAGTCCAATTACAGCCGCAGCAACTAAAGCCGCCGGAAAGTTAGCGAGATTAACACCAGAGAAGAGAATATCAACAACTAATAAACTCAGAGCAGTGGCGAGTATTGTCAAAGCATATTGCATCAGAAGAACTCCTAAAATATTCGTTAAACAACAATTATGTATATTTCTTTTAACTATTAATTTAACAAATTAGGTAAGTTTTATACTCATCCCTAAGGTAGATTGGCTGTGTATGATTGAGTCGGAGGTGCAATCTTTGCTGTCTATTTCGGTGAAATCTAGGAAAGTCCCGAATATGCTACAGCAATTCATTTATAATTTGTGAAAAGTATAAAAACCGATGCAAAGCCTAGAATGACTTCCCTTATTGCCGTAGGCGTTGCCTTTCATCAGGAAATATGCCGTTTTTAATACAATTTGTTTCACAAGCCAAATCGTATTGCTATATATATAGCGTGTTAAGTTTTTTGGTAATTTTCCGGATAGACATAGACTGTCTGTGATTGTTAAACTAGAGAGTAGATATAAATTCAGCGATAAGATTTAAAATCCATGATTATCGGGATTTTTCTGAATTGAATCTACTCAAAATATTAGTGCACTCAGGGATGGATCAGTAATGGGATTTTTTGAAAAAAACTTGATTGCAAAAAATGAATGGAATTTGTACTCTCAGCAATGACTTTGTTTACGACCAACTGGTTGCCTTGCTGAACAGTATTGAGGTCAGACTGGGTTCAGATATTCCTGTCTGTATTTATCCGTTTGACAACCAACTCGAAAAGGTTAGAGCGGAAGTAGAGAAGCGACCCAATGTATTTATCTATGATGATGCAGAATCGATTCAACGTTGGGATGATTTTATGCTGAAAATTGCACCAGAGCGGCTGAATAAAAAAGTCAGGCTTTACGGTGCTCATCGCCGATTTTGTGCATTTGATGGTCCATTTGAGCAATTTGTTTACATGGATGCAGATACATTATTAATGAATTCACTCGATCATGTTTTTGAAAAACTGAATGACTATGATTGGGTGGTTTATGATTTTCAAACTTCAGACCCCAGCAAAATCTATAATCTGAACTCGTCCAAGCTTGAGAGTATATTTGAACAACATAGAATTGATTCTGAAATATTTTGCTCTGGGTTTTATAGCTCCAAACAGGGGTTATTTGACGCGGAAAGTCGAGAGCGATTCATCTCTCTGCTCAATCAAGGGGAGTCAGAGATATTATATGAAGGAGCCGGAGAGCAGCCTGTGCTGAACTATCTGGTGATGCGCTCTGGGATTCCCAGCTATAACTTTGCTCAGCAATTACCGAACGAAGAAAAGGTCGGATGTTGTGTTGTCTCAAATCATTTTACAGAAAAAGATCATATTTTGTACGACAAAGGGAATCGTTTAACTTATGTACACTATATTGGCATTGCTCCTCAGGTGATGCAAGCGGTTTGTCAAGGACAAAATATCGAGTTTCCCTATCGAGATTTATTTCTACACTATCGTTATCTGCATGAACCTGAAAAAAAACCAATTTTCACCACTCCAGGTGTTCCTTATAATGCCATTCCCCAACAAGGGTTATTAAAACGAATCCTGAAAAAATTGAAAGTTGTAAACGGATAAAAATCATGAAACGTGGAATTTATATTGTTGCTAATGATCGGGTGATGGAAAATGCCATCGCTTTATTAAACAGTATTCGCTTCTATAATCAAACTATTCCGGTTATTCTGATTCCTTTTAATGATGAATATCAGCAAGTTGCAGAACAGTTAGGAAATCTACATCAAGTTAAAGTGTTTCCTGACTTAGAATTTCTTGATCAATTTACTCAGAAAATTGGTGATATTTTTGATCGAGATTTTCTTAAACTACCCAATAAAATGAGAAAGCTAGCCGCCTGGTTTGGGCCGTTAGATCAGTTTTTGTATATTGATACAGATATCGTTGTGTTTGAAGATATGGCAACGAGTTTAGATGAATTACAAACGGTTGACTTTTTCTGTTGTGATTTTCACTTTTCCGGGGAGAAATTACGGAATATTTTTGCACCTTATGTATTAGAACATCAAATTTTTACAGAGACAGAATTAGAAGATGTTTTTAATAGCGGGTTTTGGGGTTCCCAAAAAGGGGTGATTACGCTTGATAAAATGTATGAAACCCTGAAAGAATGCGCCCAACATAAAGAATATTTCGACTTTACGGAAGGAGTTACTGATCAACCTGTCTTGAATTATTTAGTGTTAAAAAATATGCCAAAACGGAGTAATTTAGTTAAAACTCCAGAAGGTGCGCCGGGAAATTGGGGCGGTTCATCTCACTTCAAAGAAATCGATCACGTCTTGTATGATAAGGGTAAAAAATTAAAATATATTCACTGGGCGGGAACCCCAATAAAACCGGGTGGTTCCTATTGGAATATCTGGGAATATTATCGTTATTTACATGAAGATACATTTCCCTGGCAAAGAAAATTACGCCGTTTAGTACCTTTCATGACTCGTACCTAAAACTAGAATCAGTAAGGTGCATCACTGACACACCCTACTGATTTTATCCAGTGGCTTCTGCTGTTTTATCTTCTTCTCGTTTTTCGTGTTGTTTGTGTTCAAAAGCTTCCCATAAAATGGGAGAAATTTGATTATTCAACTTTCCAGAACGGATAAATTCAGCATAAGTATCGGCTTCAATATCTATCATACTTTCTAGTGTCATTTCCATACTGAGTTCTTGCAGTTGAAGATGTTTTTCTTCCATTTCATCTAGTCTAGCCTGAATTCGTTGTAATTCTCCTTTGACTAATTCTGCTTGATAGCGATAAAATTCTGAATCAATTTCTTGTTTACGAACTGCTTCTGACAAGTAATTTTGTACCCGATTTAAAGCAATTCGGCGGGCAATTCCTTCGAGATATTCTTGACGTAAGGGTTGGTCGCCAATTAATCCGAGTGTTTGTAATAGCGGTTGAGTGGTTAATCCTTGGACTAATAAGGTAAACAAAACTACACCAAAAACAGTCGCCACTAAGTCTTCTCGTCCGGCTAAAGTTGTGGGTACACTTAATACTAATGCAATGGAAACAGACCCGCGTAAACCGCCCCACCACAGCACTGTTTGATCTTTAATCCCAATCTTAGAATCAGCCAATCCATTACTAATGGCACTCAGTCCATAAGTACTAATTGCCCGAGTCACAATCACCGCCCCAATTGTGACAAAAATTGGAATCAAATTATCAGATAAATGAGAAAATTCTATCTGGTCGCCAATCAACAAAAACACAATTGAATTGACAAAAAAGGCGATAAATTCCCAAAATTCACTGACAATAATTCGTGTGCGGGGATTCATGCCAATTCGAGAACCAAAGTTCCCTAAAATTACCCCCACTGTTACGACACCAATTACCCCAGAACCGCCTAAGTTTTCTGTGAGAACATAGGTTCCATAGGCAGAAATTAAGGTGAGAGATTGTTCAACTAAGGAAGAATCAAACCGTTGCGTCAGATAAGAAATACCAAAACCAATTAAGCTGCCAACTCCAATCCCAATACTGACAAAGGTAAAGAATTGCAGTAAAGTTTGGGATATGGAAAATTCAGTATTTCCTAAGGGTAATCCCACCAATAAACTAAAGGCAACAACAGCTACCCCGTCATTAAATAGGCTTTCTCCCTCCATTAACGTTCTCAGGCGTTGACTGGCACCGAGTTCTTTAAATAAGGCAACAACAGAAATGGGGTCAGTGGCTGAAAGACTCGCCCCCACTAATAGAGAAATCGCTAAAGGAATTCCCGCTAGCCAATTTAAGCCGAAAGCAATACCGACAATTGAAATAATTACCCCAATGATGGCAAACAGGGTGACAGGAACTAAATCTCGTTTTAACTCTCGCCATCCCATATTCCAACCTGCTTCAAATAGCAGAGGAGGCAAAAATATTTCTAAAATTAATTCTGGAGAGAGATTGACTAGTCGGATATCCTCGAAGGCAAGAATTAGTCCGACGATAACCAATAATAAAGTAAAGGGGATGCGACGAAACCACACAAATAAACGGGATAACGTCGCCACACTTAGGGAAACAGATAAGACGAGGAGAAATTGTTCAAGATTTTGCTTAATGGCAACTTCGCCAAGGGCAGCTTCTGGAGTCATGCGATTTTAAGATAGAAATTTAGGTTCGCAAACGAGCGGACTGACATATCTTATCAACTCCTGCTGTGGGTTGCCCAACTTAAGCCGACAATTCTCTGCTAGTCTGAGAACAATCGGCTCAAATATGAATAACTGTTACCTCAGTCTCATTTAGTTTCGTTCATTCAAAAACCCCTGTACTTGTCGAAGCGCCGCAGCCCCGATATTAAAGACTGCCCAGCCACCTGCTGCTAGAATCGGTAACAGAACGATCAGTAGACGGAAATCAAAGTCCATTACTATCCTCTCCCAAAGTTTATTAAAGGTTTCTCATAATCTTAGTTTTATCTTATTTTTTGCATAAGCTCAATCTAATTTTTTAAACAATTCCCACTTCTAGGATAAAAATTCTTGTCCTATCTGGGTTTGAGAAGTTCTACCGCCACCTTGCCAGTGGTCTATAGAACCCATTTGAAATCGAGTGATACGCCGTCAACGCCGAATCAACATCAAAACACCTGTCTATCCAGCAAGAGCGTTGTGTATGAGTTCTATCAGCGACGGCGTAATACATTGAGCAATGTATTCATGGTTTCTGGTAATGGCGCAACTGCTCGGATAATTTGACCGGAAATGGGATGTTCTAAGGTTAATTTCCAAGCGTGTAAAGCTTGCCCTGGTAAATTGACTTTAACCGAACGTCCTCGGCTATAGTCTAAATCACCCACAAGAGGATGCCCAGTAAACGCACTATGTACCCGAATTTGATGAGTCCGTCCCGTTTCTAGGATAAATTGCATTAAGGTATAGTTGCCTAAACGTTCTTCAATTTGCCAGTGAGTAATGGCATTTTTCCCCCCTTTTTCAATCGGAACCACCGCCATTTTTTTACGGTCTGTAAAATGACGACCAATGGGTTGATTAATCGTCCCCGAATCGGTTTCCGGCGCACCATAAACCACGCCTAAATATTGCCGACGGGCGGTTTTTGCCTGAATTTGAGCTTGTAGATGTTGCAGGGCAAAATCCGTCTTGGCGACGACAAGGGCTCCGGTTGTATCTTTATCTAATCGATGTACAATTCCCGGTCGTTCAACCCCACCAATTCCTGCTAAATTCTCACAATGGGCAAGCAGTCCATGAACTAAACTATAATCTTCGTGTCCGGCGGAAGGATGGACCACTAAATTTGCGGGTTTATTAATAATAATTAAATGCTCATCTTCATATAAAATATCTAACTCCATCTCAATGGGTGTCAGTTCTAAGGGTTGAGTTTCCGGAATAATAACTTGAACGCGATCGCCGAATTTGACTTCTGCTTTTTTAGAGTTACAAATTTGCTGATTAATCAAAACTTGCTCTTGAGCAATCAAGGTTTGAATTCGAGACCGAGATAAATCAGAAAGCTGTTGAGATAACCACCGATCTAAACGCTTGAATTGAGAACTCGGCGCTGTATTAACGACTAAATGAATTTGATTTTTTTCTGTCATGATCTGATTCCTTTTCAATCCCCTCACCGGAGTTGTTAAACAATCTGACCCCGTTCACTGTAAAAAGGGTCAAATCCCGCCCCACAGCTTGAAGTTTAGCAATTGTTTGTCTGCCGACGCAGAGGAGTGATTAATATATCTTGTCGAAATACTATTTTGACCGCTATAGGGGTTGTGTTTGTCGTATCGCGATCTGAAACTTAACGCTTCATATATTAGACGTACATCACGGTATTTAAAGAATATAGAACTTCTTGCCAGTCTCTTGTTAAACTCGATCATGGGATAAAAATCTAAGGAGTGGGAATGTCATCCATTAGCGAGTTACATCGACAATTGATTCACAAAGAACGTTCAGCGGTTGAGATTACCCAAGCGGCTTTGAATCAGATTGAAACATTAGAACCCAAATTAAACAGCTTTCTACAGGTTACTGCCGATTATGCACTCGCTCAAGCCCGTCAAGTAGATGATCAAATTGCCGCAGGAGAAGATATTGGTTTATTGGCGGGTATTCCCATTGCCATTAAAGATAATCTCTGTACACAAGGCATTCCCACAACTTGCGGTTCTCGTATTTTAGAAAATTTTATTCCCCCTTACGAATCTACTGTTACTCAAAAATTAACGGCGGCTGGCGCGGTGATTTTGGGGAAAACGAACCTGGATGAGTTTGCCATGGGAAGTTCGACGGAAAACTCAGGGTTTCAACTGACCGCCAACCCTTGGGACCTCACACGAGTCCCTGGGGGGTCTTCTGGAGGGTCAGCAGCGGCTGTGGCGGGGGAAGAATGTGTCATTGCCTTAGGTTCAGATACCGGGGGTTCAATTCGTCAACCCGCTTCTTTTTGTGGCGTTGTGGGGATGAAACCGACTTATGGTTTAGTCTCTCGCTATGGTTTGGTGGCTTTTGCCTCTTCTTTAGATCAAATTGGCCCGTTTTCCCGTTGCGTTGAAGATAGCGCCATATTATTGAATGCGATCGCAGGTCATGATCCCAAAGATGCAACCAGTTTAAATGTAGAAATACCAGATTATTTAGCGGCGTTAAGACCCAATCTTAAACCCCGGCGAGGCCTTAAAATTGGTGTCATTCAAGAAACTTTTGGAGAAGGGTTAGACCCTGAAGTTGAACAAGCTGTCACCCAAGCCGTTAGCGTTTTACAAGATCTCGGTGCTGAAATTAGAATTATTTCTTGTCCACGTTTTCGCTATGGTTTGCCCACTTATTATATTATTGCGCCGTCGGAAGCGTCTGCCAATTTAGCCCGTTATGATGGTGTTAAATATGGATTTCGTCATCCAAATGCAGATAATCTAATTGAGATGTACGCCAAAACTCGGGCGGAAGGATTTGGCAAAGAAGTTAAGCGGCGGATTATGATTGGAACTTATGCCTTGTCCGCTGGCTATTATGATGCTTATTATTTGAAAGCCCAACAAGTGCGAACTTTAATTAAACAAGACTTTGAAAGAGCGTTGTCTCAAGTTGAAGTTTTAGTTACGCCAACTACTCCGACAACTGCGTTCAAAGCACAGGAAAAAACCACTGATCCCCTGACGATGTATTTATCTGATTTAATGACAATTCCTGTGAATTTAGCGGGTTTACCTGCTTTAAATATTCCCTGTGGTTTTGATCAAAATGGCTTACCCATTGGGATGCAATTAATTGGTTCTGTGCTGGGGGAAACACGCTTATTTGAAGTGGCTCATGCTTATGAACAAGCAACCGCTTGGCATCTTCAACGACCTGATATTTTATCGGCTCATTAATTACTTTTTGGCTTTTGCTCATGGATATAATGATTGCGATCGCTTTTGATGAAGTTATACTCCAAAACTAACGATCGCAATTTTCTCTCATCAGAAAAGACTAGAAAACTCAATTCAATCAATCTTCAAGATTGTATTTTATTCAATAGTTAGGCTTTGACAGTTATTATGATCAGATTGACGAGTAAATCTGTATTCAAATAAAATACTTTACCTATTCATTAATCAATGTCTAGATTCAGTATAAAATAGAGAATTTAAACCCTAGATTGACTTTTAGATTGATGATAATAACTGGCGAGTAAATCTTCTCCTTGGTCTTCCATTTGCTTCAGCTTTTGTTCAATGGAACACCAGGCTAAGCGAGAGGGTTGAGTATGTCCTCTTTCCCAACGGTTGACGGTATAAAAAGAAACGCCTAACTCCACAGCCAGTCTTTCTTGAGATAACCCCAAGCGTTTACGCATTTGTAAAATCAGATCTGAAACATTTTGTATCATCATACATCTTTTCCTTTTAATTCAAGCTTTGGTTAACTAAATTTAATCAATTTGTTGGAACGCATCTAGTAGTCTGTCAAGCGATCCACTCATCCATCAGCTACACTCAACAATTTTGTTAAGTAATAAGATTGCAATATTTTATTAGAAAACTTGCAAACAAAACACAATTGGTTGCATGAGCCAATGTAAAGTCATGCCAGGGTTCAATTCTATAGAGATTTGCTCAGAAACTGTCGAGTGACAGAACGATTGTATGGTAAAAGCTGATTTTTTATTATATGGAGCAGTATATCTGAAAGGGATATAAACGACAACCCTTAGCAGCGGATTTTTTACTTTTTTTATTATTTCTATCAGTTTGACTCTAATCATCGCTATTTTCAACGATTTTTGAGCCATCTCTGATTCAATAATCAATATATAGCAATTGCTGTTCCGGGTTGGTGAGGGTTTTGGGGTGACTTCCTAAGGAGTCACGCCCGTCAAGAGTCACGCCCGTCAAGAGTCATGCCCGTCAGGAAACCCCACTTAATCCCTATTGCCGACTTGCCTTCTACAATTCGATTTTATGACCATGAAGAAGTATTGCTATAGAAGCGATTCTTATATAAATTTTTGTGGATTATAACTCTGAAGTATGAATTGATTTGTTTTAAGCTTTGTATAGACGTTTTCTGTAAAGTTTAGTGAATCAATTCTGTAAGTATTAGTTAAAAAATGAATGAAATATATAATAAGATTACAAGTATTATCTGTGGTGCGGAAAGTGTTGTTGGATTCGATAAAAATAGATAAACTGTGATTGTGATTCAACGGCAATAATGGGGAGATAGAATACCCAACCCCATTAACCAGCGAACAGGGGTGAAAATCGAAAATCGAAAAATTAGGGCCAAATCAACTCGAAGCAAAAAATCAGCCTATAGGCAATAGGGAAGGAAACGAGGCTGATGCTAAATTAAAGAATCTATCAATTCAATGTAGTAGAGATATGACTGTTAGAGTTCGCCTTGCACCGAGTCCCACTGGTAATTTACATATCGGTACGGCACGTACAGCGGTGTTTAATTGGCTGTTTGCTCGCCGCCATGGGGGCAAATTTATATTAAGGGTTGAAGATACAGACTTAGAGCGATCGCGGCCTGAATATACGGAAAATATCTTATCGGGTTTAAAGTGGCTGGGTTTAGATTGGGATGAAGGGCCATTTTTCCAGTCCCAACGCAAGGATCAATATCGTCAAGCCATTCAACAGTTATTAGATGAAGGCAAAGCTTACCGTTGTTACTGCACACCGGAAGAATTAGACGAAATGCGGCAAGCCCAAAAAGCCAGAAACGAGGCCCCACGATATGATAACCGCCATCGCAATTTAACCCCAGAGCAAATTACTGCTTATGAGGCAGAGGGACGCAAACCCGTAATTCGATTTAAAATTGAGGATAATCGTGAGATTGTCTGGACCGATTTAGTTCGCGACGAGGTCAGTTGGCAAGGCAGCGATCTTGGTGGCGATATGGTGGTGGCGCGGGCTTGTGAAGGTGATGAGATTGGTCAGCCTCTGTATAACCTGGCGGTCGTCGTCGATGATATCGATATGAAGATTACCCATGTAATTCGCGGCGAAGATCATATTGCCAATACTGCCAAACAAATTTTACTGTATGAAGCCTTGGGTGCAACGGTTCCAGAGTTTGCCCATACCCCATTAATTTTGAACCCAGACGGGCGGAAATTATCAAAACGGGATGGGGTAACTTCCATCTCAGACTTTAAACAGATGGGATATACTGCCCCTGGGTTAGCCAATTATATGAGTTTACTGGGATGGACTCCCCCCGATGCCACAAAAGAAATTTATACCTTGACTGAAGCGGCCGCAGAATTTAGTTTTGATCGGGTTAATAAGGCCGGGGCAAAATTTGACTGGGATAAGCTCGATTGGTTGAATAGTCAATATATTCACTCAATGCCAGCACCAGAATTAACCGAATTGTTGATTCCTTACTGGCAACAGGCTGGGTATGGGTTTGATCCCAACTCAGATCGCTATTGGCTGGAACAATTAACCGCTCTATTAGGGCCCAGCTTAACCCGCTTGAAAGATGCTATCGACATGAGTGAAGTTTTCTTTGTTGAAACCGTACAGCCAGATGAAGAAGCCAAAGCTCAACTCAAAGCCGATGGCGCAATGACTGTGATTGAAGCGATCGCCACTCAACTCAACACTGAAGAGGCTCTCAAGCCTGAGGATGCCAAAGGACTGATTAAAGCCGTGACTAAAGAGACTAAATTGAAAAAAGGGTTGATTATGCGATCGCTGCGGGCGGCTTTAACTGGAGCCGTTCACGGGCCAGATTTAATTGAAACCTGGGTTCTCCTGCATCAGCGAGGATTGGATCAAACTCGTTTTCAATCTGTGTTGAATCACAACCGATAATGAATGATTGGGATAAAACCCTTTAACCACTAAAGAGACTAAAACATTATGGCAACTAGCAAAAATAAAAAATCAGACAACACTCCAGACAATTCTGCGAAAACCCCGGAGACAGAATCAAAAACCACTCCAGCGACTCCTAAAGCTGAATCTGAACCCACAAAAACGGCTTCAACCTCAGAAGAATCAAAACCGACTGTTGATCCGGTTGCGGCGAAGTCTGCCACAGCTCAGAAAGTTTCATCAACACAAGCAGCCAAAGTGAGTTCAGACAAATCACCCGAGCCGGAAGCCAAATCTGCAGCTTCTACTAAACCCACAGAAAAACTATCTGAGCCCATCGTTAAACCCGCAGCCGCTCAAGCCTCTCAGCCTCCCGCTCCGGCACAAGTTCAGCCAGATATAGCGGCGACAGTAAAGCCCTCTCAACCCGCTTTTACACCCCCTGCAACCCCTGCTAAATCTGTCGTTGCTCCCCCTCCCGATTCACCCGTGAGCGCCACTGTCAGCTCTTCTCAGCCGAGTATTGTTCAGCCAGATGTAGACGTATATTCTACAGATTCAACGGATACCAATTTCCAAGAGATTAAAGCTAAAGTGGTGACTTTCCTGGAAAATCTACCGGAAAACACGGCTAACTTTTTCAAACAAAACCAAAAACCTCTGATTAGCTTAGGTTTAATTTTGGCGCTGTTAATCACCATCAAAATTACGGCAGGTTTACTCAATATTCTGAATGAAATTCCGTTAGTGAAACCTTTGTTTGAAGCCGTGGGTGTCACTTTCTCCGGTTGGTTTATTTATCGTTATCTGTTGTGGTCTAGTACTCGTCAGGAACTATGGCAGAAGGTTGATACTGCTAAACAAGATATCTTAGGTGAAAAGCCAAAAGCATCCTAGGATCATCTGGTTTCTCTCTCCTAACTGGAGAGGGGGCTAGAGCGTGTTTTTAAACTCGTTATCTCTGAGAAGAATTGCGCGATCGCGCTATCAATCTCCCAGAAAAAAACAGACAAAAAATAGCACTCATCAGCAGCACTTCTGAACCGACTCAGAGGTGTTTTTTTGAATGCGTCACTCAAACCCTTGTATCGTGGGGGGTTTCAAAACAGGGTGACGCGGGCTCCGGCATTTTCTCAACTTTTTTTTATTTTTTTTGAGACTCTCTACTATTAAGTTAAAAGTAACCCAAAGAAATATTCTCAGCAAAATAGTAACAGGGACAATGCTTTTCAAGCAGCCCCTGCCACTGTTGTTTGATCTTGCTTTCTCAGCAATCTATCTTAAAAAACACCCTAATGGTAGAGAGCACATTCCCAAATCCTCGACTTGGGAATCTTTTTCTCAACAATCGAACTGTAGCATAATTCGCCATAAAATGCTATTCTTTTGTCACAAAATATAAGTTAATCCAGAAGTAACAATCATCTCGCCAAAGCATCTTGTAATCTCTGATTGATTCACTGTTTGTGTCGTGATCCCATAGCTTTTCATCAGCAGCCAATTGATGCTTGTCCAGTCAATTGTATGAGTGATGGAGAACTTGATCGAAAACAAATCCAGACTGCAATCAGCAAATCAAAGACTGCAACGCTTATCCCTGTAAAACATAGCTTGCCCAGTAGTAGGGACTCGCAAAAGGATGATATTTTTGAGAGAGCATTGCAATTGATGTTCTCAAATCATTGATTTGTTGTTGATTTTCAGTCGTTTGTTGACTTAAGATAAACTCTTCTAAATCCGGCTGATAATTCGTTTTAAAATCTTCTACTGTTAGATTCCGAAGTTGATTCATGGCAGTCTTCAAAGCGGATTTAGCAGAAACGGTTTGCCGATTTTGATAGTACAGTAGATTGAAAACCAGATTAGCAATCCCATCGCCATTCCATAAAGGACTAATTACTGTATTTACACCGCAATAAAGTAAATAAGCCCAAGGATGAATAGAATGATTCAATAAAGATGAAGGGGTAAACTGCATTTTATCCTGAGATAAAAAGATTTCAGATAACTTAGATATATCCCAACTCATGATTTGTTCTAAAGTTAAACTTTCATCCGAACACTGCCATTGTGTTTTAGCGATTTGCTGTGTATCAGATTGAACTGGATAACTGGTATGCAGAGCATTAATCTGTTGCATCCATGTTTTAAATTGATCGACATTTACTTGATTTAAATCCAAATAGTCTGTTTCTTTTTCTTGCCTAATATCAGTAATTTTTTGGCAGGTATATTGATCTAAAATATGACTTATTTTTGAGTGGGTAATCACGCCGAAAGTGGGTGTATCAATAGATGGTGTTGAGGGAAGGGTAGAACATAATTGAATATTAGGCAGCATTCGCAGATCAAACAGATCTCCTAAATATCCTGGTTGATCTTCAATTAGAACAGGTAAAGCGGCAAAAGGTAGCAATGATAAGCTCAAATCAGGAATGATAATCAGTTCTTGAATCTGTTGCAGCATCTCAGTAATAAGCTGACTGAGTTTAATAGATTGAGCTAATTTAAGCAGTGATTCACTCATTTGCTCTCGCCACTTCAAAGTATTATTCATCCTCGGTTTAAACCAGCTATTTTCTAACCCGTTCATAAAGGCTTCAACTTCTCCTTCGGCACAAGGATGTAAACGAATCTGATCGGCAGTTATGACAAATAGATTAATCTGATTTTGACTAATAAATAGACTTAAAATAGCGCTATTTTGATTGTCAATACGATTTTGAATTTCACTAAAGCTTAAAGGAACCACTCGTAACTTTGCGGCTAATACGGGATCACTTTCTTGTAGCCTTTGCCAGATTTTTTTTGTTTCTGCTTCTAACACAGTTAACGCTGTGGCTTCTACTTGTAAACCCGCATAACTATTCAAATTTAAACCAGACGTACTCAGGGGTTTCAGTTCATCCGATTGACGGCGGAAATGTAATGCATTCATCTGACGCTGCAAACGTTGATAAAGTTCAAGATCTTCAGCGATTTCATCTGATACCAATAACTGAGAGTCTGAGAACGCCTGAACAAATTGATAACTGCGGAAACGTTCAACGATTTCTATCGCTTTTTCTAACTGATGAAGTTGAATATAAATCTCAATCAGTTGACTATAAACTTGACGATCTATACGATTAATTCCCTCTGCTTCAGAACTGACAGTAAAACTTATATTTTGTTGTTCTAAAACTTGAATAGCTTGTAAATAAGCTTGAATAGCTAATTCCCAATCTTCTAACGTCGTCGCTATATTGCCTAACTGCTGGGCGGCTTTAAAGCTTTCTTGAGGAAAGAGTTGAGGAACCGCTAGATCTAAACTCTTTTGCAGAACCTCCAAAGCTTGATCAGACTGTTGGGAAAGTTGATAAATTCTTCCTAAACAATTTAATATTTTTGCTTCCCCTTGAACATCTTTTAAACTCTGCCTAATTTCCAGAGATTGATGACAACGATTGATGGCTTCTTCATACTCCCCTTGAAGAATATTAAGTTCTGCTAAATCTAAATAAGCATTAGCTTCAGCAACTTGATAATTCAATGTTTTAGCAAAATCTAAATAAGAATTAATATAACTAAAAGCCTGCTCAATATTTCCTTGACGCTGATGAACTAATCCTAAATTCCTTAAACAACTGGCTTGGGGAAATGGATAATTTCCCTGTTGAAATAGAGTTAAAGCTTCCTGATAAAAATGAATCGCTTGTTCTGTATTTTGAAGCGCAGCATAAGTATGTCCTAAACTACTCAAACTATAAGCTTGTGCAAAGCCTAAATCACGCTGTTTCGCTAAACTTAAAGCCTGCTGATGATACTCTAAGGCTTGTTGATATTGACCTAAAGCATAATAAACCTGACCTAAATAATTTAAGCCTTGAATTTCTGCTGTGCGGAAATTGATTTTCTGAGAAATTTCTAAAGAGTCTTGATAGCAAGCAATCGCCCGATCATACTGTCCGAGTAATGTACAAACTTGGCCTAAACTATTAAGAGTACTGGCTTCTCCACGGCGATATTTAATTTTTTTAGATAATCCTAAAGCGCGCTGATGGACTGAAATTGCTTGTTGATATTGCCCCAAAGTTTGGTAAAGATTACCTAATTTTCCGAGGCAATTGATTCCTGCTTTAATCTCTCCGCTACCTTGATATAGCGGTAAAGCTTGCTGCCAAACTTGAATAGCTTCTGTATATTCGTTGGCTTTAAAATGCTGAGTCCCCGAATGAAATAATTGTTCTGCTTTTTCTTTCTGTTGTTGCGGTGAAAGCGTCCGTTTTTTAGCGGCGGCAGGCCGTGGTAAATGTTCGGCTAACCAGGTTTCTAAACTATCCGCTTCCTGGAGTTGCTGGTGGAGTTTGAGGAGTAATTCCGCATCTTCTGGACAATTTCGTTCCGCCAGCAGCGTAGACATTTCCCCTAAAACTTCAATAAAATTTTCGTCAACTAGATGAACCGATTTTTTGATCACTAAAGCCGATGCCTTGGGGTTAATCAGCAACTCATAAATAATCTCATGGTAAGCTTGCTTGAGAGTTTCATCCATATCCATACTCACTCAATTATTTGGCGACTCAGTACACTATCAATTTTACACATCGCACCCAGCAAACCTTTGGGGAATGGTCTGGTATCCTTTCTTGAGTTTGACATCTTTCAGCCGTCTGTGTCCAGAAATTCTCTGTTAAGCTTTGCCAAAACGAGTGAAATTATCATGATTACTATTTTTATCCTCTCAGCTTAATATTACAAATTTTGCATGTAAGTTAATCAAATTAACCAAATCTTAAGACAAAAAGTAGAGGGATACCCTACCCGGAGAATCGATGATATTCTGCTGCTTTTTTCTATTTTGGTATTCTGAATTGCCTTTTGTTTCAGTAAATACACTGACTATATTACCCAGCCGGATTACCTCTGTCCGGATTAATACTGTTATTAAAGCTATTACTACTTTAGTATCCTGAATTGAATTCTATATCAGTAAATACACTGACTATATTACCCAGTCGGATTACCTTTGTCCGGATTAATACTGTTATTAGAGTTGTTTATAGTAAAAATTTAATACTATACATTTTTTTAAGTATTCCGGTTAAAATTTCATCCTCTTTTTTTCATGATTTATATATTTATTCCTGTATAACGAAAAAACTCTTATATATTGCTTTTAGTGATTAAAAAAGAGGAAAACAACAGGATTATGTGGAAAAAAGCGTAATGGATTTTTTAGAAACCGATTTCGTTAATGTGCTTTCTGAACAAGACTCTCAGCAAAATGATGCTTTTCTATTCAGTGGATCATCCGGAAGTGATTCACTCTTAGGCAGTCAAAATGCTGACACATTAATGGGTTTTGCCGGCAATGATACCATTCATGCTCTAGCAGGAAATGACTGGTTAACTGGAGATGAAGGACCCGATTGGCTCAGTGGAAATTTAGGTGAAGATACATTATATGGCGGTGATGGAAAAGATACATTATATGGCGGAAAAAATGGTGATCTTTTAACAGGAAACTCAGGGGAAGATTGGCTTAGTGGTAACCGGGGAACAGATACTATTTATGGAGGTGAAGATGATGATTTAATTTATGGAGGAAAAGATAACGATCTAATATTCGGTAATCAAGGATCTGATACTCTTTCTGGAGATAAAGGTAGCGATACCCTCAGCGGCGGTTTAGGACGGGATGTCTTTATACTAAACCCAGCTTCTGCCACACCTGACTTGATTACTGATTTTCAACCCGGCGAAGACTTGATTGATTTTATGAATAATTCCATACCCTCTGGCTTGATTTTAGAATACACAGACTCCGGTGATGTTGCCATTCGTCTTGAGACCACTGAAGAGACCTTAGCAGTTGTTGAAAATGTTGATACGGATGAGTTTGATGAAAATAGCTTTTCAGATGAGGCAGAGATCTCATTTATGGTTATTAGCAATCAATCCACTGACGATACCTCAGATTCTCCCAGCTATCCTGGCTATTTGTTGGAATATATACCAGGAGAAAACCTCAGCTATGATTCTAACGTCGAATTATGGCAGCAGCAGATGCAAGATTTAGGATTTGTTGAGATTGATGTGGATGGTTTTTATGGCTTTCAAAGCGCAATAATTGCCCGTCAATTCCAGGAAGCAATGGGTCTTGATGTCGATGGTATTGTCGGACAAGAAACTTGGCAATTATCTTTTGAGGTGACATCAGACGATCTCAATATTGACTTCGACGGCGGAAACACCGCTTACGATATTGCTGCCATTATTAATTCTAGTGCAGTCGATTATAGTATCCGATATTATGCGGAACAATCGATTCCAATTATTTTAGAAAAAGTGCAAGAATTAGGCGTTGATGATCCGGCACAAGTTGCCTACATTCTCGCAACAGCAGATCATGAATCTTTGCTCGGAAAATACATGGAAGAGTTAGCCAGTGGTGCAGCCTATGAATGGCGAACAGATCTGGGTAATAATCAACCGGGGGACGGCCGACGATTTAAAGGTCGAGGATATGTTCAAATCACAGGACGAATCAATTATACGGATTGGTCAAACCGACTGAATCTCGATCTGGTTAATAATGTTAATTGGGTGAGTGAACCGGATATTGCAGCAACAATTTTAGTTCAAGGAATGGTGGAAGGAACGTTCACGGGGGCAAGATTAAGTGATTATATTAATCCTTACCAGATAGATTTCTGGAATGCGAGAAGAATTGTTAATGGCACAGATCGAGCTTCAAAAATTGCTGATGATGCTCAAAGATACTACGATGTTTTAATTGGTTAATTAGAGGAGTAATCATTTTTCGGGTTAAGATTGATGAAATTGAGCTAATAAATTGACTTCTCTTAATGCTGAATTTTTTAGACAAAAAAGCCCCAGCCATATTGGGGCTATCTTTTTATTGATCAGAGTGACTCGCGCGTGCGGGCGCATGCAATGCGCCCCTACCTGACTACTGACGGGCGTGAATGATCAACTCATCGAGTCTTCTAGATTTCCCCGCAGCGTCAATTCCGCAGTTGTTCTTGATACACTGGAATTATTGCAGTTAGTCTTAATTATCCGCATAACGTTCTAGAGGGAACAAGTTGAGGAAGCATCTATGCAGGCAGGTTGGCGAATAGGATCAATATTTGGGATTCCCCTCTTTATTAACTCCTCTTGGTTTCTGATTGTGGTCTGGGTGACGATTATGACTCGTCAAGACTACATCGAACAATGGGGGCCAAGTCTGTCTTGGAGTGCGGGTATAGCGATCGCCTTATTACTATTTTTCTCAGTCCTATTGCACGAATTAGGACATAGTTTGGTTGCTAAAGCCCAAGGAATTAAAGTCAACTCCATTACGTTATTTTTGTTCGGTGGAGTGGCCTCGATTGAACGGGAGTCCAAAACCCCAGGAGAAGCCTTTCAAGTGGCGATCGCAGGCCCCATGGTGAGTTTGGGGTTATTTTTGGTACTCACTGTCCTAAGTCAATTTTTACCTGAACCCAGTTTAACAGGCG
This sequence comes from uncultured Lyngbya sp., assembly GCA_964434975.1. GTDB lineage: Bacteria > Cyanobacteriota > Cyanobacteriia > Cyanobacteriales > Microcoleaceae > JAAURB01. The sequence continues at coordinate 32,153 of CAYSWY010000046.1, forward strand.
TGATTGCCCAACGCTTAGCGGGGATTAATCTGGTTTTGGCAATATTTAATCTGATTCCGGGTTTACCTCTCGATGGCGGACAAGTTCTTAAGGCTGCGATTTGGAAAATTACCGGAAATCGTTTCACCGGCACACGTTGGGCGGCCCGCACTGGCCAATTTTTAGGCATGGGTGCCATTATATTGGGAATTACTAATTTACAATCGGGTGGGTTATGGATTGCTTTAATTGGTTGGTTTGCCCTGCAAAATGCCAGTTCTTATACCCGCCTGACGGACTTGCAGGAAGTGTTGATCAAAGTCACGGCAGCCGAAAGCATGACTAGAGAATTTCGGGTCATAGATGCGAATTTAACGATTCGAGAATTTGCCGATCAGTATTTAATTGCAACAGATTCAATTCCGGTTTGTTTTGCTGCTTCAGAGGGACGTTATCGGGGATGGGTTTCAGTAGATGCGCTGCGTCAGATCGAACGGAGTTTGTGGGAAGAAAAAACGGTTCATGATATTGTACAACCCTTAGAACAACTCGTTACAGTACCTGAAACAGCATCTTTATTAACAGTAATTAATTCTCTCGAAACTCAAGCGGTTAATCAAATTACGGTACTGTCTCCCGCAGGGGCCGTTGCTGGGATAATAGATCGAGGGGATATTGTTCGTAGTGTTGCGAAATCTTTAAATGTGATGATTCCTGAAGGGGAAATAAAACGCATTAAATCAGAATCTGCTTATCCTCCGGGTTTACCCTTAGGAGAAATTGCTAAAAAAACAGATTCACCGGATTATTAGTTATTAGTTATTGGCTATTAGTTATTAGTGGAGGATCTATATTCTAAAAACTAATGACTAACAACTAAAAACTACTCTACTAGTTGCCCTGAAAAGGCTTTAAACTCGCTGCTCGACAGTAACTCTGCATCCGACAGGGGTTTAATCTCAAATTCAATCTCAAAACAGTGACGCGCTGCTTCAATTAAGGCGGTGATAATTGTTGAGTGAAACTCAGATTGATTGATATTTCCTAGGATAGAAATCGGGGCGGGTTGTTGAAACACTTGTTGATATAAGGTCGGGTCAATATCAATCGCCATTGAACCATGCTGAAGAATAGCATCATCTCGCCGCAGTTGGGCGCTACCAATTAATTTACTACCATTGGGTAAGACTAAATCAGCCCCTGTAGCTGTACCAAAACAGTTAGGATTGTGAATATAATTACGTTGGGCTGAACCATACTGTAACTCGTAACCCAAGCGTCGCCAACCCTCGATTAAAAATTGACAAATCTGTTGATAAGCAATCATACGACGTTGAGATAAACCGGAAGTAATCACAGCATAGGTTAAATCTCCTTGATGTAAAACAGCCCGTCCACCGGAGGGACGACGAACAATCTCTAAGGGTTTCCCCTGCCAGGTTAAATCTTGCCAAAATTCTGGCCAGCGTCGTTGATGATAACCTAGAGAAATGGCCCCAGGTTCCCAAGTGTAAAATCGCAGGGTGGGGGGATGCAAGCCGAGGCGATGTTGTTCTAGTAACCAGCGATCAATAGCCATCTGAACCGTTCCAGAAGCCGATAACAGGGGAATTAAGCGCCAAGTTTTATGATTTATCATTCGTTCTTTGTTGTTTGTTCTTTGTTGAGGAGGTAGGGTTTGGGGTATGGGCCGAAAAAAAAATCAAAAAAAGTTTGAAAAAAGGGTTGACAATAAACAGAGTGTTGCTGCATAATATATATATACGCAAGGGAAAAGAAAAAACACTCTCCCAAGCCAACCTAGAAAGTATTTTAAAGCTTTCCTGGTGCTGATGGCTTAGTGGAACCACACCGATCCATCCCGAACTCGGATGTGAAACGCTAAAACGGCAAAGATACTTGGTGGGTAGCCGCCTGGGAAAATAGCTAAGTGCCAGGTTAATAACCGCTAAGACTCCTCTCCTGAGATAATTGGGGGGGAGTTTTAGTATAAACCTAAATGATGATGAGTCCTATTTTACCCCCTTGGATTGTTCTAGATTCCCTACTGCAACAATGGTTAGTTGAAGATATTGGCCGTGGCGATCGCACAACAGATAGCTTATTTGCGTCAAACTCAGAAATCGGAACTGCTGAATGGGTGGTGAAACAACCCGGAATTGTTGCAGGGTTACCCGTTGCCGCGAGAGTATTTCAATTACTCAATCCTTCCATTAAATGGATCTCAGTGGTTTCTGACGGGACTGAATGCGAAGCCGCAACAGTCATTGCGAGAATTAAAGGGCCAATGAACGCCTTGTTAACCGGGGAACGAGTAGCCTTAAACCTCGTGATGCGACTGAGTGGAATTGCCACCTCAACCTATCAGTATACCAGCGCCATTGCAGAATTTCCCACCCAACTCGTTGATACCCGCAAAACCACACCGGGACTGAGACTACTGGAAAAATACGCCACTTTAGTCGGGGGTGGAAAAAATCACCGCATGGGACTCGATGATGCCGTCATGATTAAAGATAATCATATTGTAGCAGCGGGTGGAGTTGCCGAGGCGATCGCCAAAGTTCGGGCAGTTATTCCCTATCCGTTAACAATAGAAGTCGAAACCGAAACATTAGAACAAGTTAAGACAGCCATAGAACACAATGCTAATATTATTATGTTAGATAATATGGCAATTGAAGAGATGAAAAAAGCCGTTTCTTTAATTCGTCAATATAACCCTTTAATTAAAATTGAAGCCTCCGGTAATATTACCCTAGAAACCATTCGCGCTGTTGCCGAAACCGGAGTTGATTATATTTCTACCAGTGCAACAATTACCCGTTCAACTTGGTTAGATATTAGTATGAGGATGGGATAGATTTAGGAGTCACCGAGTCAGTCAGACGTAGAGACGTTACATGTAACGTCTCTACAACAAGTCAGCTATTCTGAAGTACTTTGGTACAGGAGTTCTAGCTTTCTTAAATTCAAGGCTGACATTGTGGAAGTTGTGAAGGTTGTCGATTAACTCCTATTTTTGTGGGGTCATAACTGACTAAAATTACATCCCCGTTTTCATCTTTTATCCATCCTCGCGCTGGAATAATATCTAAACTAGAAATAGCTTGATTATTATCTATTTCAGAACGTTTTTGAGATATATTTTGAGGTTGTGTAAGAACAGGTTCAACTAAATCAACGTTAATTTGATTGCCATCACTTTTATCATTAGGGCCAGCAGCAATACCGCCGCGTCCTGTAATTGTAAATTGGCTATTTCCGCGTTGCCGACAGAACTCTTGTGCAATTAAATCATTGGGGTTCATAACAGCAACTTCTGGAACTTCAGCAGGTTGAAAGGTTACGGAAGAATCAATGGTTAAATTTCCGGCTGCATTAATAATACTATCGTTAGATTGGATAATAACAACATTAGCATCGTTAAAAGGTTGAATATTAATATTACTGCCACCACTGGGACTAGAAGCATCAGTGATAATTCGACTTTGTTGTAATAATACTAATAAATCAGCATCAATTTCGATATTTCCTTCAAACGTTTCACCACTTTGGCTGCCTGTAGCTCTAATTCTACTACCATTTAATAAACGAACATCATTAGATTGCAGTCTGATACTGCCACCTTGACCTGCTTCAGAATCAGCATTGAGAAGAGATTGATTTTCTAACAGCGTTTCATTCGCAGAGATATTGATATTTCCAGGGATTCCTGAAGATTCAGAACCTACACCGACTCCTGCTCCATCACGAATGCTTAATTGTCCGGTGATAATATCAACATTACCAGCATTTCCACTTCCATCTGTAGCTGCTAATAAACCTGTTGTACTTCCCTTTAATTCAACAGATTCAGCAGCATTAATCAAAATTTTACCAGCCTCGCCACCATTGTTTTCGGATGCTAATACTGATATAACTGCTCTATCTAAGACTCTAAGTTGATTTGTTGTAATACTGATATTTCCGGCATCTCCCTGTCCGAATGTTGTTGAACTAATACTAATACCTCCCTCTTCTGAATCTAACCCGATTAACTCAACTGAATCTGCTGCAAATATTTGAATATTTCCTCCATTCCCTGTTATAACTGTGTCAGATATTACACCTGAACCAGCAGTAATACTTGATTTATCTCGAATTGATAATGAACGGGTAAAAATCGTGATATCCCCTGCATTAGCAGTGCCTGTTGTGTTTGTGAAAATACTACCGCCAAAGGTTCTATCCGGTGTTATTCCACTCAATTCAACAGACTCAGAAGCAGTGATGGTAACTTGTCCTGACTCACCTGTTCCATTAGCTGTACGAGCCTCAATACGTCCCCCATTGCGTAAAACCAGGCGTTCTGCCTCAATAGTTACACTGCCACCACTTCCGGTTCCGGTAAGCTTTACACTCGCATCGAGACTGGAAGTATTCTGACTATCTAATCCATCTAATAATTCCACATTATTGGCTCTGACAATAATCGTTCCAGCATCTCCTGCATCATCGCTTGAAACAGATACTGCTGCACCATCAGTGATTCTAAGCTGTTGAGCTTCAATCACGATAGTACCTGCATTTCCAGATGTATTAGATTGAGCGAGAAAACCTGAGTTCAAACTCCGTCCTTCCGGTGATAAAGTATTTCCACTGACATGAATATTTTCAGCTTTAACTGTAATTGTTCCCCCATTACCTTCTCCATTAGTTAAAACATTGATTTGTGTTCCATCTATCATACGGAGTTGTGGAGTTTCAATTGTAATATTTCCTGCATTTCCAACTGCATTTTCTAAAACATTACTTAAGATACCTCCAAATATTAATTGAGCTGACTCAGAGGCTCGAATGATGACATTGCCAGCATTACCTTCTCCATTAGTTGAAGCAATAATTTGTGCTTCATCTGTCATACGGAGTTGTGGAGTTTCAATTGTAATATTTCCTGCATTTCCAACTGCATTTTCTAAAACATCACTTAAGATACCTCCACTAATCAACTGAACTGAATCAGATGCACGAATGGTGACATTACCAGCATTGCCTGCTCCAGCCGTTCCTGTATAAATGATACTTTGACCAAATATTCGCAGGTTTGGAGTTTCAATTGTAATATTTCCTGCATTTCCTGTTGCATTTTCTTCAACATCACTTAAGATAGCTCCAGGCATCAATTGAACTGACTCAGAGGCTTGAATTGTAATATTACCACCATTACCAATTGCATTTTCTTCAACCGGACTGAAAATCCCGGCATTTGATAATTCTATCGAATCTGTAATAATTGAGATGGAACCCGCATTTCCTTGATTATAAGTAGTCGTAACTATAACTGATTCACTAGTCATTAATAATGAATTTGTAATAATATTGATATCTCCCCCACCTCCTTGTCCAAAGCTTTGAGTACCGAAAAAAGAACCATCACTCATAGAAACTGAATTCGCAGTAACGTTAATTTCGCCGGGTTGTCCGATTCCATCCGTATTAATAACATTGGAAACAAAACTACCTTCAGTTAGAGAAACAGCGTCTTGTGCATTAATATTGATTATCCCTACTTCTGCTTCTGGAGATCCTAAAAAATCATCAATTCCGGCACGAATAACACTACCGCCAGACATTTCAAAATTACCGGAATTAATATTAATATCTCCGCCATTATCTGCACGAATATTAATTTGTGAATTATTGGTTAATGCAATATTTGCTTGTTGAATATTTGCGGGAAATGTTAAACTGCCATCTGCATTTAATTCTACAATTCCAGGTTCTGATAAACCTCCTAATTCAATATTACTACCAGGAGAAATAGTAACGCCGTTATCAAATACAACGTTTCCGCCAACTAATGCTAAGGTTTGATTTTGAGGTACATTTAAGCCTTGAGGAGTGAGAAAACCATTATTATCTCTTAATGGACTACCGTCTTCTAATGTTGTTAAAATAGCTTGATTGATAATACTTCCTGGATTTTCTCGAAAGTTTAATCCAATGGGGATATTAATGGTTAATAATGGCGGTGCGTCAGGATTGGATGCGGCAATTTCTACACCATTTTCAAATAAAATACTATCGGCTGTTGAGGCAAAAAATGAACCACCTACATCTAATCTGGCATTCGGCCCGAAAACAATACCGTTAGGATTAATTAAAAATAGGTTAGCATTTCCCAGTACACCTAATGTTCCGAAGATATTAGAAATATTACTACCTGTTACTCTCGTTAAAATATTACTAATATTTCCAGGATTAGAAAAATAAGCACCGCGTCCATTATCTATATTAAATTCTTGGAAACTATGAAATAAATTAGAACCGCGAATTGCACCGCCGTCTATTCTTTCGCTATTGATATTGTTAATATTAAGATTCGGCACGACAACCGAACTTTCATTTCCTAAACTGTTATCAGGAATAATTTGTGCCGTTGCAATAATGGGTTGAAATATACAACATAAGGCGGTTAAAGAAACTAAAGTAGAGATAGAATGAAATGGCTGCATTTTTTGACACCCGATTCGATTGGGTAGATATATTAGCTGTCTCACATTTGAGATTTATCAATTATATTGTAGGATTGAGCCATGCTAATTTTGTCATCTTAACTGCCATTTTAGACAAACCTAAAGTTTTGTTATTGTTCGGCATTTTAACAGGGAGAGACCATTTGTTCCCCTCCTCGTAGGAGGGGTTAGGGGAGGTCATTACGCCTCATATTTAACAATACTCCAATTTTTAACTATTAAACTTATTTAATGACGCTGATAATACATTCCCGGTAATTGAGTCACTAATCCTAATAATTCTAACTGTAATAAACTACTAGAAACGGTTGCTGTATCTAACTTGGATTGTTCGACAATCGCATCAAATGGTATTTTTTCAGCAGTAATTAAATTTAAAATAGTTGCTAATTGGGGTTCTAATTGGGGTGTTGGCGGTTGAGGTTCTGGTGTTTGTTCTAGTAAAGATAACTTTTGCGGTTGTTCCGCATCCAAGGGTGGAATTGCACCGAGTTGTTCGAGTAATTCTTCTAAATGCACTGGAATTATTCCTGCACCGCCATTGATGAGTTTTAAACAACCAATTGACTGTAAATCATCTAAGCGTCCCGGTAAAACATACACATCTCGACCAAATTCATTAGCAATATTGGCAGTAATTAATGCACCTGATTTTGTGCCAGCTTCCATTACAAAAATAGCGCGACTTAAACCTGCAATAATTCGATTTCGGGCAGGAAAATGACGAGAATTAGGTTTAGTTTTGGCTGGATACTCACTGACCATTAATCCCTTTTGTGCTATCTGTTGAGACAGTTTTTGGTTACTTTCAGGGTAAATTCTATCGACTCCAGTCCCAAATACGGCGATAGTTCGTCCTCCTATTTGCAAACAACTATGATGCGCCTCAGTATCAATTCCCGCTGCCATTCCAGACACAATGGTAAAGCCATTTTTAACGAGGATAGTCGTAATTCTTCGAGTCCAACGACGACCATATTCTGTGGGGTGACGAGTCCCAACAATGGCAACGGCGGGAGTGATACCTTGATTTTCCTGGGGTTGGGGAATACCGCGATAATATAATACGGGTGGCGGCGTGGGAATTTCTAATAATAAACGAGGATAGTTTGTATCAGCAGGAGTCCAAAACTGAGGGTTTTTAGCAGCGTGTTGTTGGGTGAATTCAACAGGGTTAAATTGAGACCGCTGTTGAACTATTTTTTCAACAGTTTGTTTGCCAAAACCTTCGACTTGTTGTAAGGCAATTTTAGAAGATATCCAAGCCTCTTTTAAAGAACCAAATTGTTGTTGCAGTCGTTGCAAAGAAATCGGCCCTATTCCGGACATTTGTGACCAACACACCCAATAATCTCGTTCTTGCAGCAAGATGTCAACTCCTACTTAATTCTGGTTGTTAGTATACCCAGAAGGTTTAGTTTGACAGGCGGTTAATTCGACTAATGTTTGTGCCGCTTCTTTAGCAGCATCGTTAAATGGCAGTAAGACTAAATCTGCGCCTTCTTGTTTCAAAATTTGTTTTTCTTGAACACTATGACTGGTTAAGGCAATTTTGCCTTGAAATTGAAGCTTTTTTAAGGTTCGTAATAAACTTAATCCCACTCGTTCCCCAGGCAGAGTACTCACGACCCATTTCGCTGTATTTAAGGGTAATGTTGCGGCAAATTCGGGGTCTTCTGCATCTCCATAAAAGGCTAATATTCCTTGATGTCGCCAACTGTGAACTAATTCAGGATCAAAATCAATTCCTACAATTGAAAAGGGTTGTTGAGATAAGTATTGTAATAAGTTACCGCCATATCTGCCTAAACCAAATACAATAATATCTACCTCTGTATGACTAAACAGTGTCAGTTCATCTTGTTGTTTTTTAAAAGTAGAATTGAGACGGTTTATCCAAGCTAAATAAGGTGAGAGAATATCATAAAGACGATGAGAATCAATAATCATATAAGTTGAGACTGCCATTGTGATAATCCCAATTAGGGTAATTAAGCCTAATATTTCTTCGTTAATTTGTCCTAAACTCACCCCTAAAGTTGCAAGAATGAGAGAAAATTCACTAATTTGACCTAAAGATAAACTGGTAATGACGCTAGTATATTTATGGTGTCCCATTAACCCCACTAAAACCATAACCATTAAGGGTTTTCCAATCAGTACAAATGCAGATAAAATCAGTGCAGGTAAAATTTTATCACCTAAATGAGCCACATCAATATGAACCCCTAAATTAATAAAGAAAAATAATAAAAGAAAATCTCGTAAACTAACCAGGCGCGCCCCTAAATCTGTACGATAGGGTGTGGCAGCGAGGGAAACTCCGGCAAGAAATGCCCCCACTTCCTGACTGAATCCTAAGCCATCTCCGACTGCGGCTAATGCAACTGCCCAAGAAATTGCAAAGATTAATAATAATTCGGTAGATTGGGCTAACGCGGGTAATAATTTCGGGAAAAGATAGCGAGTTATTAAGGTAACAAAAGCGAGAAAAAGACTCCCTTTTAATAAAACAATTGCGACATCTTTTCCGATTCCTTGATTGCTGCTTTCTGTAAAGGCACTTAAGGCAATCATTACTAAAACAACAATAATATCTTGAACAATTAAAATCCCTAAAGCAATTCTGCCGTGTAAAGCATCAATTTCTCGTCTATCTGAGAGTAATTTGACAATAATAATGGTACTGGAAAATGTTAAAGCAATTCCGATATAAAATGCAGAGATTGAGCTAAATCCTAATACAATCGCGATTAAATATCCTAAACTTCCTGTTATTAAAACTTGTCCGATTCCTGTGGTTAAAGCAACTGGCCCCACGGCTTTAATTTCGTGAGGATCTAGTTTTAATCCGACAACAAATAAAAGTAAAGCAATACCCAATTCTGCAAATAGTTCTAATGATTCACCCGCATTAACCACATTAATACCAGCAGGCCCAATTAAAATACCAACAATAATAAAAGCAATAATTAACGGTTGTCGGAGTCGCAGCGCTAAGAAAGCAACTCCTGTGGCGATCGCTAAAATTAGGGCAACTTCATAAAAGATATTACTAAAATCAATCATCGTTACCCCGTTGAATTAATTGCTACTATTGTAGTGATAATAATTATCATAGATTGATCATAGCTTAAACTTTTTATTTTTAGACTGGAGTCAATATTTATTAATAATCAAATAGAGTCTCAAAAGACTGGATCGGATTGATTTTGAGTTAACCAAGTAATTGCTGTTTCAATCCACTCATCAGCCGTTTTTTGTGTGTTTTCGGGATCGGCTTGAGTAATGGCTTTTAATACTTGCATCACTTCTGAAGCCGTGTATCCTAAAGCCAGTAATGTGATTTCAATATCTTCTTGAATTTCAGCAGTTAAACCGGGTGTAGAAGCAGTTAATAACCCGATCTGTTGTCGCCATTGAGATAATTTTGTTTTTAATTCTAATGTAATTCGTTCGGCTGTTTTTTTACCGACACCTGGCGTTTGAATTAAAATCCGAGTATTTTCATTCACAATAGCTTGCACTAAATCTTGTAATCCTAATGTATCTAATAATGCAATTCCTAACTGAGTCCCAATACCACTGACACTAATTAACTGTCGAAATAAATCCCGTTCTGCTAAACTTGAAAACCCATATAAAACCAGTTGATCTTCACGCACTTGTAAATGAGTAAAAATTTGTACTGTTTCTCCGACTCTAGGGAGTTGATTCTGCATTCTCGGCACAATTTGTAACTCATAACCCATATTATTGACCTCCAAAACTAGAATAACTCTAGGAGAATTCTGTTTATAAATTCCGATGATTTTTCCTTGTAAAAAATTGAGCATTAATTGACTATAATCTGTTAAAATAGATTAAAATAGAAGTTATATTTGGGGATTTATCAGAATGGGTTCACCCATCAACCGATTATTGTCATGGCTACCTCAACTTAATCCCCAAGTTTGGATTTTAGCATTCGGCCGCTTACTCTCTCAAATTGGTACAGGCTTTACCTTATTTTATGCACCCATTTTCTTTGTTAATCAAGTCGGATTATCCGCAACAGCCGTCGGAATTGGTATTGGGAGTGGTCAAATTTCTGGAATTATTGGCAGAATTTTAGGCGGATCTTTTTCTGATTCTCCTCAATGGGGAAGACGAAAAACTCTAATTTTATCTGCTATTATTTCGGCAGTTGCTTCTTTTGTACTAGCCTCAGCACAAGACTTTTTAATGGTTGTCCTTGGAAATTTAATTCTAGGTTTAGGAGTCGGATTATATTGGCCATCAACTGAAGCAGTGATTGCTGATTTAACAGTGGGAAAGCAACGAAATGAAGCTTATGCAATTTGCCGTTTAGCCGATAACATCGGAATACAAATTGGGATTGTCTTAGCCGGAATCTTAATTGCGACAACGTCAGCTTATCGGCTATTGTTTGTAATTAATGGGATTTCTTTTATCGTCTATGCAGGTGTAATATTTCTAGGCGTTAAAGAAACCTATAAGTTAAAAAAAACAGAATCATCAACACCTCAATCTAATTGGATTGAAAGTTGGAAAAAAGCACTTAGCGATAAAATATTATTAAGCTTTGTCGCCGTGAATATTCTGTTTACGCTTTATATTTCTCAAGTTCACACGGCACTTCCACTTTACTTAAATAATGTTGTAAAACCTCAGCTTTCTCCCACCACAATTAGTGGCTTATTCACCGCACATATCACTATTTCTGTCCTATTTCAACTGCCTGTTGCGCGCTTACTCAGTCGCTGGAGTCATCCCATCGCTTTAATAATTTCTGCAAGTGTCTGGGGACTCGGATTTATGTTAATATTCTTAATGGGAATTGCCGGAGAAAATGTTCTGATTTATGCTATCCTAGCGTTAGGAATATTGGCGATCGCCACTGTTAGTTATACCCCGGCAGCCAGTGCATTAGTTGCAGATCTGGCTCCTGAATCTTTGAGAGGAACTTACCTCGCGATTAATGCTCAATGTTGGGCAATTGGGTATTTAATTGGGCCGCCTTTAGGGGGTTGGGCATTGGATCAAACCTCACAAATTGTCTATTATTATTGGTTATTTCTTGCCCTGAGTATTATTCTGGGAATCTCCATTTTATATTCTCTGAATCAACAAATGCAAACCGATCAACCTTAGTAAATTAGGTAGAACAAAATGGGACGACAAGCGAAGTTAAAAAAACAACGTAAACAAGCTCAAAATGATCCGGTGATTAACTCAACAGAATCACAAGAAGAGAATAATCCTCAAGCATTTGTCGAACATTTAGAGAAAGAAGGTTATTCTTTAAAAGCCACTCAAAACAGTCCAGAAATTCCCGATAACTCAGTTCAACCAAAAATTTAAAATTAGCTAAAAATGGCAGAGTTAAAAGCACTGATTTTTGATGTAGATGGTACAATTGCAAATACAGAAGAAGAGGGTCATCGGGTTGCATTTAACCAAGCTTTCGCTGAAGCGGGGTATGATTGGAATTGGTCAGTAGATTTTTATGGTCAATTACTTAAGATTGGTGGGGGAGAAGAACGGATTTATTATTATTTAAATCAATATCAATCTCAATTAAAATCACAGTTTAATTTAGAAAAATTAGCCGTAGATTTACATCTTCGTAAAAATGAATATTATCAAGAAAGATTAGATGCAGGATTAATAGAATTACGAATTGGTGTGAAACGGTTAATGACAGAAGCTAGAGAACAAGGCATTACTCTGGCAATTTCGACGACTAGCGCCGTTCCGAATGTGATGGCATTACTCGAAAAAAAACTTAATCCTGACTGGTTTGAAGTCATTGGTGCAGGGGATATGGTGCCTGAGAAAAAACCCGCCCCTGATGTTTATCATTATGTGTTAAATCAGTTAGAATTAGAGCCACAAAACTGTATTGTATTTGAAGATTCAAATCAAGGTTTAACAGCGGCTGCTCAACTTAATTTAACCACAATTATTACAGTGAATGATTATACGAAAGATCAAGATTTTAAGGCAGCAACCGCAGTGATTAATCATTTAGGAGAACCGGAAAATCCGATGACAGTAATCTCCGGAAATTTAACCGGGGAATATATTACGATTGAAAATTTAAAACAATTGTTATAGCCATTGTTAAATTGAAGGTAATGGGGGTTTAACTAACGTCCAGCCTTTAACTGTTTCTATCGCTTCACTCGGCTTAATTTGTAGTTGATTAAGCGTAGAACGATCTAATAGTAAATAGGCATTTTTAGATCCTTGCCAATACTGCTGTAATTCCTCAAAATCTCGGGGTTGAACTTTGCGATCGCTATAAAAATTCAAAGACGGACGAGACGTGGGATGAGACGTATAAACCTTAGCATTCACAGGCGTATGAGTTTGAATTAACTCCGCCACGGGTTTAACTGGATAATCTTCTGCTAATTCCCAAACCCAATGAATAGACGTACAAAATAAAAACAGAGAAACATATAATCCCCAGATGAGAATAATGATAAACTGCCGATCTTTTTGTATCATTAGAAAAGCAGAACTTGTTAAGGTTAAAGCTAGGGCAGTTGCTGTTAACTTTAACGGTAAATCTACCCCACTTACCGGAATTAAAGGAATTAAATTATTGAGATAAAAACAAGCGACCCAACTGACTCCGGCTAAAACCGCAAATATCGGCCAAAGTTTATCCGGCAAAGGAGAGATCATATCCGGGTGATGATGAAGTTGAATAGACCAACGTCCGGTTTCACGGTTACCTTCTCGCCACACTTCCGTAATATAAGCCCCCACCGCTAAAGCAAACGCCGGATAAATGGGTAAGACATACCAAGGTAACTTTGTACTCATGGCTGAAATTGCCAACAGATAAACCCCAGTCCAAACGATAATTAATTTACCCCAGCTAAAGTGACGATTTTGCCAACTAAAATACAGTCCAGGTATCCAGAAAATCAACCAAGGTAAAGAATACTTTAAAATCTCAAATAAATAGTAAAAAATATTTCCCTGATTACTTTCCACCGGTTGCCAAATACGGCGCAAAGATTGATTCAATAAATTAGTGGTAATAAACGCTTCACCTTGATCGATCCATTGGGCAGAATACCAATATAAAACAGGAATACAACCTAGACTAATTCCCAACCAAAAAAAACGAGATTTGAGTAAACGCGGTGTATCCCACACCAAGAAAAATATAGCAATTCCTCCGAGTAATAATCCTAAAATTAATCCCTTCGTTAAACACAAAAAACCAAACGCTAAACCACTGGCTAAGGCATATCGTAAATCTCGCCGCGATCGCAATACACACCCCACCATTAATATCATTAAAAATAATACCGTTCCATCTAACATTGCTAAGCGTCCATGACGAACCACAGGCAGCAACGTTAGATAAACTAAAGCAGAGAAAATCGCAGGAGTTCGTTGATAAAATAATTCTAATCCTAGCCAGTATAAAATCGGCACTGATGCCGCTGTGAGAAATGCCGAGGGAAACCGGGCAGTCCATTCTTCTATTCCCCCAAGATTGTACATCCAGGAAATGAATAAATGGACTAAAGGCGGTTTATTCAAATAAGGCACACCATGTAACGTCGGATACAGCCAATCAGCCTCTCCTCGGGCAATTTCGCGGGCAACTTGGGCAACAATTCCCTCATCCCAATCTCGCAGAGGAACGTTTCCGAGGGCAACACAGAACAGTAAAAGGGCGGCTAAAAATAAGCCAATTCCCCAGAGTTGGTTAAGCGAGATCGGGTTAACTTGAGTTTGATGTTTCGGACTACCAGATGTGAACACAAGAGGCGACATAGATGAGCTAACTAATGCATTAAACTTAACTCATTGTCGGATATATTCTGAGGAACTACACTACCCAAGTCAAGCAAGAGAAGCGGGTTTTCCAAATTATCAAAGTTAGACAGCGCGATCGCCATAGACAGCGCGTAGCATTAGGCACTATGCGCAAGTAGGCGATCGCGCAACGGGGAACAGGCACTCCTGCTACAGGGATAAAAACGCTTTCCGCGCCTCCTGACTCGGTGTACAGACGTTACATGTAACGTCACGACAGACGAGCGTGACTCGCAGACTCCTTACAGGGTAAACCCTTCGGTTACATTCGTGAAATCACTGCCCGCAGTTGGCCCTCCTCCGATGACATAAACCACATCATCAATCGTGCCAAAACCAGCGCCATGGCGGGGTGTCGGGATTGAAGGTAAGCTTCTCCAAGTATCGGTTGCAGGGTTATATTCCTCGTTTTGATCGAAGGCATTCCCACCCACACCCGCTTCACCGCCAATCACCTGAATACGATTATTTAATGTTCCCACACTCATCGCCCGTCGTCCTGTCGGCATCGGTGTACCAAACGTCCATAAATCGCTGACTGGGTCATAAATCTCGATAGTATTGAGAGTGCCATTTACAATAAAACCATCATTATTACGAGTTCGACCGCCAAACACATAGAGCATATCATCAACCACAGCACTACCGGGGTTATCCCGCCGCGTTTGTAGGTCTGTCCCACTACTCCACTGACCCGTTACCGGATCAAAGATTTCTACCGTATCCACAGAAGCCCCATTTGCCCCTAAACCGCCAATCACATAAATATCGCCATTGAGTACCTGTGCCGTTGCACCACCCCGAGGCGTGGGCATATCAGTCAGGGTAGACCAAGAAGAAGTATCTGGATCAAACACAGCGGCGTTGTCCACCGCACCCGAGAAAGGCGCTGTTGATCCACCAAACACATAAAGATCCCCATTCAAAGCCACAACCGCCGGATTTTCCACCGCCGGCCCGGGTAAGTTGGGTGCTGTACTCCAAACATCATCTGTGGCATCAAACGGATCGCCTGGATCGTACACTGAAACCGTGCTAACGTGAGTGCTGGCATTTTTCCCACCCACCAAATACAGCTTGCCATCGACAACGGCACTACCGGGATCTAAAATATCTGCGGGTACAGGGGGCAAATCCTCCCGCCAGGTTCCAATGGGTTCTAAGATAGTGATGCTATTACCATTAAATTCACCCACAAAGATTGATCCATCTGGCCCCATTTCCAGCGGTAGCGGATCGACAAACCCAGCGGTCAGCGTGCCGGAATCATTGACAGATAAACCATCCGAGGATAACTCAATCCGGGTAATATTATCTCCTTGGGAGAAGTTATTAATTAATAGATCCCCTTGGAGTTCGCCAAAAAAGTTATCTGCGGTATATTCAATAATGCCATTAGCAGAGCGATTTTCCCCTAAGTCGAAAAAGGGTTGATCGTAATCCGGATGACCAGGGGGAGTATTCGTCGGGTTGAAGCCTTGGAAGCTACCATCTTTGAATACCACTTCATCCAAGTAAGGATTAGGATGACCATAATAACCTCCTTGAACAATCCGGTTCAAAGGATCAATTTGTTTACCGGGGTTATCAATGGGGACTTGACCAAACAGAGTCGTAATACTGCGGTCTGTCGGACTCCCTAAGCGCGGGACAGGCGGAACCGTTCCCGTTACCCCTAAACCGTTATCTGGGGCGTAAAGATTACCGTTGCTGTGGAATACCCCATCATAAGTGTTACGCACTCCACTGGCATAAATCTCAACATCACTCCCGGTGCGAGTGTAGAATTCTTCGACAAATTCACCAATATTTGAACCCGTCGTACCGTTAAAACTGGGATCTTTGACATCGGCCACTAAAACCGCCGCCGACAGCACTTGTTCTGGGCGATCGCCAAATTCTGTGGGTTCGTTATTCGCTGAACCTGCCCCCGTGTTACCCCCCTGCCAAATATAAAGACGACCATCGGGGCCAAAGTCAATGTTATTGGTGGCGTGGTTGGCGATCGCGCGAGGTAACTGTGTGATCACATCGTCTTTCTGACTAAAACCGGGGCCAGACAGACGAGAAATTTTACCAGAGTTTAAAGCCCCATTGCTGACCGCACCGTTAGAGTGGGCAACCCAGAGAGTCACGTCGTTCGCTGTAGAATCCGGGTCAACCGCCAGTCCTAGGGTTAAGCGACCTGCTCCTTCACTATCGGGAATGGTATCAATTAATTCTTCGGTAAAAGTGCGGGTTTCTGGGTCAATGGAGAAAGCATAGATATCCCCAAACAACGTGGCAACATACAGACGACCATCGGGGCCATAATCCATTGCTGTGGGATTATTAACCGGGACAGACCATCGATCAAACGGAAAAGGATCGTCTAATACTCCTCCATCCGACTCAGTCACGGAGAACTCTTCAAAGCTATAGACTTGGGAAGCCGCTGAGTTACGATGTGTCGCAAAAATACCGCCAAAACTACGAGTGGCAATTTCTGGGTTAATTCCGGCCTGGTCAAAACTAAACCATTCTTGAGGAATTTGGCTAAAGGTGGCCACGTTTTGTTCAGAACCATTATCCAAAATGTAACGAGCAGTTACGCTTTGAGTTTCTGGGTCAATAAATAGGTTGAGGGCAACTGAGTTAGGATTGTCTGGAATATCAACGATTGTGCTTTGAACTGGAATACCGTCCTCTTCCATCAAGGCTTGTAGTTGATAGTCACCCGGTGTGGGAGAAATCACCACCAATTTGATATAGTTATCTTCACTACTGCCCGACCCCCCATCTAATGCTTGACCAAACCACAGTCCAGCCTGAGAATAGCCGCCCCCTGCTGTGGGTAAATTGACTAAAGTGGTATCGAGGTTGATGGCTTGACTGGGGACATTTAACCCAACTCCCAGGGCATTATCCTGACTATTGTTGTCATCAAATTGAATCCCAGGCGTTGTGGTCACTTGAAGTACGCCATTGGTGAGCTGGAGCTTTTCTGGCCAATAGCCGACGATAGAATTTAGGGGAGGGTTAGGGTTACCCGCATTAGAAGCCGGATCAACCATGGTAAACCCAATATCTTCACCATTAAGATCGCTCAATCCCCCATCAGCACCATCGAAGTTAAATATATAATCTCCCTCTACTCGCACATCTGTACAAGGCAGGGTTGAGATGGGGATACAGCTATCCCCTAGAGCAGTTGGGCCAGAAACCTCTAGCCAGTCAAAGTTAGCGCCACTACTACCAATTGCTGTCAGTCGTACTGTATTGGTTCCTGGATTCAATTCCACCGACTCAGTCAATAAATCCCAACTATTCCAAGCGCCAGTCGGGGGAAAGTTGAGACTTGCCAGTTCCGTCACACCATTGATATCCAGTTCTAAGGGACGATTGGGAGTGCTCAAAGCACCATTGGCATAACGCCAACTTAAGTCATAGGTTCCAGCATCGTCTACATCGACTGTCCACTCAATATAATCCCCAGTCAGATTTTGATAGTCTACGTAGCCTGTCCCTTCTGATCCGCGTCCCGTAAACACAACAGGCCCCATGAGGGTGGCATCTTCTGCTTGGTAGGTCGTTGAAACAATTGCAGCCAGATCGTTATCCAGAATGGTGGCAACACCCACACTACTACTATCATCAACAATTCCTTCCTCAATACTGCTAACACGTAGTTCAACCGACTCGGTATTTTCGGGTATATCATCATCGTTGAGTCTTGTCCGAATCTTAGTTAAACCTGTGGCAAAGCCAGTTGGAATTGCTGCATTGCGATTGGGTATCCTTCGCCAGGTACGACCGCCATCATTACTAAATTCAAAGTTTTGGTCATCAAAGTCAATCGGGTGATGGCGATCATTGCTCAATTTTAGTTCTTCATCTTCAAAGTCAATTTCGCGATCGCTATCATTAATAAATTCTAGCTCTTCATCGTCAAAGTCAATTTCGCGATCAACATCATTGCTAAATTCTAGCTCTTCATCTTCAAAGTCAATTTCGCGATCTTCCTCAATTAAAATATCCAAAATTGAGCCACCCTTGGCGCTTCTACCTCTGGCATCTAGCTTCAATATAGTTCGTTGACCACTAGAAGAAGACAGTCCCACATCCCAGACGATGTATTCATCCTCTCCTTCGG
>CAYSWY010000047.1:0-47292 GCA_964434975.1 uncultured Lyngbya sp.
ACGGTTAATTCTTAATCGAATAACAAAAACGCTCTCCTACGGGGGGGCGTTTTTTGTTTTTGGATAATTTTGTTGTAATTTAGGATGTAATAACAGTCTGAGATGTTTGGCTAAAGCGATGTAGGATTAAACGATCAACAACAGGAAGTCTAAAACGTGGTCGATAAAAAGCGGAAAATTTTAGATAAGATTCTAGCGGGTTCAAGAAACATCAAGGCTTTTGGATTTGGTCTGGTACGAGTTAGTGGTAGTCATCACATTTTTACCCATCCAGATGTTACAGAAATTGTTAACATCCAAAATAAAAAAGGAGATGTTACTCCTTATCAGGTGCGTCAATTTATATCGTTAATTGAAAAGTACAATTTAAAAATAGAGGATGAGGGCTGATGAAAGACTATCACATCAATATTTTCTATAGCGAAGAGGATAACGGATATATTGCGGATATTCCTGACTTACAATACTGTTCCGCTTTTGGTGAAACTCCAGAAGATGCTTTGCGTGAGGTACAAGTTGCGAAAAAAGCATGGTTAGAAGCGGCTAAAGCTGCAAATAAATTGATTCCCGAACCCAATTATCGACCGATTATTTATCAAAGATAAGATTGTACTGATTTCTTCTTGATTTGCTGAAATTATTTGCTGCTAGTACACAAAAATAACGGTAAGCCCACCAGCCTACCGTAGCACCTTGAAAATTACAGTTTTATTGTACATTGCCTTTGAGACAGGGAAATCAGCAGTTTAGGATTTGTAACGAAACTAAATGACTGTTAGTATTTGCGATCGCCGTCCTGTTAATATTAAATTATTTAAATATTCTCCTATTCCAATGTGTGTTTTTCATAATACGGATAAAAACGATTGAATTATGACTTGTCATACGCCGACGACAACTCCATCCCCTCCACAAAAAGCAACTCAACGGGTGGCTTTGATGGGAATGCCGAATACAGGAAAATCTACTTTTTTTAATCGAATTACAAAAGCAAATACTTCGGTGGGAAATTGGCCGGGTGTTACGGTAGATTTATTGCAAGCTGAAGTTGCCATTAATGGTCAGCCCACAGAATTTGTTGATTTACCCGGTATTTATGATTTAAATGGATTTTCAGAGGATGAAAAAGTTGTTCAAACCTTTTTAGAACAGTATACGATTGATTTAGTTATTTTAGTGCTGAATGCTTCACAAATTGATCGACAAATTCGATTAGCGCTACAAATTAAGGATTTAGGATTACCTGCTATTTTAATTTTGAATATGGCAGATGAAGCCGAACAATATGGCATTCAAATTGATACAAAAGAATTGTCTGAAAAATTAGATTTTCCTACTATTTTAATCAGTGCTAAATATGGCAAAGGCTATATGAATGCTTATGAAGAAATTTGTCAGGCATTAAAGTCCAAACAGGCAACAGCAACACCCATTAACAATATAAAATCTCGTTTAGCAGAATTAAATACTGTATCTACAGAGAAAATTGATGAATTGCTTCAAGATACAGTACAAATTCCATCAGAAACATCGATTCATTTGACAGAAAAAATTGATCGGTTTTTATTGCATCCTATTCTAGGTTTACCCTTATTTTTTATAGGGATGTTTGCTGTATTTTGGCTAATTTGGAGTCTGGGTTTACCCGCTCAAGATATTGTTGATAATTTAACCGAATGGATACAAATTACCGCTTTAGAACCTTTATTACAACCTTTTCCTAATCTTATTCAAGATTTCATCATCAATGGTATTTGGAATGGGATTGCAACCGTCACTTCTTTTGTACCTTTAATCCTATTATTTTTTGTGATTATGGCTATTTTAGAAGATAGCGGTTATTTATCTCGCTCTGCTTATTTAATGGATGGAATTATGGCAAAAATTGGCTTAGATGGTCGTAGTTTTGTCATGCAAATGATGGGATTTGGTTGTAATGTTCCTGCATTAATGGGAACAAGAGTCATGCGATCGCGAGCACTCAGATTATTAACGATGCTTGTGATTCCATTTGCTTTATGTTCGGCGAGATTACAAGTTTTTGTCTTTATTATTGCCGCAACGTTTCCGAATAAAAATGGTGCAATTGTTTTATTTTCTTTGTATTTAATTAGTTTTATTGCTGCTATTTTAACAGCGGCGCTATTTCAAGAGTTCTTTAAAAATGAAGAACCTTTTATTTTAGAATTACCGCCCTATCGCTTCCCGACATTACAACAAATTTTACTCCGGAGTTGGGGAGAGGTTCAAATCTTTTTAAAACGGGCTTCTGGATTGATTTTGTTTGGCTGTATTGCGGTTTGGTTTGTCACTAACTTACCGCCAAATACAACAGGTTTAGAGACAATTGGCGGACAAATTGGACAGTTTTTAAGTCCAGTGATGCAACCCATTGGTCTCGATCCTTATCTAACTTTAGCTTTGATTTTTGGATTTATTGCGAAAGAAGTGGTGATTGGATCATTGGCTGTTATTTATGGTTTAAATTCTGCTTTAGTCAGTCAGCAAATTACTGAAAGTGTCACATTTATTCAAGGCTATAGTTTTTGTTTATTTTGTCTTTTATACACGCCTTGTTTAACGACAATTGTCACCTTATTAAATGAATCTAAATCAGCAAAATTCACAATATTCTCTTTAATTTTTTCATTGGTTTTAGCTTGGGTGGCTAGCTTTATCTTTTATCAATCTGCATTACTACTGGGTTATGCTTAATAGACCCAAAATATAGATAAACAGGGAATAACTTTTTTACCCTATTTTTCTAGCAGGTCGTGCTGGTATCGTTACAGATTTTCAGACTTTAAGAATTACCAAAAGCCTTTAGGAAAATGTTTGGCGATCGCCAACTTTCCGAATAAAACAAGTATTTTTTCCACTATTTCTTATAGCAAGATTGCCTATTTCCTATTTCCTATTCCCTATTTTTATATTTGAGCAGGTCGGCAAATTCCAAAAACAGAGGTATAACCATGTAAGAATGTTCCCCCTCCAACAGGCCCTATTTCTCCATTACAGAAAAAACCACTGACAGGTAAATTAAGGTAGCGCCGAAACAGTTCAGAATCAAAATTAGGCTGTTGATAGAGATGTTCGCCTCGACCTAAACAGGAAAACATTAACGCACCTGCTTGAGATAAATTAGCAGAACTGAGGGGATTATTAACTTGATAAGATTTCAGTAATAGTTCTAAATCTTCGGCTGAAGTTCGAGCATCTCGGAGGTGAAATTGAATCCGTTGTCCGGCACGAACCCTGTCTCCAATTGCAATTGCACCGATGCGAGGATCAACTCCCATTAAGTTACGAATTAAAAAATCACCCGGTTCAAGATTGAGTTTAAATTCATCTCTAACAACACCAATAAACAGAGCATTTTGAGCCAATTCTCGGTCTGCTTCATCTAAGGTTTGAATCAGTTCTTGCAGTGCTTCTAGGGGAGACATTGCTTCAGAAGTCTGAGGTGAAGTCGCAATATCTTCTGCTTCTACTTCTAAGATAATATTGCGATCGCCTTGAGCCACCCGATAAACTGGGCCAATGGGACGGCAACCCTGAGCCACAATCGATTCAATCGTAATATTACCACTGAGAGCCACTCCCACTGTTGCACCCGTGTAGGATTGATCTTGACAAAAAACGCCTGTTGTCCCGCCTGCGATGCCTCCACTGGCCAGTCCGCCAATTTTTGTCGAACCGGGATAAGCATAATCTAAGCCTTGCAATAAATCGTTAATTCGACTCGACATCGGATCAATTAATAAAATAAATTGAGGTTGATCTGCTGGGTTCACGCCGATTTGTTCAATCCAAGCTTCAGGCGGACTATCCAAATCCGGCAAATCTTTCGGTAAAAGCTGGAAAGATTGGATTTTGACCTCTGGTAAATGAGCTAAGCATAAGTTAATGGCAGGTTTTCCCTCCACTTCATGCACCTGTTCTGGGGGACTCATGCCAACAATGCCGCCGCCACTACATCCGATCAAATGAGGCAAAGACAGATATTCTTGCAACAGTGGCATCAGTCGGGAATACTCACTGGCAAAACTAGAGGAAATAAACACTATCCCTAAGTTTGCCGGAGCAGATAGAGTATCTTGTGTCTGTTGAACCACTTGTTGAATGGCGGCTTCTAAGGATGGACGGGTGGATAAAGCACTCACCCAGTGCATTTGTGTGGTTGTGGCATTGATCATCTGAGTCTCCCGATTCGGTTGGTGCCCAATTTGCTGTCGATTTTCAGTATGTTAACATCACGCTTATCAACTCTAATTTAGGGTTGTTAGATATCATTTGTACTGATATCACTAAATCTTAAGAGATTAAGAGAAATATCTTATACATCCTTACGACTGATGTATCAAGGATAAAGGAATGATATTTCTATAATGTTAAAGGGAAAACAAGTTTTCTCGACGTTCAATCACAAAAACTGTTGTTAACAAAGGAAAAACTATGAGTAACATTGAACAAAGCATTGAACAAGAACGTGCAGAAGCCCGTGCAGTCTGTGACACAGAGGGGGGTACCTCTAAAGAATGTGCAGCCGCTTGGGATGTTGTAGAAGAGCTGCAAGCTGAAGCATCTCATCAGAAGCAAAGTAAGCCCAAGAAAAACTCACTTGAGGTGTACTGTGATGAAAACCCAGATGCCGCAGAATGTCGAGTTTATGAAGACTAGTTCTTTGTGCTATTGAGTCATTCAATAAAAAACACGCTGCTCCGAGGCGATAAGCAACTGGGATCTGATGAAAGTCTGTCCAGTTGCTTACTTAGACAAAAATATATTTATACGAGTCTGTCCAAAGGGTAGACTATTGCTAAGGCGCTATAGCCATATATTAAATCTATTAAAATGTTTGACTTGTTATTAGTAACGGAACCCTCAGCTTTGAAATCTTGGGTATGGGTGGACTATCGTTTAGCGGTATTTTTCACCGTGATTTGTCCCTTAATTTTATTGATTTGGGCATTTGTCCAAAAGCTCGAAGTGATTCAGCGCCTATTAGTCATTTACTGGCGAGTAGCGAGCTTACTGGCGATTACAGTTTATCTGATGATTGGAGCGCTGCCAATTGGCTTTTTATCTGGGTTTATGGCTCGTTTGTTGATTCCAGCGAGTCTGTGGTTTTGGGTTGATCTCAATGAAGAAATCGAAGATCTGCAATTTTCTCCCTTAAAATTAGCGTTCACCTCTTGGCGTTGGGCAGTAAGCGTTTACAATGGAATTGGCGCAATCGTCTTTTTACCCTCTCTTAAATGTGCGTTTTCTGGGTCGAAAGATTTACTCGCCGATCCTACCTGTCGAATTTGGTTAGATCCACCTTGGGGATACAAGGAGATATTTCATCCAAATTGGACAGCAGGATTTATTGGATTTTTAGGATTGGCGAGCTTGGTAATTTATCTACTCTATTTTGGTTATTTCATTCTGGTTCGCTTAGGAAAACAGGGACGTTCAGCAACAGGTCAATAATGTCGCTGAGCCAAACTTTAGATATTAAGCGCTCCAGGATTCAATTGGGAGAAATATAGAACAATGGTGCTCCAAAGTTGGGAAATGAGTCTGTTGAATCTAGAGCTGGAGCCAATCAGTTTGATGAATAATTCAATTGCTCGACGCTTAGAGCTGTATACGCAAAAATGTCCGCAAGAAGTGTTGATTGTCAGGGCAGAAATTGACGGAGAACGAGATGAAATTGCCGTATTCAAAGGCTTTTCTAGTTCCTTGATGCGACCGACGATCACTGACCCTGATGTCCCTGTTTTACCGGATTCTGCTAAAATCATCACCATTGATCGGGTGGCGAGTCCATACAACCCGAATGATCCCCGGTATATTCAGCAGGGATTAACTTGGGAAACTTTTCAACCTTTACTGTCTACCATGGGCATATAACACTGAGTCTGTTAGGACAAAACAACCCAGCCGAGCTGGGTTGGTATCACTGAAAAACAATTCAATCGAGTTGATGTCAAGTTCAGTTAACTAATCAACAGACCCACCAGCAGCTTGTAGGCGTGCCCTTGCCCGCTTATAAGCTTGTTCTGCTTGAAGTTTTTCTTGCGTTGCCGGGCTGACTTGGTCGTAATCTGCCTTAGCGGTCTTAGCGGTCTGATAGATATTTTTTGCTTCTTCTAAGTCAATCGTGTTACCTTGCTCTCCATCGCTGACTAAGATAGTCACTTCGTCTGCTTCAACTTCAGCAAAGCCGTCGATTAAAGCAATGGGAACCCATTCTTTATCCACCCGCAGCCGCATTACCCCCGTGCCTAAAGCAGTTAATAGGGGGGCGTGACCGCTCAGAATTCCGAGTTGACCGGTCGTACTCGGAAGAATCACTTCTTCGGCTGCATCATCCCAAATTGTTTTGGTGGGTGCAATTACGCGCACATTTAATGTCATTTGTCAATTGCTTGATTATGTATCTTAACCTTTTCAGTTGCCAGTTAGCACTCGCGAACCGACAACTGAGACTTAAGGGATTTAGCCCTTCATTTTTTCAGCTTTGGCTTTAACTTGGCTGATATCGCCAACCAAGTAGAATGCCTGCTCTGGGAGATCATCGAGTTCACCATTCATAATCATTTGGAACCCTTTAATGGTGTCTTCAATACTGACATATTGACCCGGAGAACCGGTGAAGACTTCTGCCACGAAGAACGGTTGAGACAAGAACTTTTCAATCTTACGAGCGCGAGCCACGATTAAGCGGTCATCTTCGGACAATTCATCTAAGCCCAAAATCGCGATAATATCTTGCAATTCTTTATAACGTTGCAGAGTAGACTGAACTGCACGAGCCGTTTGATAGTGTTCCTCACCGACAATATCAGGCTGCAACATTGTAGAGGTTGAATCTAACGGGTCAACCGCTGGATAAATTCCTTTAGAAGCCAAAGCCCGAGACAATACAGTTGTTGCATCTAAGTGAGCAAATGTAGTCGCCGGAGCGGGGTCTGTTAAGTCATCGGCTGGAACGTAGACCGCCTGAACGGAAGTAATTGAACCTTCCTTAGTCGAGGTAATGCGCTCTTGCAGTTCACCCACGTCAGTACTTAAAGTCGGCTGATAACCCACAGCAGAAGGCATCCGTCCCAACAGTGCGGATACTTCAGAACCGGCTTGTACAAAGCGGAAAATGTTATCAATAAACAGCAGTACGTCCTGCTTACTCACATCCCGGAAGTATTCAGCCATGGTCAAAGCAGACAGACCGACGCGCATTCTGGCACCGGGAGGCTCATTCATCTGACCGTAAACCAGGGCAATTTTGGATTTGCTGCGGTCTTCCTCGTCAATAACCCCAGATTCAATCATTTCTTGATAGAGGTCATTCCCTTCGCGGGTGCGTTCGCCTACACCACCAAACACGGATACACCCCCGTGAGCTTTAGCGATGTTGTTGACCAATTCCATCATAATAACGGTTTTGCCCACGCCAGCACCGCCGAATAAGCCAATTTTCCCACCACGACGATAAGGTGCGAGGAGATCGAGTACTTTAATTCCGGTTTCAAATACAGAAGGACTGGTTTCAAGTTCCGTAAACGCCGGAGCAGAGCGGTGAATGGAAGAAGTTTCTTCTGTTCCCACTGGGCCGAGATTATCAACGGGTTGTCCAGTAACATCAAAAATCCGTCCTAATGTTGCCGGACCCACGGGAACACTAATGGGAGCACCGGTGTCTAATACATCCATACCCCGAACTAAACCGTCTGTGCCGCTCATCGCAACAGAGCGAATTTGGTGATCCCCGAGTAACTGCTGGACTTCACAAACAACTGAAACTTCTTGACCGGCTTCGTTTTTTCCAGTGATTTTCAAAGCGTTGTAGATTTCAGGTAAGTTTCCAGAGGGAAACTTTGCATCTACAACCGGGCCAATAACTTGAGTAATGTAACCTACGTTTGTCTTTTCTGCGGTGGAGACCATGATCAACGCCTAAATTTTCTAAAAGTAGCTTTATCCGATGACTCGGGAAGCTTTACGATAATTTAACAATGCCATCTTTTAGAGTATCACTGAAAGTCACATCACGCGAGAGATAATTTGTTATTGGTTATATATCATGAGTTGTTCGTAGATACTCGGTGTCTTCTGACTCGGTGTCTTCTCTCAATTCGATCTCCACGGATTCAGCTTCTGCCTGAACGTTACGAATATTTTTCACTCGTCTGATGGGTAAGTTGGCAATTAAGGCCGTTGCTCTTTGGTCACTTTCTAAACTAAACTCATAATCTGCTGGATCGATTTCAACATAGCGCGAAACCACCTCGAGGATTTCTTTTCGCATCGCCTCAACTAATTCTGGGGTTAAATCAGCCCGATCATGGGCTAAAACGAGCTTTAGACGGTCTTTAACAGCTTCACGACTATTTGTCCGTTGGGGAAACAGTCGTTCCAGCACTTGGCTGAGTTTCATGATTCTGTTTGATGTGTATTAAGAATTGAATAAAAAATTAGAGCAGTTTTGTTCACAGCTCAGATATTGGCGCTGGCTGGGTCGGTGATCTTATGCTTTATAATTTGGCAAACCCAATAATAGAAGGTGATCACGTACACTTTCTGATCTACTTGCTATCAGTCGCTATACTAAATAGCAGTTTCTATAGATTCAATGCTACCAAATTATTGAGAATACCCGCCATGAGTACTGCTAGAAACGTTTTGGGTCAACCCCTAGAGCATTGCTGTTCTTCTCCTCGAACTGGATTTTACCGAGATGGCTTTTGTAATACCGGGCCAATGGACACAGGTTCCCACGTGATCTGTGCTGAAATGACGGCGGATTTCCTGGAGTTTACCAAAGCACAAGGTAACGATCTCAGTACCCCCGTTCCTGCCTACCAATTTCCGGGGTTAAAACCTGGCGATCGCTGGTGTTTGTGTGCGCTCCGTTGGCAAGAAGCAAAACAAGCCAATGTTGCCCCGAGGGTAATTTTATCAGCTACTCACGAGAAAGCGCTAGAAGTGGTTACCCTAGACGATCTCAAGCGCCATGGAACAGTGAGTTCAACAGACGCATAAAACCGTGATATTTCCTTGCGAGCCTGAGAAAAACGTGTTATTGATAAGGGGTAATTTATTCAAACTATCAGCAGATTATTCTCCGGCTGTTAGGATCTCCTACTGTAATCCTAATTCTAAGCGCTATCTTATCTTATTTATATGTCTGCAAAACTGGTTCCTCTTAATATTCCAAGTGGCTGGGCTATTGTCCAAAATCACTTTGGCGATCAAGACCCTTTAATTCAGAATGGTTGGATTGTAAATCACGACAATTATAGCGAGGATCTGCTTTCAATTCGCGCGATTAAAGCGATTGGAGATCGAATTGAAATTGATCCAGAAGGCTATCATCTACAACTCGGATGGTATCCTGCTTCTAATCCGAATGGTTGTTATCGCTTGCAATTACAAAAACTACAATCCAACCCAGAGATTGATACATTTGAATATACTTCTAAAAAACGCAGTGCCATTCGGCAGGTGATTGAACAGTGCTTTAATTTAATCACAGAAGGCTTAAGTTTAGCAGACATTCAAGCCCAAATGCTGAAGCAGAAACGGCAATTTGAAAAGGGCGATAAACTTTTTGCAGGTAGTCGGAAATCATTACAAGATGAAACCATTGATAAGAAAAACCGATTAACTTACAGTCAAGTCGGATATGGCTCTGTTTATTATGAAAGCACTAACTTAGCTTATATTGAAGAAAAATCAAATAAAATGCCTTATAATATGTTCGAGCTGGAAAATAAAAGGACATAAATTTTATTAAATTAGAATAGTTTAAAAATAAGGAGTTAATTAAATTATGGTTGTTTCTGAACATAATCCGGAATTAGTGACGACTGATTATCCATCTGATAAACCTCTTTTTGATGTTTTAATTGATTTTTTAGAAATCGATGGTTGGGTTTATAAGGAGATTGAATATCGCAAAGTGATTGCTTTAGGAATTGAGGGACAAAATGGTCGCTTTGATTGCTATGGAGTCACTCGTGAGGAAGAACATCAGTTAACCGCATATTCTGTTTTTCCGGTTAAAGTTCCCCATCATAAACGCTATAGTGTCGCTGCTTTAATTACAATGCTAAATTATGGTGTAATTATTGGTAACTTTGAAATGAATTTCTATGATGGCGAAATTCGTTATAAAACTAGCATTGATGTTGAAGGCGATCGCTTAACTCCAACTTTAGTGAAGCACTTAATTTATACCAATATTGCCACAATGGATAAATACTTGCCGGGAATTATGTCCATGATTTATGGCAATTTATCCCCAGAAGAAGCCATTTCTCGGATTGAGTCCTAGCTCAAAAGAACTTGGCTTTACTGTTAGGATAAGGAGAGGGATGATAGGGAAAAAATAGGTTATGAGTGATTGATCTATCTCTTAATTCCCTCTTTTCTAGGCGTTAAATTGACGGCGGATTTCTTCAACGAGTAACCGTCTTTCTGCTTGAATAATAGTGTGATAAGTGGATGTGACCGCCTCAGGATGAACCGATAGAGAAGTCACTCCCCAACGAATAAACTCTTGAATCAATTCCGGATACAACACTGGCGCATCTCCACAAATACAACAAGGAATATCTGCTGATTTTGACATTTGTATAATTTGACGAATTGCAGCAGTGACGGCAGAATGGGAAGTGTTTAAATGAGTTAAGTGTTCATTATTATTACGATCAATTCCTAACATAAACTGAGTCAAATCATTAGTGCCAATTGCCACCCCTTCTACACCTGCTTTGACATAGTCTGGTAATAAAAATAATACAGAAGGAACCTCCGCCATAATCCAAAGTTTAAACGTAGGCTGTTCAGTTAATTTTGCTTGTTTTACCCAATACTTGTATACAGAAAACTCTTCAACAGAACGAACCATCGGTAAGATTAAATTAATATTTTCATAACCCCATTGATAAAGCTGAGATAACACCGCTAGCTCTAGATCAAATAGAGTTTTATTATCTAAATTATCGCTAGAATCATGATGATGTAAACGTTGACGTAAGTGAATATATTCCCAATCTGTTTCCCCCCAGAAGGGACGCGCTTCTGAATAAAATTCTCGTAAATCTAAGGCTCGGTAAAAGATAGGTTTAGGCGCTAAAGCAACCATAAAAGAACGTAAGCTATTAGCCATTCGTTGAATAAATTCTGATTGAAATTGAGGCTGTAACCATTGGTGAAAATTCCAGCTTTGATTCTGTTTGTGTAAAGGTAATACATCTAAGGCTAATAGTTCAGAACGTAATAATCCAATCCCATCAATGGGTAAATTTTGTAACCGCTCAATCGAACTCGGTTGACTAATATTCACCATCAAATGAGTATTATTCGCCACAGTCGTTGGTTTTGATAACTCAATTGAAGCCGAATTTAAATCTGTTGAAAATACTTCAGTGGGTGGCTCAGTTCCGAGTAAATGAACTTCTCCCTGTTCCCCTTCAATTAATACAAATTCTCCCGTTTGAATCTGTTGAGTTGCTCTACTTACTCCTAGAACCGCTGGAATGCCTAATTCCCGTGCTAAAATCGCGCCATGACCCGTCATTGAGCCCAGCTCCGCAATAATTCCAACCGCTTGTTTAAGTAATGGGAAATACTCAGAAGTAATCTTCGGTAAGACTAAAATTGATTCTGGCTGTAGTTGAATTTTTGCAGAAGAAGTTGAAGAGATCACAACCGTTTTAGCAATGACAATTCCCCCTGAAACACCCAGTCCAGATAATATTTGATCTTCTGCTGTAGAATTAGTCGATAGATCTGCCGTCAGCCTGTTGTCGCTAACAGTCGCAACAGCGGTTGAAACAGTTGTCAGTGGGTTAATAAAATACCAATAAAATTGCTCCGGTACTTCAGGAGAAGTGGTGCCAAAAATCCAGCGAAGCTGACAAGATTGACCCAATTGAGTCCTGGCTCTCTGGGTTAATTCAATTAAATCATCAAGTTGAGTTGTCTGTAATACCCATGCCGTTTGTTGCTGTTGCGGCACAATTTCTGCTTGTAAGGGAGAGTCAACCCATTGAGCCGTTTGAGGCAGGATATGATGGTTCTGGTCTGTTTCAGCTTGAGAGACAGATTCTACAGCCGGAGATTTGAGGTAATAAGCAATGGTTTTATGTCCTATATTTTGAGCTTGAACTTGCAACGTTTGTGGATGAATATAATAAGAATCTGGCTCAGTTTGACCCCAATCAATTGATGAATTTAATCCGGGTGTCGCTTGAATTTCCCACTGATGGTCATGAGCTTGAATGATACCTGCAGCCGTGACTGAGTAGAGGGGTTGGATTAAAATAGTGGGTTGAAGTTGTTGCAGCGTTCGACCCAAATAATCCCAATAAAATAAACTTTTAGCATGAAAAAATTCAGCAATTGCCTGTTTTAATCCCTCAGCCATTGCAGTCGGACTTCCCCCTGTCCAAATCGGATCAATAATCCCTTCTGTTTGAATTTCAGAGCCACTCAGATACCCTTGAAACGTTACAGCAGTGACTGAGCTCGATTGCAGAATTTCTGAGAATAAGTCCAACCAAGCAGAGGGAGTGGGTGAAGTTAAAATATGATGACAAATTCCTTGAGCAATGCGTTGTAAGTTTTTAGAATCACTCACATCTAGATGCAAAGCAGAATCTGATAAATCAACAAACAGAGGTTCACGCCAATCAATTGTTTGTAAAAAACGCCAAAATGCTCGAGCCGGGAGCACAACACCCGATATTACAGGATGATCATCAATAAGACGACTTAAATAAAGTCCTTGATTGCCAACGATATCACGGTCTGAGTCTTGAATTTGGTGAAGCCAGTAAAAATTATCCACATCGTTAGATCATAGGAATTGATAGTGGGATGATCCAAAATTTTATTGCTGATATAATAACCTTGATCGTACTTAACCCAAAAGTGTTAACTGTAGCTTCATTGCGTCAGATTAATGAGTTATTGACTGTTTGACGGTTTGAGTGATCTTCATTTTATAACTTATTAGTTGCTAATTAGTTTAGCAAGAAATTCGGAAGTCACAATATTAACACAAGCGTTTATCATGGATAAGTAACAGTTGCTCATCCTCATCTGCCACTGCCTAGAAGTCATCGGTACACCGCCTTAAAAAGGCGGACCCTGGGATTGTCTTCATCCTCCGTCAGCATCAAACCATCATTGCTAATCAGTATTCAGTAAATCCATCGAATAAACGTTTTGACTTGAGCGCTATATTCTGTGTAATTGGGATAGGTTTGTCTCTACTAATTTTCTTCTTTCCTCGCTTTCAAATCTAGAAAAATAAATCAGATTACTGTTCCTTTGTAGATGCGATAAACTTGCTTGAAAAAGTACCCATCCTACTAGTGCTGCAAAAATTAAACCGCTGTATGGGGGATGGCGAACGCTCCGATGAATTCCTGTAGTCATCAGGGTTCCTCCAGGTTTTGAATCGGGTAATGGCATTAAGTTTTGACCTAAATCCAATACACCCTTAACCATTAATATTAAAGCCGTCAAACCTAAAATGATAGCAACTCCATCATACAGGTATATGTTAATTTTAGCAGCAGAATCAAGCAAAATAATTGGCATAGGCGGTAATATTATCAGCCCCAAAAGTAATAAACCCTGGACAATGACCCACCACTCTCCTGGTTGTCCAAAATATTGTTTTAATTTTAGGCTCATTGTGGATGTTTCTCTAAACGATCCAGGGAAATTGTCGCCGCTGCTGCCACTTGTGGATGGCTATCTTTACTCAGGTAATTGAGCGCTGCAACGGTTTTAGCTGTGGGTAAATAACCCAATGCTTCGGCTAAACGTTGTCGGACTAACCAATCGTCTGACTGGGCAAAATTTAGCATTTTATCAAGGGCTTCAATATCTCCAATTTCTCCTAAAGCCGCGATCGCTCCCTGCTGCATGACCACATCTTCACTGTCTAATGCCTTCATTAAAACATCGTGAGCGCGAATATCCTTTAAATTTCCTAAAGAAACCGCTGCACTAAAACGCACTAACCAAACCGTATCCTCATAAAAGGCTCGCACCAAGGGTTCAAACGCGCGAATATCCTCTAAATACCCCAATGCTCCGGCTGCATCAGCCCGAATACCGTAATCTGGGTCGGTTTCAAGTAATTTTACCAAAATGGGAAAACATTCTTCTGTCGGTTTAACCCCGAGGGCAAATACTGCCATAGACCGAACTTGTAGATTTTCATCATTGAGAACTTTCTTAATTAAGGGTACCGCTTCGGCGGGTGATACAGGTCTGAGGGCAGCCAACGCCAACATTCTATCGGCAGAGTTGGGGCTGTCAAGTTTGGCTGCAATTTGTTCTAGATTCAAGGAATGACCCATAAAATTAATGATAAATCAGCAGAGTAACATCAAGTTTTTTAATATTCTGACTGCCCAAGGCCTTCACTTGCAAGTCCCAGATTGAAAATCCGGGGAACAAGTGACATCATATACAGATCAATTGGGGATAATGAGTAAAGCATCTGTTTCGGTTTTTGACAATGTTATCTTTAATTTTTATCGGGTTCTCTCATTTCTACTCAGCACTTGGTTATGCAATCATACCAACCCCCCCACTATTCCTCTGCTTTAGAACAAGCCATTGATCGTCATCCCCTGCAGGTGACACCAGATACCTCTTTGGGAGAGGTGATTACATTGATGAGCCTACAACATAATCAATGTGCCTTGCCCTTACCTCAAGAGCATCAAACGACAGAAATTCCCCTCAGTGATGAGTCGGCTTCATTAGAAGAGATTCGATCTAGCAGTTGTGTCTTGGTGGTTCATGCTAAAACATCAGCTCTGTTGGGGGTTGTCACAGAACGCAATATTCTACAACTCATCGCGACGGGTGCGTTAGAATCTCTCAGACATACAGCCTCGAATAAAATTAAAATTAGTGAGGTAATGTCCCCCTCACCCACCCATTTAACCGAGTCAGATGAGCAAGATATCTTTTCTGCTTTATCTTTATTTCGCGAGTACGATATTCATCATTTACCCGTTTTAGACCCCAAAGGAAAGCTCGTCGGTGTTGTCACCCCCGAACGTATTCGTCAAGTTCTCCAGCCTTCTAATATTTTAAGATTACGGAAAGTGGCTGATGAAATGAGTACGGATGTGGTCACGGCCCCCATTAGCACTTCTGTGCTGAATCTGGCTCAAATGATGGCGGCGCATCAAGTCAGTTGTGTGGTGATTTATCAATCTTTTAGTCAACCCCGGTTAATGCCAGTGGGGATTGTCACCGCTCAAGATATTATCCAGGCTCAATTTCTCCAGTTAGATTTAGCAGAGATCTCAATCGAGTGGATCATGAGTACTTCACTATTTTATCTCAAGCCGAATGATTCGCTGTGGAAAGCTCACCAAGAAATGCAGAAACAACATTTACAGCGGTTACTGGTTTGTGGGGATGAAGGGGAACTATTAGGGATGATTACTCAAACCAATTTACTGAGAATGCTTGATCCGACTGAAATGTACCGGGTGGTTAAAAATCTACAACAGTCCGTTTATCAACTGCAACTCGAAAAATTAGAATTACTCAGAAGTCGTAACGCTCAACTCGAACAGCAAGTTCAAGAACGCACTGCTAAACTGCACGAACAATTGCAACGAGAGCGATTGATGAGTAAAATTTCTCTACAAATTCATCAGTCTTTAAACTTAGAGGAAATTCTGAATACGATGGTTGCCGAAGTGCAACAGGTTTTAGATGTTGATCGCGTGGTGATGTATCGGGTTTCTTCTCAGCAACAAGGGAAAATGGTAGCTGAATCTGTGGGGGCCGGGTGGCGATCGCTATCGGGAACTATTTTAGAAAAATCCACTATTGAAAATTATCTGGAAAGGTTTAAAAAGGATTATGTTTATGCATTAACCCATTTACAAGAAGAAACTAATCTCTCGCCACAAGACCGAAAATATTTTGCAAAAATTCAAATCCAAGCCTGTTTAGTTGTTCCGATTTTTTTAGATGGTCAACTTTGGGGAATGATTGCGGCTCATCAATGTTCTCATCCTCGGCAATGGCAATCTTCGGAAACGAATTTAATGCGGCAGTTAGCTACACAATTAGCGATCGCCATTCAGCAAGCTCAACTGTTTCAAACGGTTCAAGATCTTAATACCGATTTAGAGCGACAAGTCCAAGAAAGAACGATTCAACTCCAACAAAAAGTTCAAGAATTACAAAAGCTCAATCGTCTAAAAGATGATTTTATTGATACGGTTTCCCATGAATTGCGGACTCCTCTGGCTTCAATGAAATTAGCGATTCATATGTTAAATATTGCCCCAGATAGCCAGAAAAAAGAGAAATACCTGAATATTTTAGAAACAGAATGCGGTCGAGAAATCAACTTGGTGAATGATTTATTAGACTTACAAAAGTTAGAGGCAACCCCTGCACCGATGTCTTATGACAAGATAGATTTACAGCAATGGTTCTCTCAACTGGTACAGCCTTTTTATTCTCGGGTAGAAGAACGTCAACAGGTTTTAGAAGTTAATTATGCATCTTCTATTCCAACCATTCAAACCAATAAAACTACCTTAGAAAGAATTGTTGTAGAATTACTTAATAATGCCTGTAAATATACTGGCAATCAAGGTCAAATTGAGCTAGAACTTGATTATCTAGAAGCTCAATCTGATTCTGTAGAAGAAGTCTCGGATCAAATTTTACTTCGGGTGAGTAACTCAACAGAAATTCCAAAAGAAGAATTGCCTAAAATCTTCGATAAATTCTATCGTGTTCCTAATGCTGATCCGTGGCGACAAGGCGGAACGGGTTTAGGATTAGCCTTAGTTCAAAAGTTAGTTGAACAACTCAATGGCACAATTACAGTTAAGAGTGAAAAGGGTCAAACAAATTTTACAATTAAGCTGCCTATTCAGTAATAGGGAATAGGGAATAGGTAATAGATGATAATAGAGTATGAATGCGGATTTTTATATAATAGATTGATGAGCAAAAGGATTTTTTTCACTACTTTTTCCATCGATTATTATATTCTTTTCCTGTAGCAAGACGAGTAGATGAGCTAACAACTGCCACGAAGTCTAATCTCAAGTTTGCAGAGGAATTTATTTCTCTAATTAATTCATGTTTCAGTATTTTTTGACTGTATTCTGTAGAAGTTTAACGATAGGGATAATTCTTACAATCACAGCCTGTGAGATGCAATTAACTAATTCCTCTAAAAATAATAGTGGAGAAAATATACTTATAGAGGCTGATTTACCGTTTAATTCTTCAATTAAAAATAGTGTTTTTGATGCGGCGGATGAAGCAAATTTTCACACAAAAGGGTTAGCAATTCGTCGGAAAATAGCTGCCATTGATTTAGCAGAAAAAGATGCTTGGTGGCGAAAGATTAAACTCGGCGATCCCCATAAATATTTATTGCCGATAATTTTAGCAAGGCTGAGCTTAAATTCTGAATCAATTTATGATGCTCAAAAGAGTTGGGATGTTTTACTCCAGTTAGATCAAGAAAAACCCGATTTGTATCATTTTCGCAGTGGAGTTGATGTGCGGATTTTCTTCTTGTTTCAAGATATAATGCCGCCCGAGGTGAAACAAGCCTATCAAAATCAATTACAATCTCCTCGAGTTTTAGAATGGATGGAAGGCGGCACAGAAAATCATATGTTTCTGCAACGCGCTTCCGGTTTAGCGTTAATGAATGGTAGTGGTTTACCTGTCGCATATCCCGCCACCGCCGCCACAAATGAAGCCTGGCTGCGTTCAGAATTTAATAAGTTTTTGACCATCGGACAAGGAGAATTTCACTCTTCAGTTTATTATGGCTATAGTATTGCTGGGTTACTGAATCTTTATGATTTTTCACAAGATCCAGAACTTAAAAAATTAGCCAAAGGTTTATTAGATTGGTTGGCAACAAATATGGCATTACGCCTCAGTTGGGGGACGAGTGGGGGCGCAGAAAGTAGAGGATTTGACCGCAATACTTGGGATAGTGGTTTAACTGCAATTGCTTATTTATGGTGGGGAGATAATCAAATTGATTTTATTGAAAAAATGAATGATTCCTATGCTCGTTTAGGATTGAATGCGGCATTAAGTTCTTATCGTCCACCGCAACATTTAAAGGCAATTGCTCGCAAAGAAATTCCTTTACCGTTTGAAGCCTTTGCCAGTCATCCTCCCTATTATAGTTATAGTGAAAATGATCAACTGTGGGAAACGTTTTATGTGACAGAAGATTATAGTTTAGGAACGTTATTAGAACCCGGAAGAGTGTATCAAGTCACCGGAACCATTCGCGCTCAATATGCCACTTATAAACTAGTCATTCGAGATCCCAATCAACAACAAAATGTCGTGATTAGTTTAGGCGGAACCTATCACACTCCCCTCGCTACAGGACGAACACCGGGAGATCAATATTTACAAAAAAAAGGAACCGTTATCTATCAATCGATTTTAACGCCAGAAGATTTAAAGGCAGGCGTGCCACCCGTTTCTCGTTTAGTCTTACCTAGCGGATATGGTGCGCCTCAACGTTACAGAGATTGGTATATTTGGCAGATTCATAACGTTTGGTTGTGTGCCAGGGTTTGGGGGGATACCGTTCGTTGGGAAACTTTACCCGATACCAAGCAACCTGTGCCAACCGACTCCACATTATCTTTTGAAGGATTAACTGCAACGGGTAACCAAACCGCTTGGATCACAGACATTGCCAGAGTTGCAGAGTATCCAACCTTTGAAAAACTTACCCAGGCTTTGGATCGGACTGTTGTTGATGATAACGCCTGGATGAGTCAAGGAAAAATAGATTACCAGAGTTTAACCCGCGATGATCTCACCATGACTTATGATAAAAATGGCGCGATTGCGACTGCAACAATTAATGGTCAGCCACGAAATTTAAATGACTCACCAGTGATTGCCAGTCCTTATGTGAATGCTGAATTAAGACAGGGATCACTCAAAGTGAACCATTCCCAGTTCAGAAGCTGGACACTCAACGCCACATTAAACGGGCCAGAATGGATATTGATTAATTCACAGATTGAACAATGAAATTAGTTCGAGATCCGGCGATCGCTACTAAGATCCAGAAAATGAAGCAGCGGGTACATTGGCAACACCAGGCTGTGATTCAGCATAATATTGATCAAACTCGCTTTGTTTTAGCAGATGAACAGTCTGATAACCCGGAATTTTCTTTCCTTGTACTCGGCGATAGTGGCACCGGAAACCATCGCGGACATGATCCTCAACGGCAAGTAGCAGAATTATTACTCCAACAACGCGATCAGTGTCGGTTTATTCTTCATACTGGGGATGTAGTTTATCTCGTCGGATCTCGGGAATATTATCACCGCAATTTTATTAAACCTTATCGAGAATTTATCGTTGGCGGGGAAAATCCCGATGCGATCGCCTACGATCAAATGGTGTTTAATTTTCCCTTTCTCCCCGTACCCGGAAACCATGACTATTATGATTTACAGCCGTTTTATAGTCTAATTGCACCCTTGGTTGTTCCTTTACGTCGCTTATTGCGGTCTCAAATCGATCTTGATGTGGGTTGGCATGGATCTTATCAGGGTGATGCCTATGCTAGAGCCTTTTTAGATTATCTCAGCAATTGGCAAAGTGATGCAGATTTAGCGCGCCATTTCCAGAAATATTACACAGCCAAAACGCCAACAGGTCGTTGTTTATCCTATCAACCGGGTCTATTTACACGCCTCCCAAACCGTTACTATACCTATCGCTACGGGGGAATTGATTTTTTTGCATTAGATTCTACCACCTTTAATGCACCTGCCCCCATCCCCAAAACAGCCGCAGGAGATACTCAGCGCGACCAACTCAACCAACGTTTACGGCAACTGCAATGGGAACAAGAACAACTGGTCGAGACGATAGATCAACTCAATCGTGATGATCCAGAACAATTAGAACAAATCCAGGATAATCAGGCTAAAATTGAGCAGATTCAAGAGATGCAAATCGATATTGAAAAGACACTCAATGCCAATGAATCGGATGAGGTGGTAGACTGGGAGCAACTCAACTGGTTACAGCAACGCCTGATTGATTCTTGGCACACAGACGAAGTCCGAGGACGAATTATTTATTTCCATCATCCCCCCTATGTCACCGAAGCAACAAAGTGGCAACAGGCCCAAACGTTAGCGGTTCGTCAGAATTTACGCCAAGTGTTGGATGGGGTACTGGCCGCAGTGGGGGAACGGTCTGGGGGTCGTCCGTTAGTGGATTTAGTGCTGAATGGTCATGCTCATTGTTTAGAATATCTCCAAACGCATGATACGGGACATGGCGATCGCCATATTCCTTGGATTATTTGTGGGGGAAGTGGCTACAGTTTGCGTCGTCAACGTCCAGAGGGGCCGAAAATCGAAGAAAACGTTGAAACTGTCAACGGCGTTAAATCTCGAGTTGTGGCGCAATCTCAGTGTTATATCGGTCGTAGCGGTAAAGGTTCTGATAAACATCGGCCTTATTCAGCCATTCGGATTGATGTTAAACCGGGTAACCCGCCTCAATTTTTTGTTCAGCCCATGCTTGCCGAATGGCATCATCATCACTGGCAGTATCCCAAAGCAGATGGGTTTCAAATTGGTTAAATTCATCTAATTTTTCATGATATTAGAAGTCGCAATACTCGAGATTAAACCCGATTTAGCAGGGGAGTTTGAAGCTGCATTTAAAACCGCTTCTCCCATAATTTCTAATGTCTCAGGTTATATTTCCCATGAATTAAAACGGTGTTTAGAAACACCCAATCGTTATGTTTTATTGGTTCGTTGGCAACGGTTAGAAGATCATACTATTGGGTTTCGACAATCCCCCCAATATCAACAATGGCGTGCTTTGTTACATCACTTTTACGATCCATTTCCCACCGTAGAACATTATGAATGTCTCGAATCAATTTTATGAGATGCTAATCTAATCTTTTCTTTAAGTTTTAGTCTCTATGACAATGAACACATTGTTCGGGATGCTGCTAATCTTTTTTTCCCGTTTAGCAGATGTCACGATTGGCACACTGCGGATTAGTATGTTAGTTCAGGGTTATCGGCGGATCGCAACAGCTTTAAGCTTTGTCGAAGCCTTACTCTGGTTATTTGCCACTGGAAAAGCCATTCAAGGATTAGATGATCCGTTTAAATTCCTGGCTTTTGGCGCGGGATTTGCCTCTGGAACCCTACTGGGTGCGACAATTAACCAATGGTTAGCCTTGGGAAGTTGTGTAATCCGAATTATTGCCCCTGTAGACTCTCCTCAAGTGGCTGATAGCCTTAGAAAAATGGGGTATAACATGACCGTCCTCAACGCATCTGGGGCAACTGGAGAAGTACGGTTAACTTTTGGCATTATCCTAAAGCGTCAGCAAAAACAAGTGTTACAGGTGATTAGTAGTGTTAATCCCAATGCATTAGTGAGTATAGACGCGGTGACGACAGTAGATCTACAAAGTTATTCTGTTCATCATCAAAAGTCCGGTGGGTTTTGGAGGTTCGTTAAGCCTTCAGCATCTCTAGAGATAATGAGGCTATCCTAGAATCAGGTTTGAGTGAAAATAATGTGCCATGGCATCTTCTTCTGCTAATGCTGATCTCGAAGCGGGGTTAGCTGCGATTGACCAAAAACAATACAATGAAGCGATCGCCTATCTTGAACCCATTGCTGAGGCTTATCCTCAACGTTCACGAGGAATTCGGGCAAAAATGGGGTTAGTTGTCGCTTATGAACACACTGGACAGGTGAAACTTGCCATCGCCCTTTGTCGTCAATTGACTCAATCTTCTCAAGACAAGGTGAAACAGTGGGGAGAAAAACGCTTAAAAACCCTACAAAAACGATACCCAGAAGCAGAGAATTCTAAACCGCCTGTCGTTGAAACCGGGTTTATGGCATTCGACCCCACTCTACAACCGCCTCAAGTCAAAGCAGCCAGTTTACCACCGTCTCCGCTTCCGAAAGTTCCGACACCGCCAAAACCTAAACCGCCTCAAACATTAAAACCTGCCCAAACTTCCCCTATTTCCCCGTCGGCTAATTTATCGCCAGATTTAGTTAAACCCAGTCCTCAACCTTCGACTCAAACCCAGGTTTTTCCCCCGGTTGAACCCACAAATTTTACTCCTCAACCTCTACAATGGCGTAATGCCCCTCGCGCTGAAAAATGGCCAAAATTAAAACAGCCTAAGTTATGGCGCTTCCGACTGGAACAGATTTTAACGGTGATGGCCGTATTGTGGTTTACCCCCCGTTTAGTAGAATTTCTGATGGATACAGCCAATGATATTCTGCGAGAACTTCCGTTCATCCGGCCGTCACAACTGTTGTATCGAGATCCGACACAGTTTGTTTATTGGACTTTAGCAATATTCTTTATATTTTCTCCTTGGATATTGGACAGTATCTTAAAAATATCCACAGGTTTACAATCTTTACCGATGACCACTCTGTTTCAACGGAGTCCGGAAACAAATCGCCTATTACGCAGCTATTGTCAACAACGCAACTGGCCAGTCCCTAATTTAAAATTACTCCCAATGACTGCCCCAGTGGTGATCAGTTATGGGTGTTTGCCTCGCTTTGCCCGCATTGTTATCAGTCAGGGTTTACTAGATCAACTCACAGAAGAAGAACTCGCCCTGATTTTGACCCGAGAAGTGACTCAAATGGGACACGGAGACCTGTTTGTCATGTCTTTTGTGACGTTGGTTGTGCAAATTCCTTATTTGATTTATTGGCAATTGGGCTACATGACGGAACAATTCGCCCCAGAAAATAACCTCTCAGGATTACAATGGATACCCAATCGGATCAAATCGGTCATTACAGTATTTTATCCGGTGATTCGGGCGATTAATTTTGTTGTTTCTCCTCTCTGTTATGGGATATTTTGGATATTACGTGCTTTGGGATTATGGTTATCTCGGCGACGGGTGAAAATGACTGATCGCGCGGCTTGCAATCTAACCGGTAACCCGAATGCGTTGACTCGGGCGTTAGTGAAAATCGCCATAGGTTTGGCCAGCGAGGTTCAGCAGCAAGGAAAAACGCCTTTTTTGTTAGAAGGATTTGAACTATTGATGCCTGTCAGTTATCGACAAGGACTATCTTTTGGCAGTTTAGCGCCCCATTATCCGATTGTCTCGTTATTGCAATGGGAAATGGTTAATCCTTATCGGCTGTGGTTAGGGGTCAATGATTCTCATCCGATTTTAGGCGATCGCTTACAGCTTTTAGGACGTTTAGCCCAATTTTGGCAGATTGAACCAGAATTAGATTTCACCCCGTTAACCGCATCTGTTGCCAAGATAGACTATTCAAAATTACTGTTGCAAGGGGGACCCTACTTTGGACTATTGGCAGGTGTTATCATCGGTAGCGCCATCTGGCTATTGGGGGGAATTTTTGCCGCTTTGGGAATTTGGCAGTTGGAATGGTTGTGGGGAGATACTGCGATTTTGACGGGATGTATTCCTATTGGCTGTAGTTTAGGACTATTTTTACGGATGAATTCTTTTTTTCCAGAACTTAAACCCAGTCAGCGCTTAACTCAGCCGAATTTAGCCCAATTATATGCTAATCCGCAGCAAATCCCTGTAGATAGTTTAGGAATTTCTATCGAAGGTCGATTGTTAGGACGGCCTATTACCAGTAATATAATGGGACAGGATTTAATTCTGTCTACACCCACTGGACTGGTGAGGTTGCATTATGTTCCGGCTTTGACAGTCTTGGCTAATTTCTGGCTAAATCGTCCCCATCCGGCACATTACCTTGATCAACCCGTTCAAGTGATCGGTTGGTGGCGGCGCGGTGTTACGCCTTGGATTGATATTGAGATTTTGCAAGTTGGCAAAAACCGATTGCAATTTCAGGGCGGTCATCCGATACAGTCTACCTTAATTGCAGTGATACTGGCGTTTTGGGGTCTATCATTAGTGTTTCAAGGTGGATTTTAAATGCTGCTAAAACTATCCATAGGGATGGATTCATTATCTTTTAGGACAAAGTTTGCATTTTGCCCCAGATAATGTTACATTTATTAACATCTCTTAAAAAAGACAGCCATCACCCTAAAAATACTATTGATATGTAGTATTTAAATCAATGACCGACTCATCAATTGGTGTAAAAACTGACTGCGTTGTCGCTCGCGCATCGCACCTCACCGACTTTACGTCCGGTGTAGTGATGACATGGAGCGTTGTAAAAGTTTTCAGCAATTGTGTTATGCTATAAGACGGTTTGGTTTTATCCAAATAAAAGCAACACTCAGCGAAGCTTACAAATCGCTGCGATATCAAGTCAAATGATTAGTTTAGTCAGTTAAGGTCTACCTCTGTTGAGCCAGCACTTCTGTTTTCCGGATTACGTATTGTAAAAGATGATATGAGTGATTAACTTAAGAGTGGCATTGTTTAAATTCAGTCTTGACAGTATTATCAATAATCATTCTAAGGCGCTCTTACAGAGAGTTTTCAATAGATCTATAGCAATTAGCTTTGAGAAATGATTCAAAGTTTAAAGGGTTGTTTAACCCATTACAAGTTTCTGTCTGCATTAATGAATCCAGATCAAATGGAGAATCATATTTTTTCAGTCCAAATAACGGATTTGATCAAACGTTCTCAAGTTGTCAATCAAATTAAACACTTGACATCTATATCATTCAAGATAGTTTTCAGGTGCAGTCAGTTAACGTTAAACCCAGCAGGTTAAGTCTATTCTTAGCCTGGTTATTTTTTGTTTTTTGTTCTTAAAATTGGAGTAAATGCTCATGTCTGTTCGTCTCTATATTGGTAATTTACCGAAAGAATTAGATCGTGAAGAGTTACAATCTGTTTTTGCCGAAGAAGGTGATTCTGTGACGACAAAAGTGATTACAGATCGCAAAACCGGTAAATGCAGAGGATTTGGATTTGTTACGGTTCAAAATGACGAGATAGCCGATCAAATTGTCGAGAAATATAACGGCTTCACCTTCAAAGACAATGCCCTCAAAATCGAAAAAGCTTTACCTCGCACTAAAGGAAAAGGTGACAAACCGGCAGAAGGTGCTGAAGAAAAAGCGCGTCCAACCCAAAAGGTTGCAAAAAGTCGGAAAAAATCTAAAGGTGGCGGTAATAGCAGTTCTACTAGCAGCCAGCCAAACACCACCAGTGAATCAACTCAGCCTGATCCACGCTGGGCCAATGAGTTAGAGAAGCTCAAGCAGATGTTGTCTGCTCAAACTAGCAACTCTTAGAGAATTTTAGCAGAAATTCAACCCAGTTAATGTAGGGGCAGCTTTAGGGTTTGTCTCTACATTTTTTTTGTCAAGATAAACCGCGACTTGTTGCTAAATATACCGCAAAACTGCCTAACCAATGACTGCCACTATATTCTGTTGCAGAAATGGGATTTAAACCCGCTTGACGATGTAAATTAGCAACAGCTTGTAAGCTGGGAATTCGTTGATCATCCGGTGGAAGTGCCGCTACAATGCCGTCTAGCATCCAGGCGCGACTCAGATTTAAACCATCCAAGTGAGACTGGTGGTAATTCTCGGGATGATTGACACCAACGGGCTTCAGCCAGGCTGTATCTGGTGTTGTGGGAAGTTGAGGCAAAAACTGACTCAACCACTCGGCAAACGCTTCTGAGGGCAAAATCCGCCGCATCAGATCTGCTTCTGCTAAGGTGGGTGAAAGAAAATCATATCCTAAAGGTTCTAAAAATAAAGGATAGTTTTTATCTTTAAGATAGAAGTTTTTAGTAATATTTGAGATGATATTTAATAGAGATTGATGCTCGGTTAAACTGGCAAAATCCCAAATTAAACCGAGTGAAAATGCAGTTTGTTGATGGGTTCCGGTTCGATTTGGATAAGATAATATTTGTAATTCTGTTTGAATATTATCAACGACAATATCTGCTAACGGTTGCAGGAGTTTTAACCATTGTTTTCCTTGAATATCATCCCATTCTATTAATTCAGTTATCAGTTGTAGAAACCAAGCTAAACCGTAAGGATATTCAAATTGTGGATTGGATTTTAAAGATTGAATTTCTTGGGAGATTTTCTCGGGTGTAAAATTTTGGGCTATTCTTTCTCTGGCAATAGATGAAAATGTAGCTTCTTGAAAGTAGCGAATCAGACGAATTAACATCCAGTGACTGTGTACTGAAGAATGCCAATCTAAACATCCGTAAAAGACAGGATGGAGTTGATCGGGTAAGATTAAATCCTCATCC
Source organism: uncultured Lyngbya sp. (assembly GCA_964434975.1). Lineage (GTDB taxonomy): Bacteria > Cyanobacteriota > Cyanobacteriia > Cyanobacteriales > Microcoleaceae > JAAURB01. The sequence goes on from CAYSWY010000047.1 coordinate 26,305, forward strand.
TGCTTTAAAAAATAGCGATGAACATGGGGATATTTTTTATCAATACAGTCAAGGGCAAGTTGAGCAAATTGACTGGCTAAATCTAAACTAAAATCAGGTGTTTTCATCACATTATTATTAGGTTTAATTTAAACTTTTAAAAACCAATTTTTCCGGTACATTCCGTATGCAATTAACCCCCAAAATAGGACTGTGGTAATGGCAAAAAATAGAGAACCATTCAGAGAACCTGCCCAAGATTGAAATACATTTTCATAAATCCAGGTTTTTGTTGTGGGTGCATTTGTTTGATGACCAATATGAGTATAAATTAAAATTCTACCCAATATTCCAGAAGCAACAAACAGAAAAATTGAGTTTAGCCCCATAATTTTAAATGGAGTTCCCCATTTTTGCCATCTTTTTACTTCAATTGTCTGATAACAAATCGCAAACAAAAATATAGCCCAGCCGCCTGTTACTAACACATAAGAACTAGTCCATAACGCTTTATTTATTGGGAATATTAACCCCCACAATTGCCCGATAAGAACAGAAGATAAACCGAAAATAATTAAACGAATACTTGTCTGAGTTTTAATCGATTGTTGCTTTAACCAATCTCCGATAAAATAACCCATTAACACGGTTGCAATTGCAGGTATTGTACTCAATAATCCTTCAGGATCGTATGGTCCCCCTCGCCATATATGATTGCTACCCAGAATAATTTTATCAAAATATGCGCCTAAATTTCCTGCTGGCGTTAGATTTCCCGCGCCATATCCAGGAACAGGAATCATTTGCATCATTGCCCAATATCCTAATAATATCAAGAGGAATAATACCCCTAATTGTTTACGGGAAAGATGAAAAATTGCAATTGTACTGAATAAATAGGCTAAACTAATTCGTTGTAAAACGCCCATGATTCTAATCGAATTTAAATCATAATTTGGAAAGCCATTCAGAAATAATCCTAAAAGAAAAAGAATCAGAAAACGTCGTAAAATTTGCAGATAGAGATTACGAGGTAAATATTGTTCTAAAGTTCGATTTTCTTTGGCATATTTTCCCAGGGAAAACACCATTGCGACACCAATAATAAATAGAAAAAAAGGAAAAACTAAATCTGTGGGAGTATAGCCGTGCCATTCAGCATGAAGTAAGGGAGGATAAACATAATTCCAGCTTCCAGGATTATTCACTAAAATCATCCCAGCAATTGCAATTCCTCGAAACACATCTAAGGAAGTTAAACGCATTTTAAATATTTCTAAAACTATAGATTATCTTGTTTAAACTGTTTCAATTATTATTAATTAAGTTTATTAATATTATTATTTATTTTATTAATTATGGCATTAATAATCGGAAAATTATCTAAAATAGCCATAATATTTGTTTTTTGTATAAGTTTTTTTCCAAGGTTTCATAACAATAACTTTAACGAGTTAAGAATCGAGATAAAATTGTACCAAGTTGTAAACTAATCATTCCCAGGATAGCACTACTGAGCCAATAAAATAAAGCCAGAATTAAGTGACCCTCCCGAATAAAGTTACGGGTCTCTAATTCATAAGTTGAGAAAGTTGTATAAGATCCTAAAAAACCAACCGCAACTAAAAGACGAAGTTCTGGATTAATTAAAGTGGATATTTCTGCTAGCGTCACAAAAAATCCCATGATAAAACAACCTGTTAAATTAATTAAAAACGTCCCATAGGGAAAATTCACTCCAAACCGATTGGCACACCAGATTGTTAAGTAATAGCGGCTTAAAGCGCCAAATATTGCACCTAAGCTAATCGCGATTGGCTTCCGGATTGCAGGTTGCTCAAAAATATTTAAAATAGAATAAATTATTGTCATCATCAAATTTATGATCTGCTGAATCATACCAGAATTTGAGTCTCTATTAGAGTAGAGTAAGTTAGGATATTTTACTGTAAGTTATTTTAAACCATTCATTCAAGATTAAGCTGTAGTTGTGAGAGGCTTGGCGATTTTCCAGGAACACTTTAAACTAAAATAGAGACTATAGGCTTAAGTCAGCTTGTGAAGCCAAAAGTCAAACAGAATAATCATTATTGTCATTTCATAATGGAAGTCTCCATGAAATCAAGTTCAGACCATCAAACTTGCCAATCTAAATTAATAAATAACCTATTTTTATATACTTTTATGAAACATAATCCACTGTTTCAAAGACTGAGTAAATCTTTCCAAGTCGGCATTTTAGGGATACTGATTACATTCGGTTTAGGGATAGAGGGATACAGTCAGGAAACCCAATCAAATCCGACTCAAGAGAACTTTGAAACCTTTGCAGATTGGTGTAGAAATCGAGAAAACTTGAATCCGGAAGCTAAACGAACCGTTAGTTTAATTCTACAACAAGCGGGTACATTTAATTGTGGTCGGGCTTCGCAAAATGTACAAGAGATTAGTCAATTGGATTTAAGTACCAGTCAAGTTTCTGATGTTCGTCCATTACAATCTTTAGAAAATTTAGTTGAACTGAAGCTGATTAATAATCGGATTTCTGATGTTACCCCGCTACAATCTTTAGAGAATTTAGAAGTTTTAGACTTAAGTTATAATCAAATTTCTAATATTACGCCATTAAGTTCTTTAACCAACTTAGAAGTTTTAAATTTAAGTTATAATCAGGTCAATCAAGTTGAATCACTTCAATCATTAATGAATTTGAATGAGCTCAACTTAACGAATAATCAAGTGACTGATATTACCCCATTGAAACCCTTAGATCGGTTAATTTATCTGTTTATTCGTGATAATCCCATTACCGATCAAACTTGTCCGGTACAACCTAAATATGTCTGTCAATTTTAAGACAAAAGAGAGATATCGTTGATTAAATATCTCTCCTTCATTCAAACCATTAAATTTCGTCCCAACCGCCAACGCCAGAGGACATTACATAACTGGTAACGCTTGCCTCAAAGAAATTGGCTTTGGTATGCGCTCCTTTTTTTGTATCTGAAAAACGTTCTAAATGAGTATAGGGACTCTTCTTATACTTTTTCTCAGCATAAAGCGGTTGTAAGCCAATAGAACGGAGTCGAATATTCGCCAAGTATTTAGTATATTGTTCGGTACTAGACTCGGTAATTCCTAGAATATTATTGCCTACAATATGATTAGTCCACTTGATTTCATGTTGTACCGCAGTATCCACCATTTCGTAAATATAATCCACAGAATGGGGAAAGATTTGCATTGCTTCTGGAATTAATTTTTGAAACAGTCTAACATGGCTGAGTTCATCTCGGTTAATCATTTTGAAGATATCAGCAGCTCCCGGCATTAACATTCTAGAGGCTAAATTATAAAAGAAAATAAATCCATTATAAAAGTAAATTCCTTCTAGTAAAAAGTCAGCCAATAATGCAACAAAGTAATTTTCTGTTGTGGGATTATCAACGTATTTTTGATAAATTCCGGCGATGAATTTACAGCGATCGCGCAGTATATTATCAGTGCGCCAAAAATCATAAACCACACTTCTACGTTCAGAAGGAATAATGGTTTCAATGATATATTGATAGCTTTGATTGTGCATTGCTTCTTGAGAAATTTGTTCGGCCATGCATAAGCTAATTTCTGGTGCAGTAATACTTTTTTTCAGATGAGGAATATTACAGGTTTGGATTGAATCTAAGAAGGTTAAATAAGATAAAATACCGTTAAATGCTCGCTGTTCATCTGTCGTCAAATTACCATAATCAACAACATCTTGAGTAATATCTAACTTTTCGGGTCATGATGTTCGGTTGAATTCGCTAGGTTCAACCCGCTTTATGCAAGCTGCTGTATGTCACCATACAGATCGGACTATATCATCATCTAAAGTCTTTAGATGTCCCTCGCTTCGACTGTCAATTGCTTACAGCCTACGCCTAAATTGGCTAGTCTCTACACCTTCTTGCTACAGCGCAAGCTTGGCACGGTATTGTCTGTGATGTAAAATTCTGTGACAGTTAGAACACAGAAGAATGCACTTGTCTAATTCCTCAAAAACTTTCCACTTTTTTAACATCAACATATCAGATGGAGTGTACTCTTTTTCCTCCGGATTAATATGATGGAAGTCAAAAGCGGCTATTGTGTCTTCTGATGCTATAAATCCGCATTCAACGCATTTTCCTCCTTTATAAAGGCAAAACTCAAGTTTTCTTTGATTTTTAAACTGAGCATCCCTATATTTTTGCAGGTATTGCCGATTGTAAGCGGATATTTTTTCTTTGTTTCTTTCAACGTAGGCTTTGACTGTTGCTTTGCCTCGACTTGATGCGTAGTATTCTTTTTTGTACTGACAACTACAGGACTTACATCTTGCCGTTCTTCCACTTTTAAGCCTACTATCTTTATGAAACTCAGAAATTAGCTTAGTGACATTACATTTTGTACAGGTTTTAACTTCCATTTGCTATTGATTTATTGCGATATAATTTCACAATATTAGCAATTTTTTCAGCAAGTTGGATCTGAGAATAGACTGACAGAGTTTCACCGTTTTCAAGGGATTTAGTCTGGGCTACCCTTTAATTAACCCAGAAATTTTCTCGCATTTGCTTATACAAACCGACCGCCCAAGAATAACGAACGTCATTCAATTGCATGAGATTTGTTGTTTCTCCAAACCAAATAGAACGATGTTCTATCGCATCATTGCCCTTAGGATTAAACAGTAGATGATCCGACATCATTGCCGGATATCTTTGTCCAGAATAGTTGATTGCAGTTGTCATGTTTGCTGAGTTTTTTTGTCCATTTACAGAATAGAAATTCACACCAAAACAGTCTTAACCATTCGACACCGCGACTGTGTTAATTTGTTTTGAGGTGAGGTTTTATTCTAACAGATCCCCGCCTAAACGGGGACAAGTTTATTTCAATTTAATTAGCACAAGCTGAACAACTTTCATCTACTTCTTTAAAGCTGTCTCGTTGTACTGTTCTAACATAATAAACTGCTTTACATCCTTCTTGCCATGCCATGACTAATGTCTCAAAGATATCACGGGCTTTAATACAGCGTTCTGGTTCATCGGGAAAATAAATTCCTTGATTGAGATTAAAGATTAACTCCATAGAAATTCCCGTATCAATCCATTGTTGCATCGTTGCCACAGCTTTAATCACTATCTTTTGATCCATTACTTTATTCTCTGGATAAAACCAGAATTTATCCCCAATAAATGGGGGTGCAATGGGTACTGTTCCTTTCGCCCATTTATCATAAAAGAAACGACTATAACAGGGTAAAATACTGGCTGTACAGCCTTGAACTAAGGAAGAAGATGTATTGGGAGCAATTGCCATAATATGAGAGTTTCTAATTCCATATTGTTTAATATCTTCACTGAGTTGAATCCAGCGATCTTTCTCGGCTGCATTAGCAATAAACCATTCAACAGGCTTAGCTCCAATTAACTTTCCTTCACTCCAAGAACTCCCCGGAAACGCTGGATAATATCCCCGTTCTTTTGCCAGTTCCATCGAGGCTTTTGTACAGTAATAACCTATCTCTTCAAATAACTGACTAATTTCCGTTAAACTTTTATAACTTAGCTGATTTTTGGCTAACCAATCTGCTAACCCCATGGCTCCCACACCAATAGTCCGATACTTTAAATTATGGGTTTTACTGGCAGCAAAAGGAGGGGTTGTAATTTCTATTGTGTTGTCCAATAAACGGACGGCAATTTCACAAATCTCGGGAAGTTCATCAACGGTTAAATTCGCTAAATTTAAGCTGTCTAAATTGCAAGTATGGGCTTCTTCCCCGGGAGAAACATTTGACCATGATTCTTGGCAGAGATTCCCGCCAGGAATATAGCCTTCATGACTATTTGGATTGGCTCGATTGGAAGTATCTTTAAACCATAAATACGGCATCCCCGTTTCTAATTGGGAGCGCATAATCGTTTTAAATAATTCCCGCGCATTAACCCGCTTATAGAGGGTAATTTTGCTATCGAGACTGGCTTCTATTGTTTCGTAAGCGATGCTGAAATCTTCACCCCAAAGTGTTGCTAATTCAATCCCTAATTTAGTCCGAACTTCATAAGGATCAACGAGGGTCCATTCTTCTTCATAGACGACTCGCCGCATGAACTCATCAAGAATAACTAATTGCGGAAAAATATCATAAGCTTTACGACGTTGATCTCCATTTTCTGTTTGCATTTCTAGGAATTCTGGTACATCTAAATGCCAGATATCCAAACTAACCGTAATTGCTCCGGCTCTTCTACCCCCTTGATTGACTGCAATCGCAGTATCATTGAGTAGCTTAATCCAAGGAATCACCCCACCGGATGTATTTTCTTTCTCCATCACCCAACTTCCAGTCGCCCGGACTCGACTGACATTTGTCCCCACACCACCGCCATTTTTAGAAATTCGGGCTGCATCTTTAATCGTGTCAAAAATACTTTCTAAGTTATCATCCATGGCCGTAATAAAACAACTGGATAATGATCCTTTAGGAACTCTCAAATTCGCTAAAATAGGAGTGGCTAAAGACACTTTGCGGCTGGCAATCGCTTGATAAAAACGATGGGCCCAAGTTAAACGATTTTCGGGTTTTTCAACAGCAGCGAGTAATAATGCACAAGTTAATAATGCTTCTTGGGGTAATTCATTCGTTAGTAAATAGCGTTTTGTCAGTAAAACAGCCCCTGCATAATCATAATCTTTATCCCACTCTGGATTAATCCACGACCCGGCTTGTTGCAAATCCTCCGCAGAATACATTAACATCCGAGAATCATATTCAAGACGCTCAACTTTATCTTGAACCGTTTGAGGATAATTTTGGTATTGGTAGCCTCGGGTGGCGATGGTATCCTTCCACAAACTCCAAATGTGTAATCTCCCTGCCACATAGCGCCAGTCCGGTTCAGTGGGGCTACAAAGTTCTATGGCACAATTAATTAAGTTATCTTGAATTTCCCGAGTGGTGACCCCATGACGTAAACGAGTCGTTAACCCCGCTTCTAAGGTAATGGGGTTGGCCTCCAAGCCATCGCAAGCCCAATTTACCACGACCCGAATTTTAGAGACATCTAAGGGAGTGGGTGTGCCATCTCGCCGAATCACCTGAATGTTCGTATTCAGGGGTGAGAAAGACTGTGTGGATAGAGCTTGCATGAGTTCGACTAGCTTGAGTAATTTTTGACGCTCTACCAATGTACTGCAAAATCCACATTTGGTGAGAGTTGTTGACAAATTTTTTTTTTTACGCTATATATGGTGCTTTTATTCAATTCGCTACAATTTTTCTTTGAATTTCTGTCTGTATTTCTGTATACCAAAATCAATTCGCTTTGTTGCGTTTTGTAGAATTCATTCTATGCTTGAAAATTGGATGTTTCTTCAACGTGAATCAAACACATGATGAAATTTTATCTTTGTTGAGAAATAACTTGAGGATAGTCATCTTTACAGTGAGCGGAGTCCATCAAAATTATATTCATTCAGCAACTGCGGTGAGCAAGAGAAAGAATAACTCGTTATTTGATCCTACACCTACAGACGTAGCAGACTATATATTCTGTATATTGCTTGACAAATCAATTTTTTCTGAAATAATACAATCATAGATCATCTCAACTGCACCAGGATCATCTTCTGCAAATGCAGGGTTGATGAGGGGCTAAAACCCCTGTATACCTTAACCAATCCCTAAAAGATAACTGCTGTGAACTTAGAGTGTCTATACCAAAAGTATTATCAAAATTTACATCGACGAAACTTGATGTAATTTTCATTACTGTAGAGATCATCAACCGATTCAACTCAAAGAAAATTAAAGTAAATCGCATCAGATTGAGTAAAACGACTGAATATTAACCCTTTCATTCAATTAGAAAATGACTCCTTCTACATCTCCTAAAGTCAACAATAAAGCGGTTCAAGCTGGCGGCAAGTTAAGCTTTTTTGAAAAGTATCTAACCCTGTGGGTTTTCCTGTGTATTGTTGCCGGAATTATTCTCGGACGAGTGTTTCCGGGGGTGGCGATAACTCTAGATTCTATGAGTATTTATCAAGTCTCAATTCCCATTGCAATCTGCCTATTTTTCATGATGTATCCGATCATGGTAAAAATTGATTTTACCCAGGCAGTTAATGCGGTGCGTGCGCCTAAACCCGTACTATTAACCTTAGTAGTCAATTGGATTATTAAACCGTTTACAATGGTGGTGTTTTCTCAGTTTTTCTTAGGATATTTATTCCGTCCTTTGCTGGCAGGAACAGAACTTTTAAGAGGAACAGAAGTTGAGTTAATCAATTCCTATATTGCCGGAACTATTTTACTGGGAATTGCACCTTGTACCGCCATGGTTTTAATGTGGGGATATTTATCCTACAGTAATCAAGGACATACATTAGTTATGGTAGCGATTAATTCCCTGGCAATGCTATTTTTGTATGCACCATTAGGACGTTGGTTACTCTCTGCTAATGATTTAACTGTACCTTGGCAAACGATTTTACTTTCTGTTTTAATTTACGTCGGTTTACCCTTGGCTGCGGGAATGTATAGCCGTTACTGGATTTTTAAAAATAAAGGAAAAGCCTGGTTTGAAAAGAATTTTCTCAAGTATTTAAGTCCGGTTGCCACCTCTGCTTTATTAATTACCCTGATTTTGCTATTTGCCTTCAAAGGAGACGTGATTGTCAACAATCCACTACATATTGTATTAATTGCTGTTCCTTTATTTCTCCAAACTAACTTTATCTTTTTAATCACTTATGTGGCAGCATTAAAGATGAAATTATCCTATGAAGATGCCGCGCCAGCCGCTTTAATTGGTGCGAGTAATCATTTTGAAGTTGCTATTGCCACAGCCGTGATTTTATTTGGATTAAATTCCGGTGCCGCTTTAGCTACCGTTGTTGGGGTACTGATTGAAGTTCCAGTAATGTTAGTGTTAGTTGAAGTTTGCAAGCGAACTGCGTTTTGGTTTCCCCGCGAACCCGAAAAAGCAACATTAATTGACCCGCGTTGTATCAACTGCTAAATCTAAAGTTAAGAGGAATACAGCTTGAATCAATTACTCAAAATTATTGCAGTCAATACAAATGGAAAAGTTTGATCATCCACCCAAAATTTTATTCTTATACGGCTCGTTACGAGAACGATCTTATAGCCGTTTATTAGCAGAAGAAGCGGCTCGAATCATTACAGAAATGGGGACAGAAGTCAAGTTTTTTCATCCCCATCATTTACCTTTGCGAGGACAAGTTGAAGAGACTCATCCAGCGGTTCAAGAACTGCGAGAACTAAGTCAATGGTCAGAAGCTCAAGTGTGGTCTTCTCCAGAGATGCATGGTAATATGACAGGGATTCTTAAAAATCAAATTGACTGGATTCCTTTAACTATTGGTTCGGTTCGACCCACTCAAGGAAAAACATTAGCGGTGATGCAAGTGAGTGGGGGTTCTCAGTCTTTTAACGCGGTTAATACGATGCGAATTTTGGGTCGATGGATGCGAATGTTTACCATTCCTAATCAATCTTCCGTTGCTAAAGCTTATCAGGAGTTTAATGAAGATGGAACGATGAAAGATTCACCCTATCGAGACCGGGTTGTGGATGTGATGGAAGAATTGTATAAATTTACTTTATTGTTAAGAGATAAAGTAGATTATCTCACAGATCGTCATAGTGAAAGAAAAGCTACAACCCGCTAATTTTAGATCTGAAAAATAGCAATAATTACTGAGAAATTGTCGTTATAACTTTATCAAACAATTTGCACAACAATAGGAGATTTGAATCATGAAAAAAGTCATGTTTGTCTGTAAGAAAAATTCTTCCCGCTCCCAAATGGCAGAAGGATTTGCTAAAACATTAGGCGAAGGTAAAATAGCCGTGACCAGTTCCGGTTTAGAAGCCAGTCAAGTCAATCCCCACGCGATAAAAGCCATGGAAGATATCGGGATTGATATTCGCGATCAAACTTCTAATGCTTTAAGTGAATTCAATTCTAAGGATTATGATGCAGTGATTTCTTTATGTGGCTGTGGCATCAATTTACCCCCGGAATGGGTCACTCGAGAAGTGTTTGAAGATTGGCAATTGGATGACCCGGCAGAACAGCCCGAAATATTTCCTCGAGTGCGGGAGGAAGTCAAAGTGAGAGTCGAAGCGTTAATTAAAAAATTAAGTTAGCCAAGTTGAGAAAATATTATTCTTCTTCTGCTTGAACAGGGGAAGAATTAAACCGAGATTTAAGCTGTTTAAACCAGGGAGAACGGCGAACACTTTCAAACCACATGACTCCTCCAGTGATCAAAATCATTAGCATCCCTAAACCATTTAACAACACGTAAAACGGTTTAACGCTTGTACCGAGATATTCTCCTTCATGAATCACCATCAAAAAGTGAACTTGTTCTTTAGAAAAGCCAAACCAATTCTTTCCTAAACGATAGGCGACTCCTGTAATTGCAGTCACCATAAATGGGAGTAAAAAAATCGGTGCAAGCTGACGATGGAGTTGACGAAAGAAGCGAGAATTCATGAATCGATCAGATGCTGTGACAAGATTAATGCTTAAAATTATAGGCGATATGCAATCAATATCGTAATCGTTTTGTCCGACTTGAATATAGGAGGGGGGAATGATTACTTTATCCAACATCAAGAATGTCTCAATTCCCCATCTCCTCAATTACGAAGTGAAACAGTGAAAACCCTGAATTTTCTCGCATCGTGATGGATATGATGTAGGTGCATCCCTGCGAAAACGGTTCCTCAGTCTAAACTGTCAGCAATTGAGGATCGTCAAATACTATATACCAAAGGAAATTACAACCTGGTTTGATTGATTGTATTAGCCGTGACCATTTTCGCTGTAATGCTTCCGTTCCCGCCAATTGACACCCAAACGCTTCAGATAATCCCACCCTCGCTGGGGCCAAACGTGGTCGCGACCTGTTTTGTTAGCAATCCATTCAGCCACTTTCGGCCCAGACCATGATCCCCCATCTGGAGCGGGCCCCTGGAGCGCTTGCTTGAGTTCTTGCTGTTGAGATGCACTCAGTAAAGAGCGGGCTACGGGGGGCTGGCGATCGCGGCTACGATTTCTCACAGAAACCGGCCCTTCACGGTTATAGCGACGGATAATTTCTTTGGAATAGTCGTAGTTTAAGCCAACAACTTCAGCAGCTTGCTTAATCGTCCATCCGCTAGCGACTAATTGTAAGAGGTGCCATCTTCTTGATTCTGTGGTATCTCGGGCTTGGCGATAACGCGCTTTGAGATCCTCGGCACTTAAGTAGGGTTCTAAATGAGCTTTAGGAGGCATACCTTCTGTATAATCCGGAACGTTACTTTATCTATCCTCTTTCTCCAATTGATTCCGGATTAAATCAGAAATTTCTGCAAAATTCTCATAAATCTCACCAACAGGCAAATATGAGCCATTACGTTGCAGTGGCGTTGGCGATCGCGCAACTATTATTTGTTATAGCGCTATAGTTGAACAACTCCCAACCCAGGTCAAAAAAAGCACTTCGAGACAACACTGATCATGATTAACTTTCAAGCTGTCAAAAATATAGGACTGAGGCGATACGTGCTTTCCCACAGGCGATGGCGTAAACTTTGACAATTCACAGACAGACTTAACTTCTGGCTAATAATCTCTAATCGTTTGAAGGATTAAAAAAAATGATTCAAGCTGGGAAGAATATTGTATAGCAATATATCCCTACAGGACAGGTTATGAGATTACTTCTCACTTTTCCAATCATTGGACTGCTTAATTTATTGGCAATTCCACCCGTTAATATTCCCCCCAGTTTATCTGCTGAATTATTATCTCAAAATCATGAAAATTCTACACAAATCGTTTCTCGCTCAACTGAAGTTCCTATGAAGCTAGAATTAGCCGTAGAACATGAAATGTATATTATGACTGTTCCAAACCAAGATCTGAGTCAATCAGCATACGCTGGTGAACTTAGTTTCTATGACGTTCATATCGCTAAAATGTTTGAAATTACCTACAATGATTGTCAAGAGATACAAAGTCGAGTTCCTGAAGGGATTAAGGGTAGAGATTGGATTTACCAGCAGGGAAATGATGATGACAGTATGACTACGGAAGTTTTTTATATTACTTGTAATTTAGCCTCGGAGATTGTTGAGACTTATGGCTTAGGGAAAGCGGAAGAAACATTGGTTGAAGCCTTTGTTGATCATCATCCGACCCGATCTATAAGAACTGATTTAATCCCCATTTTAGATATCACGGGTTCAAAGATCTCACAATGGCAAGATTTTGTTGATGCGTTTGAATCTAGGTAATCAAATTGAAATGATTAAATATATTTTTAATGAATTTCAATATTTACAACCCTCATCCTTAAAATATACTCAAAAAGTTATTGAATCCGACTCAGAAAAGAAGCAACTCAAGCATTTGTGTAGTTTTCCTATGAAGCTGATGAAGCTGCTAAAATATTATCTGACCTGTTAGCTACAGTGTGAGAAATTCCATAAATTTAGTAGTAATGTGTTCAGAGACAAGGTTTTATACCTCAGTTATGCTACTATTAATAGTCAGGGTGTCATAGATATCGATAAAAATAGTTATTGTAAGTTTTCTGTATATATTCCTACAATATGATCTTTCTGTTGTCTGTAAGGCAGCAGTTGAAAGCTCTTGATATAGGTATACTATCAATTATTGAAGTTTAGATAAACTGGATTGCTATCAACATGGATTTACTTGTACTCGCCCCAAAAGCAGTAGAAATTGCACTATCAGCAATTGATCAAGTTACAGATGGAGCTTTACAGCAAGCTGGAGCAGATCTCCTAAGTTTCTTAAAGACAAGATTTTTAGGTAGACTTCAAATTACCAAAGCGACGGAAGATAAAAAACTTTTAGAAGCTGCAATCATAAGTGAAGCAAATTCAGATCAGAAATTTCAGAAAGATTTAGAGAAACTGGTTACTCAGTATAATAATATACAAAATTCTTATAATATTTCTCAGAGTACTGAATCAGGTGTTAATATAAGTGTCGACAATAATCCAGGTACAGTTATAGGGCAACAAATAGGGCAGCAATTTTTTCGTTAGCGAAGTTTATTTAGATCTTAATAACTCAGATCTAGAGCCAAGTAATAATTCACTAAAAAATATTTTAAACTACATTAAGGTAGTTTTTTTCTTATTATTTTCTCTGATTGTCTGGGTTCTTTTTGGTTGGTTAGCTGACTACTCTTTTCCTTTTGGTCAAGCTTTAGAACTATTGTTTGCTTGTTTCAAAGGAACTGTATCAGCAAAAGTAAATCACTTACAACAGCAATTACAGAGAACAGATATAGTCTCATTACCTGATAATCAAAAACAAGTTAAAAAGTTAAATAAATTGGAATCTCAGACATGGCTTTATGAAGGTATTTTACAGCGTATAGCCGAAGTTTCTTCTAGAAATCCTGAAAAAATAGCAAAAACTATTGAGGCACTAGAGTATAAGAGAAGTCAAATTTTACAAGAATTAGAGCCTCGAAAACCCCAAAGATATCGTATTTTTAAAGGAATACAAGATTCGGCTCGTTATCTGTTAGCTAGTCAGGCTGAAAAAGATTATGAGCAACTTAAAAAACTTGTAGTTAATATACTAATTTTTACACAAAATAGCTCACCTTCTCAGGTTATCTTTTCTGAAGTAATAGAAAAATTAGCCGAAGATATCGGGCAAAATGCTGATAAAATAAGTCCCTATCGTCTTCGCCTAGCTTACAAAATCAATGATTTAATTAGAGTTTTGTCAGCTAAGCTAGTTTTAGGTTTAGATACTGCTAAGATTAATAATACCAATCAAAATTGCGTTAGCGAGTTACAATCTCAAATCAAAATTTTATCTAAACAATTCAATAATTTACTGAAAATAAGACAAGATAATATTAATGAATTAAATAAGCGCAGACATGAAGTTTATAATCTGACTAAAAATATTTCGGATTTACATCAAGGTCTATCTAATCGGGATATTGATATAGCTACCCTCAAAAAAAATACTCAAGATTTAACACAGGTAGTTCACTTTAAACAATCTCAGATAGATAGTCTTAATAGTAAAATATATGAATTGCAAAGAGAGATTGAGAGTGTAAAAGATAATAATAAAACTCCCAAACCTAAAATAAATATTTCCAAAAATCAGTCATCTCAAGCCAATCAACAAAATAAAGAAATTGCTCAACCTGTCAAAAGGGAAAAAACTGAAAAGAGATCACAGCAGCCTTTCAAGGAAACTAGACAAAAAATTAAACCAGAAGAATACAAATCTATTATTAATAAGGATGATTATCAGTATGTTAGCGCATACGTCAAAAAAAATGGAACACGAGTTAGTGCATATTATAGAAGACGACGTAATAGATGAGTATCAGTTCTTTAGAAAAGATAAGTTAACCCTAGCTAAAGTGAGTCGATTAGCAAACAAGTCTCGAATTGTTGTTTCAGCATTTACTGGCAAGTTCAAGTTCTCTATGATATTACTGAACTTGAAATAGATCTTCAAACTTTACGCGAGATGGAGAGTTGAAGCTAATTAACTCCACAAATCCTCAGATAATAATCTTCCTTCAATAGGTTCATATTCATCTTCTAATAACCATAATTTAGCTTCGTCATAATTTTCGCTGATAAAAATCACTTTATAATTTTTAGCAGGGTCATAGATTTGACATTTCCCTGTGGTATCAGCTAAGAGCAACAATATATAAGGAGGTGTTAACATTGGGTCAATCCAAACCTCAGTAAACTGCCAATTATTCTGTACTGGGTTTGGTTCTTGGGATAACGTGATATTGGTCATGTTCATCGATTTAAAAAAATGAAATTATTCCAATAATTCCACCTATAATAGTAATGGCTGTTGCTATAGCAATTATAACTGGATTATCTTGAAATAGTTCAATAAGTGCTACTAAGTAATTTCCATAAATATCTATCCTGCTAGAGTTAGTCTTGAGCGAACCTTCACCAGCTCGTTCAACTATTTTAGCGATAACGTCTACTTTTCTTAGGGTAGATTGATGTAATTTAACATATTCTTTATTGTCAAACGCCTTAGCTTCTTCTCCCCCTTGTAAAAAATCTTTGTGTGAGATTAAATTTAATTCAACTAAGGTTGGTAATCGAGGATGAGAAATATAATGATTACCATAAATAGCAAGTAATAGTCGAGATAAATCAACTAATTGACTTTCATGAATGGATGTAGGTTTACCACCAAGAACCTTATGGCGATGGGCTATTGCTGGAAAACCATAGTTTATATCTCTCATATTCCAATGTAGCCAGGTATGAGAACTATGATGCTTTACATAATTAGAGAATTCATCTAGCATCTCTTTTTCAAGTTGATTATAGTGTTGCTCCAACTGATTGGTAGAATATCCTTTTATTTCTGCGATTTGATGAATTGAAAAAGAGGTTGTCTGACCCGATTCTAAATTCCGAACAGCAACAGAAGTAATTCTTGGTGATGAGCCATCAGATCTATCGTAGAAACTTTCACAAGAGTAGTGAATAACAATAACTTTATCTGCCTTGGCCATCAAGTTAGAAAGCTTATCTTTTGCCTGTTTATGCTTTTGTACTTTTTTCCAAGCTTGACCCATTTTCAGTATTAATTTTATCTCATATTAATATAAAGTATAACACTGGCTAAAAGAGGTGTTGAGATGAGGTTTATCTAATTCTCAGTCGGCGGCTAAATCTAGAGGATTAATTCCAGTCATTAAACCCGTTGTAGATGAATTAATTGGGAAAGCCGGTTTTTGGGTGAGTCAAGCCGTTTATACTCGTGTGCTTCAATTAGCAGATGAAATATAAATGATATTCAAAAATTATATTCATTTTGTTAGCAAAACCTGAACTTGTATTCCTCATAGCTACAAACTTTATACATTTCTCGGTAGCATATTTAATGACAAGAATATGGAGAACACCTAACTTATGCTAGAAGCTTATCGTCAACACGTCGCTGAACGGGAAGCCCTCGGAATTCCGGCCCTACCCCTCGATGCCCAACAAACCTCTGAATTATGCGAATTGCTGAAAAACCCGCCAGAAGCAGAGAAAGAATACCTGATGGAGTTATTGCGCGATCGCATTCCGCCGGGAGTTGATGAAGCAGCTTACGTTAAAGCGGGATTTTTGACCGCTGTGGCTAAAGGTGAAATTGACTGTCCTTTACTGTCTCCTCAAGGGGCGATAGACTTACTGGGAACGATGATCGGCGGTTACAATGTTCAATCTTTGGTCAGTTTCCTCAAGTCCAATGACTCTAATATTGCTGCTGCGGCTGCCACAGCATTATGCAAAACTACTCTAGTTTTTGATGCGTTTAACGAAGTCCTCAAACTCTCAGAAACTAACCCTTACGCCAAACAAGTGATTGATGCTTGGGCAAACGCCGCTTGGTTTATTCGTCGTCCTAAGCTGCCAGAAACTATTACGGTGACGGTATTTAAAGTACCTGGCGAAACCAACACCGATGACTTATCCCCTGCCCCCCATGCCACCACTCGTCCCGATATTCCCCTCCATGCCTTAGCGATGTTAGAGTCACGGATACCGGATGGACTTGAAACGATTGCGGAACTCAAACAAAAAGGATATCCTGTGGCTTATGTTGGGGATGTTGTCGGAACAGGTTCTTCCCGTAAATCTGCAATTAACTCTGTGTTGTGGCATATTGGCGAAGATATTCCGTTTGTTCCCAATAAACGGGCAGGCGGCTATATCCTCGGTGGAAAAATAGCCCCGATTTTCTTTAATACAGCCGAAGACTCCGGCGCATTACCCATTGAATGTGATGTCACTAACCTGAATACCGGTGATGTAATAACCATTCATCCTTACAAAGGTGAAATTACTAACGAAGCCGGAGAGGTTATTTCTACCTTCACCCTCAAACCCGAAACCATCCTCGATGAAGTTCGCGCCGGGGGCCGTATTCCGCTGTTAATTGGTCGTAGTTTAACCGACAAAACCCGCGAAGCGTTGGGACTCGAACCCTCCCCATTATTCACTCGTCCCACCCTACCCGAAGATACCCACAAAGGCTTCACTCTCGCCCAGAAGATGGTCGGAAAGGCTTGTGGCTTGCCCGGTATCCGCCCTGGAACCTCTTGTGAACCCATTATGACCACTGTCGGTTCTCAGGACACTACAGGCCCAATGACGCGGGATGAATTAAAAGAACTCGCTTGTTTAGGCTTCTCGGCTGACTTAGTTTTGCAGAGTTTCTGTCATACCGCCGCTTATCCCAAACCCGTTGATATCAATACTCACAAAAAATTACCAGATTTCTTTGCAACTCGTGGCGGCGTTGCCCTGCAACCGGGTGACGGCATTATTCACTCCTGGTTAAACCGGACGTTACTCCCCGATACAGTTGGGACAGGGGGCGACTCTCACACTCGTTTTCCTTTGGGTATTTCTTTCCCCGCTGGGTCTGGTTTGGTGGCGTTTGCCGCAGCGTTAGGGGTAATGCCGTTGGATATGCCCGAGTCAGTGTTAGTTAAATTTACCGGAGACTTGCAACCCGGCGTAACCTTACGGGATATTGTCAATGCTATTCCTTGGGTAGCGATGCAACAAGGAAAATTAACCGTTTCCAAAGAAAACAAGCAAAATGTCTTTAATGGACGGATTATGGAAATGGAAGGTTTACCTGATTTAAAAGTCGAACAAGCCTTTGAATTAACTGATGCGACGGCAGAAAGATCTTGTGCGGGCAGTACGATTAAATTAGGCGTTGAAACCATTTCTGAGTATTTCCGTTCCAATGTTGCCCTATTAAAAAATATGGTAGCGCGAGGTTATCAAGATGCCAATACCATTATGCGACGGGTAGCGAAAATGGAACAATGGTTAGCTAAACCTGAGTTAATGTCAGCCGATACAGATGCGGAATATGCTGATATTATCGAAATCAATTTAAACGAGATCAAAGAACCGATTGTTGCTGCACCAAACGACCCGGATAATGTTAAGTTAATGTCCGAATGTGCCGGGGATGAAATCCATGAGGTCTTTATTGGTTCTTGTATGACGAATATCGGTCATTATCGGGCGGCTGCGAAGATATTAGAAGGGGCAGGGCCTGTGAAAGTTCGGTTGTGGATTTGTCCCCCTACAAGAATGGATGAAAAACAGTTACGGGAAGAAGGGGTTTATGGTATTTTTGCGGCTGCTGGGGCGCGGACAGAAATGCCGGGATGTTCTCTTTGTATGGGAAATCAAGCCCGTGTTGAAGATGGCGTAACGGTGTTTTCTACCTCTACTCGTAACTTTAATAATCGTATGGGTAAAGGCGCACAAGTGTATTTAGGTTCAGCGGAATTAGCAGCAGTTTGTGCGTTGCTCGGAAAGATTCCAACTGTTGAAGAATACATGGAAATTGTCACCCAAAAAATCGATCCATTTGCGGGTGAATTGTATCGTTATCTCAACTTCGATCAAATTGAAGGATTTGCAGATGAAGGGCGAGTTATTGCCGTTGAAGATATGCCGAAAATTGAGGATATCTTGGGTATGCCAGCGGGTGCATTGAAGTAAGATAGTCGGGTGGGCATTTGCCCACCTATCTATTGGGCGTTCGATAATGTAGCTATAAATTGAGGGATTCGCTATTTTTTCTCTCTTTTTTTGCCTTTGGGCTAGCCCTAGAGACATTAGCTTATTCTTTTAAAGCTTCTAACTTCCAAAGAATTGAGGGCGGTGGTGCTTTCCAAATGAAACTACCTGGATAGGAGTATTGGTAAACAGGTTTAAACTTATATCTTTTCTTCAGGTGAGCTTGAAGCTCATCGGAAGCTTTATACAAAAAGACTTCACTGAATTTACTGGGAATCATAACTTTTTTAGGCTGAGATACCAAAATCCAATTCACATTAGGCGAAAGTTGCCTATTCAGCGGCATTAAACCAAATACAAGATCATTATCAGAAATCACTAATGGGTGACTTGCTTGATTAATGATTTTAGCAGACTGAAGTCCAAAATCTGGATGCCCTTTCCAAGTCTGGGTTTGTACACTAACCGCACATGATAAAATCCCACATGAAAGTAGTGCAATTATAATCATCTTCCAAGAGATAGAACTGTTAAACTTCATTCCAAGCAAATAGGAAACTGTAATTTGAATACCTAAAAGACTTGGATATAAATAACGCCCTATTGTTGACCGACGGCCACCTAAAATGAAGTCAGCAGCCATTAAAGTTAATACTATAGTACTCGTAAGCGCAAATAAAAATACCCATTCCTTATTTGAAGAATGTTTCTGTATAAAATAGAACGAGTAGATTGAAAAAACCGTAATCAAAGTACCAAATGTGAAGACAAAGGAGGATTCATTTAAGGGCAGAATAGATTCAAAATTAACATTCCAGAATACAAAAATATCTGTAAAGTTCTTGACATAAGACCAGATTAAATCTAGATAAGAATCAACGGGAGTACCTGTCCAACTTGTCTGCTGATTAGCTTTTTTAAAATTCAGAAGTACAACCAATATCCAAGGAGAAAAACTAAGAATTGCCAATCCTGATGTAAGTAGATAATTACTTAATTCTTGAGTTTTCCGAAACCCTTCTCGAATAATGACATAAATTCCATGAGAAATCACAACAAAAATCGAGAACAAATAAGTGTAAAGACTTAAGGACAAAGTGATACCGTAAATCAACCAATTGAGCTTCTGATTCTGATCATTTCTTAATGCTCGCATTAATGCTGCACTTGATATCAAAATCATCAAAATCCAGAGACTGTAAGGTCTTGCATTATGCGCCTGAAAGATATGAACTGGAGAAACAGATACCAAGGCAATTGCAATCCAACCCACAATCGCTGATCCAAACAATTCCCAACACAGCCAATACAATGCTGGGAATGTCAACACGCTAAAAATTACACTCAAACTGCGGACAGCACCTACTGAATTTCCAAAAACCTGCATCCAAAATCGGATCAATAACCAATAAAGCGGCGGATGTTGAGGTGCCCCACTTGCAGTGACTCTTATGGTGTCAATTGCACTGGGTTTTGCATGAATGTTCTGGAATCGGCTGATCTCTTCTACTGTCAACAATTGATCTCGCTGAATCACTTTTTTTACGCCTTGATATCCGGCTGCTCTCACCTGAGTGATACATTCATCACCTGTAAGAATTTTCTGGTCTAAATTTACTACACGAAAGAATATTCCGAGTGCAATTACAATCACAAACAGAAATCGGGTACTTCTATGCATAAATGAATCCTTTTATTAGCAACCCATATTCTATCAAAAGACTCTGGCTTCTTCAAGACGAATTACCACCCCTTTGTCATATTCAATAATTTTCAAATAACCAGTATCCTCAATCGTTCTCAAACAGATGTAATAAGTGAGTCTTGGCTTTCTTTCAGCAACGAGTATGGATTCATTCCAAGGAAACTTCTCATATCATGTCCGTCTGATTAGTTACGATAAAATTAGTCATTCACAAAACCTCAATTTCTATTTGAGTCAATTGTAACGCTGTAAGATAAACTTTAATGTTGTTATTGGAATTTTTTTGAAGTAGGAATTTGTTGTTCACTCACAACTTATAAGCATCCTTCAATCGCCTCTTTCAGCATTTCCATTAAATGTTCGTAACTCTCACCCTAAATATGACAACCCAGTAAAGCTGGAACACTTTCACACCACACATCATCTTCTTGCCAAACTATCACTTTAATTTTCATTTTCTGATCTTTTGAGTAAGAGTACAATCAATTTTATCACAATTAATAAATGACAGCGATCGCGCTATAATCCATCACGGTAGTATAATAGCAAATAAGGCACAATCTACCTCTATCAATAACCAATAGGAGGATAATGCCAGCTAAAGATATTTATCATGATGCGGTTAAAGCTGCTTTAATCAAAGATGGCTGGA
>CAYSWY010000048.1:0-46711 GCA_964434975.1 uncultured Lyngbya sp.
GGAGAATTCCCCGCAACCGGGCTACATACTGGTGAGAATTATAATAATCTTTGGGTGGCTGCAATGTTACCTTTTCGAGAATGGAGTGGGCCTAACTATTTTGGAGCTTGGATGAAGAAAATTGCCTTTCAGAAACATGGGCGTTAGTTATATTAATTAGGAAACGCTTATCATTTTAGCGATTTTCATCACAATAGGAATTGCTGTGAATAATTTGCAACAGAAACCATATACAGGGTTTCTCAACAGTCGCACAAGTTGGATAACTCTATTAATGAGTCTGGCATTAGTTGCAGTCGTGGGTTTATCCCTGTCTGTCGGTAGTGTCAATATGAATGCTGCTGAATTATGGCAAGCTATCCTGCATCAAGGCAGTCAAGTCAACCAAACTATTATCTGGCAATTACGTTTACCTCGTGTTATTGCCGCCTTAATTGTCGGTGCGGCTTTAGGTGCATCGGGTGCATTAATGCAGGGAATGCTGCGTAACGGTTTAGCCAGTCCTTTTCTATTGGGTATTTCCGCCGGAGCCGGATTAGTGGCTGTGACAATGTTAAGCTTAGGATTATTACAACAGTGGGTTCCTCTCGGTGCTTGGCTGGGAGCGATGTTAACCACCTTATTTGTCTATTTACTCGCCCGCAAAGGTACAACCCTATCTGTCGAGCGTTTACTCCTCGGTGGTGTCGCCATTAGTGCCTTGTTTGGTGCTATTCAATCTGCTTTACTGTTAATGAGTGATGATGGTCGAGTCCAAGCAGCTTTAACCTGGCTGGTGGGGAGTTTAAACGGACGGGGTTGGCAAGAAGTTAAAATTGCAGGGCCTTATATTTTAATTGCATTAGTGGTGAGTTGTTTGTTAGCATCTTCAATTAACCTGCTCAATTTAGGGGATGACTTATCTGTTGGTTTAGGTGTTTCTCCGTTACGCGCCAGAGCATTAATTGGAGCAACAGCAGCGTTGTTAGCAGCCGGAGCCGTTAGTATGGCGGGGTTAATTGGGTTTGTTGGGTTAATTGTGCCTCATGGTGTACGGTTATTAGTGGGAACAGACTATCGATTAGTATTACCTTTTTCGGCAGTTGGCGGTGCATTTGTTCTGGCTTTTGCTGACTTATTATCTCGTATCGGAGCGGTTGAACTTCCGGTGGGAATTGTTACGGCTTTTTTAGGGTCTCCTGTGTTTATTTGGTTACTATATCGACGTTCTGGAATGGGAATTTAACCAATGCCTTTAACAGTACAAAACCTCTCGGGTGGATATGATAAAACTTTAATTGTCAAAGCCGTTAATTTAGCCTTAGAACAAGGAGAATGGTTAAGTTTATTGGGGGCAAATGGTTCAGGAAAATCAACTCTGTTGCGCTTAATGAGTCGAATTTTATTACCTCAACAAGGAGTAGTTTTACTCGATGGTAAAGCCATTCATTCTCAACCCGTTCAAGCAGTAGCGCGTCAACTGGCAATATTACCCCAACAACAAACTATTCCGCCGGGTTTAACGGTTTATCAACTCGTGAGTTTAGGACGTGCGCCTTATCAGAATTGGTGGGAATGGGAACTTGATGAAGTAGGAAAAGAAAAAGTTGAAGAGGCGATGCTAGAAACAGGAATTATTGCTTTTCGTAACCGTCAGGTGAGTGAATTATCCGGTGGGGAAAGACAACGAGTATTTCTGGCGTTAGCATTGGCTCAAAATCCCAAAGTTTTACTATTAGATGAACCGACAACTTACCTGGATATTCACTATCAATTACAACTCTTAGATTTACTGAAAACTTTAAATCAAAAGCAAAACTTAGCCATTATTACCGTACTCCATGATATTAATTTAGCAGCTCGATATAGCAATACTCTAGCCTTATTACGTCAAGGAGAACTGTTGGGTGTGGGAACGCCAAAAGATATTTTAACTCCGAATAATTTAAGGTCGGCATTCGATGTGGAAGTCACAATTTTAGATACGCCTGTCGGCTTACAAATCTGTCCTCTATCTGCTCAAATTCACTCAACAATACCTTCATAATGAAAATTTTAATCAAAACTATAAAAACTTTATTTATCTTTAGTTTGAGCCTAATTTTAATCGCTTGTGCAGCAGCAAATAGTTCAACTGTTTCTAATACAAACTCAGATGCTACTACTGTTGAACGAGTCGTTGCGCTTTCTTCTTTAACAGCAGATGTCACTCAAAAGTTATCCCCTGAAAAATTAGTCGGAATTCCGGGAAGTAGTTTACTCAAAGAAAATCCCCAATTTAAAGATATAGAAACTATTAGTAGTGGTCGGACTCCACCTAATTTAGAGAAAGTCGTTGCGCTTCAACCGGATTTAGTCTTAGGTGCAGTAGGATTTCATAACCAAGTCGGGCAAAGATTATCAGAAATTGGGATTTCAACTAATTTAGTAGAGGTGGATAGTTGGTCTGCTTTAAAAGACATTACGCAAGATTTAGCAACTCGTTTAAATGCGGATGCAGAACCTCTATTACAACGGTATCAATCCTGTGTTGAAAAAGCCAGTACTTCTGAAAAATCAGTCTTAGTTTTAGTCAGTCGTCAGCCAATCTTATCTCCCAATAAGCAAAGTTGGGCAGGAGACTTTTTACAACAGTTTAATGTAAATAATTTAGCCGCAGATTTACAAGGAAATAGTCAATTTGGTGGATATGTCACTCTGTCTGCTGAGAAGTTACTTGAAGCCAATCCTGATATGATTTTTGTCATCGATCCAGGTAATGAAGGGATTATCGAACAGTTTCAAAATGATCCCTTTTGGGGTAAATTACAAGCTGCAACAAACGAGCAAATTTATTCTTTTGACTATTATGGGTTAATAAATCCAGGTAGTATTGAGAAAATTGAATCAGCTTGCGCGAGCTTAAGTGAAATTTTATCAAGTTAGCCAATCAGTTATATTACTCTTTAATCACTGATAGCAGAGGACAATAACAACTCTTTTAGTAGATTGGAGGTTAGAATAGCTCGATATAAATGATTCATTAAAATAATGACTATAGAAAATATGATAGATAAGTGGGCAATTATTAATGGGTGACTTCCAAACAGTAAATCGCAACAAAATCACAAAATCAGGAAACATTTATAGCCGCTGTGAAACGAATAGAGATTGACAAGTGGAGCGAAACAGTATATGCTGAAAGCATGACATTCCAAGGGTAACCATGGCTATTCATACCAATTTTTATTGTTATGGCAAGTGATTTTTATAATCTCAAAACGTTTTAACCTATACGCTGCAAGCCTTATAGCTAATCCTTAACAAATTCCCTGATGTGGGAGTTAATAGTAAACTCACCTTCAAATAATAGAAAAATTCTAACCGCTGTGAAACGAATAGAGATTGACAAGTGGAGCGAAACAGTATATGCTGAAAGCATGACATTCCAAGGGTAACCATGGCTATTCATACCAATTTTTATTGTTATGGCAAGCAAAGCTACCAGTTTAAAAAGCTTATAATCTTTACACTGTAAGCATTATAGCCAATCCTTAACAAATTCCCATCTTAGGAATCAATAGGTTTAAAAGACATTTACAAGTTACCTTCAAAGGGAAGGAAATCAAAGATGCCTCTTCCATCGTTTTGAGAGTTTACAATGGAGGCACGAGAAGCGATTCTCTCAACTGATTTTGTACGACCAATTATCTTTATATTTAACTCAAGCACTGAAATCCTAAATGCTGAGATCTTGAAGACAGAGCCTCAAAATCTTGGAGCAAAGCTTTCGATTACAACAAATAGCATAGAACTCCAGCCCTTATTGATGAATTCTGGCGACAGTATTGATATATCTACTCTAGTAACTTCCTTTGATAACAACTTAATGGTTGATGGACGTGTTGTAGATATCAAAATGATTAGACTTGAAGTAGAGGCTGAGAATCGTGATGATAAGTAGAGAGAGTTTCAGGTGGGCTTGGGGAGAAAAATTAAACGACAGTTTACTGAATATGCAGTGGGTGGGGAAGTTGGGCAGAGTGAAAATGTCAATAAACTTTAATATCCTGTAAAAATGCTGACGGCAAAATATAATCTCTCTCTCAGCTATTGGAAGTTGATCGACGGCGAATACTAAAGAGTAAAATCGCAGCGATGACGGCTGTAATTGCACTTAAATAAAAGGGGGCAGCAGGCGTTATTTGAGAATATAACCAACCCGCAATTAAACTGGCAGGCAGAGCCGCTAAACCGACTAACATATAGAATGTACCAATTTCTGCACCTCGCCGCTCAGGATGAACAAGATCGGCAACAAATGCTTTTTGTACGCCTCGGGTTAAGGTAGAATACAGTCCATAAAGGGCAAATAAACCCCAGACAAATTGGGCTTGTTGAACGGTTGCAAATCCTAAATAAACGAGGGCAAAAACTAAATATCCTGCTGCGAGTAACGGTCGTCTCCCAACTCGGTCTGATAAACGTCCGGCAGCTAGTCCTAAACAGGTTTCAACTAAGTTAAATACAGCATAAAGTAATAATAGCTGTGTTCCACCAAATCCTAAATCTTGAGCGCGAATTAATAAAAAGACATCAGAAGAGTTGCCTAAACTGAAGAGTCCAACAACAAGTAAATAGCGGCGATAGGTTAGGCTGAGTCCTTGTCGGGTAAAATCGGGTCGTTTTCGAGTCTTTACATTTGTTTGTTTGGGTTCTTTTACTAACAATAATAAAACCATAACACCCAATAATGCAGGCAAAAAGGCGATGGCAAAAACACTACGATAATTACCTGCAAATTGCTGCAAACACAAAACCCCTAGAAAAGGCCCTATGACTTCCCCAATGCTTTCTAGGCTATGATGCAACCCAAAGGCTTGACCTCGTTGATGAGGAGCGCTATTTTCTGCTATTAAAGCATCGCTTCGGAGCCGCCCGTAAACCTTTGCCCACACGGTCAACTAAACGCGCACCCAAAACATGACCCCAGACGCTAGATAAGGCTAACCCTAGCTTGGAAATGGCTCCTAAACCATAACCGAGAATTGCAAAGGGTTTACGATGCCCCATGCGGTCAGACATCCAGCCGGAATAGAGTTTGAGAATACTGGCAGTGCTTTCAGCAATTCCCTCAACCATGCCCACTGTCCAGACAGGCGCTCCTAATATTGTTGTTAGAAATATTGGAGTTAAGGGATAGACCATTTTGTTGGCTAAATCAGTCAATAAACTGACTAAACCCAGCGCTCGAACAGTAGAATTAAGTTGGGTAGAATGCTCTGAATTAGAGTTTTGCATGGCTGCTATAATTGTTGGTTATCTGCCGTTTTTTGACACAGGACGAACTCGTTTGATATGATCTTGTAGAAATGCAGAAGGTAAAATATAATCTCGATCAACTGCGGCATAAGTCGGTCGTTCATTTAAGATAATTTCAACCGTTGTTTGTGGGTCAGGAATTTTGTATTTTTGTGAAAATATCGGTTCTCTGTTTTGATTGAAGAAAGAAATTTGTACGGGAAAGTCTAAAGGTTTTAATTCTTGCTCTCCTAAATTTTTAGTATATAACTGTTGAGCTTCTACATTGAGTTTAACCTGATATTTTCCATTGGGTAAGGGTTGATAAACAGCATCGGATAATCCGACTTGATAAGTGACAACATTAGCAAATAAATCTCGAATTATTTCTGGGTTAGCTGGATACGCTTGTTTGAGAATTGCATCTTGTAAATCTAATACGGTTGGGTAAGGTGCAGATTTGTAGCGATAGGTTTCTAAAAACTCTTTAATTCCTGCCAGTAACGCTTCTTCCCCAATTAAATTTTCTATTTGTTCCAGTACCATTCCCCCCTTAAAACGAGCAATGGGTAACTCATTATAAACATCAATTAAAGGCGGTTCTTTAAAGTCAATTTTGCATAAATCTCGAAAGTAATCTCGCATTAATTGTTGTCGTGCTAACTGTTGTTCCTGCGGTGTTCGTCGAGACCGTTGATAAAGTAAATTCCCATAAGAACTTAACGCTTCTCGAATGGTCATTCCGCCAGCAACATCAGCAGAAATAATTTGCTCTTCCCACCAAGAATAACCCAATAAATAAGTCACCCAATCAATAATACTTTCTTTTCCGAGTCCTTGAGCTTCACTTTTCCAGACTAAAACTTCAGGAATTCCAATTACACCGCCTTCGGAAAATACCATACCGTCATAGTAAACAAACTCAACGACTCGAACTTGTTCAAACGGATAATTACCAAATTTTTGTTCATAAAATATTAGAGCTTTTCCGACTTGTTCAGCAATTAACTCTACATTTTGTTGATGTTGAGGATGATGATAAACTTCTATCGGAATTCGATAATTATTATTTCTATAAACATCATATTGACCCGAATAAATCGTAAACTTTTGTCGGTCGGGAGTCGTAGATTGATATTGAAAATAGTTGCGTCCCTCTGACTGCCATTGATTGACTAATTCACCAAATTGTATATAAAATTGTGGTTTGAAAAATCTGTGAAGGGCTATTAACAAAGAAAAAAGCATTCCCCTGTTCGGCTTTAGACACAATATCAGTTAATCCAATCACAAAAAATAATATTGTAATTAACCAAAATGTCGGGCGGCGAAGATGGTAGATAATTTCAAAGTTTAAAATTGCAGACATAAGTTTAAAGTTGGGGAATGGGATATCGCTACAGAGAGGTAACCTGAGACAACCGTAGAAAGGCACCGTCTGCTTCAGGGCTAAGGGTAACAACTATTGTCATTGCGCGATTTCCTGGAGTATGAAACCTCTAGACTGTATTTTATCACTGGCTAGCTGCTACTCGACTCTTCAGTAATATTATGTGCAAGATAGAATATAAGTATGAAATTCATTTTTTAAATGATGCAAATTACTATTGAGATTCCTGAAGAGCTAGGACAACAATTGCAGAAAGAATGGGATAATCTTCCTCGTAAGTTGCTAGAGTCTCTTGCGATTGAAGCTTATCGTTCTGGTGTGATGACTGCTGCTCAGATTCAAGTGCTGCTTAATTTTACTTCACGGTGGGAAGTTGAAGAATTTTTACATCAACATCAAGTTCATTTAGATTACACTGAAGCAGACCTTGAGGAAAATATCCAAACCATTCAAGAGGTTCTATCTTCATGACGGTTGTTTCTGATACCTCATCAATTTGTTATCTGGTTTTGATTGAAGCCATTGAGATTCTCCCAAATTTGTTTGATAAGGTTTTCATTCCTCAGGCTGTTTATGAGGAACTGACGGCAGAGGGTTCACCTGAATAACTCAGGTTATGGTTGAGCTATTCTCCCAATTGGATAGAGGTTCGTTCGGTAGAAGTAGCAGAAGATCATGAATTAGACATTTTACATCGGGGAGAAAGAGATGCTATTCTTCTGGCAGAGAAATTATCAGCGGACTTGATTGTTATTGATGAGAAATATGCTCGAAAAGTTGCTAAATTGAGAGGTCTTAAAGTGAGTGGACTGCTTGGAGTTCTTAAGACGGCAGCACGACGAAACTTAATTGATCCGGTAACTACAATTCAACGCCTCAAACAGACTTCATTTCGAGTCTCCTCTGGTTTATTGGATGCTATGTTTCAAGAGTTTTACTGAGCCTAACCTACGGCGATCGCATTATTCTATCTGTCGTTGTCTCCAAATTTAATTAATGCACCCTACAGCTCTACTTATTATGCTGCTGCTAATATCATTTCGTTAATCAACGAAACTACTGGATCAAAAATAGCACTACTCTTAGCAGCACGGTTTATATGTGCTCCACGTAAGCCATCTTTTGATGTACATTTATAAATAGGTTTTCGTGCTCTCATTGAATAAGGAATGAGGCCGTGGAGGTTTGGAATCATACCAAGCTTGTAATTGCCATCACGAGGGACAATAACTTGATCAAGTGGAAGCAGTCGGTCAACAATATTCTTGCGTACAGATTGCTCAACACTGTTCCCAAATATCTGCCATCCCTTCGTCATACCAGCATCATTGTTACGTAAGTTATGCTGTTGCACTACGTAACCCAGAAATTTAGGCCGTCCTTTAGGTATAGGTAAATCATCTCCAGACCAAGCATCGTTGCACTGATCCCACTCTTTTCTCCAAGTTGCAAGTTTACTACCTAGATTTTCTGTTCCACGAATTGAAAACAGATCGGGTGAAATTGGAACAATCACATGGTCTGTTCCACCAAGAACAGCACGATTCAGCGCACCAAGGTTCGGGCCTAAATCAATTAAGATAATCTCCGCTTTTGTCTTTTCTGTGGCATTTTTAATTGCACGGAAAATAGCTGACTGTGCACGTAGAGAAGCTTCATTTCCACCCTTTGCACTATTCCAAGTATCACCAAGACGATCTTCAAAATTACTTAGTAAGAGATCGCCCGGTAGTAGAAAGAGCGAATCACTTAACTTGACAGGAGCACGATCTCGAACGTCTCCGGTTGTTCGTGCCACTGGCTCAATTAGACGGTAGATACTATTTCCACCATTTCTTGCTCCTTCAGTCCAAGCGCGTTCGATAGCTTTATCATCCAGTGCATAGGCAGTGAGATTACATTGGCTATCACAGTCCACCATCAAAACCTTTTGATTTTGATCTGCCAATCGATGTGCAACATGAAACAGAAATGTCGTCTTTCCAACCCCACCCTTATTGTTAAAAATACTAATTGAAGTAGGCATTACAATTCCTTAATAACAAACCATATATACATCTTAACTTAATGCTGACTGAAGGATCTTACAGATCGCTTCAAAGTGTCACATCCATAACTTTTTCCAATTTAACCTGATGCTCATCCAATAACGCTGTAAAATAAACATCATTTAAATCCGGTTCTGCGACCTGAAAATTATTATCCGGTTGAACATCACTCAAGACTCGAATACAACGAGAACCGCGCGACATTCGAGAGGTAATTAATTTACAATTATCCAGCAGATTATTAACTTCAAAATCATTGACAACTTTTGTCCAAATTTTACCTTGAAGTGCTTTTGTTAACACAGTAGGACTACCTGAACGAACAATTTTTCCTTGATTTAAAATTGCCATTTGAGGACATAATTCAGCTACATCTTCCACAATATGGGTTGAAAGTAATAACACTCGATCTTGACTAATCTCTGCCAATAAATTTTGAAATCGAATCCGTTCTGTTGGATCTAAGCCAGCAGTGGGTTCATCGACAATAATCAGTTTAGGGGAGCCTAAAAGGGCTTGAGCAATCCCAAATCTTTGCCGCATTCCACCGGAAAAAGTGCCGAGTTTCTGTTGACGCTGAGGGTAAAGATTAACCAGTTGCAACTGTTGATTAACTATTTGTTTACGTTGTTTAGGGTTAATAAATCCTTTAAAAACTGCCAATTGATTTAATAATTCCTCAGCCGAAACATTGGGATACACTCCAAAGTCTTGAGGTAAATATCCTAACTGTTGTCGAGCAATTTGAGGTTGATTGAGTAAGTCTATACCATCAAGTTTAACAGAGCCAGAATCTGCATCCTGGAGAGTCGCTAGGGTTCGCATCAACCTGGATTTACCCGCCCCATTTGGCCCCAGTAAGCCAAAGATGCCAGGACTGATGTCTAATAAAACATCCTGTAGAGCTTTGATTGCGTTACCGTATGTCTTGCTTAACCCACGAATCGTCAGCATTGGTTGCAATTCTATTAAAGAATAGTCAAAAGCTTATCACTTAATGAGATTATTTATCAAGTAAGGGATTTGATGATATTGTGAGCAGCATCAACTCAAACTGACTGGGAGACACAGTAATTAAAATCAAACGATGAATTTTTTAGAACACGTTAAAATGGCAGTCCAAACACTACTGGCTCATAAGATGCGAAGTAGTTTAACGATGCTGGGAATTATTATTGGAAATGCTTCGGTAATTGGCATGGTCGGCGCAGGAGAAGGCGCTCGAAAATTCGTCAGTCAACAAATTGATTCTTTTGGGCCGAATGTATTATTCGTGCTTCCCGGTAGTCCAGAAGCCCAAAGTCGCCCCGTTTATCACCCTCAAACTTTAATTTTAGAAGATGCAATTGCCATTGCAGAACAGGTTCTATCTATTAAAGAAGTGGCTGCTTCGATAACAGGAATTCAACTCATTTATTACCGGGGAAAAAAATGCGTCTGCGGCTTTATTGGGAGCGACTCCAGAGTATTTGACAGTGCGGAGTTTTGATGTAGCCAGAGGTCGATTTATTAGTGATTTAGATTTAAAACGGAATCAGCAAGTTGTGGCTTTAGGTTCAGAAATTGCTGAACAATTATTTAGCAATGAAGATCCTTTAGGAAAATCGGTGCGACTTAAAAATATTAGTTTATAAGTGGTGGGTGTGATGCAGCCTAAAGGTTCTACTTTAGGAAACAATGAAGATATGAATGCTTTTATTCCAGTGACAACAATGGCAAATAAAATAACTGGAAATACCTCACCTTATGGCACTCAGGTGACATTTATTTCGGCTTGCTGTTGAAGAGCAATCAAAAATGCAGGCGGCTCAATTTCAGATTGAAAATTTGTTGCGTCTGCGACATAAAATTACTAATGAAGATGATTTTACGGTTCGCAGTCAAAAAGATTTAATGGAAAGACTCGAACGAATTACAGATGCATTGACGTTATTACTGGCAGCAATAGCAGCAATTTCTTTATTAGTGGGTGGCATTGGGATTATGAATATTATGCTCGTTTCTGTTCCCGAACGCACTCAAGAAATTGGACTCCGAAAAGCCATTGGTGCTTCTCAAAAGGATATTTTAATGCAGTTTATGATTGAAGCAATTATTCTATCCGTTGTCGGGGGATTAATGGGTACAGTTGTGGGAATTAGTGGCGTACTGATTATTAGCGCATTAACTCCTTTTGAAGCTGGAGTTTCCACTGTTGCTATCGCAGTAGCTGTCAGTGTTTCTGGTGGAATTGGGCTATTTTTTGGAGTGGTTCCTGCCCAACAAGCCGCAAAACTTGACCCTATTGTTGCTTTAAGAAGTTCTTAAAATTTGAGTAATTTCTTGATTAAGTAATTGTAGCAAAGTCAACTGATGAGAATGCAGAAAGAAATGATCGCCCGGAAGAGTATGTAAATAAAAATTGGCATTGGTTTGTTGTTGCCAAGCTTGCATCTCTGTTTGACTGACTTCTCGATCTTCAACACCACTAAATGCTATGATTTTACAATCTAATGGAGGTGACGATTGATAAGTATAGGTTTCTAAAATAGTAAAGTCAGCCCGTAAACTGGGTAATAATAATTCCATCAATTCTTGATTTTGTAAAATCGCTTCTGGAGTACCATTAAAGCGGCGTAATTCTTCAATAAATTCTGAGTCTGATAATTGATGAATGGGTGGATCGGGATCGGGAATTTGTGGCGCACGACAGCCTGAAACAAATAAACACTGTGGACTTAAATGATACTCTCGACGGAGTTGACGCGCCAATTCAAAACTCACTAAACCACCCATACTATGACCAAAAAAAGCAAAGGGTTTATCTAAATAGGAATGAATCACTAAACTTAAGGCTGTAACTAAGGCTTTAAGTTCAGTGTATGGCGTTTCACACAAGCGTCTTCCTCGTCCTGGAAGTTCAATTGCACACAGTTCAATATTAGAGGATAAATAATCAGACCAATTGCGAAATATTAATGATCCGCCTCCAGCATAATGAAAACAAAATAAGCGTAATTTTGCTTCAGGGTTGGGTTGAGGATAAGTAAACCAATGATTAACGTTTTTTGTAGTGGTCATTTATAAAATAGAATACGAATTGATTATTAACTAATTTGCACAACTGAAAGTTAAAGAAAACTCTGGTTTTTTTACAAACCTCTCTGTATCATATCATGAGCGGAGTTGAGAATATATCTCAAGTAATAAAAGCAGGGAGAAAGATTAATCAACTGGAGTATCTTTTTAGCGGCGGTTAGGAATGCCAGTACTGAGTTTTTAAAAACTACGGATTTTGTACACAATCTAAATTATATTGTTATATGACTTTATCAGAACTGGAAAAAAATCAAACTGAATGTACTTACTGTAATGTAATTTCAAAAGCCAATGGAGAAGACCCCATTGGAACTGCTCCCACCGCTGAACAATGGCTGATTTTAGAAGTTCCTCAGCCTTGGAAAACGAACCCTTGGAAACATCATCCTTTACTTCAGCCTGTGGTTGAATGATTAAAGCAGTGGGAACAACTTAATCCGAAAGTAATGCTGAAACCGATGTTAGTTATTCCGGATGAAGACTATTCTCAACCGGGTTATATTCGAGTGTTTTATTACTCTCGTTCTAATATATTATTTTCTCAGTTTTATAAACAGGAATACCTCGTCCCTGAAGCTGAACTCACTGCTGTAATTAACGCGATCTTAATTCAACCTCAAAACCTAAAACAGTATAATCATTATCAGCAAAATACTCAATAAATTAGAGAAGTATTAGTTTGTACTCACACAGAAGTGGACCGCGCCTGTGGTCGGTTTGGTTATCCTTTGTATCAGGAATTACGGCAAAAATATGCAGCTAATTCTCAGACAAAACTAAGAGTTTGGCAAACAAATCATTTTTGGGGACATCAATTTGCACCTACTTTAATTGATTTTCCTTATGGTTTTTTTTGGGGACATTTAGAGTCAGATATTCTAGATACTTTAATCCATCAAAAAGGAAATATAGTAGATTTAAAACCATATTATCGCGGTTGGTCAGGTTTAGGAAAGTTTGAACAAATTGCCGAACGAGAAATCTGGGATCAAGTGGGTTGGGATTGGTTTAATTACAAAAAATCGGGTCAGGTTATGGCTCAAGATCAAGGCGGAATCTTTATCTATCTTTTGAAACAAGTTCTGCGGTTCATTCCTTTGGCTAAAGCTAAAATATTGCGAAAACGACTAGAGCAAAAATCCACTTGGGTTGATGTTAGAATTGATTACACTTCCCCTGATTCATCTGTGCAAGGCAGCTATAAAGCGAGAGTTAAACTAAATGGAAAAGTTCTCAGTGTCCTGAGATCGGGTGAGCAGGTAAAACCTAAAGCGATTCAACAGTATACCGTTAGCAATGTAGTAAAAGTCAACTAACTGGATTTTCAACAGTTTTTAAACTTTTTAACTGAAATCCCCAATATCCAATCACCAATAAACCAACTGAACTAATGACATATAATAATGCAATTCCTGCGCCTTTTTCGGTTCCAAATAAAGGACTAAATAACGGTAATAACACCCCTCCCGGTTGCATTGCGGGTTCAAATATATAATCAGCTAAAGGCCCTGCAATTAAATAAGCAACTGCCGAAACACTCTGACGCATTAGCGATCGCATCGCTAAAATTCGTCCTTGAATATCCGGTGCAACTTGAGTTAACCAAATTGAGGTATCTGAACTTCCTATTAGCGGAAAATTCATTGAAGAACAAAATTGCGCGGGAATCCAAACAAAGGCAGTTTGACCGAAACCAAAAATAGTTTTGCTAATTCCTGCTCCCATCATCCCCAATAATACCCCATTAATGCGGCGTTTTGTTCCTCCCCAAATACTGACAATAATTGCACCCGTAATTCCTCCAGCGCCTGCCGCAGATGCCGCAAATCCGAGTATATTACCATCTCCACCACTCCGCGCTAAAATCATCGGTTCATAAATTGCAGCACCCATATCATGAGCAAATCCAAATAAAGTTGTAATCATTAATAATGCTAATAAACCTGATTTTGACCACACATAAGAAAATCCAAATGTAATTTTTTTCCAAATTGTTTGTTGAGATAAATCACTAGAATTATTGGCTTCAGGTTGAGGAATAGATATGAATAATAAGGTGGCGAACGCAACGATAAAAGTGCAGATATCAATCACAAGAATTCCTTTTAATCCAATCACAGGATAGAGACTTCCCGCTAATGCCGGAGCTAGAATACTTGAACCATAATTGAGCGCAGCACCCATGCTCGTCGCACGAGTATAATGTTGAGGAGGAATAACCAGAGAAATAGAAGCTTGCTTGGCAACAACTAGATTGGCGAGAATTCTCAAGTGATAAACAGCAACAATTACTAGAAAATTTATTAAAAACTGATCGAAAAGAAACTTTTAATCTCAAAAAACCGCCTTTAATTCGACTTAACTTAATTCAACTGACAGACAACAAATATAAACTGGTTTGGACTCAACATCATCTAATTCTTGATGGTTGGTCTGCGGCATTAGTGATTAAAGAAGTCTTAGATATTTATCAGCAGTTACCTTTACCCAAAACTCGTTCCTACGGTGAATATATTGCTTGGTTAAATCAACAAGATATTTCAATGGCTGAAAAATTCTGGAAAGAACAATTAAAAGGTTTTACAACTCCAACCACTTGGAGAATTGAGAAAAACTTAAATCCTTTAGATGCTAAACATCAGCAACAAGAGCAACAGATTAAACTGTCTCAAACAACAACATCCGCACTGCAATCCTTTGCTCAAAATTATCAACTGACTTTAAATACCATTATTCAAGGTGCTTTAGCAATACTTCTAAGTCGATATAGCGATCAGGAAGATATTATTTTTGGTGCCACTTCTTCTGGTCGTCCAGTTACTTTAGCTGGTGTTGAATCAATGGTTGGCTTATTTATTAATACTCTACCTGTTCGAGTTCGAGTTCCCGGTCAAGCTGTTTTAATTTCATGGTTAAAGCAACTCAAAGTTCAACAATCAGAAACTTTACAATATGAATATACTTCTTTATTAGATATTCAAAAATGGAGCGATATCACTCCTGGTTCATCTTTATTTAAAACCCTTTTAGTTTTTGAAAATTATCCAATAGATACAACTTTAGTAGAATCCGATAAAAGTATTACGATTCAAGATGTTACTTCAATTGAGTGGACAAATTTTCCACTGACAATATTAGTCGGACTGAGTTCAGAGCCATCAATTAAGTTTAAACATGCAGATAATCTGTTTGATACAGCAACAATCAACCGAATTTTAGAACATTTTTGCCTATTACTTGAAAAAATAATTGCTAATCCTCAGCAACGCTTGGGAGAACTAAAATTTTTAACTGAAACTGAACAACAACAGCTATTTTTTGACTGGAATAATACTGCAATTGATTATCCCAATACTCAAAGTATTCATGAATTATTTCAACGACAAGTCGAACAAACCCCCGATGCTGTCGCATTTGTTTTTGAAGAACAATATTTAACTTATCATGCTCTTAATCAGAAAGCTAATAAACTAGCACATTACTTACAACAACAGGGAATTAAATCAGAATCTTTAGTCGGGGTTTGTGTTGAACGTTCCCTCGAAATGTTAATTGCTATTCTTGTTATTCTCAAAGCTGGGGGAGCTTATGTTCCGCTAGATCCATCTGATCCCAAAGAACGACTAGAATTCGTCATAAAAGATGCTAATGTTTCAACTCTCCTGATTCAAGAAAAATTACTCTCTATTATTTCATAAAAAGAAGCAAATGTTATTGTTTTAAACCACAATTTAGAAGCCATAATCGATCAAAAACCCTCTTCAAATCTAAGTAATAATATTACCAATCAAAATAGTATTTATGTGATCTATACATCCGGTTCGACAGGTAAACCGAAAGGAGTTATTAACACTCATCAAGGATTATATAATCGCTTATTTTGGATGCAAAATACAGATCAATTAACAACAAGCGACCGCATTTTACAAAAAACACCTTATAGCTTTGATGTATCCGTCTGGGAATTCTTCTGGCCTCTGCTTAATGGTGCTTGTTTAGTCATGGCTAAACCTGAAGGTCACAAAGATAGTTATTATTTAGTCAACTTAATTATTCATCAACAGATTACAACCCTGCATTTTGTCCCCTCAATGAAGAAAAAAACTTAGAACAGTGTCAATCAATTCGGCGAGTTTTCTGTAGCGGTAAAGCTTTAAATATTGAACTTAAAAATCACTTTTATCAACATTTTAATGTTGAATTATATAATCTTTATGGCCCCACAGAAGCGGCAATTGATGTCACTGCTTGGCAATGTATTCGCAATCATAATATATCGACTGTTCCCATTGGTTTTCCCATTGCTAATACTCAGATTTATGTGCTTGATTCTCATTTACAACCCGTACCCGTTGGTGTGCCTGGAGAGTTACATCTTGCGGGTGTAGGACTAGCGCGAGGATATTATAATCGTCCCGAATTAACCGCTGATAAATTTATTCCTAATCCGTTTAATACTAATAAAAAATCGAGTCGTTTGTATAAAACTGGAGACTTAGTCCGATATCTCAATCATGGAAACTTAGAGTATTTAGGCCGACTGGATTATCAAGTGAAAATCCGTGGTTTTAGAATTGAACTCACAGAAATAGAAACTGTATTACAACAGCATCCAGATGTTAAAGCTTGCCGGGTAGTGGTTCAGAATAATCATTTAAATGAACAACAGATAATCGCTTATTTAATTCTGGGGAAAACCTCAGATGATATTCAGAAAATAAAACAAAATATCAAAAGATTTTTAGAAGATAAACTCACTCATTATATGATTCCCGCTGATTTCATCATATTAGATCAATTTCCTTTAACTCCCAGCGGAAAACTCGATCAACAGTCCCTTCCTAAACCCGAGAAATTGATACAGAAAGCATCAGTTTATGTTGCACCCCAAAACCCAGTAGAGGAAAAAATTGTCACCATCTGGCAAGACGTTTTAAAAGTTGAAAAAGTGGGAATTCACGATCACTTTTTTGAACTAGGAGGACATTCTTTACTGGCAACTCGTGTTAATTCTCGTCTACGTGAAGCCTTTCAAATGGATATTCCTTTACGAACATTATTTGAGAAACCAACTGTTATCAGTTGAGCTGAACGAATCTCTGTCATGCAAATAACAATTCAGCAACTTTCAAAGTCTTCTACTACAAAAGAAGGAACTCGAAAAGAAATGGAGGTTTAGCTGGCAATATTGGGAAACTCAGCCACAAACCTACTATGTTTCCACGTATTCCTATAGCTGTGCGGTCATCATGATGGGTCTTATCCGTTGGGATAAAAGTTGTGGAAGTAACGGTTTTAACCTCTGCCACTGTTGCTTACTTAAGTTTCCTCGATTCATTAGAGACAACAGTAAAAATCCTCATACCCAATTTCTACCCAAAATGAAGTCATTCCACCTCAACTGAATGCTGAATTTTTAGTGGACAATGGTGAATTTTTAGTGGACATGGAAGATGTCTTGAAAGTTTATCGTGTTGCACTCTTTGGCGTGATATTATGCAAAGAGATTTTGGAGCAATTTATGACAACAATAACCTACACCTACGATGATCTCGTATTTGCTCAACTTTATGACTTTATTATCGAAAAATCAGGAAGAGGATACGAGGCCAAAAGTAGGGAGTTTTTTCCCCATTGTGCTGAAATTTTCGGCAGTCCTATTTTAGAGATGGGATGCGGTACGGGAATTAATTTACTGCCATTAGCAGAGATGGGTTACACTATCACAGGATTGGATAATGCCCCTGCTATGCTAAAAATTTTAGAGCAGAAACTCCATCATGTTCAACCAGATATTAGACAAAGGGTTGAATTCATTGAAGCAGATATGGTGAATCCTAACCTCGAAAGAAACGATTTTAAGCTGATTATTTTCGGTGCTGGTCAGTTTCTGCATCTACAGAATGATCAACAAAGGCTAGCTTGTCTTAAAAATACCCGTCGTCTATTAGCAGATGATGGGATTGTGTTGCTTTGTAATGGTAGCGGTAACTTAGAGGGAGTGGAAACTTGGGAAGAATGGCGAGAACAAAAGGCAGATTCCAGTGATGAATGGACACTATTTATGCGGTGCGGTTGGCAAGATGGGGCATTTCAAGAAGACATGAAAGTGGTATCTAATTCCCGCAAACAGAACATTTATTTCATTGGCGTTTGCATCCTATGCCAAATGAGCGGATGATGCAATTAATCGAAGAAGCTGGCTTACGCCCTGCAGCCATACCTGCCAATTTACCTGAAAACAGTCATGAAAGATTTAAACGCTGTGCTTTTAGTAAATAATTTGTCAGGGGTGAGTTGTGTAATGGTAGGAGAGTTTGCGGATTAATCTAATTTTTGCATCAAAAACAAAAATAGACTATTTTAAGTAATTGTTGGAGTTTGAAGTGAGGCATCAATGTTAATATCTTACAGCCATCAGTTCATTTTTTTTCATGTCACTAAAGCGGCGGGAACCAGTATTAAGGAAGCATTAAAACCTTATGCTCAAGAACCTGAAAAGTTCAAAATTAATCGCCCTCAAAGACTGTTAGGAGATAAAATTAATCCCCTTTATGAAATATGGGAATCTTCTCTTTGGCACGCTAAGGCAAGAGATGCTAAGAAAGAA
Source organism: uncultured Lyngbya sp. (assembly GCA_964434975.1). Lineage (GTDB taxonomy): Bacteria > Cyanobacteriota > Cyanobacteriia > Cyanobacteriales > Microcoleaceae > JAAURB01. Next base: position 18,386 of record CAYSWY010000048.1, read on the forward strand.
TTGCCCGAAGAAGTTTATAATGGTTTTTATAAGTTTGCTTTTGTCAGAAATCCTTGGGACTGGCAGGTATCTTATTATCACTTTATTCTGAAAGAAAAAAACCATATTCGCCATGAATTAGTTAAATCAATGGCGGGTTTTGAAGAATATTTACAATGGGTAATTCATACAAAAAATCCCTTTCCCAAAGGCGCTACAAAACTACAAACAGAAATCATTACTGACTCGGAAGGACAATTAATTGTTGATTTTGTCGGCCGATACGAAACGTTAGAAACAGATTTTAATCACCTTTGCCAACGACTCAATCTACAGGTGTCTCTTCCCTATTTAAACCAGTCCAGACATAGGGATTATCGGGAATATTACAATGATAAAACTATTAAATTAGTCCAAGAACACTTTCAGGAAGATATTGCTTTATTGGGTTACACTTTTGAGGGGTATAACTCTAAAGTTGAGCCCGTAATAAATCTTAAAACTGATTCTCATGATCGGGGACTTCAAACGATTGCCAAAATGTAAAAAAATTGTGACTATTTTAATCATCGCTAATCTAAAAAATTAAGATCTAATGATTTCACAAACCTCATCTCCAGGAAAGCTGATTTCCCCTGAACAAAATCAACAAGGAACCCTCAGTGATTTAATCGTAAATTATTTAGAACAATTGGGAGTAGAATATGTTTTTGGTGTTCCAGGCGGGCATAATAGCGCATTCTACGAAGCCTTAGCACGCAGTGAAAGACGAGGAAAAGTTCGTGCCGTTTTAACCAGTCATGAAACGGGTGCGGCTTTTATGGCGGATGGTTATGCCCGTGAAACCGGGAAAATAGGAGTGTGTTGTGCCACAACAGGGCCAGGTAGTACTAATTTAATAACTGGGGTAGCCTCCGCTTATGCAGAAGGAATTCCTCTGCTGGTTATCACTGCACAAACGATGTTATCTCATTTTAGTTGGAGTGCCTTTCAAGAATCATCTCCTGATACGATTGATACAGTGGCGATGTTCAAACATTGTACTCGTTACAACACCCTTGTGACCCATCCTAATCAATTAGAAAGAAAATTAGTTGCTGCCTTAACAACCGCTTTGGGTTCAACTTCTGGCCCGGCTCATATTAGCATTCCTGTCAATCTTTTCCGCGCTGAAACCTCCCCATCTCTTGCTTATCCCCATGCGCCTCAGTTGCTAACTCAAACTCTTTCATTAATTGATTTGAAAGGGTTAAATGACCTTTGTAATACTGTATGTAATGTATTAAATCAAGGTCAAAAAATCGCTTTCTGGATAGGTCAAGACTGTACAGAAGCTGCCTCAGAAATTATCGCATTAGCAGAATTAATTAACGCATCTATTGCCACGACTCAAGGCGGAAAAACTTGCATTAATCCTTATCATCCCTTAGCAAAAGGTGTATTTGGTTTTGCGGGACATCAAACAGCCCGTCAAGCATTAACAGATAAATCTGTGGGTTTAATTTTAGCAGTCGGTTTGAATTTAGGACAATGGGAAACCTCTAAATGGGATGAAGCATTATTAACTAACAAATTAGTCCATATTCATCACGATCCTCAATGTTTTAAGAGTTCTCCGATGGCACAAATGCAGATTCAAGGGACGATTAAAACGATCTTTGAACAATTACGCGATCGCCTAAAAACGGCTGAAGAAAAAGGACAATTAAAGCAACAGTTTTCTATTCCCTCATCTCCTGAATTATCTAACCCCGATCCTCATCCCTATCACCCCACTCAAATTACAGTTAAAGAACCCGACAGCTATCAACTGTTAGACGATCATTCCCCCGTTAAACCTCAACAATTAATTAGTGAACTGATACAATATTTTCCCCCAGAAACTCGCTATTTAATTGATGTGGGAAATTGGCTAGCTTGGGCGATTCATTATTTCTTTCCACCTCGCCCAGAAAATTACCGTTTAGCAGTCGCAACAGCACCAATGGGGTGGGGAATTGGCAGTGCAATTGGCACAGCTTTAGGGGCTAAAAATACCCCGGTTGTTTGTCTGACAGGTGATGGTTGTTTTTTAATGCATGGCAACGAACTTGCTGTTGCGGTTAATGAACAATTACCCATCATTTTTATTATTCTCAACGATCAATCTTATGGTATGGTGAAACACAGACATCGGCAAACGGGAACTGAATCTTTAGCGTTTAGTTTACCTTTCGTTGATTTCAGTCAAATCGCCAAAGGAATGGGAGCAAATGGTTATATAATTCATAATAGTCAAGATTTGAAACAATTAGACTATCAGGCCATTTATAGCGATTCCAAACCCACTGTATTAGATGTACGAATTGATCCTGAATATGTCCCACCTATTGGAATGTTTTAATTAATTTTTAATTTTCCCCCCTTTTTGAAGGGGGGCTGGTGCGTATTAGATTTGGGATTTATCTCAACTGATTTGCTCATTCGATATGGGGAGCGGTGAATATCTTCAAAAACTGAGTATTTCTTGTTTTGATTACACTTATAGCAACGAAGGTTCGTATATTTATAGATTTCAGTAACGAATAATTAGCGTTTTACGTAAAACCTAAAATCCAACACCTAAAACCTAAAATATTTATGTCCTCTACAGAGTTACAAAACCATAGATTACTCATCAATTCCTTACCCAAAAGTGGTACGCATTTGTTGGCAAATGCTGTGGAAATATTGGGATATCAAGAACATTTTGAAGAAGGAGAAGTAACAGAAGCACCTCTATTCTTTAACTATCGAGAAGTTAAAAAAAGATTGAAAAATCAAGTACAATCTAATGAACAAATCAGCATTGGTGCTTTAACGCCGTGTCATGTCAATTCCGCAACGTTTCGACATTGGTTAACTCTGATTTCTCAAAAAAAATATATTTTAGGTCATATTCCTTGGACACCTTTATTAAACCCCATTATTCGTGACTTAAATTATCACCATATTTTCATTATTCGTGACCCGCGTGCTGTGGTATTTTCTTCTATTCCTTTTGTTTTAGATACTGGGAAAATGCCAGCAAAGCACTTTTTAGAAAATGATTTTAAGTTAATGTCCCCGACTCAACGCTTAGATTTTATTTTAGAGGGGGGATATGCCGTAAAAGCGGGTGTGGAAATCAAAAGTTTTGCTGAAGTATATCGTGATATGCTAGCTTGGCGGCAAGAAAAGAATTGTTTATTTATCCGTTTTGAAGACTTAGTGGGGGAAGAAGGTGGGGGAAGTGCTGAAAAACAAAAAGGTGTGATGAGCAAAATTTGCTCCTATTTAAACATTTCTTTTGATGATAATATTTTAGCTCAACTCAGTCACATTTATAATCCTTCTGCCCGAACATTTAGAATCGGTAAAATAGACGCATGGAAAAGTTCAATGACTCCAGAAACTATAGAAAAATTAAATATTTATTGTCAACCTTTATGTGAGGAGGCTGGGTATGAAATGAAGTCAATTATTAATTGAAGTTAAAGAATCCAAGATATCTAATACTAGTTATACTAATATATTTTCAACAATTAAAAAAAGGAGGATAAAAAATGAATACCCAATCTGTTAGTCAAACTCTCTACGGCCTTTCCTACCATAGTATATCCAAGAGTACTACAATGCTTAAAATTATATTTAAGCTATATGGCTCAATTTATAACATTTCTGTTGATGATTGTTTTGAGAAATGTTATCCACTGTTAGTATTTATTGAATCTCTTATTTATGAAGCCGATAACGAAATTGAGAACAATCAAACTAGTAACTCACCATTAACTCAACTTTCAATTTCTCCATGGGATGAGAGAAAGACAATCATTCAATCTCTTTTGAAAGAACTGAATTTGGAACATCCTACAATCTTAAATCAGTTGGAAAAGCTAGAAGAATATTTTAAATTGGAAAGCCAGTTGGTAACTTCTGAAACAATCACTTATGAAGACGTAGTTCGCGCTTCAGAATTGCGTTCTAGTGATTTGAGGATTCTTCATTGTACATTAATTCAGATATTAGGTAAATCTTACAGACCTGAAGTTTTTGAACTGATGTTACCTCGAGAAGTTTTAATAGAATTCGCAGATGACTGTTATTCTTATCAAGAAGATGTGGCAGCAGGTAATTACAATACTTACTGGATATTTGAGAAAATGTATGGAGAAGAAGCGCATTATTATTTACAAGCCGAAGTAGATCGTTATCGCCGTCTATTTGAAGAGAAACTTAACCACTTTCCTAAAGAAGAACAAGAACTTTATTCAGTTAAATGGTCTCGTTTTTGGAGAAAATGTTCTTATCTATCTAGTGCTGAACTCATTCGTGAAAAAGCTTTAGAAAGTAATAAAAAAATACATTAATACATTAATTTATGATTAATACTCCTCCTAAAAATCTAGACTTGAAAGCCGAAGCCATTTTAGATTCCTCTATCCAGTTTCAAAACCCTCTGTCAGACAATTTACTCAAGCCAAAATCTATCTTGTTAACAGGAGCAACAGGCTTTCTCGGTGCTTATTTACTCGACGAACTTCTCCACAAAACCACAGCAAATATTTATTGTCTGATTCGTTGTAGTCAGACTGAAGAGGGCAAAAATCGTCTCCAAAAACATTTAGAGTTTTATTCACTTTGGCAAGAACGTTTTAGTTCTCGGATTATTCCCGTTGTTGGAGATTTAGCTAAACCTTTATTGGGTCTGTCTCCAGCAGAATTTAATGAATTAGCTGGAATTATTGATATTATTTATCACAATGGAGCATGGGTTAATTCTGCTCGTCCTTATTCTACCTTAAAACCAGCAAATGTATTAGGAACTCAAGAAGTGCTGCGCTTAGCCAGCCTTCTGCAAACAAAACCCGTTCATTTTGTCTCTACTCTTGGCGTTTTCTTAAGTGAAACTCATGATTCAGATGAGAAAATAGTTGAAGCGGATATTCCAGACTATTGCGATCTTAAAGGCGGTTATCGACAAAGTAAATGGGTAGCAGAACAGTTAGTTATGGCAGCACAACAGAGAGGTTTACCGGCTTGTATTTATCGAACTTCAAGAATTATTGGGCATAGTCAAACGGGAATGAACGGTAACTTTCAAGATTTCTTGTGTATTTTCTTAAAAGCTTGTATTCAATTAGGAAAATTCCCCTATTTATCCACACAAATTAATATTGTTCCGGTTGATTATGTCAGTCAAGCCATTGTCGGTTTATCCCAAGCAGAATCTAATGCCCGTCAAGTTTTTCATTTAATTAATCCGCAATCAACAGTTTGGGAAAGTTTCTTAAACTCAATTTGTTTTTTAGGCTACTCTCTAGAAAAGGTGAGTTATGATAACTTTTTAGCAGAAATGAAGTCTCAATCCTCCCAGAATCCTAAAGATAAATTATATTCATATTTATCACTACTTTTAAAATTCTCAAAAATATTTTCACCCCAAAAACCACAATTTGATAGCATCCAAACGGATACTGAATTAAAAAATATATCAATCACCTGTCCTCCTGTCGATGAAGAATTACTTCATTTATATTTTTCATACTTTCAAAAAACCAGTTATTTTCCGGCTCTGGATTCTGCCACATTGCAGTCATAATTGAATGACTAATAATGTACTTTAATCCTAAGTTTCCTGAGGTTTATTCATCTTTAAAACTGTTCCAATGCCTCAAGGAGAAATTCATTGACGAGATTTGAGTTGTTTTACCTATAGGACAATTCTGCACAGCAATTGGGAGCCATTGTGGGGATAGACTTGACAAATCATTTCAAATCTATTAACCTAAGTTGAGGCTACAAAAGAGTAAGGATTAGGGAGCGAAAGAGACGGCTAAAAATCACTCTACGAAGCTCAGTAGAGTTTGTCTAAAACCCAGTATAATTATTTGTGAAATAACTTGGAAAATTCACACTCCAATTATTATTTAATGGAGGAAGTTGTATGAAAACTCAATTCGATCAAGCTGGTAATAGCTTTTATTCAGGAGTTTCAGCTCTTATCGGTATTGTATTAATCAACTCCTATGAATTCCTGGGTCTTTCCGGGTTAGTGGTTTTAGGCATATTAATGTTTGTTCTTTCTCTTTCTCTTGCTGTTCGAGCATTAATTCCTCTCTTAAGTAAGCAGTGATATCTCTGTGACTCTTTACTCGCAATTCTGGTTAATTTTGGAGAATAGATAACATGAATAAGAATATATCAATCATAGTCGGTGGCGGCAGTCTAGTTGCTGGTGGTTGTACTACACTCTCTAATGCAGTATCAATTGGTAGTAATGTAGCAAGTGCCCTATCATTTCTCGGTCTAACATCGGCTACTGCAATTTCTGCGGCTACTTTGACAGGTCTAACTCTTGTTGTCGGGGGCTTGACTATTATTGGAATGGGAGTTACAGGTTACTATTGGGCTCATAGTTAATTACCTTCACTCTGACATCAACGATTTGTGCATTTGGGAGTAGGGAAAGACAATTATCTTTACCCTCTTTTCTGTTGCCTATTCCCTTTATAAGTTACAAATTCCAATAGGATAAATAATTAGACATCAGGGATGTATCGACTGGATGACAAGCAATTGAACTTGTTGCTAATCCTTCGAGAGTTTGGCTAACGTCAAAGTTAGGTTTAGAAAGACTAATGATTTTAGCAGACTTTAGAAAGCGTGGCAATAAAGCATTAACAGCTTCTTCACCTCCACAGTCAAAAATATACTTCTCAATAGTCACGAACCACGCTTCATCGGATATTTCTGCGGTTAAATAACCACAAGCATTAATAAATTCAAAAAGTTTTTTCCAAGAAATTGACTCAGGATTGACTAAATGGAACGTTTTACCAAAAAGCTGCTGTTGTCTTGATAAATAAAGAATAGCTTGACTGGCATAATCTACGGGAATCAAATTAATATCAACATCAAAAGCTGGATATTTTCCAGATTCAATACAGATTTTGATAAACTGAAGAAAGAAATTATTAAACTTACCATAAATACCCGTTTTACTGTCCCCCAGAATTCTTGTCGGTCGATAAATACAGGCTGGTAAACCTCGTTTTTGTGCTTGGTGGATTAATTCTTCAGCCACCCACTTACTTTGTTTATAACCCGTATTTAAACCCGGATTAACGATGGGAAAATCTATTTCTTTAATGGGCTGAATTTGTGCAGAAGCTGGACTAAAAAAAATAGCGACTGTGGAAATAAAATGAATAGGTTTCGTTTGAGTTTGACTCGCTAAACGGAGGATTTCTTGAGTGCCAAAAACATTAACTTGTTTGATTTGAGAGTAGGAAGTAATCGGGTTATTTTGTGAGCCATTATGATAAATAATATCAATCTGAGCCGCTAATTGATTAAACTGTTCTTGAGAAAAACCCAACAGCGGTTGAGCTAAATCCCCCATCATCGGTATAATCCGAGCATCAAAAGACTCTTGCCAAATCCGGTAAAATTGCAGATGTTTTTTAAGGATTTGTTTTCCCGTTTCAACTTCACGATAACGAACTAAACAATAGATATTTGCTGTCGTTTGGCAAAGCAATTCCTTCAGTAAATAAGCGCCCAAAAATCCAGTTGCACCTGTTAAAAAAATTGATTTTGGACTATCAAGATTTGGACTCAGAGGATTGTCAAAGCGAATCTGAGAATCTAAAACTGCTTCTGCTTTGAGATTAGGGAGATCTTGTTCATTGCTCATTGATGACTTCCTCTAATAGATCCTGAAAACGTGCTGACATCTGAGCAATAGTATCGGCTTCAAACAAATCTGTTTTATAGCGCCACCACACCTGAAGACTTGTTCCCTCATAAGTATGTTTTTGCCAGACAATTAAACCCAAATCCACCCGCGCCATAGATGATTGAAACGGGATAGAACTCACCCTTAAACCGGATAACTCTAAATCGTCTTTTGGAGTTCCCAATAAAAAATCTAAATACACTCTAAAAAAACGTTGACTTCGTTCAATTGGCGGTTGAAACGTTTTAGCAATTTGCTGAAATGGCACATCCTGCTCAGCAATAACAGAAAGCATTTCCTGTTGAATTCGCTTTAATAAAGGTAAAAATAGGGGATGAGCGCCTAAATCAAGCCTTAAAAACCACATTTTACCAAAATCTCCGATCACAGAATCAAACGGCTTCTGATTGCGCTCACTGACAGGAACACCAAGCACTACACTTTCCCCTGGATGATAACCATCGAGTAACAGTCCCAAAACTGCCGCTACAGTCGTAAACAGAGTCACCTGTTGCTTCTGACTGAGAGTTTGAAGCTTAGCCGTCAATTCAGGAGAAACTTCACTCTCAAAGGTTTCTGCCTGGAAACTCTGCACCGGGGGCAAGGGTTTATCCGTGGGAAGAACTAACGGTTGAGGTTCACGACTTAACCATTGTTGCCAATACTCACGCCTAGCTTGCAGTAACGCTTCACTCAAAGATTGACGTTGAGCGATGGCATAATCCCCATATTGTAAAGGTAATTCGGGCAGCGGGGAAGGTTTGCCTGCCAGGAAAGCATCATAAACAACACCCAACTCTTGCAGAACGATTTCAATCGAGCGTTCATCAGCAATGAGAGTATGCAGACAAATTAGCAAAATCTGAGAGGTTTCTGCCAATTTTACCAAAGTAACAGACAACCAAGGATGTTTATCCAGGAAAACAAAAGTTTGGCTTTTTTGCTGAATTAACTGTTCGATTTCTTGATGTTGTTCTATTTGGCGAAGATGCTGTAAGTCAATCACTGAAAAATTGCTTGTAGCCGTCGGAACGACGACCTGAACTAAAGAACCATTAATTTCTTGTAACTGGGTACGAAGGATTTCATGACGACGAACAATCTCATTACAACTTTTTTCAAGAATAGCAATATTGAGATCTCCTTCGAGGTGAAAATAGTTAGGAATCTGATAAAAACTGCCGAAATGACGATAAGTCCAAAATCTCTCTTGCAGAAAGGAAGGAGGGTAGTAACGAACTTCATCAGGGGAATGAGCCGTTATTGTTTCAATTGTATTAGATGTTGATAATTCGGTTTGCAATTGAATCACTAATTCAGCAATTGTGGGAGACTTAAATAAATCTACCATTTGCAAATTTTTGTTAAACTCCTCTTGAATTCTATTCAACAAAACAATAACTTGGAGAGAATTTCCGCCTAATTCAAAGAAATTATCATGAATACCGATTTGCTCAAGTTGAAGCACCTCTCCCCATAAATAGGCTAACCTTTCTTCAATTGGGGTACGAGGCGCAACAAAGTTAGCTTGATTTTCTGATAATAAATAACTATCGGGTGATAAGTTAGCCAATGCCTGACGGTCTATTTTATCATTCGGGGTTAGGGGTAATTTTTCTAAAATCCCAATCCCGGTTGGCATCATATATTCAGGCAGTTTCTGTTTCAGAAAACTACGCAATTGTGACACGAGTTGCTGATTAAACTTGTTCTGTAAGGGATTATTGGCATAAACTAATAGCTCTTGAATAGCAGAATCAATTGGAAAAAATGCCGGCTGAAAGGGCAAAGATTTATGACGAAAAACCACATCATACCTTCCGGTCGCATCCGTATTCATCCAGCTAATTTCAACATGATAAGGTAACTCTTGAGCCAATTCACAAATTGTATGAACTTCTATTCCCCTTTCCGGCTGTTGAGATAACCATTGCTTCAACTGTTTAATCGAACTCTTTTGACCCGCTTTATCCAACCAGTCTTTCGTATAAACTTCATGATTTAATCTGGGATTGGCAATAGCACGAATTCCTAAATGAGTGGGTTTATCTTCCGTTAAAATTCGTTTAATTTCCACTAAATTAAGCCGTTCTGATTGCCAATCTAACCAGTGAATCTCTTTCAAAGGTTTTAGATCACAATCATTGATATGCAAAATCGCTTCGTAACGAAATCGGGTTAATTCATTGTGATATCTCCCGGCTTTCGGTTTGATTTGAACATGGCTAATCTGCGGAAATTGTTGTTGTAATGCTAACCAGAAAAATGGAGATAATAATAATTCTTCTTCCGCCTTTTCTCTACGAGTTATTCTTTCTTGTAATGGGGAAGCGGTGAGATTATCATTACCACGATAAACTTCAACTGAAGTACAATAGGTTTGTAAAAGCGCTAAATTCCGAACATCCCCAATCAAGATTTTCCCCGCCTTTTTAACCAGCTTAATGACTCCTTCTAAAACCTGTAATAAGTAAGCCGCACTCGGGAAATGTTGCACCACTGAATTAATAATCACCGTATCAAAACCCTCGGGTTTTAATCCCGCTAAATTATCTGCTGTTCGTTCTAATAAAGTAATATGATCTAATCCCCCCATAACCTGCTGAACTTTCAGAATATGATCTAAAGCCGGACGAGAAAAATCAATCCCCACATATTCTGTACAATCCGGCGCTATTCTCGTTAATAATAATCCGGTTCCACAACCTATTTCTAAGACTTTTTGAGGCTGTAAATCTTTAATCCGAGTGACGGTTTGTGACACCCATTCAGCCATTTCTCTTTCAGGAATTGCCTGCCCATCGTAACTACTATTCCAACCGACAATATTAAACGTGATATCTGTTTGAATTGGTGTTTTGCTATCCGTTTGCTGGTTAACTGTTTTCCAAAGCGAGAGATATTCGGATTGTGCTTTTTCAATTTCTACTGCATTACCAGACAGTAGCTGAGGAACGATATAAGCCATTAAACGTTTATCCCCTAATTGCTCTTCAGTACAGATCACTGCTGCTGAATCAATTAATGAATGTTGTGTTAATATGCTTTCAATTTCTCCGAGTTCTACCCGAAATCCTCGAATCTTTATTTGATGATCTAAACGTCCTAAATATTCTAGGTTACCATCCTCTAAATAACGCCCTAAATCCCCTGTTTTATAAAGACGTTCTGTGGAATTAAAAGGATTGTTAATAAATTGATCTGTCGTTAATTCCGGACGGTTGAGATAGCCTCTCGCTAAACTAATCCCTCCAATGTATAATTCCCCTGGCATTCCTTTTGCCACAGGCTGTAAATCCTCGTCAAAAACATAAATTTGTGTATGGGGAAGAGGTTTACCAATGGGGACAGCGGTCAAATTTTCTGCTAATTTGTAAGTGGATAAATCACAAAATGCTGCTTCTACTGTGGTTTCTGTCGGTCCATAACAGTTAATTAATTGGGGTGCTTTAGAGAGTTTTCCGGTGTCTAACATCTCCTGAATATATTGTTGCCAGAGTTTAACTTTTTCCGGAAGTAATCTTTCCCCACCAACAAATACCAGTCGCACTAATTCAGGAAATATTTCGTTATTTCTGGCTAATTCTGTGACTAAGGAATGCCAAAAAGCTGTGGGTAAATCTAATACCGTTAATTGCCATTCCCGACACTTTTGCATAAAGCTAGAAAACGAGTTCAACATTGCCTCTGTGCGGAGTACAACCGTACCACCAACACTTAAACAAGGATAAATTTCTTCTACAGCCACATCAAAACTAAGGGCAGCAAATTGTAAAATGCGGTCGCTATGACTCAGTTTACTAGTCTCTTTAAAGACTTCAATAAACTCAACCACCGAGCGATGTTCAATCATCACTCCCTTCGGCTTTCCTGTCGAACCTGAGGTATAAATAACATAGGCTAAGTTTGAAGCGTTGACCTCAGAATGGGGGTTTTCTGAAGCTTCTTGACTAATGTGTTGCCAATCTTTATCGATACAAATAATTGTCAGGTCTTGACTTAAGTTTTGAGCTAATTTATTGACTAAATGGCTTTGAGTAATCATCACAGACATCTGAGTGTCGGACATCATATACTCTAAACGTTCTTGGGGATATTGAGGGTCAAGAGGAACATAAGCCCCCCCTGCTTTAAGAATACCCAAAAAGGCAATCACCATCTCAATAGAACGTTCAACGCACAGTCCGACTAAATTTTCGGGATTTATTCCCTGTTGTTGCAAATAATAAGCCAGTTGATTGGCTTTTTGATTTAAGCTTTCGTAGCTAATTTTTTGTTGTTCTTGAACAACTGCAACTGCATTAGGTGTCAGTTTGACTTGCTCCTCAAATAAGTGATGAAGACATTGCTCATTGTTCATTATTAATGATCACTTTATTTTATAAAAAAAAATTACTAATACAAAATTAAATTTAAACCGTTTCAGATAAGAGGATTAATTTAGATAAAATAACTATCTGGAAATTTTTCTGTAATCATCATAACCGGTTTATTTTGAGAGAAAACACGATAACTCCGGGAAAACAGTTTATCTTCTTTGTTAATATTAAAATCTTTAGCCAAATCACCCGCGACTTCTTGAGATAAATCGATAATTTCCTTAAAGGTTTCCACTCGATATTCTAACCAAAGCTTACCAATTGGTTTCTTAGAGTTGAGTAATTGTTCTTTAAACCGTTTATCTAGTCGTTCAGGAACAATAATAGACTCGGCATAAATCAAGTTTTTTTTACTATTTTTTCCCTGAAGAAATATTTCACGTTTGATGACTTCGCTACCCACTTCGAGATTTAAAACCGGTATCTCTTTCGGAATACTCAGCAGTTTTTCAGACAATTTAACAATTGAAATCTTTTCTAATGAATAAACCTCTAAAATATCAGTTAAAGTTCCATTCGTGATCAAAATCATGCGCTGAAGTGTACTTAAATCCGAAAGGTTAAGCGGAATTTTCTTTAAGCTATTCTTCAGCAACTCGATTTTAGATAGATCAATTTCTGGTGCTTGTACCATGAGAATAAATCCTTAATATACTGATAAAAAATAGGTGTTAGGTGTTGGGTTTTAGGTGTTGGGTTTTAGGTGTAGAGTGCGTCCCACAACGCACCCTACAATCTGTTAGATAAAGGGTTTTGCGATTAGATAAAAATCACCCTCAAACCGTGCAACCTAACCCCCTAAATGGGTTAAATTCCAGCCCACCACTCGTCAGGATCAATAGCTCCCACCTTAGTTTTAATCGCTTCCCTGCGTTCTATCCGATATTCAGACTCAGCTTTATTCCCTGCATAGTCCATTAATGCCTCACAAAAAGCTTCCTCTTCGGTAGGCCAATTTAACGGGGGCATAAAACCGCGTTGACGCATTTCATCCGTGTAAACGGCAAAAGGCTGTGGTACAGTGTTCAGCTTCAGCATCAACCCTTGCAATTGCTTATGGAGATCTTTGAAAATCTGCTTATACTCTTTCAGACCAGCAAGATTCTCTTTTTCGTAAGGATCATTCTCTAAATCGTAGAGTTCAAACTCGTAATTGCTACCATCGTTATTGAAGTAAACTGAATACTTCCACTTATCGGTACGAATCGTCCGGATGCGGATTGGCAGGTTGCTGAATTGCTCCGGAACATTACCATCATCATAGGCAAAGTGAACGGCATTGCGGACTTCCCCATTACCATCACGGACATCGGCTTGAGGATTACCGAATACAGGAGTTAGATCGCAACCCTGAAAAGCAAACTTAAACGCATCATACACTCCGACAAATTTAGCGACGGTTGGCACGATGTCTAAGGTTGTCGCCAAAGTGTCTGTACTGACGGGGTTAGGGAACAAGCCAGGATTGGAAATGATCAGCGGCACCCGAAGGGTCTCTTCATAGGCATTGAAAGCTTTTTCTCGCTTGGCATCATGAGTCAGACACATTTCACCATGATCGGAAGTCCGCATAATTAAGGTCTTCTCAATCAAACCCTTAGCATCAAGGGCATCGAGTACCTCATTCATTTGGTTGTCCACCAATGTTTTCAGGTAGGCGTAGAAGTTAACATACTTTTGCTGAACTTCAGGGTGGTCAAACACCTCGTCACCCTCTTTCAGTACAGAGTCATACCAAACGGTTTCGCCACGAGCGCGCATTTGGTTGGCTCGCCGACCTTCTTTGCCGACATTGGCTCGTTTGAATACTTCTTGAACTTCTGGTTTAAAGGCCAGGTCTTCATCGGTCTTTCCAGGAATGGGCAGTTTAAAATCCGGAATGTCTTCTACAGGATATCCCGCATCTTTTTCAAAGGTAGGGGCCACATGAATATCATGGGGATTAACCAAGGATACAATCAGACAAAACGGTCCATCTTCTGGCTTAATGTTTTCGATGAAGTCAAGAATTCCCTGTTCTCCCAGAGGGACTGCCAGGTCCATTTGTTTGAAGATCTGTTGTTTCTTCCGTTCCTTCTCTTCGGCTGAACATCCACAGAACGGACCTTTTGATTCGGCCGCGTCTTTCTCAATGACTTTTTTAACCCCTTCTGTTCCCCGCAGGTAGCGTTCATCGTTGTAGAAGGTGCCTTTAGCAAATTTGGTAAAATCTCGTCGGGCCACTCCCGCATCAATCGGATTCCACCCGTCGAAACCGTAAGCCTCTTTCATGTACTCGACGTCTTCTACTGTCCACGATTCTGTACCATCCTGAGGCAGGCTCAAATGCCATTTGCCTTTCCAATACACTTTATATCCGGCGGCTTGGAGAACATGACTTAAGCTGACTTGGTGAGGGGGGAGAAAATTACGATTAAACACTTGTCCACGGTTATCGAATTGGCTCGATCCAACGCTATAGTACTCTGCGATGGTGTAGCGAACCCCCGTGTTGCTGGGATAGTTACTGGTGAGGAGAGTGGCGCGGCTGGGTGAGCAGGCTGTTGCGACGGTAAACATCTTGTTGAAGGTGAGTCCATTCTGTTTGAGCCGTTTTTCAGCCGGGAAATGTTCGTCTTTAAAACTTTGGGGCCACCGTTCAGCCACAGCGGCAGAGTCTTGATCTGTGATGAAGATGACAATGTTGGGTTTATTTGACATGATACTTATTCCTTAATTTGAGTTGATCAAGTCGTAAAAAACGAATCTAGCTCGGGCTTAAATATCAAATCACACATTAGACGATGTATGATTATTAAGTGGGTCAAGACTGATTTGAATGGGCTGTTCGGGGTGAGTCACAACTTCCTCTAATAAATTTAAAAAATCTTGGGTTACTGTGGCAATTGACTTGGGATCAAAGTAATCCTTTTTGTATTGCCACCAGGCTTCGATAGATGTCCCTTGAGCAGTTGTATTTTCCCAGAACGCTAACTCTAAATCGGGTCTTAACTCAAACTCTTCCATCTCCCAGAATTGTACATCTAAACCTGATAGTTTCAATTCTTTTTCGGGAGATTTTGGAAACTGGGCGGCAACTGCTTTGAAAACCGAGTGATTAAGCTGATAGTCTGGCTTTATGGTTTTAGCTAATTGCTCAAATGGGATATTTTGATGCTCTAATGCTTCTAATACCACTTGTCGCACTCGTGTGAGTAACGCCAAGAAACTGGGATTTCCTCTTAAGTCTATCCGAAACAAGACCACATGACCAATCAAACCAATCAGGGGTTTAAAGGCGGCGCGATCGCGAGCATCATGGGGAGTGCGAATAACAATCTCTTCACAACCACTATACCGATAAAGTAAGGTGGCATAAGCGGCTAAGGCTGTCATAAATAGAGTTGTTTTCTGCTGCTGGGAGAAGCGTTTGAGTTTCTGTGTTAAATCAGCAGAGATTTCAAATTCTTCATTACTCCCAAAAACAGACGGCGCTGAATCTGAAACTCGATTAAAGGGAATTTTTAACTCAGGAGGTTCTCCTGCTGCTAACCACTTTTTACAGTAGTTTAGTTTGGGTTGTATTTGTTTTGAATTGAGACTATTTAACTGCCAGTTCACATAATCAATATACTGGCTGGATAGAGGGGTTAGAGGTGAAGATTTGCCCAAAGAGAAAGCGTCATAAAGTTGGCTTAACTCTTCATAAAAGAGAATGAAAGAGGAATTATCCATTAGTATATCATGGATATGAACTAATAGAATATGGATTTTTTCATCCCAACGAATCAGGGTTACACGCATCAAGGGGCCATTTTCTAAGTCAAAAGGTTGATGCCGAGTCTCCTCAGATAATCTCTCTACTTCTTCAGACTTTGATGATTCTGAAAAGTGTTGAATATCTATTAGGGATAAATTGACTTCGGCGCTCGGGGCAATCACCTGAACGGGGGAACCCTTCACCTCGCGAAAAGTCGTTCGCAAAGGCTGATGACGACGGATAATTTCATTAAAGCTTTCTGTTAATGCGGCTAGATTCAGTTCTCCTTTTAGATAATGTCGTCGAAAGTTCGCTGAATAATAGATAACGGAATTTGACTTTTGGTAAGTCCATCTTTTCTGTTGTGTAAAGGAAAGTGGACAGTAAATAGAACCCGATTTGGAGTCAATTTTACTAGAAGAGTTAATCCCTATCTCTTCATTATCCCATAAAACATTAATTTTCCCATCTTGCTCAATATTTCCAATTTTTTTAATCAATTCTGGATGAGTTGCCCGCAAATAATTGGCAAAGTTCGCAACCGTTGGCGCATCAAGAATTGTTTCTATGGTAAAGCGTTGGTTAAGGTGTTGAGACAACTGATTACATAACGCCACAGCCTTGAGAGAATGCCCCCCCAAATCAAAAAAGTTATCCTCTATTCCGACTTGTTCTAATCCCAAAACCTCCGCCCAAATTCTAGTTAATACTTCTTCTTCTGGGTGGCGCGGTGGCGTAAAACTGCGAGAATTTCCCCGAACTAGCGGTAATTTTGCTAAAGCTAAACGGTCTACTTTATCATTAGGAGTCAGAGGCAATTTCTCTAAAATCACTAATGCTTCCGGAATCATGTAATCCGGTAACTTTTCTTTTAAAGCGTTGCGCCATTGAACGGTAATTTTATCCGTTTCAGCCCCAGCGTTCAGGACTGCATAAGCAACTAAATGGGTATCATTAAATTGATCCGGGCGAGCAATCACTACAGCCTGTTGAATAACAGGATTTTCGTTAAAAATCGCCTCAATTTCCCCTAATTCAACCCGAAAACCTCGAATTTTAACCTGATGATCGATCCGCCCCAGGTATTCAATATTGCCATCTGGCAAGTAGCGGGCTAAATCACCGGTTTTGTATAATTTTGCGGTGGGATTATCGCTAAAAGGATGAGGAATAAATTTCGATTCGGTTAATTCGGGTCGATTCAGATAGCCCCTGGCCAAGCCGATACCCCCAATATGTAATTCTCCGGCAACCCCGATAGAAACCTGTTGCAGAGATTCATCCAGGATATAAGCTTCAGTATTCGCCAGGGGACGACCAATGGTTAAAGGCAACCCAGGGCTACATTCTGCCACAGTCGCCTCAACAGTCGCTTCAGTTGGCCCGTAAGCATTTAAAAAGCGCCGTCCAACTGCCCATTGTTCCATCAATTTAGGGGGACAGGCTTCCCCACCGGCAATGATGACTTGCAACTGAGGTAAAGAAGCTTGCGGTAAAACAGCTAAGACCGATGGCGCAAGGGCTGCATGGGTAATTGCGTTTTCTTGGAGAAATTGCAGTAAATTACCCCCGGGAAGCAGAGACTTAGGGCTTCCTAAGCAAAGTTGCGCCCCAGCACAAAGGGTTGTAAAGATTTCTGAGACAGAAACATCAAAATTGATTGAGGCAAACTGAATAACGCGACTTGACGGTTGCAAGTTAAACAGTTTAATTTCCGCTGTGGCTAAATTGACTAAGGCTTTATGGGGAATTAATACACCCTTAGGCAGTCCGGTTGAACCAGAAGTATAGAGAATATACGCTAAATTCTCAACAGTAACGGCGGGTTTTGGGTTTTGTTGACTGTGTTGAGAGAACGTTTGGCGATCGCCATCTAAACAAACTATATTGATATTGGATAGGGGTAGATGTGTTGTGAACTTCTCTTGAGTCACCAATACAGAAATTTGGGCATCTTCTACCATAAATTCTAGGCGGTCTTTGGGATAAGCCGGATCGAGGGGTAAATACGCCCCCCCAGCTTTAAGAATGCTTAGCAGCCCAACAATCATATCAATCGAACGTTCAACACAAATTCCCACCAACGTTTCTGGCTTCACCCCAATTGTGCTGAGATCATGAGCCAATTGGTTAGCGCGGGCATTTAATTCTCCATAGGTTAAAGATTGTTCCTCAAAGCTGACCGCCACTGCATTCGGGTTTGTC
Source organism: uncultured Lyngbya sp. (assembly GCA_964434975.1). Taxonomy (GTDB): domain Bacteria; phylum Cyanobacteriota; class Cyanobacteriia; order Cyanobacteriales; family Microcoleaceae; genus JAAURB01. The sequence continues at coordinate 36,426 of CAYSWY010000048.1, forward strand.
TCGACCTGTTGTTCAAATAATTGATGAATACACAGAGTACAAGGATTATCTCTCTGTTTCTGATTAGATTCTCCTAAAATCGGCTCTAATTGTGTTTCGACCATAATTAAAGATTCTTTGTTAGGTGTGATTAGGTGTGAGGTTTTGGGTGGTAGGTGGCTCGGTTTTGGGTGTGTTTGTATTGGGTATTAGGTGTTAGGAACGGAAGAATACTGTAGGAAAATGCGCGCGCGACAGCCAACGCATCCGATAGATAAAGGTTTTTACGATGAGATTCATTAGCCTAAAACCGTGCAACAATATCCCTAAAACAATATCCCTAAAACAATATCCCTAAAACCTAAAACCTAAAACCTAAAATCCATATTCTTCCAGTTTTCCTTGCCGCCGGATATCACAAGTCGTGCAATGAAATGAACCGCCGAAAGTATAAACATGACGAAAATCAACGGGAATCACTTTAAATCCCAAATCTTTTAAAAATCTCTGGGTGGCTTCTTCCTGTCGCTCTACAACAATCCGTTCTGTGTCTATACTTAAAAGATTCATGCTAATCCACTTACTAGCAATGGGTAAATTCCAGCTATCAGGCGTTGCAGGTAAGGCCGCCTCAATTAAATCCCATCCCGCTTTTTTAAATAATTCCATCTCTAGGGGAGGACGCTTAGGATTAATTAAAGCCAGTCCCGGCTTTAGGGGAACTAAAGACGCATCAATATGCATCGGATTTAAATCATTAAATTGAATCAGATTAACCCGATATTCATCTCCTAAATGCCGTCTGAGCCAGTTGATCCCGATCTCATTGGTGACATGACTGCGCTGCACAAATAAATCCCGCCCAAAACGGACAATATCGGCTGCATCAAAACAAGGTTCAAACTCTGTTGTGACGTATTTTCCTTGCAAGACTAAAGCAACTTGTTCTTCTGGAGGTAAAGCCGCAAACTCAAAATCATACAGATCGTCTGACATCAACGGTTTCGGGGCAGTTGTCCACTTCGCCCCTTGTCGGAAATAGTCCTTGATCAAAGAACGATAGGCCCGGTATTCAAAAAATCGCGATCGCCAAGCCATAGGCGCTTCAATAATTTCATCCCCAACCACCAATAAGATATCCCGAGGCATGGTGGCATACATCCCAGAGGATTCAAAATCTGGTGTTTTGTAGGGTTGGGAAAAGTCAATAATATCCGGCCGACGAACCGTAACCCCTTCTTGTTCTAGAATATGACAAAACTGATTCAGTTCTTCAGTGGCTGCTTTAACGAGATCTTCAGGGAAAAACTGACCGCCTAATTGTTTGAAAAAATCCCAATATCTCGGAGAAGCATCTACTTTTACCCCAGCTTCAAATTGAGGTACCGTCGCACCTTCAACGCGCCCGACGATGACTTCTTCTAAAGTATCCCACTCGTTGTGGCTGTTAACAACAGTTGATTGTGGGGTGAATGTGGGTTGAGAAATGGAAGATAAAGTCATAAATTACCGCTTTCTAAAAAAGTCGTTAAGGTTTCTAAATGGGGTAGCACTGTGGCTAATTCCCTGGCATTTTTGCGCCATTTTTCCCCGGATGGGGCCGATATTGTTCTTTGGGCAATGGGTAGGGGTTGGGCGAGAATTTGCTCAATCATTTGATCCCGATGCAGTTGGGCAAATTGGGCAATATGGTTAATGGTTTTCTGGGGTTGCTCAATTAAGTGACGATAATTAACGAAACACCAAGAAGGGTCAGGAATGGCTTTAAGGTCTTCTATCAGATAGTGATTCGCTGTTTTCCACTGACAAGCGGCAATTTCTACCAGGGTTGCCTCCTGTAAACCTGACCAACCGGGGACTAGGAGAAATTTCCACTGTCGATAAGGCCAACCGGGAAGGGGTTGATAGGAAATAAAACCCGGAGAGCGCCATCCTTCCAACAGACTACTGATATTTTCCTTGGGATCTCGGTAAAGATAGATAAACAGAGCATCCGGAAATATCGCTTTGAGAAAAGGCACTCTTAAAGCATTTTTGGGGGTTTTTTCCAGAAACCGAATTTTCGTTGGCCGTTGTGACTGCGGAAGATTGAGATAATTTACACCCTCTCGGTTTTGTAACTGTTGAGCAAAGCGTCTTTGCAGGGTTGCGGCAATTTCCGGGGTGGCATCCAACTCATCCAAGCGGTTAGACCTAAAATTTCGCGCGGCTGGGTGTAAGGCTGGAATTCCTTCGATAATTTCGTGACTTTCATCGCCAACTGTCCACAAATCAGGAAATTGAGCCAGTGTTTCAAATAACAGGCTACTTCCGGCTCTGGGGGCCGAAACAATGAAAATGGGCTTTTCAAAGGCTGGAACCGCGAAATTGGGGTTTTGAGCCGCTGCTAACTGGGCTGCACGCTGTTTTTTGGCAATTAACAACTGTTTGCTCAAAGGCTGAGAAAAAGGTTTGGGAGTTGATAACTGAGATGTAATTGCCTCAATTGCCTGATGTCCTTTTGCAGATGAAGGTAGCCATTTTTTCGCTGAAGCAGCAATTTTTTGCCGAAAATCAACGATTAAATCACGATAAGCCAGTTCTCCTCGGTAATCAGATCCAAAGCGGCTAAAAACCTGTTGCCACTGATGTTTAAACGCTTCCAACTGCTCAATCAGTTGCCCTAATTCCCCTTGAGGGATAGGAGAACTTTTTAAATCTGCCTCAATTGCGATCGCGAATTTTTCAATTTCCGATGGAGTTAAAATAGGTAAATCATCAAGCTGATCCTGAGCTGAATGGTCTATTTCTAGAACTTCAGGCGTATTATTAGGCAAATTCATGGTTTATCGGCTTTAGCTGATGGTTTTGAGCGATGCGGCTAAGGTTTCCCCGACATAGTCCCCATAAAGAATGCCTTTTGCCGTTAATTGAATTTCCTGCTCAGTTACCGTCACAAACCCGGATGTTTCCAGTTGGGATAAGGTCTCGCCACAGAGAGATTGTAATTTAAAGCCATGTCGTTGCTGGAATTTAACCAAATCAAACCGTAATAGTTTCATCCCCAGCAAAACCTCTCGCACCATCTTATCTAAGCTGGTAAACTGATAACCCCGAGCCAAGGGCAGTTCTCCGGCGGCGATCGCAGTGGCATACTTAGTCATATCGCTAGTATTTTGGAGCAAAGAATCTCCTAAAGAACCAAAAGCAGAAACGCCCAAACCATAAAACTCCATCCCTTGCCAAATATTGAAGATATATTCACTGCGATAGGACTTACCATTTTTAACGGCATCGCTATCATTTTTGATGTAAGTAAAATGACTCCAAGGGTGATAGTTGACCCGATCAAACCGTTCCATTGCCAACTGCATGAACTGCATTTCTAGTTCTTCTGAAGGCAATTCCATTGTGTCTTGGCGTACACCTTGTAGAAATACCTCAGTATTCGCAAAAGCTTCCATTTTATAAACGGTGATGCTTTCTACTCTGGTATTAATGGCATCTTCTAAGCTTTGCTGCCAAGTTTCTGTAGTTTCTCCAGCTAATCCACTTAATAAATCAATATTAATAGACCATTGTCCTTGACCCACTTCTTGGGCAATATTGATCGCCCGAGCCGCTTGTTTTTCGTCGTGGCCACGACCACTTAATTTAATAATTTCATCGTTAAAAGATTGAACGCCCAAACTGAGGCGATTAACTCCTAATTCCTTGAGCGCTTTCATTTTAGACGGGGAAACACTTAAGGGTTCAGCTTCGACTGAAAACTGTTCTTTTTCCTCGAACAATTGGAAATTTTCTCTCAAGCTTTCAACGACTTGTCTTAACTGATTTCCGGTTAAAGTCGTGGGTGTTCCGCCCCCAAAATAAACCGCTTGAATCGGTCTTTTTGTTAAGTTAAATTTCTCTGCTACAATCTTGATCTCTTGGCAAAGAACATCTACATATTCCTGTACCATACTCTCTTTGAGATCGACAGTTTTGTAATAACAAAAAGCGCAGCGTTGGGTACAAAAAGGAATATGAATATAAAGACAAAGGGGCTTTTCCTGGAGTTTTTCGGTAATAACTCCTCTTTTCCACTGTCGAAAGGGTGGATAGTTAGGATTTAAGGGTAAACGCTGAGGGGGTTTAGTTTTTTGGATTTCAACTGTTAAATTCATGTCTATCTAATAAGTGATTTTCTGAGAGTTTAACTATTAAACCCTTGTTACTCTAATGATTTAGTTTTTGGAAGTTTAACCGTTAAAGTGATCTCACTCTAATGATTTAGTTTGGGGGAGTTTAACTGTTAAAGTCACGTCACTCTAATTATGAGTGGGTGAGGGACATCAAGATATTAAAAGTTATCTCAGTTACAGCAACGTTTGCTCTGGCGTGGCGTTAGCCGTAGGGTTTGTATATTGACGGATTAATCATGACAAAGAATTAGCGTTTTACCTCAAACAATATCTCTAACACAATATCCCTAATATCTACGCTCCACGCTCTAACTGTTAACTGTGACCGTTTGTTTCTGGGCAATACAATCAGCCAAAACATTAAGATTACTAAAAGATTCTAGATTTAACTCAGAATCAGCAAACTCAATCTTAAACTGCTTTTCAATTAAAGCAATCAATTCAACCACAGCAATTGAATCCAATCCTAATCCATCTTCAAATAGGGAAACCGTTTGATCAATTTCCTCTGGTTTGAGATTAACATCAAGCTCTTCTGCAATCAAAGTTTTGAGTTGATTGACAATGGTCTCACTCATACTTATGAATCCTTGGTTAAAAAACTAATTAAACGTTGTCGATTTACCTTGCCATTGGGTAACATTGGCAAAGCTTTCAGAATAATTACCCGATCTGGAATAGACCGTTTTGGTAAAATTTCAAAACATAACTGTCTGATTTCCTGTTCAGACAGATCTCTAACCCTCGACAGCACACAGAAGGCAACTAAAGCCTTCCCTCTTTTACCTTCACCGTGCGATTCTATCACAACATTTTCAATTCCGCCAATAGTTTCCATTACTTTTTCGATATCAGAAAATAATACTAACAATCCGTCCCGGTTAACACTGCGATCGCATCTTCCCCAGACTTCTAAATAACCGTCTGAATGTAGCTTTCCTAAGTCTTTGGTTGCCAAAAAATCCGTTGTATCTGTTCGCAGAATCGGCTGACCGGCTGGATCGACATAACCCTGAAAACCAGCAGGATGCTGACACCAAATTTCCCCAACACCCTGCTGTATTTGCGAGTCAGGAGACTGATTTTCGACGCGCAATTTGACTCCAGACATCGGTATACCAATGGTTTGACAACGAATAGCTTTTTCTGCTTTTGGACTCCCCGCTGCGATCGCTCCCATTTCTGTACTGCCATATAACTTAACTAAACAGCCAAATTTCTGTTCATATTTATTAAAGATTTCTTCTTTGATCCCATCCCCGGCAACAACTGTTAATTTATAGGATCTGGCTGATTTTCGCCCTTTAATTAAGGTTTGACAAAAGCTGGGAGTCATAAAAGCAACATTGGGATTAAAATCTTTTTCCCGCTGAAGATATCTGAGTAAATTCGCTCCTTTTTGTAGATCAATAGAAGCGCCAACGGCTACACTCGGGAGAAAAGCCGCCCCTAAACCATACATATGATAAATGGGGACAGGAATAGCCACGCGATCGTTACCGCTTAACGTCAGTCTTTCAACACAATTGAGAATATTTTCTAGTAAATTTGCCTGGGAATGAACCGCAATTTTAGGTGTTCCTGTACTGCCAGAGGTTCGCATATACAGCTTATTGCCGCCATCATTCATCGGTTGCCATTGTTGATTTTCCTCAATCTTTAACCAACGGTCAAATTGATCTAAATTATCTGTTTCTCCCTCATGTTTTAGCGATTGAATGATACGATATCGACAAAATGAAGGAATAGAAGACCGTTCAGTTGCTTGAGGGAGTAAAAGAAAACTATGTCCTTTTTGCAGCAAATACAACAAAGTTAAGGCACTTGGCACAGAATTTTCACATTCTAAGGCGAGACAGTCTGTCGTACTAATCTTTTGTTGGCTAAAGAAGATTGATAAATCCTCTAGGATATCTAAAATCTCCTGCCAAGAATAGGTTAATTGTCCATCGCTTAGAGTATTTGTTCGCTGTAAACTAAGAGAAGAAATGACTTTAGTAAAAAACATGGTGTGTTTATGTTAAGTGTGTTGGATGTTGGATTTTAGGTATTAGGATAGATAAATAATTACTCTTTTACAATATCCCTAAAACAATATCTCTAAAACCTACTGACTGATTACCCATTTCAAAACTTTTGGATTTTTGTTATAGCGGTAGGTCAGACCATCCTTGGTTGTCACTGGCTTACCTCGGCTTGCCTTGGTTCTGATGGTACCAATAGAATAGTTTGTTAGGGATTGCATTTCCTTATGAGAAAGCCTTTCTACAATGACTTTTTCGGGTGGAATTGAGGGTTCACTTTGAGGGGAACTCTCTACAATGACTGTTTCGGGTGGAATTGAGGGTTCACTTTGAGGGGAACTCTCTACTTGAATCACGTTGCTTTCAATATTATTATTAATGTCGAGTTTTCGATTCTGATAATCTTCTACTCGAAGCAGTTGCCAACTGAAATCTTCTGACAGTTCCAACACCCATTGATGATAATTAAACAGCGTTTCTCTATGGCCGACACTAATAAATGTTGTTTGTGATTTTTGTAAATTTTCGTATAAATTATTTTCATTTTCCAAATCTAAAGCACTTGTTGCTTCATCTAATATCGTAAAATTCGGATTAGTAATGATGAGTCTGGCAAAGGCTAAACGTTGTTGTTCCCCTAGAGATAATATATTCTCCCAAGGTTCCTCAGTGTCCAAGCTATCCACTCGACTCAGTAAGTTTGAGAGGTTAACTTGTTGCAAAACTTCTTCTAGTTCTTGGTCGCTAATTTGATAATTTGTATTAGGATAAAGTAACTGTTCGCGCAAAGTTCCTAATATTATATAGGGACGTTGAGGTAAAAATAACATATCTTGCAAGGGAGGTCGCATCAGACGGCCATTTCCTGCATTCCATAGTCCGCCAATGGCTCGTAACAGAGAACTTTTACCACGACCACTGGGCCCGACAATTAATAAACCCGCCCCAGGTTGAACAGAAAGTGATAAATCTTCGACGATCACTTTCTCATAGTCTGGTGTTTGTAAAGTGACCTGTTCAAAAGCAATATAGTTTTCTTCTATTGTTTTAATCGTACTGACATTTTGTGGTTCTTCAGTGACTTTATCTAATTTTTCAGACAACTCTGAGAAACGATTTGCATAACTCGATAATTGTGATAAAGTTCCAAATTCACTAATTAAATTCCCCAGAGCATTAGCTGCTAAAGTACTGGCTATAGCTGCTTGGGTAACTTGTCCAAAGTCTAATTCGCCTCTGATCTCTAAAGGACCCAATGCTATAAACGGAAAGAGTTGGATAGCAAACTGATAGCCTTTATTAAAAAGTTTTTCATTATTTTCCCAATCGATTTTTCGTTTACTGCTTTCAAGTAAATTACTAAACCGCCGCATAACAATATTTGATTCTTGTTTCTCTCCCTGAAAAAATGCGATTGATTCAGCATGAGTCCTCACATGAGTCAGGCAATAATTGTAATTGGCTGTAGATTGGATTTTCGCCTCATTAATTTGATCAAGTTCTCGAGTTAAGTACAGACCTATAAGATTACCGGCGATGGCATAAACCAGCAAAAAAACGGCAATAGATTTAGAGATGCTCCAAAGAATAACTATAAAAGTTATTATTTTTAATCCGTTTTCTAGAACAGTCGCTGAAAATTTGAGAGTATCTCTGGGAATCGGTTCAAGTTCTTGAGACAGACGTTGATCGGGATTATCCAGATCATTTTTAAAGTTAATTTTATAATAAGCTCGATGGCTAAAATAACGGTCTATCATCTGATGATTTAGCCATTGATACCAATCTAGAGCAATTTTTTTTCTAATAAATTGAGCAGCGACTATTAGTGTTGCAAATACAGTGAGTCCTGCCGCATAAATCAATAAAAAATTATAAAACTTAGTTAAATCTTTTTCTTGAACAATGATGTCAGTCAAATAACGGTTAGTAAAAGTATTAAATGCATTAACACTCACAAGGCCGATGATTAATAATATTAATAAGATCAGCATTCCCCAGGAGCGAATCACGTCGGAAAATGCTCTTCCTCCAGGCTCGGTGGGATACCAGTAGGGGCCAGCAATTGCTTTGATATTCTGCAAAAATTGACTAAAAGTTGATAAAAAAGAATCGGATTGATCCTGAGAAGATTCGGTTGACATAGACTTAAACTCGACTGAATATCTGGATTTTATGGCGCTAGGCGCTGTCATGAGTCAGCAGATGTTTCATCCGCCGCTTTGAGAAATGTCAAACACGCTCTGTTGGGTAATACTGTAGGTAAGCTTGGGCCATTTGACATGAGTAATCCCCTCTCTCCAAGGGTTTGCTGGAGTTCCTCATAAAGAATAACTTTAAAAGGGGGGCGAGGGGAGATCAAATTTAGAAATCAGACACAGAGTTTGTTACTAGCGACTGACACTACTGGCTAACACCTCACACAGTTGATCGATTTCTCGGGTTTTCTGTTTAATCAGTTGATTGGCTGAATCTTGTAACCCTTTAATATTCTTCAGCAGCGTGTTATCAAGCGCTTCTAATTCCTCGCTCAGGCAAGTTTGCCAGCGATAATAAGATCCAGCATACCCTGAGCGTGCTGGCTCAAATAACCGTTCTAATTCCCCGGCTACCAACTTACTACTGCCATCAAACACAGTATTTAATAGAGGAATTGTCCATTGCAACAGTCCCCAATTTTTTAGCTCTTTGTACTGATTAACACTGGTTAAACATCCCGCTCCCAAGGAGAGTAAAAGGGTGTCATTCTGTTTTTTGCCTTCAGCGACTCCGGCTTCGATCATCGCTAGACGGGCTGGATTATTAACGACTATTCCCCCATCAACTAAAGTGTAGCTATAACAGCCACTACTATTGCAGGCAGCCTGAATAGGATGCGGTTTGAAATAAGTAGGAGTTGCACTGGTCGCCATAGCGGCATCTTTGAGAGTCACTCCTTGGCATAATTTGCTATATTGTGCGGGTTCTGTCTGTTGTTTAGCCGAGTTACTGGTAAAAAAGACGGGAATTCGTTTCTCAAGATCATAACTGACAATCAATACTTCTTTGAGACATTCAGTCAGGTAGGTATCGCCAAAATATTTTGTGATTACCTCTTCTTTGGCTTCGGAGGAAAACTTAGGTTGGGCAAACACATCTTCAATTGGACCGATGACTTTTCCACACAAAGACTCATAAAACATTAACCCTCCATATTCAACATACATTTCCACGAGTTCTTCAGCACTGTATTGGGCAGTGGGTTGTCCTGCCATATTCTGTTTACCTGACGGTTTAGTTAACCCGAGTGCCAGTATCCCCCCAGTGGATGTACCTGCAATTAAATCAAATAAACGATGTATGGGTTGTTGAGTTCGCTTTTCAATTTCAGCTAAGATCATCGCCGGAATAATGCCGCGAATTCCTCCACCATCAATAGATAGGATTTTAGAGTGGGGACGTTGTTGTGTAGAATTTTCGTTAATTGTTGAAGGAGTTGAAGGGACTTTAGTTTGTGAACTCGGTGGGCTAGTTTCAGCAACGCTCTCAGGAGATAATGGGATCGTGTAAAGCTCCTTAGTCCCTGTATTTGAGGGGCTAGTTTGAACCTTGCTACCAGGAGATAATGGGATCGTGTAAAGCTCCTTCACCAGGGGTTTCTCGGAACTTTCCTCTGTATCTGAAGGTGAGCTAGTTTCTGTTGGGATAACAGGAGATAGGGGCAGCATGAAGGCATTGTTAACTAGGGGTAGGTTGGAACTTTCCTCTGTTTCTGACGGGGGAGTTGTTTCACCCGGACTCACAGGAGATAGAGGTAGGGAGAAGGCATTGTTGACCAGGGGTGGGTTAGAACTTTCCTCTGTAGTTGCAGGTACGCTCGTCTGTTCTGAGGGCTGGCTGGTTTCACCCGGACTCACAGGAGATAGGGGTAGGGAGAAGGCATTGTTGACCAGGGGTGGGTTAGAACTTTCCTCTTCGGTAGAGGGAGGAGTCGTTTCACCCGGACTCACAGGAGATAGGGGTAGGGAGAAGGCATTGTTGACCAGGGGTGGGTTGGAACTTTCCTCTTCGGTAGAGGGGGGAGTCGTTTCAGCAACAGCCTCTTCAGGACTTTCCACAGGTTCGGACACAGTAGTCTCTT
>CAYSWY010000049.1:0-46641 GCA_964434975.1 uncultured Lyngbya sp.
GAAAGTGATTGAGTTGGAGCCAGATCATTGGTCTGCGTATCATTATTTAGGGGATTACTTTTTTTCCAAGGAAAAATTTGATCACTCAATATCGTACTATAGAAATGCTATTAAGTACAAACCGGATTTCAATTGGTCTTATTGTAATTTAGGAAGAGCCTTATATATTAAGGGTAGGACAGAAGAAGCGATTGATTTTCTCTTAAAAGCAGTTAAGGTAGATCCAAAGTTCACTTTTGCATATCTCCATCTGGCAAAAATATTGTTAAATACAGGTAACTTGAGTAGAGCTATTGAAATTTATCATAAAGTTCTTGAATTGGAGCCTGAAAACTTGGATGCAATTCAAGGTCTAAGTTCTGCTTTAAATAAACAATCAAGGTCAGATCTAGAAGCTAGAATACAGGGTCATCAGAATGTATCGATAGACGCTAGTAGATTTCAATCTATTAATTATGAAGATCCTGCAATAGCTTCTCAAGCCGATTTAGTTTGCTTTGATTGGGATATGGTAATTCCTGAACTCAAAGATTTATCTTCTGAATTATATAGCGTTGATATTATTGTTTGTGTTCATAATGCTTTAGAGGATGTTAAAAATTGCTTAACCTCTATCATTAATCATACCCATGTTAAGTATCATGTCATTGTTGTAGATGATGGCTCCGAAACAGAAACAGAAGAGTTTCTTAAAACTTGGGTTGCTCAAACACCTCGAACAACTTTACTTCGCAATCCAACTGCGCGAGGTTATACGAAAGCGGCAAATCAAGGGCTTAAAGCTAGTGGAGGTGATTATACAATTCTATTAAATAGCGATACGATAGCGACACCACGCTGGATTGAAAAAATGGTTGAATGTGCTAAGTCTGATGAGAAAATTGGTGTCGTTGGTCCCTTGTCTAATTGTGCCTCTTGGCAATCTGTTCCTGAACTTTTTAGCCCGAAAGGAGATTGGATGATCAATCAAATTCCAGAGGGATATTCTCTAGATAAATTTAGTCAGCTTGTTGAAAAGCTGTCAACAAAAGGGTTTCCACAAGTGAATTTTGTCAACGGTTTCTGTTACATGATGACACGAGCTGTTATTGATGCCGTAGGACTTTTAGATGAAGCGAGTTTCCCTCATGGTTATGGGGAAGAGAATGATTTTTCTCTGAGAGTATCACAAGCCGGTTTTAAGCTGGCAATTGCTGATCATGCTTATGTTTATCATGCTAAATCCAAAAGTTTTGGTCATCAACGTAGAAAAGAGCTAGCTAAGCAAGGGTCTAAAACTTTGAAACAGAAGCATCCTCAAGCTGACTTGAAAGCTTTAACAGAGAAAATCAAGAATAGCCAGCCTCTAGAACAATTACGTTTTCAACTTCAAGAAAAACTCAATGGAAATTAATAATTACTGTAGCTAACTAATTTAGACGGATTTTAATGATGACTAAAACAGACAAAGATTATGTAAATGAAGGTAATAAACTACAAGACAAAGGGAGGCTAGAAGAAGCAATTCAAGCTTATAAGTATGCTATTGAAATCCATCCAAAATCTGCAAAAGCTTATCACTCAATGGGTAATGTTCTCATTAAGCAAGGTCAAACACAAGAAGCGATCTCATCTTTTCGTAAAGCTATAGAAATTCAACCCGACTTGAGTTCATCTCATTATAGGCTAGGAGAGATTTTACGGGGTCAAAATAGCTTAGATGAAGCGATTGAAAGCTATCAAGCTGCTATTGATTTAGATCAAAAATCCTATAAATTTTACTATGGTTTAGGATTAACTTTAAGTCAAAAGGAAAAATGGGAAGAAGCTATTTCTGCCTATCGACACGTCATTGAACTTAACCCTAGTTTTTCTAGAGCATATCATCACTTAGAAGAAGCACAGGAAGCATTAGATAGATTAGCTAAAGCACAGGCAAAACAATCCCATAATTCAGGCGATGAACTTCAACAATGCACATTAATCAGCATTTTATTTCTCTTACCCGTTCAAGGGGGTAGTGGTGGCGCACATTCAGTCATGCAAGAAGTTTTAGAGCTTTATCGATATGGGGTAAAAGCTCATATTGCAGTGGATGAACCGAACTACTCTACTTTTCTGGACAATTATGCAGATATTCCTGAGGTGAAACAAATTGTTATACCTTATCAGACATTAACTGATCTTAGAAATATAGCTAATGACTTTTCTGTAATCTGTGCAACCATCTATAATACAGTTAATGTTTTACAGGAATTAGTTCGCACAAATTCTAAGATTTTACCCGCTTACTATATTCAAGACTATGAACCACTCTTTTCAGAAAAAGATTCTTATGAATGGAAAGAAGCTAGAGCATCTTATACTCGAATGCCTAATGCTATATTGTTTGCAAAAACTCAATGGTTATGTCATACTATTAATAGAAATCATCAGGTTAAAGTTTACAAAGTTGAACCCAGTATTGATCATGAAGTTTATCACCCAAATTTAGCCGATAAATCAGACATTATCAGACTTTCTGCAATGGTACGTTTTAAAACTCCTAGACGTGCTCCAAAAAGAACCCTACGTGTGGTTAATCAGTTATTAAAGATGTTTCCTACTCAAATAAAGTTTAATGTTTTTGGCTCACATCCAGATGACTTTAACTTGAGTGAAGTATCTTTATCAAAAAGTGCAACTATTTTAGGACGCTTGACTCGTCCCGAAGTGGCTGAAACTTTACGAAATTCTGATATTTTTCTGGATTTATCTGACTATCAAGCTTTTGGAAGAACTGCTTTAGAAGCAATGGCTTCGGGCTGTATTCCAGTCGTACCTATACGGGGAGGAACAAATGAATATGCAGTGCCTGGCGTTAACTCTCTTGTCATAGATACAACGAATGAAGAGGAGTGTGTCAATAGTGTAGCTCAATTAATTAAAAAAGATCCAAGGGAACTGTATCAGCTCAAACTCAATGGTATTGAAACAGCATCTCGTTACTCTAAAAAACGAGCATCTTTTAGTATACTAAAGCTTTTGTATAATCAAGCTATTCAACAATCAAAGTAATTTAATAAATAAATTTTTGTACAGTTTTCATAAACTGAAATTAAAAATGTAACTCTAATTAATATAGATATATATGACTAAAAATAATTTAAGTTATTTAAGTTAGTAGAGTGAGGTGATTAAACGTGATCCGAGTTCTGATATCAGATGGTGGTAGATATAAATGTTACTCTGGCTATGGAGATAATTCCAGAGCTTTTGCTCTTGCTCTACTTGAAGCTGATGGCTTTGATGTTCAATACCTTAAATCTGATTCTCCTTGGGAATATGAAGGACTTGATAGAGAAGTGCTAGAGTCTATTAAAGTTACCAATCATGATAATGATTGTGATGTGGTACTACAAGTTGGAACACCTCCTAGTTTCAAGAAAAATTTTAAAAAGCCTTCGATGTTTTTTACACAATGTGATTTATCAGATTTAAGTCCTTCCAGTGTTGATGCAATGCAAGGTGTTGATGCTGTTATCACGGCATGTAATAATGGAAAGCAAGTGTTTGAAAAGTATTTTCCTAAGGTATACTTAGTCCCATTGGCAATCAATCCCAAAGTTTATAAACCTGTAAGGCGTTGGCGTTGTGAGGGTCCTAAGCAGTTTAATTTCATCTTCGTTGGAAGCTTTAGTTTTAGGAAAGGTATTGATCTGCTAATCGAAGCGTTTTTTAATGAATTTTCTTGGCATGAAGCTAATTTACATCTTCATTGCCCTAGCAATAAAGCTGATGATTTAAGTAATTTTATTTTCGATAGAAGTAGAGTCCACTCAAAACCTCCGATGATGTCTTTGAGTACTCAATCTCTAACGCCTGCATGGATGAATAGATTTTATAATCGAGCTGATGTATTTGTATCTTTTACTAGAGGGGAAGGCTGGGGCTTACCGATTGCGGAGGCGATGCATTGTGGTTTACCTATAGTAGCCCCTTTATCAACCTCGATGGTAGACTATTTGAATGAAGAAGTTGCTTTTTGCCTTCCTACCTCTAAAAGGCTAGTTTCTGAAATAGATTCCGATTTTGGTCAAAATTTTAAAAAGTCTCATATAACTCCTAGAAATAGTTATCATGAGATAGATTTTGAACAGGCAAAAAAGATGTTAAGGCATGTATTTGAGAACCGTGAAGAAGCAGTTAAAGTTGGCGAAAAAGGTCGTATTCATATGCTAAAAAATTTTTCAATGAGACATTTTTCAGATTCTTTATGTAACGCAATCTTTGATTTTATCAATTATTAAGCTATTTATTAGCAAGTGTTTATTTCACTCATTAAGTCAGGAGAAAGTTAGTATGAATCAAGAGAAAGTTATTAAAAAATTAGAGATTGGCTCTGGTTCTAGACCAAGAGATGGCTATATCCATCATGATATCCGACAACTTGATGGCATTGATGTAGTGTGCGATGCACGAAAGTTTCCTGAAGAACTATACGGATCTTTTGATGAAGTATATGCTTCTCACGTTCTTGAACATTTCAACCGCTTTGAGGTTAAAGCAGTTTTACAGGAATGGATAAAACTTCTTCGCCCTGATGGCAAAATTGATATTGTTGTTCCTGACGTTCGAGAAATTTGTAGACAATTTGTTGAAGGTTTTATAGATATAGAATTCTTTGATTATCTTATGTTTGGAGGTAATGATTATGAGTATAATGTGCATAAGTATGGCTTTGACGCTACTCATCTTGAAAAAACACTTAACTCTCTAGGAATGGAAATAGTTAGCTCTATTGAAGGCGTTAAGTGGGAGAAGAGAAAAAAGGATAAATATTGTCCTATGGTTAGAGTTGTAGCAAAGAAGGTATAATCATATCTCTAAACTAAAATCTTCTTATTTTTGTGGAAGTCAAGTTTTTATTGAGTCAATAGTTCAAGCTGACCGAAGAAGCTAGCGCGATCGCCTTCGTAGGGTGTGTTCATGAAATGCAACGCACCGACATTCACCTCTCAATCGTTGAAATAAAGTTTGCAGCCATACGAACAAGTCCACACGCGGGCGATACTGCTACCGCAACGCTACGCGATCGCACCTTAAAAATCATCCCCATACTGTAAAGATCTATTTTTCTATTCGGTTTACCGTACCTATAGTATTCGGTTATATTTACTTGACACATTAAAACAAGAATAAATTTTGGAAAAGTGTAAATATTGAAAATATTCAAGCCATACGTGCAGGCACAGGCTCCGCCAACGCATAATCCTGTAGAATACAGCTTAACTGTTAAGATAACGATAAGATTTCTGCATAATCTGAGCGTAACGAATTGGTGAGAGGGTATGAAACTTCCGAATCCTAGAGATGCACTCATCGATGAACGGAAACTATTAAGCTACTGCCTCAACCCTAACCATCCGGAAGGACAACATAAAGCCCGTGTCTTCAAATCAGCATTAAATCTAGACCAGAGTCATTTTGCCCAGCTCAAAGCAGCCCTTTTAAAAGCCGTTGAAACCGATGAAGCTATTCTAGACAAAAATAATCCCTATGGTCAAAAATATATCATAGACTTTCCCCTGACCCACAATAACAAAACAGCTATAATTCATAGCGTCTGGATAGTTAGAAAAAATGAAAATTTCCCTCGTCTGGTGACTTGTTATGTTCTTTAGGTTTAAAAGATGAATAAAATGAAATTATTAGATGTTGTTGCACTCCTAGAAAACCACCCAGAACTTAACTTATATCGAGGACAGGTTGGAACCATTGTAGAAGAATATGAACCCGGAATATTTGAAGTAGAATTTAGTAACCTGAAAGGGCAAGCCTATGGGATTGAAACCTTGTCAGCTCACCAACTTATGCTTCTCCATTATCAACCACTTGAAGACAAAACAGTCGCAGGTGTTACTTAGATGTGAATTATCTGTACCCTCTTCAACAGTTCATCAACTCTATCTAAATGGAGCGAGAGGACTCCCGTTAAACCGACGAAGGAGGTTAACGGCGAGATGAATCGCGACCAATTAACAACAAATATATTTTAGCCTGACTTTATATTTTCTACACACAAATTTCATCCGTGTAGGCTAAAATATAACCATGCTTACATTAACTTACGGGTACAAACTAGAGCCAACAAAAGAGCAAGTCGCGTATATTGAGAACACGCTTGATGTATGTCGCTCTGTATGGAACTTTGCGCTCTTGTATCGTAAAGACTGGTGCAGATCTCGTAAGTCATCAATCAATGCTTGCTCAATTGAACGTGAATACATCATGTCAGTCGATGAGCCATTTCCTAACTACCATGTACAGGCTAAACAGTTAACAGAAGCCAAGAAAAACAATGACTTCCTTAAGTCTGCTAATGCTCAGGTTTTACAGCAAACACTGAGAACTTTAGACAGGGCATGGGATGATATGAAGGCAAGAGGTTTTGGGTTTCCAAGGTTTAAAAACAAGTACCGATTGCGGTCGTTTGTCTTTCCTCAATTAAATAAAGATCCGATATCTGTTAACTCAATCAAACTACCTGGGCTGAAAGAAGTTAAATGGAGAATGTCTCGTCCGATCCCCGACGGATTTATCCCCAAACAAGCAAGAATAGTAAGAAAAGCATCTGGTTATTTTGTGATGCTGTCGCTACAGCTAAATGTTGATGTTCCTAACCCTTTACCTCATGGTCATCCCAGAGGTTTAGATTTAGGTTACGACAAATTTGTAGCTACTAGCGACGGGCTAGAGATTAAGCGTCCTCGATTTCTCAAGACTTTACAGTACAAGCTGAAATTGCTGTCTCGTAGACTGAGAAACAAACAAAAAGGCTCGAATAATCGGCACAAGTTAAACCAGAAAATAGCTAGACTACATCAACGTATATCCGATACTCGTAAAGATTGGCACTTTAAACTGAGCTACCAACTCGTACAAAATGCGGGAATGATATTCGTTGAAGACATCAATTTCGTTTCATGGGCTAGAGGAATGTTATCAAAACATAGTGCCGATGCTGGTTTTGGTCAGTTTGTAAATATTCTTGAGTGGGTGTGCTGGAAAACAGATACTTATTTTGCCAAGGTGAATAAAGACGGTACAAGTCAAACTTGTCCCAACTGTGGCACACACACAGGCAAGAAGACTTTAGATGTCAAAGTTCATTGTTGTCATGAATGCGGATATACAACCACTAGAGATGTAGCAGCTAGCCAAGAAATTAGAAACAGAGGAATAAAGGCGGTAGGGCATATCGTCTCAGAAAATGTCTGCGGACTGGAAGCAACGGGGAGTATCGGTAACGGTATTCTAGTTGGCACAGAACGAAACAGAAAACCTAAGTCGTGAGTAGAGAGGAATCCCCCGTTAAAAATCTTTGATTTTAGCGGTGGGAGATGTCAACAAAACAGACAAAAAGCTATAACTTGAAACGATACAATTTTGAAATAGTTCGGTTTGCCGTACCTAGAGTATTCGGTTATTACAACTTGACAAAAATATCTTTGGTAGTATATGTCTTTCTTGTTCAGCCACTCACCGATGAAAATAGTATTCTGAATCAATCCCCGTCATGCAAAAGACGGAAGAGCATCATTCCTCCGTCTTAACTTTCAGTCTGGCAAAAAATATTAAGAGCGTTTCCGCTTACGCTGACTCACGCCAGCATCGGCTGGAATTCCAATCATCGGGATGACTTGATCTTTACGCTCGTGTTCGAGTTGTTTAACTTCAGTGTAGTCCATCCAGTGAATACAATCGACTGGGCAAGTATCCATTGCTTCTTGGATGGTTTCCTCTGAGTCGCCGTCTTGACGAAACACTCGCGATCGCCCATAGTCTGGTTCAATATAAAAAGTATTATGGGCAACATGAGCGCAGTGTTTACAGCCAATACAAGTGGGTTCATCGACATAAACCCCTTTTTGACGCAAAGCGCCTCCCAGTTCTGGCTCGAGTCCTGAACGCTGCTGTGCATCCCGCAAAACCCCACCCAATTCAGGTTCTAAACCGGAACGCTCAGAATGTGGATTTGTTGATGATGCAAACTCTTGAGTCATTATGCACTCCAGCGTTGAACAACAAGGCGAATGGAACCATCTTTATTTTTTTGCTGTTCAGTGACTTGAAAGCCTTGCTGAGCCGTGGTATTGACGACAGTATGGTAGGCATAGCGTTGGGTGATTTGGCTGAGAAACTGATCAACTGGAACCGCTTGTTGCCAGAATTGTAAGTCAGACACCAGTTCATATTCCTGGCCATTCCAGGAGAAGCCGATATCATAACCGTTTTGTTGTTCAATACTAATTTCTGCCGCAGTGGTTTGCCCTTGATAACCCCGAACAGGATTTGATCCGGACTTCCAATCAATTCCGAGATCAGTTAAAGCCGCTTTTAAAGAAGTCAGATTGCGAATTTGGGTTTTAACTTGACTAAAGTGTGACATAATCGCAGATTTTGAATCAATTAAGTGAAATTTAAAGGGTATTGTGTTACCAATCGCCATAACCCACATGAGTGGTTTCAGAATTGGATTGGTGTTGAGATTGGGCGAAGTATTCAGAAGTGGTCTCCTGAGTTAGAACAACACCCAGTTCGGCTTCAATTGCCGCTGTTACCTCGGCACAAGAGCGACCGACAATGCCCGTCACTTTTTCCTGTACACGACCGTCTGGATAGATGACAAACTCTAAGGTTTCCATAGGATTTGTTGGATGTTAGAAGATGTTCAGGTTAGGGAGTAACTCTCCTGAGAGAGACTTTCGCTTCACCTGAAGTTACGGATTGAGTTAGAACTTGATCCATCTCTCCGTCTATTAATTTTGACGAATCGATTGAGAACGAGTTATAACTTTACAGAAGTTATTAATATTGTAAGCAAGCACATTAATCATACGTTAAGTTTCGCGTACATCTGCAATGGAGTCAAGCTAAATCATCAGCAATTTCTGTTTTCCCTGGGTTTGAAGCGTTCGCGGCTGAAGCTCAATATTGAATTTCAACAATCAAGGGCTTGTGTCAATTGCCATGATCGGTCACAATTGTATACAACTATTTACTTTTTTTAATACCCTGATACTGAATATCAAGGTTTACAGCATCAACAATACATTCATATAGATATAGATTGCTATGACAGCATTCGTCCCGACTCGTCCAGCTTCAGTTACTCAAAATTCAGTTATTCCACAGCCGACCTTGAGGGTTATTGCATTGGGAGATAGCTTAGTCTATGGTTATGGAGATCCAGAAGCGGGGGGTTGGGTTGAACAACTCAGAAGGCGCTGGATGGGTGTTGAGAGTCCAGGTCATGTATTGTACAATTTAGGGGTGCGGGGAAATCGAACGATTCAACTTTTAGACCGACTCGAACAGGAATTTCGTCATCGAGGAGAACTACGAAATCGTCTCCCAGACTTAATTATTTTATCTGTGGGTGTGAATGATTCGGCTCGAATACAATCTCCTCAGGGACGGTATTACACAGGGTTTGAACTGTTTCAAGATCAGATTAATACGCTTCTTGATCAGGCGCAACAACTCTGTCCTGTATTATTTGTCGGCATGATTCCGGTTGATGAAACGAAAATGCCTTTTCATGGCTGTTTATATTATAATCACGAAAGTCAATCTCAATACAAAGAAGTCACACGATACGCTTGTTTAGAGCGACAAATTCCCTATTTAGATCTATTTCAAATGTGGTTAAATCGAGGTGAGCATTGGTGGAAGTCGCGTTTAACCGCTGATGGTTTACATCCCAATTCACTCGGGTATCGCTCTATTTTACAGGATGTTTCTAGCTGGCAACCCCTTTTAGAAAAAACACAATCTTAGAATTTTAAAGATTACAAACTGAATCAATTTTAACGGATAGTCATTTGAACTCTATTTTAGGATTTAGAATGGCTATTGTTTGACAATTTAATATAAAATTTAAAACTGTATCTTCAGTCAGACTCCAAAAAGATTTGTGAGGTGATAGCATAGAGAGCAGTCATTAATCATCAGACTCAATTAGGCTTTTGCCAATGTGAGTTAAAGATTTGCAGTATAGCGTAGGCAGCGGTGAGGAAAAAGATCATATTAAACATCAATTTCTTGAGGCAATATCGGATTTTTACGAACTATTCCTAATAACGATATGAAAATAATTTTGTGATTAATTAGTCTGAAAAATAAATGCTTTAAATCTATCTTTAATGAATGATGCTAAACCAGAAAATTCAACAGTTTAAAAAATATAGCTTGCCTTTAGATCGTTTGTCGGTTTTATTAATGGGAATTTTAACGGTTTTAATTGGATTTCTAATTTTAAGTGGCGATCATACTGCGCCGAGGGTGAGAGAATTTAGCTGGAATAAACAACAAATTAGCGCCGAAGACAGAGCCTTTAGCATGATGTTTAGTCGGCCAATGAATCAAGAAAGTGTTGAACAAAACCTACGAATAGATCCGCCTTTACCGGGTAAATTAAGTTGGGCAGGACGGCGAATGGTTTATACATTATTGCAGCCGGCTCCTTATGGTACACCCTTTAGTATCCAATTACAAGGCGCAACAGATCGTTTATATCAAAATCAGGAAGGACGAGACATTCAACCCTTTACCGGCTATTTTCGCACTCGCGATCGCGCTTTTATTTATATTGGAGTGGAAGGGGAAAAAGAAGGACGGTTAATGTTAGTTAATCTCAGTCAAGATCCTCAACCTTTACCCTTAACGCCGCCTGAATTAGTCGTGAGTGAATTTGAACCTTATCCCCAAGGCGATCGCGTCTTATTTTCTGCTGTAATGCGCTCAGAATCAATTACTGGAAAGTTTGATCCACAACTGTATACGGTCACTACTGGCTTAAGTTCTAATATGTTGGAAAATCGAAGTCAATCTCCTGAGAAAGCCGGAGAAGTAAAGTTAGTATTAGACAATAAAAAATATCGAAATTTAAAATTTGATTTATCTCCCAATGGTGAAACAATTGTCGTTCAAAGAGTGAATAAAAATGATTCTTTAGATGCGAGTCCTTGGATTATTGAATCGGGAAAGTCAGCAAAATCATTAAAATTAGACGGTGGAGATTTTGTCATTGGGCCAGATAGCGAATCTTTAATTATTGCTCAAGGACCTGATTTATCAACTATTTTACCGTTAGAACCATTAGCTGAACCGTTAGAATTTTTACCGAAATATGGTCAGGTGCTGAGCTTTACAGATGACGGTTCAACAGCGGCGATGATTAAATTTAATACGGATGGAACCCGCTCTTTATTTATTGTCAATAATTCAGGAGAGGAACGAGAAATATATCGATCTCCTGCTTTTGGTAATATTCTCAGTGCTGATTTTGATCCCTCTGGCAAGATATTATATTGTTTATTAACGGAACTTTTAGACAGTACAGAGGAGTATCAAGAGCAACCGTTTATTGCAGCATTAGATGTTAATTCCGGTGAGATTACCCCCCTGGTAATTTTACCCAATCAACAGGAAATTAACCTGAGTTTATCTCCCGATGGTTTAGCGTTATTATTTGATCAAACGGTAACCCAAATTACAGAAGAATCCAATATAGATTTAATGCCAAGAACTCAAGCCGGAGATACGATTACAACCAGTCGGCTATGGATTTTACCGCTAGACTTACCCGAGGATAATTCCCCAATTGAATTACAACCGGAAGAACTGCCCTTCTTAGGATATAATCCCTATTGGCTCCCTTAATCTTAAAATAGCTGTTTCAACGTTAAACTTTATGATTTTAGCAGAAATATCAAGTAGCTTAATCGATCAATTTGGTGAAATTGTGGTTCAACCTGAACCGAATGTTTGGCAAGTAGAAAGTGAAAATTTTCGGTTACTAGTCTTAGTTTCAGACGACCAAACTTGGCTGAGAATTTTAGTTCCCATTGCGCCGCTGCAAGAAGCAGAATCTATTCTCACTCAGCTCTTAGAAGCTAATTTTGATGTGACTCAATCGACTCGTTATGCGGTGCATCAGAATGTCGTTTGGGGAGTGTTTCAGTATTCTTTTTCCAATTTAACTGAGACCGATTTTACAGAGGCAATTACCACCTTAATTTCATTACATCAACAAGGCTTTTCTGAGTTTTTTAATCAGTTAATTGAAGGCCGTATTCGTCAAGTGATTCAAATGTCAAAACGTCAAGGACAATCCATGGAAGCCACCATGCAAACCTTAGAACGGTTCTATGCTGAAGGCATTATGGGGGAAATGCAAGAAGGTTCGGCAGCACAGGAAAAAACCCTCGAAGCTTGGCGACGACAATTAGAACGGTTATGGCCGGAAGTAGAATAGTATTAAACAGATCAACAATAAACAACCCATGGCAATTATTGATATTCTCAAACAAGATTACAAACGTTTTCCAGATAATCAAACCTATAATATTTATGCAGAAGATGTGTATTTTAAAGATCCACTGAATGAATTTAATGGGGTCAAACAGTATCAAAATATGATTGGTTTTATCCGTCAATGGTTTATTGATGTTGAGATGGATGTACACGAAATTTCTCAGTCTGAGAATATGATTAAAACTCGTTGGACGTTAAATTGGACTGCGCCTGTGCCTTGGAAACCTCAGATGTCTATTCCCGGTTGGAGTGAACTCAAGTTAAATTCAGCCGGACTCATTTGTTCTCATATTGACTATTGGAATTGTTCTCGCTTAGATGTCGTCAAGCAATTATTTAAAATTACCTAATATTGCTTTTGGGTAAAGTTAAAAATTTGTGTTTAAACAGCGGCACAATACAACAAGAATTATTGGAACAACTGCCGGCTGTTATTAATGATGCGTTATTCATTGTTATACAATTCAATGAGTTTAAAGCCAGACCTCTGGTGAGGGGTTAAGGCAGATCCCAAGCACCTCATTTTTCAACAAATAATAAAAAACTAACGACCAGTAAAATACACAATTCCCCGATATCCGTATAGCGTTTGGCAAGTTAACAACTTGTATCGGTTTCTACGAAATTAATCCACTAAATGGGCTAGCATGAAATTTAGCCTCCTAAATTTTGTATGGAACATTCATGCGTCTAGAGCAGTTGCAGTCTTTTTTAAATGTTGCCGAAACCGGAAGTTTTCAGCAAGCTGCACGCGCATGTGGTGTGACTCAATCGACCATTAGTCGGCAAATACAAGCATTGGAAACTGAACTGGGTTTACCGCTGTTTCATCGTTCTACCCAAGCCAAATTAACCGTCGGAGGAGAACGATTATGGCCTTATGCCCGTAAAATTTGTCAGGCTTGGCAAAACGCTCAAGTTGAGTTAGAAGATCTCTTAGCAGGAAAACAGCCAGAACTTTGTGTTGCAGCAGTTCACTCGATTTGTTCGAGTTATTTACCCCCCGTATTGCAGCGATTTTGCCGTGTTTATCCAGATATTCAACTGCGGGTGACTTCCCTCGGTAGCGATCGCGCTTTAAAAGTTTTGAAAGATGGCTTGGTAGATATCGCCATTGTGATGAATAATTCCAATTTAACGACAAACAGTGAGTTTGTGGTAGATGTATTATATGAAGAATCGATTGAAGTGTTGATGGCACAGGATCATCCCCTCAGTCGTTATACTCAAGTGCCTTGGACAGAATTGGTTCGTTATCCCCAGGTGGTCTTTAAAGAAGGCTACGGCATGCGACGTTTACTCCAAGAACAGTTTATCCAAGCCGGAGTCCCCCTGAAAGCTGCGTTAGAATTAAACACTCTCGATGCCTTTCGGGGAGTTGTCCGTCAGGGAGAACTGATTGCATTATTACCCCACTCTGCCCTAATTGAAACACAAACAGACTCAACTTTAACCATTCGGGCGATCGCACCATTTACTCATTCTGCTAACCGCAATTCATCCAATGGGTTAAAAGGGACATCTCCCTTAACTCGAGAAGTCGTGGTGGCGACAACTCCAGATCGGATGCAAATTCCACCGCTTGAGTACTTCTGGAAACTGGTTCATCAGTATATTCCTCCTGAATTAGATGTCAACTTTGAGACCCTCAACTCAGGACGATTAATCAGTTAAAACATCGAAGTAACCCAACTCAATGAGATGAATCAACTCACTAATACTGAAACATTAATACCATGAGTAATCGATTTCGGGAACTTCTTAAAAAAGTGGGTAGTGGTCCCCATACAGGTCAAAGCCTCAACCGTGAAGAGGCCCGTGATGCCTTACGCATGATGCTGCAACAGGAAGCCACTCCCGCTCAAATTGGGGCGTTTTTAATTGCCCACCGAATTAAACGTCCCACAGGGGCAGAATTGGCGGGGATGTTGGATGTTTACCACGAACTCGGCCCCCATTTAACTGCACCTTCGACGAAGACGATTATCTTAGGATGTCCCTATGATGGTCGTTCCCGAACCGCTCCCATTACCCCTTTAACCGCCCTGATTTTAGCCACAGCGGGTGTTTCAGTGGTCTTACATGGGGGGGATAGAATGCCAACAAAAGAAGGCATTCCCCTGATTGAAATCTGGCAAAATTTAGGAATTGATTGGGATCAATTGTCTTTAGAACAAGTCCAACAGGTTTTAAATCAAACGGGGATTGGATTTGTTTATTTACCGACTCATTTTCCCTTAGCTACCACAATAGTATCCCATCGGCGAGAGATTGGTAAACGCCCTCCTTTATCGACAATGGAGTTGATTTGGTCGCCTTGTTTGGGTGATATTACTATTGCAGCAGGATATGTTCATCCGCCGACTGAAGGGATGTTTCAAGAGGCTTTACGGTTGCGAGGAATCTCTAATTACATCACGATCAAAGGATTAGAAGGCAGTTGTGATTTACCGCGCGATCGCACTTCTATTATTGGAGCCCATCAACCCCATTTTACCCCAGATGAAACCATAAATGGCTTAGAACGATTACTGCTTCATCCCACAGATTATGATTTAGGCGGTTCAGAAATTCCCCTGACTTCAACAGCAGAATTAATCAGTCAAATTAAATCGGTATTAGCAGGTGAAGATAACGAAATGATGCAAGCGGCGATTTGGAATGGCGGATTTTATTTATGGCGAATGGGGGCTTGTACTGAACTTAACTCCGGTTTATTAAAAGCTAAAAAGTTATTAACTTCCGGTGCAGTTGCTGATAAATTGAACCAACTTTCTCGTATGACTCAAGATCTAACGAATCTATTTCAGCAAACCTATTAATTGCGGGGAGACAATTCAATTTCCCAACCCGGTAACCCCCACCAAATACCGCGTTCCCCCGGTTCGATCCAATAGTCAAGCCGTTGAATTTCTCCGGCTTCAAAAATCACTTGAGGAAACTTTGGATAGTCGATATCGGCTGTTTCAGTATAGTCTTCTCCTAAAAAATTCATCTCTACCGTTAGTCCCTCTTCAACCCCCAAGGTTTCTGTTCCTACATTCTCAAGTAGTGCATCATCATAACTAAAAGATCCGCTGAAGGTATTTCCCGCCAGCGATCCTTGAGTCACAACCACCGTAAAATCATATATTACAGGCGCTGCTTGAACCTGAGGAAGTTCAATGGCAACCATCGTCAGCATGACAGCCGAGAACGTTGCAAAGGACTGTTGAATCACGGGAATAATTTGTCATATTTTTAATGATGTCCTACATGACTATAACGCTTAGCCATATCCTCTTGCAAGAGAAGAAATTAATTTCTCATTGTTTTCTATGAATTTTTATATGGATTTATCAGTGATGTCTCAGGGGAATCTCAGAAAAATATCTGTTAATTAATAGTGACACAAACCAATAAAACAGTTTGTTAAAAGAGGACATTTGTTCCAGATATCAAGCTGTTTGAACAATAAAATTCGCCACTAATTGAAGATCATTCAGGTTTCAACCTTAAATTTTTTTCAATTTTTATCCCCCAGCAAATTATCTGTTTTGCCTGTAACAATTGTTCGTTATTTTTCATCAAAAGGAACTTAAATTATGACCACTCAAACCGTTACCATTAGTATTGAAAATCTTGCCCCTGAAAATGGTACATTTATTACCCCGTTATGGTTTGGTTTTCATGACGGTACATTTGATACTTATGATCGGGGTCGTCCTGCTTCTCCGGGTTTAGAAAGTGTAGCAGAAGATGGAGCAACCGATCTAATTTCCACAGAATTTGACTTAGCAGGCTTTGGAACCGTTCAAGGAACCATTCTCGGTACAGACGGCACTCCAGGCCCCATTGATCCCGGTGAAACCGCAACATTTACCGTTGAATTAGATTTAAGTAATCCTGAAAGTGCCTTTTTTAATTATGCCGCAATGATCATTCCCAGTAATGACTTTTTCATTGCTAATGGAAATGAACGCGCTCATCAAATTATCGATGAAGAGGGTAATTTTATCGGGGCTGATTTTGTTATTGCCGGAAGTAATATTCTAGATGCCGGTTCTGAAGTCAATGATGAATTACCCGAAAATACAGCCTTTTTTGGGCAACAAACTCCCGATACAGGAGTCGATGAAAATGGTGTCGTTCAAATTGCAGAGGGATTTATTCCCGGCGGAAATATTCTCAGTTCTGATGAGTTTTTCAATGCAGATTTTACCGCACCAGATTATCAAGTTGCAAGAATTCAAGTCTCTGTTGAAGATGAAATTGTTGGGACCCAAGCCAACGAAACTTTATCCGGTAGTAATAGTAATGATACTGTTGCAGGGGGTTTAGGCGATGATGTGATTGAAGGTAACAGCGGTGATGATGTGTTAAGAGGTGACCTCAATAGTCGTTCTCCGGGGGGTTCCAATGGAGGCGACGACACCCTGTTAGGCGGCGCAGGAAACGACCGTTTAGGCGGTAAAGGCGGAAACGATGAATTATTCGGTGGATCGGGCAACGATAGCCTCTGGGGCGACGTTGGAGATGATTTACTTGATGGCGGTGTTGGAGATGATCAACTATTCGGTGGCAGTGGTCAGGATCAATTTGTCCTGGCGGCAGGGAATGGAACGGACTCTATTGAAGACTTTGAGGTGGATGTAGACTTACTTTTCCTCGATAGTCTAACGCTTGAACAGTTAGAACTGACTCAAAATGGTAGCGATGTTGAGATTAGTTTACTCGATACGACTGAAATATTGGCAACGGTTGTCGGAGTAGATGTAAACGATCTCTCTGCCAGTTTCGTGTAATTTCACATCACGTTGTAGAGGCGTTACATCTGTAGAGGCGTTACATGTAACGCCTCTACGAAAGAATAAAATCATAATAGAAAAATCCTGCAATATTACCCTCTTTTTTACTAATAGCAGTGATAATTGATCGATGTATAACTGGGTTATAGAATGCCTCTATGAATGGCATACAGCGGATTTTAAGATGAATAAATTAAGAGGATATACCATATATTTTTTATTATAAATGTGATTTTTATCACGAGCTTAAACTTAGGTAAATCACTACAATTCTAAAGTTTAAGTCACTGAAAAATACTGTTGATGTCACATAAAAAATGGGTATTAATCACCCAGATTCACTATTTTTTTGCCGATAATGAAAATATAAGAAACAGAACTGAAACAAAAGATTTCTAACACAGTTCCATATCGAAAGACGCTCATAAATTAAACGAGCATCTATAGCGCAAGATCAACAACTCATTCTGTTCAACATTCCTAATTATTACCACAGATTATGACGAATACTACTGACTTTACTAACCTTGTTGAAACTGTAGTCTCTGACTTGCTCGATAGCGGAAATATCATTAGCGCCTATACCTCTGTTACACAACTGGATTTAGAAGAAATACTAACAGGTTTAACAGGTAGCACAATTGATGATTTGGCAACTGATGTTAGCAATGCTGGCGTTGATGCTGATACGATTTCGGAGTTTGAAGGGGTGTTCTCCGATTTCTCCGGAACGATTTCCGATCTTTTAAGTGATGTTAGTTTTGACTTTAGTTTAATCAACTATCAGAGCGGAAATAATACCCTGACGGGTGATGATAGTAATAATATTATCGTTAGTATTGATACCGTTAATAGCAGCCTATCCGGTGATGATGGCGCTGATGTTTTAGTGACGATTGGCGAGGCAGATAATACGGTGAGTGGGGGAAATGATGGTGATTTTATCGCTAATTTAGGAATGGGAAATAGTACTCTCAGTGGTAATAGTGGCGCAGATACTATTGTTAATATTGGTACAGGAAATAATACCCTCAATGGTGGTAATGATAGCGATTTACTCGTCAATGTTGGCACCGGAAATAATACTCTCAACGGTGGTAATGGTGCTGATATTCTGATTAACTACGGCAGTGGCGCGGCACTCAACGGCGGCAACGGTAACGATATTCTCATCGGTGGCGATAGTGCAGATACCTTAACAGGTGGTAATGGTAACGATATTCTTACTGGGGGAGACGGTGCCGATACCTTTGAATTCTCTGCTGAATATTCTTTAAATATCAGCTACAAAACTATAAATTTAGGCTTTTTTACAATCAAGCTGCCCTCATCCATCAGTTATGACTGGGAAACATCTGGAAGCGATACCCTGACAGATTTTAATCCCGACGAAGATATCATTCAAATTGATATTACTGATACTGTGGGAACTGCTTCAACCGATCTCAGTTTCAATGCTTCAACCAGTGAACTTTCCCTCGATGGTAATATCATTGCCACCTTAGACGGTGTGACTGAGTTTGACGTTAACAATGTTCAACTGGTTTAGTCTTAACTGATAAGATCGAACATTAGCGTAGAGACATTACATATAACGTCTCTACGTCAATTATGCTTCTGGAGGTAATACGCCATTCAAGAAAATATCAGCCAGACCTTCGGCCATATCCTGCATTGCCAACGGAGACGCACCGGGAGAGATTAACGTATCGTAACTAAACCCCGCCACAGCAAACATTCCCAGAAACACTTGCGCCACCAACCGAGGATTCATCCGCCGATAAACCCCCTTATCCATTGCTGTTTGAAAGAATGCTTCGGCTACATCTGTCATTTTAGCAATCACTTCTGATTGAATGCGATCGCGTAATTCCGGATGAAACTGTGCCTCCAGGAAACAAACCCGTAATAAATCCCCGTTTTCACGTAAATTCAGCATTCGTTTTCGCATCACCTGGGCCACCGCCTTATAGCTACCCATTTCGCTTAATTCTGTCAACAGATCGGTTAAAATCTCAATCCATCCTTCAGTTGCCACTTCGATCAAAATCGCCTTTTTGTTGGGAAAATGACGAAAGACCGTTCCTTCAGCCACTCCAGCCTTATGGGCTAAATCTTTGGTCGTGGTGGCATCATAACCTTTGCGAGCAAATAATTGCCGCGCTGCTTGTAAAATCCGCTTTGAGGTATCCGTTTCAGTGGCTAGGGGTTGCGATCGCATTCTCATGATTTTATCTTCATCCTATAACCGATTGAGCCGTATTGAGAAGGCAACCGATAAAAGCTGGATCTATCCTTCGACGACGGCTTATTGTGTTTGTCAAGGGCGTGAACTCTCTTAGGGTAACATCTGTACTCCATAGCACAGTGCTAAGATAAATGACAAAACAGTTAACTTCATCCGCAATACATAAGCGCAAAGAATCCCAGAGGCGCTACACTGTGAGAGTTAGAAAGTCTTTAGTAGATGAGAATTGACCCTATGTCTGTTCCGACCCCACACGAGTCATTTGGTGCGAACTTGCAGTCAACTGCACAGCAATTTGATGTCATTGTCATTGGTTCTGGGATTGGAGGATTAGTCACCGCAACCCAACTCGCTGCCAAAGGTGCCAGTGTGTTGGTATTAGAGAGTTATATTGTTCCGGGTGGTAGTTCTGCTTACTTTGAGCGAGAAGGCTATCGCTTTGATGTCGGTGCTTCTATGATATTCGGCTTTGGCCAAAAAGGCACAACCAATTTACTGACCCGTGCTTTAGAGGCTGTCAATGTCAGCTTAGAAACCCTCCCTGATCCGGTTCAAATTCATTATCATTTGCCAGATGATCTTGAATTAAAAGTTCACCGAGAATATGAACAGTTTCTGCAAGAACTGATAGCACGTTTTCCCCATGAAGCCAAAGGAATTCGGCAATTTTATGATCAATGCTGGAAAGTTTTCAATAGTCTCAATTCCATAGAATTATTATCTTTAGAAGAACCTCGCTATCTGACTCGAGTTTTCTTCCAAAATCCGGGCGCTTGTTTAAGTTTATTGCAATATATTGCTCAAAATGTTGGGGAGGTAGCACAGCGTTATATTAGCGATCCGCAACTGCTTAAATTTATTGATATGGAGTGCTATTGTTGGTCGGTTGTTCCGGCTGATTTAACACCCATGATTAATGCCGGAATGGTCTTTTCAGATCGCCATTATGGTGGCATTAATTACCCGAAAGGAGGTGTCGGTCAAATTGCCTTAAAGCTGGTAGAAGGACTCGAAAAAACGGGCGGACAAATTAAATATAAAGCCAGAGTTAAACAAATTTTACTAGAAAAAGGCAAAGCCATCGGAGTAGAATTAGTCGATGGTACAGTCTATTATGCTAGAAAAATTGTTTCTAATGCGACTCGTTGGGATACATTTGGTAAGTTAATTTCACCCGATAAAATGCCTAGTTCGGAGCAGAAATGGCGAGAACGTTATCAAAAATCCCCGAGTTTTTTAAGTTTACATTTAGGTTTAAAAGCTGAAGTTTTACCGACAGATGCAGAATGTCATCATATTTTATTAGAAGAGTGGGATAAAATGGAAGAACCACAAGGAACGATTTTTGTTTCTATTCCGACCCTGCTTGATCCAGATTTAGCACCAGAAGGCTATCATATTATTCATACTTTTACCCCCAGTTGGATCGAACAATGGCAAGGGTTACCAGAGGCTGAATATGAAGCTAAAAAAGAAGCAGCAGCCTGGAAAATTGTAGACCGTTTAGAGAAGATTTTCCCCGGTTTAGATGCGGGGTTAGATTATATGGAAGTGGGAACGGCGCGATCGCATCGGCGCTTTTTAAACCGAGAAGATGGCACTTATGGCCCCATTCCCCAGCGTAAATTAAAAGGGTTATTAGGAATGCCTTTTAACCGCACTGCCATTCCAGAACTGTACTGTGTTGGGGATAGTACATTTCCCGGACAAGGACTGAATGCGGTGGCATTTTCTGGCTTTGCTTGCGCTCACCGAATTGCAACGGACTTAAAGTTATCATAAGTGCCTTTATTTCTATAAAAAATTAAGCAGAATATAGATATTATGGCTTCTTAGACCACTTAAAGTGAGTCGTGAGTTCGCATAATTACTATTTGTAAAACGGGTTAGAATGAATCAATTCGCTCCGTTCTAACCCCTCTTTGCCGTTGAATTTAATTCAATTTTAAAGCATTTACAGGAACGTCATCCCAAGATTCAACTGTTCTTAATCGAGCCACCCAACCTTGTTGAATTTGTTCCGGGGTTAAATTACTTTTAAAAGATTCATGACAGGCTTGAGCTTGCTCTTCATTATAACAAGCAATACAAGAATAGAGTAACCCGGCTGGATCAAGTTGTTCGTTTACCCAAATTTTCATAATTTCTTAATTTTATCATCTCGTTCCTGCTTATTGTATCAGGGTTTGTCTTGACCCAGTTGAGTTAATGCTGTTTCCGTAACGCGGCAAGTTTTCCATTCCTCTAAAATATTCGCCCCAATACTGCGATAAAAATCAATTGCAGGTTGATTCCAATCTAAAACACTCCATTCTAAGCGTCCACAATTACGAGTCACAGCCAATTTAGCAACCGCAGTAATTAAAGCTTTTCCAATCCCTTTTCGGCGATAGTCGGGTAATACAAATAAATCTTCTAAATAAATTCCCGGTTGAGTTAAAAAGGTAGAATAATTATGAAAAAATAATGCAAACCCTACGGTTTTTGAATCCATCTCCGCCAGAATAACTTCGGCATAAGCACGTTCACCAAATAGATGTTGTTTGAGTTGTTCGGGCGTACCCACCACTTCATGAGAAAGCTTTTCATATTCAGCTAATGCTTGAATTAAATTAAAAATAGTTTCTACATCTTCTATTGTCGCTGAGCGTAAGTTCATTAAAATAAAATTATCCTACTAGATTAACTTTAAAATATTTTTCCTCAAATAATCTATCACAAAAAATAAATAATAAACAACCCATGACGAATCATGACTTAATCCACCCTTTCAAGCTTTCAGCCACATGAGAACGGCGTAGTTTTCGCATCGCTTTGGCTTGAATTTGACGCACTCTTTCTCGAGATAAATTTAATGATCGACTGACTTCTTCTAAAGTCCGGGGAATGCCTGTTGCTAAACCATAACGGAGCGCTAAAACATCCTGTTCTTGTGGATTCAGTACCGATTTTAGCACATTGAGTAAATCTTGACGCATCATCATCTCACCCATTTGTACTTCGGGGGAATGCATTTCATGATCTTCTAATAAATCCATTAATTCAGAATTTTCTTCTGAACCCACACGATGATTTAAAGATAAAGATTTACGGCGAACTTGTTGTAATAAACGCAGTTGAGGCACTGAAACAGAAAGGGCTTCTGCTAACTCTGTTTCTGTCGGTTTACGCCCTTGCGATCGCACCACATCTCGATAAGCACCTTGCAATTTATTTAACTGTTCAATCACATGAATAGGCAACCGAATTGTTCTACCTTGATTCGCAATGGTTCGAGTAATTCCTTGACGAATCCACCAGTAGGCATAAGTTGAAAATTTATATCCTTTATCGGGATCAAATTTCTCAGCCGCGCGATTTAATCCGAGGGCTCCTTCTTGAATTAAATCCAAAAAAGGAACCCCTCTATTGAGATAACGCTTGGCAATTGAAACGACTAAACGTAAGTTAGAACTAATCATTCTATTTTTGGCTTGATTGCCTTGATGAAGCTGAGTTTGTAACTCTGTTTGCGTCACTTTAGCCGCTTTTGCCCATTCTGCTAAAGTGGGGACACGATTGAGTTGAGTGGTTAATTGGGTTTGTAATTCTTCTAAGATGACAAGGGTTTGAATTTGACGCGCGAGTTGAATTTCTTCATGGGGTTTCAGCAATGGATAACGAGCCATTCCTTTAAATAAGGCGGCTACAGCATCGTCAACGCTCTTTAAAGTTTCTGAAGCCGATGTTACGGTTAAGTTATCCATTGGAAAGTCCTCCTATTATAGAACTGAAGCCAGTTTCAGTATTGGGATAGTGATTCAATAACGCTTACAGTTTATCAGCGGTTTTTTGACGGGCACCGGAAAATATAGTGCATTAAAGTTTACCTTCTATCCAACATTATAGTACGCTTAGCTAAAAACCACAGGATATCACAGGCAAGCCGAAGGCGAATCACTCCCTTTAAACCGATGAGGAAATGATTAAGATTTAATCAAAAATAATAATCTTTTATTAACTCCTTTTTTGACGAAAAATTATAGGCAATAAAAGCTCAGTTTATCAGTGATATTCTCAATGATTATTTCCGATCAATTTGTTGAACTTTAGGAACAGCAAAGCCAAAATCTGTCGGCGCAATGGGTTTAATATAGGGGTCGTGTCCTCCGACTTGATTACTCCGAAGTAACCATAAAGAAGCACCCAATTGTAAGAAAATCATCGCTAATTGATCGTTTGTCCAGCGAGGGATTAATGTTCGCCAACTCGATAAAATCATCCATAATGTTTTCCAGGGCGTTTCAACCGGAAATCCCCCTAAAGTTGGCTGATTATACCGCCAGTCTGATCTAACTTTTCCCATCGGGGTGAGATAGTTTTCTAAACTTCCTAATAAATTACCCAGTTGAATAAAGCGTTGGGTTTGTTCATGGTGAGGATGTTCTCGTAACCATTTAACAATTAATGGATTTAATTCAAACTGTGCTGTCATCCGTCGTAATGCGGTATAAAGAGCTTGGCTAGAGTCTTGCACACAAGAATTAATCGGACTGACAAACGTTGTGCCTGTGCCATCTCCAATGCGGTATCGAGCCGCCATCACATCCAGTTCTTGAATCACATAAGATAAGGGGGAAAACTGAATGCCATTAAAGTTATAATCTTCAGTTAAGGGTGAAAATTTAACAATAATATCGCTAGTCGGACGTGAACCTAACCAGCCCCATTGTCGGTCTCCTAAATACCGTTCCCAATCTAAGTTTCCAGCAATAATTCCATCAGGATTATGGGTATAAATTTGACGATATTCTATTTCAAATCTAAGTTGTTCTGTTAAGGTATCTCGCACTACTTTGGCAATACCGAAAGCAAAGTGACCGAAAAATATTCCCAAAGGAGAAAATTCTGCTTTTTTTCCTCCAATTCCCCCATACATATGCATGACTAAACCGCGATCGCCTTCTTGCCATTGTGAACTTTGAAAGGTTAATTTATTATCTTTTTTCCAGGGATTTAATTGTATAGAGTAAGCTTTTCCTTGATTTTTAACGGTCTGATCCCAATAATAATAATTAATATAATTAATCGTTGATTTTTGACCGTAAATTACCCGATTCGGAGATAAAGAGAATAAATTGTAGGGCGCAATTGCTTGCACTACAAACCAACCCTCAATATTTTTTGCCCCATAAATATACCACCCTTGTTCGTTTAAAGGAGAGGATTTAATCCCTTGATTATAAGAGGGAAGTACTCCTTCTCGATTAGGAATCACAGAAGGAATATAAACCCTTTCTTTTTCCCCTTCAAATCGTTGAGTTTGACGACAATAATGACGAACTAAAAATAAATCTCCCCCTAAAAATTGAATAATTTTAACGAATGCATAAAACCGACCTCGAATTTGAATCGGTTCTTGTTGAATATAAAGGGTCGGGGGATGTAATCCGTTCTCTTCTATGCGTAGTGGTTCAGGCAGTTTAACAATCACATCATCATGAGGATGTGCCCCGGCTAAAGACTCTAGCGGATCGACGTTTAACCAATGATTAATCCGTTCTGGATGAATATTTCCTTGTTGCTGACTCACGCGGGCTTGATCGTTAAATTCAACAGTTTGAGTGACTAATTCAACGTAGAGTTTAACATCCGTTTGATTGTCCCAGCATAAGTGAACAATTTGTCCAATCCGATGTTGATTGGCTGTATCTGTATGATAAATTTCAAATAATACCCCTTTAAGCTGTTGACGTTGTTCTGGCTGAGGTAAAATTAACCGACCCATCCAAGTTCCAACAGGTTGATAATATTGTAAATTAATCGATTGATTCAGTGGATAATAATCCAGTTGATTAAATAATGCCGTTTGGTATCTTTCATAGTTACTGACTGTTTTAAAGTCATTGGGATTAAGTCCGGTAATTTCCCAATTTTCAACTAAAATTGCAGTGATAATATCAACCGTTTGCTGTAGGGCTGTTCGTCCATCTGATACTATTTTTTCCTCTCCCATTAATCCATTTGGACCATTATGACCCACTGCCCCCAAAGAAATAAAGCTAATTTTACCGCGACGTTTTGCACAATTCCAATTGGATAAAATCATCATTGCCCATCGTCCCGGAAACATAACCGGCCCCAAGCGTTCAATGGGGTCTTTATTACCCACTAAATGATAGAGACGTTCAACTTGTAGGGTTCCAATATTACCACTCATTACCCCGGCTAAAGAAATCACTTCTATCGGGGCTTGTAGGGCGTGTTTCAGGAATGAAACGGCCCCCATTGACATTTGTCCACCCCCACTATAGCCAATTAATGTAACAGGAATTTGACTCCCCATGGGATAACCAAAACTGATTAAACTATCGAATAAAACTTGAGCTAACGCTTGATTTTGAATCGGGCCATAACGGGGATCGGCAGCAATGGCAACCGCAAAAATATTGCGAAGATTAATAATTAAACTAATGGGATGACTGGGATTTTTTTGAGCTAAGGAGGCTACAATTTTCCATAAAAATGTGAAATAAGGATTGTCACTAACGGGTTGATTATTAATTGAATAGGGCATAATTCCTTTCACAATTAATACATCATCGGGTGTGGCTTCCGCTAATTCATTCAGTAACCGTTCTACCCGAGGCAGATAAGTAAATGATCCTTGATTAACTCCATCTAAATAAATCACATAACGAGAAACAGAACTGGGATCGCTAACAGGTTGTACTGCCGTGCCTTTATACTGTAATGGTTCGGCTTCGTACCAACCCGCCCACCAGGTTAAAGCTTCTAGTGGGGTCAGTAAAATAGAACAAAATAAAGCAATAAAACTAACACTGGCTAAGTCAATAATCAGGCGTAAGGTTTGAGTTAAAGCTTGATACCAAGTCGTTAAACCGTTTTGTCCAATTGAAAAAATAACAATCAGAAGAAACGTTAGTAATCCTAATGCTAAGAGTCGCACACCTGAGAGTGATTGTAGGATTTGATTTTTTGAGGTTTTCGCTTCAATCCAAATCTCGTTACTCACCGCATTAACAGTGAGAAAGTTCCCTTGCATTAATATTTTTTCAAGTTCCGTTTGATCTGTAACTAAAGTGGTTCCCGCGACTAAATTTTTTAGCCATTTTGCCACTGCTATAATCGGACGGCCAATGGTTCGTTGCAGGGCTTGTAAAACCACCCAACCAATGCCTGCACAAGCAAATGCCCCCCAAGCATTTAAATCAGTTAGGATCTGCAAGCTCATAATTTCAGCCAGCAATGCCCATAAAGAGAGTAAAATAGAAATGGGAATGCCAAAATAAGGTAGAGCCACTAAAAACCCTAACATTAATGGCGCATAACTTAATCCTAAAGTTCGGAAAACGGTGGGATAATCTAAATTAGAATTAAAGAAAAAATTAACAGTAAATCCAATACTTCCCGCCCAAAAAATATAGCTAAAGACAAATAATAGGGCGGCAATTCCTAAACTGAGAACAAATCGAAAGGGCTGAACACGATTGAGAAATAGAACAATACATTGTCCAATGGCTTGTGCTAAGCCGGCAATCAGGACAACAACGAGTGCAACTTGGTTACCTTGGGGTAAGCTATTAATCCAGTTAAATACATCTGCATTTAAGGTGAGTGCCCCCCAGACTAAATTCCAAAATTGATTCAGGCCTGTTTCCATTTGGGATATCTACTTCTATGATTTGTCACTGATGATTATTTCTTTAATTGTTGAATCTTTGAGTTTCGCCGGGTCAATGAAACATGACCCGTGATTTTATATTTTATCTTTCTACTTCACCGTCTCTTTCTAGGGCAAACTGAATCAGTTGATCGACTAATTCCGCAAAAGAAATACCGCAGGCTTGCCACAGTTGAGGATACATACTGGTTGCCGTAAAACCCGGAAGCGTATTAATTTCATTGATAAAAATTTCCCCAGTTTTTTCAACGTAGAAAAAGTCAACTCGGGCTAAACCGGCAGCATCAACCGCCAAGAAAGCTTCAACAGCTTGCTCTTTAATTTTACGGGCGATCGCCTCATCAATTTGAGCCGGAATCAGCCAATCGGCTTTCCCTTCTGTATACTTGGTTTCATAATCATAAAAATCACTGTCGTAGGTAATCTCTCCCACTACAGAAGCTTTCGGATAATCATTACCGAGTACAGCACATTCTACCTCCCTCGCTTCAACGCCGGCTTCAACAATAATGCGTCTATCATAACTGGCAGCGTTGTCTAAAGCGGTTTCTAATTCATCGCGCGATCGCACTTTGACAATTCCAACTGATGACCCTAAATTCGCGGGTTTAACAAAGCAAGGATAGCCTAATTCGGCTTCGAGTTGATCGCAGAGTTTAGGAAAAACACAAGCATTGGACCAAATTTGCGATCGCGTCACGGCTTGATATTTCACTTGAGGAAGTCCGGCTTGGGAAAAAATCATTTTCATGGCAATTTTATCCATTCCCATGGCAGATCCCAGGACCCCTGAGCCGACAAATGGCCGTTGCATCAGGGTCAATAATCCTTGTACTGTACCATCTTCTCCATTGGGCCCGTGTAAAATAGGGAACCAGACATCAATCTCGGCAACATCACTTTGATCCGGAATGAGTCCTGCCGGGTTGGTAAGGATCGAGGTATTGGCTGATTGTATTGTCAGCGGTTCACCCGAGGCTAAGACTTGCCCAGACTGAGTCAGGCTTTGCCAAATCCCATCTTTTTGAATATAAACCGGGACAATTGTATATTTGTTGGAATTGTTCCCTTCAGATAAAGCGTTTGCGATCGCTTGGGCTGAACGGATAGACACTTCATGTTCTCCAGAACGTCCTCCGAACAGAAGACCGACCTGTATCTTATTCATACCACTATCATTTCTGCACGCTGTTTTGATTACTATATCAGACCTGACGCTAGAAATCGGATGATTTGTAATGGCTCAGTTGTCATTTAAATAATCAGAATCTTTTCGGATATCTCGTTTAAATTTATTTTACAATTCTCCGTATATTTAACTATCTTTTATGGCTTTGATTCATCATTAACAACCCCAAATCGCTCTATCAAGTATTATATTCTGAAACTATTTCAGTAATTTTACAGATGCTAAAATATGTTTTATTGATTACAATTCTACTATTGTCGTTCAAGTTTAACAGTGTTAGACTTGAGAATAAGCAGGTTAGCAATTGTTAAAATAGTATTAAATAGTTATATTATTCTCTACTATTTTAAAGCTTTATTACAGTTAAAAAATCATGGGTTTATACAAATTAAAAGATATTGAAGTGTATAAATGAGTTTATAGTATCAAAAAATATTTATTATGATAAAACATTTACTATCAATTCCTTAAATTTAATATTTTTTTAAGCGGTTAATCATATGAAATGAATGACCCATTGATTTTGTCTGTAGCCTGTGCATGAAGCGACGGAGAAGAAAACTTAAAGAAAAACTTAATATTTCAGGTGTGCTAGAGCTTAAGAGCGAAACGGGTTGATCTACGAGATTTCCAATTTGACTAGGGTGTTGATTAAAGTTAGCTCAGGGAATAGATTTTCTAAAGTCTGAGGGTGAGTACATTGAAGCACTACATTTACAATTCATGCCCGACAGGGTTGTAAAGTCAAATCAGAGGTAAGTCCATGAAAATAAAAAAACTCTATCAACAAGGTTTAACAAAAGCAAAAAAAGGTAATTACCGAGGCGCATTAAACGATCTCAATCAAGTGATTGATCAAGATCCCCTATATGCAACAGCCTACAGTAATCGAGGATTATTGTATTATTATCTTAGAGATTATAAGAAAGCCGTTAAGGATTTAGATCGGGCATTAAGAATTAATCCCAAGCTACCGGAAGCTTATTTAAATCGAGGGAATGCTTGGCGGCATTTAGGAGAAACTCAAAGAGCCATTCAAGACTTAAATAAAGCCCTGCGGCTCAATTCTAAGAGCGATGTGACCTATAACAACTTAGGATTAGCGCTGGCACAAATGGGAGAGTATGAAACAGCAATTAGCTATTATAACCAAGCTTTAGAACTGAATCATAAAAACTATAAAACCTACTATAATCGAGGGCGCGCTCATTATCTACTCGGAAAAAAAATAGAGGCGATTAAGGATTTTAACCAAACACTCACTTTAAGTCCAAACTATGTTAAAGCCTTTCTGAACCTAGGACTGTGTTATGCTCAGCTTGGAGAAAATGACCATGCTCTAAGTATTTACAATCGGGCAATCAAGCTGGCTCCTTATAATGTTTATGCTTATTACAATCGAGGGTGTGCTTACTATAATTTAAAGCAAATGCCAGCAGCAATTGCTGAGTTTGACCATGCCATTGAGCTAGATCCCAATTATATTAAAGCTTACTTAAACCGTGGCTTAGCTCGTTATAAAATGGGAGATCAAACCAGTGCAAATAAGGATTTTTATCATGTGATGTGTGTCAATGCCGATGCCTATGTTTATTATCAAGCCCAACGCAGTACTTCCTGTAACCAAAGTTATTCTAGAAATGCGCCTCAAGTTGAAGTCAATCAAAAAGGAGAATATTTCTACACGACATTTTTAAACGGAATTTGGGATACAGCCGATTTAGATCAACGAGAATCGATGATTTGTGAAGCTGAGTTTATTGATCATTAAAGACTTCTAACTCTGAGCGGGTCGTCCTAAAGTGCTAATATAAAGCACAGCTTCATCAGCCGGAATCCCTAAGACATCATTGACATGATCGTCAAAAAAGCCACCAATGCCACTCACACCCAAGCGCATCCGGATAGCCGCTAAATTCAGGCGCTGACCTAAATGACCCGCATCCAGATGTAGATAACGATAAACGCGATCGCCATATTTTGCCACGGCTTTTTTCAAGTCGGCAGTGTGAAACACCAAAGCAGCGGCATCTCGTCCTAAAGGTTGCCCCAGACAGAGATAATGTAGTTCTCGTCGGAAGTTTTTAAAGCGAATTTGTCGCAATTCTTGGGCTTTCGGCGCATAGTAATAACAGCCTTCCTCTAAACCATCGACACCAGAAACAGCAATAAAGGTTTCGATTAAATTTAAATCAAAATAATCCGGCGCACCATCTAATTCTTGATGAATATAATGATGGGGTTGATAAGTAAAATCCAGTACAGAAAGTAACTCATTTAAACTCAGATTTGCCCCTGTATAAGCCCGAGTAGACCGACGTTTGATGATGGTTTGACTCAGGCCTTCTCGACTCCCCCAGTCAATCGAGGGATTAACAGTCGATACCTTAGTACAGAAAGGAAAATTATATTTATCTTCTGGTGTATCATCAGTATGAATTGATTCCCAAGCAGGCACCGCATCCGGGTCATTATCCAGTTGGGTCGCTTGGTGTAAATAGGACAGCAAATCCCCATCGGGTAAAACGGGATAATTGGTTTGCGTCGAAGAGGGCAAAACAGTCGGCAACGGCGGCAAATTTTGTTCTAATTCTAAAGTATCTGCTAGGGCGGCAACGGCGATCGCCCCTTCCCAACTGGGATCGAGGTAAAGAAGTTGATTCAACCCCCCATCTGCAAACCCGCCAATTAAACAAGGACGGTAATCATTTAAGGCCGCAGCTAGCTCTAAATTCCCCAGTAAGTGTCCTGTATCGAGAAAAATGCGACGATAAGCTCGATCTTGATAGCGCCAAGCAGAACGGAAAAATACAGCGCTGATGGCGATCGCTAACTTTGTACTTTCTAAAGCCGGATGCCAAAAACAGGCTTGTTGGAGTTGTGGCCAGACGTGACTATCCCAAA
The DNA here is from genome assembly GCA_964434975.1 of uncultured Lyngbya sp. Taxonomy (GTDB): domain Bacteria; phylum Cyanobacteriota; class Cyanobacteriia; order Cyanobacteriales; family Microcoleaceae; genus JAAURB01. Next base: position 31,152 of record CAYSWY010000049.1, read on the forward strand.
ATTGCACCAGGGAATGAGTCATGGACTGATAGTTATACAAACCCGCCGGCAAAGCAGTTGTGCCTCTGGAGATTAAATAGACTTCGGCTGGATACAGTCCCCCCGCAGAAGGGGAGGTTCTTAAGTAGTGAACCCCGGCTGTCGTTGGCAGTTTAGCGGTTAAACCATAGGTGTGCAGCAGTAAGTCAGAGAGTCGTTGGAGTTGTTGAGTTTTGGGGTCGGTGGATAAAGCAACGGATGTGTCTCTTAAATAAGGTTTGAGATCTAAAACAGACCCGAGCTTATATTCTTTGAAGGGTAGAGGTTGCTGTGACCAGTCAAGGGGTTGACTTTTGTCGGCAATGGTTTTCGGGTTATATTTGGTGCGTTCATGGAAATGTTGGGCAATTGAAAGAGAAGAATATTCCATAATCAATGAAGTGAATTCAAGATCAACAATAAACTGATCGATGGATGATGTTGGAGAAGAAAAACTGATCGCGCGTGGACGAGGGATAGGATTGGGAAATTTAGATTTGCCGACGACTAAAGCCACAAAAATAATTTGACCCTAGTGATGCGATCCAGTTCTTCTATCTTAATCAAAGAAACAGCAAATCTGCTCAATACTCCATCAGAATTTAATTTTTAGTAATTTTAATCTTTAATGTCCGACTAATTTATCCCGCAGTTGTTTAATGCGATCGCGTAACTGAGCGGCTTCTTCAAATTCTAACTGTTGGGCTGCTTGTTTCATTTGTTTTTCGAGCTGATTAATCAGGGTGGGAATTTCTTCTAAAGGTAAATCATCTGCCGGTATTGTTGGGGGTTCAAGCTGTTGAGCATTGAGTCGTCGAGATACATCTAAAAATTCTAAAATTGCATTACTGGTTTGCTTGACAATGGGCTGAGGTGTAATCCCATGTTCTTGATTATAAGCCATCTGTATCTGACGGCGGCGTTCGGTTTCTTCGATGGCTTTTAACATACTGTCGGTGAGATTATCTGCATATAAAATCGCTTGCCCGTGAATATTTCGAGCTGCACGGCCAATGGTTTGGATTAAAGACCGTTCTGTCCGTAAAAACCCTTCTTTATCGGCATCTAAAATAGCCACTAAAGAAACTTGAGGCAAATCTAATCCTTCTCTTAATAGATTCACTCCGACTAATACATCAAACTCACCTTGCTGCAAGGCTTGAATAATTTCTATTCGTTCAATAGATTTAATTTCTGAGTGTAAGTATCGAACTTTAACAGACCGTTCTTGTAAATACTCTGTTAAATCTTCCGCCATCCGTTTCGTTAATGTGGTGACCAAGACTCGTTCTTGTCTTTCAATTCGTCGTTGAATTTCTATTAATAAATCATCCACTTGTCCTTCTGTGGGTCGAACAAACACTTCCGGATCTATAACTCCTGTGGGTCGGATAATTTGTTCGACGACTTGATGCTCAGATTGTTCAATTTCCCAGTTTCCAGGAGTGGCTGAAACAAAAATACATTGATTCATTTTTTGCCAAAATTCCTCGGCTTTTAACGGTCGGTTATCCGCCGCACTGGGCAGACGAAATCCATGTTCAATTAACACCCGTTTCCGAGATTGATCGCCATTATACATTGCTCGAATTTGAGGAACGGTGACATGAGATTCATCTACCACTAATAACCAATCATTCGGAAAATAATCGATTAAACAGTCCGGTGGTTCTCCCGCTTCGCGTCCGGCTAAATGACGAGAATAGTTTTCTACGCCATTACAATACCCCACTTCTTGAAGTAATTCTAAATCATACAATGTTCTTTGCTTTAAGCGTTGTGCTTCTAAGAGTTTTCCTGCTTTTTCAAGATCATTTAACTGTTGATCTAATTCCTCGCGAATGGCTTCACAAGCCGCTTCTAATTGGTCTGTGGGAGTGACAAAGTGGCGCGCTGGATAGATATTTAAAGCATCTACACTTTGCAAAACATGACCCGTTACCGGATCAACATAGCGAATGGCATCAATTTCATCCCCGAAAAATTCAACGCGAATAATTCGATCTTCATAAGCTGGCCCTATTTCTAAAACATCTCCTTTAACCCGAAATCTTCCGCGAGTTAATTCCACATCATTTCGGTTATATTGAACCGTGGCTAAACTTCTTAAAATTTGCCGTTGATCGATTTCTTCTCCCACTCGTAAGGGAATAGAGGCTTTTAAATATTCTGCGGGCATTCCTAACCCATAAATACAGCTAATTGAAGCCACAACAATCACATCGCGTCGTTCAAATAAAGAGCGAGTGGCGGAGTGACGCAGCATATCAATTTCATCATTAATAGAAGCCGTTTTTTCGATATAAGTATCGCTCACTGGAATATAAGCTTCGGGTTGATAATAATCATAATAACTAATAAAATATTCTACCGCGTTGTCTGGAAAAAATGTCCGGAGTTCATTACAAAGTTGAGCAGCTAAAGTCTTGTTATGGGCTAAGACTAAAGCAGGTCTACCCAGTTTTTCAATAGTTGAGGCAATAGTAAAGGTTTTACCCGTTCCGGTCGCGCCGAGGAGTGTAGTAAAGTGATGATTAGTTTCTATACTTTCAATCAACTGATTGATGGCTTGGGGCTGATCTCCCCTCGGTTGAAAAGGTGCGTTGAGTTGAAATGGAGTCATTGTTAACAGTTTAATTTAATCTAAAAGTATTGATGTATTATAATAAAATAATATCATATTTTTAGTTATTTTTAGGGTTATTATTTTAGATGAAAAAGCAAATGAATCCAACTTATTCTAATCAATTTTTTTTAGGTTGTGCCGTTTGGGCATATAAAAAATGGGTCGGCGACCTCTTCCCCACCGGAAGTCGTCCAACTGACTTTTTATCATTGTATAGTCACCGATTTACTACCGTTGAGGGTAATACTACATTTTATGCAATTCCAGATATAAAAACCATCCATCGTTGGAAAGATCAAACCCCCGAAGATTTTAAATTTTGCTTAAAATTTCCCCGCAGTATTACTCATCAGGGACTGTTGCAGCCTCAAATTTCAGCCGCGTTGAAGTTTATCGAAAAAATGCAAAGTTTAGAGACTCGCCTCGGCCCCTTTTTCGCCCAGTTACCCCCCAGTTATTCTCCTGAAGTTAAGGAAGATTTATATCAATTTCTCGAGGCGATATCCATTAAAAATATTCAACTCGCGTTAGAAGTTCGCCATCCGGACTGGTTTAAAGACCCTGAAAAAACGACTTTCAATCAATATTTAAAAGAATTAGAAATGGGACGGGTACTATTAGATACTCGCCCTGTTTATTTAGGAGAAGATGACCCCCAATTGCAATCAGAACGCCGTAAACCCTCGCTTCCCGTTCAGTTTGATCTAACGTCAAATTTTACACTGATTCGGTTTATTTCGCATCCTACATTATCAGTCAACCAGCCTTTTTTAGAAGAGTGGGCAACACAAATAAATCAGTGGTTATCAGCAGGAACACAAATCTATTTCTTTGTTCATTGTCCAGTTGAAGATTATTCTCCTCGAACCGCCCGTCATTTTCAAACACTCTTAGAACAGCAAAATATTCCCGTTTATCCTCTCCCTTGGAACTTAATTGATACACCACCGACTCAGTTGAATTTGTGGTGATTTTTTTTTATTCTGTGTTTTTCACCCTATATGAATATTAATGTTTATAAACAAGGGGAATGAGAAAATCCTGAATTATTTTTGACTTCAACTGAACAAGAATGTTCAATTTTTCCAGAACCTTTGCTAATATTTCCTTCAACAATATTTTCACGGCCACCTGAAGTTGCTTTGACAATGATATCGCCACCCACAGTATTATTTAAAATTTTGACATTTTCCATCCGATAGGGTTGCTTATTTGTATCTGCTACAACAAAAATATCAGCATTATTAGTCGTCAGTTGATTATTTTCTATTCGGGCATTTTTAATATCTTGAACTTTGTAGAGTCCAATGTAACCATTTCCCTGATTATTTTGAATCACAACACCATTAACTTTTGTTCCGCCACAACACTCTTGAATTAAAATTCCTTCTCCATCAACACTGAGGTATTTAGTCTCTGCAATTTTATGTCGATAAACCTGATAATCATTCCCTTCCACTAATACATTAAAACCCGACCAATCAATTGCCCGATTTTCTAAAGTAACTGCCCCTGTTGCTTCTCTTAAACCCGTTGGATGTAGCCACCATTGTTTATTGGCTTGGTCTCGAACTTGATTATCTTTAATAATTAATCCTTCCCCTGAGGCATGAATTCCCACTCGCATCGTATGATAAACCCAGTTATCTCGAATGACAATTCCTTTACGAAATAATCCCGGTTCTGTTTGAGGCGTAGCAGCCAGTTTAAAGCCGCCTTCTTTACCGGATCGATTAACAGAAATACCATAATGATTAGTATAGTTAAAAACGGCTTTTTTTCCGTCTTTGTAGGTAATCACAGATTTTTTATCACTGGTTTGTAGTTTATATCCGGGTTGTTCAAAGTTGTCTGTAATCCGATCATTAATGCGGTTATTCGCGACTAAAATATTCTGAAATGCCGTCACTTTAATATTAGTCGCAAACCGATCACTATGACGTTGCCAAGCATTTTGAAAAGATGTATCAGGTACTTTTGGCTCGGCTTTAGCGACATTATTACTGCGAACACCAAACACAATAATATTTTGATTTTGATGAATATCCATCTCCCCGACAAATGCAATTGCCGCCCGATTAATATCTAAATTAATCAAACCAATATTACTATCTTTATTAGGGTTTGTGGTTGTAATTTTTTTAAATGCTGTGTCATTTGGTGTTCCATTTCCTGATAACTTCGGTTCATACTTTGGAAAGACTAATTTTGAGGCAGGTGAATAATCAGAAGATTTTGCATTTTTAACATTGGGTGTTTCTCCTCGTAAAACTACACCCTCTTTTAATTGAATACTCTGATTAAATCGATAAGTTCCAGCCGGAAAGTAAACAACACCGCCACCATTATTTGATGCCGCATCTCTGGCTTGATTAAATTGATCAACTAAGCTAGACCCTTTAAAATCATTAATATTATAAACACAATTCCAGCGAATTTTATTTGTCCAAGGATAAGCTTCTTTACTATAAAAATCAGCAATAATATTATCAGTTTCACCCCCACTCGGACTGCCGCAATTCCCCCCAGTGTTTTGAGACAGGGAAACAGAAGAAGATAGAGAAACCTGATTAGATGGGTTATTCGCAACGGAAACATCCGGCTGAGAGAGTTGCATAAAAGCATATCCCGCTGTGATTATCCCCAAGAAAGCAATTGTTCCGAGAAATAATATTAAGAATTTTTTCATTCGATTCTGCATTCTGCTAGGACTGATCAAGACTTTGTATTAATACTCATTATACTAAAGGGTATCAACTCAGCCAATTTTATCATTTTGATTCAATTTTCAGGAAATTTCAGATTGACGGTGTAGCTATACTGAAATTAAAACTCATGAATTGAATTGAATCATGAAACGTTTTCTCAACATTCTCTTCCATACAATCTTTTGGTTTTGGAATTTTACGTTTCTATTTGTCGTTTACATCGGATTATTACCACTCGTTGGTATATTTCTGATTGAAGATACCTTATCCGGTTTAGTTCCCTTAGATTTTTTATTGACATTTATTGGATTAATTGCGATTCCTACTGTTTCTACCATTATCGGAATTCGTTGGTTTCGTAGACAGCCACGGCAACTGCTGCGGTTATTTTACGGAGTAGAAGCCCCTTTATTTTTACTGTGTTTAGTGCGGTTATTTATTATCCGAGAAATGACATCTGCAAGCCTGCTAATTTTAAGTACAGGCTTTCTTTGTATGGTTGCATTTTTTGGAGATATTCTCATTGAACGTCAACGTTTAACTGCATCTGAACCGCCTCAATATCATCCTATCCTCAGTTATCTCAGAGTCATGATTTCTCCTCTGATGTTCTTAACTGGACTCTATGTAGGAACGCTTCTACTCTTCTTTGCGATTCCGCTGGCAGCTAATATTATCATCGGATTCTTTCAGTTTCATTGGCTAAGAGATTTCCGCTGGTTTTTAAGCTACAATTTACAAGATATGTTCTGGACAATTGTAAGCTTTAGTTTAGTTACTTTTAGTGTAACTCTATTTCTATTCATGCCTTCAGCGTTGGCTAGTTTATATATCCATTCTAGCTGGCAAACCTTCCAACAATTAACTGCACAATTAAGCCGCAAACACTTATTACAAGTTGGAATTGCTACAGTCACAGCTTGGGTAATTCTTCTGGTTTCAGTCCAACAACAACCTCAAGCTAAAGCTTTTGAACGATTAGAAAAACAGACAATAACAGATAATGAACGCCAAGAATTACTTGAACAGTCTGACTCGATAAAACAGGGATTAGTTAACGCTTACTTATCCAGTTATCGCTATCTCAGTCCAGCCAACAAAAGTAATCAAATAAAGAGTCTGTATCGTTCTACTTTTGGTCTTCCCCAGGGATTTAATCAATTTGTACAAGATCGGTTCAATAATCTAATTTCTCCCTTTTTATATCAAGGTTCTCGCAGTGATATTGATAAAGCGGAGAAACTTTATGCTGAGTTTTTCGATATTCCGATTCAAAAAGGTGAACAAAAAGCGATTCTTCATGCCATACAATCTACCGCAGATCGAGATCAAGCAAAAGCCGGATTATTGAATATTGGGCAGGAAAAAGTATGGCTGCGATCGCAAGAAATTAATATTACTGAACAGGGTGATTTTGCTGATGTAGAACTTTACGAAATTTATGACAATAAAACTACGGACGTTGAGGAAATATTGTATTATTTTTCCTTACCAGAAAGCGCTGTAATTACGGGTATTTGGTTAGGAGATACGGGTGATTTAACCCAGCGATTTCCATTTCAAGTTTCTCCTCGTGGCGCTGCCCAAAAAGTGTATACTTCTCAAGTCAGACGAGTGAATCCGGTTGATCCGGCACTATTAGAACAGGTTGGCCCCCGGCAATATCGTTTACGGGCATTTCCAGTCCCACCCCCTTTAACGCCAGCAGAAAAACGACGTGAAGTCGAACGTCCGACGGAGATGCATTTGTGGTTAACTTATCAGGTAATGCGTCAAGATAACAGTTGGCCCCTGCCTCAATTAACCGAAAAACGGAATATATTTTGGACGCAAAAAACTAAACGAATTTATAATGGTAAAACGGTGAAAGGGGATAGTGAAAACTGGCTACCTGTATCGTTACCCGCGACGAAAATAGAACCTAAAACCACTCATACGGTTAGTTTTGATAATGGTAAAAGTATTGTTGCCCAACCTTTAGTTAATCAAAAACCTATTTTACCCAGCGGTAAACGATTTGCGGTAATTTTGGATACCTCTCGCAGTATGGCTTCCCAACGTCAGTCTGTCATAGATACTTTTAAATGGCTACGAAAACAGGGATTTGCCGACTCTCAAATCAATAATAATGATGCTGATTTATATCTCAGCACTACAGGTGATGCCTTGCCTCTACGAATAGATGAAATTAGCCAGTTTCAGCCTGAAAATATCACATTTTATGGTACGTTGCAGCCAGAGGAAATGTTACAACAATTCCAACAGCTAAAAGCGGGTACAGTATACGATGGGATTTTTATCCTTACCGATGAAGGGAGTTACGAATTAGCGAAAGATTTACCCGATATTCCGACTCCGGCTGCCCCACTTTGGATGGTACATTTTGGTAAAACCTCTCCGGCTTATGAAGATGGCTTACTAACAGCAATTCAAAATAGTAAAGGCGGTGTTACTAATAGTATTGCTGAAGTTTTACAACGGATGGGATTACAAGATCAGTTAGGGGAAACGGCAATTAATGTTGTTGATGGTTATGCTTGGCTGTCTGAAAACACAACAGAAATAACTATTTCCAACTCGGAGTTAACACCAATTGCTAGCCGTCAATGGGTACAAAAATTAAGTCGCGAGATGGATTTACAGGAGTTAGATCAACTAGATGCGATTCATAAGATTGCAAAAAAGAATAAAATTGTTACGCCTTATTCTTCGATGATTGTGTTAGTTAACGATGAACAACGGCAAGCTTTAAAACAGGCTGAAGCCGCAGCAGATCGGTTTGATCGAACGGTTGAAAATGGCAAAGAAGATTTAACTCAACCCAATAACCCCTTAAACGCAAGTGTTCCTGAACCTGGGTTAGTTATTGGTTTAATTGGGGTGGGTTTTCTGTTCTTAATTCCTCGTCAAAAAGTCCGAATTAATCGATAATATAGGGTTTAAATTCTTCATTCTTCTGTAGGGTGTGTCCATGACGCACCCTATTACTTTTATTGTTTTTTAGAATAGTCACGAGTTCAATTTAACTCAGTAAACCAATCCCCACTTGATTAAATTCTTCCACCGTTTTTTCCGAGAGTTCATGAGTTGTCATTGCCTTTAAAATCCCAAAAGGTAAAGTTAAATGATCGGCTCCTGCGGCTATTGTGGCTGCTGCTTCTTCTGGGGATTTAATACTAGCTGCAAGGATTTTTGTGTCCGTTTCAGCTAAGACATCTGCCATCTGTTTAACTAACCCAATACCATCCCCTAAAAGACGGGTTGCTCTATTGACATAAGCAATGGCATATTTAGCGCCTGCTTGCTGGGCTACAGCCGCTTGAGCCGCACTATAAATCGCCGTCACAGAGCAATTAATTTTTGGAGATAAATGAGCCAAAACTTTAAAACCTAGTTCAGTTGCGGGAATTTTTAATACTGTTTGTTCTCCTAATAAATTAAAGGCAGCTTCACCTTCTTGAACCATATCATCAAAATCTGAAGCTGTTAATTGATAATAAATTTCTCCTGTAAATATATTTTTTAGCTGAGTTAGAGTTTCTTTTGCAGATAACTCACTCTTGGCGAGTAAAGCTGGATTGGTTGTAACACCATTTACCCAGCCCCATTGCAAAACCTCAGTCGCTTCTGCTATAATTCCTGAATCAAGGTAAAGTGCCATGATTTTTCCTACTGATCGAATTCAGCTTTTAGTTTATCAGATGTCGCTTCAAAATATTTCTCTTTGATTGAGACAGGAATCTATCCGATTCAATTAAAAAAAGTAATATAAAATATAATTTGATGGGTTAATTTAATTTTTATCAAGATTTGACTTCTGATTATTTTGGGATAAGCTAAGATAATAGAAGATTGAGTTGGCTGATTGATTGATAATATTAAATCAGGATACGCTCATCCCATTTAATGAGATATATAACTCATCATTTTTATCTGAGTAGATTATTTTAAGATGAAGAACGTAATTCTATTTGACTTTGACGGCACACTAGCCGATACATTTGAAGCATTGGTCAATATTACAAATAGGCTAGCAGAAGAGTATGGTTACCCTACAGTGAATCAATCCGAAATTGATCAACTCAAAAACTTAAGTTCTTGGCAAATTATCAAAAAATCAGGATTATCTATTGTTCAGCTTCCTTTTTTACTTCGACGGATTCGCTATGAACTTCATAATCAACTAGAATATATTGAGATATTTCCCGGCATTAAAGACGCTTTATTGCAGTTAAAAAATAATGGTTATTCTTTATATGTATTAACCTCTAATTCGACAGAAAATGTTAATATATTTATGCAGGAAAATCAGATTTTAGATTTATTTTCAGGAATTTATAGTAGTTCCAACTTATTTGGCAAGCATCAAAAAATCAGAGCTATTTTGAAGCAAGAGAAAATAAAATATCACCAAGCAATTTACGTCGGGGATGAAACTCGAGATATTACGGCAGCCAAGAAAGCCAATATCAAAGTGATCGCTGTTAGTTGGGGATTTAATCACTCAGAGGTCCTTTCTCGTCATAATCCCGATGCATTAATTCATTATCCTAGTCAGCTTACAGCAGCAGTTCAAGAGCAATTTGCAGATAAATCTAAATCTAAATTTGCACCATTTCCCCGGCTAATCTTTAACTCTCTTCGCGATTAAGCGCAGTAATAACAGCCTGCTGACTCACATTTTTATAAACTGTTTCTAAATATTGCATCACAGTTTCACGAGTGATTGAAGAAGAACTTAAAGGGATTGTACCTAAAATATCTAATACCGTTTCTTGAGAGGGAGGCGGTACAATCACAACTAAAGAAGATTCTAATTTTTCTGAATAATCCCAAAACTGATCCATTTTTATTTCGCTTTGAGAGATAGCAGAAATAGGTTCTGTTTTAATGGATTTAACTTGGGTTTCTTCCGGTTTTCCTTGTGTCCGTAATTGACGTAATTCAGCTAGAATTTGTGTTTTAGTCCGTCCCCGCAGTTGAAATAACACAAACGGATCTTCACTAAAGCGATCGCCTAACATATAATAAACTGCACCAATATGTTTACAGGGATTGGCTTTATCGGGACAACTACAGCGAGAGTGAACCTCTTCTAAAGCAAAAGGAAACAATCGCAACCCATTACGGGCAAACACTTCTTCAATATTATCGGGCATTTCTCCGGCTAAAAGTTTAGCGGAAAATAATGCTTTTTGTGATAACGTTTCAATTACATAATGCCATTCTTCATCATTAAAATTATCCAATCCTAAAGAAACTTGATAAGGTTCTGGCTGAGTTCCTTGTACCTGTGCATTAACTTTTTGATCTTTAAATTCAATACTGAGAACATTTCCCTGTCGGGCATAATTACGCGCCCGTTCTAAGCGTTTCTTAAAGCGATATCGATTGAGAATATCTAGCCATTGTTGAGACCACCATTCTCGATCTGTGGATAAAGTTTCTGTCATGATTTTATTTTTTACTATAGATTTAAGAGATTATCAGAAATAGACCTGATTAAAAATACTATAGCCCTTATCTTCAAGAAGAGCGAATATAAACTTGAAGCCAACCTGACAGAATTTTACCGTAAAACAGTAAGAAAATTCATCCTCACAGCTTCTAGAGAATATAGCAAACAGGGGTGAGAGTTGTAAGAAAATCTGCTTAAAATAAGCCCTGGGTGAATATTCACCTATTGCTGTAGAAACGTTCCATGGAACGTCTCTACCTGAGCCTCACAAACCATAAATGAATTGCTACCTTAAATATCCAACTTAAAATTGTTCAAAGGGTAAATTCTCAATTTGTGTATCGCTCAGCGGTTCACCACCGTACTGGTCATACATCCAAGCCAAAGCGCCCGTTAGTCCTGCATTGTAGTCCAAAGCCACTTCATTGCGCCGAAAGTCAGAACGCTGATCAATATAGTCATGATCATCGGCAGAAGCTGGGCCTCCAACAAGGGCACCGTAGAGAATATATTGATTGGGATCGCTTTGATCATCACCGCTCCAATTCCAATCCGTTGCTCCAGATGCCGCTCGGTGATGGGGTTCTGTGGGAAAATTCTCCCCAAACCCGACCATGTAACTGAAATTATTGGGATTATCCCCTAAGATATAGTCGATCTGCTGTTGAGCAAACTGATCGTACTGTTGGGATCGGGTGTCATCGAGGTTGTATTCTGTCAGATAGTCACTGTAAACGCTGGCAATAAAAGCAGTATTGGCTGCATACCGTAAAGAACCCCATCCACCCAGAAAAGCCAAGCCGCCCTCAGTATACTCAATCCCCGAACCCGTATCATCACTCCAATAATCTAACCACTCTTCCACCCGACCGCGATACAGGGCATTGTCATCAGAGCCTGTTGTTGCTTCAGCCAGCAGAACTGCCGAACCATAGGCTTTGTTATCCCAATTATGAGTCCAAGTGCTTAGACCTTGGGAGTACTCCTTAGCATCATGTAAATAAGACGTTTCCCCTGTGGCTTTATACAACCAGTTTGCAGCCCAGGATAGTTCATCAACATAATCATAAGAGCTGTAGAAACCACCTTGCTCAGGGATAGAATCTGAATATTTTCCAGGATTGTGTTTGGCAAATTCATACAACTGTCGAGCATTATCAAGCAGTTCGTCGGCATATTCACTGTCTTCAGAACGCCAAGCGATGGCAGCAGAAGCCAGGGCAGCGGCTGATTCTCCGACGATGTCAGCCCCAGGATGTTGCTCGTCAAGTTTGAAAATGGGTCGCTCCATGGTCATCGTTTCCGGAGGTCCCCAGTCATTGTGATCCAGATGGCCATCACCCACCTGTCCATAAAATGCTTGAGTGACACCATTTTCACTGACGTGAGCTTTGAGAAGATAGTCTGTTCCCCATTTAATCGCATCTAAGACTTCATCAAATTGACCACTGTCTCGATAAGCATCCTCATATTCAATTGCTCCCCAACTTAATACAGTCATCGATGATGCCATGGGCAGACCAAATTTGACATGATCCCCAGCATCATAGTAACCACCCGTTAGATCAATTTCACCCACACCATTGACCACATCATTAAAATCACCATCTTGGTTGAGGTCTCCATCCCATACCGCAGAATCTTGTCGCCAAGGCGTTCGATTATCTGCGGGTAACTCACCGGAGCGTTGAGCTTCATAGAATAAGAACGACTTTTGTAAAGCCTCACCATAGTTGAAGGGTTCAGTAGGCTCACTCTCACTGCCAACAAAGTCTGAATATTCTATCTCAACGTTAAACTTGGCAATGCGGCCGCCACCCGCACCAAATCCATTATTTGAACCATTTGGGTTATAGAATAATTGATTATTAGAACGGTTAAATACAATCAGTCCATTGCTGGTTTTGGCTGAAGTATTTGAATCGACCGTCGCAAACTCACTGGCCTTTAACCTTCCCCCAACAATGTCCTCTACCTGGATTTTGTCCAGTCCTGGTTCAAAGTCTTTGATGATATCAAATCCTCCAGCATTTCCCGGAGAAACATCAAATTCAAATAGATCGGCTCCCGCACCGCCTCTAATGATATCGCGACCCAATCCCCCGATCAGGGTATCTTCACCACCCCCACCATTAATCTTGTCATCATCACCTTGCCCCAAAACGAGATCGTTACCACCACCCCCACTGAGGATATCGTTTCCTGTGCTGCCAACAACAGAATCATTTCCGTTTTGTCCATAGACCGTATCTTCTCCGGAGGAGCCATTGACATAATCATGCCCTGAACCCCCTTTAATCAAATCGTTGCCAGCCCCCCCAACAACGATATCGTTGTGACCTTGCCCAAACAGAATATCGTCACCAGACCCACCCTCAACAAAGTCGTTACCGTTACTGGCAGTAATTGAATCTTGCTGATCAGTTCCAATCAGATTATCATCTCCTGTTGTGCCTGTGATGATGTTATAGAAACTCGTTGTCATTTTTCTTTGTATGATTAATGAAGGGTTAATTGATTAGACTCAAAAAAAATGATGGATTTGGCTGTATTCATCTTTTAAATAAAGCCAAATTAAAGAGGTTCTAAAGAATTTTGATTCTATAGCAATTGCTGTTTTTATTTGTAAACTCTATTGCCCCCAAACCCCCAACTCGCGCGTTCCCTTGCGTCTTTCGCCGACGCGGGGTCGCTCGTCAACTCTGGGGGCTTATCTGGACTAGTTTTCTACAAAACCAGTAAGATTGCTATCTAATCGTTATTAGAATTCAATCAGATTTTATTGGCACCATAATAGAAGACATCAAGAAAGACTAAGCTAGCAATGAGTTGTAGCAAGAGTTATCTTTGATGACGATAAAAATTTTGATAATTTTGAACTAAAGCATCGCGCACTCTCAAAGAAACAACCTGATCGTATTGCTTCAATGAGATAGAGTTATAGGTCTAATTTAATTCTTGATGGTTGCTCTGCGTTCTGCGATCGCCATGCTATTTATTGCCATGATAAAATTTCCCCTAAGAAGTTGCATATGACTACAAAATCTCAGTTTTTTTAGAATAGCAATATTTAAAAATTAGCAAAGCTTAGAACTAGCTATCAAAATTTATTTCTATATTTGAAGTGCTACACCCTTGAAAAGTAATTCTATCGAACACTCCTATTGAATACTGAATGACATCACAACATTAACAGCAATGTAAAGAGAGTAAAGCCATGGTTTTCATTCTCTCCGACGACAAAGTTCAACATAGATTTATACAGATATTCTTGTTGAAAATATTGAGATCATGGGTGAACTTTTTACCTCTATCTCTATCACTTGTACTGGAGGAAAGAACTTCAACAATAACTTTATGATATTGAATGAATTAGCACCCATTGAGATATTTAGGATTGCGTCTGACTATGACATCCGGATAAAAGTCAGCATCTTTAACCTTACTTTTTACAATAACATATAATGATTTTCCTGACAAGCGCGCGTAGCGCTACGTGCCTTTAGAATTGGGAACAGCAGTTAGACCCTGGGATTTTTATATCTGCCTTGCGCGCAGGCTTACTGGTGTGAAGGAATAGGGGATAGTTTAGTAATCTATATCCCAAGTTCATTGAAGTTGAGTTTGAAATTAGAAGAATTATCTACATTTAATCTGTAGAATGATTACCTCTAAAAGTCTGGTAAAATTTTTAATTCATAAAGTCTAATTTTTATTATTGCAGGTCCCAACACTCCGGCTCCTTACATACATAATGTGCTTCCTCCGGAAAATACTCCTGCAAATACTCATAGGCTTCACGTAAGTCATGTAATTCTAAATGGATATCATGACAATTGAGGAATTTTAATAAATCCTGCTCATTTGTAAAATATTTCTGAAGAATCTTGAGGTATTGAGCGGCTAGTTGATCGGCTACTTCCTTTCCTCTACTACTCATTTTTTATTGTTTTGATAAAACCTACAATAAATATTATAAGTTATATTTTAATTTGTATAATATTTTTTTGCTTTTATACAGATTTTACTGGCATTCAATTCAAGTTGAGTTTGAGGCTGAATAAAAACGTCATGTTCTTGCAATTGATCGCAGGCTATCTGAAGCCACATATTCCAGTTTCCACCTTTCCACAACCTCACCATGTTATCTTTATCAGCACTGATAATTGCTGTCCCATTATCGTTAATGGAGACTGAAGTAATATGATTTGTATGACCTTTAAATTCACCAATTTGATTTCCCTGTAGATCCAACAATCGCACTTTCTTGTCATACCCACCACTGATAATCATTTTCTGATCCGGACTGAAAACGGCTGAGTAAACAGTACCTTCATGCCCTCGAAAAGGCTCACCAATTGGGTCACCCTGCAAATTCCACAAACGCACTGTATGATCGCGACTACCACTAACAATTATTTTCCTATCAAAACTGAAAAGGGCTGATTTAACAAAGTGATTATGACCCCGAAAAGGCTCACCAATTGGGTTACCCTGTAAATCCCATAAGCGTATTGTATTGTCACCGCTGCTACTCAATATTCTCTCTCCATCAGGACTAAAAGTTACTGATGAAATAAATTTTTCATGACCTCGAAAAGGTTCACCAATTGGGTCACCCTGCAAATTCCAAAGTCGCACTGTATGATCGCGACTACCGCTGACAATTGTTTTTCCATC
>CAYSWY010000050.1:0-45869 GCA_964434975.1 uncultured Lyngbya sp.
GAGCCATCATTCCTTCTCCCCCTCACCCCCACCCCAAGTCTCCCCATCTCTTCATATTCCATAACAGGCTATAATAAACGATTGGACTGTAAAAATAGGATTAATATTAACAATGTCGCGTCGATGCCAACTGACTGGGAAAAAAGCAAATAACGCTATGGCGGTGTCTCACTCTCACCGTCGGACTCATAAATTACAACAGCCAAACTTACAGTGGAAGCGAATCTGGTGGCCAGAAGGAAAGCGTTGGGTCAGATTAAAAATCTCCACCAAAGCTATTAAAACCCTTCAACGTAAAGGACTGCAAGCAATGGCAAAAGAAGCAGGTATTAACCTCAATCATTATTAAATTGATCAATGCTTCATGCAGAAAACTTAGGTGAGATCACAGCCGAGATTGCCTAAGTTTTACTCTTTTTATCTACTAAGCGGGAAGACCCTCAACTCCGTTGAAGGGATGAAAGCGCCTCTACGTTTTACAACACTTTGTTAATCTTGCGCTAACTGTGCTAGCATAAAATAGTAGTTGTTAAGGTCGATAACAATGATTGTCTTGGAGATGAAAGCATACCCCAAACAATATCAGCAAGCGAAGATTGATAATGCGATCAGAACCTCACAATTCATCCGAAACAAAGCGCTAAGACTTTGGATCGATGGTAAGAAAGAAGACAAAATCAATAAATATTCTTTGAATAAATATTGTGCGGTTCTAGCTAAAGAATTTACCTTTGCACGGGAATTGAATTCTACAGCAAGGCAGGCGGCTTCTGAGCGGGCGTGGGCTGCTATCAGTCGTTTCTATGACAATTGTAAGAAAGGGTTAAAAGGTAAAAAAGGGTTTCCTAAGTTCAAAAAAAATGCTCGTTCTGTCGAGTATAAACAATCTGGCTGGAAAATCACAGACGACAGAAAAAAAGTAACCTTCACCGACAAGAAAGGGATAGGGACTTTAAAGCTAAAAGGAACCCGTGACTTAAATTTTTACCCGGTTGACCAGATTAAACGAGTCCGGATTGTACGACGTGCTGATGGGTACTATGTACAATTCTGCTTAAATGTTGACATCCATGAATACACCAAGCCATTAAAGCCCAGTAAAAGATGTATTGGTTTAGATGTAGGACTGAAAGACTTTTACACAGACTCAAACAGAGATACTATAACAATCCCTCAGTATTATCGCCAAGCTGAAATTGGATTAAACCGGGCGAACCGGAGAAAGTCTAAAAAGTTTCTTCGAGGTCAGCCTCAATCAAACAACTACAAGAAAGCAAGAATTCGGTATGCTCTGAAGCATTTAAGAGTAAGTCGGCAACGTAAAGGCAATGCTTCAGAGAGTAGCATTGCGCGTAATCCAGTCTAACGACTTGGTAGCCTACGAAGACTTAAAAGTTTTGATCATGGTCAAAAATCGACATCTTGCTAAATCAATCAATGATGCGGCGTGGTCAATGTTTAGAGAATGGTTAGAGTATTTTGGGTACAAGTACAAGAAGGTGACTGTAGCAGTACCTCCCCATAATACGTCTCAAAATTGCTCTAACTGTGGCAATAAAGTAACTAAATCTCTATCAACACGCACCCATAAATGTAAATGTGGTTGTGTATTAGACCGTGACCATAACGCAGCATTAAATATTTTGAGTTTAGGACTCACCTGCGGTAGGGCATACCGGATCTCAAGCTATAGCCTGACGGCATGGCTGGCGCTAAGGGGAGAGGATACCGCTTTGTTGGTTGGTGATAACCTGTCAGCGAAAGTAACCTCTGTGAACTAAGAATCCCTCACTTTTAGTGACGGGAGTGTCAATAAGCTGAATTATCAATGAATGAGTTTTAAAAAAAATTTTTAAGTGATTAATTAACAAGTGATTCAAGTTCAATTTTTATTAAAAGAGTAATGATTACTTTAGCGAAATGGTCAGTTCAAGATTATCATCAGATGCTCAAAGTCGGTATCCTCAATGACCGTCGCGTCGAATTATTAGCAGGAAATATTATTGAGATGTCACCAGAGGGGCCTTTACATCGGAAAATTAACGATGCTATCGCTGAATATTTACGAGAACAGTTTAGAGGTTATGCTAAAGTTTATGAAGCTCATCCGGTAACTCTTCAAAACTCCGAACCTGAACCTGATATTGCGGTTGTTAAATTACCGATTTCTTTATACGATACTCGTCATCCTTCTGCTGAAGAAATTTACTTATTAATTGAGGTTGCTAATAGTACTTTAGAAAAAGATTTACAACAGAAGCAAATGGTTTATGCCAGCGTTGGAATATTAGAATATTGGGTCGTTGATTTACCAGCGCAACAACTGATTGTATTTCAGCATCCTGTTGGAAACTCTTATCAAACTCAACGAAAGTATAACCAAGGAACTCTTTCCTTAATGGCTTTTCCAAAGATTGAACTCTCTGTTGAAAGACTACTCTCATTTTAGTTATTCTGAAACAACAAGACCTGTATTTCTATACATCTAATCCCTAACTTTGCAAATAATCCCTAACTTTGCAAAGTATTGGTTAAGCGGCTTAACGGTTTACAGCAGTCTAATCGATCTAAATGAACTTCAATAAAAGTCGGTTGATTGATATTTGTTTTTGCTGTTTCTAATGCTGCTTCTAATTCGGCTTCTGTGCGAACTTCACAACTCAAACAATCCCCGAAAACTTGCGGGAGTTGATGATATTTCCAGGGTTGAATATCGTTGTAAGTGTTATCATGAATCATCCGTTCAATAGTATAGCCGTCATTATTAATTAAGAAAATAATCGGATTTAAACCTAAGCGAATAATTGTAGAAAGTTCTTGACAAGTCATCTGAAAAGAGCCATCGCCAATAAATAGGATAACGCGATTTTCGGGTAAGGCTAAAGATGCACCTAAACAAGCAGGCAAGGTATAGCCAATCGACATATAAAAGGCTTGAGCCAGGTAATGGGTATTCTGATGAATCAGTAAATCAATTGTGGCGAGAATTGCATCTCCTGTTTCTGCGATAATAGTATAACTCTCCTCAATAAAAGAATTCATTCGCTGATAAAATCGAGCATTGGTTAATTTTTGCTCGGGTTTAATTTCAAAGTTATTGTCTAATGCAATAGCTGCTGAATGAATATTGAGCGTTTCGTAATCTCGATGTTGTAATTGCTCAATTAAGCCTTCAATAAAATCCCCTAAATAAATTGGTGAATAATAATGATGTTTGATTTTAACCGTTTCTGAATTAGCGTTAATCAGTTTACTTTTATCTAAATCTGCTGTATAACCCCCTAAATTAATATCAGACATAATTGCACCTAAACAGAGAATACAATCAGCCGTTTCAACTCGCTGACGCACATAATCTCGACTGAGTCCGCCAACGTAAGTGCCGATAAATTGGGGATGCATTTCTGATAAACTCGATTTTCCCAGTAACGTTGTAGCGATGGGATAACCCGTAACTTCTACTAATTTTTGGAGAGATTTTTCAATCTCATATCGATGCAATTCAACTCCCGCTAAAATCACAGGATTTTGAGAATTTTCTAACCATTCTACTGCTTCATTCACTGCCTCTTCTAATGAAGGATGATAGGCTGTTTCTCCTACACTATTACGGATGTTATCAGCAGCGCTAGGAATATTTAGAGACACTGGAACGACACAAGGTTGAGTTACAATATCAAGGGGAATTTCAATATAAACAGGACGCTTATATCGTAAACAAGCGGTTATCGCATGATCAATTTTATCCGCTGCTTGGTTAGGGTGAGTAATGGTAACGGCTGCAACTGTAACTTGCTCAAAAATTGAATGTTGTAAGTTATAATCTCCCGTGGTATGATGCATTAATAAGTGATTGCCTCGGGCAGAAGTTTTGGGCGCGCCACTAATTACAACTAACGGCACTTCTTCGGCATAAGCACCCGCTAAAGCATTGACTAAACTCAGTCCACCCACACCGTAAGTAACACACAATGCACCCACACCCGTTAGTCGTCCATAAGCATCAGCCGCATATCCCGCATTCAGTTCATTGCAAGTATTAATTAATTCAATTGGACTATCGACAATATAATCCATTAACTTTAATACATAATCTCCGGGAACACCAAAAATATGACGAATACCAATTGTTTTTAAGCGGCTAATTAAATACTCGGCAACGGTTGTCGTTAGGGAAGAAACCTTCATCAACTCCTGGCTTTTGATGACACTCATTTTTTTGTCTCCCACAATTTAATCGTTTCTTTGATCTTAAATCAACAAATTGTAAACAGGTGTTGCAAAAAGTACAAAAGTGTGGTTTTGGTTGTTGGTTCTTTGTTATTTATTCTTTGTCTGACGGGCGGACTTCTGATGGGCGCATGCAATGGGCCCCTACCTGACTCCTTCCCTTGCAAGTTGGAGAAGTCGAAGGTATGATGATATAAAATTTTTGATGTTACGAATTAACCTGAATCATTTAAAATTAAGTTATAGTCTTTATGCGATTATTGATTGCCGCTAGCGGAACCGGAGGACATTTATTTCCAGCGATCGCCACTGCTGCCGAATTGTCCGATCATCACATTGAGTGGCTGGGTGTTCCGGATCGTTTAGAGACTCAACTCGTTCCTCAGAGTTATCCGTTGCATACCATTGCAGTTGGAGGGTTTCAAACTAAACTAGGGTTAGGATCGGTGCGGACTCTCAACCGTCTGACCAGTTCTGTTTTCAATGTTCGCCGCTTACTCAGACAAGAAAAGTTTGATGCTATCTTTACCACAGGGGGTTATATTGCAGGGCCTGCTATTTTAGCCGCTCGTTCCCTCGGTGTACCTGTCATTTTACATGAATCTAATGTTTTACCGGGAAAAGTCACCCGTTTGCTGAGTCGTTGGTGTGATGTGGTTGCCTTGGGTTTTGAGGCCACAAAATCTTATATACCTGTACCGAATAAAACAGTCGTTGTGGGAACACCCGTTCGTCCAGACTTCCTAGAACCTTCTCAAAACGTTCCTTTCGACATTCCAGAGGATGCGTTTGTCATCGTGGTTGTTGGCGGCAGTCAAGGGGCCGTTGCGGTGAATCAATTAGTTCGTCAGGCTGCACCCGATTGGTTTAAAGCCGGAATTTGGGTGGTACATCTGACAGGAACTCACGACCCAGATATTAATAGTTTACAACATTCTCAATATATTGCGTTACCTTTTTACGATCGCATGGCTGCTTTACTCAACCGTGCTAATCTAGCCATTAGTCGCGCTGGGTCGGGAACATTAACAGAGTTAGCAGTAACTCAAACCCCTGCAATTTTAATTCCTTATCCTTACGCCGCAGAAGATCATCAAACTCATAATGCCAATGTGTTTACCGAGGCAGGCGCAGCATTAATGATGCCACAAAAGACATTAACTTCTGAAGCATTAAATAAAACGGTATTTGAACTGTTCAAAAACCCCGAAAAGTTAGCCGCAATGAAACAAGCCACTGCATCTTTAGCCGTCAGAGATAGTGCAAAACAGTTAGCTGATTTAATTATTAAACGGTTGGGTTAGATAGTTTTATGCTTTTTTCAATCCAATAATTGTCCGATGACGAGGATCTGTAGCTACGGTTGTTTGATATGCAAAACCTATTTCTTTTAAAGTATTTTCGACATCTAATAGATAATATTCATCCGTCCAAGGTTCTGTACTTTTCATTAAAGTAAATAATACAGGGGGTAAATTTTGAATCACTGGAGATTTCGGATTATTATCTAAAATACCGATACAACCGCCAGGCTTTAAAATTCGTAAGGCTTCTTGAAAGATTTGTTTTGTGGCAAATTGCGGTAATTCATGCAGGATAAATTGTAAAGTAACCACATCAAAGGAGTTATCCGGAAAACCTGTATCTTCTGCTTTGGCGTGTTTCCATTCGCTAATAGTAGAATTAACATCTCGCCATTTAGCCACAGATAACATATAGGGGGATAAATCTAAACCTATTGTTTGAATTGGATGTTGTTGAAGTTGACTATAATATTGATGTAAACTTTGGGTAGAAATTCCCACAGAACAGCCTAAATCTAGGATATTTTTAACAGGTTTAAAAGTATATTGAGATAAGACTTTATAAAAGCTTGAACGCATTCGATCTTGTGCAGTTTGCCAAGTTAGTTTTTCATCTCGCCAAATTCGTAAAGCCATAGCATAAGTGGCAGATTCTACTTCAAAAGCAGCATCCCAACAGAGGTTTCCTTGTTCATAAGCATGAAAGGGTTTTTGATAATAGTCGGGATAAGTAATTTGTGGATTAATAATCGTATTTAAGTTATTTTTTATTCCAGATTCTGTTAGTTTTTGATAGTTTTGTCGCCAAGGAATATCATTTTTTTCGGCTGTTTTGATTAGCACTTGTCTGGCTTGACGTTTCATCAGCTTATACAAGGGAGGGGTGTTAATCAGTAAATTAACGGCTTTTGAGAGAGGATCTGAACCTGCCCAGTTGGGTTTTGTTTTGTTATTCATATAAAAATATTGATAATTTCAATAATTTAAAAAGTCAGTACAAAAAAATATTAATTTATTTTTATCGATTCTGCTGCTTTTTTATCAATTTCTTTAATAAACTGATCTTTGCCATCCATATAGCTTTCAATGTCTTCTGGATATTTTAGCGCTAATTCTTGCTTGAGTTTGCTATAGTTTTGAGCCGCTTGAGGATGATTTATCATATAATCTCGAAAGGATAAATGACGTTGTATATCTGGTGAATCTTGCTGATAAATATGAATATGATAGGTTCTTTTCCCGGCTGAATTCTGTTTGCGGAAATATCGCCGACCGGGAATACCGTATTCTCCCATAATATTATAATTTTGGGCAGTAATTGCTGTGTTATTTTTATCAACGCTATCAATATCTTTAACAATAATCAATAAGTCAATAATCGGTTTTGCATAGATATTTGGAATAGCGGTACTACCAATATGATGAATAGCAATAACGTGAGGTTTGAGTAATTTAGACCATTGTTTGGCTTCGGCTTTAAATAAGTTATGCCAGTTGGGATTATGGGGAACTACTTCAACTTTCATCCGCCAATTCCTAAACGACTTGCTAGGACTGGAGTTAGGGGAAATAGGGTGATTATCATTAGAAATAAAGCCAATAATCCCAAAGCAGCGCGGGTATCATCAGGTTCGACTAATTCGTTTAAACTGGGGCGTTCTAAGTTACGTTGTAAGATTAAAATAACAACAGCCCAATATAAGGCTAAAGGATTGACTAAAGACGCGATCGCCAAAACAGCAAAGGTAGCAATTGTTGAACGTCCAGCTACTTTACGACCGTAAATGGCTTGCATAATTCGTCCCCCATCTAATTGTCCGGCTGGCATTAAGTTAATCGCTGTAATCACTAATCCTAACCAACCAACAATAGTTAAAGGATGAACCGCAACGATGGATTGATTTAAAGCAGATCCGAGTATACTTTTACTAAGAATACCCACTAACGCTGAACCGCGAAAAAATTCAACCGGAACTTTAAATAAGCTGGCTTCATTGGATAAAAATAATCCCGTGAATAACATTCCCAGAGACAGTAATCCACCCGCAGCGGGCCCTGCAAAGGCAACATCAAATAATACTTTGCGATTGGGTAATAAGGATTCAAATCGATTAAATGCACCAAATGTACCAATTTGAATTGTGGGAATAAAGAACGGCCAGCTAAACTTAACTTTATTTTTATTAGCGATAATTTGATGGGCTAATTCATGAGCCAATAAAACAGCGAGTACGCCGATAGCCAGGGGAAATATTTCACCATAACGACTGGTTTCAGTGAAGAAGTCAAACCCTAAAAGTAATCCTCCCGCTTCAAAAGTAGTGGCAATGGTAATAATTAATAAAATAACCGATAATATTCTTTGACCCGTTGTGGCGGTGTTGGGATCGTTACTGCGGGGAAGAACAATCACAACCGGTTTGCCTTCAGGACTGTCTACCAGGAATAAACGGAAGCGATCGCCTGTGGCAGAATTGAGGTTATCTGATAAACGACTGTAAGCTTTTTCAGGATCGCTGCGGAGATTACCTTTGAAAATAACCCCTTCTTGGTAGGGTAAGGTTTCCGTTGCAAAAAAAGTATCAATTCCAAAAATACCTTTAATGGTTTGTAAGTCCTCTTCCGGCAAGGAGGCTGGCTGAGTTGCGGCAGAAATAGAAACAGGGTTAGCTGCATCTGACTGTTGAGAGGCAGACTTTGAAGTGAAAGACTCGCTATCGTTAGGTTGAGTTTCGCTTTTATTGATTTGTTGTGGAGAATTCAGACTATCTTGGTTAATTTGGCTGGCTGCTTCCCGTAGCCGTCGCCCGATAATAATATATAAACCTGTCGAAACCAAGAAGAAGGCAAGGATACTGACAAGGTTAAGATAGACTCCAGCGGCAGCTAAGGCAAAAAATAATAGCCACGGTGCCATTAATGCCACAGACTGTAACCAAGAGAGAAAGCCTAATTTGCCGTAGGAACGAGAACGATAATATCCCCATGCAATAATTCCTAAAGCAATCAGTAAAATAATGACTGTGGTGTTGTCTGCGATCATAAACCTTACTATTTTTGATTTGTCTTTATCATGTATCCCTTTTCAATAGGATAACGCTTGATGCTTACTAAAGCTGTGGAAATATTATGTGGGTTGCACGGTTTTAGGTTTTGGGTTGCACGGTTTTGGGGGTGACAAGGTGAATTGTCTTTCCCCGTCCCTAACTCTCCAATTCTCCCCGTCCCTAACTCTCCAACTCTCCCCGTCCCTAACTCTCCAACTCTCCCCGTCTCCAACTCTGCTGACTCGCAGACTCCTAACTCGGTGAACAAAAGTGGTAAAATGCCACAATTGAATTGTTTAGTTGATACCTGGGTGATCAAATTCCTATGCAAACCTACTACTATGTTTTGGCAAGTAAACGCTTTCTGTTGGAAGAAGAACCCCTCGAAGAAGTGTTAAAAGAACGAGTGCGTAATTACCAAGAACAGGAAAAAGAGATTAACTTTTGGTTAGTGGTAGAACCGGCGTTCTTAGAAGCACCTGAATTTGCCGAGATCAAGCAAAAGTGTCCTCAACCTGCCGCTGCTATTATCACCACAGAGAGTCAGTTTATGACGTGGCTGAAACTGCGTTTAGAATATGTCCTCACAGGCAGTTTTCAAGCGCCTTCTGCAACTATTCCCGACCCGCTCGCTTCCTTAACCCCAACAACTTAGATTGAGTATCGCTGCTGTACAATAATGAGGCGAAAACGATCTTTGAGTTGAACTGAGGCGCAAACAATGCACCAGATGCGAGTTCGAGGCGGGAAAATTCTGGCGGGTTGGGCGATGTTACTGCTAATGAATGGGGTGAGTCCAATTCAGCCAGCAGTGGCGACTAGCGCTTGTGAACCCCCGGAGGACAATGAATTTTTACTGCTAATTATCAGTCAAACGGCAACGGAACAACAGCAAGTTCGTCAAACCTTACCGAGTGATATTGACAGTGAAGTGTGTCAATATGTCGATGATGTGGTGACTCGGGTCGGAGGATTTGAGGATAGCCTAATTGCTGAAGATTGGGCGGCTTATTTAGAAGACGAAGTGGGGTTACAGGCTTATATCGTCAAACCGGGGAGGGCCGAAGATCTCAATGCAGAATCTACAGACTCTTCATCCCCCTCAACGTCTTCATCTTCTGTGGGTCAAATTTCTCGGACTGCATTTAACCCAGAGTTACTCGGGCCGGGATATGCAGTATTAGTGGATTATTTAAATCAGCCCGAACTTGCTGAACAATTACGCCAAACCCTCAATGCAGATATTGGCTTAGTGTCCTATGGTCAACGGCCTTATTTGTTGATTGAATATACCCGTGACTCAGAAACAGCAACCGCAACCCTGAACGACCTCAGTCGCCAGGGATTTTTAACAATCGTTGTCGATAGTGAGCAAGTGACGGTGATTCGTCCGCAATTGGATTAAGCTAGGTTATGCGTAAATTGTGAGTTCACTCAGAAAATAGATCACAATGCCTAAAGATAAGCCGACAATCACTTGAAACGGAGTATGTCCTAATAATTCCTTGAGCCGATCTTCATTCAGATGGGGATGCTCTTGAAACAACTCATCAATAATTTGATTCAGGATTCGGGCTTGTTTTCCAGCCGCTTGACGCACGCCTGCCGCATCGTACATCACAATCACCGCAAACACAACAGCCAGGGCAAATTCAGGACTCGACCAGCCAAGACGTTGACCGACTCCTGTGGCTAAAGCCCCAACAAAGGCAGAGTGAGCGCTGGGCATTCCGCCTGTAGTGGTTAAAACACGAACATTGATTTTACCATGCTGAATCAATTCTACGACGAGTTTAGAGGCCTGAGCCATCAGACAGGCTAGCACAGACACGATTAAAACATTATTTTCTAAAATTTGACCAAAGTCTTCCATAGGGGTTGACACCTTCAGTGACTGCGACTCACAATAAAATCTGCGATCGCTAACAGGGGTTGAGCCGATTCGCCATAGCTTGCAAGTTCAGCTTTAGCTTGCTGAATGAGTTTCTGTGCTTGATTTTTAGATTCTTCGAGTCCCCATAAACTAGGATAGGTTGCTTTTTGAGCCTGAATATCCTTGCCAGCGGTTTTACCTAACTCTTCTGGGGTCGCGGTAATATCGAGAATATCATCCACGATTTGAAACGCCAAACCAATATTTTGAGCGTATTGAGATAAGCGTTTAAGATCGGTTTCTACCGCTCCGGCGAGTATCCCCCCACACACCACACAAGCTTCTAACAGTGCGCCTGTTTTGTGGGTGTGAATGAAGGTGAGGGTTTCTTCTGTGATATCCGGTTTACCTTCAGAGTCTAAATCCACCACTTGACCCCCCACTAAACCCGTCGCGCCCACCGCATGACCTAAACGGCAAATGACTTGCAAAACTCGCTCTGCTGGCACGTTGTGAGTGTTAGCCGCTACAAATTCAAAGGCATAACTGAGTAATCCATCTCCGGCTAAAATCGCAATATCTTCCCCATACACCTTATGATTTGTCAGTTTACCTCGACGATAATCATCATTATCCATCGCGGGTAAATCATCATGAATCAAAGACATGGTATGAATCATTTCTAAAGCGCAAGCGGTTGGCATCGCCATATCTATGCTTCCCTGCATCAGCTCACAAGTGGCCAAACAAAGAATCGGCCGCAACCGTTTTCCGCCTGCGAGTAGAGAATAGCGCATCGCTTCATAGATTTTTTCAGGATAGCTGACGGCGATAGATTGGTCTAACGCGGCTTCGACTTCAGCTTGACGCTGTTTTAAATAACTGGCTAAGTCAAAACTCGACTCCTGACTCGGTGAAGGGGTTTGATCGGCGACTACCATCCTTGGCTTATCTTGACTGGTCATGTTTCTCGAAGGATTCATCCTCCTAAAATTACTCCTGAGCGTTGATTCCACCTTAACCGGATAATTAGGTGAAATATGGATGAGTATTCGTTAAACGAACTCTCACTCCATCTCATTGTACGGGTGTTTGTGACCGATTCGTGATTTATTATTCGTTTTTCTAACCCATGACTAGGGCAACGCCGTTCAAGGAAGATGTTGGAGGAATAGGGCATTGGGAAATAACTTACTGCGATGACTTCAACATCCTCAGAATCGGATACAAGCTCCTTCCTGGGCCCTCTTCCCTCTTCCCTCTTCCCTCTTCCTTCGTATTGACTCATGACTATCCTTTCCGCAGATAACTTTCTACTGTATTTCTCAGTAAAACAGCCACTGTCATTGGCCCCACGCCGCCCGGTACAGGAGTAATATAATCCGCAACAGCTTTCACCGCCTCAAAATCGACATCCCCAACCAGAGAATGATTTCCATCGGCATCAGTAACGCGGTTAATTCCCACATCAATCACCACTGCCCCTGGTTTGACCATTTTGGGGGTAATTAAACCCGGACGGCCCACAGCGGAGACGAGAATATCGGCTGATTGTAAAATATTAGGTAAGTTTTCGGTCTTAGAATGGGCAATGGTAACGGTACTGTTGGCGGCCAATAACATCAACGCCATGGGTTTACCCACCAAAATACTGCGGCCTAACACCACAGCCTGTTTAGCGACTAAGTTGATATTGTATTCTTTGAGCAAATGCATCACCCCAGCCGGAGTACAACTGCGTAAACCCGGTTCTCCTCGTACCAGCCGCCCTAGGTTTGTGGGATGAAGTCCGTCTGCATCTTTATCAGGATCTATTTCGTAGAGTAAAGACACCGCATCTAAATGTTCTGGTAGGGGGAGTTGAACTAAAATGCCATCGACTCGCTCATCTTGGTTTAACTGATGGATGATGCTTGTCAATTGAGCTTGAGTCGCGTCTGCTGGCAAGTGTTGACCAAACGAAGCAATTCCCACTCGCTTACAAGCTTTTTCTTTGTTTCGCACATAAACAGCACTGGCGGGATTATCTCCCACCATCAACACCGCTAACCCAGGCGGTCTACCCATTCGGCTTTCTACGGCTGATATTTGCTCTTTTAACTGGGTTTGAATCTGTTTGGCGCTTGCTTTACCATCTAATAATTTAGCCATATTAAAGTGAGTTGAGTAACTTTAAATTAATCTATAGACTGAATAGCCGCAAAATAACAATGCTACTTCAATCAATGTAAATTATAATTTGCGGCAATATTTGGAACGCTACACCTCTAGTTAACGTCAATATCATCAAGTCTGCATCTGCAATCATAATACAGATTACACCTGATTGATTTGGCCAACAGATTTCCGATTGCTATGACTCTTTTGATGAAACCTTACTTTAGTAGATTTACAAAATTAACACTATTGCCGATTTTGATATCTGGATTATACAGTTGTGAGACGCTGACTCAGTCCACGACACAATTACAGCGTCGTCTTCGGATCACAAAAGTTGCCAATTTAGACTCCAAACGCAAAGTCGGATCTAAGGTTTATGTTGAGGGAACCATTAACAATCATGCTCCATTTGTGGGGGCTGCGGCTTATGAATTGCAAGATTCTACTGGGTCAGTTTGGGTGTTTACCACTGAAACTTTACCGGAAATTGGAGATGAAATATTAATTCGAGCTAAAGTAGAATATGAAAGTATTACTGTAGAAGAACTTAAAGAAGTCGATATTGGAGAGGTTTACTTACAAGAATTAGAACGGATTGAGTAAATTCAGTTTGACTGATTAAAACAGGGATAAATTAACCCTCTAGCTACCCTTCAACAGATAATCATTTCTGCTACTTTTTTTCTCCATTCTTTCCTGCCATTCCTTTTTACAACTTATATCAGATAACTGTAGTACTTTTTTAGTAAAATGATATAGCATTATTTTGCTAAATTTTAAGAATAATTGTTAGAGTCAATTATATTAAAAAGCTTTAAATTATATCATGAATCTTAACTTTACTTTAGATAAAGAATAAAAATCATTAACTAATCTTCTGTTGTGTGATTGATGGCTTGAGATCCAGGATAATGTTCTCTAAAATGAGTCTGTTGACTCAGGTGTTCGAGTTGAGCTTCTAATGCGGACAAGCGCATTTCTAAATCGGTGATTTTGTCATGCTGAGGTGTCATTCTCAAATATGCTTTTAAGGCATCAATGACAAGATCGGATTTGGATTGTCCAGTCGCTTCAACCTGTGCCATCAGTGCTTCGTGAACTTCAGGAGGAATCCGGACACCTAAAAATGGATTCGGCATGGTTTAAGTCAGAGTGACAGTTGGGCAATCAACCTTAACAGTTACTCGATGATAACAGCCTCCCGTCAAAGCCGATTGTTGCTCAATATATTAATTTGTATCCGTTGCAGTTAATACTCACAAAACTGTAAACTTTTTTAAACTTTATTAATATATTACAAAGATTAACTGCTAAATGTTTATTTTTATGATAACAATATGATAACAGGCGTTATCAGACAGATAAAATACCGACGCTCAAACGCAAGCTTAATCATCGAGAGTAGGATACCCATTTTGTCTGATATCGCATCATAAGCCGATTTGGTTAAAGGGGAACAAAACAACTATGACAACATCAACAAGGTTTGAAGAACGGCACAACTCCGCAGAGAAAATCTTGATAGCAGACGATGAATCCGCAATTCGTCGCATTCTAACCACTCGTTTATCAATGGTGGGGTACAACGTCGTCGCCGCAGCCGATGGCGAGGAAGCTTTAGAAATGTTTGACAAGGAAACACCCGATTTGGTGGTTTTAGATGTGATGATGCCCAAATTAGACGGCTACGGCGTGTGTCAACAGCTTCGGAGTCAGTCTGATGTTCCCATCATTATTCTAACCGCATTAGGAGATGTTGCAGACCGGATTACAGGTTTGGAATTGGGGGCGGATGATTACTTAATTAAACCTTTTTCACCCAAAGAACTAGAAGCCAGAATTCACGCGATTTTACGGCGTTGTAAAGACACGAAAACAGCCCACGAAGTTGATTCAGAAGTGATTCAAATTGATAGCCTCAAAATTGACACAGTTAAGCGACGGGTCTATAAAAATGATCAATCAATTCCTTTAACTTACATTGAATTTAACTTGTTAGAATTGTTATTTAAGCATTCGGGTGAACCTGTTTCCCGTGCCGAAATTTTACAACAGTTATGGGGATATGCACCGCGACGTATTGCAGATATGCGAGTGGTAGATGTTCATGTGGCTCGGTTACGCGCTAAAGTAGAATCAGATCAGCGAAATCCTGAATTTATTCTCACTGTTAGAGGAGTAGGATATGCTTCTCAAAAGCTGCCAATTTGTGAGCAAGCTGTCGGCGCTTAACTCATTGGTGTTTAACTCATCTCATCGATAAAATCAAGCATATAAAAAAACGACTTGTAAAGTGAGAGAATTACCATCATTCTGCAAGTCGCTTTTAATCATTAAATACCGATAAAGTTACTCAAATACCCAATATTTGTGATTAACTTTCCATCGCTTCGACAGACTTGGGAACCCCTGCTGTAAGAACTTCATATCCTGTGCTGGTTACTAAAACATCATCTTCAATTCTTACCCCAATTCCTCGCCAGCGTTCATCCACTTCCGGTTGTCCTTCTACTGGTTTAATTTCAGGAGAAATATAAAGACCCGGTTCAACTGTTAATACTTGTCCAGGTTGTAAAGGCTGAGGATTTTCTCCCCATTGATAAACCCCCACATCATGTACATCTAACCCCAACCAATGTCCGGTTCGATGCATATAAAATGGCTTGTATTTTTCCTCTTTAATAATCTCGTCTATCTCTCCTGTTAATAATCCTAATTCCATCAATCCTTCCACTAACACCCGCACCGCCGTATCATGAACTTGCTTATAAGGATTTCCGGGTTTCACCTGTTCAATTGCTGCTAATTGTGCCGATAAAACTAACTGATAAATCGTTTTTTGTTCCGGTGTAAACTTACCGCTAACGGGAAACGTTCGGGTAATATCTGCATTATAATATTGATAAGAACATCCCGCATCAATTAACAATAAATCATTGTTTTGCATTTGCCGATCATTTTCAATATAATGCAAAATACAACTATTCACACCCGATGCCACAATGGAAGGATAAGCCGGACTGCCGCCATTTTTAGCAAAAATATGTTCAATTTCGGCTTGAATTTCATACTCATATTTTCCCGGTTGCGTAATATCTTTCGCTAAATTGTGCGCTTCTACCGAAATATCCGCCGCCTTCCGCATTAAAGCCAATTCACTCTCTGTTTTAATTAGGCGCATTGGGTGTAAAATAGTTCCCGCATCCTGTATTGCAACGGGTCCTGTTCCATGTTTAGGATAAACCCGAATTAACTGTTGCCAATGCTTTAAAACTCTTTGGTTAAACCCTGTATCTCGTCCTAAACGATAATAAATTTTATCCGCTTTTTTAAGATATTGCGGTAACTTTTCATCTAACTCATGAATGGGATAGGCTTCATCCGCGCCATACATTTCTTTAGCTTTGTCTACCCCCACCCGATACCCTGTCCAGGTTTCTTTTTCTATATCTTTCGGACGGACAAACAGAATAAACTTATGTTCCTCATGATGGGGTGCAAATACTGCCACTGCATCCGGTTCATTAAAGCCAGTTAAATAGAAAAAATCACTATCTTGACGATAAGTATATTCTACATCATTATGCATTACAGCCATGGGTGCGCTTCTAAAAATAGCAGTGCCATTGCCGACTTTTTCTAATAATTGTTGCCGTCGTTGTTGATATTCTACTAATGGGGTCATCGTTGCGTTGTAGTTGAATAGAAATATAAATTATAGCAAGACTGAATATATTATTTCAAATCAATCTCTATTTTAATGATTAGCTAATGGTTAAATACCCGGCACATCTTCATACACAGATGCAATAGGACAACGAAAATCAATACTTGTTAGTTCAAATTCTTGTTCTTGGTTATAAGGATAAAGCACCCAATATCCCTCTGAATTAATTCGATAACATTCAATACTGATTCTATCTTGACGAATTAGAACATATTCTTTTAAACTCTCTAACATCCGATAATCTGCAAATTTATCTCCTCTGTCAAATGCTTCCGTTGTGGGAGATAATACTTTAACAATTAATTGAGGAAAACAGATAAAATTCTCTAAAGAATTGGTATCCTTTTGATCGCAAGATACAACAATATCAGGATAATAGTAAGCATTTGCTGTTTCAATTCGGACTTTTGTATCCGACATAAAGGGTAAACAGCCTGTACCTCGTAAATGATTTCTCAATAACGTTGCCAGATTAAGATAAATTAAAACATGAGGATTACTTGCGCCTGCCATCGCATAAGTATTACCATTACAATATTCATGTTTAATTGAACTGACTTTTTCCCCAGCTAAATAGTCTTCTGGAGAAAGATAAGAATCATTTTTATTAACTATCATCAGATTAAGTTTAAAATTAGATCGGGTTTTGAGTTGAGTTGAGAGTTTTGAATATTCTAAATTATACCTTTTTTTTAAATTAGAATTTATACCGATCAAAACCATCTACTCATTGATAATAAATTTAGTTTAAAATACTCAAGCAAATGTCTAATCAATTTACTGCAACAAATGATCTACCCAAGCTGAAAGCATTAAGCTTTTTCTCAGGATGTATGGGTTTAGATTTAGGACTCGAACAAGAAGGAATTGAAGTTTTACTCGCTTGTGAAATTGACTCAGCTACCCGTAAAACGATTCAAATCAATCGTCCTAATTTACCCTTAATTGAAGATATTCGAGATTATACAGCGATAGAAATTAGAGAAAAAGCAGGATTAAGTCAAACTGAAGATATTGATATGATTGTCGGGGGACCGCCTTGTCAAGCATTTAGTAGTGCAGGCAAACGACAAGGATTAAATGATGAACGGGGAAACGTTTTTTTAACCTTTATTGATTTAATTACTCAGCTTAAACCTCGATTTGCTATTATCGAAAATGTTCGAGGATTATTATCTGCACCCTTAAACCATAGACCTCATCATATGAGAGGTAAAAACTTTCCTTCTTTATCTCAAGATGAACAACGAGGCGGTGCATTGTTATTTATTATTCAACAACTTAAACAAGCGGGTTATAGTATTTCTTTTAACTTATATAATTCAGCTAATTTTGGTACACCTCAACAACGAGAACGAATTATTATTGCCTGTAGTCGAGATGGTAAAAAACTGCCTTATTTAACACCGACTCATTCCGAAAATAATTTGTATAATTTACCGCAGTGGCGAACATTAAGATCTGCACTTGAAGAGTTACCAGAAGAACATCACTTCGTAAAATTTCCAGAGAAAAGATTAAAATATTATCGACTATTAAAACCTGGACAAAATTGGCGAAATTTACCCGTAGAATTACAGCCCGAAGCATTAGGAAAATCCTATTATTCAGGGGGTGGAAAAACAGGATTTTATCGGAGACTGGCTTGGGATAAACCCTCTCCAACATTAGTGACTCATCCAGCGATGCCAGCAACAGATTTAGCCCATCCAGAAGCCGATAGACCCCTCAGTATTGAAGAGTATAAACGCATCCAAGAAATCCCCGAGAATTGGATTATTACAGGCAGTTTATTACAACAATATCGCCAAGTCGGTAATGCTGTACCTTGTTCTTTAGGCAAAGCGATCGCGAAAATGTTATTAAATTATATTAATGGTAAAACGTCTATTATTTACCCGAATTTTCCCTATTCCCGTTATCATCATACAGATGATGTCAGTTGGATGAAAGAAATATTAGGTCAAGTTGAAGAGACAACGGTCAAACAGCTTAGATTAAATTTATTCTGATCAGTCAGATAAAGATTTCCAAGGGTTATTGTCTTCTATAGCTAAAGCATCTGAATTTTGATTTAAAACCCTTTGAATAAATTCAATAAAATTTGCTTCAGAGAAGCTATCTGTACTATATTTATCATTGAAATATGACCATCGATAGTTTCCTGTCCTGGCATCAACTCTATGCCACTTTTCAATAGGTTGACTCAGTCTAACTCTAGAAGATGAACTATTCTCTGAATTACTACGATTTTTTACCTGTAAAAGTGAACCCTCTATATTACAAAAATCGACATGGCGAATCACATCTCCCCAACAACAATACCATCCATAATTAGTTAGTTTTTCTGCTAAAAATTCTTCCAGCAATAATCCTAATATATTCTCTGCTGACATTGACAATCTATGAGCATATTTAATTTGTTCGAGGTGTTCTAATTTTAATCCTTTCAATCTAGAATTAATAATAATATCAATAATTGGGTTAGCAACTATTTGAGGAGGCTTTGAAATTCGTCTTGAAATTCTATTTCCAAAACCTTTATTGTATTTCTTTAACCAAGACAGAGCTAATTTTTCTGCTATATTATCTTTTAAATTAGGAGAAAGACTGGGATTACGGTAGCAAGCTGTTAAAATTGTGCGATGTGCATTCAAAAACTCTTGATTTCCCTGAGAAAAAGCACTTTGAAAAATTTGTAAAAATTCGCAAGCCGAATTAGAAGTAACAACAATATCCTCAAAAGTAATCGTCAATCTCTCTGTGTCCTAATAACCTCTGTGGTTAATAAAATAATACCCCACCCGATCAAAATCAAAGTGAGGCAATATTAACTAATTATTTCTTAACTGTCTCAGTCACAATTACAGCGAAGGAGCAAACCGTTCTTTTTCCGGAACTTCTGTATACTCCGCAACAATTTGCCGGAATTCATTACCATCAATGCTTTCCTTCTCCACCAACAAATCAACCAAACGGTCAATTACTTCACGATTATTTTCAACAATCTGACAGGCTTGTTCATAACAATGTTCTGCGATCGCCTGAATTTGATTATCCACACGAGAAGCAATAGCATTAGAATAATCCGTCCGAGTGGCTAAATCCCGTCCCAAGAACACTTCACCTTGTTGAGACTCTAAAGACAACGGCCCTAAATCCGACATTCCGTAACGAGTCACCATCTGCCGCGCCATGCTGGTCACCATCTGTAAATCGCCGCCAGCGCCTGTTGTTACCTCTGCATCCCCGAAAATGATATCTTCGGCTGCACGACCCCCTAGAGCGCCTGTAATGCGGGCTAACAGTTGAGAACGAGAGATTAACCCTTGATCTTCATCGGGGGTAAACCAGGTTAAACCTTGGGCTTGACCCCGAGGAATTAAAGTAACTTTCTGAACCGGATCGTGATCCTTAACTAAAGTCCCCACGATGGCGTGACCAATTTCATGATAAGCAATTAAACGCTTACTCTTACCATCGGTTAATGGCGTGCCTTCCATCCCGGCAATGACTCGGTCAACGGCATCATCCACCTCTGCCATTGTGATGGCATCCTTACGACGACGGGCGGTTAAAATTGCCGCTTCATTGAGTAAGTTAGCTAAATCTGCCCCAGTAAATCCAGGAGTCCGGCGGGCAATCACTTCTAATGAAGTCTCATCCGCTAGCTTTTTATTGCGGGCGTGAACTTCTAAAATCTCTAAACGACCTTTAATATCGGGTGCATCTACCATCACCTGGCGGTCAAACCGTCCGGGACGTAATAAAGCAGAGTCTAATACATCGGGGCGGTTCGTTGCTGCGATAATAATAATCCCAGTATTGCCTTCAAACCCATCCATTTCGGTCAGTAACTGGTTGAGGGTTTGTTCCCGTTCATCGTTACCGCCACCGATACCAGCGCCCCGCTGACGACCCACTGCGTCAATCTCATCAATAAAGATAATACAAGGAGCAGCTTCTTTGGCTTTTTTGAATAAGTCCCGGACACGAGAAGCCCCGACACCGACAAACATTTCCACAAATTCTGAACCGGAGATACTGAAGAACGGTACACCTGCTTCCCCAGCAATGGCTTTTGCGAGTAATGTTTTACCTGTTCCCGGAGATCCGACGAGTAAAACCCCTTTAGGAATTTTTGCCCCAACAGCAGTAAAGCGTTCGGGTTTTTTCAGGAAAGTAACAACTTCTTGTAATTCTTCTTTGGCTTCTTCCACTCCAGCCACATCATCAAATAATACGCCTGTTTTGGCTTCCATTTGGAACCGGGCTTTAGACTTACCAAAGTTCATGGCTTGTCCGGGGCCACCGGGAACATTATTAGACCGACGGAAGAGGAAAAATAATCCAGCAATGAGTAAAATTGGGAAAACTAGATTTCCTAGAAGTCCCCAAACAGCGCCGTCATTACGAGGAGGATGGGTATCAAAGCTAATGTCTGAGTTGCGTAAGCGAGACACAAGTTCCGGGGCATTGTTCGGTAAATCAACCCGTAACCGTTGGACGCGGTTGTCAATTTGAGGGTCGATAGCTTCAACAATGGCTGTACGACCGCCTTCATACAAATCGACACTGGTGACTCGACCTGCATTTAGGTAATCGAGGAAGCGACCATAACTCATGCGAGTACTGGCTGTATTTTGTCCCATACTGGCAGAAGTAGACGAGAACGCCCCCTGCCAAAGGAAAAACCCGATCACCAGTGCTGGGATCGTCCAGAGTAATACTGTTCTCCAAGAAAGTTTCATAAAATTTAGTGGCCTCTAAAACACATTGATTACATCTGGGCAGTTCGGGTGGACTACCCTTTAATTGCTTAAGATATTAATAATCTTAACTAAATTTAACGTAATGATCGATCTTGGGGCAAGCGACGGTTACCCGAACATGATAAATTTGCATCTTTAGGGCAAACTACAGGCGATCGCAGCAGAGGAAAACAGGCTTATTGCAAAAGCACCGTGTATTTACTGACAAATGAAGCAATAAAATATACATCGGTTCGTTTGATGAGTATCTTCTGCTTTATCGGATGTCTGTTTGTCCTGTTCTCCTAAGAATGTCACTGAAGTCATTCAACAGTGAACGGTACACGTAGAATTAAATTTCGGTGAGGTCCGTTCAACGCCGTGACGCAGTGACAATTGATCAGGCATTATAGTTGTGAGTTTTCGAGAGGTAATGGATTCTGATGCAGACAAATAAACAGCCCGGACAGCCAGCAACTGCAGCGGCTGCAATGCTAGGCCGGCAAACCACCAGCGCTAGCAGAAGAACGATTCTTAGTGTTGACTTAGGACGAACAGCGACTAAATCCTGTGTGAGCCGAAATCCTGACGATGTTTTATTTATTCCGTCTAATGTGGCTGAATTAACCGTTGAACAAGCTCGAGGCGGTGGATTTGAAACCAAAGATACTGATCCGCTGTTGGATTTGTGGTTAGAATATCGCGGTAAGGGGTATGCAGTGGGTCAGCTTGCGGCTGACTTCGGCGCAAGTTTATTCGGGGAGGATAATTCAGATAATCCTTCCAAGGTGAATGATGCTCTGATTAAGATTTTTTCTTGTGCCGGGTATTTTAAGCTTAGAGGCGAGATAGACATCGTTCTGGGGTTACCTTTCTATTCTCAAGAACTGTTTGAGAAAGAAAAAGCTCAAATTACCAGTTTGTTGGTTGGCCCCCACGTCCTGTTATTCCGGGGAGAACAAGTCACCATCGACATTAAAAATGTCCGAGTCATGCCAGAGGGATATGGTAGTTTAATCTGGTGTGAAGCTCAGGGAAACAAAGAAACCCCCAATTTTGCGGATGTCTCCCTTGCTATTGTGGATGTGGGACACCAAACCACTGATTTTCTGACGGTGGATAAGTTTCGCTTTGCTCGCGGTGTTTCTCAGAGTGAAGTGTTTGCCATGAGTAAATTTTATCAGCAAGTCACGAGTAAAATAGAAGGGGCTGATAGTCAATCTCTGTATTTGCTCGAAGCGGTTCACAAGCCTCAAGGCCAGCGCTTGTATCGTCCGAAAGGTTCGATGAAACCCGTTGATTTAGATAAAATCGTACCGGAACTTCGCAAAACTTTTGCCAAAGAGTTATCTGACCGCTTAATTAAATGGCTCCCAGAGCGAGTCAGTGATGTGGTGGTTACGGGAGGAGGGGGTGCTTTCTTCTGGGAAGATTTACAACCTTTACTGAAAAACGCGAGCCTTCGCGCACACCTGGCACAACCGGCTCGTAAAGCCAATGCTTTGGGACAATATGTTTATGGGGAAGCTCAATTAGCGAAGAAATCGAGATAGTGAAGGTGCAGTAATACCGACATTGGTGGCTGGAGATCTATCTGTATTGGAGATATCATCCAGCCACTATTATTGCATCGTTCTAGAGTAATGAAGTTAAACTTGAAACACCAAGTTCATTCCCCAAATTAGAGATTTTGCGGCGACTGAAGAGAACTCAGAGCTTGATCTACTCAAACTTAATGTCAACGATGGTAACGTAAAGATATAGAACCGTACAGGTTAAGGGTAAAGTCGATGCTGTGGGCAAATAAAAAATTTATTCAGTCTGTCACGTTTACAGAAGATGATGCCGATATCGCTTTACTCGAAGCGATTGAAAAAGAGTTGTCCGCCGCTAAATATCAAACCTTTAGTAACCTCTGCAAACAAGCATTATGGCAATTTTTATCCGTTGCCGAATCAACCTCCGCTTCAGAAAATAATCCAGCCAGCCACATTCTGCAACAACAACTGGTGCAATTGCAAGCACAGTTAGGTGAGTTGGAAAATACGATTTTAACAGAAGAAAAAACTCAGTTTACTCGGGTTGAAGCGCGGCTCAATCGATTGGCTCAACAAGTGGCTCAAGTTCAAGCGAATCTCGATCTTCAGGCGCTGCAAGTCGCTGTAACGCCATCTCCCCCTGCCTCTGTTCAACCCCCACAACAGCAAGTCATTCAGCTCTCTGAACCCTCTCCCGCACCTCAACCTCAAGAACAACAGCCCCCAGAACCCGCAGACCCATTACTCAAGCGTTTAGGTTCTTTAATAGAGGATTTTTAAATTGAGGCAATCGCTAGAAATTATCATTTATCGTTGTATTTTCTCAAATAACAAACAACTAATAACTAATAACTCACTCAAAAATTATTGACCTTTAGCTGAAGCTTTTTTCTTCTTGTTTTTGTCGGCTTTTGCTGCTTTTTTGGCGGCTTTTTCAGCTTCCAGTTTAGCGAGTCGTACTTGTTCGCGTTCTTCTTCCAATTTATCTAGATAGTAATGATAATCCCCTAAATAAACTCGGAATTCACCCTCACGAATTTCTACTATTTTATTAGCCACTTGAGAAATAAAATATCGATCATGGGAAACAACAATCACTGTGCCATCATAATTTTTCAAAGCTTCTTCAATCATTTCTTTCGAGGGAATATCTAAATGATTGGTCGGCTCATCCAAAATCAATAAATTAATCGGCTGTAACAATAATTTTGCTAAGGCTAATCGAGCTTTTTCACCTCCGCTTAACGCTTCTACTTTCTTAAAGACTGTTTCTCCACTAAATAAGAAACAACCTAAGTGTGTCCGAACTTCTTCATTTTTCCATTCTGGAACTTCATCATGAATGGTATCCATGACTGATTTGGTTAAATCTAACGCTTCGGCTTGATTCTGTTCAAAATAGCCGGGAACAACGTTATGTTCTCCTAACTTAACAGTGCCTTCAGTCGGTTCTTCTAACCCTAAAATTAATCGCAATAACGTTGATTTACCGCAACCATTAGGTCCTAGAAAGGCAATGCGATCGCCTCGTTCAATTAATAAATCTGTCCCTAAAAATAGAATTTTGTCGCCATAGACATGAACTAAATCCTTAATTTTTACCACATCTCGTCCGCTACGAGGAACCGGGGGAAACTGTAACTTTAACGTCTTTAAACTAGCCGTCGGCGCTTGTATTCTCTCAATTTTATCAAGCTGTTTTTCTCTACTTTTAGCCTGAGTACTGCGTGTTGCACTGGCTCGAAACTTTTCAATGAATTCTTGCTGTTTATCTAACTCTTTCTGCTGACGTTCATAAGCATTTAATTGTGCCAGACTCGCTTCTTCTTTTTGAGTTAAATAAGCTGAATAATTCCCTAAATAACTATTAGAAACGCCCTGCTCGGTTTCAACAATTTGAGTACAAAGCCGATCTAAAAATTCCCGATCATGAGCCACAATTACCATCGGTGTGGTTAAATTTTTTAAGTAATTTTCTAACCATTCAATCGTTTGTAAATCTAAATGGTTTGTCGGTTCATCGAGTAGTAATACATCCGGTTGTTGCAGCAGAATTTTACCTAAACTAATCCGCATTTGCCAACCGCCACTAAAAGCACTCACCAGGCGATCGCCATCTTCAGCTTCAAACCCCATTTCTGGTAAAATCTTCTCAATCTGGGCTTCTAATCCATACCCATCTAACGCTTCAAATTGCCGTTGAAGCCGATCCATTTGCTTAATTAAACGTTCAAGTTGTTCTGGAGTCGCTGTTTCCATTTGCCGATGAACTTCAGCCAGTGACTCTTGAGTTTGATTAACTTCTGTAAAGACTGTCCATAATTCCTCTCGCACCGTACGCCCCGGATCAACATCAAATTCTTGAGTTAAATGGGCAATATGCAGACTATTGGGGCGAACAACTTGCCCAGAAGTCGGTTCAACTTCTCCTGCGATAATTTTAAGTTGGGTAGATTTTCCCGCCCCATTCACACCCACCAAACCAATGCGATCGCCGGGTTTAACTTCCCAATTGACATCCTTAAGAATTGTGCCAGTGGGATAAATT
Source organism: uncultured Lyngbya sp. (assembly GCA_964434975.1). GTDB lineage: Bacteria > Cyanobacteriota > Cyanobacteriia > Cyanobacteriales > Microcoleaceae > JAAURB01. The sequence goes on from CAYSWY010000050.1 coordinate 25,179, forward strand.
TTACTGATATGTTCCAGTCGTAGCATCTCTGTGCTTTCTCTCACGCAGGTTATCATGATGTCTCCCCCAGCAAACGGCCTGGAGGTGTTGCAATCATCTTAACAAAAATTAATGGCAAGTTTGTTATTTGTTATTTGTTATTTGTTGTTCGTAAAGCCAGGGTACAGCCCAAAGAGTCTGACTAAAGTGACTGTCTTAACTCAACATCTGACTCTGTTGGCAAGAATAAAGAACTGATAACGCGCCAACGCTCTTACCAACAACTAACCCGCTTGATTTTTCTGATAGACAGTCGCCGCTTGTAGAATAATAGATTTTAACTCATCTGGGTTCCAAGGCTTGGAGATCAATTTAAAAATATGAGTTGTTTTTTCGGGATCTAATTCTTCGGCAGCATATCCGGTCAGTAAAATCCGAACCGTTTGGGGATATTGCGATCGCGTTTTACCTAAAAACTCAATTCCAGTCATTTCTGGCATACTTTGATCTGAGACGATCACAGCCATCTCACCCTCTTTATTCAGAAGATCAATGGCAATGGTAGGACTGTCCGCGCGAAATACCTGAAACTCACGGCGAAAGGTTCTATACATCAAATCCAGGTTTTCCCGTTCATCGTCTACTACCAACAGTTTGGGCTTTTGTTTAGTCGGCATATTTCAGTCTAACTGCGTTGGTGACCATAGCGTGTTTGAGATCATCCTATATTCAAAACGGATTGATCTTTTAATTTAATTCCATCATATCCGCTTTAAAAAAGTAGTTACTGTCCGATTGCGATCGCCGCATTCTGGCCACCAAATCCAAAACTCAAACACAAGACGTTTTTGACGGTTGTGCTGCGGGCATCCGTGACAAAGTTTAATGGAAATTCAGCTTTGTTTAAACCCACACAGGGGGGTAAGGTTTGGTGTTTTAGCGCCATCAAACTAAACCCAATGCCTAATGCGGCTGAGGCCCCCAACGTATGACCGGTTGAGCCTTTGGTCGAACTTACCGCAACCCCGGGCGGAAATAAAGATTGAATTAAATTAGCTTCATGTAGGTCATTTAAATCAGTTGCGGTACCGTGAGCATGAATATAATCAATGTCATCGGCCGATAACTGACTGCGGTTTAAAGCGGCACGAATAGCACCAATACTACTTTTCCCGGTTAAATGGGGTCGGTTGAGAGAGGCGGCATCTGCGGTTAACCCCCATCCTAAAATCTGTCCATAAATGGCTGCATTGCGACGTTGGGCAAATTCGGCGGACTCTAAGATAAACAGCGCCCCGCCTTCAGCTAAAACAAACCCTTCTCTATCAATATCAAACGGATAAGCCCCCGTTTTTGCTAATGCTCCCATACGAGCAAATCCGGCTAAAGTTAAGGGGGTAATGGGCGCTTCTATTGCCCCTGTTATCACTTGTTGACATTGCCCCGTTTGAATGAGTTCATACGCAGATGCGATCGCGATCGCTCCGGTAGCACAAGCCCCCATAGGTGCTAAAACTGAACCCGTTGCACCTATTTGACGCGCCACTTGTAAGGCAATCTGGTGATGCAGACAGTCTGGAAATAACCCTATATTTGGATCAAATTTCTGAGCCTGTTGTTCCCACTGCGCCTGATAACCCCGACTTGAACCGACAACGACACCACAATCAGGTAACGGTGTTGTTAAATTAGCATCGATTAGAGCATCTTTGACTAAAGTCGGAATCAAACTGTTAAGGGTTGTCGGGTATGAATCAATTAAACCCAACGGCTGAGGTGGAAATTCAGCAAAACAAGCCACTCGCCGAATTCCAGATTTTCCCCGTAATAGTTTTTGCCAACTACATTTAAGTTGTCCTAAGGCACAGATCAGGCTCATCCCAGTGACAACAACAGATTTTGAGATCATAGCGCCCGAAGTCTCGATCAGTGATGCTGAGAATTTATTCCCACTCAACTCAGCACAGAATATCAATCCAAGCTAAACTATAACAAGAGCGACGGGTCAACAGCAGCCTTGATGGATCAAATGATCGAATCTGAGTAGTTCTCCTGTTTTAGGTGCATTCCTGAGATTGTCTAATAATGGTTCTCAATTTCTGCATTGTTTCGTCTCCGTCGTCTAGTCAGTCATTGCAGAGGTTGGCACTTCTAATCACCATGTTGCGAATTATCACTCAGTGGGTTGAAGCACAATCTGAACTTCGACGCATCGCCAGTCGTACCCACGACGATACCATGATTCACAAGGAAGCAACAGTGCGGGAAGTGCTGCAAACCGTGAAGCGTAAAGGCGACCCGGCACTCCTGCACTATACGCAAGAGTTTGATCACAAAACCCTAACAGCAGAACAGTTGCGGGTGAGTGGGTCGGAATTGGATGCGGCTTATCAACAGGTTTCTAAAGAATTATTAGATGCCATTCGCTTAGCCTGCCGACGCATTGAAGCGTTTCACAAGCAGCGAGTCCCTAAATCATGGGTTCAGTTTCAAGGGGAAGCTGATGAAATTGTCCTCGGTAAACGTTATACCCCTGTAGATCGAGCGGGTTTATATGTTCCCGGCGGAAAAGCCTCTTATCCCAGTACCGTGTTAATGAATGCTGTTCCGGCTAAGGTGGCAAAAGTTCCCCATATCGTGATGACCACTCCACCGGGGATAGACGGTAAAATTAGTCCGGCAGTCCTGGTCGCGGCTCAAGAAGCCGGAATTAACGAAATTTACCGTGTGGGTGGGGCCCAGGCGATCGCGGCTTTAGCTTATGGGACAGAAACCGTTCCGAAAGTGGATGTGATTACAGGCCCCGGAAATATTTATGTGACTCTGGCGAAAAAGCAGGTTTACGGCACAGTGGGGATTGATTCTCTCGCTGGCCCCTCGGAAGTTTTGATTATTGCTGATAGTACCGCCGATCCGGTTCATGTAGCAGCGGATTTATTGGCGCAAGCCGAACATGATGCCCTCGCAGCCGCTATTTTACTCACCACAGACTCAGCTTTAGCGCGGCAGGTGGTAGCCGAGGTAGACCGACAACTGGCTGAGCATCCTAGAAAAACTTTAACCGAAAAGGCGATCGCTCATTATGGTGTTGTTGTGGTGGTTGAGTCTCTGGTTTCTGCCGCGAAACTCTCAAATGAATTTGCCCCAGAACACCTAGAATTAGAAGTACAAGAACCTTGGGATTTATTGGAACATATCCGCCATGCCGGGGCGATTTTCTTGGGCTGTTCAACGCCAGAAGCAGTAGGAGATTATTTAGCTGGGCCTAATCATACTTTACCGACTTCCGGAGCAGCGCGTTATGCCTCAGCCTTGGGGGTTGAGACATTTATGAAACATTCCAGTTTAATTCAATATTCTCCCTCAGCGCTGCATCATGTCGCCGATGCTGTTAATATTTTGGCTACAGCCGAAGGTTTACCGTCTCATGCTGATTCAGTTAAGTTGCGGACTGAGAAAAAACCTTAAACTAAAGTTCAGGCTGTGATTACTGTTTGATGGAGCGGATATGTTGTGCTGAAGACGATTTTAGTGGCAATTGATAATTCATTATCTGTGGAGCGAATTTTAGAAGCACTGCAACAGTTAAATTTGCAGACGAAAACGAATATAATATTCTCCCATGTGATCCCGACTGTGATCTCCGATGTTGACGCACCTGCCGATCATCCTCATCCCAACTTGGGTGAATTACCTTATCAAGCCGTGGAAAAGCAGTTACAAGTCATTCAGCAACAACTCACCTGCGAAAGTGAAATTGAAGTGGTACGGGGCGATCCTTCTGAAGAAATTATTCGTTTAGCCAATATTCATAAGGCTAATCTAATTATCCTCGGATCTCGCGGACTGACGGGAATGAATCGAATTATTAAAGGTTCAGTGAGTTCTCAGGTGGTAGCCGAGGCGGATTGTTCTGTGTTGGTGTTGAAGGGACATTAAAGAGTTAATTATTTGTCCTGCGTCATTGGTTGTTTTTTCTTGGAAACAATAGAGACTCGGTGACCTTTTACCCTTTATACAAATACTAAGGGTTTGTCTTTAAATGGAGCAAATGCTTCTGCATCAAACCGATATAAACTGGCAGGTCGTCCAGCGCCGCGTGATGTTTTAATTCCGGTATCAGATAAAAATCCTAACTTTAATAACCGGGCGCGAAAGTTAGAATAGTCTGAAAATCCTTCTCCTAAAACAGTGGTGTAGAGTTGATATAAATCCCCTAATGTAAACAATTCCGGTAACACTTCAAAGGCAACGGGACTGTATTCTAATTTACTCCGTAGCCGTTGATAACCATATTCAATCATTTGATTTTGATTAAATGCTAGTTGCGGAATTTGATTAATAGGATACCAAGCAATTCCTGTGACTCCATCGGCAATTAATTCTGCTTCTTCAAATTGCACTAAGGCAAAATAACTGACTGATAAGTGACGGGTTGTTAGATGATTTTGCTGAGTTGGAGTCGTGCGTCCGGGGCCGGCGAAGGTGTAAAGTTGTTCTAAATATAAATTCTCTACCCGTATCTTTTCGGCTAAGATTCGATAAGCGGCTTCTTCTAAAGATTCTCCTTGCCGCACCCATGTACTGGGGAGACTCCATTCATTCAAAAATGGCTCTTCCTGCCCCATGACCAACAAAACCAATAAGCGATTTTGTGCTGTATCTACTGAAAAAATAACACTATCGACTCCTACTTTGAAGTCTTGTAGCGGGTGAGTGATTTGCTTTTTTTGGCTACGTCCTGCCATTGAAATTCTGCGACCTCTGCACTCATCATATTATCGAGTTTCTGAATTTAGGCAGAATTTTCGGATGAGTTTGACTCATACAAATGCTCCTGATGAATATAAGCTAGAACCGGAGAAGTTAGAGCATGATCATTTCCCGTATTACGAACATCCGTTGAAGAAACGGGTAAACCAGTCATAGAAGCGATCGCCACTGTTGTCGCGAGCTGCTCTAGAGCGGCTAAATCTTGCTCGTTAACAGGATAACCCGGTCGAGGCACTACTAATAGTTTAACCTGTTTGAGTAAATTTTTAACTTGATACCATCCCTGAATCTGCTGAATTAAATCTGAGCCAATAACCAGGGTAAACTCAGCGTGTGGCCAATGTCGTTGAGCGTCGGTTACAGTTTTAATGGTGCGGCGGTGACTGAGATGTTGATAAAGATCGATATTGTGCTTTGAAGATTTAATCTCATTAATTAATATTTGTAGCATGGCACAACGATGTTGTAAGTCGGTTTGATTGGACTTAAAGGGGTTATCAGAAGCCCAAACCACAACATGATCAAAATGGTTAGTCAACCACAATAGTATCTGTTGATGGCCTCTGGTGGGAGGATCAGCGCTTGTACCAAACAATGCAATTTTTGTCATGATTGCAATCGGTGAGATCAGGAATGATGGGCTTTCATATTATGACGATAATTCATTCTATTTCGCAAGATTTTAGTTCAACTCTTGTGGGTTTAATGCTGTGTTAATTCGGGCAATGGCGATCAAATTGCTCGACTCTCTCAGTATTCAACTTTATTTTTGTATTTTGAGATCAACTAACGGAAGGCAGAGATTTTTAAGAATTTTTATCAGTTTTGCCGGAGATGAATAGATCTTTATACTCTGAGATAGAGGGATTCAGCTATTTTTTTCAGTAACATTAGATATTGTTTGAAATGATTACTGTCGGATTATATTACTATTTCCGACTGATTGAATTTAGGAGATATTAGAAATATGAATATATTAACTCAAGAAGAAATTAAAAATTTAGTAGATTATCAAAAGAGCCCTTGTATTTCTATTTATTTTCCCACTCATCCAGCAGGCCCCGAAATTAGACAAGATCCCATTCGTCATAAAAATGCTTTGAGTGAAGCAGAAAATAAACTGACGGAAATGGGTTTGCCATCTGACGAGATTAAGAAGCTGCTAAAACCCGCTGAAGCATTAGATGAGCAAGAGTTTTGGCAATATCAAGGTCAAGGACTCAGCATCTTTATTGCCCCTAATTTCTTTCAATATTATACTTTACCGATTACTGTTGAAGAATTGGTGGTGGTTGGCGATCGCTTCCAGGTTAAACCCTTGATGCCGTTATTAACCGATAATGGACGATTTTATCTGTTGGCTTTAAGTCAAAATCAAGTTAAACTCTTCCAGGCCAGCCACTACAGTATTAGCGAAGTTTCTATTGATTCAATTCCTAATAGTTTGGCTGAAGCATTGAAGTATGATGATCCTGAAACGGAAGTTTTAGCACATACGGGATCTCGGGGGGCGGCAGCGGGTCAAACCTCTATTTTACATAGTCAGAATGTCGGATTTGAGGATGATAATAGTCAGATTAAGCGCTTTTGCCAACAGATTGATCAAGGATTAAAGGATCAGCTAGGAAATGAGAATATTCCTTTAATACTGGCTGGGGTAGAGTTTGTAACTTCTATTTATAAAGAAGCCAATTCTTATCCTCATTTAATGGATGAAGTGATAGAAGGAAATCCTGAGAATGTCTCCCCTGATCAATTACGTCAAGACGCATGGAAAATTGTTGAACCCTATTTTCATCAATCTCAAGAAAAAGCAAATACTGAATACAAAGAGTTAACGGGTAATGCTCCAGAAAAAGTCAGTCAGGATCTAAAAGAAATTGTCAAAGCGGCTCATTATCAACGAATTGATACTCTCTTTATTGCGGCCAATCAGCAACAATGGGGTCAATTTAATTGTGAAGAAAATACAGTTGATTTACATTCTCAACCTGAATCAGAAGATGATGATTTATTAAATTTAGCCGCTTTACATACATTTCTTAATGGGGGAACAGTTTACGTTACTGAAGCGGAAGAAGTGCCAGCAGAAGCCGTTGCCGCTGCTATTTTCCGCTACTAATGATTAGACTCCTAAAGTGATTTAAATTGTAGATTGTAGGGTAAATTCATGATATACCTTACAATCTATTGCCTTTCATATGAGCTTACTCACGCTTAATTTCTGGTAATTTTGAGAGGGGAAATTGATACCCTAAAAAGTCTTGAATTAATCCAGCAATGACATCCGGTTCAGATTCAGGTAAATCATGATCGGCTGAGGGAATTAACTTTAATTCTGCTAAAGGTGCAGTTTTTCCATAAGCTTCACTCATAGAGATTGCCATCGCTTCATCTTCAATTCCTTGAATCACAAGTATTGCTGATTTTAAATCGGTGAGTCTATCATCTAATAATTCCGCTTCATATTCCAGCCAACGCCGTTTAACAAAAAGTTGAGTGGCTGTGGGATAGTTTAACATCGCTCGACGGTGTCGAAATAAAGCTTCAATTTTATGATGTTTTCCAAACAGTTGAGCAAAGGGATAAATAAACTGTAATCTCCAGAGTAAAAAGGCAGGTGGCCCCAGCAGCGATCGCATCCGTTTCCAGCGTTTTTTCTGACCTTCTATTTGAATCCCTTCAGGAGAAATTAAGACTAAATCTGCGACTTTTTCTGGATATTTGAGTGCAAAGCAAGTCGCAATCCATCCCCCTAAAGAATGAGCCACAAAGTGAACTTTTTCTAGCTTAATAAAATTCAAATATTCTGCTAAACTATCAACCATTAAATCAATAGAATAATGGATATCACGAGTTTCTGATTCTCCAAATCCTAATAAATCCGGTGCGATACAATGATACTTTGTTGCTAATATTTGAATGAGGGGTAGCCACTGGCTGCTATCGTTCCAAGATCCGTGTAAAAATACCAATGGCGAATGAGTTTGGGAACCCACTTCCCGCCAAAATAGATTTCCCTGAGACAGTTTAAGCTGAGAATGACGAATAGATAAGTGCATTGCTGTTGTAACTTATTTTGTGTCATGACTATATACTGATGAGTCCAAATTCAGACTCGCCAAAACCTAAACCCATTTCAAATGAAAATGAGGTTTTGAGTAATTGATTAGATTCGAGTTAATTTGATCTACTTCAAAAATCAACTCAGATCCGTTTAAAACTCGGTAAGAGCCTCAACTCTTAGGTTGATGAGTTGGTAAATCTTTTACGTTTTCACCTCTAACTGACATTCTCATCCTGACTCAAAGCATCCCTATTAATTTTATTCAAGATACTACATGATCACTTAATCGATCAAGTGATTGCGGTGCGGCCTGCTAAATAATCTTGAATTTGTCGTTGATAGTCATAGCTCAAATCCTCCATCGGTAAAGCATCGGTGGGAAACGCTTTAACTTCGCGAATTTCTAAGGTATCTTGAGGTTGTAATATTCCTTCAACATCGGCTTCAGCTAAAACACAAATTGAATGCAGCCTAGGATCGCGATCGGGTTCAGAATAAACCCCAACTAAACGGCGAATTTTAATCAATTTTAATCCGGTTTCTTCAGCCAATTCTCGCCGAATTGTACTCGGAATTGTTTCACCCCAATCAACCATTCCGCCTGGTAAAGCCCACTTACCATTATCCTGTCGTCGAACCAATACAATTTCACCATTGGGCAAAATGGGTACAACACTCGCACCCGTGACGGGATGGCGAAAAATAATTCCGAGTACCGTCTGGATAAATTGCTTAGATCGTTTGATCGATTCACTCAAGGCTCAATCCCTCTGGTGGTAAATGCTGATCTTAACTTAATTCTTTCAAAATCTTAGCAGCGTGATGACTGGGCTTGACTTGGCGATGGATTTGCTCAATATACCCTTCTGGATTAATGATAAAAGTATGACGGTAGACTCCCATAAATTCTCGACCCATAAATTTTTTCAAGCCATAACTGCCATAGGTTGTCGCCACTTTGCCATCGGTGTCACAGAGCAAACGAAACGGTAATTGATATTTTGCGGCAAATTTAGCGTGTGATTGGGCATCATCAGCACTCACCCCTAAAATGACTAAATCGCGATCCTGATATTCTCGATACAAATCGCGAAATCCTATGGCTTCGGTTGTACAGCCGGGAGTATTGTCACGGGGATAAAAAAACAAAATGACTCGCTTTCCGCGAAAGTGACTTAAACTGACGAGATGGCCATCTGCGTCAGGAAGAATAAATTCAGGGGCAAGTTCACCTGGAGTAAGACTCATAATTAATGACCCGACGATAGGGAAAACACCTAAACAGATGTTTTAGATTATAAGCTAAATCTAGACATGTTTAGATTAAGATTGTTCGTAGAGTCGTTAATAAAAACGTAGATTTATTATTATAATCATTTTGATTTATGAACCTATCAGTAATCTGAGTTTTAGATCATATATTACTTTTCTGTAAAATAACAACTATGGACAATATCACTCAATCATCTAATTCAGAGATTATGAACTTTCATCTACAATATTTTTTAATGATTGAGCCAATTAGCTTGAGTGTATGGGGAAATATTGCTCTTGGAGAAAATCTCAAATTATCCCAAACTCATCACTCCTGCATCATCTGATTAAAATCAATCGATTCTCGGCTCAAACAAGAAGAAGTATCACTAAATTTCAAGGTGAAACCTCTAAGACGCATCAGCATTGATTTAATCTGACTCAAAATAATACTTCAGAATCATTAGATCCCGTTGCTCTTGAAAGGTATTTTTCCGGATAAAATAACCTAAAAAATGTCTCTCGGAAGACGAATTAAAGACTCGCGATCGCAAATGCCATTACCCTACAATATCTACAACAAGGATTTATCACCTCTAAGATCGCAATTTGGGTTAGGAACTGGCTGATTTGATATAACCGATAATTCAGGTTAAATTTACGCTTAGATTATGACTTACCTTTAGTAGAAATAGACGAGCGGGGGAATAATATTCAAGTTCAGGATATATTATACTTTAACATATATTATTACCCGAGATTTTAATTTTGAAAGTTAGACAGTAAAATAGAAGAGAAAGATTTCATACTGTCTCACAGACTAATTCTATGACTGTTTCATCCCGTGCATCTTCTCAACCTCAGGAATTACCGCCCAATGCAGATTACCAACAACTTGATATCAGTAAGTTATCGGAGATGATGCAGCGTTATGTTGAGGTAAAACAACAGTATCCCCATACCTTACTATTTTTCCGCGTGGGTGATTTCTTTGAATGTTTTTTTGAGGATGCTGTGATTATTGCGCGGGAATTGGAATTAGTCCAAACCACAAAACATGGGGGTAAAGAAATTGGTCGAGTTCCCATGACAGGTGTGCCGCATCATGCAGTGGAAAAGTATAGCGCAATGTTGTTAGAAAAAGGCTACGCGGTTACGATTTGTGATCAGGTAGAAGATGCCGCGATCGCCGCCAAAGAACGACGACAAGTCAAGCGAGAAATTACTCGAATTCTAACACCTGGAACCCTAACAGATGATGGGATGTTAAGGGGTCGTCAGAACAATTATTTAGCTGCTGTTGTGATTGCAGGTGACCATTGGGGATTGGCTTATGCTGATATTTCGACGGGGGAATTTTTGGCAACTCAGTCACAAAATCTGGAGCAATTAACACAGGAGTTGATGCGGTTAAATCCCTCAGAAATTTTACTGCCAACCAATGCACCGGATTTGAAGAAAATATTACGTCCCGGTGAAAAAAGTGATGATATTCCCGATTATTTACCTAACTGTTTTTGTTATTCGTTACGTTCACAGAAACCGTTTCATTTAGATGAGGCAAAATCACAACTCTTACAAGAATTTAAACTGCGTTCTTTAGAAGGAATTGGCTGTGAAAGATTACCTTTAGCAGTGCGCTCTGCTGGAGGATTATTAGATTATTTAGAAGAAACACAAAAAGATAATCCGGTTCCATTACGACAACTACGGACTTATTCTTTATCAGATTATTTAGTTTTAGATTATCAAAGCCGCCGTAATTTAGAAATCACTCAAACGGTTCGAGATGGAACATTCAATGGTTCTTTATTATCGGCAATTGACAATACAGCAACCGCAATGGGCGGACGCGCTTTACGTCGTTGGTTATTACAACCGTTATTAAATATAAAAGGGATTCATGCCCGTCATCAAACGATTCAAGAATTCATTGAAAAAGCAGAATTACGCCAAGATATTCAAAGTATCTTGAAAAAAATTTATGATATTGAACGCTTAGCTGGACGAGCCGGGAAAGGAACTGCAAATGCGAGGGATTTAGTTTTTTTAGCGGAGTCTTTAAAACGATTATCTAACTTATCTGAATTAGCACTACAAGGCAATTCACCTTATTTAAAAGCACTACAAAATATACCGTCAGAATTAAAAGTTTTGGCGACTACTATCCGGGATTATTTAGTTGAAGAACCTTCCCAGCACATTAAAGAGGGAGGAATCATTCAAGACGGAGTGAATTCTCAGTTAGATGAGATGCGACGTTTAGCAAAAGATGACCAAGAATGGTTGACAAATTTAGAAGTATTGGAACGAGAACGGACGGGTATTCCGACATTAAAAGTAGGGTTTAATAAAGCGTTTGGTTATTATATTAGTATTACTCGAGCCAAATCTGATTTAGCACCAGATGATTATATTCGCAAGCAAACCTTAACGAATGAAGAACGCTATATTACGCCTGAATTAAAAGAACGAGAAGCCCGAATTTTAACGGCAAAAGAAGATTTAAACCAGCTAGAATATGAACTATTTGTCCGGTTACGAACTGAAGTGGGTGAGAAAGCAGAATTGATTCGTAATGTGTCTCAAGCAGTGGCTGCAATTGATGTATTATCCGGCTTGGCAGCAGTTGCAGTGGATCAAAATTATTGCTGTCCAGAAATGGTTGAAACCCGCGAACTTGAAATTATTGACGGGCGACATCCTGTGGTTGAACAATCCTTGCCACCCGGATTTTTTGTTCCCAATACCGCACAATTAGGTCGTGAAATAGAAAACAATTCTTATCCGGATTTAATTATTTTAACAGGCCCTAATGCCAGTGGAAAAAGCTGTTATTTACGGCAAATTGGTTTAATTCAACTAATGGCACAAATTGGTAGTTTTATCCCGGCTACCTCTGCAAAATTAGGCATTTGCGATCGCATTTTTACCCGTGTTGGTGCGGTGGATGATTTGGCAACCGGACAATCAACGTTTATGGTAGAAATGAATGAAACCGCTAATATTCTGAATCATGCCACTGATCAATCTTTAGTCTTATTGGATGAAATTGGTCGCGGTACAGCCACGTTTGATGGTTTATCTATTGCTTGGGCGGTCTCAGAATATCTGGCAACAGAAGTTCGTTCGAGAACAATTTTTGCAACGCATTATCATGAATTAAATGAGTTAGCTTCCATTTTGGATAATGTGGCAAATTATCAAGTCACGGTGAAAGAATTACCGGATAAAATCATCTTTTTGCATCAAGTTCAACCCGGTGGCGCGGATAAATCTTATGGCATCGAAGCCGGACGCTTAGCCGGTTTACCGGATGTTGTCATTCGGCGGGCAAAACAGGTGATGGGGCAAATTGAACAGCATAGTAAAATTGCGATGGGATTACGCAAAGGGATTCAAAAAGAAAAATTAACAAATACTTCGATTGAACAATTAGATATTTTTTAAAGTTAAATGCATATGGCTTGATGTTAAGTCCGCTTTCTCTAACTCTTTAATAAAAATAGCTCTCTTTCTGATTGAGCAAAGTCTCTAAGCTTTGCTAATAAAAGGGTTATAAAAGCGGATAAAATCAGTCTAAATCAAGAATAGTTTAAGCTTGATAGAATCTCTAATTTAACTTTTATATAAGAGGCATTATTTATCAGGAAATTTGAATTTAAATGTGATAACATGATAGATATCGGGCCAAAATCACGACATCATAGATATTTCAGGGTAGCCATTCATTAATGCTCTTGTAGGTTCTGGTTTAACTTGAGCTGCAAATAGAAAGCAAAGTGATTAGTAAGAGTCTAGCACTGGTCAAAATTGACTGACATTCTAAGGTCGTGATATAGTCAGTTGAAGTTTAAGTTTGTGGCTTTCTTCGATTTGATTTATCTGGGTACGTACCTAAGATAATCTTACAAGTAACGTGATAATTTAATAACTAGTTATTGTCTTCTACTGTTGTTTGTTGATGAAACCTAAGCAAGGTTGGGTGTAAGCTACAATTCATCACCAAGTCATCTACCATACTGCTTTGCTATTGATCACAGCAAGCACATTTTTCACGATCATAAAAATTATAATTCACGAAGCAAATGACTGCAGTTGATTATTTCCAACGACTGCGGACTATAACAGTTGCTAATGGTCATGAATTATATCAACTTGACTTGCAAACTTTTGAAGATTTCGGTTATGTGTTCTTTTTGTTAATATTGTCCTTCTGTTGCAATAGCAGTCCCCAAAATCCCTTCAAATTGCCACGCGATTTTAACAGAGAAGTCAGATGAAATTGCTATTGATCGATATTAACCTTTGTACAACATCTATGAGGTAACTAGAACAATGAGTCATTCAATCGTTCTCAGAAACCGCCACTTTTTTCTGCTAGATATAGCAGCAGCTTGTCTGACACCCATACTTGCACTATTTCTTCGTTTAGATGGTGCAATCAATTTCGAGATCTATTTATCAGGTTTAATCTTTGTTACCCTGTTGTTCTTAGTTGTTAAGTTACTTGTTTTTTATCGACTAGGGCTATACAAACATTATTGGCATTATGCCAGTATTGATGAATTAGCTAAAATAACTGCCCTTGTATTGACAGCAACTATCATACAAGCATTCTTATTCAAGATGTTTCATATTTTTTCAGAGAGTTCTGTCAATACTCTTCCTCGCTCAATTCCAATTATTGATGGCATCCTCACTTTAATATTTGTCGGGATTTCTCGCTTTAGTATTCGATTCTTATCTCAGACTCATCAACGAACCTCGGAGTCACACCGACGCGATCGCGTCCTCGTTGTTGGAGCAGGAAACTCAGGAATTGACCTGGTTAAAAGAATGCAAAATGATCCTCAGCATCATCCTCAACCTGTTGCCTTTATTGATGATAATCCAGCCAAAATTGATCGACAGATTCAAGGGCTTGCAGTTCTTGGAAACCGCAACAATATCCTAAAAGTTGTTCGTTCTCTAAATATAGATCGAGTGATTATTGCAATGCCTTCTGTGCCGGGAACAGTGATTCAAGAAATCTTCGAGATTTGTCAATCAGTACCGGTTAAAACCAGTATTTTACCGCGACTCGATGAAATGATTAATCATCACATCAAGGCAACAAGTCTGCGAGAAATCGAGATTAAAGATTTGCTGCGACGGGAACCCATCCAAACGGATATGGATAGAATTGCCAGTTTTGTTGCAGGAAAAAAGGTACTGATTACCGGTGCAGGAGGATCAATTGGGAGTGAAATATGCCGCCAAGTTTTGAAGTGTAATCCAGCAGAAATGGTTTTACTGGGGCATGGAGAAAATTCAATTTTTAATATTGAACAAGAATTGAAGCAAACAGTCAAAATTCGCCAACAGGATGGACAAATTCAAGGGCAACCTCCCCATTTAACCACATTAATTGCAGATGTTCGTTTTGTCTCTCGTTTAGACAGTGCATTTGAGCGATTTCGACCGGATATCATTTTTCACGCCGCGGCCCACAAACACGTGCCGCTGATGGAAGTCAATACTGCTGAAGCGGTTACCAATAATATTAACGGAACCCAAAATTTAGTAGATTTGGCGGTGAAATATGATGTTAAACATTTTGTGATGATTTCTACCGATAAAGCGGTTAACCCGACCAATATTATGGGAACCAGCAAAAGAGTGGCAGAGATGTTGGTGTTGCAAGCCGCTCAGAAAACCGGAAAATCCTTTGGTGTGGTGCGTTTTGGCAATGTGTTAGGCAGTCGGGGGAGTGTGGTTCCTACCTTTAAAAAACAAATTGCCACAGGTGGCCCCATTACCGTGACCCATCCCGATATTTGCCGTTATTTCATCACGATTCCTGAGGCGGTTCAGTTAACACTGCAAGCCTCTGTATTGGGTCGCAGTGGGGAAATTATCATGCTGAATATGGGAGAGCCCGTCAAGATTGTGGATTTGGCGAGTGAACTGATTCGCTTATCCGGTTACCAACCCGGAACAGATATTGAAATTAAGTTTAGCGGTTTACGACCTGGAGAAAAATTATTTGAGGAGATGTTTATGGAGGGAGAAGATTACGAAGCGATTGAATCTAATAAAATGTTTATCTGTAAAAATGCCAGTCGTTTAATTGCTCCAGAATTGGATATTATTGTTCCAAATCTCTGTGAAGCGGCGGCGAATCATGATACAGAACAAGTTGTGACTTTACTACAACAACTGGTACCGGAATATAGTCCCAAACAGCCAGAGGATGTGGCAGTACAAACAAGCGTCATACCCTCAGGCTATCAAGCAGCTCACCAGTCTGCATTAGATCAGTTGACTCTCGAAAAGTTGCGGTAGGCTTTTGAACCCAAGAATCTATTCGGTTTAATTTTTGAGATTTCTGATCTCATTTTGACGGATATGGTAGAGTCAGCCATCACTTGATATCCTCAAATTCATTCATTCAAGGTGCAATTTTTAGTGGAGGGGGTGCATCGATTATGAGAGGTTTTAAAGCAATATAATCCGCTCATTCATCATAATTGACCTGGATATTGAAAAATCGCTCTTATCTCTACGCCTTGAAAAAAGAATCAAACTGAATGATCGTTTTTTTTATGAAAATCGTTGTGATATAATCGCAATAGGAATAGACTAACCCAGTCATTTCAAAAGGGTTCATTGGCTAGAGCGTCAACATTTTCAGGGTTATTTCTTTGCTCAGCCTAAAGCATCTGCATTGCAAGAATTTTAGTGTAATTCAGTCATTAAAAATATAATTGATCATGAGGAATGAAGTCATGACGGAAGCCACTGACAAAGTACAGGAAGAAATAGATTTATTTGAACTGGGGAAAAGTCTACTTCAGCTCTGGAAAACCGTAACAGCCGTAACAATCATCGTATTTGCTGCGATGGCTGCGGCAACATTGCACGAAACTCCCAAATATCAGTCAGAGATGCTCATGCTCATGTATCGAGAAGCTTCAGTCCCCAATGTTCCAGGATTAGAAACAACAGAAGAACCTGAAAGCAATCAAAATTTATCCACTGAAATTGAGATCCTCAAAAGCCGATCTTTAGTAGCCAAAGCCATCAGTGCATCGGAAATTTCGTTTGATGACTTATCTATTTCTGAATCTGCTGCAGATAGAGTGCTTGACAATTTGTCCATTCGCCAACCTGGAGAAGCAGACGTGCTGATGATCTCCTATGAAGATACCTCTCCTGATCGAATCAAAGCAGTACTGGAGGTCTTGGGTTCAGCCTATATTGACTATAGTTTAGAGCGGCAACGCTCCCAAGCCACCAATGCCATTCGGTTTATTGATGAGCAACTTCCAGAAGCCCAGAAAGCCCTAGATACAACCGCATCAACCCTGCGAAGATTTCAGGAAAATAATGGCATTGTTGAACCGCAAGCTTACGCTGAAAAGGTGGCTCAACGGCAGCAAGCGTTGCTGCAACAAGAACAAGCCGTTAAAGTTAACCTCAGTCAAGCTCAGCGTCGGGTGCAAGAGTTGGGTCAACGGCTACAAGAAGCGGGTCAAGTACCCCAGACGATGTTATCTAATTCTATTCTCAGCCAAGATCCCTATTACCAGCAGTTAGCTGTCAAACTGACGGAGATAGAATCTGAATTGGCTTCGCAGCGAGTGATTTTCAGAGATACTGACCCCTCTGTTAAACAGTTAATCCAGCAACGGGATGAAATTAAGGGTTTGTTGCAAGGACGAACCGGAAGCATTTTAGGTTCAGCCACTCCCCAGGTTAATCCCAATCAAGTCATTGGATTTGGGGAAACTTATCAAGATCTGACAGAACAATTCCTAGAGGCTGAAACAGAACTAGCTACCCTAGAAAACCAACTGCAAACCATTCGTTTAGTACAAATCGAAGAGGCAGACCGATTTCAACAAGTTCCCCAATTGCAACAAACTTACGCTGAACTCCAACGTCAGTTAGAAGTTCAAGTCGAAGCGGTCAATAATTTTTTAAAAACCCGACAGGAGTTACGCATTGCAGAAGCTCAAGAAATGGCTCCTTGGGAAATTATAGAAGCTCCTTATCTACCCGAAGTTCCCGTTTCTCCTAATGTCAAACAGGATTTGGTTTTGGGTTTACTGTCTGGAGGGTTGCTGGGGGTAGGAGCTGCTGTATTGCAGGAACGGCTCAATCGAAAGATAAGACGGATCAAAGATTTAAAGCAACTGACGGGACTTTCTTTACTCGGAACTATTCCTGATGCGGGGCGATATAAAGTGGGTGTTCCAATTATCAACCCGAAGAAACCGATTCGTCGCCAACAGCAAGCCTTTATTGAGTCTCTGCGAACCTTAGCGATGAATTTACGCTATCTCGGAGCCGCCATAGACAGAATGAAGGTTTTGGCCTTGACTTCAACAGTTGCAGGTGAAGGGAAGACGACGATTACCTATCACTTAGGAGTGGTATTAGCTGAATTAGGCCAGCGAGTTTTAATTGTTGATGGGGATTTGCGTCAACCCACTTTACATCTGTTAGCCGGGATACCGAATGAGATGGGACTCAGTACAGTACTGACAAGCGACAATCCTTGGTATTCCATGGTTCAGCGGGGAGAAATTCCAGGCTTAGATGTGATCAGTTCTGGTTTGACTCCGGATAACCCAGTGGCATTATTAAACTCCGACAAAATGAAGCAACTGATTCATCAGTGGCGGCAGACTTATGATCATGTGTTAATCGATACAACGGCTGTGACAGGAGTGGCTGATACCCAAAGCGTCGGCAGTTATGTCGATAGCGTCATCTTGGTTGCGGGTATGGAATGTGCGACTGATGAGGAGATCAAGGCTGCTTTAGAGGTTTTGCGGAGAAATCAATGTACTTTGGCTGGAGTCGTAGCAAATCTAGTGAGTAAGAAGCATGGTCACTCTTATTCCTATCAACCATCTTCGAGTCATTCTCATGCTCAACCAAAGCTTAAAAATCGGGTACATCGCTGATTGTAGTCCGGTCAGGATTGACTGGGTAGGGTTCAATACCTAGGGAGCAGAGGCAACGCCGGGTTTAACAGTATAACTCAATTCCAGAGTTTAGCAACACCAACTGGGTTTCCTGGCAACACAGATTTACAAAGCTTGATCGCTATCGTTATGGGGTTAAATTGAGTGAAAAATCAGCAATTGCATGATGTATTGAATTTTTGGAAAAAGCTTTCAAGTGGGTCAATTAATCGCCAGATTTTTGGTGCGGCTGTCATAGTCACAGGTATGACTGTGCTGGTTAAGATGGTCTCTGTCGGTAAAGAGTTTGTTGTGGCTTGGAGTTTTGGAACCAGCAATCAAATAGATGCATTTGTGATTGCTTTGTTGCTTCCTCAATTTATTGCCAACGTGGTTGCAGCTCCTGTTAAACCTGCTTTAATTCCAACCTATATACGGGTTCGGGAGCAACAAGGACAAGAGATTGCTCAGAAACTACTTTCTGGAGCCATTTCCTATGTGATTGGGTTGCTAATACTCGCTACCATATTAATGGTTGCTTTTGCTCCTCTTTATTTACCAGCGATCGCATCAGGTTTTGACTCTGGCAAACTCAACCTAACGTTCCTCTTACTCTTAAGCATTTCTCCTTTAATTATACTGAAGGGAATGATGACAATTTTGGCAGCCGTTTTAAATTCTGGAGAACGCTTTGCATTAGCAGCTATTTTACCCATTATCATTCCAGCTTTAAGCATTCTCTTGATGTTAAACTTTCCATCCTGGGGAGTATTTGCACTCGTTGCTGGATTAATCGGAGGAAACATACTTCAAATTATTGTACTGGGTGTATCACTTAGACACAATGGCATTAGCATCAAACCAAAATTCTACAAGTTAGACTCTAATCTTCAAGAGATTTTTGGCTTGTATAAAGCATCTGCTGCTGCTGCTTTTTTGATGGGAAGTACCAAATTAGTAGACCAATCAATGGCAGCTATGCTAACACCTGGAAGCGTAGCTGCTTTGAGTTATGGCAATAAATTGACAGCTTTACCTCTAACGCTGGCGACTATTGGATTAAGCACTACTCTGATGCCTTACTTTTCTAAGATGATTGCCCGGGAAGATTGGCGAGGGGTAAAACATACCCTAAAACATTACCTGAAGCTAATATTTGCCACAACTATTCCCTTAACCCTTATTCTCTTAGTGTTTGCAGTTCCTATCGTTAAGGTTCTCTTGGAAAGGGGAGCATTTACAGCGAGTGATACTGCTCTAGTGGCTCAAATTCAAGCATTGTATACTTTGCAGATTCCCTTTTACGTTGGCAATGTTTTGATGATTAGATTGATTACTTCAATGAGGATGAATCGTGTAATAACTTGGACTTGTGCTATCAACTTACTCACTAATATTTTATTTAACTTTTTGTTTATAAAATGGCTGGGAATTGCGGGAATTGCTTTATCAACCAGCCTAGTTTATGTTGTTTGTTTTTCTATTAATTTTATATTTGTTACTTTCAACATGAACAATATTGATAAAAAAATTGATAGTTTAAATAAATTAAAAAACTAACACTCGATGCTCTCAATCACCTACCTGCTCTTATTTTTTACAGTAATTTTTGTAGAAATTATCAGAAAAAAAGCAAATTTGCTTGATTTCCTAACTTTCTTCCATCTGCTTTTTATTCTATTCTATGTTTTTCCAGGATTTTCGTTATCTAAGACCGCAGAATCATCAAGTGGTTTCGTCTTAAATTTTCAAAGCAATCTAAAAATTTTAATTGCTGTCTACCTAGGTTACTTTCTTGTTTTAGTTGGTTTTTATTCAAAATCTGCGATCAAATTTGCTAGAAAATTCTATATCAAGCAATTTAGTGATAAAAAACTTATAAAAATATCTGATTTTTTATTGATTTTGGCTATTGTTTCTATATTAATTTACAGTGCACAATATGGTGGCTTAATCAATGCAATTTCTCAATCCTCTGCCATTCGCTCTGGTAGAATTGAGAGCGGCATTTTAGTTTTATTTAAAAACTTTTTTGAGGGTGCTGAGTATGCTTCTTATTTTCTCGCTTCCGTCGTTATTTTTAGTAAAAAAACCAAAAATAATCCTCTTCTTTGTTCAAAACTGATCTTCTCTATAATATTGACTTTAGTGACAGCTCTAATGAAATCCAGTCGTGCTAGCATCATCAAATACTTTATTGGATTTGCATTAGTTTATATTGTCTATAAAAACAAGATACCTTGGATAACTCTTGCTATTTTTGTGATGATTTCGTTTGCAGTAATTTTGTACGGAGATCCTTTGTTTGCCAGTTTGTCTTCTATCCCTGATGGCTATGATAGTTTCGCTACAGAATTTTCTCAGCGTTTAGAAATTGAGGCTAATAAGAATACTGGAAATTCCTCTGGACATAGGCTTGCGGAACAGTTTGATCATCCTCTACAATCATTGGATACTGCTTTCAATAATGAATATCAGTTTCGGTGGTTTTCTGACTTTATTTTTAGTTTTACTAGCTTGCTCCCAAGCCGTTTAATCCCGATAGAAACGCCAAAAAATCTTTCTAATCTGAATACTTTCTTATCTTTAGGACATAATGATTGGACTCGCCCACCTGGACTTTTTGCTGTGGGTATTTATAGTATGTCATGGATGGGATTA
>CAYSWY010000051.1:0-43910 GCA_964434975.1 uncultured Lyngbya sp.
AAAGTAA
The DNA here is from genome assembly GCA_964434975.1 of uncultured Lyngbya sp. Classification (GTDB taxonomy): domain Bacteria; phylum Cyanobacteriota; class Cyanobacteriia; order Cyanobacteriales; family Microcoleaceae; genus JAAURB01. The sequence goes on from CAYSWY010000051.1 coordinate 8, forward strand.
TCTCTGTGAACTAAGAATCCCTCACTTTTAGTGACGGGAGTGTCAATCCATAGATAAACGCAGCAATCTTAATATATTCAAGGTCGTTACCAATGCTAGGTAAGTATTTTAGTAAACCCAGTGCAGAACAGCAACATCGGTTTCCGCCAGGTCAACATTTAGCCAAAAAATTTCCGGTTTTGACCTATGGAGAAACCCCAGAAATTAATATCGAGCAATGGGTTTTAAACGTTTGGGGATTAGCAACTGCAAAAACGTTGGGTTGGGGTGATATTATGGCAATGCCTCAACAAGAATTTACCGCAGATTTTCATTGTGTGACTCACTGGTCTAAACTGGATGTCAAATGGGCTGGAGTTAAAATCACTGACTTTATGCAACAGGTCGAACTTGATCCCAAAGCCATTCATGTGATGGCTCATTGTTATGGCGGTTATACAACCAATATCCCCTTAGAAGACTTTCTGCGAGAAGAGAATTTCCTCGCCCATACCTTATTTGATCAACCCTTACCGCCCGATCACGGTGGCCCCTTGCGTTTGGTCGTTCCCCATCTTTATGCCTGGAAAAGTGCAAAATGGCTGAATGGGCTTGAATTTCTCGATCAAGAAGCGTTAGGATTTTGGGAAGTCAACGGTTATCACAAACGAGGAGAACCTTGGGCAGAGGAACGGTATGACGACGATTAATTGATGTTAACGCCACAGGATCAAACACCAAACCACCCAACCGAGATTAAATCTGAGGTTTCCCCTTGGCTAACTCCGCTGGCTTATTTCCTATTTTGCCGTCTGGTTATCCCGCTGTATTTCGGTAAAATCCACGTTGAGGGGATAGAACATCTTCCCAAAACGGGGGCTGTGATCCTCGCCCCAACCCATCGTTCTCGCTGGGACCCCATCCTACTCGGTTATGTGGCGGGTCGCCCTGTGACGGGGCGAGATTTACGGTATATGGTACTGTTAGACCAAACCACAGGCATACAAGGCTGGTTTATTCGTCATCTGGGAGGATTTCCCATTGACCGAGAACATCCCGGCACTGCTAGTTTACGCTACAGCATAGAATTACTGCAAGCACAACAGGTTTTGGTTCTGTTTCCAGAAGGTCATATTTTCTCAGACCATCAGGTTCATCCATTGCAGCCGGGTGTTGCCCGAATTGCTTTAAAAGCGATTGAAAATACCCCTGATATTGAACTGAATATTATTCCTGTGAGTATTCGTTATCAACATACGTCACCGCCGCCGTGGGGGTGTAAAGTTTGGATTAAAATGGGTTCTGGGTTGAATGTGCAACACTATCATCAGATTAAGTCGAATAAACAGGCCGCAAAAACCTTAACCACAGATCTAGAAACAGTCCTGCAACAATTACATCAATTAGAAGAGTAAAAGTTGAATAATATCTGTTGTTTTCAATACTTTTTCGTGAAATTTAAGAGCAGTTAGCCAGGTGCGTCTTTCCAAATCCGAGTTTGCGCGGCTTTAGCCCTACCTACATTTTGAATTAATGTGTGAACTTGCCAGCTAGATGAGGTTTGGGGATAATCACTGCGATAATGTCCCCCCCGACTTTCTGTTCTAAATACCCCACTTTTAAGAATTAAACTAGCAATTTCAACTAAATTGAGGGTTTCGGCTATTGTCCGTATTTGTGCTTGAGTTTGAGCCGATTCTAATTTTATCGTTTGGTTCGGTACAAGGTTGCGTAAATACTGAGTGCTTTCTAAAGCGGTTAATTGCGAATGCCAGGAATTCAAAGTCGCAACAGCATCAGACAACACCGTTTGTGAGCGACAAATTCCAGCACTTTGCCACATCAGTTGAGGTAAACTTTGTCTAATAAAATTTATCTTCTCTAAATCTGGACTAATATTGAGTGTTGTTGTTGTCAGTGGCAATGGTTGCTCAACAGCGGTATCCGGGTCGCAATTAACCTTTAGCTGAGACAGTTGAGTGGCAAAAACAATACATTCAAGCAGTGAATTACTCGCCAAACGATTGGCACCATGAACCCCTGTGCTGGCTGTTTCACCAATGGCATACAGTCCGGGAATTGAGGTAGCGCTATTTAAATCTGTCGCAATTCCCCCCATCCAATAATGAGCCGCAGGGGAAACCGGAATGGGTTGGGTAAACACATCTATCCCCCATTGTTGACAGACTTGAATGATATTCGGAAAACGATAGCGAATTCTTTCTGCTTCTATCGGTTGCAAATCTAAATAAACACAATTGGCCTCAGGTTGGGTGGCTTGTAAGTGATTAAATATTGCCCGACTGACCACATCTCTGGGGGCTAACTCTCCCTGGGGATGATAATTAAACGCAAACCGTTCCCCTTGAGAGTCAATTAAATGCGCCCCTTCTCCTCGTACAGCTTCACTAATCAAAAAACGAGGCGCACCCGGTATGGTTAAGGCTGTAGGATGAAATTGGAAAAATTCTAAATCGCGCAATAAAGCCCCTGCACGCATCGCCAAAGCCACGCCATCGGCTGTACTCACGGTAGGGTTTGTGGTTTGGGAAAAGATTTGCCCTCCCCCGCCTGTGGCTAAAATAACCGCCGCAGATCGAATCGAGGTAATCTGTTGTTGATAGAGTAGACTTATGCCCTGACAATGTCCTGTGGATTCATTCAGCCACAAACTTAAGGCAAATGCCGGGGAAAGGATCTTAATATTGGGACGCTGTAATACTTGCTGTGCCAGGGTATCGATAATAGCTCGTCCAGTCGTATCGGCTGAATGCAAGACACGGGGACGAGAATGAGCCGCTTCTAGGGTCGTGGCTAATGTTTGACCGTGGCGATCAAAAGCAACGCCTAACTCCACCAAGGAGGCGATCGCTTCGGGGCCATTCTCGACTAAAAATTGTACGGCTTCCGGGTCACACAGTCCAGCACCCGCTTGTAAGGTATCTTCAAGGTGTAACGAGGGAGCATCCGTTGGGTTGATGGCTGCTGCAATTCCGCCTTGCGCCCAGTTACTGGACCCTGTTTTGAGGGTTTCTTTAGTAATCAAACCTATTTTTAACTCAGCAGGCAGACACAGGGCAGCGTACAGTCCGGCTGCACCAGACCCGACAACTAAAACATCAAATCTTGTCGGTAGACTGGATGAACTGACCTTGATCGAAACAGAAGCTTGAGGATCTTGCATAGTTATGCCCCGTATTCACTAATTAGATAGCCTATTGTGCTTTTCTTGCCTGTTCTATCCAGCTATCAAAGCGTTCTTGATTTTCCTCTACCCACTCTTGGGCGTGACGGCGGATATCTTCGGGGCTATCTTCACCTTCTTTTATCCGCAGACTTTCCTGATTCATATCCTCAGGTGGGATCTCGATTAATGTCAAGAATTGCTGAGCAGAGGGATGATCGGCAATAAATTGTTTATTCGCTACAATACGCATTCTATCCACTGGAAAACCAATATTTTTCCCCTCAACTGAGGTATCTGCGGCGGTTAGGTTTCCTTGAGATTCTGGCAAGTCAGTCACACTCACTTCTAACCAAACCACATCTTCCTGAGGTTTTAAGACTGAACTGACCCAATAGGGAGTCCAGGTATAGTAAAGAATCGGTTCTCCCTGGTTGTAGCGAGCAATTGTATCAGCAATCAGAGCCGGGTATTTTCCTTGATCGTGTTCAACAGTCTCCTGCAATTGATAAGTGTTGAGATGATGCTCGATAATCGCTTCACAACCCCAACCGGGATCACAACCGACTAAATTCGCTTTACCGTCACCGTCGGAGTCAAACAGTTGGGCAATTTCTGGCTGTTGAAGTTGTTCGATGTTGGTGATGTTATACTCATTGGCCGTTTTTTGATCAATTTGATACCCTTGTAATAGTTGAGGAATAATTGCTCCCACCCGCTCTAACTTCTCTTCACCGCCACTTTTCTCGAAAAATACTTGATGATTTTTTTCCCAATGGGTCACTGTGTAATCCAGTTCACCATCGGCGATCGCTAACAGCTTTGCTGTATAATCCAGGATTTTGTCGGACTCCATCTCATAGCCCAGTTCTTCCAACCCAATCCTCACAATCTCAGCCATAAAAGTGTCTTCTGGCAAGCCCCCGTTAGCAGGACGGACTGTGACTGAGGCTGGACTCTCATTAGATTGGGTAGAGGATTGAGGTGCTGTCTGACAGGCCATTAAACTGAGAAGCAAGGTAACGAAAACCCCACAGGAAAGTAGAGGATTTATTCTTGGGTTCATGATCAATTTAAAGTGAGACAATACTGCTATGAATTAAGAAATAGAAGTTGTCAGTTGACTGAGTTGTTCTAAGGCTTGAAACTCAATCATAATTTTCTCTACCATTTCCTTCGTTCCTACCTTTTGATACTGAGGGTTACCTCGATGTAAATCGGCTGTCCTGTAACCCGCCGCTAGAGTCTTTCTAATCGCTAATTCGAGGCACTTGGCTGCCTCTGGTAATTGGCAATAATACTCTAGACACATCGCAACAGCGTGAATCATCGCGATGGGATTGACGATATTCTTATCAGCAATGGGAGTAACTGTGCCATGATTGGTTTGAAAAGAAGAGAAACCCGACTCAGAGAAGTTACCCGAACAAGCGATAGAAAGCTCACCATGAATGGCCCAATCCACATCATCCATCATATAATCCATAAATGACTCAGGACCGACAATCACGCTGTATTGTTTGATCGGTAAATCGTAAGAATTGCTCCCTTGATGAGTATTTTTTCGGGTTCTAACATAATGAGCAATATCTTCAATACAAGGCTCTATGCGCCAGTAGTCGATCTGAGGATGAGCAGCGGCTTTTCGATCAAAAACGCTTTCCCACAACTCTCCCACTGCTCCCAGCTTCCGAGTGGGCATTGCTAAAGTTAAGGAGCTTCCTTTTGTTTGAGCCACTTGAAAGGCAAAGTCTGCTAACTGCTCCACATCAGCTTTGTTGTAAATGATTTGAGCGATCGCATTTCCCTGCTGATCATACTCCCCATCGCTGTGAAACAGACCAAAAGTATTCTGCCTGACTAAAAACAGTTCCAGACCCTCAAGAGCTTCAGCCGAAAACCGGGTCAAGTCAGCTAATTCAGGAATTCCCTTGACTGGATTAATTTTATAGGTGTGTTTGACTTTCTCCCGTGCTTTGTACAACACTGGGGCTTGTACAGCTCCCCGCAGGATACAGCCACCCCGCTGTTCTACTTGGTCGTAATAATCGCACATGGCATCGTGGAAGGATTGATCCCAAACTTCTGTCTGCGCTATAGTTCTCCACTTTTTATCATCAAAGCGCATCAACTCGAATTGAGTATCATATCGCTTTTCTACTGCTTCAAAGCAAGGTAATACGGCTTCAATTAATTCAGATCCAGTGCCTCCGCCAGCCATTAAGCCGATCACTTTGGGGGAACTCATTACCATTAACTGTCTCCTTGTGTTTATATTTTTGATGTGCTTAATAACCGGGTGGGCGCTGAAAACCACCGATCAACTGACTCAGTTGTTGGGCGATGACTAGCAGTTTTAGATCGCTTCCTTTTTTACCGATGATTTGTATACCAATCGGTAGACCCTCCAAAGATTGACAAACAGGTATTGCCACGACAGGGCTGCCCGTTAAATTGAAAGGGGTAACATAGGCATTCAAAACCTGCCAATAGGGTAGTGACACACGATCTACTTCAAGATCCACTCCCATAGGGCGATGGGTAAAAGCAGGTGTTGCTGCTACTGGAGTGAGCCAAGCATCCCAATTCTCTAAGAAACGTTCTATTTTGTCAATAAAAACATTCCGTCTAGCAAGGGCATCGTGATAGTTTTGCAATGACTCAGGGGTCTGCTCTTGAGGCTGGGAAGCAAATTCAAGGTCAAAAATTGTATTGTAAGTTTCCCAAACCTGGTTAAAGTCAAAATCCGGTGGACTCCGCTCTTTGATCTCGCAACCCTGATGGGCTAAGGGAGTGGATAATTGTCTCATCACCCCACTCATTTCAGTTGTTACGGGGATATCAGCAAAACGTTCTGTCCAGGCCAAACGGCAGGATGATAAGGGAAGCGAGGGTTGATGTGCAGAAATAGTCTCTATCTCTGCTGTTGTTGATTGGGGCTGCTCAATCACGGAGAGACACAAACGCAAATCTTCGACTGAACGTGCCATAATTCCTACGGTTTGTAGGTGACGAATCGTTTTAGGCAGGCCCGGTAACTCCGGAATATGTCCCACACAAGAAACTCGCTGTTCTGTTGGTTTGAAACCAAACACACCACAAAAATGAGCCGGAATTCGGATTGAACCGCCACAATCACTACCGAGTTCTAAAGGGGAAAATCCCGCTGCCACAGCGGCTGCACCCCCTCCGCTACTCCCTCCTGGCGTGTATTCTAGGTTCCAAGGGTTATTGGTTCGCCCAAATATCGGGCTATTGGTCTGAAAATCTTCTGCTAACTGGGGTGTATTGGTTTTACCGATAATAATTGCTCCAGCAGCACGAAGCCGTGCCACAGCAATGGCATCTTGGGGGGGAATATATTGGGCTAGGGGTGGGTAACTACTGGTGGTGCGTAAGCCTTGAGTGGACCAGGTGTCCTTAATCGTGACAGGAACGCCATGTAATTCTCCCCAATTTTCAGCTTTTTTTAGGGCTAAGTCGGCTGCATGAGCTAGATTTAGAGCCTTTTCACGATCTAAAGTCACAATGGCATTCAGTTGCTGATTATATTGATCAATTTGAGCCAAATGGGCGGTAATCACTTCCTCAACAGAAATAGAGCGATCGCGAATGGCTTGGGCGATTTGATATGCGGGGGCAAAAATGAGGCTTTCCATCAGGTTAGACACTCAAAGCTAATATTTTTCCCACATCTTCCAAACCAATATCTTCATGTTCTCCTAGGGCAACAAAACCATGTTTTTCTAAGCGCTCAATCACAGGGGGTATGCAACTCTCATCTAATCCGTAATCTCTCAAACGAGTGCCGACACCGAGTGATGTAAAGAAGTGACGAACGGCTAAAATTGCTGCGTTGATGCGGTTCTCTTCGTCACCTTGGCTAATATTCCAAACCCTCTGGGCAAACTGCAATAGTTTGTCTCGTTTCGTCTCTTGCTTGTAGCTGAGTAAACTGGGTAGAACGATGGCTAAGGTTTGAGCATGGTCAAGACCATATAATGCCGTCAGTTCATGGGCTATCATGTGAGTTGCCCAATCTTGGGGGACACCCGCACCCATTAACTCATTGTCTGCCAATGTTGCACACCACATGAAGTTGGCCCGAGTTTCGTAATCCTCAAGGTGAGCTAATGTTTTTGGCCCTTCTTCAATCAGAGTCAGTAGAATCGCTTCAGCCATCCGATCCTGTAGTGGAGCATTAACGGGATAAGTGAGGTATTGTTCAATGATGTGGGTAAAAGCATCGACAATCCCGTTACTAATTTGATGGGGGGGTAGGGAAACAGTGACTGTCGGATCGAGTATGGCAAACCGAGGGAACACTAACTCACTGCTATTTTGTAGTTTTTCTTGGGTCGTGCGTTTGCTAATCACAAAATAGGAATTCATCTCTGAACCTGTTGCAGGTAAGGTTAGCACTGCTCCTAGGGGTAAGGCTTCTGTAACGGGAGCATTCCGACTCAAAATATCCCAGGGATCGCCCTTGAAAGGCACAGCTAAAGCCATAAACTTGGTTGCATCAATCACCGAACCTCCCCCCACTGCCAACAGGTAATCAATTTTTTCCTGACGGACTAAGTCAATGGCATCGAGCAATATTTCTAGTTCAGGATTGGACGTGATACCACCCCATTCAAAGACTAAATGTTGAGACAGGGCCAGCTTGACTTGTTCGTAGACTCCATTCGTTTTGATACTACCGCCACCGTAGGTGATCAAGACCTTTGCATTTTGAGGGATCTCTTGGGCAATAGCGGAAATCTTACCTTTGCCAAAAAAGATCTTAACTGGGTTATGAAATTCAAAGCTATCCACTTAATTATTCTTTTAATTCATTAAACTTGTGTTTTTTTCTACTATCAACTCATCTCTAACATTCGTTGAATGGGTTTTAGTGCTGCCACTCGTGTTTCTTCGGGTAATGTAATTTCGGGTGTTTTATTTTTCATAGCCAGATAGAGTTTTTCCAAAGTATTCAGTCTCATGTGAGGACATTCATTACAAGCACAATTATTCATAGCGGGTGCAGGAATAAACTGTTTTTGGGGTGCATCTTTTTGCATTTGATGAATGATTCCCGGTTCAGTGGCGACGATAAATGTCTCACTTTGACTTTGCTGACAATACTTTAATAAAGCCGTGGTTGAACCAATATAATTCGCATGGCGTAAAACCTGAGGTTCACATTCAGGATGGGCAATCATTTCGGCTTGAGGATATTCTATTTTGAGTTGCACTATCTTTTTCTCGGAAAAGATCTCGTGAACCATACAAGCCCCTTCCCACAGTACTAAATCTCGTCCGGTTTGTTCCATGACGTAGCGACCTAAGTTTTTGTCTGGGGCAAAAATGATCGGTTGTTCTTCAGGAATTTGATTAACAATTTTTACAGAATTAGAGCTAGTACAAATAATATCGCTTAGGGCTTTAATCGCAGCAGAACAGTTAATGTATGACACCACTAAATGATTAGGATGAGCGGCTTTGAAAGCGGCAAATTCGTTGGGCGGGCAACTGTCTGCTAGGGAACAACCTGCATCCAAATCAGGTAATAATACTAATTTATCTGGGTTAAGAATTTTGGCCGTTTCTGCCATGAAATGAACCCCGGCAAACACGATAACATCTGCATCTGTGGCGGCGGCTTGCTGGGATAAACCTAAAGAGTCACCAATGTAGTCAGCAATATCTTGAATATCGGGTTCTTGATAGTAGTGAGCCAAGATCACAGCGTTAAGTTCCTGCTTGAGATCTTCAATTGCGCTAAATAGATCCTCTGGCAGAAAGCTAACGTCAATACCGACTTGCTTTGATTGAGTGGTAAACATAGTGAGTCGTTTTTTCAATCCTTAGATTATATACCATAGAGTTCATTGGAAATTTTTCAGGAGAAGCAGCAAGCTTTTTAATCATTAACCTGATTCAACAAAGATTAATCTGAGCTGTCGTATTTGTTCGGGTTCTCTTAAAGTTCTTCATGTAAATTTTATATTACAAATCTTAACATGAGAGCGTTCAATCACCCATCAGGCTATTGCTGGGACAAATCCAGACTTTCTTTGGGCAGTATGTTCTTGTTTTGAAGATTTGAAGTGAAAGTCCAAATTTGATTTTTCCTATTATCTGTAGATACACCCCTATGCCATAGATAATATCCCCTTCTCTTACAAATATTTTTCAACAAACTCTACAATTTCTTCGATTTGAAAATTCTGTGTATATTCTTTAATCTGAGTCAAGAACGGAATCAATTCAGGATTTAATTCTTCTAAATCAGCAACTTGTTCTTTGATTTTTCTCAGACTTCCAAACATGGCTAATTCATATAATTGTTCTAGTTCTTTTTGAGCAGGAATCACCCATTCTGTTGAGTCTGAATGCTCTGATGAACTGTGAAGGATAACGGAGTCAGATGTCTGTTCGTAAGTCCATTCTAACTTTAAATATTGTTTAATCGCAGCCAGTAGTTCCTGTTCATTAACAGGTTTTGGTAAAAAACCATCACAACCGGCATTTTTACTGTTACTTTGATCTAAATCTAATACACTAGCCGAAACCGCAACAATAGGAATATTTTGAATATTAGGAGTTTGACGAATCTCTTGAATCGCTTCAAATCCACTCTTAACGGGCATGACTAAATCCGTTAAAATTAAGTCAGGTTTAATCTCTTTAGCCATTTCAACTTCTTGCTGACCATCTTCTGCGATCGCAATTTTAAATCCTAAAGGTTCTAACATATTTTGTAGCACTAAACGATTTTCAAATTTATCATCTACGACTAAAATTGTCCGAGGTTGACCTTGATAACCCGTAATATAACCCATCGGTTCAGGCTTCGGTTCTACCCGAGTTAGAGTGATGGGAAAATCCACTTCAAACCAGAATGTTGATCCTTTATTTTGGATACTTTTAACTTGGAGTTGACCGCCCATTAATTCTACTAACTGCCGAGTAATAGCTAATCCTAATCCCGTTCCTTCTGCACGTTTTTTGATGTCTCCCACTTGTTCAAAGGGTTTAAAAATATGGTCTAATTGTTCTGGACTAATTCCCACCCCCGTATCACTGACTTCAAATCGCATTTTTACTTGTGGATTGAGAGAATCAAGCGTTGATGAAACCGTTTTATTTTGACATTTAACTTTTAACGTGACTAATCCTTGATCGGTAAATTTAATAGCATTTCCGAGTAAATTCAGCAAAACTTGTCGTAAACGCTTTTCATCTGCTTCAATTCCTAAAGGTAAATGCGGATCAATATTAAAATCAAAGAGAATATTTTTCTCCAACGCCCGCATTTTAACAATACCCGTGACACTATCAATAAAATTAGGAAAATGAAGTTCATGGGGATATAACTCCATTTTTCTAGCTTCAATTTTAGATAAATCGAGAATATCATTAATTAAAGTTAAAAGATGATTCCCACTGTTTTGAATAATCTCTAAACCCTCTGCTTGAAAATCACTTAAATTGCGATCGCGCTTGAGAATTTGAGCATATCCTAAAATCCCATTCAAAGGAGTGCGTAATTCATGACTCATACTTGATAAAAACTCACTCTTTGCCTGATTGGCGATTTCTGCCGCAACTTTCGCTTCTTTGAGTTCTGCGGTTCGTTGTTCTACTCTTAGTTCTAATTCCTGGTTTAATTGCTGTAATTCCACCTCAGCCAGGCGACGAGAAATTGCCCCGCCAATGGTTCCAGCAATGGCTTGTAATGCCGCCACTTCATGAGTCATCCAATCCTGTTCCCAATGACAATTATCAAAGCCTGTAAATCCCCAAAATAGATCTTTAATAAAAATAGGAACCACTAAAATAGATAAAATGTCTTGAGGTTCAAGTAACTGCCTTTCAGCAATTGGAAAATCTTTAACTAATCCGACAATGGGTTGACCTTGAGATAAGGTTTCATACCAACGTGGTAAAATGTCCTGATAGGGAATATTCTGTAATTCTGGGTTATCAATTTCGGGTTTAATTCCGCTTCTAACCCATTCCCAACGTTGACTCGATACGGCTGTCTCTGTGTGAGGAGAAGAATGATTTTCAAAGATATAAATTCGATCCACTCCAGTCGCCGGCCCTAAGGCTTCTAAAGCCGCCTGAACGGATTGATAATAATCGGTAATGGTGAGTAAACTATGGGTGGCTGTAGCAATCCCTTGCAATAAGCGATCGCTAGAACTTGAAACACATTGGAGTTGAAGAAGAGGGTTCATGATTAAGATTAATTTTTTATAAAATTGCGATCTAAATCTCAGGATCAATCCTATTAACGGATGAGTCTAATCTAGATCTAACATAGATAATTTGAGGTAAAATTGTTTTGTATCACATCAAAATCTAAATATCTCTATCATTCAACAGTCTAGAATCGACGAATGATAAATTGTGGGGTTGTCGATTATGTTCCAAGCCACTCGCCGCCGTTTAGCCATTTGGTACACTACCGTAACCGCAGTGTTATTACTGTTGTTTGCTTGTAGTTTTTATTGGTATGTTCGTACCACCTTAATTGAACGAATTGACGACACCCTGAAACACGTGATCGAAGTCGTCGAAAGATCCTTAGTGATTGAGTCTACGACTCTCGACGCTAACCCATCCTTACCTGAATTTGTCGTCGATGTAGAAGCTAGTTTTGGTAACAATTTACGAACAGATGCCGCTGATGACGATCATATTGACCTAGAATGGTTTAGTCCGACTGGAGAGTTACTCTGGTCTACCCTATCTGAACCGTTAGAAGTGCCGTTGCGTTTGAGTCCGTTGGGGGAAACTGTACGGTTAACCAGTCATCAGTGGTCTTTACTCAACTATCAATCATCTACCCCTGCGTTAACTTTACCTCAAGAAATTCTACTGCGACAAGTCACAGACCGCGTAGAAGTCGGTCGTCAAGTTCTCGGGTATTTACGAGTGAGTCATCCTTGGTTTGAAGTGACTAAACCCATTCGCCAACTGCTATTAGACTTAATTTGGGGTACTATTATTACCTTAGTGGTGATTAGCGCTATCGGTTGGTTTTTATCCGGTTTAGCCATTGAACCGGTGCAAGTCTCTTATCAACGCTTAAAACAATTTACCGCTGATGCCTCCCATGAACTGCGAAACCCCATTGCTACCATTCAAACGAACGTTCAAGTTGCTTTAGCTGAAGCGGATCTTAATCCGACAGAACAGCAACATCTACAGATCATTGAACGTCTTACCCGACGCTTAGGTCGTTTAGTGGAAGATTTATTGTTTCTTGCTAGACAAGATAGCGGCATTATCCAAGCAGAATGGACAACGGTTCCTTTAGATGGGTTATTGATGGAAGTCGTCGAAGAACAAACTGCGATCGCCACTGCCAGAGAAATTGATTTATCCTTGCAACTCCATGATCCTGTAGGGAGTATTGCCACCGAAGAAACGTTTTCTCTAGCGGGGGACTGGGATCAATTGGTGCGGTTATTTACAAACTTAGTGACAAATGCGCTGCAATATACTCCGAATCAAGGGACGGTCAAAGTCACATTACAACCCATTTCTAAAGGGCAACGGATGAATTCTTCCATTTACACCGGAGACAGTCCAGAAAAGCCTCCGGTCTATAAACTTGATGGATTACAAATTACCATTCAAGATAGCGGCTGTGGTATTCCCCCAGATGCCTTACCCCAAATATTTGAACGCTTTTATCGGGTTGATCCGGCACGGAGTCACCGCAAAAATTCCGGATCGGGTTTAGGTTTAGCGATCGCCCTTGCCATCGTCACGAACCATCGCGGTCAAATTTATATCCACAGCCAAGTGAATCAGGGAACCACCCTGACGGTGATTTTACCCTATAGCCAAACTGACTAAACTGTAATCCCTTGACAAGCGGCACAGTGACAGGCAGATTGATGATCTGGGGTGAGTTGAGTTTGAGTTGATAATGTGGTTGTCCAAGCCCCACTCAAGCTGCTAGAGACTTGATTTAAACTAACAGTTGTCCGAGGTTGAGGAACGTGTAAAAATTGTCGAATCGCCAATTGAGATGTAGAGGGAAACACCTGTGCCATTAAGCGATCCATATGATGTCCAGACAAAACTATAGAAGCGATCGCCACAACTAAAGCACTAATTGCGACTCCAGAAAACATCACCGCACGACGAATTTGAAACACCATCATAACTTGAGTAATTAACTTAAAATTATTTCTCATTATTTGTAATATAGCATATTAATAGTAATTCGTTATCTACTATTTGTTATAAGTCAGGGAACAGAAAAACAGTTGCAGTGAAATCATCCATTAAAATCCGACTCGATCACGCCTCAATTATTTGTAGATGATTCTTTACTATTGTCGGTTCTTTTCCCACATGCTACACCGGATGACTCGGGATCAAATCTCTTCTTCTTCTACTTCTGAAGGGAAAAACACCAACCGAATTCCCATAATGGCAAACCCGACTGCTGCGGCTATTTTTACAATCGAAGTCGGTAATACTTCTGCCATTCCCTGGCCAAGAATTACCCCAATGAAACTGGCTAATAATAAAGCAAATGCTGTACCGAAAAAGATTGCCCGAGGAGACTTGGAAGTGCCACTTAAAGCGATAGCGGCGACCTGACTTTTGTCTCCTAATTCCGACAAGAATACTGCGATAAAACTTAAGCCTAATAGTTGAAAATCCATTTAACGTAATACTTCTATAGTTAACAATAACGCAATTACCAGTAACGTAATTCCTGCTGTTCGTTCTAATGTTTGAGGGGAAATCCGACGTGCCAACCATCGTCCTACCCAAACCCCTAAAAAGCTTGTGGTGACTAAAGCGCTACCAGCCCCGAGGAAAACAATCCAAGGCTTGTGAGACTCTGCTGTCATTAACAGGGTGGTTAATTGGGTTTTATCGCCAATTTCTGCTAAGAATATTGTTACAAAGGTGGAGGTAAAAATGCCCCAAGGTTTTGATTTTCGTTTCGCTGTCTCCGGCGTTGATGCGGTGGCTTCCTGAGTTTGAGGTACAGAGGAAGGTTCACCTTCAATACTAGATTGATCATCAGAGACGGGTTGAGATTGAGTTGGAGGAGCCACAGGTAATATTACAATCATCACTGAAGTTACTTGATCTTCATCTTTTCAGATTTAACCAAAGGATGCAAGTTTTAGGGCTAATGTGATTTGTCCTCAGTTGTTTATCATTTGTTGTTTATCGGCAATCTTACAGATTACAATAAGCGTTAACTGTAGAGAACAGAAGTATCTATGACTGAGCAATCGATCCGTGTAAAATGGAGTGGCTGGATCTGTTTCAGTTTAATGATTCTACTGGGGTGGAGTCACGCGACAGTATTGGCTCAGGAAACAGACGCTCAGGAAACACTGACTCCGACAGAAGAACCGTTGTTAGATGAGTTTTCTCCGAACCCACTCAATAGTAATCAACCGGATGAACTCCTGCCGAACCCACCGCTACCGGGTCAATTTCTCAGTCCCAGCCAACAAGAGCAGCTTGCGCCCAAATTAGAACAGCTTAACACAGAGGCTACTGCTTTGCTGGAGGCGGGAAACCTGGCTGCGGCGTTAAATTTATGGATGCGAGAATTACGACTGCGGCGCTATTTTGGCGTGTTACCAGAAATTACTGCTTTGCGTCGGGTGGGTACAATTACCCTCAATAATAATCAACAGTTATACACTAAATTTATCACAGAACGATTACAACAAATCCTGCAACAGGTTCAATCGGAATCGAAATTCAATCCAGAAATATTACAAACTTTAGGCTTAGCTTTTCAAGATTTAGCGGCAAAAGAGTTCGCGTTAGAAACTTATCAAACGTTACTTAATCAAGCCCGACAGCAGGATAATATTCTAATCGAAGAACTGAGTTTACGTCAGATGGCTGAAGTTTATTTAACTTGGTTAGATTATTCTCAAGCGGCTCAAAGTTATGAAGAATTACTGACGCTGCAACAACAAATTAGTGTATTACAAAGACAGGGAACACTGCCTGAACCTGTGAGGGATTTAGGGGAAACAGAAGAAAATGCAACAACGTTACCCAGTGAAATTCAAACCTTAGAACAGTTAGCTTTTGTCTATGAACAGATGGGAGAATATTTACAGGCGATCGCAGCCAAAGAACGGTTAGTGGGTTATTATTCTCAACAACAGGAATTATTACAACTTCCCAAACTCAAGTTAAGCATTGGAGAGAACTACGAACAACTCCAACAATATCAACAAGCGGCTCAAAACTATCAAGAAGCCTATCAACTCTCAACCGGAACTCAACAGTATATTATTGCCAGCGATGCTTTAGAAAAGTTGGGTCAGTTATATAATTCTCAAAATCAAACAGATGCGGCTTTAGAATTATATCAAGCACAATTATTAATTTATCAGCAGTCCTATAATTGGATTGGGATGATGGGTAGTTACGATAAAATTGGAGAGATATATCTAGAGAAAAAAGCATATCCTCAGGCATTATCAGCTTTTCAACAAGGGTTAAAGCTAGCCAACCAGTTAAAGTATAAAGAGGACTACTTTACTCAAAAAATAAAGTTAACACGAAGGAAGACGGAAGAGGGAAGAGGGAAGAAGTAGTAACCCAAGCCATGAATTTAGGGGCTTGAAATGCGCGAATTTTTTTTTTCTATCCACGAATAAATTCGTTCGCTGGTATCCCGTTTGTTTTTCGGTTAGTGAATCTAACAATGGAAGACGGAAGAGGGAAGAGGGAAGAAGTAGTAACCCAAGCCATGAATTTAGGGGCTTGAAATGCGCGAATTTTTTTTTTCTATCCACGAATAAATTCGTTCGCTGGTATCCCGTTTGTTTTTCGGTTAGTGAATCAAACAATAAATCGTTAAATTTTTTTGAGATTAATTGAATGCTAATTATTGAGGCATAATCGTGTTATATAGGAACAGGATAACCGCGACTAAAGAGAGAGTTAATGGGTTGAGTATGATAATCAGAATTAAAAGATTCTGAAGAGCCCGATCTAGTTTTTGTTGGTGGTAGCGCTTTGACTTTAATAGCAGTCCGAGTAACAATGCTGCCCCCGTACTTAAGCCAAGAGAAGCCCAAAATATACCTTTATATCCACTGGCTAAAGCTGGAGAAGAAGCGATTGTGAGATGAGCAAACAAGGACACTGACCAGAATAATAAAAGACCGAACCAGATTTTCTTAATTAAATAAAATAAATTATATTTAAAAGGATTGGCATAAAATTTATCAGCTAAAGTGTTTAACTCTTGAACCACTGCATCACATTTTTGAGAAAAGTTATCAAAATCATTGATTTTAAATTGAGAGTCTATCATCGCACGTTCCCCAAGCTGCATAATTCGGATAATTTTTTGCTTTAAATCATTGGGTAAACGACCCCGATCAAAATTTATTTTTGCTTTCAATGTTGAGCCTTTTGCAGCAAACCTGATGCCGAGAATCGCTTCAATTTCTTGACAGTATCTCAAGACAACATTCACTGATTTTCGATTTAAATCCGATTGATATTTCATCGTGTCTGTTGGTGGGTTTTACGAGTCGGTTAGTGGAGAAATTTTTTTAGCAGTTTGGAAATCTATGGGTCGTCATTTGATTAATGACAAGTTTCGATACAGAGAGTTCCTCAAATAACTTAATATTCAGTACAACCCCCACTCATATCCGCAAAATTTAGAAAAGAATCCGGTTGAAATTAGAAATGTGTAGAATAAAAGTTCAATTCTAGATGTTTACAGTTACAACAGCAACATCAGACGATTAACCCCGAGTAGAATACTTAAATCAACATCAGGTGTGTTCAGGCTGACACCACGCTACGCGATCGCCTCTGTTTACCCCTATAAGGCTTCTCACCTCACAAGCGTCTCAACCTCATCTACCGTCTGCTGGAAGCAGATGATGGAATAGTTTCTCCGTCTCTTCCCCAAAAGTGCCTATTTGCCTTCTGTAAATGATGTTTATCTATTTTTTATCAAAGTTTCCAATGACTTCAGTCTCAAAAAGTTTGTACAAATTTAATGATTATAATTCTGGTCAATTCAAAGTCTAGAAGCGAGTTAGTTTAGGATTAGTCCTTGAGTCAACAATAAAAATACAAGTATAGAAAGCTGTTTATAAATTTAATTTAACCTAGCTATTAATTAGATTTAACCCGTAATACATACAATTGAGCTAAGGATTAAGGCTGATCAGTTGCAGAGCAAAAACTGACTCAGTTAATGTGCTAGGAGGTAGAATTTGTGGGTCTCTTGAAAATTTTCTTTGTTGCATTCCTATATTTATTAGTCAGTGACTTCATTTCAACATTTTGCTATCACGTTCCTGAACATATTTTTGGTAAGTTTCATGCAATAATTCATCATAGCCCAAACCGTAGTTTTGTTCGCTATGCTTTTTCAAGTGGTCAACATGAAGTATTAATTACAGGATTTTTATCCGCATTTCCCTATATTCTCTTAATTCCTATTTTTGGATATGTTTCACTCACTGGAACAATCATAGGATTAATCTTAGCATTGGCTCATGTAGAATGGCGGCATTTATCAGAAACTGATTGGAAAACACCGAAATTCGTTCAAAGGATTTGTCAGTTTTTTTATATTACAACTCCGGAACGTCATAGGCAACATCACCGTAATTCCAGAGTTGCTTATGGTGATATTTTTACATTTTTTGAGCAGCCGGCTCAAGCTTGGTTTAAGTTACTGATACAGCTTAAAAAGAAAGTCAGAGAAAAATATAGTTAGAATCGGTTATTGACCATTTTTTCTTGAGTATTGATAGATTTTTAGTATATCTTGATCATTTTTATCATGACTGCAAGCTATTATCAAATACTAACTCCATCCGATCACTACGAAACCGAGTTACCCCATATTCAATCACTTTATCATGTTGATTTGTATTAATAGACTCAACAAATAAAACAGGATAATTTAAGGGTAACTTTAACAGTCGAGCATCTTCTGGTTGAACGACTCTAGCAGAAACACGAGTATGGCGGCGAATATGATCATAGCCATATATCTCTCGAACTAAAGTAGAAATTGACCACATATTTTGCTGATGAGAGAGTAACTCTGGGAAGTATTTTTCTGGAAAATAACTGCTACTAATACTAATGGGTTGATCATTGGCAAAACTTAAACGTTCAATCAGAAAAACGGCTTCTCCTGACTGTATTTCTAGACTATTAGCAATGACAGAATTTGCGGGTATTTCTATATTTCTTAAGAGTTGAAAATGGAGGTCAAACCCTTGTGCATTCAATGTTTGGTTGTAACGAACTCGCTTACCAATGGGGTACTGAATTGGGGTTCCTGCCACAAATGTTCCTCGCCCTTTATCAACTCGTAAAAGTCCTTCACTTTTCAGTGTTGCGATGGCTCGTCGTACCGTATGGCGATTAACTTGAAAGCGTTGACTCAACTGAGTTTCTGTTGGTAGTTTATCCCCAACTTGATAAACTCCCTGTTGAATATTCTGCCGTAATTCTCTGGCAATTTTAGCATAAATCGGTAAAGATTCAGGATTCATTCGCGGTATGATAATATTCAACATCTTGTTAATTTGGCTCAGTTGAGGTATGTTACACCTCACTTATTTAAAAGATGCACTTTTAATTTATAATAAAATATCATAAATGAGTCAAATAAAATTCCAGATGGATGTACTTATTAAGGCTTCCTTATCTTTACTAAAAGAAAAATTGAAACCTCGATCAACAAATCTCTCGTGATCGGCTTCTCTCTACACTATAAATTGCTGTGGCAATGGTACAATACTTGCAGCCGCTTCAAACCCCAGTGATTGAACTTCTACAAGCCACACCAACCGATCAGCAAACATCTCCAACAACAGTAAACGCCTCCCACTCAGGTACACTTCTTTACTTTAGCGCAGGAAAAGTCTTAAATCATCACCTAACTTCCTGGGTACGGAAACAGATGAATACTAACGGTTCAGAATAGACTTAATTGAAAATTCAATAATTTTCCTAATCAATATTAATGGCAAAGACTAATTTTTTTAAAGTTGATAAGATTATAAATAAGCAATATTTACTTTTGAATAAATGAGATATCATCTATTTTTTTCTAAGGTAAAAATGAATAAGAAAATAGAGGAATTAATGGAATTTTAAGCGGGTTATCAAATTTAAAAAATAGCAAAATACCATTAAAATTGGGTTAAATGATTGTTGATTAAGTTTTGATTCCTGAAGCGTGACGCGGCTTTGAAGCTTCACAAGTAGAAACTCGAAAAATACACGCCTTTGAGGATTATAGTGCAATGTATGTTAAACTCTATGTTGATTCAGAGACGGACTCTTGTCAGAAACAACAACAGTTAAACAATTTAAGGTAATTTTGAGGTCAGAAAATGTTAAAGTTTTATCATGTTACGCCTTCATCTAATAGCCGTAGAGTTTGGATTTCATTGCTGGAAAAACAGCTCAATTTTGAAGATATTCGGATGCAGTTAAATGGCGACCAAATGCAACCCGAATTTTTAGCGATGAATCCATTTCATCATATCCCGGTTCTCACAGATGATGATTTTACAGTAATTGAATCTCTGGCGATTTTAGACTATTTAGAAGCCAAATATCCCGAGCCTAGTTTTACCCCCAGCGATGCTAAATCTTTAGCCACCATGCGGATGATACAAATGGTGAGTGTGAATGAATTACAGCCGAATTTGTTTCCTTTAGTCCGAAATCGTGTCGGTGCATCTGAAGATCCGGCGACACCCCTACAAGCAGCTCAAGAAAAAGTTACAACTGTGCTAAATTTTTATCAGAAATATTTAGGAGATAATCCCTATTTAGCTGGGGAACAAATAACGTTAGCGGATTTTGTTGTCATTACCTTATTCCTGGATATAAAAGCTTTTGGATTTCCGGTAGAAGATTATCCGAAATTAATGGCATGGCATGATCGGTTAATGGAACGAGAAAGTGTACAGAAAACCACACCAACCCCGGAAGACATGGAAGGGATTTATGCCTTTATTAAGAATATGCTCGCGGGAGAATAAAGCCATGACTCACAAGCGCCATCGCATTTGATTTAAACTTTATCCGAGATCGGTTTGAGGCCGGGTGGGGAAATCCGGTTCAAGCCAGTCTATTTGACCTAGAACGATTGTATCCTGCCCGGATTCAGTTGTTGTTATGATGGATCAACATCTTGCAGTCTGAAGTTACCCTAAGGGTTAAGATAGCGTTTGGAGATCAGTCTAATTAGATCTCGGTCTGATAAGGGACTAAAATCGTTGATTGTTTGTGGAGAAACTAAGGTAAAGAATGACTATTCAACGGCAATACAGTTTGCCCAATTGTAAATTAGTTTTACAAGGTCTGAGTGACAAAAAAGAGGGCTATTCAGACACTCGGCCTTGCCTGTCAATGTTGATGAGTGCAGAATGTCGCTTTGTGGGTTATCCTCAACCCTTAAGCGGCGGACGAGAGTTCTTTGAAAGCTTAGTCAAAGCCGTTAGTCAATATACTCAAGGGTTTCTCAGTGGCGTATCTTCCCCGCCAGACCCGGTCAACTCTTCTGCGGTGACATTGGAGAAAGTCGATAGTCATTTGCATCGTTTAACGGTTCAACCTCAAGAAGAGATGGGGGATAAAAAGTCAGATCTCATTCAGCTAGATTTAACCACAGTTCAGTTATTTGATTTAGTTGAAGCCGTTGACCAATTCCTCGCCGACAGTCGCACCTTACCCGAACTCTCCCTGCAACTCAAACCCACCTCCAAACGACAAGTTAAACCCGTCCAACCCACAACTCAACGGGTGATGCCTGCGGCAATTGGAATCTCCGGGTTAGCGGTGGCGGCCTTAGCATTCTTTCTGTTTCCCATCCCAGAAACTCAACGTCCACGGGAACTAAATCCCCAACAAGAAACGTCTTCAGAATTATCCGACTCACCCGAGGCAACTGAAGGAAGTTCCCCCCCAAGTAACGCTAACGAAACGGAGAATTCACCCCCGGTTGAACCCATCACAGATTCAGATGTGATTACGGGCTTAAATGCTCAATTGTATGAAAAAATTGATAATGCTTGGATTGATACCCCTGAAATTGATCAAGTCCTGGTTTATCGGGTGAGTGTGAATGAATCAGCAGAAGTGGTGGGTTATCAGGCAATCGGAGATACCCCCGCAGATGACATTCAACAAATTCCGTTACCCGAACTATTACGTCAACCCAATCAAACCCCTGACCCACTGACAACAGAACCTTTAGCTGATTTTGAGGTAGTGTTTAATCCCGATGGTATCCTCGAAATTCGTCCTTGGTCTGAGGCAACTTCTGATAATTAAT
This sequence comes from uncultured Lyngbya sp., assembly GCA_964434975.1. Lineage (GTDB taxonomy): Bacteria > Cyanobacteriota > Cyanobacteriia > Cyanobacteriales > Microcoleaceae > JAAURB01. The sequence continues at coordinate 21,517 of CAYSWY010000051.1, forward strand.
CAGATAGGACTCACCCAGTCAGTAGAGACGTTCCATGGAACGTCCGTACTCCGATTTTTGATGATTCTGTTGCCTGTGCGCTTCGCGCCTTCTTCCCCGTGTTGCCCGTTCCCCGTTCCCCGTTCCCTGTTCCCTCTAACAAACAATGACTCGACCACTACCGCCTAAAATTCCAGACCCACAACCTGGGGAAACTCCACTGGTCATCTTGTTATCGGTGGTATTTCGGCTGCTGCTATTGGGATTAGGTAGTGCTGTGGCTTGGGGTGTGGGAGTGGCGATCGCCCAAATAATACCCAATACTACCCCAGAAATGCCCCTGACTCAACGAATGTGGCAGCGACTTCAACCCACCCCTAGAGAAGAATCCCCCCCGCCGAGGTCTCGTTTACCCAGCGCTACACCCACAAACGCTACGGTTCAAATTCCCCTAAACGCACAACAGCAACAGCAAGCCACTCTACAACTACAACAGTTACAGCAAGAACTGAATGCATTGATTGGTCGCACCGCCGCACTGGAGTTAAAGATCGGAATTAGCCGCCCGGCTGAGCCGATAGAACAGCGCTTACAACGAATTGACCAACAACTTTCAAATTCTACGACAACGGCTGCTGAGCGCCCCAATACACTGCCGTCTGACTCTGTTTCTGCTTCTGAGTCGATTCAAACAGGAGAGGGCAATCTTGTGGTGACATTACCCAGTGATATTTTATTTGAAGCCAATAGTAGTCGTTTGCGTCCCGGAGCCAGTATTATTTTAGATAACTTGGTGGGAGATTTAGAACAGTATCCGGGAGCAGCGGTGCGGGTTGCGGGACACACAGACAGCCGGGGAAGTGTTCAAAATAATCTGTCTTTGTCATTACAGCGAGCAGAAGCAGTGGTGCAGTACTTGTCAACTGCTGCTGGTTCTAACTATCATTGGTTAGGGATTGGATATGGTTCAGGTCGTCCGGCTGTAGAAAATAATTCTGCGATGAACCAACAATTAAATCGCCGTATTGAAGTGGTGATTAATCCTTGAATTAGGCCAGTAGGCAACTTATCAAAAATTCTGTCTCCTGACTCTCCGTCTCCTGACTTCTGTTAAGCTCTTAACTTTACGAGATGCTGTTGTAAAGACTTTTCAGCCGAGTTTTTAATTACAGTTGTGGTTGAGTTATTCTCTATTTTTTTAATTGGAATTTCAATTATAAATTCTGTCCCTTCTCCGGGAGCAGATTGACAATAGATCTGTCCCGCGTGAGTTTCTGTAATAATTTGATAGGTTGTGGATAACCCGAGTCCCGTACCTTTACCCACTGGCTTTGTGGTAAAAAATGGCTGAAAAATTTTATCTTTGATTTCTTCAGGCATACCACAGCCATTATCTCCAATCCGAATTCTTATCCTATTTTCAGATATGACTTCAGTATTAATTTCAATCACGGGATTTTTAGTTTTATGTTCCTCAAAGCTATCAATGGCGTTAGAAATTAAATTAACAAAAACTTGATTGATCTGATTAATATAACAATTCACTTCAGGAATATTGCCATAATTTTTAATAATTTGAATTTCTGGATGATTCTTATCCCCTTTTAAGCGATGTTGTAATACTAGTAGGGTATCTTCTATTCCTTGTTCAATATTGGCGAATTTAATTCCACTTTTTCCTAAGCTGGAAAAATTTTTCAGTGATGAGACAATATCCCGAATTCGTGAAGCTCCTGTTTCCATAGAATTAATCATCTTTTTCCAATCCATCACCAAGAATTCTAATTCTATTTCTGCTTCTAATTGTTTAATTTCTTGACTTGGAGGATGATAATTTTGACGGTATGCTTCGAGTAAGGTGATGACATCCTGGAAATATTGACGAGCGTAGCTGAGATTTCCATAAATAAAGCTGATGGGATTATTAATTTCGTGAGCCACACCAGCGACGACTTGTCCTAACCCTGACATTTTTTCGGCTTGCACAAGCTGACTTTTTGTTCTTTTCAACTCGGCTAAGTTTTTTTCTAATTCTATTGCTTTTTCTTCGGCTTTTGCTTCTGCCTGTTTACGTTGTTCAATTTCTTGTTTGAGTTGCTCGTTGTATCGTTTTAATTGAAGCTGAGTTTCAACCCGAACCAACACTTCTGCGATGGCAAAAGGCTTAGAAATATAATCCACTGCACCATATTCAAACCCTTTAACAATATCGCGGGTTTGATCTAAAGCACTAATAAAGATAATCGGGATTTCTTTTGTTTTATGATTTAACTTCAAACGCCGACAGACTTCATAACCATTCATTGTTTGCATCATGATATCCAGTAATATTAAATCTGGCGTATTTGTTCCAATACTACTTAAAGCATCCTCTCCTGTTTCAAATAGATACAGATTATAGTTTTTTCTAGAGAGAAGCTTTACAAGAACCACTAAATTCTCTGGGTTATCATCAATTAAAAAGATAGTAGGTTGATGTTCTGATTGAATTGACTGGATCATGATAGAAAAAGGGATGAGGGTTTAAATTGAGCCAGAAAATGAAAACAAGTATAAGTGATAGGTGAGAGTGGAGCTATTAGGAAACCCAGTTAATATGCCATATTCTTTTCAGTTTAGGTTGGGGAGAAATAAGAAGTCTGCCAGGAGCGATCCTGAGCGCGAGTCAGTAGAAACGTTCCATGGAACCTCTCTACACCGAAAGCCTTTTTATCCCAGATCAGCTGTAGGAGGAGTGCCTACTTGCAAGAGTACAATTCGATTTTCTTAGAACTCAGATGAGATGGCTATATCAAACTAAGCTGATAGGAAATATCAATGCTAGAGAGTGAATGATAACTTGATTCGGCTTGATACAACAGATGCCACTCGAATCTTTACTGAATCTTCATTTTACTTTTTACTTTTCACTGCTCTAGGATTCTATACCTGTATAATATATTATTTGTAATAAGGATGGAAGTCGTTTAATAAAATTTTTAAATGAATATATCTAAAGAATGAAATTTCATCCGGAAATTATTAAAAAATTGTTAAAAACCTGATGTTTTCTGGGTTAGAGAGAATGGTCTTTGAGCTGTGGCTGTTAACAATCAGTCCTTAGAATAAGACCGCAAACTCCGGATTCACGCTAGAATTGAGGCTAGATTAAAAAAAGTATACAAAAATATACATCTATATAAACTAATTGAGTAGAAGCTGGAGGAGCAGGCGTGGCTTATAACAAAACTATATCGGAGCAATCTTCTCGGGAGGAACCGTCTTGGTACCCTGTACCTCAAAGGGCAATCAGAAATGAATTTGATCCTGAACGGATGGGTGATCCTGTTGAAAAGGATACATTAGTCGAACCACAGGACCCTTCATCGATGTTAGACGCACAACCAGACATTGAAACAGAACCACCTGTCACACCTGCCGCTCAACCCAAATCAGGTAATCTCAACGGGGTTATTCTCGGGTTGGTTGTGGGCATTGTTGGAACCGTTGGGGTGATGCATTTCCTCTCCTCGGGTGAAAAAACCGAAACCACCTCAACATCACAACCACCCGTTGCGGCGGTGAGTGAGTCTAATTCTAGCGCCGCTCAAACCGTTACCATCACTCCCGTACAGTTAGGCACAGTCCAACAAACTTTAGAAGCCACAGGAACGGTAGAAGCCTATGATTTATTGCCGGTACTGGCCCAGGCAAGCGGACTGCAAATTCAGCAAGTTTTAGTCGATCAAGGGGATATTGTTCAGCAGGGGGAAGTAATGGCTGTTTTAGATAACTCCATTATCCAATCCCAAATTCAGCAAGCCCAGGCAGAAGTGGAGTCTCAACGCTCTACTGTATTGCAACGACAAGCAGCTTTAGGACAAACTCAGGCGAATTTAGCCCAAGCTGAAGCGGGGTTAGTGGAAGCTCGTTCAATGTTAGTGCAAAAGCAAGCGCGACTGGCCGAAGCCAAGGCGAATTTAGCTCAAGCCCGACGAGAAGTAGAGCGCTATCAACAACTGACCGATGCTGGGGCAATTAGTCGCCAGGAGTTAGAAACCCGCATTACCGCCGCCACAACTGCCCAAGAAGCCGTACGAGTCGCAGAGGCTGATATTAGTACAGCAAACGCTCAAATTCAAAGCGCTCAGGCACGTATTCAGAGTGTACGGGCAGATGCAGAGAGTGCTAGAGCTAATATTCGCACAGCTCAAGCTCAAGTTCAAGGTCGTCAAGCCGCAGTTGAACAGATTAAAACTCAGTTAAACCAGACAACAGTCTATTCACCCGCCACAGGCATTATTGCCGAACGTTCCGCCCGAGTGGGAGATGTTACTAATGGTACAGAAAAACTATTTTCAATTATTGCTGAAAACCAGTTAGAATTACAGGTTAAAGTGCCTGAAACTCAGTTACCTCAAGTTAAAATCGGTGCGCCTGTTTTAATTACATCCGATGCTGATTCTAACTTAAATGTTCGGGGAACAGTCCGAGAAATTGCTCCGTTAATTGATCCAGACAGTCGTAAAGCCACGGTTAAAGTTGATTTGCCGCCTTTGGGTTCCTTACCGAATTCGATGTTACGACCGGGGATGTTTTTACGGGCTGAAATTACCACAAATACGACTCAAGGTTTAACAATTCCAGCTAAAGCGGTTATTCCTCAAGCGGGTGGCGGCTCAATTGTTTATCGCTTAACCGGGGATGATACCGTTGAGGCAACCACTGTCGAAGTGGGAGAGTTAGAAGGGAATTTTAATGGGGATTTATCTCAAGCCATGGTAGCCGTCAAACAGGGATTAACAGCAGGCGATCGCGTTGTAGTTTCAGGAGCAGCTTATCTGAAAAATGGCGATCGCGTCAATGTGGTCAGCTCTAATTAAAAACTCAATTGATTGTAAGATGAATCAACTGATTATTTATGATGCGGCTGAGCAACAATGGCTGAGATTTAAGAATCCTATTGATATTATTCAAGCTGATTCTATTAATCAAGTGGTTTCCCAATTTAAACGGGTTAATCAATTGATTGAACAGCATCAATATTATGGTGCAGGCTTTATTAGTTATGAAGCGGCGGCGGCTTTTGATCCGAATTTAGAAACCCATGAATTAACCTCATTTCCTTTATTATGGTTTGGGGTATATTCTGCTGCCGAAGTGATTGAAATTCCTGATTTTATCGATATAAAAAATAATATTAAATTAAATTGGTTACCTACCATTAGTCAAACAGAGTATGAAAAGGCGATCGCCAAAATCAAGCAATATATTTATCAAGGAGATACCTACCAAGTTAACTATACTTATCGTCTGAAAGCGGATTTTATTGGTAATGCTTGGGATTATTTTTTACAACTGATTCAGGCTCAACCTGTTAATTATGCGGCTTATTTAGAGACTGATAATTTTACGATTTGTTCGGCTTCACCGGAACTATTTTTCTGTTTAAATGGGGATAAAATTATGGCGCGTCCAATGAAAGGAACGGCTTCTCGGGGTTTAACTTTAGCAGAAGATCAAAAATTAGCAAAAGCGTTACAATCTTGCCCGAAAAATAGAGCCGAAAATGTGATGATTGTGGATATGCTCCGCAATGATATGGCACGAATTGCTGATTTGTATTCTGTGCAAGTTCCTAGTTTATTTGATGTAGAAAAATATCCGACGCTGTGGCAAATGACCTCTACTATTGCCGCAAAAACTAATCGATCTTTAGATGAAATGATGACAGCGTTATTTCCATGTGCTTCTATTAGCGGCGCACCCAAACGACGAACTATGGAAATTATCAGGGAATTAGAAACCACTCCTCGTAAAATTTATACTGGAACAATTGGCTTTATTACGCCTCAACGTCAGGCACAATTTAATGTTGCAATAAGAACCGTTTTAATTGATAAAATTACAAATACAGCAGAATATGGTGTGGGTAGCGGTATTGTTTGGGACTCCGATAGTCAGGCAGAATATATTGAGTGTCAGACCAAAACCCGGTTTTTAAAAACTTTTTCTCAGCCGTTTCAACTGTTAGAAACATTGCTCTGGGAAGCCAATACAGGTTATTTTTTATTGGATTATCATTTACAACGATTACAAAATTCTGCTATTTATTTTAACTATAAGATAGAGTTAGAAAAGATTAAAAATAAGCTAATCAGTATTACAGATAATCTTAAAGAAAAATATTATAAAATTAGACTATTAGTCAGTGAAACGGGAAATATTAAATATGAAGTAATCCCTTATTCACCACCCATAAATACTCAGCCTGTTAAGCTGCGTTTAAATTCTATAGCAATTGATTCATCTAATCCTTTTTTATATCATAAAACCACAAATAGAAAGATTTATCAAAACGCTAAAGCAAATACTTTAGACTGTGATGATGTTATTTTATGGAATGAACGAGGAGAAATTACAGAAACCTGTATTTATAATATTATTGTAGAACATAATAGCGAATACTTAACCCCGGCGGTGAGTTGTGGATTATTGGCGGGAACTTATCGGCAACTATTACTGGATAAAAATGAAATAAAACAGGCTATGATTTCAAAAGATATCTTGAAACAAGCTAACAAAATTTATGTAATTAATTCAGTACAAAAACAGCGTGAAGCTATCTTACTCCTCTGAATCATAATTCCAGGTTGTTTTAGATTCTGCTGCCCGCTTAATTGGATTTGAATCAACTTTGTAAACATCCGATTTTAATAACTCCAACTGTTGCTGTTTTTTCGGCTTGGGCTTCGGTTTATAACCTTCCCCGCGTCGTCGTTGAGACGTTCGTTCTTCACTCGTATTTTCGGCAACCACTTCATATAAAATCGCTTGTTTATTCGCTGTTTTACCCTTTCTTAAAACACGTCCTAAACGTTGAATATATTCTCGTTCCGAACCCGTCCCCGATAAAATAATCGCAATTTGAGCATCAGGAACATCAACCCCTTCATTTAAAACATGAGAAGCCACTAATATTTTATATTGACCTTCTCTGAAATAACTTAAAATTTTATGGCGTTCTTTTACAGGAGTTTGATGAGTAATAGCCGGAATTAAAAACGCTTGGGAAATCCGATAAACCGTCGTATTATCAGCCGTAAAAATTAACGTTTTCTCCGGATAATGTTGCGCTAATAAATCCGTTAAAACTCGAAATTTCCCCTCTGTTCCTAACGCAATTTCCTTCGTTCGACGATGGGCTAACATCGCTTTGCGTCCCGCAGGCGATCGCGCACTGGACATAACAAATTGTCGCCAACCGTCTAAACTCGATAACTGAATATGATTTTGCCGTAAAAACTCATTTCTCAGCGTCATTTGTTGTTGATACTCAAGTTGTTCTTGGGCAGAAAGTCGCACCATAATTTTAACAACTTTATGATCTGCCAGGGCTAAACCCGCTAATTGTTCAGGGGTTTTATGATAAACAATAGAACCAATTAACCCATTTAAATCACTATGTTTACCATCAGAACGATCTGGGGTTGCAGTCAATCCTAAACGATACGGCGCAATAGAATATTCTGCAACCACTCGATAAAAATCCGTCGGTAAATGATGACATTCATCAAATACAATTAAACCATAACGATTACCCAGAGTTTCTGCTTGAATGGTTGCACTATCATAAGTTGCCACCAGCAGCGGTGTTTTATCCCTCGAACCTCCTCCCAATAACCCCACTTCAACATCCGGAAAAGCCGCCTTTAAATGAGCATACCATTGATGCATTAAATCCAATGTCGGCACCACCACCAACGTATTACAAGCCATCGCTTGCATCGCCAATTGAGCCAGATAGGTCTTTCCAGAGGCTGTCGGCAACACCACAACCCCCCGACTACCCAACCGTTGCCAAGCCGCTAGAGCCTCCGTTTGATGGGGGTAAGGGGGCATTTCCAGGCGAGGAATTAAGCTTAAAGATTCATATGCTGCGGCTTGGTTTGTAAACTGAATTTGTTCAGTGTTTAGTGATGTAATTAAACGACGATATTCTATTGCCGGGATGCGAAACTTTTCAATCCGATCATCCCATGTAGCGACATCAATCCAAGCCTTCCCGCGTGGGGGAGGATGTAAAATTAAAGTTCCGCGATCAAAGGATAAAGTCGGAGTTCTAGGCATTATTTAACTTTATCATCAATTCGGATCTGACCTCCCTTAGTCCCTCCTAAAAGGAGGGAAACATCTGATCTGTCCTTTCGGCAGAGGTTGGCGAGAAGCTATCGGTTAGGTCTAATAATTTCTGGTCGAGAATAAAACAGCCCTAACAAAACAACACAATCTGACTCCCTTTCCTGTTAGGAGAGGGTTGGGGTGAGGTCTTCAGCAATACGTTGCAAAACACCCTCTATATTCTGTAAAACATCGACAATTTAACCATTGTTGACAATTTTGACCTTCAGCTTGACGAGTATTATGAATCTCACCATCAACTTCAATCACTCTTGCGATATTCATGAGAATAAAAATCAGCAATATAGCAACTAATATTGTGTTGTCTACGAAATTTTGCGTTGTAGAGTTGGCGGTTACGCTAGCAGATCTGTTTTAACTCCGCACTGCTAAATTATCTTCACTTGTGATTTAAGTATTATAAATGTAATATATAATTATTACACTCAGCCATTAACCGGGCAATCTTGCAACCTTGTTGTAAACTTCTACGATAAACTAGAGGTTGTACTCACCAAGCAGGCAAAACAGAAGGGTAAACGATGGCTGAACGTAGCGAAAAAAACAATCAGGACAAACAGATGACAGCCAAGTCCTATAAAGAGACCGTCAACCTGCCCAAAACCAAGTTTGATATGCGGGCAAATGCAGTTAAACGCGAACCCCAACTGCAACAATTCTGGGCAGAAGAGAAGATTTACGAACGCCTTTCCCAAGATAACCCCGGTGACCCCTTTATTCTCCACGACGGGCCACCCTATGCCAATGGTGCGCTACATATTGGTCATGCCCTGAATAAAATACTCAAAGATATTATTAACCGCTACCAAATTTTACAGGGGCGAAAAGTTCGTTATATTCCCGGTTGGGACTGTCATGGTTTACCGATTGAACTGAAAGTTTTACAGAAAATGAAGCAGTCGGAACGGCAACAATTAACGCCGTTAGCATTGCGTCAAAAAGCCAAACAATTTGCCCTGGAAACCGTTAATCAACAACGAGAAGGATTTAAACGTTATGGCGTTTGGGGAGACTGGGATCAGCCTTATTTAACCTTACAACCTGAGTACGAAGCGGCGCAAATTGGCGTGTTTGGTCAGATGGTTTTAAAAGGTTATATTTATCGCGGGTTAAAGCCCGTTCATTGGAGTCCGAGTTCAAAAACAGCCTTAGCCGAAGCAGAATTAGAATATCCAGAAGGTCATACTTCCGATAGTATTTTTGCAGCATTTCCTATTGTTAAATTAGGGGAAACGGCAACAGAAACCTTAACGCCTTTTTTACCGAATTTAGGGGTAGCAATTTGGACAACAACCCCTTGGACAATTCCCGGTAATTTAGCAGTAGCTTTAAATCCGGCGTTAAATTATGCCATTGTTGAAACCGAAGCCAATGGGGAAAATTCTCTACCATTTCAATATATAATTGTTGCCGCAGAATTAGTGGAGAAGTTATCGACAACCTTTGGTAATCAATTAACCGTAAAAGCCACCATTAAAGGCAAAGACTTAGAACACACCACTTACAAACATCCTTTATTTGATCGGGAAAGTCCAATTGTGATTGGCGGCGATTATGTCACCACAGAATCCGGTACAGGACTGGTTCATACGGCACCCGGTCATGGTCATGATGATTTTATCGTCGGTCAACGCTATGGTTTACCCATATTATGTCCGGTGGATGATAACGGTAATTTCACCGAAGAAGCGGGTCAATTTGCCGGATTAAATGTGTTGAAAAATGCAAACGTTGAAGTGATTAAAGCATTAAAAGATGCTAATTCACTGATTAAAGAAGAACCACTTCAACATAAATATCCTTATGATTGGCGAACTAAAAAACCCACAATCTTTCGGGCAACAGAACAGTGGTTTGCTTCGGTTAAAGGGTTCCGAGAAGAAGCTTTAGACGCGATTAAAAATGTGCGTTGGATTCCTTCTCAAGGTGAAAATCGCATCACGCCAATGGTGGCAGAACGTTCTGATTGGTGTATTTCTCGGCAACGGACTTGGGGAGTTCCCATTCCTGTTTTCTATCATAAAGAAACCGGGGAATTTCTGATGAATGAAGAAACCATTAATCATGTTCAGAAAGTCATTGCAGAACAAGGATCTGACGCTTGGTGGGAACTTTCAGAAGCCGAATTACTCCCAGAAAAATATCGCAAAGATGCAGATCTTTACCGTAAGGGAACCGATACTATGGATGTTTGGTTTGACTCCGGTTCATCTTGGGCCGCAGTCGCCAAACAACGGGAATTAGGCTATCCCGTAGAAATGTATTTAGAAGGATCTGACCAACATCGAGGCTGGTTTAATTCTAGTTTATTAACCAGTGTGGCAAATTCAGGTTGTGCGCCTTATAAAACAGTATTAACTCATGGATTTGTCCTCGATGAAAAAGGGATGAAAATGAGTAAATCATTGGGGAATGTGGTTGACCCGAGTGTGGTGATAGAAGGGGGTAAAAATAAACAGCAAGACCCCCCTTATGGTGCAGATATTTTACGGTTATGGGTGTCTTCTGTGGATTATTCAACGGATGTTCCCTTGGGTAAAAATATCCTGAAACAGATGGCAGATATTTATCGAAAAATCAGAAATACTGCTCGATTTTTACTGGGAAATTTACATGATTTTAATCCTGAAACTGATACCGTAGCTTATGAGAATTTACCGGACTTAGATAAGTATATGCTGCATCGGATCACAGAAGTGTTTGAAGAAGTAACAGATGCCTTTGAAACCTTTCAATTTTTCCGCTTCTTCCAAACCATCCAGAATTTCTGTGTCGTGGATATGTCTAACTTTTACCTGGATATTGCTAAAGATCGGCTGTATATCAGTGCAGAAAATACTCAACGGCGGCGCAGTTGTCAAACCGTTTTAGCCGTGGCTTTAGAAAATTTAGCCCATGCCATCGCCCCGGTATTGTGCCACATGGCAGAAGATATTTGGCAAAATTTACCCTATTCTAAGCCGGAAACTTCTGTATTTGAAGCAGGTTGGGTGCAGCTAAAAGCGGAATGGAAGCAACCCCAATTAGCACAATTTTGGCAACAACTCCGGCAAATTCGCGGGGAAGTGAATCAGGTAATGGAACAGGCGCGAAAAGATAAAATGATTGGTTCATCTTTAGAGGCGAAAGTATTATTATATATTGCCTCGGAACAATTACGTCAACAGCTTCAAACCCTGAACCCAGCCACAACAACCTCAGAACAAAATAATGGTGTCGATGCGTTACGCTATCTATTTATTTGTTCTCAAGTAGAACTCCTAGAAACTCCTGAAAAGTTAGAGGGATTAGACTATCATCTAAACACCGATGACCTGAGTGTAGGTATTGTCAAAGCCGATGGGGAAAAATGCGATCGCTGTTGGAATTATTCTGTTCATGTTGGGGAGTCAGAAGCAGACCCGACAATTTGTGAACGTTGCGTATCAGCTTTAGCAGGAGAATTCTAAAATCTAACTCATCCTTGCCTTGATTTAAGCTACACAACGTTATCTTCACTTTCACACTATAGCTGCTGCTGCCGATCTGCTAATAAGCGTTAAATTCATATAACCGATATTCGGCAGGTTGGAAAGCACAGCTATGGTATGCCAGCCAATACCATACCCATAACCTCTTCAATTGATCCATCAGCAACTGAGAAGCCATTTCCAATCAATTCTTAGAATACATCGAAGGTAACAGATACAGATTCATCTCTTGTTAAACTTTGAGATCTTTTTTAATTTCAGTAATCATACTTGGTGTGACTGATAAATTATCCGCTGTACAAAGCACAATCACCTAATCTTAAGGTTGATAAAAGTTATATCATTTTTGATAGGTATCAATCTAGTCAATGGCAGTCAGTTATCATAAAAAAATATAAAAAAAGTTGAGAATTATCAATCAACAGTGACTTGGAGTAAATTCATCGCATTTGTGTTAATCACAAAGCACTATTACTTAGGGAAATAATAATTAATTTTACCTAAATGTTGATTCAGATACAGAAAAGCAGCAACACGCTTTTATCCTAAATCATAGAAGGAATTTGCTATGATTGACATCAGTGTGAACAAGTTCTATCTTTCGGATCAATAGTCATGACTGTTGTCAACTTTGGTATAGGCTCTGACTCATTCGGTATATTTTACAATTTGTTCTTACTCATATTACTGATAGCAACTCATAAACACATACTATTTTTGCTGTTTGATTACTCCCAAAAATTAATCTACTTAGCAATTTCTATACAGAATGGAAACAGAAGCAAAAAATCTTTTAACTCTGAGTTCAGATAAGCGTATTTCCAATCTTCTGGCTGAAATTGCGCTTAAAATTCGTCAATCCTTAGAATTAGATTATATTTTAAATACGGCGGTTGCAGTCGTACGAGATGTATTGAATGTTGACCGAGTTATTATTTATCAATTTCAAGCAGATGGAAGTGGATATGTTAGTGTAGAATCTGTGAGTTCTCCGTCTCATTCTATTATTAATGAAGTGCTTTACGATCCCTGCTTGAAAGGTCAATTGGCTGACGCTTATAAACAAGGTCGTATACAAGCTGTTGCAGATATTCATCACCCTGAAACTTTAAAAACTTGCTATACAGAATTATTAGATAGATTTAATGTTAAAGGATTAATTGTAACTCCAATTTTACAAGGAGATAATCTTTGGGGATTATTAATTGCTCATCATTGTAAGATTCGGCAATGGCAACCCTCAGAAATTGAACTATTACAACAGCTTTCCGTACAAATGGCAATTGCAATTCAACAGGCGGAATTGTATCAACAGCTTCAACTCGAATTGCATCAGCGCCAGCAGGCTCAAGCTGCCTTGAGAAGTGTCAATCAGCAATTAGAAGTTAAAGTTCAAGAAAACAAAATATATGCTGATATTGTCAAAAATATGCAAGTTGGCTTGCACGTTTGGCAACTTGAAGATCCCAATGATATTACAACATTTCGCCTTAAAGCCACAAATCCAGCGATTACTCAACTCACCGGATATCAAGAATATGAGGTAATTGGCAAACGGATTAGTGAGTGCTTTCCTCACTTACTAAAAACAGATATTCCCGAAATTTATGCAGAAGTGATTCGTTCGGGTCAAAAACGAGATTTAGGTGAAATAGAATATATCGATAACTTTGACTCCAATAGCTTATTTTCAGTCAAGGTTTTTCCCTTGCTTAATCGTTCTGTTGGGGTGTTATTTGAAAATATAACAGACAGAAAACGAACTCAACAACAAATTCAAGCGCAAAAGCTAGCGCTGAAAATGATGACCACGATGAATGCCGATGGCATCATTATTATTGATTTAGAACGAATTATTCAATTTATTAATCCAGCGGCGGCTTTGTTTTTTGGACGGACGGAGGAAGAGTTAAAAGGAGAATATTTTGAATTACCACTGAAAGTTGGAGAAAGTACAGAAATTAATATTCTTCGTCCTTCTTCTAAGCTCAAAGTAGAGCCGGGTATTGCTGAAATGAGAATCGGAACGATTACTTGGGAAGGGAAAGATGCATATTTGGCTTCTATTCGAGATATGACGGAACGGAAACAGTCCGAAACCGCTTTAATTAAAATGAATAAAACCATTGCTCAAGAAATTAAAGAACGAGAAATCGCACAAAGAGCCTCACAAAAAGCCAATAGTAAGTTAAAAGAATGGGTTAAAGTCTTACGCAATCAAAATCAAGAAATTACTTTATTGAATAATATGATTGATTTATTGCAAGCCTGTTTCACTATTGAAGAAGCTTGCACCGTTGCCCTGAAATTTATTCAGCAGCTTTTTCCCAATACTTCTGGTGTCATCCATCGAATTAATGAATCTAAAACATTAGTTGAATCTTTGACGGCTTGGGGAGACTCTCAGCAAAGTAAAGACGTTTTTGCCTTTCATGAATGTATTTGTTTGCGGCGAGGAGAAGTTCATTTTGTCAGTGATACCATTCGAGGATTAACCTGTGAACATTTACCTGTTCCTCAACCTAGCACAACCCTTTGCATTCCGATGAATTCTCAAGGAGAAACCATTGGTTCAATTTCTTTTTATTTCAAAGAAAAAACAGAAATGACAAAAGGAAAACGTCAACTCGCAGTCACTGTAGCTAAACAATTCGGCTTAGTCTTAGCCAATTTAAAACTCAGAGAAACATTAAAAGGTCAAAGTATTCGAGACTCCCTCACCGGACTTTACAACCGACGCTACTTAGAAGAATATATTTCTCGAGAAAGCCATCGCGCCTTACGTCAACAACATCCCCTAGGAATTATGATGATTGATATTGATCATTTCAAACAATTTAACGATACCTATGGTCACGCCGCCGGAGATATCATTTTAAAAGAATTGGGTGTCTTCTTACGGCAAAGTTTGCGAGAATATGACATTGCTTGCCGTTACGGCGGAGAAGAACTGATTATGATTTTACCAGAAACTAAATTACCGATATGTCACCAGCGAGCTGAACAAATTCGACAACAGGTTAAACAGTTAACTGTGGTTTATAATCATCGGACTTTACCTGCCATTTCCGTCTCAATAGGGGTTGCTTGTTTTCCCAATCATGGACTAGTGGGTGAGCAAGTGATTGAAGCCGCCGACAAAGCATTATATCAAGCCAAAGCACAAGGACGAGATTGTGTTGTCATTGCCCAAAATCAGTTATCTTCTGCCTCAGATAATTAGGAAAATATCTTATAGGAAAATATCTTAAACGTTCTACTTTTTACCTCAATTCATTCAATTCCCGCCGAGAAATATACCAAGATAAAATACCACCTAATACAGACAAAGCCGCTAAACCCAGAAATACTTTAGGTAAACCGAAATAGGTTTCGGCAATTCCGGCTAAGGCTAAAGGTAAACTGAGGGCAATATTAACTGCATTATTTTGCAATCCAAATACTTTGCCGCGCATCGCTTCTGGAGTTTCAGCTTGAATGGTGGTTTGCATCGGGATACCCACAATTGCAGCAAAAACCCCCAGTAAAGCAATTAAGCCTAAAGCTGATGCTAATTGTTGAGTAAAAAAGGCTAATCCTGTTAAACTTCCGGCAATTCCAATTGAACCAATTAACGCCAGTTGAATATGAGACATTCGGTGTCCAGCTTGTCCTAAAACACCTCCCCCAATTGCCATTCCAATCCCCGCTGCGGCTAATAAAAAGCCAAATTGAGACGCTTTTAAAGTCGGGATGATTTCAGCTAAACGAACCGCTAAAACCGATAAAGCAGCAAAAATAGAGAATAAAATAATCAGTTGAATTAAAGCGTTGCGTACCCGATGATGATTGTTGAGATAGTTAATTCCTTCTTTAATATCTGCTAAAATATGGTTTGGTTCTTTTTCGGTGTTTTCACGTTTTTCCCCGGTTTTCATCATCATTAAAATTAAGCCTGCGATCGCATAACCACTCCCCACCATTAATTCTTTGCCGCTGATGGGTAAATTTAAGCCTATATTTTCAACGGCAGTATCCGCCCAATTTAATAACGGATCTCCCACCGCAAACCCAATAATCACTGATGCCATCATCGTGGTAGTGTAGAGGGAATTAGCTGATAATAAATGACGACGTTCAATAATCAACGGGATGGTAGCTTGTTCTGCTGGGGCAAAAAATTGGGTTAGAGTTGAGACTAGAAACGTGATTCCTAGCATCATATAAAAGCCTAACGGCAGTTGGCGAATAGAAATTCCTTGAGAAAGCCATAGTAGAAACGGTAAGAGGATGACAAACCCGCCTCTCAAGAGATTGGTTAACACTAAAACCGCTTTTTTCGGCCAACGGTCTACATAAACCCCCGCACCTGCGCCAAATAAGATGGCAGGTACAGTAAAAGCAATCATAATCGCTGAAACCCAACCACTGATGCTTTGATCCGCTTGTTGAAATTGAGTCGAAATAATCGCAATCATCAACACCAGATAAATTTTATCAGCCAGTTGGGAAAAGACCTGTCCACTCCACAACGCTAGAAAGTTACGATTTTTTAGCACAGGCAAAAATCCACGCTCTTGGGAATCATCAGTTTTTTCATCGCCTGAAGGTGTAGGCTTTAGGGGTGGGTTGGAAGAATGATCATTCTCACAATTGCCAGGTGGCGCAGGCGTGAGGTTGGGCTGATTTTCGGTTTGAGAGGGAATGGAAGGTTTTTCCGAGTTGAGCGATCGCATACTGAATGAGTTTAAAGTTCACTTTGGCCCCAGCAGCTAGAATCAGTTGAGGACAACCCGTTTAAGATAGTCAGAGAGTTTAAGACTGAGTAAAGCTGCAATTTGGAGAGTCTATATTTGGATGAAAAACGAAGCAACGTTGCGTTACCCGTTGTGATCAATTAAGGGTTGAGAACGTTTATATCTTTATTTTTATCCTATTTATTTTATCGTAAATTGAGTGCCAACCCCAGTTAATCCGTAATTTTCATCTGAAATCCTGAATATTATCAAATTTTTTACTAGAAAATTAGCCTTTAAAAAGGTTCAAAAACTTGAGACGGTTGATCGGATTGTTGAGTATAGGTTTCTATTAAAGGCGCAGAGCGAATTTTTCGGCCTAAATGATATTCTGTATATTGCCGCAATAACCGTTCAATGAATATCCAATCCGATAAGGAAAATACTTCTTCCTTTTGGGAGTTGACATTCGGCTCACAATTCAATTCATCCATGAGCTGAGGTTTAATTAATTTTTGTAGAATTGTCAATTTTTGGGGAGTCAATCGAGCATCAATTTTGACTTCAAAATCCTCCTCCGGTTCAACCGTATAATGCTCAGAATTGCAGTCAACTCTTGAGGAATATGACTGGTTTTGTTGGCGTTGATGCCAGTTGGATAAGCTGATAATTCCTCCCGCACTAATACTAAATCCGACTTGCCACTGGAGTTGATGAAAATTAGGTTTTATCGGTTGTTGAGTTAAACTGCAAAACTGAACTTGAGGAGCAACTCCAGCTAAAGCTAATAAATGAAAGATACCCTGAACCAAACTCGCCAAAATTAGAATACAAGTTTGACGTTCTGATGCACTATTTAATTGATCTAGCCGATTTAAATGTTCATTTAATAATAAAAATAATTCTTCTTGAGGCTGTTCTGTTAAAGCGGTAGCTAAGGCTAATTCTGCTAAATATTGACTGGCTGCTAACTTCCCTAAATTTTGACTGAGTTTACTATAAGATTTAATCGTCTCAGCTTGAGTAATTTTATCAAGCGATCGCCCTTTGGCAATCAATAATTGATTCACAAAAAATAAACTACTATTTCCTCTTAACTTCGAGCGTGGTTTTCTAGCGCCGGGTGCAGTGGCACGAATTAATCCTTGCTCCGGGGTTAAAATCGTTAACAAGCGATCTGACTCTCCCAGAGGGATTGCTTTTAAATTAATTCCGACGACACTATAGGTTCGGCTCATATATTGAGTTGTTGCTGCTGAGTTATTCGTTCTTTGTTATAACCCATAACGCGGTTGCAATAGTCATTTGCTGTGGTTAGCTCTACCAATAACGCCCTAAGCCGTAAAAATGATTCATCATATATTTGGCTCATATTACCAGGGATCAGACTCCCCTATTGAGATCAGATGATAGACCTGCATCACAACAGAGCGCTTAAAACACTCCCAGAGATCTGTTGATGCTAAACTATTACGGTGTCCTTTGAGTCTAATGATAGTCGCTATTACAGAAGCGGAAAGCTGGCGGAGTGGAAAGCCCTCCCACCAAAATGGGTCAAGAAGCGCTAAAATTTTAAATATCTTTACCGCTGGTCGGTAAAATACTAGAAAAGGGATAGATCGAAGATAGATCTAATAGCCTTTATATTTTTTTTCAAAACTATTACGTTACCCTTTGAGTCTAATGATAGTCGGTACTACAGAAGCAGCCCAAATTTTAAATATCTCTACCGCTCGACTCAGAACCCTTCTGATTGAAGGCAGAGTTGAAGGTGCTTACAAGTCTGGGAAGATGTGGTTAATTCCTTTGTTTAACGGAAAGCCGATTATTGCCAGAGGTAAACGCGGCCCTGCTCCCCGTTGGCGTAATCCCAGAAAACCTGCCAAAACAGTTGTTCATGTGAATTCACAGCGAATTAAACAGAATCAAAAAAAAAAGGAACGACAACCAGTGATTACGGTCAAGAAAGGTAATACTAACGTTTATGGGCATCAAATAGAAATACCAGGAGGATGTCGTATTGTCTATAATCCTGATCATCCTATATGTGGTGCAAGGGTTTGGATTGAAACCTTGTACGATGTTAAGGTAATCGCTTAGGTTCAAGAAGAAATTGTTGTGAAGTTTCTCTATTCTGACATTAAATCAGAATCAGCTTCCTATGATTTGCTAATCACTTTACCCTTTTATTATCATGTAAGGCGATATTTGTATAATTCCTTGTAAATCTCATTGCATTGGGAAACAAGGTTCTGAAAACGTTCTGGAATCACATCAGGTTTTGGCTTGTAGGGATCAAACCCACTTGAATTTCTAACAGTATCGTACCAGGCATACTGAGACCAAATATCATCAGTGGGATTACCTTTCGACCAATTTAACATCGCATCTGTAAATTCAACCCCAACCGCTTCACACAGCAAAGATAAAGTATGGCGTGGATTTTCCTGTAGATCGCGGGCATCAATAATGGGTGGTATCGTTCCTGAGCGATCGCGGACAATATCAAATAATTGCTTCAGTCGTGCCATCCCAATCGTTTCTAATGTCGGATTCGGCCATAACTGGAGATAGGATAAAAGCATTTGCCGAGGTTCACGAATCAGAAAGCAATTGGTTAATTGATGAACCCAATTAATATCAATATGGGGTAAAAGCCGATAGACCATAAACTTTTGGTAGTAGATCGATTTACCCTCTGGTATTGAACCTGTTGTTACTTGCTGTACAATCTTGACCCAGTCTGTTTCATAACGCTTAAGTACTTCTTCCCCGCCTGGATCTGGGCGACCCGTGACCGAAAGATAATGAGGATACAATGGCTCATCGTGGACAAAAGTATCAGGACGATTTCCCCAAGAACGGAGTAATACTGTAGAAAGACATCTTGGACTAGCCCACATCGCAATACGTTTTTGTGGAATTGCCATTTAATTGATCTCCTGTCTTTATAACGTAGTATATTATACTTGTCTCTAATTAATTAAGACTCAATATCTATCTCTTAAAAAACAGTCAATGATAGAAGTAAAACAAATTCAGAGCAAAGGACGGGGAATTGTTGCCACACAGGATATTGCTCAAGGAACATTAATTGAAATTGCTCCTGTAGTTAGTTTTCCACTTCAACAAATCAAACCATTACCCAATCTTCATCAAACAGAAATTTTTAAGTATTATTTTGTACAACCCTCAGAGGATGATCAAAGTAAAAATCAAAATGGATATCTAGCTTTCGGTTTAGTTTCTCTTTTAAATCATACAGAAAATCCCAATACTCGGATAAATTGGATTGAAGATGAAGTCGGTTTATGGTCACATTTAATCGCAGATAAAGAGATTAAAATGGGAGAGGAAGTTACGATGTATTATGGAAATATTGATGAGTATAATGATGCCAAACAATTTGTTAAATAGTTTTGTTTTTAGTCATTAGTTCTTTTTGATGGCAGATTCGCGGTTGCAATTAGACCTTTTATAGCTGTACAAAATATGGTGTTTGACCTAAATGCTCATCCTAGAATCCTTTCATAGTCTACTATAGTAAGATTGCAAGATTGCCGCGATCGCGCCTGAGATTAATTCCGACTGCATGATCAGTTCAGCTCATACAATTTTAGTGACATTTATGAGTTGATAGAAAATACCTTTGAAAAGCGCGAGGGCAACATTTATCTATGCTTATCTATCTTATCTATTTTTTTTATCCGATGCTAAGGTTAAAACTCTTAAACCTTCATAACCAATAGTAGCCCAACGAATTTCTAAAATGTTCTGATATTCCCCTGTGATTTTTACATAGTCTCTTGTATGCAAAAAATCCGCTTCATCTTGAGAGTACTGTCCAAAATTATTTGTATTCCACTGGAGTCCCTCTAATGTTTGAGGAAAATTAGGACCTGAATAATTGGTTAAACTAAATAAATCATCGGTTAAATGGCTATCACGACTATCGATTAAACCAATAATTGGACTATCAAAAGTGATCATTGCGTTTACATAAGTGTATGGAGGTTGTTGAGAATATCCATAAGCGATAAAATGACTATTTACCCGCACTCCTGAGTTTAATTCAGGTAATGTCTCATAGTCAGCATCCCAATCATAAGCTAAGTTACTATCACTTAGGTTTTTGGCATCATAATTAGCAAAGGCTTCAACTTCAATATAGTTAGGATTGGGTTTAGCGATTTTAATATTGCGCGGAAGGACTACATTTTGTCGCTCGTCAAACGCCAAAATATTCCGAGACTCAGCAATAGCGATCCCGAGATCTATATATTCTTGTGTTGGAGGATAAAATGGTATTTTTAGTTGTTCAATCTCTCCAAAGGTAGTAATTTGATTCCAAAGAATAGTAGCCTTTGATGAATTAGAGAGAAATATAATTGAATACAGATAGATAGCTAATCCGGATATAAATAGACGTATTATCATACAATTGATTTTTACTTTATTTATCTGTACTCAGTATTTTAGGATCAGAAAGCGACCATTGCAAGCTGTATAAGTCGAATCAATAAAAAACCCCACCTGCATGATACAGATGGAGTCTTCTAGAAATTAAATCAAACTGAAATTGTCGTTGCGGGCGCTAATCTTAGTCAAGATCAGGCATAGACAATACAGGCTCAGTTTCACGTTCAATTCCTTTCTCAAATCCAGCAACAGCAGCCCGTGCCCGTCCAGCGTGCCACAGGTGACCGATGAGGAAGAAGAAAGCAACAATAAAGTGGAAACCCGCTAACCATGCCCGAGGGTTAACATAGTTGAACCCTTGTGCTTCAGTAATAATTCCACCTACGGAGTTAATAGAACCGTTAGGCGCGTGGGTCATGTATTCAGATGCCCGACGAATTTGCCAAGGCTGAATATCATTTTTCAGTTTGCTTAAGTCCAAACCGTTAGGTCCACGTAATGGCTCTAACCAAGGTCCTTGGAAATCCCAAAAACGCATGGTTTCACCACCGAAGATGATTTCTCCAGTTGGAGAGCGCATCAGGTATTTACCTAGACCAGTGGGGCCTTGAGCAGAACCAATGTTCGCACCGAGTTTTTGGTCACGAACGAGGAAGGTGAATGACTGTGCTTGAGAAGCTTCAGCGTTAGTTGGGCCGTAGAATTCACTGGGGTAAGCAGTGTTGTTGAACCAAACGTAAGCCGCACAGATGAAGCCCATCAGGGATAGAGCGCCTAAGCTGTAAGACAGATAAGCTTCTCCAGACCAGATGAAGGCACGACGTGCCCAGCCGAAAGGCTTGGTGAGAATATGCCAGATACCGCCAGCAATACAAATCAAACCAACCCAAATATGACCACCGATGACATCTTCCATGTTGTCAACACCGATGATCGAACCTTCACCCCCGAATGGTGCTGTGAACAGATAGCCAAAGATTGTCGCCGGGTTAAGGGTTGGGTTACTAATCAAACGGACATCTCCTCCGCCAGGTGCCCAAGTATCATAGACACCGCCAAAGAACATGGCTTTGAATACTAACAACAGCGCACCACCCCCGAGTAAAATCAGGTGATAGCCGATGATGTTAGTCATCTGGTCTTTGTCTTTCCAGTCATAACCGAAGAAAGAGGAGTACTCTTCTAAGGTTTCAGGGCCACGTACAGCGTGGTAAATACCACCCAAGCCCAATACAGCCGAGGAAATCAGGTGTAATACACCAATGACGAAATAAGGGAATGTATCAATAACGTCACCACCGGGGCCAACTCCATAACCCAGAGTTGCCATGTGGGGGATGAGAATTAGACCCTGTTCGTACATCGGTTTCTCAGGAACAAAGTGAGCCACCTCGAACAGTGTCATTGCGCCTGCCCAGAAGACGATTAGGCCGGCATGAGCGACATGAGCGCCTAAAAGCTTACCAGACAGGTTAATCAAACGGGCATTTCCTGCCCACCATGCAAAGCCGCTAGATTGTTGGTCGCGGCCACCAACGTAAGAACTAGAGAGCGTTACCACGTGGTAATACCTCCTCAGGGAATACAAAGTTTTGGTGAGGTTGATCCATTGGTGCCATCCAGGCGCGGA
>CAYSWY010000052.1:0-42351 GCA_964434975.1 uncultured Lyngbya sp.
AATAGCCCATTTTAGTAATAGTATCTTCCCCCAAAATAGTTAAATAGTCGTTGACGAGTTGCCAGATTTGATCATCTCTAAGAGAGAGTTTCTAATATTCTGAATGTTGGGAATTGGGTTCGGTTTCTTGCTTAGACTTAAAGTCAGTTAAAAATGAAATTGAATTTCTTGTTTTATTATAATGTATAATAAATATATCTATAGTCATTTTTGATGGGGAGGAAATGAAGTGTTACTCATCTCAGAAGAGCAGGAGGAGGTGTACACTGAATCGGATCAGAGTTTGTTAAAGCTGAATTTAACAACTGCATTAAACTGTGATTATGGAGTTCATCGTTCAGGATGGTCTTATGTCGTCAACAGTCTCAAATCCTTTCATCATCCAGAGGGAATTTTCGTAGATGGATTTATTGAACGAAAGTTTTGTTGGGGAGATAATCCAGGGGAGGCGAAAAATAATCCGACTCCTTATCAAGAACCTTGGATTGGATTTATTCATGTACCGCCACGGGTTCCAAAATGGTTTAATTACGAACTAGCACCACAAAGTATTTTGAAAACTCAGTTATGGCAAGAAAGTATATCCTATTGTCGAGGGTTATTTTGTTTATCAGAATATCACAAACGTTGGCTAGAACAGCAGTTAAATATTCCTGTTTTTAGTCTCTTTCATCCGACTGAAATTCCTCAGAATAAGTTTGATTTTGATAACTTTTTAGCGAATTCTGACAAAAAAATTGTTCAGATTGGTTGGTGGTTAAGGAAGCTGAATTCTATTTATTATTTGCCGACTCAGCAGTTGAAAAAAGTGGTTTTGATGAAGAATGAACCCCACTATCGATCACTTTTGGAGAAGGAACGAGAACTGTTGAACCTTCAGGTGGATGAACATTCAGTGAACTTAATACCTTATTTATCGAATCAGGAGTATGATCGGCTATTGACTGAGAATATTGTGTATTTAGATTTGTATGATACCAGTGCCAATAATGTGATTATTGAGTGTATGGCTCGGCAGACACCGATTTTAGTCAATCCCCTACCGGCAGTACAGGAATATTTGGGAGAGGATTATCCATTGTATTTCAGCAGTCTAGAAGAAGCCAGGGAAAAGGTAGAGGATTGGGATTTAATTCGGGAGGCAAGTGAGTATTTAAAGCAGGATGAAATTCAACAGAAGATCAGTATTGATCAGTTCAAAAGAACGATTAAGTCAATATTTTTGTGAGGTTAATAGAGTAGCGAAAGATCGGTTTCATGAGTTGGGGTAGAAGGAATGTTTTCCGATGATAGTCTTTGGGGTTTAGCTGATCGAATTTCTACCTACCTATGCATATCACCAGTAATTTGTCAACTCCAGTACACAAGGTTTGATGAAACAGCTTAAAAACTCGTGCAATTGCGGGTTCCAATGATTGTCAAGGTTTCTGGATATTTGACGAGGTTTTGGGGGTTTAAGGGTCGTAAATTTACATCAAGACACACGACCCCCTCAACGACTACAATACCATAGAGCTTGAAACAACGCAATCTTGTTGCTTATTGCAAATTATTTTCAAGCAAAAATCATCAAATTTCCGGGTTTTGATTGAGATTTTAAACAGAAAACTCAAATAACATGATCTCAACTTATGTTTCAGTCTGATGCCATTATGATTGTACTGAGATGATTTGAGTTGCGATCGCGTAGCGTGGCGGTAGCTGTATCGCTGCATCATCAACACCTTTTTCTCAAAATTTTTTTCATTTTGTCAAGTCAAAATTACCGAATACTCTCAGTACGGTTAACCGAACTATTTCATTGGGATTGACGGACGAGTTGGGTGATGGATACTGTATCATCTAGAGGTATAGCTAGACTATTCGTCAAAAAATTCTTCAAGAGTTGATTGATACATGATTTCTCGCAAAGTTGAACTTACTCTACATTTAGATGATAATTTAGTCAAGAAAGCACAAAGCTGGGCGCAAGTTCATCAAATTTCACTCGATGAAGCGATCGCGAACTTTCTCAGACAATTACCTAATTCTGAGCAACCTTTAAAGCTGAGCGCTTGGACTCAAAGTCTGGTTGGGGTGCTTCCGGTAGAGACAGAATCTAATTATCCGAGCCAAGACCATCAAGAATATCTGGAATATTTAGAGGAAAAATATCGGTGAAACGGGTGCTGTTCGACAGTGATGTAATTTTGGATATTTTCCTACAGCGAGAACCTTATTTCAGAACTTCTGCTTTAGCAATTGATCGAGTGGGTCAGGATACAGTAGAAGGTTATGTTTCCGGACACGCTGTAACTAATTTATTCTATCTACTACGACGGCAGTTAGGTAGCGATCAAGCTCGAAAGATTTTGACAACATTGATGTCAAAGATGAAAGTTGCATCAGTCACTGATGGAGTTATTCGGCGAGCACTAGAAAGTCAATTTTCAGATTTTGAAGATGCTGTTACTCATGCAGCAGCTCAGGCAATGAGTGTAGAAATTATTGTTACTCGAAATGTGAGGGATTTTCGCTTAGGCACAATTCCAGCAGTTTTACCTGAGGTTTTTTTAGTCGATATTAATCAGCTCTGAACGACAACAGACCATTTCTGCTGATACAATTCAACAATTCGAGTTTGAACTTGTTCAATACTGAGGGTATCTGTATTCAATTCAATGGCATCTTTAGCTTGACATACGGGGGAGACTTCCTGATTATATATAGGCTTCTCAAGGATTGATGGACACTCTAATTTTGAGAGTATAGGGATTACAAGAAGGAAATACAGTAACTTATGTTGCCATACAGTTGGCTGATTATATTGGGATTTGAGACGGTGATTTTAATTGGGGTTGACCATTATTATCATACACCCGGAATAGCTCACGCAGAAGTGGTTTCTGAAACAAAAGACAAAAATCATTTTCACCCGAATTATTTTGGTGATGGAGTCAAATGGCATTTACCGGATTTAGCAGGTTCAGAACGGTTTTATAAGATTGCTTATGCCTATTATTGGGTAAATGGTCGTCAGATTATTGATGCAACAGTAGGGGGAAGATGTCCTATTTTTCCGAAAGTGGATTATCGAGAGTTGTTTGTGTCGTTGGGATAAAAGTCAGGTAATTTCCCTTAAATCTCCCAAGAGTGGCACGACTGTTTCATTGAGAGAAAAGAGTATCAAAAATTGAACGGGAAACCCGAAAGTTAATCTGCCTTAATCTTTGATAAAATTCATCAAGGTTATTAATTTTAATTTTATCCTCTTGAATTAGCTTTTTGATTACTGCTAAAGTTCCCTTAACATTTAACCCTAAATTTTTAGCTATCTTCCGGGCTGCCCTATCATCTAAAATAGTAAAATCTGCTTGTAATTCAGTCGCCAATGCAATTGCCTCAGATTCTCCGCGTCCTAAATTAAGATTTAAACGATTAACTAACGAGAGTAAGCCCGTTGAAGTAACCGTTATCTTCTCTACTTCGACTAAAGGCAAAATAACAAGACTCACTTCATCACTTTTTGCCTGAATTTCCTCTAAAACTGCTGGAGGAATATAAAACTCATCATCACTCTCTAAAAATAATTCGAGGAATTGTAATTTTACTAAAAAAATAAGGGGAGACGAGTTAATTACAATTTTCACGATTTCCACTCAAGCATTTCTTGTTCGATATCTTCCTCACTCAAGTACGAAAAATCAATTCCTAATAAATCTAAGGTTTGTAACAAAGCATCCTCATTAAGATCAATCACTTCAGCCGCTTTTCGTAAACTGATAATTTTTGCAGTTAAAGCGCCTAAAATAAATAAAAATCTTTCTTTTTGCTCAGGTTCATTTAAAATAGGTAAAGTAGTCGCTATTTCTTGTAAATTTGTTGTAGCAGTCATTGGGCATACTTTGATAGTCTTTTAAGTCGCGCTGAGTGGATTTCTACCTGCCTATGCATATGATGAGTGATTTGTCAACTCCAGTACACA
This sequence comes from uncultured Lyngbya sp., assembly GCA_964434975.1. GTDB lineage: Bacteria > Cyanobacteriota > Cyanobacteriia > Cyanobacteriales > Microcoleaceae > JAAURB01. The sequence goes on from CAYSWY010000052.1 coordinate 3,965, forward strand.
AGGTCTGATGAAACAGCTTAAAAACTCGTGCAATTGCGGGTTAAAATGATTGTCAATGTTTCTGGATATTTGACGAGCTTTTGGGGGTTTAAGGGTCGTAAATTTACATCAAGACACACGACCCCCTCAACGACTACAATACCATAGAGCTTGAAACAACGCAATCTTGTTGCTTATTGCAAATTATTTTCAAGCAAAAATCATCAAATTTCCGGGTTTTGATTGAGATTTTAAACAGAAAACTCAAATAACATGATCTCAACTTATGTTTCAGTCTGATGCCATTATGATTGTACTGAGATGATTTGAGTTGCGATCGCGTAGCGTGGCGGTAGCTGTATCACTATCCTCAGTGCTAGAAATTTCTACCTGATGAAATACTGCTTTGATTGCTTCATTGTTGTGTTAACGAAACTTTTTTTAAACAATATAATTTTTGTCAAGTCCAAAAAACCGAATCTTTTTAAGGTTATATTGTTATCTTATAGCATGGTGGTAGCTGTATTGCAGTGAATCAGATATTGAATGTCAGTGCGTTGCATTTCATGAACATACCCTATGAAGGCGATCTGTATTTTTGATTGAGTTGAAAGCTGCTTTGACATAAATAGTTAAAATTTATCAATTAAACATTATATTTTTTTGAAAAGTTAGTTTTACTTATATGCTATTATTTCCATTCCATATGCATCAAAATTATTTCTTTCAGGATAAGCTTGCTGAAGCTTTAATAATACTTCATCATCTACTTTTTTCACTGCATAAGGACTACACTTATATTTTGTAAAAGCTGATCCACTCATTAATTTTTCATAATCTTCATAAAATAGTCGATTAATGTAATCACTGAAATATGCTCGATGAACTGCTTGCTTGCAAACATTTAAAGGATAAAATTGTTGTAAGTGGTGGTGATAAATATGTAGTGATGTTATAATTTAGATGCGATCGCCGAATTATAATAGTGAATAAAATTCCAGATAGCTCCGATATGATTTTCGAGTTTTTTAGAGAAAGATAGAGTTCTTCTCACCAGTCGAGAAACTCGCTGACGAATAGTATTGTTAAATCGTTCAATATAATTAGTTAAGCCCGTCTCTTTTCCGACAGCTTTATGTCTTTTGCTAGGAAAAATTTGTGCGTAAGCTGACCAAAAATCTGTATAACACACTGCACATTGACGATACACTTCAGGAAGCGATCGCCATAATCCTTTAGCTCCTTCTTCACTGCGATCGCCTAGATAAAAACCTACAATTTCTTTGGTTCTTCTATCTAGAGCCAACCACAGCCACTGTTTCTGTTTTTTGTTTCCTACAAATGACCACATTTCATCAGCTTGAATAGTTAGTTTTCCTCGTTTTTTTTTGAGACTTTAATTTCTCTGGAAACCTCTTTATACTTGGCATTAACATAATCTTGTAACCATTTTCGCGAAACTCCTGTTGTTCGGGCTATTCCAGCCAAACTAATTTTTTCTAACAAGAGTTTATCGATCAAGTTTTTAGTTTCTTCAGAAATATAGATTTTGCTAGGATTTTCAACAAATTGTCTCCCACATTCTGTGCATTTGTATTTGTTTTTTTTGTTGTGAATGCTACCATTTTTGACAATTTTTTGACCTTGACACTGGGGACAAGTTATGGTTTTATGATTCATTATCTTAATTTTTTTGACTTCAGTTGGTATCGTCTCAGGTTTTTAACGGATGACTTTCAATGGATTTATATTTTACCAGTTTTTTAAAGACTTTCTAGTTTGTATATACTAGTGATCGCATCGTCCATCAAGCGAGATTCACTCGCTCAGTTCTTCGGGAACAGGCACAACAACATCAAAGATAATTATAATTATAATTATTAATATTGCCTATCACTACATATTTATCACTACCACAAACCTTTTTCAGGATCATCTTTAACTAAATATTTGTATTTTTTGTCTGATACAAAATTAATATCAGAAATATCATGTATACTATATTCATTGATATCTTCAGAAAATGAATAGCTACTATCAATCTTTAGTTTAGTCATAATATTATTAGTGTCATCTAATGTTTTCAGAAGTACTAAAAAAAGCACTAAAAGTTAAGAAATTAGAGTTGGAACAGTTTCAGAAAGACCAACTTTATCTATGATATTAGTATATTCTTCCAAGCTAATATCTCTATTTGTTACTTTTCCTGAATATATTTCTGTAGAAAATGCATTTTTCCAACCCTTCTCTGATAGATCTCTTGATAGTACATCTACTAAATGCTGATTATCAGACATAAAGTGATTAATTATCATTTGTTGAATTTCTGGAGTTAGCTTATTAAAAGGATCTTGATATTTACTCTTTAAATTCTCTGATTTGAGAATAGGTTCTGCAATAGTTTTTGAAAAAATTGACTTATCCATTGATTTATCATCTACAAAGTTTTTAGCTAATAAGCGGATTACTTCAACAATTTCATAAGCTGGTTTGTTATTGGCAGAGTATGCTCTATATGAATCAGCAAATGTTTTAGTCAAATCGTAGTTCGGTAAAAGACTAAGAAAATCATGAATAATATTCTGATTAACTAATCGCGGTTTTTCAAAAATTCTAACCTTGACTGATTTTTGACCCAATACTTCAATCCATTTATTCAAATATCTAAGATAGTGTACTCTTTCTGCATGAATATTCTGATCTAAGAAATCTTCAAATTCTAACCTACAATATCCATGCTTAACTTGTTGTGTATATTCAGATTGTAAGAATTGATCTTGTCTCCTCAAATAAACAACGACTTCAATTTGATCAGTATGGAATGCTTGGGATATTTTTTGCACAGTATTTGTATTACAGAACTCAAAGTTTTCTGAGCTAATAACTACAGTTCCTTGTTTTATTTTATTACAAAAACTCGTCAGTTCCACAAATGTTCCGAGGCTTGCATTGAATCTAGAATCTTGATTCAAATCATAAGCTAGATTTTGATGAGCAAAATAATCTACTCCTATTTTGGGATAAATGATACCGATTTTTGCTAATTCTTCTTTATTTTCCCAGAAAAACTGTTGTAATGCTGTTGAGCCAGTTTTATGTAGCCCAATATGAAAAATAATTTTATCCATATTTTGTATTTACTGTAATTAACTTAACTGCAGTTCTGCAAGTATTGCCGCCCAGTGTTTACCTTGGTTGAGACCATTTTTGAATTGATTAACTGAAGATAAGCGAGAAAGTTTTATTTCTTCGCTAGAATTCACAAAAGATGTTGCTAAGCCACCACCCATATCACAAAATTTCAAGTCAGGATAGAAGATATGCATTAACCGCATTGTCATGTAAAGTGCATTCTGATCAACCCACCAATTTCCCCGATCATGACTCCATAAATAGTTAATAACTTGTTTCATCAATTTAGTAAATTCAATACCCCCTCTTTTCTTTGAGAAATAGGTAAAACCTGCCCAGTAAACTCTCCACGGAATATATCCCCAAGGTCCTTTACAAAATAATCCGCCGACTTCAAACTGTCTGAAATGGTTCCAAATTTCAACAGGAGAAACAAGAATGTCACAGTCTGCATCTAAGATGATGACATCTTTATCAAAATATTGAATTAAACTCTCAGCTTTTAAGAAACGGCTGACTGTAAAATAAGCTCTATCTTTGACTTCGGTTTGCTCAGAAGAGAGAAAGAGTTCAACTGAAATTTGAGATAATTCGTTAAGCAGTTGTTGTGCTAATTGTTTAGATTTTTCTCCGAGATTAATGACATGGAAGTGAATACAAAATTCTCCTTCTGTATAAACCTCTTTTAAAGATTTAATAATGTAGGGAGAAAATGCTTGAAAGTAAACATCATCACAGAAAAAGCTAACAACAAACTGACCGGGTTTTGAATTCCCCTCAATTTCCCATGTTAAAGGTGGATTGATGACATCTTCCTGAAAGTAATTGATAATTTGGCTCACAGACCAAGGTTTTGCAGTGAAGCAACCCAGTTTATCATCAAAGATAAATTGACGAGTTTTCGGGTTTTCAGCAACAGCGCAAAAATATTCGTAGGATTTTGAGTCTTCCCCGACGAGATGATGAGCAACGCCTAAAAAAACATCACTATAAGGATTATTACTAATTTCTTTCTCCTGCTGACATAAATGGGTCAAGTCCTGAACTGCTTTTAGCTTTGGCATATAAGCGCCATGTCTCACATTCCAAAAGCTTGAATGATGTACTAAATTTGTAGCAATGGTTGAGGTTAAATAACATCTAGCAATATTATCACTCTCTAATTTATGTAAATATTGTCTCAGTAACTGATCAAGTTCCTCAAATTTTGAATACTTATCATCGGCTTTAAGTATCAGTTGGTTGAAGCGATTTTGAAGTTCTCGAGGCTTTAGGTCTTCTGATAGTACCTGATTCATATATTGATCAACACTGTCTAAATTCATTAAATCCATCTCTTTACCTGTGATTGTTTAAATAGGAATTATAAGAAAGCTTAGTTAAGGCGATCGCATCTTTGTGACATCTCCCGCCAAATCCTCGACCAACCCGCATCATTTCTATAAACTTCCTCCGCATGCTGACAAATCTTTTCCTGCATTTGTATCAAATACTCCTTATCCGTTGCCAACCGTTCTAAAAGCTGAACGAATTCCTTTCCCGATGCTGGCTGTAACTCATCCTCCTGGGGTAACGCAGAAGGGCTTGTCTGGGGAACAATACATGGAATTCCCACCCGCATTAAGGTCTCTCGATAGATGGCAAATGCCAGATGTTCACAACTCAAGTCAACCACAAACCAAGGGGTTCGATCCCAAGCAATGAAACTCTGATATAAATCAGATACCGTTGCAATGGATTGAACAAATTGACTATCCTGTTGCCACGAGGCAGATTTACCATTGGTTTGGAAAGATAATTCATCCTTGGGTAAAAACACTAACGGTTTTAAACTTTCTGGAAACAGTTGACTACATAAACCCCAAATCATTTGAGCCAATTCTAGAGACTGAGGAATCGCTAAAATCATGACTCGCTTGTCATAGTCCGGCGTTTTCGGCCAGTGTTCTTTCTCTTCCCAGGGTTGCTGCTTCCAATAGGGAACACTGGCAACATTCCCATGGGGTAGCCAAGTTGACTCTAACGCTGTGGCAGATAAACCACAATTAACTAGGGTTAAATGGTTAGAATCCTTGAGACATTTCATCCGTTGCCAACCCTCGTCAGGTTGAGAATAACTGCGTAGCATATCGGTTAAGGCATAGATGGGAATATCTTGGATTGAATCTGGAATTCCCGTTTCAAATTCTGTCGGCATTTCCATCAGCCATACCGCGATAATTTGCCGCTGAGTACAGAGTTTCTCTAGACTCCAAACCGAACAAGAAATGCCTAAGAGAGAACCATAATCACGAGAAGAATGCTTTGTTAACCCTGATGCTTCTGCTGCCTTGGGGGATAAAATTACCCGCCCTTCCCGGTCATACCATTGAAGTCGTTTAGCTTTTTTTGGCGTTAAAGCCGTATCGACATAATAGATTAATGGGGCTAGATGTTTAAGATGGTTGATTGTTTGCAGAGTATGAGCATATTCTGGGGAGTTCTCCACAAAGAAATGCTCATTTATAATGATAACAATAAATGCTTTATTTCGCAAGATGTAATCGGTTGTTTTTTCTAGGGCGTCCTCAATTTGATGGTGCATCTTTTTATAAGCCGCATCAGTTGCTTCAGCTAATATTGAAAGCTTACTGCGATCAAACGCTAAATCTAAGCAACGTTCCCCAATTTCTATTAAGCTATCACAGGTATGGCAAGGGTGAGTCGAAGGAATCCCTTCAAAAGCATGACGATGAGCAATAATCGGTAAACCCGTTCCTACCGCTTCTACGGCTTTGATTTTTAATCCTGTACTAAAACTCATGGGAACAATGACTACATCGACGGCTTGATAAAACTCATCGACAGTATCAACCCGCCCCATGAATTCAATCCCACCCATTCCTTCCAAGTCTTGTAAATTCTCACAAAGACTGCCAGCAAATTTGATTTTAATTGGGGCAAAAGCTTTAAGAAATAAGGGTCGAACTTGTTCAATAAAAGCCCTAGCATTCATGGTATTGACGCTATTGCCCACCCCAATCATACCGATCACTAGATAATCTTGATCGGCAAGGGTTGGCAGTCGTTGAATCGGGTTTTGGGATTCAATATGAAGCATCGTACAAACGGTCGTTTCTGCCAATTCTCGGAAAAAGATGGCTTCTTGTTCTTTAATTGCCCAAACTAAATCTGCCCGCTGTAAGGCAATGGCTTCTTGGTCGGCGGTGGTGTAGAAAAATTCCGCTTGAATGCCTTGACTTTCTAGCAGTTGTCTGCGCCCAGTAAATTGGTCATGGGTATCCAAGATTCGACAAACATAAACTGGGGCAAACTCAAAGGCTTTGCTTAAATAGGTGTAGTTAACAATAAAGGCATCATAATAATTATGTTGAAATAGCCATTTTAAGTAGTCTTCTAGCCCTTGATCCCACCACTCATCCAGCAAATGGTCTTCGCCAATGGCAGGGGCTTGTACCGGACGTGTGGTGGGTACAGAGTGAAATGAATCCCATTGATTGGTCATTTCTTTGTACCATTGACTGGGAATATGACCCACCAGATCCTGAGGATAATGCAGGAAATGAATCCGCGCCCCCCGCTGTTGTAAGGCTTTACAAACGGCATAAATTCGTTTGCGATTTCCTTGGTTTGAAGGATAAGTGGGTGTCGGGGAAAGAACCAGAATATCTGTTTCTTGAAGACTTGATTTTGACTGAATATTAATCATTTTTATGTTCCTCCTTGTTCTACTTATCGACCCCATCAAATCCAGCTAAAAGCATTGTTGTAAACGTAGATAATGTCCACAATTGCTCTCGGAACTCCATCGGATCGTTGGTATCATAAAACAAGCCTCGAATGCTGCGTTCTTTAGGTGGTAATTTAAAGAAATACTCTAACATAAAGTTCCAGCCTGACTGTGCCATCTCCATTGATTTTGCGGTATCCATTTGATAATCAGAAACCGCTTGCCAGGTGACCCGTTTGCGGAACCAAGCCTGATTTAACCGTTTTTTCTCAACTAAATGATCCACCTTTGCTTCTGGGGCATAAATCGTTAATTTTCCTTTACTTTTAATTTGATCTAACAAATGAATTTCTTCATTACTCATTAACGCGCTTCCTCCGCCAATACGCCCCAAAGAAACATCAAAACCGCCATTCTCTAAGACATCTTGAGTGCGGAAAGAAATATTCGCCCCGGCAAACCATTCATCGGGTTTTGCGACTCGGATTTCTCCGCCCCAGTTGACCACAGAAACATAGCTGAGTAAGGTTTCATCTAACCAACTCGGACGTTCAATTTCCCACATCGGGTCAACTCTTCCCCCCAAAACGGCTGCATCTTTTCCAAATTGATCGAAACCTTCGACGATTTTTTCCAGCCACTGAGGAGAAGCGATCGCATCATCATCTAAATAGGCAATGAACTCGGTTTCACATAATTTTGCGGCAACATTGCGAGCATTCGATAAACCTGGAATTCGTTCAATATGATAAATCAAAAAGGGTGGATCATGATATTCTGACTGCATTTGTTTTGCTGTTTCATAATTCGGTGAATTATCAATAATCAGAATTTTATATTGATCTTTTGCCAAAGTTTGCCGTCGAACACTTTCAACCGCTTTGGCCAGAACATCATAACGATTATAGGTGCAAATTGTAGCAGCGATTCTAGTCATAATTACCTTTTGATTTGACTCTGCTTTATAAAATTCCAGTCCGGGCTGAAGTGTGTTAATATTCTTAAGCTATTACAGGATTCAACGCTTTCAATGAAAATCGGGAAAAAGGAACAGAAATTAGTTTATTTTCGTCTTGTAAAAACGTTAATAATTCTGTCAAATTTAGGACTTCATTTTCAGGAACGGCAAAAATATTGATTCTGGTTGATTTTCTAGTTTCTGCCTCAAATAAAACGCCTGTAAAAATAGCATAATTATCATCCTCACTCGGTTGTTGATGCAGTGAAATAATTTGATTTTCAACTAGACCATAAAGCTTAATATTATCTATTGATTGATTCACTAACCGAATCTCAATTTCTTGAGGAGAGGTGCGATCGCAGAATAACTCAAATGTTACCGGTTTACCGGGTATCGTCCAACGCAATGGAACACCATATTGATCGTAATCTTGACTGAAGAAACCCTGCATTGGGGTTAATGGAAACTCAGCATCAATGATGACTTCACCCAACCCTAACTGAGAAGGAGATAACTTTGAGAGTAAATCATCCATCCTCTGAAATTGATGTTCTAACTGCTGGATTTTTCCATTTAAATAATTTAGAGTAGTTTCCGACTCGACAAACTCAACAGCTTCTTGATAAACTGCGATCGCCTGGTCTAATAACCCTCGTTCTTGCAATGCATCTCCTAAATTTTGGTAAGATGGGGTATGGCTGGGATTAACATCAATTGCATGACGGTAAGTGGCGATCGCCTCATCTAACTGATGTTGTGCCCGGAGTTGCTCTGCGTGTTGATGATGTTGTAACCAAGGATCGTTAACGCTGTTTGGCTGAGGGGAAATTTCCTCCTCCTGATATCTTCGTCCTTGCAATTGCTGCTGTGCAAACTGTCGTTGTGCCTCGACTTCTGTAGAGTCGGGTTGAAGTTTAAGAAATTGGTCATAAACCGCGATCGCCTCAGACCATCTTTCTAACTCCGATAACGCCCTCCCCAAGTTATGATAAGACCAAGCATACTCTGAATTCAATTCAATTGCTTTGCCATAGGGACTGACGGCTTCCTCATGCTTACTCTGAAGAAAAAAAGCATCCCCCAGTTGATGATGATAGAGAAACCGATCAGGTTCTAATTCAGTCGCTTTCCGATAAGCATTTTCTGCCTCCTCAAATCGGTTTTGCTTCGTGAAAGCATTCCCTAAATTATAATAGGCTTCTGCCATATTACTATCCAATTCAATGGCTTTTTGTAAATAAGGAATAGCTATTTCAACTTTGCCTTGATTTAACAGCGATCGCCCTAAATTACAATTAATCCAAGGATGATTCGGTTGAAGTTCGATAGCTTGCTGATAAACTTTTTCTGCTTCCTCATATTTTTTATCCAGTAAAAGGCTTGCACCTTCTTTCATATATTTTTTTGTAGAATCTGTTGTCTGAGTCATGGCAATTTGATTAGAAATAAACTATAGAATTCAAAAAGTCTGGATTTGATTTCAGGTTAATATCTCATCGAAATATAATCGACTCAATTAATAAACTCACTTGTCGTTTATCTGCCACAGAAAGTTCTTGTATCTCCGCTGCTTCTATGGTTAATAAAAACGGTGTATTCTCTGGTAAGACTCCTATCGGAATATGTCCTACAAACAGCCATTCTCCATTGGCTTGATATTGAATGGTTCCCTCAACTTCACTGCCATTAACCTGCACCTGTAAACTGTCCAGCAACTCCGGTTGAACAGCCATAACACCCTGTATTTGAAGCTGTAAGGGTTGACTGGTATCCACTCCGTTTACCAACACACTCCCCACCTGTTGCATCCAACGAACGGTCACTCCCTGACGTTCTTCAGCGGCGTACCAACCCGTTCCGACGAGTGTCTCATCCATTAAAATGACTGTTTGTTGAAATTGTTCGGGTTTAACAGCCTGGATAAAAATTTCTTCAACTAATACACTGGCGCGGCGGCCGTCTTGGGGAGAGAGTTGATAAACCGTTTCTGAATGTAACGACAACACAAATGGCGCTTCCGGGGTGAGTATGCCGGGTGGTATTCGTCCCCGCAGTCGCCAACGGTTATCAGTTTGAGGTTCGACTTCTCCTGGAATATCATTGCCATTGACTTTCAAACTTAGGGTTTCCAACACCTGAGGAACAACGGCTGTTCTCCCCTGGACTTGAACTTCTAAAGGTTGAGTCACATCCATGTTTTCAATGAAGACACTTCCGACTTTTTCCATCCACCGCAACGCCACCCCGCCGACGTTTTCCCAAGGAAACCACCCTGTACCTTTCAGGCTGCTATCCATCAAAATAAGTTGTTCAGTTACTGCTTGAGGTTTTGTTGCTGCAATTTTACGCCAATTTAAATCAGAGATAAACGTAATGTTTTCAACTAATATCCCTAATTTACGCTCTTGACTATCTTCAGTAAAATGATGGGTTTTTAGGGTAAAAAAGTTGAGTCCAGCTTTTAACTGAATGGGGCAAGTGAGTAAATTTTCCTGTTGAATTTTTGAGGCTTTCCCTAAGGTTTGCATGATTAATTGATCTTCATTCCAAACTTCAACGATTTGTCCTGAATAGATGCTGCGATAACCCAGTATTAAATGGCCCTGTTGTGGCTGTTTTGTTTCTATGACAAACTGACTTTCTGGCCAAAGTGCCCATCGACTACAATTATTTATATTTAAGTCGGGATCAGGTGGTTCTAACGATCCAAATCCCCTAAAAATGCAACCCTTAACTTCCTTACTTTTAATAATATCATACTGGTGATTATTTTTTGTTAAATATTTAACAGATAAGGAAGAATTTAGCTGAGTAGGCGTTACTGCAAATTTACTAATGGGATCAATTTTGAGTTTGTCCAACCAGTTCACTTGATCTAAAGCCACAATTAGACTTTGATAAGTGGAACGAATCGAATACTGACTGGCAATATGAATGGGAGCCAATTGACTTAATCGAATAAGCTGTTGATCATCCTGATAAAGCTCAGTCATCATTCTTGCCAATGCTGTGGGAGTTTTCTCTCGAACTAACCGCCCAGTTACCCCGTCTAAAATAGCCTCTTGTACCCCACCAGATGGGTATCCCAGCGCAGGCGTACCACAAGCCGCAGCTTCAATAAAGGTTAAGCCAAATGTTTCTTCTAAGCTGGCTCCGACAAATAGATCAGCAGCACTATAGTAGTAAGCCAATAAGCTACGATTTTGAATAAATCCGGTATGATGAATCTCATAGTTAATCCCTTCTATTACCGGAGATCCGTGACCAAATCCCACTAATAAAATATTATCTAAATTTGCTATTTTTAAGGCTTCTATTAGATATTTACCCCCTTTTCGTTCATCTGTAATCGAGGTAGAACCCGTTAGGATAATAAACTTTTCTTGCGGTAAGCCTAAGCGTTGACGACAGTATTTTTTGTCTCGTGGCTTAAAGACTTCTGTGTCAATTCCTAGCGTTATTTTTTGTATTCTCTTTTTCGGTAAATCCTGCTGCTGCTGAGATAAACTAAATTGTAAAGCCTGTCTAGCCCAATCTGTTGTCCATTGACTGTTTCCTAACACTAACAAGTTATCGTTGTTAACCAGAAGTTGTCGTTTGCGTTCAAAGGTAGGTTGAATTTTTTCCGGGGCTAAAGCCGGATATTGATCAAATGTCGGGCAATTGCGATCGCATGATGATGTATATTGATTACAGGAACCCACATAAGCACACCGTCCTGTGAATAACCACTGATCATGCATAATAAAAATTGTCGGATATTTAGCTGAAATTGCTTCTAATAATTCCACACTATCTTGAATATTATGCAGATTTCCGAGTACGACTAAATCCGGTTCTAAACAGTTAATTAATTGCATGGCCTGGGAGGCTGAAAATTCAATCGGTTGCGGTTGCCAACTCGATGCCCCCATAATAGGAATCACTTGATGTCCGGCTGCGGCGAATGCCCGTCCTATCTGTTCATGGGCAATGCCTGCCCCCCCAGAAAAGCCAAGGTCACTGAATAATACCACCCGCAGTTGATGACGTTTGGCTGATGTATCTGTTTTCAGCGTCGGTTGTCCTGTCGCAACAGTTTGATGCTGAAACCGACTGCGAACCCGATCTCTTGTTGCCAGCAATTCTGGTTTATACTTTTCTGTAGCACTGGTTTTCTGGGCTTCATGCATCCGAAACTGGGCAATGGGAGAGGTAATGGGGCAAATTTTCGCCCCAGCCGCTGCAAACCTCGCCCACATCTCGTAATCCATGCTATAGTAAAGCGCCTCATCTACTGCCCCGCCTGCTTTTTCCCAGATAGCGCGAGTAAATAATACTTCCGGTTGATGAAAGAATTTCCCACTCAGCCAACACTGTTCTACATCCAAAATTTCCGCTAAGGACATTGCCCCAGGCGCGGCAGAGGTGACATGATGCAACACTTGTTGTTGTCCCTGAAACACCTGACAAACCCCCGCCACCACATCCGCCTGACTGGTATAAAAGGCTAATGCCGCTGCATACAATGCCCCAGGGGCAAAGCGGTCATCGCTATTTAACCAAGTGACAATTTCTCCGGTTGCCTGTTGAAAGCCTTTATTCAGGGCGTTACTCTGACCCTTGTCGGGTTGACTGACAATATAGCTAAAATAGTTTTGATATCGGTTGACTACCGTCATGGTTTCATCGGTAGAACCACCGTCAATGAGGATATATTCTAAATTGGGATAATTTTGATGAATAACTGAAAGAATGGTTTCTTCGATAAATTCCCCTTGGTTATAAGATGGGGTAATGACTGAGATTTTCGGCCAAGGACGGCTATTAGGTAAAGTCGCAGGGGCAACAAAGGGTTGTTCTTGAACATAAGGCCATTGCTGATTTTGATTAACCTGAAGTTGAGGTAAGGGCTGGTTGGGATTAATTCGGGCTTTTGCGAGTTCTAAATTACGATAAAATGAAACATTTAAAACGGGGTCTATTTCTGTAGCTTTTTGATAGCAAAGAATAGCTTCAGACCAGTGCTGGCTTTGAATTAAAGCATCTCCTAGACGACCCAAAGCTAAAGCAAAATCCGGTTTAATTTCAATCGCTTGACGATAATTTAGAATTGCTTTTTGCCATTGTGTTAAGCCAAACCAAGCTTCAGCTAAGTAATAATAAGACCATTCAAAGTTGGGTTCTAATTCTACCGCTTTTTGTAAGGGAATAACGGCTTCCTGCCAACGATTTTCTTGACAGAGGAGTTGACCGAGGTGAAACTGAGACCAAATAAAATCCGGATTTAAATTAACGGCTTGTTGATAGGCCGTGATGGCTTTCTCGGGTTGTTCTAATTTCGTGTAAACTTCCCCTAAATGATGATGAGATAAGGCAAATTCCGGATTAAGTTGTATCGCTTTTTGATAGCTTTTTGCGGCTTCAGTCCACTGTCCTAATTTTAATAAAATATCCGCTAAATTGTTGTGAGACCAGGAAAAATTCGGTCGGAGTTGAATGGCTTTCTTATACGCTTGAATTGCCTGTTGCCATTGTTCAAGTTGAGCATCCGCTTCTGCCAAATTATGATAGACTTGGGGTAAATTGGGCTGAATCTGTAAGGCTTTTTGATAGCAAGCGATCGCCTGTTTAAAATATTGTAGCTTTAGCAATACATTCCCCAACTCCTGGTAAGCTATTAAATGCTGAGAATCACACTTTAGGGTTTGTTGGTAGTGAGTTACAGCCTCTTTAAGGTTGCCTTTCTGTACTGCTAAGCGAGCTAACTTATAATAGGATTGAGCTAAACTTGAACGATATTTCACAGGTACTATAGCAGTTCTAAAAGTCATCACATCAGTATTGCTTAATTCAGAATTGACTATTGCTCAAGATTAAGTTGGAGAAAGCATCATATTCAAAGAATCACTACTTTCTTTATTTCTATTAAATCTTTATTTCAGGCACTAAAATAAATGGCTGAATAGAAGGCTTTGATGATTTGGAATGAACCCTGCTAAATCTTGTCTAATTAAATTCGTACAACAATATTGAGTCCATATTCTGGACAGTTTCTGCTCGCTCAAAGATAAAAGGTGTTTATTTCTCTATTCGTGGAATTAAAAACAAAACATATACGCTTTCAACGCCTAACAGAGAAACGCCCTAGGCGACTAATAATATGAAGATACACAAACTAGCTTTTGTAGATTGAAAACGATAAATGCAAAACTTTCCCTGGTTATTGATCTCAACCTATTTCTGTTGATACCTAGCCGTTGAAATTGATTAACTGTACTATCTCTACACGTAAGTATATGGCAAATCAGGCAAAAATACAAATTTTTAATTCATCAATAATTTCATAAAAATATATGTTGATTTAGAATCGGAATCTCCGTAACTTATTACCCCTTAATGGTAATGCCGATACTCCCAGAAGAGAGGTATTTTCAATTTTGGACAGTGTAATCCCAGGAGAAAAAATCCATCAATTCTCTCTCCTGGGACACTTTTAAATTATTGCTGATTAGTCGAAATAGCGTCTAGGCTTAGCCATAAACTATCCAAATTTGCTCTTGAAGCCAATACGAATGACTGACAACAAATTACCGATTACAGGGTTTCTTCGCCGAGTTTGCGCCAGGTGTTACGACCAACAATACCGTCAACTTCTAAACCAACGCGATCTTGAAATTGTTTAACCGCAGCTTCAGTATTGTGACCAAATATACCATCAGCAATCACTGAATAACCAAAGGATTGTAAACGCAGTTGTAAGCATTCTACAGATCCTCCTTCATCACCTTTTAACAGAATTGGCAGATGAATATCATAGGCATAACGAGTGGGAATATGAGGCGCATAGAAATAGCGTCCGATGGGGAAAGCATAATCACAAAGTGCGCGCCAAGTTTTTGCACCCACTACGCCATCAATTAACAGTCCACCGTAACGATATTGAAAGTCTTTGATAGCCTCGTCAATTTGGGGGCCGAATTGTCCGGTAAATTGAATATAATAGCCGTAAGCCATTAACCGTTGTTGTAAGAAACGAACTGCTTCACCCGCCACGCCTATTTTTAAAACGGGAAATTCAATTTTGCTGAATTTAGCTTTAGCTTTAACCGCTTTTGAGGCTTCTGTGGATGCTGCCACGCTGGTTTCTACGACTTCTGAAGTATTGTTAGTTTTGGCGTTTGCAAGACTTGTCATAATTTTTTCCTGAGTGATTAAATATTTGAATCCGGTTGATTAGCAACCTTTGATTCCTTCATATTTCTAATGTATTTGCAGTGAGTATGAACTGTGCAGTCACATATTCAGAGGTCGTTTATTTGAGTCACCACATACAGGGTTAAAAATATCCGGATTGATATAAAAAGTCTTGAATAGATTTTCCGTTTAGCGGTAAACTATATCACTAATCCTTAATTGTTCTAAGCTCAGGATGATAAAAAAATAGGGTGTATCACAGACGCACCTTCCCCTTTAAATTTAAATAACCCTGAATTAAACTATCCGAAAAAGTTGTAATTAACAAAAAATGAAAAACGAATAACGGCGCGATGCGCTTATTAATGTAAAACACGATAATGTAAAAATATTTCTTGTTCAATCTGCTGAACTTCTAACAAATCCAAACGCGGCGCAACAGTCGCCAGAAACCCAACTCCGGCAACAGGTGTGGGTGCATTGCTTCCCCCTAAAATTAACGGACAAATCGTTAACCAAAATTCATCGATCAAATTTTCTTGCATTAGCGAACCCACTAATTCACCGCCACCGAGTACTGCGATGCGCTTTATTCCTAACTGAGTCAACTGTTGAAAAGCATTATTCCAGTCTAAACTGCCGTTAATAGTGGGTACAATAATAATATGTTCAAACGGTGCTGTATTTTGCTGTTTTCCTGAGGTTGTTGTGAGTAAACCATGGGGGACAGGTTGCTGAAAAAATTTTAACGTAGGAGAAATATTACCCGAAACAGAACAAACAATTTGTAAGGGTTGAGGCGGTTTTCCTTGTAATTGCCGTTGCTGTAATAACTCCGCAGACCTAATCGGTAAAGTGGTGCCATAAGCCTCTAACGTCGTCTTACCAAATAAAACAGCATCAGAAGAAGCCACTTGACGTTCTAGATGGATTTTATCAGCCGCTGAACCAAACCGCGCAGGCGATCGCCTATTATCTGCAATTTTACCATCTGCACTCATGGCTAAAACCACAGTGGTATGAGGTCGTTGAATCAACATCATCTTAAATCATATTAAAGTGTTGGATAGAAATCCATCATAATAAGCGATCGCGTGGCTTGTCTAAACCCTACCAGATGGGAAGATAGGGAGATAGGGAGACTCTCGAGGGCGTTGCACTACAAACAACGCGCTGACCCATAATGACTATTTCTTCCCCATGCAAGAGTTTTTCTGTATCCTGTCATTGAAATCAAAAAGACTGGGTACTCTACAAATACTGAACCTTAGTTCTACGTGCATCTCTACTAGTCATAACAGTAATTCCCAATCTCGAAGGATAAGAATATCATCCATCAATTAGTGCTTAACCCCACTTGAAACATTGCATCTTTGACCCGACAACGGTGTCAGAGATCCGTTAAGTGATCCGGGTAATACTGATGTAGACGCTACTGTAGGCTGAGGTTAAGATTATAGAGAGTTCAGGAGTCTTAGCTGTGTCCGAACCTGTTATTTCTGTTGTTATTTGTACTCATAATCGCGATCGCTATCTCGGCACTGCTTTAGACAGTGTCCTGGCACAAGATTTTGAGGATTATGAAATTGTTGTAGTGGATAATGCGTCCACCGATAATACCCGTCAAGTGGTTGAACAACGCTTAGCGAACCCCCGTCTGCGATATGTTCATGAACCCAAATTAGGTTTAAACGTTGCCCGTAACCGAGGTGCAGCCGAAACCACAGCCCCCATTATTGCTTACTTTGATGATGATGCCATTGCGCCAACCACTTGGCTACAAGCCTTACATCAAGCGTTTGCCAGTAACGAAAAGTTAGGGGTGGCTGGCGGAAAAGTGACTTTAGTTTGGCCCGAAGGATATACCCAACCCCGATGGTTATCCCCTTCTCTGGCTGGGAATTTGGGGGCTTATGACTTGGGGGATAGTGTGGTCAATATTACCAATCCAGGAGATACCCCCAGAGGCTTGAATTATGCCATGCGCCGTAGCGTCCTAGAAGCGGTGGGGGGCTTTCAGCTTAATTTAGATCGAGTCGGTAAGAACTTATTATCTCACGGAGAACTGTACATGACGGAAGTCGTTCTCAAAAGAGGCTGGCAAGTAGCCTATCTACCCACAGCCGAAGTCGGTCATCAAGTCTCTTCCGAACGACTCAAACAAGGCTGGTATTTCCGCCGAGGATGGTGGCAAGGGATCAGCGAATGCTATCGGGAACAAATTGCCGGGTCTGCTGGCTTACAACAGTTTCCTCGAGGCGGTGAACGATTGATTCGGGGTTTATACAATGCCGTAAAATACATCGGCGATCCAGCTCGTAGCTTTGATAATCTGATATATGCTTATGGTCAACTGGGTTATCTCAGTGCCGCGATTAAAGGGATGCTATCTAAATCGAATTCTGCTCAACAGCCCCACACGAGTTAGTCACACCTGCTGTTGATGACTATTTCCCTGTATACCGTCTTAATTGTTTAAAATTTTACCATGACATCTAACTCAATTCGGCAAAGTTCAGTTTCTACTCGTAAAATCCCCGTTTCAGTTTTAATTCCAGCTAAAAACGAAGAACAGAATTTACCCGCTTGTCTTGAAAGTGTGGCGCGTGCGGATGAAGTCTTTGTAGTTGATTCTCAAAGTGATGATCGCACCGTTGAAATTGCCGAACAAAATGGCGCACAAGTTGTACAATTTCACTTTAATGGTCACTGGCCGAAAAAGAAAAATTGGTCGATTCAAAACTTACCCTTTCGCAATGAATGGGTACTGATTGTAGACTGCGACGAACGAATTCCTTCTGAACTTTGGGATGAAATTGCGATCGCGATTGAACAGCAGAATTATTCCGGTTATTATCTCAATCGCCGCGTCTTTTTCCTCGGAACTTGGGTTCGTCATGGCGGTAAATATCCCGATTGGAATTTACGCTTATTTAAGCATCAAGACGGCTATTATGAAAACCTAAATACCGAAGGGGTTCGTAATACAGGCGACAATGAAGTTCACGAACACGTTGTGATTTCTTCAGGCGGTCAAGTGGGGTATCTCAAGCAGGACATGATCCATGAAGATTTCCGCGATATGTTCCACTGGATCGAACGTCACAACCGTTATTCTAACTGGGAAGCTAAGGTTTATTTTAATCTCCTTACCGGACAAAATGATAATGAAACAATTGGTGCAAACTTGTTTGGTGATGCCGTTCAACGCAAACGATTCCTGAAAAAAATATGGGTACGATTACCCTTTAAACCGCTCTTACGATTTATTTTATTCTATTTCATTCGTTTAGGATTTTTAGATGGACGAGCAGGCTATATTTATGGTCGTTTACTCAGTCAATATGAATATCAAATTGGGATAAAATTATATGAATTAAAACAGTTTGGGGGACATTTAAATGTTTCTCAATCTCAACCCAAACCTCAACCCACTGTCACCCCTACCGTCGCACAAGCAGTGGCACGAGAGTAATATTATCATCTGTTAATCTGAATTAAACATCAATCACCTGCCTAGAGACGTTACCTGTAGCGTCTCTATGATTATTCGCCGAGACAGGAGACTGCGAGACTGCGAGACAGGAGACTGCGAGACTGCGAGACAGGAGTGCCTATTTGCGCATAGTGCCTGTTGCAAGAGTGCCTGTTGCCTATTCCCTACTTCCCGCTATTGTCCATCGCTTCCAACAACTAAAAACTAATAACTAAAAACTAATAACTAACAACTAATAACTAATGACTAATCATACAACCCCTTGGATAGACTTACGTCAATACGATCAATCTTGGTTTGATCGCGGTAAACCCGGCTGGTTTATTCTATTGTGGTGGTTAGTGCAAGCCGTAACATTTCCTCTAACGCTTCATCCGATGAATGGCATACGCTGCGGCATTTTACGGTTATTTGGCGCTAAAATTGGGGTAGGAGTTGTCATCCGTCCAACAGCACGTTTTACCTATCCTTGGAAAGTTACAATCGGAGATTATAGCTGGATTGGGGATGATGTGGTGTTATATAGTTTAGACTGCATTACCATTGGTCAACATTGTGTAATTTCCCAAAAAAGTTATCTCTGTACGGGTAGCCACGATCTTAACGATCCCGCATTCGGCCTCAAAACCGCCCCTATTCAGGTCGAAAATGGCGCGTGGGTTGCCACAGATTGCTTTATTGCTCCCGGTATTAATATTGGTGCAAATACGGTTGTCGGCGCTCGTAGCAGCGTCTTCAGCAACTTACCCGAGGGTTATATCTGTTTAGGCACACCTTGCCGTCCCAAATCTCCTAGACAAATGAAAGGACAACTCAGCGAGTCAGATGTAGAAACGTTACATGTAACGTCTCTACAGAAGTCAGGACAAATAACCAATGACAAATAACCAATAACAAAGACTATGAACAATCTGGATGACTTCCCCCTTGATTACAGATATAATTAATTTGATTACTATCAAGATTTTCTACCTGAGAAAAGTTCACTCCTTTAAATCGATTAGAACCACTTAGTTCAGGATTCGTGATAAATTGATCGTCTGGATTAACAGGTTCTGAAGCAAATATAACACCGCTAAAGTTTGCACCTCGTAAATTCGCACCCGTTAAATTGACTAAACTTAAATTAGCATTTTGTAGGTTAGCATTTTGTAGCCTTGCTTTAGTTAAGTTTGCACCAATCAATTGAGCAGAAGTTAAGTTGCTGTTGCGTAAATCGGCTCTCGTAAAATTAGATCCCGCAAAATCAGCTTGGGTTAAATCAGCTTGTTTCAAATTACTCGAAATAAATAACGCACCTTGAGCATTTGCTTCTTTCATTCTGGCTAACTCTAAATTCGCACCTGCTAAATTGGCATTAGCTAAATCAGAGCCAGTAAATTTTGCTTCTGTTAAATCTGCTGATTCTAGATTTGTTCCTAATAGTTTAGCACTACTAAAATTCGCCCCCACTAAATCCCCGTCTGATAAATTAGCCTGATTCAGTGTCGCTTGAAAAAAGTTAGTATACTGCATAAAAACTTGGGAAAGAAAGGCATTACTAAAATCTGCCCCAGTTAAATCAGCTCCGCTTAAATCAGCAATCCAATCATCATAGGTTTGATAACGACCGTCTTCTCCTGGACTATAAAAACTACTCTTTTTAAAGCTCGCCTGGTTGAGTAGACTACTTCTAAAATTAATACCCGATAAATCAGTTTGATCTAAAACTAAGGTAAATTGAGTTGCATCAGACGTGTCTTGAGACAAGTCTATTTGGCTTAAATCAGCTTGATGAATACTGCCGCCGTAAACTTTTAAAATTTTAGAAATTGCCCGTTGTGTCGCTTGTAAACGTTGACTCACGAGTAATTTTTCGTCTGGATTAGCTCCAAATTCCATGGAGTCTAAATCATTCTTTAACGCTTGATTCAGTCGGGCTAAATAAGGCAATGCTTCGGGGCCTGTACTGACTAATGCTTGCTGAGTTACATCCAATAACATCTCGTTACTTTCTTGAGCCAACAAATCCGTTAATAATGGAATGGCTCTGGGATCTTGTAACGTTCCTAAGGCTAAAATAGCGCCTCGTCGTTGGGCTGGATCGGTGGGGGCAGTGGGAGATAACTTACTAATTAAAGCTAGGAAAACTTCGTTATCTTGATGTTGAAATTCTCGGCGGTTGGCCTGATTTTGAATATAAACTTGTGTGCCAACAAATGTGAGTAATACTGCGGCTAAACTGGCTCCACCCACAATCATTAAAGTTGTACCCGGACGTTGTTGCATCCATGCCCATAAGTTGGTTTGAAAAGCTTTTAATCGAGGTTGATGAATGATGGCATGAACCGCATCTTTATCATCCATTAAATCATAACTGGTGAAGGGATTGGTATGAAACGGTAAGCCCGCTTCTCGTACGCTAGTTCCCGCTAACAAATCATGTCCGGTGCGACCTTTAAACCGTGTACCGATTAAACCATCAATTAACACCATTCCCCCAGATAATCCCACAAATAATAGCAGGTTAGGGAATGCCCCTGTCAACTGCCAAAGCGTGTAAGCAATGCCTAAAGGAATTCCCCACCGTCCCACACTTTCGCGGTAAAATATTCTTAGTAGACTGGGGGGAGCCTGGCTTTTATCGTTGACCACTTGAACCCCAAACCAACGTTTTGGCAGAGTTTGTCCGCTACGGGCGAGTAAATAAAGCTGCCATCCACCCACTAACATCGGGGTCAACAGTGCCGCTGACCAGAAGAAATTGGTTAAAGTGGTCACTTGAGGGTTGCGATCGCGTACGGGTATGGCTAAAGTGGCGGCAACCGTTTCGGAAGTGGCTTTGAGGACGGGGTTAAGGGGAACGTTTTGGGGACTGCGGTTACACAATGCCCCAATGGTTAAGGGTACTAAGCCACTGGTCACGACTAACGAAACTTCTACAGTCCAGGCCCCGCACCGACGAACCCAGAGAGGAGAGGAACGAATTTGGGTGATCCAGGATGTATCTGTTGAATGAGGGGTTTGATCGACAGTTGGGCTAGCCATAGTGGACTTAGTCTTTAAAGAACTTAGATGATTTGAAAAGCTGATACCCTATGTACACGATTATCCCGATAACTGCAAGGGTAATTGCCAAGGAAATTAATCTAACAACGGTTTGTAATAGCATCAGTCCAGCGGCTACAGTCAAGACAGCTACCACAATTTGCCCCGTTTTGGGCAGATCCTTAAACCAGACTAAAAATTGTTGATATCCCTTTTTTATCGGCTCAGAGAATTTGTCAGTATTAATTAGAGGTTGAGTATCGTGAAGTTCGGCTTCTAAGTCCTCAAATTTACGTTTGACATCTTTTTCATTTTGATAACTCATAAGAATTGTCCTTTTGCCTGAATGCCTTAGTAACAGTTCTACACAACTATAGTAAACCCGCCTGTTTTTTGTACTTCTGTTTGTATTGTACTGATATCAGCCTAATTTAAAATAAACATGAAATTATTTCGTTTGATCGCAACATTATCTTGCTTCAGTCTACTTTCATTTGTCCCCGTTGCTTTGGCTCAGCAAGTGGTCCCCGGACAACCTGTCTCAGCATCTGGCACATCTGGCGGAACGGTTAATAGTGGAGATTGTGGATATATTGCCAATGCACCCAATCATACCATCGAGGTGACTGAAGATTTACCCTATTGGCGAATTGCGGTACAAACCAGCGGAAAACCCACGCTGTTGATACAAGGGCCAGGGGGGCGCTATTGTGTCTTACCCAGCGCTTCTGGGGGAACATTACAATTTTCCGGTTATGGCACAAAAGGCACTTATCAACTGTTTGTTGGCGATCGCGCGTCAGGTCAGCATCCGTATCAGTTATCTATTTCAGATCAACGATAGAATTACAATTAAAAATTAAAATAAGTCATGAATGAATTAACTCCCATTTCACAACTACTGAAAAATCAGCGGCAGGCTATTTTACAAATTGCTCAGACTTATGGCGTTTATAATATACGGATTTTTGGCTCTGTAGCTAGAGGTGATGATAATTTAGAACCGCGATCTTGATTTATTGGTTAATCTCCAACAAGGACGGAGAAAGATATTGATTTTAACGAAAATAGCAGTAAAGGTAAGGCTATGAAGATTGTTTCTATAAAAATAAAAAATTATCGCGTTTTTGAATCTTTAGAAATTAAAGATATCCCTGCCTTTTGTGTGATTATCGGAGCAAATGGGACAGGGAAATCAACTCTGTTCGATATCTTTGGCTTTTTACGGGATGCCTTAAAAAATAATATTCGCCAAGCGCTTCAAATTCGAGGTGGGTTTAACGAAGTTGTGACCAGAGGTAAAGAAAAAGAAGATATCGAAATAGAACTCAAGTTTCGGATGAACATTTTAGAAACAGAACGTCTTGTCACCTATATTTTGATTGTTAGTCAAGAAAAAAAACGTCCTATCATAAAACGAGAAATTCTTCGCTACAAACGCGGCGAGCATGGTAAACCTTTTCATTTCCTTGATTTTCAAAAAGGTAAAGGATATGCCATTATCAACGAAGAAAATTTTGAACAAACTAACGAAGAATTAGAACGTGAAGAACAACAACTCGAATCTAATGATATCCTGGCGATTAAAGGTTTAGGACAATTCCAACGTTTCAAAGCTGCTAGTGCCTTTCGTTCTTTGATTGAAAATTGGCACGTTTCTGATTTTCATATTAGTGATGCTAGAGGGAGTAAAGACGCACTTTATGCTGAACATCTCTCCCCCACAGGCGATAATATGGCTGTTGTCGCCCAATATATTTATCAAAATTATCCTGATATTTTTCAAGAGATTCTCAATAAAATGCGAGAAAGAGTTCCCGGCATTTCTCAGGTAGAAGCTAAGGAAACTGAAGATGGTAGATTAATCCTAAAGTTTCAAGATCAAGCCTTTAAAGATCCATTCATTGATCGCTATGTTTCTGATGGCACAATGAAAATGTTTGCCTATTTAATTCTACTTTTTGATCCTAAACCTCACCCTTTACTTTGTGTTGAAGAACCGGAAAACCAGCTTTATCCTAGCCTTCTTTATGAACTTGCTGAAGAATTTGCTAGCTATGCTCATAGAGGCGGACAAGTCTTTGTCTCTACACATTCACCTGACTTTCTGAATGCTATTCCCTTAGATAGTATTTTTTGGCTTACAAAAGAGCAAGGAATTACTAAAATTTTTCGAGCTAGTCATGATGAAACTCTTAAAAATTTAGTTGAAGCTGGTGATTTACCCGGATATCTTTGGAATCAAGGCTGGTTTGAAGGAGTTGCCCCCTAATGAGCTATGATTTTATTTTTTTACTCGAAGAACCTTCGATGAAAAATGTTCTAGATATTCTCCTTCCAAAACTAATTCCTGATAATATCAGCTACATTTGTATTGACCATAAAGGCAAACACGATCTTGATAAATCAATTCCTATTAAAATTAAAGCCTTTCAGCATAGCCTGAAAACAAAATTTGTAATTGTTCACGATCAAGATTCTCATGACTGTAAAAAGCTGAAAGCTGAGTTATTAAAACTTTGCAAAAGCTCAGATCAATCAAAGATCATAATCCGTATTATTTGTCATGAATTAGAATCTTGGTTTCTTGGAGATCTAACTGCTGTCGAAAAAGCGTATAATCTGAAATCACAAACTTTGAGTATAAAACAAAATCAAAAGAAGTTTCGTAACCCAGATCAACTTAACTCCGCTAAGGAAGAACTCAAAAAGCTAGTAAAAAAATATAATCAAGAATACTATCCTGGTACTCACTCCAAGAAAATCGCTCCATATTTATCTTTAACTGACAATAAATCTCGTAGCTTTCATGTTTTTCTTGATGGTATCAAAAAAATCTTAAGTTAGAGTGCTATGAATTAAACTCTAGACCATAAAGTAAACCCTTTAAATCTGAATGAGTATGAATCGCTTCTCCTTGATATTCCATGCCTAATTTTTTTGCTAACTTAATACTGGCTAAATTTTCAGCATGAGAATAAGCTCGTATTTCTATAACTTCATCACTGGATTGTAAAGCTGTTAATAAAGCCTTCATGACTTCAAAACCATAGCCTTGACGTTGATACTGAGAATTAATCGTATAATAGCATTCAAAAATTGTATTTTCATCAGGCGAAAACCCACAAGATCCAATATATTGATTAGAATCTTCCATGGCAATTGCATAAGCATGAATTACTGAATCAGTCTTGTAAGAAGATCTGACAAAATTAAATAACTCTGTTGCCCCTTGCTGTGTTTTTTGTTCAGGTTCAAAAGCTAAATATTGAGTCAAATTTGCATCTAACATAAATTCTAAATAAGCGGATAAATCTTCCGGGAGAAATGGCCGAATGATGAGGCGTTCCGTTAATATTGGCAATACAATCATTTTTCTGTACCCATGAGTGAAGAATTAACCTCAATTATTACCGAGTCAAGCAGATTAAATACGTTGAGGTGACCGGGAAATTGTAAGATTAACCTTAAGTTGCGAGAATAGTAAAAATATAAAAGGTATAAAAGATGACCTCTGCAATATCAAAGCCTGCCTCAGCCGTCCCGGAGTTTTGTCAAGGAATTCAGTACTTTAACGAGACGTTTCCCGAATTTGACACCTACGGAAAAACACCTGTAATTACAGAAGGCAGTGTAGCCATTAGTGACCCGACAGATAAAACGGCTGTCTATCAAACCTTGTTAATGGCCGATGCTTTGCGTTATCTCATTCTGCAAGTCACGAGTAGTAAAGCTTCCGGACATCCCGGCGGGTTTGCCAGTCAGGTAGAAGCTTATGCCTCTCTGGTGATGCTGGGCTATAAAAATATCATGACAGAAGTGGGCCACCATGCCCCCGGATTTTATAGCGCCATGTTTCTGGATCGTTCCTTAGAGGATATGGAAATTTCCAACGTTCAGCAACTGCGCGATCGCTTCCGGGAAATGCATGGCCTGTTAGGACACTTATCTGGCTATATTCCTGGTCTCCTCAACCCAGCCGGGCCGTTAGGACAAGGGCAACATTTTGCGATGTCAGCGGCATTATTACACCGAGATACCCTATTTCCGTTTACGTTGGGAGATGGCGGCATGGGAGAACCTTATCCCATGAGTAGTATGGCGCACTTTAATACTTCTTTTCCAGAGGTAACGAATTTCTTACCTATCTTGGTGTGGAATGGTTATAGTCAAGAACATCACAGTATGGTTTCGACAAAAACCAATGAAGAAATGATTGCCTATTGGAAAGGGAATGGGTTTAAGGAAGTCGTGTTAGTGGATGCTAAAGACTTTGACGATCAAAATCAACCGGAAGCCTATGTTGATAGTACGGCTTTTTCCTTTGAAAAACGCATGGAATTTACCCAAGCGATATTAGAAGGGGTTGATACAGCGGCAAAATCAGCCTTAGGCGGCACATTAACTGTTTTTATTATTAAACAACTCAAAGGGGCGGGGGTTCACGCGCTGGGTTCAAAATCCCATAACCTCTATCCTAAAGATACGTTAGAAAGTCCTCACATGATGGAGACGTTGAGAAAACGGGCTTTACCCACAGAAGTCTGGCAACTTGTCCGCCAAAATGCTGAACGTTCAAATGGTGGCCCTGCCGCGAAAACGGTTGTGACGGAGTTTGAATATCCAATAGCCGAAATAGGTCAGTTACCCTTAGATGAATATGCCGTTGATGGTGATAAAAAAGTCGCTACCACTGCAATGGGGGCATTAGTCGCCCATGTTGGACAAAAAGATCCTAAGTTTGTTGTTACCAATGCAGATGGGAATGCAGCATCTGGAATTAATAATATTAACCAAGCCCTGAAAATTATTCACCCCACCACCGATGACCTTTATTTCCAGGGGCCACAAGGTCAGGTTTATGAACCTTTGAGTGAGGATGCTTGCGCGGGAATGGCGGCAGGTTTAGCGTTAATGGGGGCGCGAACCTTATGGTGTTCCTATGAGTCTTTTGCGGTGAATGGTTTACCCATCTGGCAAACGGTCACTCAAGCCATGGCAGAATTACGCCGTCAGACTCCTTCTACTATTACCCTATTTACCGCTGGGGCATTAGAACAAGGGCGTAACGGTTGGACACACCAACGGCCGGAAATTGAAGCTTATTTTGCCGCGATGATGCGAAATGGCAATATATTTCCTTTGTTTCCCACCGATGCCAATAGTATTCAGGCTTGTTATGAATGGGCGTTAACCACAAAAAATAAAGGCATTACTATTACTGCCAGTAAGTCGCCTTTACCCATCCGGACAACCTTTGAACAAACCCGTCAAGCCTTAGAGAAAGGGGCGGTGACGTTAAAAGAAACTGAAGGAAATCAAAAAGTTGTGTTTGCCGTTATTGGCGACATGACTTTAATTCCCGTATTTGAAGCGGCTGCATCCCTTGAAGCTGAAGGGATTGGGGTTCGGATTGTCTCTGTGGTTAACCCTCGGCGGTTGTATCGTCCCACAGATGTTGCCTGGGATACCTGTAGCCAGCCTGACGGTGACTTCTTAAGTGATGCTGAATTTGATCAAATGTTTGGTGGCGATGCCTTAATTGGGGTGATAGGGGGTGCTAGTTTAATGTTAGAACCTGTGATGTTACGCAGTAGCGCCAAGCGAGATACATTTGCTTGGAGACGGGGTGAAACCACTTCCAGCGCCGGACAATTAATGGCATTTAATGGCATAACGGCAGATGCATTGACTAAACGAGCGATAGAATTAGTTCATTAATTGATTTATTGGTAACAAGGAATACTACAATTGCCGCTTGGGATCTGAGGCGTTCAAAATCATTCGTTGTCAGTGATGGGCTAGTTTGAATGGTTTGATAATCAGTACTCAAGAGGGATGTGTTGAATCATTCCTCTGTGTTAAAGAACCAAATATAACAAACAACAACTGTCTCCGGTCTCCGTTCCTTGTTACCCAAAAAATTAATTTGATTTTGGTAAAGTTTAACTCTTTTTTAGAGGGGTTGCTTTATAATTTATGGTGATAGATACTTAAACATTAACATGAAGAAAATCACAACTTTAATGGGATCGGCTCTGGTATTTTTCACTGCACTCAGCACCGCAGCTCCTGCTGTTGCTCAAGTGTTTTTCGGAGAAACTAAACCCGGGGATATTGAAGACTTAGCGGCTGAAGCCGAGAACATCTTTCTCTCTAACTTTGACGGCGCTATTGTAGAGGATTTTGAAGGCTTTACTGTCGGAGAACAAGCCTCTGAAGACAATCCTATTGTGCTTGATTTTGGTGAGAGTACAGCGACTCTAACCGGAGGTGGTGCTGTCCGAGATGCAGAATTTAATGGACTTAATGCGGTATCGGGTGAACAATATTACAGCTTAACTTTTGCTGAAGCAGTTCAAGACACCTACTCAATCGATTTTAATCAGGCTCAAGCCGCATTTGGCTTTTATGCCACAGATATGGGAGATGCTGGAAATAATAATTTCGCATTAGAGTTCACGTTTACAGACGACACCACTGAAACCATTGATATTCCTCACGGTGGTACCAACGCCGCACAACTCTACTTCGGCTACCTAAATACGGAGAAGCAGTTCACCAGTGTTGAATTCTTGGCTGATGGCCCGATTAGTCGAGATGGGTTTGGATTAGATGATGTGACCATTGTGACATTAGATCAAGTGATTGTTTCTACACCTGAACCCGCGACTCTTCTCGGTTTACTGGCTGTTGGAGCCTTGGGAATGGGTGTTAAGCGTCAGCGTAAAGTCTAACTCTCATATCTACAGACAGCTCAAGCACGAATTTCACTGGCTGAGTCAATATCTTCTTTTTGAGGAAGATTCTATCCATTAGTCCCTCAGCCATTCTCTCCTAACCTCACCTCTATCCCCTCAACCCATAGTCCATCGTAAAAAGTTAAGATAATCTGTAATTTGTTAAGCCCTCTGTAAAGTGTTTCTTAAGTTCAACAACGCTAGATCTCAACTGCCTCAATTTCAATTTTAGTCAGAACTCAAGTCATGTTTGCGCGCTCAAATCTGGCTAAATTTTGCGTTTATAAAAACTGCCATTAGATTAAATGACTCCCTCATCAGGGGTTTAACACAGCGGTGTGAGTGCTTAACGGGTCAGCCTTGATCGCGACTTGAACACAACAGAGATAAAAACGCGATCAATCAATCCTTTATACTCTCTGGCTTCCTTGTCACCCCGTCAGATTGACGAATTGATTCACAACGGCGAGAGTCAATTATTATTCAAACTGATAACCGAATACCGTTAGCTCTCTAGAGAAATTTTCTTCCACAAATGCTCGGGATCTTTCTGAATAATATTCTTGATATCTTTTCTTACCTTGAGTTGGATTATTTTTAGGGATATCTATCCATTGATCAGAGGTAATTATTTTTGCTTCTTTGAGCAGTTTATTTAAGTCTTCTTCTAAATATTCAAAACGTATAACTTGATCGCAACCTTGAACTAAAGGATAAAGAATCGACATTTTATCAGGATCGACTAAAAGCTCCAACCAGCTTGTCATTTTATTTTTCTTGTCATTTCTTTTACTTTTATTCTTTTGGTTTCTAATTTGATTAGTTAAATGTTTTTCTAGCCAATCATCAAACCCTACTTTTTTCGCACTTTCTATTGATTTTTTTCTATTTTTAACTGTTTTTTGAAGTAGATCTTGTTTAATTTTACTCATCTCATTATTTTCTAACTCTCCCTGATGTTTCTCTAATCTTATTACTGACCAATCACCGACTAGCCTTTGATATAATGTCGTTAATCGATTAAATGGATTTCTAATTGTCGCAAATATTAAATATTTATTCAGCTCTTCCCTTGTCATGACTCCATACCGTATTATCTCTTGAAGAGAGATATGCTAACGAGGGATTCTTTTATTATTTTCCAATACATCTTCAGGGGGAAACCATTCCGCATCAAACCTTTTCTGTAGAACTTGTCCAACAGCAGTACATCCCGTTGCAGGAACCATAACAAACATTAGTTGATGTTCGGGAATAATCATTGCCATAATTAATCTCCTTAAAAATTAGGATTGAGAGGAGTTAAAGACAGTTAAAAATAATATAAATTATTACTTTTTTATAGCTTCATATACTTTCAGTCTACATTAGCTGAATTAGATTTACAAGTTATATTTTTGAGGGTTCTGGAGTTTATTTTTATATCTTGAAATTGATCTTCAAAGAATTGTTGAGCATACTTATAAAGCTGAATATCAAGATAATTGTGCTCTTCTATGAGTTTAATTAAATTAGGTTCAATTTTATCTTTGCTCGGCTTATTGTAACCAATATTTCTTTCATAGCATACTTCAGGAAGTTTCCATCCAAAGACTTCTTTAAATAAATTTAAGCTTTCATCCATTCTATTTTGTAGACCAAATATAAAATATTTAGTTAAATTTTTCTTAGCGAGTTCAAGCATTTTTGTATTACATTGACCATATTGTATATCAAATTTTTTACCATAAAAATTTAAATCTCTGCGACTATATGACTGCCATCCCCATCCTGATAAAAACCTAACTTGAAAGTTATCAGTCATTATAAACCTAGGACTCTTAACAAAATCTTGTAGACTCATATTGATGATAGCTTCAACTTTCACTTTCTGCATATGGTAGTAATGTGATATGACTCTATCTACTGGATCACGCAGCATTGTAATATAAGTACAGGAGTTTAACTGTAGAAACTCATGAATTCCAAATCCAATATGACCCCGTAGAAACTTAGTATCAAAAGTAGAGTCTAAATTAGATTCTTGCTCTTTCGCATAGTTATTGAAATCCTCAATCCAATCCTTAACAGAAGTTTCAGGTTGATGTTTTTCTCGATGAAATTCAAATATATTACTATAGTTTGTCTTCGCTATAGCTGCTAGGCTTGTACCGGCTGTTTTAGGGATATGGGCAAAAATAATTAAATCCTGAGAGACTGTCATTTTTTTATTCTCTATTGATTAAGTTTAACAAACAATATACTATGAATTATTAAATATTGTCCGATTTAGTGACTAACAAATCTAGAAAAGAATTCGTCATAAATTTCCCTAAATATTCGTCTAGCTGATAAATATCCGATTTTAGTATTCTCATTAATTCTTCTCTCATTCCGGGTATGAACTCTTCAGCAAATTCTATTCCCATTTTTCTCCAAGCCTCCATGCTGTAGTTAATATCGTGTTCTATATGATAGAGTTTTTTATTCTTCAAGAGCTTTAAAGTTAAGCCTTTTTTCATTGCAATTAAAGGTAACCAATAATCCCACCAAGGAATACCTAAGCAGTATTGACTGTCTGGAAAAAAGTGCAGCAATTTTTGATCGATAAAAAAGGCATCAAATCCATAATTATAGATTTTACCTTCAACATCATTCAAAGAGCTAATATTTTTCCGAGATGCTAAGACAACTGAGTTCTTTGAAAGATTTTTTATCTCCTCAGCAAAGTAATTTTTCTCCTTCAAATAGATATCAGAATTAATAATTCCTACAATAGTACTGCCATTATCCTGTAAATATCTAAGAATATCAACAATATAGACTAAAGGTTTACGAAAATATTGTCTGGCATCTCTATTAACAGTTATCAGTTCAATCCCCAGTACCTGCTCTTTTAATAAGATAATTTCATCTTCAGTATTAAGAGATATAACTTTAAAACCTCGATCTAACCAGGTTTGAAGAGCCGCATTTTGCTGTTTTATCCTCTTTGGAGAAATACTGGTAGCAACTAGAATCTGACTACCGTTCATAACGTTAATAGTAATAATTATTTAAGTTTACTGTAAATCCTTTAAAATTTTTCGATATTGCCGCCAAGAGCGAGCAATGTTAGACTGTCTACACTGAGATTTATATTCACCGAGTTTACAAATAGAATCATAGGTTAGAGCAGCCATTTTCTCCCAACTAAACTCTGAAGAATGTTTGATTCCTTTCTGAATCAACTCTTGTCTAATGTGAATATCTCGAATCTTAGTAATTGCTTCCGCCATTTCATCTTCATCTTTCCCACTAATAAAATATGCTGCATCTCCGGCGGCTTCCGGAACAGAACCTTCTCGTGTTGTAATGACCGGACAGCCACAAGCCATTGCTTCAATAATTGGCAAGCCAAATCCTTCATAAAGAGAGGGATAAACCAGTGCAATGGCATCAGAATAACATATACTGAGTTCTTCATCCGTTAGATTAACACGATGTATCTTAATTTTATCAGTAAACGGCTTAATATAATCTTCTAATTCAGGATTTCCCCCTACGCAAACAATCGAAAAATCTGTTCGATCTAATTTAGATAAAGACTTGAAAAATAACTGAGAATTCTTATATCCTTTTGTCTGACTCCGATCTCCGACAAATAGATAGAAATCTCCCTGAATATTATACTGATGCTTGACCTTTTTAATTTCTTTCTTTGGACGACGGTAGAAAAATTCTCGATCTACACCACAGTAAGCCACCTTAATACTTTTAGAAGGAATTTCTGGATATAACTCTATTAAATCTTTAGCTGTATTTTTTGATATACTGATAAATCCACTCGCATGACGAATCGCTAGATTTTTTTCTCGCCATCCTGTTAAGTTTAAGTCGAAGTCAAACTTTTCAGGAATCATATCATAAACCATCATTAGAGAGGGTGTAGAAATAGGAGTGGTATAGTAGCTAGAGATAAATAAATCAGCTTTATGCTTCTTACAAATCTTCTCGATTAACAAAGAGTCTTCCGCTGTTTGAACAAAGTCATACATTGGAAAATCTTCATAAATAAAGCCATCAAATCTAGGACAAGATCGAGAACGATCTAAAATAACAGATCCTTGAAGCAGAGAAGATTGACTCCATTCTTTAAATAAAGATCTCCAGACTCTGGCAATTCCAGAGTTAGCAATTTGAAAAAATATCCCATCAAAAATGACTTTAGGTTCCATATAAAACTTGAGTAATTGAAGAGTAATTTTACTGTTAGCACATTAAATTACAGAAAACGATCTGTTTACTATACATAGTTATAGCGTGCCAACACATCTGACAATGTTTCATTAAGTTTAGCAATACATTCAGGAGAAAGTTTATCTTGATAATCTCCTGGCTTCACTTTTCTGATATGCTTGTTAATATCTTCAGAATTAGGAACAATATCATGTTTGTTAGCAATTCTTTTAATCTGATTATTATTCAGTGATAAATTCAAAAACTTCAACATATCTGTAATCCAGTTCAATTTGTCAAAAATAATATCTTCATACCGATACACTTTAAGTAATGAGTCTTTATTCAAATGTCGGTTATACCGATTAAAAGCCCGTTTAACTTGAGAAGAATGTTCTAACGCATAGGTTTCTAAATCTATGGATTTCAAGTGTGCACGCCTTTGATTAAATTGTTTTAAAGCAAGTCCTTTAGCCGGAGGTTTATGGCTATTTGCAAAGGAGAAGTAAGCACTAACAATTGCATCTCGGGGATCTCGAACCAGTAATATTTTTTTGCGTTGATTTACCAGTTGATTGTGTTGAAGAAATAAGGGATAACTCCGGAACCCTTGATAACAATATCCATCAATAATTAGAGAATTAAGTGCCTCACAATTTTCCCAAATTTTAGCTACAATACCTTGTTGCACAGCGATAGGGGGTATACTAACACAAGGAATTTCTATCTGATTACAAATATCAGTAAATATTTTATTCATCAGAGTACTACCACATTTATGAATACCGAAGATAAAAAACGATTCAATATCTGCAGGTTCTTCTAGAGAAATATCTAATACATGAGCATCGTCAATTTTAATTTTAGACATGACTGATATATTTCTTAAATTTAATTATAATGAGTAAGTAATCCTAATTGTAAAAATTAGAATTTAAAGGATTAATGGCAGATAGGGACACTCGGGTAGTTGCTTGATAATAGACATCTGATAATCCTGTAAAAAATCAGGTTTATAATACTTATGAGACTGAATGTCTACATTCGTTTTAACTGTTATATTTGCTTCTTCTAGTGCTTGGCGGCTCACCTGATAATCTTCATTAATTGCAAATTTTAGAAAGCATTGAATACTCTCAAAGGGTTCTCCGACTAAGGATTCATAACTCATCATAAAAAAACGCTTATCTTTGGTAAAAGGAGTGACCCATTTTTTGTAAAAGCTAACATAATACTCTTGTCTTACCTGCGCAAATTTGACGAATCTTTCATAACTATCATCTAGCGATTCTATAGATTTTACAGCTAAATTCCAGTCGGAAAATAGACGAGGTACAGGATGCCGATACTGAATTAAAAACTTGCAAGATTCGGGAGTTTGAGCCGCCGTTATATCCTTCAATCTAAAGTCATGAGACTTTTGTATAAATAAAAGACCGGGAAACTGATTAGTACAAGGTTGAGATTTGCAGCATTCTTTATTTGTATAGAACTCACAGTAAAAAAATTCTTTTTTCAGACATACTAGCAGTAAGCTCATTAAAAAATGATGACCGCTTCGGGGCATCGATTTTCCTAATATAATAGGAGCTACCCGTTCTGGTTTATTAAAATCACTCACAGGTTTTGCTCTCTTAATCTGTCTGTTTTTTCTTGACATCATAATATTTTAAATTTTTTTAAATATATATATTGGTAGTATACCTTTTTTCTGTTCCTTACGTCAATCAAAATTTTTTATAAAAATACGATTAATCAGCAAGCGAAAGATAGAATTTACTGGCAGCAATTTTCTTTAGTTTTTGATCAAAACACTGATATAAAAAAACTTCTTTACCTTGCCATTTGTCTAGAGATGGAACATTGATTAATTCATCAGTTAATTTCAAGTTAGTGCGACAGAAGTCAATGAAATCTTCTTTCGGCATAGAGAAAAAGCTGTGTCCAAAGAGTTTAAGATATAGTCCCTGGATTTCTACTACTTCATTTGTGGCAGCTCCTTCACTACGAGTTGAAATACCGAAAGGATTATTATAATAGGCAACCAAAGGTTCTTCAACTTTGTAGAATTGAGAACCATGAAGCAGCGCCCTTAACCAAAATTCATAATCTCCGGCTGACTTATAGCGTGTATTAAATAAACCTATTTTGTCATGAAGAGATTTTCTCCACATCGGTGCATTGTGGGGGGAATTAAACTGTAGCATATTGGCTTTTGTTAAAATCGGTAACTTACTGTGTACCCCACACTTAGCAATAATTTCAAAAGGTAAATTAGGAGTGAATGTGTAGTAAAAGTCTTGATAAACGATATCTACATCTTCATGCTCTTTTAAAGAGTTTACTTGCTTTTCAAGACAATCAACTCGGCGTAAATCATCTAAGTTTGCATTCGTTAAAAACTGTCCTTTCGCATTCTGGATACCTAAATTCCAAGCGTCGTAAATACCGATAACTTCATCTAGCTTAATATACTTAATATTATCAAACAGCTCCATGTATTTCTGAATCACCTCATACTCTTCTTCTGGAGAATTAGCATCTATAATAATGAGTTCACATTCTCGGAATATCGTTTGAGAAGTGATGTTTTCCATAAAATAATCAATGAAATCTCTTCCTTTATAAAGACTAGTAATGATCGATGCTACCGGAGGAGTTTCAGTTGTTACTTTTCCTGTTGAATCACCTTTAATTTCCGACTTTAAATGATCAATATTATTATTAACAGAATTTCGATCAAGTAAAATGTCTAAGAGTATATTATTCCACTGATCTTGATTAATAAATTGACCCGTGCCTAATACCATTGCGCTATTTTGACTTGCACCCTCTGAGGTAGAAAAAGACTGATTTTTCTCTAATGAACTAAACTGCTTTACCCGATTTTTAAATGTGTCAGTTTTCATAATTTCTGAGACCAGACTTAATCGACTTAAGCCAAATTCAAGACGATTTAAGTAATGCTTTTCAGAAAGTGCATCACAAGGTCCATCAAGAAGAATTTGCCAGACTGTGTGCAAGAATTGATGGTCTGACATTTCTTCTACAAGGGTCTGATTTTCTAATGATAAAAACTCCTCAGAATCAAGAAAAGTATGAAGTAAAGTAATTCTAGAAATGCCGTTTTCTAATGCTGTACAATTTCCAGCTAAAGCTTCTGGTTCGGCTGTTCTTTTTAAGAAAACTTGATAGAGATATTCTACAAATCCCTGATTATCCATATCTGGTAACAATGTCTCTTCATTGCTTTCAGACTCTAAAAACTCATCTGATTTAATAATCTCTTCTAGAGTAGATGTTCTTGTTAAAGAACCCTTTTTATAATGTTCTAAAAAAGAATATAATTCATTTTGATTGGGTTGCCGTCCCAATAAATATTGGAAGATTTGCTGCACAAAATCTGAGTCATCTAATTCAGCAAATATCATCTCTTCTTGTGGTGAATTGGGGTAGACTTGATTCTCTACATAGACTTCTTCATAATATTCATTATCTACATAGATTTCATCATTTTCTGGCAATGAACTAGAGGGAATTTGACTCTCTGTATAAACTTCTTCATCTGTATAATTGTCATCATTTTCTGATTGTAAATTAGAATGGGCTTGATTCTCTACATGGACTTCTTCATAATATTCGTCATCTATATAAATTTCATCATTCATATAAATTTCATAATGATCTAACTGAGAGAAGTTTTGGGACAACTTTTCTATTTTTAAGATTACATCTTGTTTCGGATTAATTTCTCTAGCTTTTTCATAAGCTTCAATAGCTTCATGAGTTTCACCTAAATTAGCTAAAGTATCCCCCAATAAAACATATATATCAAAAAAATCTGGCTGTAAACTGGCGGCTTTTTCTAAATGGTCTGCCGCAGCATCCCAATCTCCTCCCTCATAAAAAGTTTCACCTAAATAATAGTAAATCAACCAAAAATCAGGATATGCTTCTGCCGTTTTTTCGTAAACCTCAATTGCTTCTTCTAGTCTCTCAGCTTGACGAAGAGAATAAGCGAGTGATAGATAAATAGAAATTTCTTGATTAGGATTTTCTGAAATTAATTGTTTGTAGGTTTCAATTTGACCAGTGAAATCTTTAACGGCTGCTTGAGATTCTCCTAATGCGATGTAAAGCTGAGTTTCTCTAGGGTGACGACTTAAACCCAGATAATAGGTTTCTATCGCTTGGGTATATTTTTCTTGCTGTGAGAATAGCTGACCTAAATAGTAATATCCCCATGAGATTTCTGGAGCTAGGTCAATGCCGCAGCGCAGTGCATTTATAGCTTGATCAAATTGTCCAGTCTGTTGTAATGTCCGACCTAAATTAATATAACCCCAAGCAAAATCTGGTTGTAGCTTCGTTACCCAGTTATAAACAACTAATGCATCATCCCAGCGTTGCTGTACAAAAAAATGGTCTGCTAAGCTTTGATGAACTCGACAATTAATCTGATTAATTTCCCAAAAATCAGGATTATATTTAGTCACCCGGGTAAAACATTGAAAAGCTTCATTCCATTTTTCTAGATTGCATAAAGCGACTCCTAAATTGTGATAAGCCCAAATGAAATCAGGATTATATTGTATAGCCTGACGATAAGCTATTTCTGCATCTTTGAATCGTTTTAAATTTAGTAGAATATCGCCTGAATGATGATGTGCTTTCCAATTCCCAGGAGCTAACTCAATTACTGTATTATAATGCTCTAATGCCTCTTCCCATTGCCCCTTGCCCTGAAGTACCTTCCCTTGCTCTAGGTATTTTTTTATTGTTTTCATCTAATTGATTAGCCTCTATGAGTCGCCTGAAAGAACAGATTAATAGAACACAAAACATTAATTACAATTATATACTATAAAAATTTTATCGTCCAGCCTATTTTTACTAAAATATCTTCAGATTCTTTTAGATATGATGCAGCTTGTTTTTTAACGTTTGACTTAATTTTTACCGAACTTCTAACCTTTACGGTTGCAATAAATGATTTTAACGATCAACCGCAATCCCACGATTATCATCTGATTAATTAATACAATTATTATCTATTTTAAGAGTCTCAAAAAAAATAATTAAATTTATTTTCAGGCTTCATAAAATCTCCAAAAGTTACCCCATTCTCCTGGTTTAGAATAAGCAACTACTCAATTCCAATAAGACCCGGTAAAGTCCGGATTTAATTAATAACGAATGTTGATAATAATCTACTGCTTCTGACCACCTTTCCCAGTTCAATAAAGCGTCGTCATCATAATGATATATTTCTCCAGAATCTGGGTGGCGGGATTAATTCTGCCAAAACATCCGATGTTATACATTTTGTTATAATACATAATCCCAGATGAATGTTGTTTGCCTATTGCAGCTCAGCTTGTAGTTTTAATTATCAACAACAGATCCACCTGATGTAATCACTCTCGACTGACTTTACTATTTTGCAGGTTTCATTATAACATATAAGTTATTTTACAATATATTAAACAGATTGTTGATAAAAAATTTATAACTGTGTTGAAGATAGGGGAATTTACTCGTATATCGAGTGACGAAGTATAAGTAATGTTATAGTTTTTCCATCGCTTCAATGAATCTAGAATCAATCGAGTCGAGTTCTGCCAGAGGGAATGACCCCAATTAAATGATCAATTAAACGGTTGTTCGTTTCATGTTCTCCTCAGGGGGTTATAGCAAATCCGGCAAACGAAAACCCAATCGAGACTAATCATCAGTTAACCCATGATATGGCTTTAAGAACAATAACAATGAGTGAGTCAGGTTGCTTCGATTTCATCTAGAGGTTCATCTATCACAGACTACAATCTCTAGACGGGTTGTAGTTGCACAGAGTAAGCCAGAAAAAATTCCACAAACATTCTAGAGGAAATAACAAATAATAAATATATCTGCCTAAGGTGTTACTATAAAAAGACTCAATGTAAATCC
>CAYSWY010000053.1:0-41917 GCA_964434975.1 uncultured Lyngbya sp.
GAGCCTGTTGCCATTGTCGTTGTTCTTCGGCAACCCTTCCCAACTGGTGGTAGGTAGTAGCAAGCATGGACTGTTTCTGTTCCTCAGAGATGCCCTCAAGTTGTTGAATGAGATCAATTTGCGTTTCGTAAGACTCCTGGGCTTTCGGGTATTGTTGCGTTTCTAGGTAGCGGTTTGCTAACTTAAGTAGTACCTCTAGAATTTCAACACCCCTTTCACCAGTACGCATTTCATCCGGATAGGCAGTTTGAGCTTCTGCCACCCATTCTAATAACTTGAGATGGGTTTGAACATCTTTGGTTAAGTCGAGATAGGTACTTAAGCAAGAGACAATTGAAACGGAATCCTGTTGCTGTAAACTAATTTCTAGGGCAGTGTAGAGGTTTTCATATTCCAGATGACAGAAGAAAATTCCAATCTTTCGTTTGTCAGCTTCTTTTGATTGCATTAACCATGTATAATCACCTGCTAACCCTCGATAGTGACGTTTAAAGCCTGTTTGTAACGCTTCGTAGGTTGTAGCATCAAATGCATTTAATTTATTTTTCAGGAAGTAAGGGAATACTGGCTGAATATTCAGCAGATGAGGATTTTCTTCAAACCGGGCAGACAATAATCCCCAGTTTATCGCTTCTTGAATAGCATCATCAAACTGATCGAATTCATAATTTTGAAGCGGTTCTAATTGTTGGAGTTGTTCAGTATACTCTGGAATAGCAGAACGAACTATAAACCCACTAAAAGGGGCTAAACACAATAACATTTTCTGGGCTGTTTGCGAGAGATTACTATGGGAATATTCCACACATTTTAGGATACTTTTTGTCTTATCTTCGCTATCCTCATCTAAATCAATATCGGCGGCTTGCAATGCCTGTAATATCTCTGATGGAGATTGTCTTTTCAGGTTGGCGAGTACCACTTCCATTGCTAACGGATACCCTGCCAATAGTTTCATTAACCGTTTAAAGTTATCGTCTGCTTGAATCACTTCAACTTTCCCGGCAACATAACGCTTAAGAATGCGTTCAGCTAGGAGAGAACGGGCTTGTATATCTAACCCTTGCAGGGGATAAAGATTGGTTCTAAAAGTCTCATTTCGTAGCCAGTCTTCCCCACTGCGAGATCCTAATACAATTCTGGTTTTACCACCCACTAAACGGTTGAGAAAGTCTTTCAGCCGTTGTTGTTCGTCGGCGGATAAAGTATTCTGAATTGCCAGTTCTTGCCCGGTAACAGACTCTAAGTTATCTAATATTAAAATATGGTAGTCAGATTTTAGCTTCTGAACTAATTTCTGCATTTGGGCGTTGGGGTTCATGGCTTGAAACCTTGCCTGTTCAAATTTGCCATAAATCTGTTGACCGATTTCATGTAAAATCTGATCCACTGTATAGGCTTTGGTGTCATAGCCAAAATAAAACACTTTTTCGGCAAAATGAGTTGTTTGCCACCATTGCCGTAAATGATTTAATAAGGTAGTTTTCCCGGTTCCGCCCATTCCCCGCAACAGCAAAATATTATGGCGTAATAAAGCTTTTTCTATTTTAAGAATATCTAAATCTCGACCGACAAAACCGTATTCGGGTAAGGGGGAACGATATTGACTGCCTTGTTGTTCCCAATAGTTTTCTTCTTCTTCTGGGGTAAATTCTCGCAGGTTAAAATTAACCGTTTGGTTAGAATAAACTACAGGCAATAGCCAATCTTCGAGTTCAATGGTTTGATTAAAATAAGCCTGACGTTCTTTATCATTGAAGAGTTCGAGTCGTCCTAAACGAATGGCTTCTGTAATCTCTTTTCCGGTTAATAAATGCTGATACAATTGTTGCATCATTTTCCGGGCAGCCGATACCGTGACACTATATCCCATTGCCACCACCATCTGCATTCCTGCCGCCATTAACCGACTGCCTAAACTGGTTTCGCGGTAGTCTTCTACGTTGTCTATTTGTTTCCCCGACTGACAAGCATTAAGTAAACAGACAGGAATACTTTTTCCGGTGAGTAAATTAGCAAATTCTGTCGCTTCCACTAAGTCTACAATGCCAGCTTCTTCTTGTTCAAAACAGAGAAACGCTTTTACCCCTTCAAATTCCTCAATATCGCTGCGTCCGTAGCGTCCTTTATAATAATATTGTTGGGGTTTATTGGACTGGTTAACCTGTTGATAATTCATCAACGCCCCATGTCCGTCAAAATGAAGAATATGATAATATCCCGCCCCTTTTTCTTCTAAATGTTGCGAGAGGGCCTGATAAGTTCCTGGACGTAATAACTCGACATTAACGGGTAAATGACTATTTTCAATCACCTCAATTAAGGGCCGAGAAATGGTTCGATAACCGACATCTTTTTCCTCATCCGGACGGGCAACCACCACCAATACATTAATATAGGGAAAAGTGTTAACCGCCGCAGAAATAGCAACAGGTTCGCAATATTTCCGCAACATTATACAGTCTACCGCCAACGGTCGCGGCAATTGCGGATCTTTTAGCGCTTCCCAATGCAATGCCTGAAACTCTGGGGTACGGTTTTCTATTTCGATCTGAACTTGACTTAGTTTAGACTTTATTTTGTCATATTCTCGTAGCGCTTGGCGATTATTAAAAACCTGTTCAAATAGTGTCTCACCGTAGGTTTTAACGCTGTTTGCCGCAGTTTCTGCCTTGTTTGTGTCCAGCATGGGATGTTCTAACCATCCTTCAAAATACCACTCTAACCGACGTTCTTCTTTAGCGCTAAAAGGATTATTAATGGTAATAGGAATACGGTTTTTTCCATCAAAAGAGAGTTCGGCTTTAAATCCAGTTTCGGTGGTATTAAGTTCGCAGATAGTAATAACAGTCATAACTTCCCAGGCGATCGCCTCTTCTATTTTATTCTATATAACATCGGTTGATTCCGGGTAAATTCTTTATACTAGACACTAAGGCTTTGAGTGAGTGTATCCACTTTATGGAATTTGAAAGAGAAGATGAACTTCGTCCAGAATACGATTTACACAGTTTATATGTTAGAAAATATGGAACTAAGCGAGAAAAAATTGTTAAAAAAATGATTCGTTTAGACTCAGATGTTGTAGCGGTATTTTCAAGTTCAGAGTCAGTGAATGAAGCGCTTCGTTTCTTGATAAAAGTTACTAAAGATAGTTTATAGCGAAAAGATATTTTAGTTAGTTTGCCACTCTGTTTCTGGGATATTACCACTTACCATAATATTGCGTAGAGTACCAATCGGAAGATCTCGTCCTTTGTGATAAGGTACAATCACCTGAAGTTTACTGTCCAAATTTCGCCATTTCCGATGACTTCCTTTTTGAGATACCAACTTAAATCCATATCGTATTAAAATACGTTCTACATCGACTGCATTCATACGTCGGATACGACTCATTCAACGGATACCTCCCGTAAAACTGCACCTGATTTTAACTCAATGGGATCGGGTTCAAGATAAAGAGAAATTGCTTCACGAATATTTTCTAAAGCTTCTTCTTCTGTTTCTCCGGCTGATACACAACCCGGCAACTCCGGACACCAAACTGCCCAATCTTTTGTTTCAGAGTCAGATTCAAGAATAACACGCCATTTCATACTTATATTCTCTTGTTTGGTATTTATTATACAATATAAAATAAGTAAAGTCTGAGATCAGAGATTTTAGAATGATAGACACTTGGTTTGAGAATATACCTGTAATTGGTAGCCTACCCCCTGAAGAAATTGCGGCTAAATTAAGGGAAATGGGAGATGAAGAAACTGCTACAGAACTTGAAAATATTAATACTTTAGAACATCAGCCCACAACTTATAATAGGGGATTATTTCAGTCTAAGATTTGGCAAGCAACAGCTCATAGTTTTGGTTATATTCCGCCAAATATTGAAAGTCCGCAAGCCATTGATATTCAATCTGCCAACAATATTACACCCGACAATACCCTGAAAAATGCTCGGATTAAAATTACTTTAGATCGGCTACGAGTGGCTGATTATCCCGGCGGCGGAACCCATCATATTTTATTTGATTTCTATGCTCAAAATCAAGTAGCGGGTTGCATTGAACATCTCCATTTTAATAGTACTTATCGCGTGCGAGAAGGTCAACAAGCGGCTATTGTGGGTTATCCTATTTTTATTGGTTTAAATGTCGGAACGGAAGGGGTTGCTTTTAAATGTTTTACAGTTAATATTAAAAATCAAGAAGATGAAGATGCCCTGAGCTTTTTAGAGTCTGATGTATTTAAAGCCGGATTAAAATTAGCCGAAACGGCTCAACCTGCTATTGCACCGTTATCTAATATGGCGTTAGGCTTAACAAAAGCAATGGCAAAGCGTCATAAAAATGTAGCAGTTCAAGAGTTTTATTTAGGTCTTGATTTTAGTAATATTACCACTCGCGCCCGCTTAAGAGAAGGGTCTTATATTGCGGTTCAAATACCCGAAAATAAATCTCGGTTATGGGAATGGGAAGACTGGTTATATGATCCAAAAACCGGTCAAATTGTGAATGATTATGATCGGACTCAACTCATTCCTTACAATTATATTATTTTTAGTGTGAGTCGTTATTCTTAATTCATTTAAATTGCAGAACAATACTAGCGTATGCTCCTCAACTTGAGCTATGGTGAGTTTGGGAAGGTGGGTGAAATGATTTGTTCGTTGTCCCAGGCGCTGAACGGCTTGCCTACAATGACAAACAACGGATCATGAACTATCCCTGACCACCATTGCACAATTGACCTTACTATTGATTATGACTCAACCGATTAAGTTTGGCACAGATGGTTGGCGA
Organism: uncultured Lyngbya sp.; assembly: GCA_964434975.1. GTDB lineage: Bacteria > Cyanobacteriota > Cyanobacteriia > Cyanobacteriales > Microcoleaceae > JAAURB01. The sequence goes on from CAYSWY010000053.1 coordinate 4,803, forward strand.
GGCGTGATCGCAGATAGTTTTACCTTCGATCGCGTGGCAATTGTCGCCCCCCTGGCGGCCCAAGTTTTAGAGGAGGCTTACGGCAGAGAAGCAAAAAGCCGTACTGTGATTGTCGGATATGACCGACGCTTTTTAGCTGAAGAATTTGCTCAATGTGCCGCAGAATCCATCCAGAAAGCCGGATATGATGTATTATTGAGCGAAACCTATGCTCCTACGCCTGCTTTTAGTTTAGTTGCCCATCAACAACAAACTTTAGGGGCAATTGTGATGACAGCCAGTCATAATCCGGGGAAATATTTAGGCTTAAAAGTTAAGGGTGCATTTGGCGGATCGGTTAGTCCTGAGGTGACTAAAAAAATTGAAGCGTTGGTGGATGGGGGCGCGCCTGAAGCCGAAAAACCGGGTAAATTAGAATCGTTTAATCCCTGGCCGAGTTATTGCGAAACCTTAAAATCTAAAGTGGATTTAGAGGCCATTCAAGAGGCAATTAATAGTGGTAAATTAACCGTATTTGCTGATGTGATGCATGGGGCGGCAGCCGGAGGATTAGCAAAAATTTTAGGGGATAAAGTGATTGAGATTAATAGCGATCGCGATCCTTTATTTGGTGGCGGCGCACCGGAACCTTTACCGAAGTATATCCCTGAATTATTTCGTCAAATTAAAAGCCATAAAAAGAGTGAAGGGGGGTTAACAGTTGGATTGGTATTTGATGGCGATAGCGATCGCATTGCTGCGGTTGATGGGGACGGAAATTTCTTAAGTTCTCAAATTTTAATTCCGATTTTTATGGAACATTTAGCGACGCGCCGGAATTTAACGGGAGAAATTGTTAAAACGGTGAGTGGATCGGATTTGATTCCTCGAATTGCTAAGTTATACGATTTATCTTTATACGAAACACCGATTGGTTATAAATATATTGCGGATCGGATGTTATCGTCAGATGTACTGATTGGCGGCGAAGAATCCGGCGGAATTGGTTATGGGATTCATATCCCTGAACGAGATGCTTTGTTATCAGCGTTATTCTTGCTAGAGGCAGTGGTACAATCTGGAGAAGATATCAGCGCCATTTATAGCCGTTTACAACAACAAGTGGGCTTTACTTCGGCTTATGATCGGATTGATTTACCTTTAGCAAATATGGAAGTGCGAGGCCATTTAGTCCAACAATTGCAAGATCATCCTATTCAAGAAATTGACGGACAAAAAGTGGTAGATTGTCTGACGGTAGATGGCTACAAATACCGATGTGCTGATGATCGGTGGTTACTGATTCGTTTTAGTGGCACAGAACCCGTTTTGCGACTATATTGTGAAGCAGCCAATCCCAAACAAGTGCATCAAACCTTAGCTTGGGCGAAAGATTGGGCAACAAAAGCAACATGATCAAAACGTTAGTGGTGGCAACGGGAAACCCCGGCAAACTGGAAGAGATGCAGGCTTATCTGTCAGAGTTTGATCTGCAACTGCAACTTAAACCCCCAGAAATTGAGGTAGAAGAGACCGGAACAACATTTTCAGAAAATTCTGCCCTCAAGGCTGTTATCGTCGCTCAGAAGACCGGAAAATGGGCAATCGCCGATGATTCTGGCTTAGCGGTGGATGCTTTAGAGGGTGCGCCCGGTCTCTATTCGGCCCGTTACGGTGCGACAGATACAGAACGAATTGAAAGGGTGTTGCGGGAGTTAGGAGACAACCCTAACCGCCGCGCTCAATTTATTTGTGCCATCGCCCTAGCACGTCCCGATGGTTCAATTGCCTTGCAAGTGGAAGGACATTGTCCGGGGGAAATCCTCACCACTCCCCAAGGTGAAGGCGGCTTTGGTTATGATCCCATTTTTTATGTTCCGGCTGAACAAAAAACCTTTGCTCAACTGTCACGGTCACGAAAACACGCGATCTCTCATCGGGGAGAAGCGTTTAAACAGTTGTTGCCTCAATTCAAACAATTGTTGAATCAATAACGGAGACGAAGGAGTTCAGAAGTTGCAGGGTTAAACCCATCTGTAACCCCTCGAACTCCAACGCTTAAATCGCTTCTTGGTCTCGCTCTCCTGTACGAATACGGACAATTTCATTCACAGGAGAGATGAAGATTTTACCATCGCCAATTTCTCCGGTTCGAGAAGCAGCAACGACTTTGTCAATTACCATATCTGCTTGGTCATCTTCAACCACAATTTCAATTTTGAGTTTTTGTAAGAACTCAACGGTGTACTCAGACCCTCGGTAACGTTCAGTTTGTCCTTTTTGACGACCAAATCCTCTAACCTCAGAGACAGTCATCCCGACGATCCCTGCATTCACCAGAGCAATTTTGACTTCATCTAGTTTAAATGGCCGGATAATTGCTTCAATCTTTTTCAAGAGTTTCACTCCTAACGCTTATCATCATATAACTTCGCCACAAAGCGTGACACCAGATTGATATCACCGCTCAGCAAGACTAATTTGTAGTGTATGATACATCTATGGGTAAGGGTTACCCCAATGCTATAACAATACTACTGATTGACCATAGACATTCTAAAATCAATATTGGATCGGGCAATTGTAAAGTGTTGTTAAAACTAGCCAATTTGGAAACCCATCAACTTTCTTGAAATATAGAATAAAGTCTTTATAGAATTTAAGAATATATTGATACTACCTAAGAGGAACTCCTGTGCAACAGAAAACTAAAGTCGCTCCTAAACGTGCTACCGGTGCATTTGCTTTGATTGATAGTTTGATTCGTCATGGTGTAGAACATATTTTTGGCTATCCCGGTGGCGCAATTTTACCCATTTATGATGCTTTGTATGAAGCAGAAGCCACTGGAGAAATTCAACATATTTTAGTGCGCCATGAACAGGGCGCAAGTCACGCAGCCGATGGCTATGCCCGCGCTACTGGACGAGTAGGGGTGTGTTTCGCGACATCTGGCCCTGGAGCGACAAATTTAGTCACAGGGATTGCTACAGCCCACATGGATTCAATTCCGATGGTTGTAGTCACCGGACAAGTTCCTCGCCCGGCAATTGGCACAGACGCATTCCAAGAAACAGATATTTTTGGAATTACGCTTCCCGTTGTCAAACACTCTTATGTGGTACGCGACCCGAGGGAGATGGGACGGATCGTGGCTGAGGCGTTTCATATTGCCAGTAGTGGTCGTCCGGGGCCTGTACTGATTGATATTCCCAAAGATGTGGGCGTAGAAGAATTTGATTATGTTCCCGTCAACCCCGGAGAAATCACCTTACCCGGATATCGTCCCACCGTTAAAGGTCATCTGCGGCAAATTAATCAAGCGATTAAATTGTTACAAGAAGCGGAACGTCCTTTATTGTACATCGGTGGCGGCGCGATCGCAGCAGGCGCACACGCTGAAATTAAGCAACTAGCAGAACATTTTAATATTCCGGTGACGACAACCTTGATGGGTAAAGGATCAATTGACGAACATCATCCTTTAGCCTTGGGAATGTTGGGAATGCATGGCACGGCTTATGCCAACTTCTCTGTGAGTGAATGTGATTTATTGGTGGCAGTGGGATCGCGGTTTGACGATCGCGTGACGGGAAAACTGGATGAATTTGCTTCTCGTGCTAAAGTGATTCATATTGATATCGATCCCGCCGAAGTCGGTAAAAATCGCATTCCTCAAGTTCCCATTGTTGGGGATGTCCGGCAAGTATTAGCAGACTTATTGCAACGTTGCCGAGAGTTAGGAAATCAAACCGACTCCAATCAGACGAAAGACTGGTTAGAACGAATTAATCGTTGGCGAGAAGACTATCCGTTACACGTCCCTCAATACCCCGATCAACTTTCTCCTCAAGAAGTGATTGTGGCACTGACTGAGATGGCTCCTGAGGCTTACTTTACAACGGATGTGGGTCAGCATCAAATGTGGGCGGCTCAATTCCTCAAAAATGGGCCGCGTCGGTGGATTTCTAGCGCCGGATTAGGCACAATGGGTTATGGTATTCCGGCAGCCATGGGGGCAAAAGTTGCTTTACCCGACGATCAAGTGATTTGTATTGCTGGGGATGCCAGTGTACAGATGAATATTCAGGAGTTAGGGACTTTAGCGCAGTATGGTATTGCCGCCAAAACTGTGATTATTAACAACGGTTGGCAAGGAATGGTGCGTCAGTGGCAACAAGCCTTTTTTGGTGAACGTTATTCCTCTTCTAATATGGAAATGGGAATGCCGGACTTTGTGAAGCTTGCCGAAGCTTATGGGGTGAAGGGAATGCAAATCACCCATCGAGACGATCTGAAGAATGCGATCGCCGAAATGTTGGCTCATGATGGCCCTGTTTTGATGAATGTGGTGGTTCACCGAGAAGAAAACTGTTATCCGATGATCGCGCCCGGTAAGAATAATGCTCAAATGTTAGGACTGCCTGAACGCAAACAGTTAGAAAAGGCGGCAGAATTGGTTTATTGCAGTAGTTGCGGCACGAAAAACGTTGCTAGCAGTAACTTCTGTCATGAATGTGGCACTAAGCTTTAAGCATTATAATTTAGCCTCTTTTGCTTCTTTTTTAGGCAGTGAGAGAGGCTAAACAATTAAGTCATTCCAACCACAGATTGATGAATGCTTTATAAAAAAATTTTAGTTCAAACCCTGAAGTTACTACATCTGAGTATTCTGATTTTTGTGATTTTAGGCGGATTTTCTCCTAATTTATTTCTTTGTAAAATCCACTTAATTTTAATTCCTTTAATGATTTTGCAGTGGCAACTGAATCAAGGTACTTGTATTTTAACGAATATAGAAAACGCTTTACAAGATACTTCTCCAGAAAAGCAACAACAACAAGGTCAATTTATTAAAAGTCTTCTTAGCCGCTGCTTTAATCCTCTACCGTCTGATCGCAATATTAAAATCGGAATTTACAGTATTATTATTGCGGCTTGGTCAATTTCTGCAATCCGAGTTTTTCTGATAAAATATAGTGATTTTATATAGAAATTGTATGATTAAAGCGTTAGAAAAGTTTAAATTCGGGTGAAAGCTTGTGCTTGTGAATCCTTTATATTTTTTGATGAGAATATTAATCAAAGGATTGCAATCATCTTTGCGCTGTTTACAGATTGAGCGGGCGTAAATAATAACAAATACCTTTATTTAACAGTACTTTCGGATTCCTAAAACCTAAAACCTAATACTATAAACTTACTACTAATAAAAAATTATAATAAAAAATTCCCGCTGTACTCAACGGGAAATATAAACTATTAATCAATCATAATTATTGATTGGCTTGAGCTTCTTTAATAGCCGCAAAAAATAGAAAGATTCCTAATGGAATACTTAATCCTAAAATCACTGTTGTGATCAGTCCTCCCAACTGAGGATCGCCTGAAGATAGCTCAAAAATAGAACCGACAGCGGCGATTCCTGCAATGCATGAACCCCCTAAAAATAAACCACTTTTTGGAGTACCGACCATTATTTTTCTATTCCTTAACTTGATAATTTATTTCATTCGTCGAACCGCTCTGGGGGAAAACTTATGCTTGGCGAGTTCTTCATTTAAAGCCAATTGATTTTCCACCCGGTCTACAAATAATACCCCACTGAGGTGATCCATTTCATGTTGAATTGCACGGGAGAGTAATTCATTGGCCTTAATGGTGCGAGGACGGCCATTTTCATCTTTAAATGAAACGTCGATGATTTCTGGACGCACCACATCCATATAGACTCCAGGAATACTCAGACAACCTTCTTGAAACGGAGAAAGATCAGAACCATATTTCTTAATCACAGGATTAATTAAGATTAATGGTGGAGTCGCAGCGTTATCTGGTTCACAATCAATCACAATTACTTGTTTATGCACCCCCACTTGCGGCGCAGCTAAACCAATGCCATCGGCGCTATACATCGTTTGCAGCATTTCTCGCACCAATTTGCGGGTTTCATCATCCACACGAGATACGCGCTTAGCGGGTTGTCGTAAAACGCGATCGCCAAGATAATGAATCTCAAAAGGAGGATTCTCTAACTTTTGTTTTTCTACAACAATCTGACTTGCCATGAAATAATTACTCGCTTGTCTTGACTATTTTGGATCGTTCTAGTTTTTATACCTAATCTTTATGTTAATAGATCTTTACCGACATCAGCTACTCGGCGTAAATAAGGCTTGTAACTGAGACGGGAGGCGACGCAGAATTTTATGGGTTTTGCGATCAACAGGCACTAAAGTAACGGTAGCAGTGGCAAAAGTTTGTTGAGCATCAAGAGATTCTATTTTATACTCCCATTGAATCCGTACCTTAGGTACAGAAGCAATACGACAACGAACCATTGCATCCATTCCCATGGTGACAGACTGATGATAACGTATCGACAAATCCACTACGGGTAAATCACAACCCATTGCCACTAAGTCAGAGTAATGCAGTCCAGCTAAGCGTAACCACTCAACTCGCGCCTCTTCCATCCAGTTAATGTAAGTGCCATGCCAAACGACTCCGGCATAGTCTGTGTGATGAGGAAAAGCATGAACTTGATAATTCAGCCAACCATCGGGGGTGAGAGTGGGTGCAGAATAGCTTTGAGACGGTTGCATAGAAGATACGTTACTAACTGTTTTAAAACGCTACATTTCTACAAATTATCTGTCAGATATCCAGATTATGCTGAATATAAGAGACATTTTCAATAATTTTGTCAGTTGATCGCTGACACCTCAGAAACCTCTATACAAATCGGATTGAATCATAGGAAGAACAGATGATCAATAAAATTTTAGTTGCTGTAGCCGGTCGTGGCTTGTGTGAAGAAATGTTGAATATGCTGATTGATTTGCCTCCATTTCAACAAGCTTCAGTCACAGTTCTTCATGTTGTACCGCCTCAAGCCTCTGCCGAGGGGATGGCTGATAAATTAGAAGCAGGCGGAAAAATTTTAGCCACAGCCGTACAATCTTTAAAAATTGATCCGAGTAAAGTGAATCCTCGCCTCAAACAAGGAGATGCTAAGGATATTGTCTGTCAAGTGGCAGATGAGGAAAATGCTGACTTGATTATTATGGGATCTCGGGGACTGCAAGGACTGCGGGCAATTCTGGAAAACTCCGTCAGTCAATATGTGTTTCAGTTAACTTCCCATCCCATGCTATTGGTGAAAGATGGGACGTATGTTAAAAAACTCCGACAAATTATGGTTGCCCTTGACCCGTCAGAAGACTCCCAGCAATGCCTAGAAATGGCGATTTCGATGGTGAAGAATTTACCAGGGGGTGAACTGATATTAGCTCATGTTAACAAGGATTTACGCAGCAGCGGGACAGAAGATTATTCAACTAATGCTGAGTCTGACCCGGTTTTAGCATCGGCGGCGGCTGAGGCCAAACGGATGGGAATTAAATACCGCTGTGTCAGTGGTGTGGGCAAACCGGGGCCAGAAATTTGTAAGATTGCTGAATTGGTCAATGCTGATTTACTGATTTTAGGATCTCCAGATCGCCGGCCGACAGTGGCTAAAAGTTTAGTAGACTTAGATAAACTGATTGGCGGATCGTTATCAGATTATGTCCGTATTCATGCTGAATGCCCTGTATTATTAGCCCGTACCAGCAAACCCTAAAACTAAGCCATATAAAAAAGTGCCGACACCTTAGCGTGATTTTTGGCACTTTTTTGTTAATGTTAAACCGTAAAAAAATGAGGTCTAATTTTATTCGGTTTCTTCGCGGGTTTGAATATAAAGAATTAAAAGAAAAACCGCAGGCACTAATATAAATAACAGTGTTGCCACAAATCCTAGATTGTTAACTTCCATGATTATTTACCTTTTAATGAATGTATCAAATCTTCAAACCCTAGCATATCATTAAATTGACCAATCTATTCCATCATCAAAGCTTAACGCTGTTAACCTTGAATGCGATCGCGATTCTTTCCTTTAGCGGCATTCTTCTCTAAAAACTCAATAATTTTCCCCGGTACATCGATCTGTGTTGTTTTCTCAATTCCTTCGAGTCCCGGAGAAGAATTCACCTCCATCACTACCGGGCCATGATTGGATCGCAGTAAATCTACCCCTGCCACCTTTAGTCCCGTCGCTTTAGCTGCACGCACCGCAGTAGAGCGTTCTTCTGGGGTTAATTTTACCACCTCAGCGCTCCCGCCCCGGTGTAAATTAGAGCGAAATTCTCCTTTGGCCCCCTGACGTTTCATCGATGCAACGACGCGATCGCCGACGACAAAACAACGTAAATCTGCCCCGCCTGCTTCTTTGATAAATTCCTGTACTAAAATATTAGCGTCTAACCCACGAAACGCTTCAATCACAGACTTTGCCGCTTGATAGGTTTCCGTTAATACCACCCCAATTCCTTGAGTGCCTTCGAGTAATTTAATCACCAATGGTGCGCCGCCGACAACATTAATTAAACCGTCAATATCTTTGGTAGAATGAGCAAAACCGGTGACGGGTAAACCAATTCCTTCTCGGGCTAACAGTTGTAAACAGCGCAATTTATCCCGCGATCGCGAAATTGCTTGAGACTCGTTTGCTGTAAACACTCCCATCATCTCAAATTGCCGAACAACTGCAGTCCCATAAAAGGTATTAGAAGCCCCTATTCGAGGAATAATAGCATCGACTCCTTCTAAGGGTTCACCGCCGTAAATGACCTGAGGTTTATGGGAGGTAATATTCATATAACAACGAAGGTAATTAATCACTTGGATTTCATGGCCCCGTTGTTCTGCGGCTTCCCGCAGTCGTCGAGTAGAATACAAATTAGGATCTTGAGAGAGAATCGCAATTTTCATGGATGTCAATCACCGTAATGTTGATTAGTGAGGGTTTTATTGGAAAGACGGCTGGTTGAATTTATGCCGACTTCAAATCACACAATTGCCCTCTACTTTAAGGATGAATTCAGATTAAAATAGGATAGCCCTTCATCACTGATTATGAATCCTATCCCAACCCAATAATCTCAATTTTATCCTAGGAGTGATCTAATTTTATTTTTAGTAAAATTTATTTATCTTTTTTACACAGAAGCCTATCAGGAATGTCTATTTAAAAGTCTTTTATTTCCTCTTGTTTAAGTTCTAGAGTCTGCCACACTTGCTGCGTCAGTTCATTCAGTCCAATTTGTGCTACAGCAGAAATCACAAAAACAGAGTCAGAAATCATTTGACGAAACTCAGCAATCAGTTGTTGAATGGCTTCACTGTCAAGATCAACCGCATCCACCTTATTTAAAGCCACAATTTGAGGACGATCTTTGAGTCCCTCTCCGTACGCTTCTAACTCATGTTGAATGGTGTGATAATTCGCAATGGGATCAATATCTGTAATATCAATTAAATGCAGTAAAACTCGCGTCCGTTGAATATGGCGGAGGAAATCTGACCCTAAACCTACACCCTCATGCGCCCCGGCAATTAAACCCGGAATATCCGCAAAAACAGTTCCGTCTCCTGTGGGTTTTCGGACCACTCCTAAATTAGGAATTAGGGTTGTAAAAGGATAATCTGCCACCTTAGGTTTAGCTGAAGACAAAGATGAAATTAAAGTTGATTTTCCGGCATTAGGTAAACCAATAATACCGACTTCTGCAATTAATTTTAACTCTAGTCTTAACCGTCGTTGTTCCCCTTCTAATCCGGGTAAAGAATATTCCGGGGCGCGATTTTTATTACTTAAAAAATGACGATTTCCTAATCCTCCTTTCCCCCCTTTTGCCGCGTTAAATTGATCGCCAGGTAAGACTAAATCGGCTAATAATTCTTTAGTTTCAGCATCATAAATTGCTGTGCCACAAGGAACATTTAAAATCCAATCTTTCCCGGTGGCTCCCGTCATATTTTTTGGCCCGCCTCGTTGACCATTTTCTGCTTTAAATAAATGCCGATATTTGAAGTCGAGGAGGGTTTGAAGGTGATCGACAGCAACTAAAATTACCGATCCACCATTGCCTCCATTCCCTCCAGCCGGCCCCCCAGCCGGGACATATTTTTCTCGACGAAAAGCCACCATGCCATCGCCACCTTTGCCACCTTCGACTTCAATTTCAACTTGATCAATAAACTGCATTAGGGTATAGATTTTGAGTCATTAAAAATGCATCACACTTTTAATTTTGAATAATTTAAGAACGTTGAAAATAGAAATAAGTTGCCATCGGTGCAACCGTTGCAATGACTAAGATAATGACGACAACAATAGTTGAAGTTTGGTCATCGGTTTCTTCGGCTGTCTTAAACGTTCCTTCCACTTGAATATTATCTCTCAGTTGAGGTGGGCCCGGATCGTTTTGAGCGGATAAGACTGCAACTAAACGATTTGTGGCATCCACAAAGGCTTCGTTATAGCGATTTCCGTCCCGTAATGGCGCTTGTAAGGTCTCGTTTGCCACACTTTCGGCGATTTCATCAGACAATAAAGTATTGGCTGTCACTCCTGTATGAATGGCGCTATTGTTGGTGAGGGTATCGAGTAACAAAATCGTTTGGTTTGCGCCTGTTTCAGAGGTGGGATACCATTTTTCAAACAGTTGATCAACAAAACTTTGCACTGTTTCACCATAGTCTAAACGGCGAATGGTGACAAAGCGAATGCCGTTACCCGTTTCCTCTGCCAGTTTAGAAATTGTCTTGTTAATCCGTCCTTGTGTGGCTCGACTGAGAACATCCCCGTCGTCTACAATCCAAGTGGGATCATCTGGAGATAAATTGGGCATTTGATACACTCCTGTGGCTTGGACGGGAGTTGCCCACAGTTGGGTCGCTAAAACAATAGAGAAAATCGGTAAGATAATATTGAGCAGAAAGGTTCTGCCTTGTTTAAATCGCTGGATCATGAGATTTGTCAATTCTTAGATAGGCATTCCTAAAATTTACTATAACAGCGCACGCGACAGCAAAACGCATCATCTGTGGGTAGAGACGTTACATGTAACGTCTCTACGGGGAATATGGTTTATCTGCCGAAACCTTTACCCCGGCTTTCTGATGGCAAGCACAGGCAATGTTCTAATTGCGATCGCAACTCGTCATGATCTAAATCTTGACCAATTAATACCACTTGATTTTTCTTTTCTCCTTTCCATTCATCATCATCAATTGAAAAGCGCTTACCGCTTAAGTGGAAAATATGACGTTTTGGACTTTCATCAAACCACATAATTCCTTTGGCGCGGAAAATATTACTGGAGAGTTGATTATCCAAAAAATATTGGAATTTTCTTAAAGAAAAAGGTTTATCACTTTCAAAGGATAAGGAAGTAAAGCCATCATTTTCTAAATGGTGAGAGTGATGGTCATGGTCGCGATCATGATCGTGGTGATGATGTTCGTGATGTTCATGATCATGGTCGTGGTTGTGATGTTCATGTTCATGATGATCGCGATCATGATGTTCTTCAGACTGGAAATATTTATCAGATTCAAATAATCCTACACTTAAAATTAAAGGTAAAGAAGCTTGAGATTGAGTGGTGCGAAGAATCCGGGCATCGTTTTTCATATCTCGAATACGGACTTCTAAACTATCAACATCGGCAACATCTACTAAATCTGTTTTATTTAAAATCAGAATATCACCATATTGAATTTGACTTAATGCCGCTTCGGAGTTAAACAAATCTAAGCTAAAATTAGCGCAATCAACTAACGTTACAATCGAATCTAAACGAGTCATATCCCGTAATTCTGTACCCAAAAATGTCAGCGCCACAGGCAGTGGATCGGCTAAACCCGTGGTTTCTACCACCATATAATCAATTTTTTCGGGACGCTCTAAAACTTTATAAACCGCGTTAACTAAATCTTCATTAATCGTACAACAAACACAACCATTACTTAGTTCCACCATCGTATTGTCTTCATCGGTGGCAACAATCAACTCATTATCAATACCAATCTCACCGAATTCATTCACTAAAACAGCCGTTTTTACCCCGTCTTGGTTGGATAAAATATGATTTAATAAAGTGGTTTTTCCACTCCCGAGAAAACCCGTAATAATTGTTACAGGTAAACCCCGTTTGGAGTTATCCATTTGAGATTCAGGGTTAGAAGTTGCAATAGATGTCATAACTCAGTGCTTAAAAATATGATCAACTTAAAAAAGGTTTATCCTTTAGTGTATCGCAAGAAACGAGGAGTTAGGAGTTAGGTGTTAGGTGTTAGGTGTTAGGAGTTAGCAAGTCAGGGGTTAGACGTAGAGATTGACATGTAACGTCTGTACAGGATTTTTGATGATTCTGTTACGCGATCGCCCGTTCCCCGTTCCCTAACACTAATTACGATGATTATTCACATAGCGAATTCTTGCCCCTGCCCATTGTAATTTTTCTCTGAGGGTTTGATAATAAGAATAATTTTCTCGCAAAATAATAAATCGGGCTTGACAGTCTGCTTGGCGCACATCCACCCGCTGCCCTGGCCAAATAGAAGTGGCTAATACCCCATCCATCCACAATTTAGTTTCATGTTCGGCATCAGCCAACGGCCACACACTGACAACAGATCCTGAGGGTAACACAATCGGACGACTGGAAAGACTCAAAGGACAGATTGGGGCAACAATTAACCCTTCCATCCCCGGATGCATAATTGGGCCGCTGGCTGAAGCATTATAACAGGTTGAACCTGTTGGGGTACTAACAATTAAACCATCCCCTTGATATTGATCCACAACCTCACGATCTACTTCCATTTCTAGAATTGAAGTCGGCATCCGATAGGCTGAAGCGGGTTTAACGCAAAATTCATTCAACGCCAAAAAGATATCACTTTCTGGGGTTAAATTAATACGGTTCCCTTCAAAGGTGGCTGCCTGTAACATCATCCGCTGTTGGACAGCATAACGATCTTCAAACAGGCGGTTAACCACTGCTTTTGTATTCTCGACATCTTCAAAAGACTCCGTGAGAAAGCCTAAATGCCCCCCAACGTTGGCAGCTAACATGGGAATCCCTTCCGGGGCTAAATGACGGGCAGCGGCTAAAGCAGTCCCGTCTCCGCCTAAAACAATCGCTAAATCAATCGGTACATTACTAGAAGCCAAGAAAACAGGATAGGGATTATCTTTTGGCCCAGACGGCCCCATTAATACCCTACAACCTCGGCTTTCAAATTCCTGGGCATATTCTTCTGCCCAGTGTCTACTCTGGGGATCTCTAGCCTTATGGGCAATAATCACCTGTTTAATATCCACCGCAGTCTTCCGTGAAATCTTTATCTGTTATTGTGATGCATTATTGTTGATTCTTGGGGAATCTTGATAGCAGTCAGTATCTACTCTCGAACAGAATTTTGACAGATGAAGCGCTGGATCAAAGCATTTCTTAACTTTTTCCTTAAACCCAATTGTCCGTTATGTTCTCGTCCGGCTGAGATTTGCTTCTGTGATGATTGTCAAACCCAACTTGAGGAGTGTCAATTTCCGGCTGGACTGCGCTGGACAAAGGGAATTCCGGTGTTTATTTGGGGACGCTACGAAGGTGCCTTAAAACAGGCGATCGCAAGATTAAAGTATCATGATTGTCCTGAAATTGCTCAGCCTCTGGGAGAATCTCTGGGAGATGCTTGGGTGAATACAGCCGAGTCTACCTTAAATCAGTTGGTTGTGGTTCCCATCCCGATGTTTGCGGCTAAACAAAAAAAACGAGGATTTAATCAGGCTGAATTAATTGCCCGTAGTTTTTGTCAAGTGACGGGTTTGCCGCTTAAGGCAAATGGCTTGAAACGAATTCGCGCGACAACCGCACAACATAAACTATCGGCTAAACAACGTCAGAATAATTTAAAAGGGGCGTTTGCTGTAGGACGAGATTTTCAACGGGGTTCTTCAGGTTATTCTGTTATTTTAGTTGATGATATTTTTACCTCTGGGGCAACCGTCAAAGATGCAATTCAAACCTTAAAACGGGCAAAAATTCCCGTTGCTGGAGTTGTGGCGATCGCAACCACTCGTCAGCCTCTATCCAACAAGCCACTGAAGAGAGTGGGAAGACGGGGTGATCAGGTGATTTGAGGAAGGAGATATCCCACAGCAAGAGAACGAAGGCGAGGGCTTGTGCGGTACGCACATAGAACTAATAACTAATAACTAACAACGACTTGCGCTAATAATATTAATAAATGTTAAATTGTAAAACAAGAACATATTGCTGTTACCTTTGGGGTGGAGAACTGAAAAAGTCTTATGTTACATCAACCGATTTCCAACGATCATAGGCTGAATGAGTCATTATATCAAGCGCTGATTCATCATTTCATTGACAATTTAACCCCTGCTATTCAAGCCTTGCTTGAGAATTGTTATTTTGGGATTGCGCCCAATTCAGCAAACATCAAAACCTTTTTTATTGTGGCCGACGATGTATCTACTGCCAATCAACTGATTCAAGAGAAAAGTCAGATTCTGCACAGAATGAACACTCTCATGGTTGGAATTGGACAGTTAGGCATTTGTGTTACTCCCTCTAACAATCCGACTGAAACCGCCCTAAGTCAATCTTCTGTTCAGCCTCAGTCGGATCGGAGTTTACCGCAGTATATGATGTGTCAGATTTTTGATCTCAGTCAAGAGTGTTAAACTCTACGGACTATCTTTAAGGGTATTAACAGAATTGACTGAATTAGCGGGATTAACCGGGTTATCATGACTTTGATTATGTTGAGGGGCAGATAGAGGGGTTTGACGACGGTTGACCACATCTCGAACTCGATAAATGGGTCGATTCTGTGATTCATGGTAAGTTCGCATTAATAATTCAGCCAACAAACCAAAACAGAACAGTTGAACCCCAGTCAGGATTAACAGCACAGAAAAGTTCAGTAAAGGACGATTACCAATGGCCTCCCCTAGAACATATTTTGCAAAGGTTAAATAACCCCCAAACAGAATTCCCAGTAGTAATGAAACTAAACCCAGAAAACCAAAAACGTGCATGGGTCGAGTCAGGAACTTTTTGATAAAGGAGATGGTTAGCAAGTCCATCACGACTCGAAAAGTTCGATCTAAGCCATATTTACTTTGACCATACTGACGTTCATGATGGTCCACTTCAATTTCTGTAATTCGCGCCCCTTCAATTGCTGCTAAAGCGGGCAAAAAGCGGTGGAGTTCACCATACAACTTCATATCTGAGGCTACATCTGCCCGATAGGCTTTCAGAGAACAGCCATAATCATGAAGTTTGACCTCTGTCATTTTTCCAATCAACCGGTTGGCAATTTTAGAGGGTAAAACTCGGGTCCAATGATCCTGTCGTTTATGACGCCAACCGCTGACGACATCGTATCCTTCGTCTAACTTATCTAGCAGTTTCGGAATATCGGCGGGGTCGTTTTGTAAGTCCCCATCCAAAGTGACGATCACCTCACCCGTGGAATAATTAAATCCGGCTGCCATCGCAGGGGTTTGACCATAATTACGACGGAGGATAATTGCTTTGAGATAAGGACGTTGATTTGCTTCTTGTCTCAACAATTCAGTCGAGCCATCTGAAGAGCCATCATCAATGCAAATCAGTTCATAGCTTAATCCCGTTTTTTCTAAACTTTCATGAATTTTATTGAGCAGTTTCGGTAAGCTTTCGACCTCGTTATAAACAGGAACTACAACTGAAACCTGAGGCTGTTGAGATAACTCAGTTGGAGAAGAGATCATTTGATCAATTTGAGAAGTATTCATGTGATTTTGAGAAAGTTTATAGATGACTTAGAAGTCAAAGTCTTGTTGATGAATGTTAAAATAGGTAGGTTCCAATTTTCAATGCATCACACTGAGAATTGAGAAAATTGATCTGCTCGCAAGAGATTAGACTGCTCTGATTGGTTTAGGATTATTGATCGACGTTAGCCTTCATTCCTTAGTTTACTGTAACCGTTCAAATTATTCTAGAATTTACCGGATTTCTATTTGGTTCTTTGATACAATCAACAACATCAAATCTTGACTTGCTGGATATATTACTTCTTTTAATTCATGGACTCAAGTCAAGAATCCCTCACAGGCTCAACTGATGGTGTGTCTGTATCAGAGTGAACTAAAAAAACTTTCACTGGGTCAAACTCTAAACTTTTAAATGTTGTCTGGCTTTCTAGGGTGAAATTGTCCCCCACTAAGGTTTCAAAGATATTTTCAATTCCTTCTTGATCTTTGCAAAATACCCAACAAACGAGCCACAAACGGGACTCTATTGGGGAAACAGAACCTAACTCTTGTTGAATATAAGCAGGTGCAAGCGGGTCAGCATTCGGTTTGTTGATGGGATACAATGGGGCATCGCCTTGATAATATCGAGGCAAGGATTGGTCAAAAAAGCGTTCAACGGAATAATAAACAATTACATCTCGTGGTTGTTGATTTTGCTGAATCAATTCAGCCACCCCTTGCCAATCGTTACGGTACAAAGTAGTGTAGTAATCTTTTAAACCGCCACTGACTGCAATTAAATAAGCTGCAACAATTGCCACTGCCACAGGTTTGCGCCAATTCCAAATGACCATAAAACCCCCTGCAACTAAAATCAAAAAGTACGGGGCAATGAACATTAGATAGCGAGGGAACCAGATAGGACCTTTTAGATAGGATAAAACAAAAGTGGCGATCGCTGGGATAAACGCCCAGGCCATTAACCAGAGTAATCGTTCTGAGGGTTGCTTTGTCATGGCAGCAATCACAGTTAACCCCAGCAGTCCACACAGTAGGGCAGTAAATCCGGCATAAAACAGTAACGTTACCCCTTGGGTGGCAAACAGACTACTGATTAAAGATCCATCTCCTAATTCCCCTTTTCCTAGGAAAATTTCATTAGATTTCAGTAAATACCGCAGTGGCCAGTACACCACAAACTGAGTCATCATGCCCACCACCTGCAAGATACCCGGTTTAGAATAATCCCCCACTTGCTCTGACATAAACTCTTGGGAAACGCCACCAAAAGTCAGCGCCCAAAATGGAGGCAAGAAAAACAAACCGATAACAGCAAATCCCGCCGCCCAGGTGAATAGCGCCTGAATTTTCTGGCGGTATTTCCAGCAAACAATCAGTAAATCTGGCAATACAATCAGAACCGTGTTGACATTGGTCACTAACAGGGCTGTACGAGCGACACTCCAAGTCGCCAGAGTCGGAAATGTGGGACGTTCTATGGCATAACTGATGGCTAATGTTCCCGCCAAACTCAAAAAACTCACCAAGGTATACATCCGAATTTCTTGAGAGTGATTGATAAACAAGGGCGACAATGCCATGATTAGGGCTGCTATTTGTCCGGTTCCTGCTCCCACCAAACGACGACCCAGTTGGTAGGTGAAAAACACACTGACAATTCCCAAAATGACAGAAAATCCCCGCAACCACACATCACTAGTTCCCAGTTTCATCCAACCCGCTAACAGCAGGAAGTAAAAGGGACGAACATAAGGTAACGTCAAAATCTGATCGAGACGCCCCGCATCCCCAATACTGAGCATTTCATCGATCCAGAGGCTTTCGGTATCGAGTTGATAGAGCCGTAATATCGTTGCCAGTAATATAATCACCCCAACGATCAGCTCAGACGGAGGTTGAATGGCTTTTATAGCTGTATGTCTTTTATTCATAAGTGAAAATTCGACAGGAAAGATCGAGAGCGAAAGGAGAAACTATAGATGAGTCAGTTGTCCAAATTCCTTGATGCATCCGAAAAGCACGAATTGATACTAACATTCAATACTTTATACTTTCTATATTATGATCTTAATACATCATCCGCACTCATTCACCGCTAACACATGAATCACATATTGTGAACTGTAGCCGCCAGGATTTGAATCAGCTTTAACTTTTTTTTATTTGAGAGCGATATTAGAAACGGATATTTGTTCTGAACGACTGATAAAATGCAATAGTACTAACGATCACGGAAAATATAGCAGATGAATTGACATTAGTATCGGACTTCTTGATTCAACTTACATCAATCTTGGGGCTAGGAGCAAATTTTACAATTGCTTTAAATAGTAGTGATGATCATTAAAGATTCAGTAAAACTACTGTGGTATTAAATTGGAAATGTTACAACTTAATAAGGTGAAATTTCTATAATAATTTAGATAAAAGTTATTATTTAGGGTGCTGTCTACATGAAAATCAGTAGATCTTCGGAGAACCAGCATGGCAGCTAAACGCATAGAAGCAGAAAACATGACCCTCAATAGTGGTTATGTGATCAAAACAAGAGATTTTGCAAGTAACAGTCAACATATTCATCTGACAGAGTTAACCGGCAAAGCAACCACTGCTTTTAGCGGCACTGCTGGAACCTACGACGTGGCTCTGGGTTACCATGATACATCCAATGGACAGGCAACCATTATGGTCACCATTGGCGATAATGCTCCGGTTAACCTCAAATTAGATCAAGACTTGGGTCTACGCCCTTCTGAGCAAAATCTCGTCCAACCTGTTATCATCCAGGGACTCGAAATTAATCCAGGGGATGAAATAGAAATTGCTGCTTCTATCGATGGCGGAGAAACCGCTGCCATTGATTTTCTGGAGTTTACCCCTGTCCAGGTGAATGTAGATACCACTCCTCCTACAGCTACTCTCAGCGCTAGTGATTTTAATACTGATGCAGATAGTACAGACCCTTACACCTTTACGGTAGCGTTTGCGGATGATACAGCGGTTGATGTTTCTACCTTAAATACAGCGATCGCAGTTCAAGATCCAAACGGCAACAATCAAACCGCTACCTTGGTCGGAGTCGATAATAACACCAATGATTCACCCCGAGTCGTCGCCACCTATTCTGTAGATGCACCGGGTGGTAGTTGGGATCTTAATGAAACCGGAAGTTATAGCGTAACCGCAGCCAATACAGTCACTGATGTCAACGGCAATGCATTAGCGGGTGGGACGCTGGGTAGTTTTGAAGTTGAAGTTGAGTCCAATGTTCCCTTAGTATCCGTCAAAGTCGAAGCAGAAGATTTTCAGCTTGGGGGAAATTACATCATTGATGATAATAACGGTAACGGTTATGCTGCCGCATCCAACGGAGAAGTGATTGCCGTTAATTTTGTAGAAGGTGGAGATCAAACCGGGACAGCAGACTATACCTTTACTGGCCCTAGCGGTTTATACAATGTTATTGTGACCTACTTCGATGAAAGTGATGGTGAAGGAAGTTTAACCGCCAGTTTAGCCGGAGAGGAACTTGATTCTTGGACATTTGATCAAAGTTTAGGTAATACCAAAGTCGGTGAAACGAACCAAGTTACGAGGGTTATAGCTCAAGATACGATTGTTAATACAGGATCGGTCTTTTCTTTAGCCGGACAACGAGAAGGAGGAGAATCTACCCGTGTTGATTTTGTTGAGTTTATTCCCGCTGAAGATGATAACACCGATCCTGATCCTGTCATTAATGGTGAAACGATTAGTTATAGTCAGTCAAGCCGTCCCCTTTTAGCCCGACTGGATCAAGATTTTGCCATTGAGTTAGACTATGGTCGCTCTTTTGAATTGATGCCGTTAGGGGATTCAATTACAGCCGGGAAAGAAGATAATACTCAAGATAGAGAAGATTGGGATGGCTATCGTCGTCTACTATCCGATGCCCTGACAGATGTGGGTTTAAACGTTGATTTTGTTGGGTCTGAGTCTAACGGTAATGGATTTGATACCGATCATCAAGGACATCCCGGCTGGAATATAATTCAAATCGGCTTTGGTCGTAATAACGAAGGAGGAGTAGATGTTTGGCTTGGGCCCGAAGATGCCAACGATCCGGCTGAAGATCCTGATATTGTATTATTAATGATTGGAACCAATGACGGAGGCGGAATAGGAGCAGCCAACACCCTCGATACAAGATTAATTCCTAGAATCTTTGATAATCTCTCATCGGATGCAGAATTAATTGTTTCAACAATTCCCCCTGTCAATGAGGATCGCAATGATTACGATACACGTACACCCAAGATCGAAGAGTTTAATGCCGAGCTTCCTGGTATTGTAGACAAATACGAAGCTTTAGGAGAAAACATTTCTTTTGTTGATATCTGGGAAGGCGATAATGGTATTACTGCCGCAGATATGAGTCCACTTTCAGTCGATAATGGTTTGCATCCTACCGCTGCCGGTTATGAAAAAATAGCAGATTTTTATTATGAAGCGGTGTTAGAAGCGGCTGGAACTAAAACTGATTTTGAAAATGAAAATATCAGCAATATTATCGGATCGGATTTTGATGATCTAATTGTAGGTAATGATAACACTAACGAAATTCTCGGGGGTGAAGGAGATGATGAACTCACTGGCGGTGGCGGTGCTGATGAATTTATCTATACTGGGTTAGCAGATGGTCGCGATACACTCACTGATTTTGATCCCGCAGAAGGGGATATCTTCCAAATTAACGCCAGTGGTTTTGTCGGTAGCGGTTTAACCGCTGGGATGGATCTCAGTAACGGTACTGCATCGCCTACAGGGGTATTTGTTAGCGGTACAAATCCTCAAGCGGTGGGTAATAGTGCTAACGTCCTTTACGATACCAGTACAGGTATTGTGAGTTTAGATATTGACGGTGTTGGCGCTCAAGATCCTACGGAATTAGCACTTCTGCAAGGCGCTCCCAATTTAACCGTTAATCAGTTTGAGATTGCTTAATTCTCATCCTTCCTTTCCCTTGATGTGTGAATCATTGATAAGGAAATATTCCACAGAGAAACAGAAAAGAATATTCAAGTAGAGATGTAGTAAGGAGGTACCATGCTACGTCTCTAGCTGTTGCTTAACAAACGAATAAATTCTAAGGGTAAACCATCGGTATCGGCAATAAAAGCCACTTCATACACTTGAGAACCAATCATTTGTTGAGTGGGTTCAAGTAAGATTTTTAACGATTGATATAAATCTGGATTATCTGCGGTTAATGTTTGAAATTGGCCTTGTAATGTTTTCAGCCAACTGGGTAAATCTGAGGTATTTTTCGTCAGATCAAAAGATAAGTGATAATATCCCACATACTGCTCATCTCCAAAGGCATCTGGGGCGGGTTTAGGTTGGGGAATTTCGATCAGTTCAATTCTGCCTAATTCCCCCTGCATCCAACAGGCTAAAGTATATCCCGTGGTAAAACGTTCGCAGACGCTAAACCCTAATTGTTCATAAAAGGCGATCGCCCGATGGATATTTGCGGTACGAATAGAAACATGATGCATCACGCTAAAACCGGGGAAAATAAGGATAGCGGACGGGTGCGCCTTGTTCTTTTTCTAAATCAAAATTAATCACATCCCAGCAGGGTTCATCTTTGGGATCGGGGCTAAATTCTACAGGTAAGCCGTATAATTTCGGTTGATTTTTTTCCGCCGCATTCCGCCAAGAGGCACAAGGATCAAGATAAGCGCTAATTAAATCTTGATAGCGTTGGGCAATAATCACCCTCGTTGCCCGATAACCCTGAGTATGTAAGCGATCCAGGGCTTCATGAATCTCAAAACGAATGCCATCAGGGTGGGTATGTTGTCGATACCATTGTCCCTCCCATTGTCGCCAATGCCGTCCTGACTGCAAATGAACAAGATCTTTTGTTTTCGGATCAGCCTCAAATGCCCCATGACGAGGACAGAGATAGGTATCTGTCAAAGTCAACGCCTCAATTTTCTGGCGGCAATGGGGACAGTGTATTTCTGGGCCAAAGATTGGATACTGCAAAGCAGAATTCATACTCACAATTTTAGAATTGAGATCGCACCGGAGCTTGTAGACTTCTATTATAACCGCGAAATACTTCTTGCTTTTTTCTGATCTTTTAATTTCATGAGTCACGAGAATTTATCTACTCAATTAAATCCCCCTTATTGGCCATCGGTCGATCAGACTTTAGCTGCGTTTGTTGCCCCGAATGCCACGGTTATGGGGCAGGTTGAAGTCAGTGAGGGTGTGAGTGTTTGGTATGGTGCTGTGGTGCGAGGAGATGTGGAAAAAATTATGATTGGAGTTTGTAGTAATATTCAGGATGGGGCTGTTTTGCACGGCGATCCGGGTCAACCGACAATTTTAGAAGATTACGTGACGGTGGGTCATCGGGCTGTGATTCATTCTGCTCATATTGAACGGGGTAGTTTGATTGGTATTGGGGCTGTGATCCTAGATGGGGTGCGGGTTGGGGCGGGTAGTATTGTTGGGGCTGGGGCGGTGGTAACGAAGGATATTCCGCCTCGTACAATGGTTGCAGGAGTCCCTGCTAAACCCCGCCGAGAAGTCTCAGAGGCTGAAGCGGCAGAGTTAATTGAACACGCTAAACGTTATCAAAAACTGGCTTTAGTTCATGCGGGTAAGGGGACAGATCTGGGTTTTACCTAATATTCAAGTGATGGGAAGTTCAATACTAAATGTTGTACCACCTGCGGAATTCGAGAAACAATTGAGTTTTCCTTTATGTTTTTCTACAATAATTTGATAACTCATATACATCCCTAATCCTGTTCCTTTTCCGACTTGCTTTGTTGTAAAAAAGGGATCAAATATTTTCTGCTGAATCTCTGGTTCAATTCCCTTTCCATTGTCAGAAATTAGAATAACTGCCCAGGGTTCATCCTCAGCAAGCGCTTTTGTTTGGATTGTAATTTCAGGGGGTATTGATGAGTCGGAATGATGGGTTTTTCTTTGATATTCTAAAGCATCAATTGCATTATTAATAATATTCATAAAAACTTGATTCAGTTCTGCGGGATAACAGCTCAACTGATTCAGTTTTCCATATTCTTTAACCACCTGAATCTCAGACAAATTCTCTTGAGATTGTAAGCGGTGATGTAGAAGACTTAAAGTATTATCTAAACATTCATGAATATCTACATCTTTATTGGCTGCTTCATCCAGACGTGAAAAACTGCGTAAAGAAGTGACAATTTCTTTGATTCTTTTTGCTCCACTCTGCATAGAATCCATTAATTGTAAAAAGTCTGATTGCAGGAAGTCTAAGTCTATTTCGTCAATCATCGCTTGAATTTCATCGGGTGGATTGGGAATGAGTTCCTGATAGAGTTGCAGCAGATCCAATAATTCTTGAGCATATTCTTGAGCTGGAAAAAGATTACCATAAATAAAATTAACGGGATTATTTACTTCATGAGCAATTCCGGCAACTAATTGACCCAAAGCTGACATTTTTTCACTTTGGACTAAGTGTAATTGAGCGATTTGAAACTGATCTAATAATTCTTGAAGCTGTTGAGATTTTTCCCGTTCTTTTGCCTCTGATTCTACTAATTTCGTGTTTTGCTCCTTCAATTGCTGTTGCAGTTGATTAATGGATAAATGATTTTCAACCCGCGCTAATACTTCTTCGACTTGAAACGGTTTACTCACATAGTCCACACCCCCCACTTGAAAGGCTTGTACCTTATTCAATTCATCGTTTAATGCACTAATAAAAATCACCGGAATATCACAAGTTTTAGGATTATCTTTTAAAGCTTTGCAAACTTGATAACCATCCATCTCCGGCATATTAATATCTAGCAAGATTAAGTCTAACGGTACATTTGCCGCTAACATCAATGCCATTTTTCCGGTACGGGCTTTGCGGACTTCATACCCTTGATTTTGCAGAATAATATTCAGTAACTGTAAATTTTCTAACAGGTCATCGACAATTAAAATATTACTTTTTGCTGGATTGTCTAAATCAGGATTCATAGCTGTATTCTGTTAAATCAATAATTTTGTCAAAATAAAATTCATCAACTAACTGTTTCAATAGATCAATTAAATCTTGATACGCTTGAGGAATTTGTTCGATCAATTGCAAAATTAAATTTTCATTGGCTTCTAGTGCAGCTTGCTTTAACTTTTCTCTCCATTCTATCGGCATCACCGTCAGATTTACTCTAACTGAGTGTATATTCGAGGGGGAGGGTATCTTGGATGTTTGAGTTGAGCAGACAGAGGCGTTTGCATAGCGATAACGAACCCCTAGATGTTGGCTAATTTTTTCGAGTAATACCGATCCCCGGAAGGGTTTACGCAGAAGGTCATTACAGCCAGCCGATAATATAATAGAACGTTCCTCCTCAAATGCGCTTGCGGTTAAGGCAATAATAGCGGTTGCTTGACCTTTTACCGTGGCTTTAATGTGTCTTGTCGCGGCGTAACCATCTAAAACAGGCATCCGCATATCCATCAAGATTAAGTCAGGTTGCCAACGTTCCCAAATTGTAATCGCTTCTAAGCCATTTTCACCCACCTCAACTTTAAATCCTAATTGTGTGAGTAATTTAACCAACAGTTGGCGGTTTTCCCAACGGTCATCGACTGCTAAAATACGATAAATAGGTTGATTGGATTCTAAACCTAAAATTTGACGGTTGGGTTGTTGTTGTTCGATATCTATTGCTTCAGCTAGACTGTATTGAATTGTAAAAGAAAAAACTGACCCAATATAGAGCTGACTTTTGACTTCGATATCCCCTCCCATCAGTTGAACAAATTGACGGCTAATGGGTAAACCTAAACCTGTTCCTTGCTGAGATTTTCGTCCGGTTTGGGTTTGTACAAAAGCATCAAACAGGGTATCGATTTCTTCTGGGGCAATTCCGGCACCGGTATCTTCAATTTTAAATTGCAAGGTTTGAGGGGAAATTGATTTGACTCTCAGGATAACTTGACCTGCTTCGGTAAACTTAATCGCGTTACTAATTAAATTAATGATAATTTGGCGTAATTTACTTTCGTCTGCTTTAATATATTGAGGTACATCTGCTGTTGTCTCAAAGATTAAGTTTAAACCTTTGACTTCAGCTTTGAGAGCTAACATCTCTTCTAGGGTATCGAGTAGATGATACAAATCGAAATAATTTTCGTTGAGTGTAATTTTTCCGGCTTCAATTTTAGATAAATCCAATACATCCCCAATTAAAGAGAGTAAATGTTCGCCACTACGACTAATAATCCCTAAGTTTTTCTGCTGATCACTTTTGAGGGAAGAATCTTGCTGCAACAGTTGAGTAAATCCTAAAATGGCATTGAGTGGCGTTCGTAATTCATGACTCATATTCGCCAGGAATTCACTTTTTGCTTTGTTGGCTGTATCGGCGATTTCTTTGGCTTCTTTTAATTCAGCGGTACGTTCTTCTACTCGTTTTTCTAAAATAGTAAAAGACTCTCGGATTTGCTGTGCCATTTGGTTAAAAGATTGGGCTAAAATTCCGAGTTCATTCACTCTGGGAGCAGTCACTTTTTGATTGAGGTTACCATTTGAAATCGCTTCAGAGGCTTGACTAATTCTCAGAATCGGTTGACTAATCCAATGGGCAGTATAAATTCCAATGATAATAGCCGCAATTAACGCAGCAATACATAATAAAATTGTGATCCGTGTATTGGCATTAATTCGCCCCATAAAATCTGATTCAGCCACAGCCACTACAATTAACCAATCTAACCCTAAGCGATCTCGCCAAGGGGTGACTTGCACCAGTTGAGTTTCACCATTGAGAGTAAACCGGATAAATTGACTATGATTAATTGATTTTAGCTGACCAAAATCTTGTTTTAACTGTTGGGTTGTTGCTTGAACTAATGGATCTTTGCTCTCAATGCCGGGCAATCGTTGCGCTTTTCCTTCTACCATTTTATAAGGTTTTTCTGTGGCTGAACTTGCTACTAATAAACCATTTTTTTCAAGAATAAATGTTCGGGCTGACGGACTAACATACAACTCACTGAGAAACTCGCTAATTTGTGAAACTCGTAGATTTGTGACGAGAACTGCTTCGAGTTGATTCGCTGGATTATACAGGGGATAACTGGCAGAAATCGATAAAATATTGGGGAAATTATCCCATTGATAAATATGAGTCCAAGTCGGCGAACCTTTCTCAACCGCTTCAGTGTAGGCGGCTTCTGTTAAGGGTTCATAATCATCAAAAGAGCTGGCTAACGCCGTTCTATTTCCTTGAGTATCAGTTTGATAAGCATTAGATTTCCATTGTGTTCGGGCTGAGAGTTCGTCAATCGTAACATTCTCTAAATCAAGGAAATATCCGGCTCCAGCGTATTCTCCCGTCGGTAACATATAATAGATATAACCCACATCAAACTGCTGCATTTGTCTCCAAAAATAATGCCCAGTTTTTTCTAGATCCTGTAAATCAAGTAAGCCTAATTCTACCGCATCTGCATTGATTTTATTAATGGTATGAGGAATTTCTAAGTATGTATTTAAATGCTGATCGATGCGATTGCTAACTTCATTTTGTAGCTGAATCTCGAGATCATTAACCGCTTTCTGTCCATTTCGCAGAGAAAGATATCCAGTTAATCCCACCGCAGTAAAGATTTGCACTACAAACGGTACAATTAATACTAGGCGTAGCGGTACTTTTAGCCTCTGAGGACTGGATAAAGAAGAATAATTCATCGCCGAGTTGTAGGTGATCGCAATCAGAGTAAACTGACTTTATCATTCCCCAAGATTGGAGAAAGTATAACAGCAAACCGACTCAAGAATTATGCTTGGTAGACTCGCCGAACTCGGTCTAATTCCAATTCCCAAAGATAGTCAATACACCAATTTGATAAACGTTGCAACATATGAAACGGATAAGTATGCGCCACGCCAACCACTGGAATTCCTGCATTTTTGGCTGCTTCTATCCCCGCGAAAGTATCCTCAATCACAAGGCATTCTGCTGGCTTTAAATCTAAATCCGGATAGATTTGATTCAACTGTTCAATTGCCAGTAAATAACCGTCCGGTTCGGGTTTACTACTGGTAATATCATCTCCGGCAACAATCACAGGAAAATGTTTATCCAGTCCTGTTTTTTCTAATACAAATTCAACCTCAGATCGCATGGCACCACTGACAAGCGCCATCTTTAATTCGGCGACGATCACTTTATCAATAATATCTTTCACCCCACGATAAATGGGGAGTTGTTCTAAGGCTTCGATCTGTTGACGGTAAGCTTTGGTTTTACGAGTCATTAATTGATTGAGATAGGCTTCTGGAACCACCCGACCTTGACGGATCAAAAGATTTGTCAGGCAAGCGCGATCGCTACGACCTAAACAATATTCTCGAAATTCCTGGGATTTAACTAAAACATTTTCTTCTAATAGCAATTCTTCTATAATTTGCTCATGAATCGGTTCATCGTTAATAATGACACCATTAAAATCAAACAAAACTGCTTTAAGAACCATAAAAATAGATCTTTAAATATTATTTCTCATTCGTTAATTATAAAACGATATCAGTTGGGAAGTTTGGAAACACCACCAGACGAGGATTTAGGAAAGTCTTCCGATCCCTGTCCTCTACACGATTACAAGAGTACCGACAAATGACAACACTTGAATCATGCCATCTGCCATCTGTCACGGGTTGTCCATAAACTGTTATTATCTTCATCACTTTGCAAGGGTTTAACACCCCGACTGATTTGATGAACTCCCCACCAGTCTTCTGTTCGGACTGATGCAAAGCTAGCTTGACCTAACATTGCGTCTAAATTCTCGGCAGCATAAGCTTGAATGTAAGGTTCTTCAAAAATTTGAGTTAACCATTCTACCTGACGCAGGGTTTTTTGATTACCATCGAGGACGATTATTTCTCCCCCGGCGCTTAACAGTCGAAAACCTTCTTGTAAGATGATTTGAGTCACTTCTGGCGGGGTTTCGTGGAACAATAAAGAGGCCGTCACCAAATCAAAAGAAGTATCCTTAAAGCCTGTATTTTCGGCGTTTCCATGGATAAACTGTATCTCTAACCCCGCTGTTTTAGCTTTGGCTTCTGCTGCGGCTAACATATAGGGGGATAAGTCTAACCCGATCACTTCGGCTTCAGGGAAGGCTTGTTTGAGGAGTAATGTGGTTGACCCAGTGCCACAACCTAAGTCTAGAATACGACGAGGGTGGCTGTTGATGGCATCAAGGACTCCTTGTCTGACCCAAGTTTCATTGGGGGGTAAAACATATTGCGTGACGGGATCATAGGAGACAGCCGCGCCAATTGTGAGATAACCCCCTTCAATACCATGAAAATTCTGAGATTGATAATATTTGGGATAGGCTAAATTGGGGTTTTTGAGGCGATCGCAAGTCTTGTCCCAATCAATACTACGATGAAATTGCTCCATTGCGTCTTGGTCAATCAGAAAGTTTTGAAAGATTGGCGCTAGGAAACGTTCAAAAATTGTGTCTTTACGAACAGCCATTGGAGTTATGAG
Source organism: uncultured Lyngbya sp. (assembly GCA_964434975.1). Classification (GTDB taxonomy): domain Bacteria; phylum Cyanobacteriota; class Cyanobacteriia; order Cyanobacteriales; family Microcoleaceae; genus JAAURB01. The sequence goes on from CAYSWY010000053.1 coordinate 33,027, forward strand.
ATTACTTCCCTTAACAGTTTGACATTTTTTTACTATAAAGACATGACATTAGATTTAGCAACTCTAAAGAATTTATTAAATGATGGGTTAGTGAGATTGAGGGAGAAAGTATGATATTGCAGTCAATGATTATCACAAATCTACTGTACTCAATAGAATTAAGCGTGATAAAAGTTGTAAGTATCCATTTTTATTTTAGTCAAACGATGTTAGAACTTGTTAATGCGATTACCAGCCAACTCGGCGTTGAAGAAACTCAAGCTAAAGGTGGCGCGGGTTTGTTATTTCAACTGGCTCAAGACCAGCTTAAAGGGGATCAATTTTCTCAAGTGGCTCAATTTGTTCCGGGAATTGGTGATATGATCTCGGCTGCACCTAAAGCGGGAGGAATGGCAGGTGCGCTGGGGGGGTTAGCCTCAGCAATGGGTGCGCCGGGAGGAGTCGGTAATATTGCAGCCTTAGCGGGTGGCTTTTCTAAATTAGGATTAAATCCCACAATGGTGAATCAATTTGTTCCGATTATTTTATCTTATGTAAAAGGCAAGGGGGGCGACAATGCCACTCAGTTATTAGCACAGGTTTTTAAATAAAATATTGACTGATAAATTAACCCGTCAGGGTGCAAGTTGTACAAATACTGATTATTAGTGCAACTTGCTAAACGAGTTGTTTAAATCGACACAGGCAGGACACGAGACTGCTGGATATATTGCTGAAATTCTAACCAAGGCAATGGCTTGCTAATAAAATATCCTTGCGCCGCATTACAGTTATTGTTCTGTAAGAAGCTTAACTCTGCTTCGGTTTCTACGCCTTCTCCAATCACAATTAAATCGAGTTGATGTGCCATCGAGATCATCGCTTTGACGATAGCTTGCTGCTTGAGATCTTGATTGATATCTTGAATAAAAGAGCGATCAATTTTAAGGATATCAAAGGCAAAATGTTTAAGATAGCTCAAGGAAGAATATCCTGTGCCAAAATCATCAACGGATACTGTAATACCCAATTCTTTTAACCCTTGTAGATTTTGAATGCCTAAGGCAACATCATTAATCAGTGTACTTTCAGTGAGTTCTATTTCAATAAACTCAGGCATTAAATTGATGTTTTCTAAGATCTTAAGTAGCCGTTGATTGAGATTATCTGTTTTGAATTGTTCTCCTGATAGATTAACAGCAACTTTAAGAGCAGTAAATCCTTTTTGATGCAGAGAGTCAATCTGTTGACAAGCAGTGGTAAAAACCCATTCATCAATCTCAATAATTAAACCCGTTTCTTCTGCAATGGGAATAAATGTATTCGGTGAAATCATCCCTTTTTCTGGATGAAACCAACGTAACAAGGCTTCAGCACCAATTACTATTCCTGTATTTAGATCGACTTGAGGTTGATAATAAAGCTGTAATTGTTTTTGTTTAATGGCTTGCTGTAAATCCTGGGCTAGACCCGTTGTTTTATTTTGAGGTTTAATTGCTGTATTTTTAATATCTGTTTGCTGTTTATCTAATAAATTTTCTAACTTATTCTGTAGTTGTTCCAGTTGATGGTGATGATATAATAGTGTCTTTTTTTCAGCTAGATAGCGCTGAAAGGCGATTTCAATTGTTGTCTGAATATCTTGAGGCTTAAAGGGTTTGACGAGATAACCATAAGGTTCTGTTTTTTTAGCTCGTTCTAAAGTATATTGATCGGCATAAGCAGTCATATAAACGACTGGTATTTTAAACTGTAGAGAAATTTGTAAAGCCGCTTCGATACCATCAATATCTCCCACTAGCATAATATCCATCAAAATTAAATCAGGATGGTGAGTGGTTACGGCTTGAATGGCTTGTTCTCCGGAGTTGACAATTGTACTAATTGGATAGCCTAGTTTTTTTAGGCTTTGAGCTAGATTTTCTGCAACAATTAGCTCATCTTCGACAATCAGAATTGTAGGTTTTTTTGTGACAAGTGCAGTAGTCATTGAGTCTAGCCTCTTAAAAATCAAAAATAGTAAATAGAATTTGGTTTTTACTCAACAAGAATAATTTAAAGAAAAAAGAGTAAAGTTATATGTCGAATCAGCCTTGGAGTGGATTCTTCAATTTGTTTACGATTCATGAATCATTTGAGATGATTGAGATTCACCCAGATCAATTTGCTCTATTGATAGTTTTCCCATATTTTCCTGAAATAATTCAAAAAGTTGAGTCAACTTCATTTACAGTGTGAGACGATGATAATGTTGGGGTGGAGTCAACCCGTTACTCTATATCCTCAAACTTCTTCGCAGTAACCGAAGCGATCGCAGGGAAAAATTGATTATAGCTCATATAATAAACAATATAAAACATTAGAAACGTTGTTTATATTCTAAAGGTAAGAATATGAACTGAAAGTAAGTTCCTTGACTAAAATCAGTCTGTACTTTTGCTTTAAGTTGTTGAGATAAAATTTTAACTAATCTCAATCCTAGGGAAGATGATTTTTGCCACTCAATAGTATTAGGAATGCCTTTGCCATTATCAGAAATAATTAATTTTAGCTGTTGATCCTGTTGAGAAAACTGTACATGAATCTTCCCAGAAGAACTTTGAGAGAAAGCGTGCTTAAAAGCATTGGTAACAATTTCATTAATTAATAAACCACAAGGAATGGCTGTTTCTATATTGAGATAAACTGAATCCACCTCAATAATCGGCTGAATATTGTTAATATTTTCACCAAAAGAAAAGAAGAGATTATTCATTAACCGATGAATATATTCTCCAAATTCAACCTGTCCTAAATCAGGAGACTGATAGAGTTGTTCATGAATTAAAGCCATACTGCGAATCCGATTTTGACTATCAGCAAACATTTCTACCAGTTGCTCATTTTCCAATGTATCGGACTGCAAATCTAATAAACTCGAAATAATATGAAGATTATTCTTCACCCGATGATGAATTTCTCGTAATAAAACCTCCTTTTCTCGTAACGAATTTTGTAACTTTTCTTCTACTTTTTTACGTTCCGTAATATCTTGTTGTACTCCGGTCATCCGCACTGGATTTCCCTGAGCATCTCGCTCAACCACCTTACCATAATTAGCCATCCACTTCCATTGTCCGCCACGGGTTCGGAGGCGATAATCAAAAGCATAAGCACCAGAATTTTGGGTTAAATGTTGATTCAAACGTTCCAATACCCAAGGTTTATCAAGAGGATGAATAATCTCTTGCCATTGAGTGATTAAACCCGTAAATTCTTCCTCGCAATACCCCAACATCTGCAAGGCTTGAGGACTAATATATAATTCCCCAGTGATCAAATTCCAATCCCATAAACCATTTTCGGCTGCTTCTAATGCCAGTTGCAGTCGTTCTTGACTACGACGTAAAGCCGCTTGAGCTTGTTTATCTTGGGTGACATCTTCAGCAATTCCCGCCACTCGATACAGTTCTCCTGAGTCATTATAAACGGGAAAAGCTCGATCTCGTATCCAACGAATTTCACCATCGGGTCGAATAATTCGGTATTCTATTTCTTGGGGTTGATGAACATTTTGAGTCTTTGTACTAATAATAATAGATCGATCATCGGGATAAATGGCTTCTAAAAATGCATCTCGACTAGCATATAATTCCTCACAACAACGACCCCAAATTTTTTCATAAGCTGGAGAAATATACAGAATTTCTTGCGTTTGGGGATCAACCATCCAGAAAACATTTTCAATATTCTCTGCTAATTGACGAAACCGTTGTTCACTTTGGCGTAAGGCCGCTTCAGCCTCAGCATGATCTCGCGCTTCAATGGCTAAAGCAATTAAATGTGCAAAATAAGCAGCAAAATTTTGTTCTTCAAGTAACCACTGACGGGGACGATGAATTTGTTCTAAGCTTAAAATACCCACTGTTTTACCTTCCGAACAAATTGCCACATCTAACCGTGCTGTTACTCCTAACGGTTTAAGATAGGAAACATACAAATCTTGTAGATGGGGATGGGTTTCAATATTATCCACTACGATTAAAGATTGTGTGGCGATCGCGTTAAAATAGTGGGGTACATCCGTCTTTAATAAAGTTTGATTCGAGGAATGTTGACGGGAATGAAGTTGATACAAATTTGCACAACGTAATTGACTCTTGTTGTCATTGTAGAACCAAATACTCACCCGATCTATATCTAACAAATGAGCAATCATCATGGTGAGTTTTTTCAGAGCAACTTTAAGATCTCCGGCTTGTAATTCAGTTGATTTGGATAACTCCATCATCACAATTTGTTGCATCTGCAAGCGATTTTCATACAAATCCCGTTCTGTTTCTCCTCGCTTGCGTTGAGTCAGATCTGAACCAGCCAACAGTAAGCAGGGTTGATGATCGACTTCGATTGTAGTGCCAAATATCTCGACATCAATCACCTCTCCTGATTGGGTTCGCATTTGGGTTTCATAATGAGCAATTGATCCTAAGGATGGCAGTTGTTCGATCAATTGGTTGCGATCAGCGAGATCAACCCAGATATTCAAATCTTGGCTGGTATAACCAATGGCTTGTTCTCGACTGTATCCCAGAAAATAAGTAAACGCTTCATTGACATCTAAAATATAACCATCTGCAATCCGACTAATACACATCGCAACTGGGGAATAGCCAAACACCTGAGCAAACTTTTGATTTAAGGCATTAAGCTGTTGAGTGCGTTCTTCAACACGATCTTCATTCACTTGCTGAGTCTGCTTCAGTTGTTGGACCATCTGATGAAAGCAGTCACCTAAGCGATTGAGTTCTTTAATTGCCGTCGGTTCAAATGGGGGTGGGGGTTGATCTGCTTTAATGGCATCAGCAGCCTCAGATAAGCGCTCTAAGGGCGCAGATATCCAACGCGCTGTTAATAATGCTAAAGTCACCATCAACCCAAGGATGATGCCACAGAGAAATATTGTGAGTTGACTCTGTTCCCCGAAAGCATCGCTAAAGTCTGTGATCTCGATGGCGACCATGACAAACCAATCAAGACCATAGGAATTATTGACGGGTAGAATATGTAAAAGTTGTTGTTTTCCTTCAAACTCAAACGGGTAATAGCGCAGTGGGTCGATATCTTGTAGAGAACTATAGTTTTGATTTAAATGAGCGATCGCAACATCTGAAATTGAGGGGATAGACTCTTGATTGAGATTAGAAGCAGCGATCGCAGTGCCGTCGCCATCTAAAATAACAGCTTTAACAGAATCCGTCAGTTGTAAATTTTGTAGAGATTGACTCAGTTGAGACAATTGTGGTGGTTGATTTAAATCGGTTGTGAGATGATGTTCAATTTCATGACTCACAGACAGGCTTAACTGTTGTGCCATTTTTTCTATGGCTTGTTGTCCATGGTGAAATGACAACCCCCCCACGACTCCGACTGCGGCCAATAGTTGAATACTGAAAACAAACATCAAAATCCAACGTAGAGAAAGTTGAGTCGAGTTGACTCTTCGACTGGGCTCAGGGTAGACTCTTCGACTGGGCTCAGGGTTAAAATTAAGTTTAATAGCCATGATGCTCTGATTAGTAAAATGTCTTTAGGGGGGGTTTCACCTCATCGCGCGAAAATAGTCAAGGATTTCGGGATGGGTTAATCCTTCACCGTGTTATCGCGCTTGGATCTCACCTCAACGAGGTGTATAGCACTACGCACCATGGTTAGGACATTAGTAAAAGCTGAAAGTATGAATGTAGTCTACTTGCAGACTTGCAGACTTGCAGACTTGCAGACTTGCGCGCACGCGCTATAAGTTGGGCGATCGTGTTGACAGTTTGCTTTTATAGCAGCAAATCAAGTCGATTAAGACATAGATTGTTGTCGATTCCCGTCTACTCGGTCGGGACAGCCTATATTTTTCCTAACTCTTTCTTTGTTTGCTATCTCCGTTAACCCGATTTATTGGGTACTACTGTAAACTGTCAATGCTATAAAAAACTATTCCCTAAAAACGAGATTTATATTTCAGTGGCGTAAAGGTTAGTTTAACGGTTGTTCCAGAATCTGCAATAAATTCAACTGTGGCGTTTAGTTGTCGAGCTAAAATTTTCACTAATCTCAAGCCCAGGCGCTCAGTGCGATTCGCGTCTATACTCGGGTCAATACCAACACCATTATCTGAAACTATTAAGTTTAACAGATCAACGTCATCTTGATAAAAATGGATTTCTACTGTACCCGGCTGATTTTGGGGAAAAGCGTGTTTAAACGCATTCGTGACCAGTTCGTTGACCAATAATCCACAGGGAATTGCCGTTTCTAAGTTCAGTTGAATCGGGTGGACTTGAATCACAGGGGTAATTTGATCGATTTGCTCATCAAATGTAAAACAGAGATGCTTGACCAGTTGATTAATATATTGATCGAATTGAACCTGTGCTAAATTCTGAGATTGATAGAGATGTTCATGAATCAAAGCCATACTTTGAATCCGGTTTTGACTATCAGCTAATAGATTTAACAGTTTCGTGTCTGCAATTGTTGCCCCTTGGAAGTCTAATAAGCTGGAAATAATTTGTAAGTTATTTTTTACACGATGATGAATTTCTTTTAGTAAAATTTCTTTTTCTTGTAAAGAGGCTTTGAGTTGTGCTTCTATTTGATTTCGTTCTTGAATTTCTTGTTGCAGCTTCGTATTAATTTGAGTTAATTCTAGCGTTCTATCCGTGACGGTTTGTTCTAAAGAAGCGGTTAATTTTTGTAGCGCTTGATTTTTTTCTTCTAAAACTTGACTGCTAGTATAACGTTTCAGCGCTTCTTTAACGGTTAAAATTAAATCGACTGTCTCCCAAGGTTTACTTAAATAGCGATATAAATTCGCAGAATTGACAGCATTTCCCACGGGGGTTACATTGGCTTGCCCGGTTAACATCACCGTTAAAATCCGAGGATAAGTTTGATGGATTTGAATCAGTAATTCATCCCCTTTCATTCCCGGCATAATTTGATCAACAATCACCAAAGCGACTTCTATTCCTTGATTTTGTAAATCTGCAATCAGATTTAATGCGGTTTCCCCATCACTGGCTTCTTCAATCAGACACTGTGAGCGAAACTGACGTTTTAATTGCTCAGATAAGCTGGATAAAATAATCGGTTCATCATCTACACATAAAATCGCTAGATTCAATTTCGTTTCTGAGCCGTTGACTGTCATGGCTAAGGAATTTTAAAATAAGTTTAGTAATCAAATTAAATATTAATCAAATATTTGTATTTTTTCTATTTATCGCTTCGCTCATCATTAAACCCGCGATTTGACAACACACACATCAAGCACTTAATCCTGATTGATTTAATATTTTCCTTCTCTCAAGACGAATAGCGCTAACCCTCAGCAGCGCTGACAATCAACCTGATCTTCTCAAACACAAACTTATGGCTCGTTTTATTGTAGCGTCAGGTCAGTGAATTGTTTAGCTAATCCGAGCGGGAAGCCCCGCACCGTAATCTCCGATTCGGTGTCGGGATGATAGCGAGGGCAGGGAATGTTTAAGATTAACACTTATCAATTCACAGCGTCGTGCTAAAATAGTAGCATGACCCTAACAATGAACTACACTTATCGCATTTATCCCAACCTAACTCAACAAGAATTAATGCTGAGTTGGTTAGAAACTTGTAGACGACTTTATAATCGTTGTCTGCTAGACTTAAAAGATTGGATGAACAGCAGAAAGTGTCGAGTTGATTGTTGTTCTATTGACTGGGAATATATCATGTCCCCCGACATTCCTTTTCCTGGATACATGGAACAGAAAAGACAATTGACCCAGTGGAAAAAGTCAGAGTCTCAACTTAAAGTTGTGCATTCTCAGGTTACACAAGATGTTGTTAAAAGACTACATAACTCTTGGGAAGCCTTTAAACAGAGAGGGCATGGCTTTCCCCGGTTTAAAAAATACGGTCGTTATCAATCCTTTTTGTTCCCCCAATTTACCAAACATCCAATTATAGGCAATCAAATTAAACTGCCGATGATTGGATGGGTTGACATTAATCTACATCGAGAAATTCCTGATTGCTTTAAAGTCAAAGGTGTTAGGGTGGTTTCAAGGTGTCGAGGGACAAAGTGGTTTGTTGTTATCACCATTCAAGCGTCGGTGTCTGTGCCTGATACCCCCGCTTACGGAAGAGCGATTGGGATAGATGTTGGGCTAAATGATTTTTTGGCTACATCAGATGGGGTAAGAATCCCTAGATCCAAGTTTTTTGTAGCTCTACAAAGCCAGCTTAAATTGCTGCAACGTAGAGCTTCTCGAAAACAAAAGCGGTCTAAAAACTGGGAAAAGGCGCAAATTAAAGTCGCACGATTACATCACAAAATTGCTAATACTCGTAAAGACTTTCATGTGAAAACAGCGCATCAACTTTGTGATCAAGCTGACTCAATTTTTGTAGAAGATATTGATTACCGAGTTATGGCAAAAGGGTTTCTAGGGAAACATTCTTTAGATGCTGGTTTTGGTCAATTCAGAGACTTGTTGAAATGGGTTTGTTGGAAGCGAGGCAAGTTTTTTGCCACCGTAGACCATCGTGGGACTTCTAAACAATGTCCTCGCTGTGGAACGCAATGGGATAACAACCTGTCAATCCGTTGGCATACCTGTAGTGAATGCGGGTACTCTAATAATCGAGATATTGCCAGTGCAGAAGTGATTCGTAATCGTGGAGTTGAAAAGTACCCAAGGGCAATTGGGGAAAGGAAACCGCCTGCTGAAAGCGTACTGTCGGGAGTGTTGTACCTAGATAAGTGCTACGCTCCGAATGCCTAACTGTGAAGTTGGGAAGCCCGCACCGTAGCGTCAGTTCGGTGTCGGGAGGATGTCACGCTAAAGCACTTTCGTTTGACCAGGTTTGAATTTGAGGGGGTGCAGCAGGTCTTG
>CAYSWY010000054.1:0-6781 GCA_964434975.1 uncultured Lyngbya sp.
GGCGATCGCTAAGAGCAAAACTGACAGAAAAATACTAAACTCAAAACTATTGCGATCTGTTTATAGTTCATCCCTTGAGAGTAGAGGCGATCGCTAAGAGCAAAACGGGTATAAAAATACTCAACTCAAAACTATTGCGATCTGTTTATAGTTGAGATCTCGATATACGGAAATCCTTTTACCCGTTTACAGGCTGGCCATGAGACAATAAACAACAGCAGCGGTAAGAGCGATTTATTCGCAACGATTACAATGGCAAAGCCTCGAATTCTCTATGTTTGTCATGAATGCGGCGCAGAATTTTCTCAGTATTTTGGTCGGTGTCCCAGTTGTCATGCTTGGAATTCCTTAGCAGAACAGGTTGAACAGCCTGCTCCGACTTCATTACAGCGCTTTAGTTGGAGTACTCTGCATGGGGAGCCAGATCCCATGGGTGAACCCGTTGCCAAGACTAGCGGACAGCCTCGTTCTTCGTTTAAGTTATCTCAAATTGCCGATCAGGCCCTGGAAAGAATGCCGTCGGGTTATGGTGAATTAGATCGGGTGTTAGGTGGGGGAATTGTTGCGGGATCGTTGGTGTTAATTGGGGGAGAACCCGGAATTGGTAAATCAACGTTATTATTGCAAGTGGCAAACCGCTTAGCGCGTCGATCCCAGGTGTTGTATGTCTCGGCTGAAGAGTCCGGACAACAGGTTAAATTGCGATCGCAACGGTTGATCGAAGAGTATGAAACCGATACAGAGGATCAAACAGAAGATTCAGTACAACAACCTAATGGCAATGGTCATGCAACTGTAATAGAAAATTCTACACAAAATCCGCAACAGAGTCAGACTGAAACTGAATCTGAAACTGAATCTAATCTTTATCTATTGCCAGAAACAGATTTAGAGGTGATTTTAAGAGAATTAGAGTCCCTTAAACCGCCTTTAGCCATTGTTGATAGTATTCAAACCATTTATTTTGCCAGTTTAACTTCTGCACCGGGTTCAGTGGCGCAGGTGAGAGAATGTACTTCGGCCTTGATGCAGGTGGCAAAACGAGAAAATATTACGTTGTTTATTGTCGGTCACGTGACGAAAGATGGGTCGCTGGCTGGCCCTCGAGTGTTAGAACATTTGGTCGATACCGTGTTGTATTTTGAAGGCGATCGCTTTGCCTCCCACCGCTTATTACGGTCGATGAAAAACCGTTTTGGTGCTACCCATGAAATTGGGGTGTTTGAAATGGTTGCCAATGGTTTAAAGGAGGTGGCAAACCCCTCGGAATTATTCCTGGGAAACCGAGATGAATCTGCACCGGGAACTTCAACGGTGGTGGCGATGGAAGGGACTCGTCCCATTGTGGTAGAGTTACAAGCGTTAGTTAGTCCAGCCAGTCATGGTTCGCCGCGTCGTGCCGCTACAGGGGTTGATAGTAGTCGGTTGGTACAGATTTTAGCCGTATTAGAAAAGCGAGTGGGAATTCCGTTATCAAAGCTGGATGCTTATGTGGCATCTGTCGGAGGGTTAAAGGTGGAAGAACCTGCTGCTGATCTGGGAATTGCGATTGCTATTGTTGCGAGTTTCCGCGATCGCGTGGTTGATCCGAGGATTATTTTAATCGGAGAAGTGGGTTTAGGGGGTCAAGTTCGGCCAGTCTCTCAGTTAGAATTACGCTTACGAGAAGCAGCGAAGTTAGGATTTAAACGAGCCATTATTCCAAAGGGTCAAAAACCACCCGATTTAGGAATGCAAATTTTACCCGTTGCCAAAGTAATTGATGCAATTATTGCGGCTATTCCAGCAACACCCAGTACAATGATGAATTCTACTAATTCTACGACTCCAATTACTCCCAACCCCTCAGAGTTAGAAGAACCTGATTTTTAAGACTGCAAAATCTTAAACGAATAATCCGGTTGTAAAAATGAATCAGTCGCGTCTGCTTGTAGAGGTTGGGAGAGAAAGTAACCCTGACCATAATGACAGCCAAGCGCTTGCAGTTTTTCCAATTGGTTTAAGTTTTCTACGCCTTCAGCAATCACGTTCATCTCTAAAGTATGAGCCAGGGAAATAATCATTTTAACGGTTTCAAATACCTCTGGATTTTGATCAATTTGTCGCACAAATTTTCGGTCTAGCTTTAAAGTATCAATCGGAAATTCATTCAAACAGCTTAAGGCTGAATACCCTGTACCAAAATCATCAATACACAGTTTAATGCCTAACTGTTTTAACTGTTTCAGCAATTTAACCTGACCTGTGACATTGTTTAATAAATAACTTTCATTCAGTTCAAGCTGTATCGATTGACCGTCAAGCCGTGATTCTTTTAAAATCAGTTCCATTTGCTGCACAAAATTAGCTTGCTTTAGCTGAATTGAAGATAAATTGACATTCAACCTTAAATTAGAATGGCCTGTCAATTGTTGCCAATGTTGCAATTGATGACAAGCTTTTTGAAAGACCCACCATCCTAACGGTGTAATTAATCCAGTTTCTTCAGCTAATGGAATAAATTTAACCGGAGAAACCATTCCTTGAGCAATAGAATCCCAACGAACAAGTACTTCAAAACTATGTAACTGTCCTGTTAGTAAACCAATAATCGGTTGATAATGTAAACAAAATTCTTGTCTTTCTATCGCATTGCGTAAATCCTCTTCTAGTTTTAAACGTTCCATGGCACTGGCTTGCATTTCTGGATCAAAGATTGCATAACGGCCTCTGCCTAAATGTTTGGCGCGATACATCGCTGCATCTGCATCTCTTAATACTTCTTCTGAGTGTTGATAACCAATTGTACTTAATGCAATCCCGATGCTAGCACCTGTATAAACTTCATAATTTTCTAAATAAAACGGAAGAGATAATTGTTCTTGAATTCGCTGTGCTACTCGAATGACATCATGAATATCTTTAACTTCTTCTAGCAAAATTACAAATTCATCTCCGCCAAAGCGAGCCACTGTATCAACTGAGCGAATACAATGACTTAAGCGTTTTGCGACTCCTTTTAATAATAAATCTCCGATAGAATGTCCTAAAGTATCATTAATAATTTTGAATCGATCTAGATCAATAAAAAGAACTGCGTAGATATAATTTTTATTACGAGTTGCTAACTTAATATGATGTTCTAACAGGCTAATAAACCAAGAACGATTCGGGAGATGAGTCAGTAAATCATGTAAAGCATTATAGACTAAATGGGATTTTATTTGCTGATGATGTTGTTGTTTATGACGCTCATTTTCAACCGAAATCAATGTATTTTTTAATGTTGTTTCTAAATCTTCTACATCGACTGGCTTCGGAATAAAATCAAAAGCGCCATAATTCATCGCTTTTCTAACTGTCGCCAGATCATTATCAGCTGATAAAACAATTGTTTTGATTGAGCGGTCAATCTCGTGAATTCTGCTAAGTAGCATGAAGCCATCTATTTCAGATTGATCTAGATCTGTTAAAACAACATCAGCTTTACACTCACTTTTTAAAGCCTCTACTGCATTGTCTCCATTCGTCACAAACATAAACTGAAACTCTTCAGCTTGAATCTTTTTCTCAAATCGCTGTTGAATTAACTGTTGTAAACCCGCTTCGTAATTGACAATCAGAATTTTATAGGCTTTATCAGAAATTGTCTCTAATTGCAAGCTAGCTTCCACTTGACTACAGTGTTGTATTGTTTGCTTGAAATCTGAACTATTACTGAGCATGGCTGCGCTCCTTAAAATTAGCTCAAAATCACTTCCCCTGATTGAAGTAATGATGAATCTGTAATCCGTTTTAATTAAATATTATCATCAATTCTTTAAATTGTGAAAAAGCTGTGAACACTATCCCAGGGTACAGTCATATTTGTTAGTCCTGAAATCACTAAAGATTATATAATATGTAATATTTGGGTTAATCTCTCAATTTTACTACGAATACCGTTAGAGCGACTTCTTTTGATTTACTATCTTTGTGAAGATCATAGTTTTATTTGTTAATAAAATTTTAATATACTTTACTCATAGTTATTTTAAACCCCATAGATAGAGAATCAAAAGCTATCATTGATTATTCTGATCAAAAAATACGACCTTAATACCATTAATTTTTTAAAATTTTAATAATCCAGTGTTGATTTGATGCATGATCTCTCAAACTATCTATTAATATAGCAAGTCGATCTAGTATTTTTATAAAAAATTTAGCTAATCAATTAATATCAGTATTTCCTAACAATTAACTGAACTGAGAGCATCCAATTATAAAAAATTACGTATTGGTAAGTGTTTTCTAAATGATAGATACCCATCATTGCGTAAAATCAGTAGAGAGATTGAATGGCTTTAAATGTCAATATTTTAGCCTAGTCCCCATGAATCAGTCTAAACAGTGTATCGATTTTCATTTAGAATTTCAGTCTACTTTTTATAGTCTTCTATACTTATCAAAATTTTCTCAATAAAATCTGTTACTGTAGTTACATTTTATCGAAGCAGAGAATTAAAACCATTAGTCTTTTGAGAGATAGTGACATCTTAGACTCATCAAACTGAAGTGTCATCAATTCAGTAGATTTGGTATGGTATCACTATCTCTGATCAGAGTGATACAGCCAAGCCGTCGCGGGTGCGAGGGCAATCTTCTAAAACTATTGCGATAGTGTGTTTACAGCAGCAATGTACCCGACTAAATTGGCGATCGCACTTAATTCAGTGATGCTCAAGTTTCACTCTTTTTTTCGAGCTGTGACAAAAAACATTGTGATATCATTCCAGTAGCCTTGTTCAGTAGAAGCTTTATCTATTTCTATCAAGTATTCTTGCTTGCATTGCTCTAACTTTTCCTCTGACCATTTCACATCACACAAGCCAAATGCACTTTTAGCATTACCTGTCCAGGCAGCCATGGCATCTTGCAAATAAAAGCCAAATGAGTCACTGATGACTGAAATCTTTTCAAATCCAATTCTTTCTAGTATTTTAAAACACCGCTGAGGAGTTCCAAGTAACTGATTTGGGTTTAAGATAGTATTGCCATATTTTTGTACGACTGTCCGAAATAACACAGAAGTGCTTGGAGAAGTTTCTGCTAAGCAGGAAAAGGCTACAATTCCATTGGGTTTCAAAGCGTTGTACCATTGATGAAGCGATGCTGGAATATCTGTCAAATAAACAATTGCAGATGAACAAAGAATTGCATCAAATTGACTCTGTTGTAATGGTTGCCGATCGGCATCTATCTGCTCAAATGTGATATTTGTTAGCCCTAAAGTTTCAACTTTCTGCTGAGCTTGCTGTAACATTCCTATAGCAAAGTCTGTCCCTAAAACACAGCCTGTAGACCCAACAATTTTAGCCGCAGCAATAGCTGCTAGACCTGTCCCAGTCGCAATATCTAAAACAGACTGACCCGGTTGTAATGTTGCCAACTCTACTAACCGAGTAGCAGCCTGTTTATGAAACTCATTCTCATAGTGAGGGCGGTGATTAAAGTCGTTGAGAACTTGCTGCTTATAAACACTGAAGGATAAGTCAGTCATATCAAAGAATGAATTTCATTTTCACCCCTACCCACTATTTTTCTTCTAATACCTTCACTAATAATTCACCCATTTGTTGACAGCCGACCAAAGTCATACCGTCTGACATAATATCTCCGGTGCGATATCCTCGATCCAGTAACGTTAATACGGCTTTTTCAATTTGAGTTGCGGCTTCGGCTTGATCTAACCCATACCGTAACATCATCGCCGCACTTAAAACCTGAGCCAGAGGGTTCGCTTTATCAGTGCCAGCGATATCGGGAGCAGATCCATGCACAGGTTCAAATACCCCCGGCCCAGACGCGCCTAAACTGGCTGAGGGTAACATCCCAATACTCCCGGTTAACATAGCGGCAGCATCCGAGAGAATATCCCCAAACAAATTCCCGGTGACGATAGTATCAAACTGTTTCGGCCAGCGGACTAATTGCATGGCGGCATTATCCACATACAAATGAGATAACTCAACATCGGAGTATTCACTGGCTAAGGCCGTCACCTGGTCGCGCCATAATTGAGAGACATCCAATACATTCGCCTTATCCACAGAACAAAGTTTACCCCCCCGTTTCTGTGCCGTTTCAAAGCCTACACGGGCGATACGATCAATTTCTGAGGCGGTATAAGCCATCGTATTCACACCGCGTTTTTCCCCGGTTTCGGTTTCAAAAATACCTTTAGGTTGACCAAAATAAACCCCGCCAGTTAATTCACGCACCACCATAATATCAACCCCTTCTACGACTTCTCGTTTGAGGCTAGAAGCGTCTACCAGATGGGGTAAAATTGTGGCGGGACGTAAGTTGGCAAATAGTTCTAAACCCGCCCGTAGCCCTAATAAACCTGTTTCTGGCCGTTGATGGCGCGGTAAATTATCCCATTTATAACCGCCAATGGCTGCTAACAACACCGCATCACAATTGCGACATTTTTCTAATGACTCTTCGGGTAAAGGTGTTTCTGTGGCATCAATTGCCGCCCCCCCAATTAAGGCTTCTTGGAAGTCAAATGTGATATCTTGTTGTTCACCCACTACTTTCAACACATTGACCGCGACAGCCATAATTTCGGGGCCGATACCATCGCCTGGAAGAAGAGTAATTCGGTGTTGTTGGCTCATTTTAACGTTTGTTTACAGTCTTCAAATTGTTATTATTGCACAGCCTTTGATTTTATCAGAGATTGGTTCACTACGGATTATTTTTAGGTGTTAGAGGTTAGGGGTTAGGTGTTAGGGGTTAGGTGTTAGGGGTTAGG
>CAYSWY010000054.1:6881-39744 GCA_964434975.1 uncultured Lyngbya sp.
AATGTCTATAGCAAGATTGCAGCCACTGCCTTATAACTCAGATAGGATTGCTATATAGGTGTTAGGTGTTAGGGGTTAGGTGTTAGGGGTTAGGAATGTCTATAGCAAGATTGCAGCCACTGCCTTATAACTCAGATAGGATTGCTATAAATGAGGTTTAATCATGGCTTTACTATTGTTGGGAAAAATTAAACGGGTTGAAACTTGGATTTCATTATTTCAGGAAAAGTTACCGAATTTAGAATTAAGAATCTGGCCGGATATGGGAAATATTGCTGAAATTGAGATGATTTTAGCGGGTTTTAATTTACCGACTGCATTACCTCAATTTCCCCATTTAAAGTTAGTGATTTCTATTGGTGCAGGCGTAGATCATATTCTTAAAAATACCAGTTGGATTGGGAATGCAACTATTATTCGGTTAGTGGCGGAGAGTTTAACGGCTCAAATGGTCGAGTCTGTCAGTTTAGGGGTGTTAAGTTTTCAACGACGATTTAGAGATTATTTAAACTTACAAAAAAACCAACAATGGCAATATTTACCTGCGCCTGATGCTGCTTCTTTTACGGTTGGCATTTTAGGATTAGGGGTTTTGGGTGCAACGGTTGCCGCGAAACTAAAGTTATTGGGATTTAGAATACGGGGATGGAGTCGAACGTCTAAAAGTTTAGAGGGTGTTGAATGTTTTTCTGGAAGCGATCAATTTCAGTTATTTTTAAGTGAATGTCGGGTTTTAGTTTGTTTATTACCGCTGACTGCTTTAACGGAAAATATCTTAAATTTAGAAACGTTTTCGGCTTTGCCTCAGGGGGCTTATATTATTAATGTGGCACGGGGTCAACATTTAGTTGAAAATGATTTAATCACGGCTTTAAATTCGGGTCAAATTGCGGGGGCGTGGTTGGATGTTTTTCGGACTGAACCTTTACCTCAAACTCATCCTTTTTGGCGAGATGAACGAATTGTGATTACGCCTCATATTGCAGCCGTGACTTTACCTCATGAGGTGATTGATCAAGTGATTGATGGGATTGAAGGGATACAAATAGGTAAAAATTTAAAGAATATTGTGGATATTAATCGAGGGTATTAATTTTGGGGTGCGTCCGAGAAACGCACCATTATTTAATTAAAAAAGCTAGACTTTAGCAACTTCTGCAAACTGAATTTTGAGATAATCGTCTTCCATTTTTGCACCAGAGGGTTGTAAAGCAGCTAAGGCTTGGGGAAGAACAAAGTTACGGCGATGATTGCCAATGCGAATATTTAATTCATCTCCGTTTTTATTCAGTTGAATTTGTTCTTTTGGAATTCCCGGTAAATACAGTTCTAAACTATAATAGCCTTTTTCGGTGACTACTTTAACGGTGTTTTCTGCATAATAAACTTGTGTCGGATCTTCCGAACCATACAACGTTTCTTTTAATCTTTCTAAGGCAGCAAAACCACACATTTCCTGGGTATATAACGGGACTTCTTTGACCGGGAGGGGTTTAAAGTTATCATGAATTTCTTGACGATATTGCTGTTGATTTTCTTTCCATTGTTTAAAGAACGGATCGGTTACAGTTTCAGGGATAATCCGGTTTGCAACAACTAAATCGGTGGCGACATTATATAAACTTAAATAAGCATGAGCGCGCAGGGATTCTTTAATCACCATTTTCTCAGGATTTGTCACCAAACGAACAGAGGTTTTTGTATTATCCGTTAGGACTTTTTCTAAGGCTTCAATTTGCTCATAAAATTCATAAGGCGCATCCATCACTTCTTTGTCGGGTAAAGAAAATCCAGTAATGGGTTTAAAAATAGGTTCAAACAAAGGACGTAGCGCCGCTGACATTCCCTGTAACGGTTTGTAAAATTTTCTCATATACCAGCCCCCCACTTCTGGTAAACTGAGTAACCGTAGGGCTGTCCCTGTGGGAGCTGAGTCAATAATTAAAACTTCAAAATCTCCGGCATCGTAATGACGCTTCATCCGGACTAAACCGAAAATTTCATCCATTCCCGGCAAAATTGCTAATTCTTCGGCTTGTACTCCATCTAAACCTCTAGCCTGCAACACTTGAGTAATATAGCGCTTCACCGCCCCCCAGTTGCCCTCTAGTTCCATCAACGCATCGAGTTCAGCCCCCCAGAGGTTGGGACGTACCAGTAGGGGTTCATGGCCTAATTCAGTGTCAAAACTATCAGCTAAGGAGTGAGCCGGGTCTGTACTCAAAACTAAAGTTTTGTAACCTAACTCCGCACAGCGTAAGCCAGTGGCTGCCGCTACAGAGGTTTTCCCCACGCCTCCCTTTCCCGTCATCAAAATAATACGCATTCGTTGAAGCCCCGCTTAAGAATTATTTACACTATTTTAATTTATTTTGAGTGGGGATAGGGAAATGCTTTGTCTGAAAGTAAATTTTTCTGATGGAGATTAATTATCAATTCTGTAATCTAGGTCGTTATCATAAAAGTAGACAGAAGACTAGCATCTAATGAGATAGTAGTCACTATCAATCAATTAACCCTGGATGATATTTTATGCGATCGCGATCCACTCGAGAAGGCTCTGTCGGACTACTGGCCCTTGTAGGGATAAGTGTGTTTGCTTTAGTTGTATTTTGGTTGCGTGGCATTCGCCTGGCCGGTCAAAGCTATCAAATTACGGTGACTTTCCCCAGTGCAGCGGGGATGCAAATTGGCACTCCGGTGCGTTATCGCGGTGTCAAGGTGGGTCGTATCATTGACATTGACCCCGGCACTAATCAAGTGGATGTAGTCTTAGAAATTGCGCCGCCAGATTTAGTGATTCCGAAAAATGTGGTTATTCAAGCCAATCAAGCTGGGTTACTGAGTGAAGGTTTTGTAGATATTTATCCACAGGGTGAGTTGCCGTCAAATTTAACCGATATTAATCCCCTGAGTCCAGATTGTCCAGAAACGGTTTTGTGTCATAATTCTCGTTTACAAGGAAACCCAGGAATTGGCTTCGAGACGTTAATGGAATCGATGTATGAGTTTAGTGAACTCTATAGTAATCCAGAATTTTTTAGTAATGTTAATGGTGCAGCAGCAGAAGTGACCGTATTAGCACAAGAAGCCACAGTTTTGGCGGCAAAAATGTCGAAATTAGTCGATCAAGCTCAAGTAGAACTCAATAGTTTAAGTCAGTCTGTTGATACTGGGATTACCACTTTTTCAACTGAGCTGAATGCGATGTCAAATACCTTACAACAATCAACCAATGATGTGGTACAAGCAACTATTGTTTCGGCTCGTTCGGTTGAAGTTGCAGCCAGTGAAATCATTCAAATTAGCGAACAAATTAATCAGTTAATTGCTAACAATCGTGGTACATTGGTGACGACATTAGATAATATTAATCAAACCACAGCAGAACTGAATCAAATTGTTAATAATCTCAGTCCGATTGTCAGTCAGGTTGAGCAGGGAAATATTATTGAAAATTTAGAGCAGCTTTCAAGAAATGCGGTAGAAGCCTCTGCTAATTTAAATGATTTGACTCAAGCAGTGAATGCGCCAGAAAATCTAATTTTATTGCAAGAAACAATTGATGCAGCTCGCTCTACCTTGCAAAATTTAGAGAAAATAACATCAGATGTTGATGATTTTACAGGAGATCCGAGGCTACGGGAAAGTTTAAAAAATATTATTAATGGCTTAGGTAATATTTTGACTTCTACTCAAGCCTTGGAACAACAAACGGCGATTGCTGAAGCCACTGTCCCGTTATCAGAAATTGTTCAATCTTCTCAAGCGGTTTATCAGATTCAATCTTCAACTTTACTTCAACCGCTGATAGTGGAAACTGATAATAATTCTGAGAGGATGGAGTAGGAAATGAACCCCAAAAACACAAAAAGCACCAAGAGAGATTTCTCTGTGCTTAATGAGGTTAATCTTTAAATTTTTGGTTGAAATTATGCAGGGCTAATTTGCGCTTGACGCTGCAATAGATGACGAATAGATGCTTTTTCTATCAATCCTAAAATCATGCCTTCTCGAACAACTGGGATAGCGCTAATTTGTTCTTTTTCGAGCAATGTAATCACATCGAGTAATGATTGTTCTGCATCAACTGTCATCAGTTCATCGATGGGTTCAGTCAGTTCTTTAACGCTAACTAACGGCCACTGAGAAGTGGGAACTTGGCGCATTTGATTAACGTTCAATTGACCCACCCATTGCCCTTGAGCATCTGTGACAAAAACACGCTGAATTTGAGGACGACCAATCAAATATTCATTGGCTAATTCTCGTAAGGATAAGCTTTCTGAAACAATCGGACTATCCTCTGTCATGGCATCGGCGGCTGTCCATTGTGAGAGTTGATTTCGTAGTTTGGCATCAAATGCTAATTTGCCAGCGTTTTGTAATAAAAACCAACCAATTAATACAGTCCAAATGTTGGGAAAACTGCCTGCAATGAAGACGGGTAATAAACCAACAGCAATGGCAAACCAACCAATTGCTTGACCGGCACGACTGGCATATAATACCCCTTTGTGAGGGTTTCCGGTGAATTTCCACACGGCTGCTTTTAATACATTTCCACCATCTAAGGGTAATCCTGGGATGAGGTTAAATAGGGCTAAAGCTAGGTTAATATAAGCCAGTAAGCTAATGACTGCGGCTGTTGAACCTCCAATCAGGTCAGTTGCGCCTAATCCACTAAAAATACCAAATAAAATTAAGCTGACCGCAGGCCCTGCGATAGCAATAGAAAATGCACCTTCAGGGGTTTTGGCTTCTTTGTCCAGACTGGCTAAACCACCAAATAAGAACAAGGTAATGGATTTAACATCAATTCCTTGTCGGATAGCAACAAAACTATGCCCCAATTCGTGGGCCAGAACAGAGGCAAAGAGTAATAATGAGGCAACCAGTCCCAGGCTAAATGCACCGATAATTCCTAACTGCGGAAATTGTGCGCCTAGACTCCCCCCATAGTTCACTGTCATTAAAGCCAGGACAATAAACCACGATACATTGACAAAAAATGGGATACCGAATAAGTTACCCACACGAATTGAGCCATTCATTTTGGCTACCTCCGACGTTAATTCAATCTCAGCAATATTGATTAATTGCTTTGTTTTAATCGTAACGAAGTGTAAATCATATCGGCAACATCATATTTATCGTGTGTACCGTCTATCATCGTTCGGTTTTCTCAATCTCCCATTCAAAAACACCTGCCTAATGACAGATGTTGGTGTTGATGATAATTTTAATCTTTACAGTAGATACGGTTTGAATTGATTAAGCTATAAATCTTGAAATAGGGCCTCGTGAAGCTAAAAAATTAACCTGCTTCATCCGGCGCAGACGAAACAGGTTTCTTAAATGGGGGAAAAAGAACTACTGATATACTACTGTTTCAGCAATATTTATGCATTAATAGCAGTTATAACCACCGTAGTAGGAAGCGCTACGGTAACGAGGACGGTAGGAACTATAACCATAACCATAGCCATAATTACGCCGACCATATCCATAGCTAGATTGACGGTAGCCATAGCTGCGACCGTAGTAGCAGCCACCATTAACTGCGGAAGATTCTTCAGTGGTGATTTCTGTGAATAAGTTTTGAGTTTTATCTTGTGCCATTGGATTAATTTCCTAATTAGAGAAGAGATAAACAATAACAGTGATGCATTTGTCTGACTGAGTCCAACTGGATTGAGGGTGTAACGAATTGCCAGAAGATTTAGCTGCAACCCGTTACAATAAATATGCTGAAATATCCCAGCAATATTTATGCATTAATAGCAGTTATAACCACCATAGTAGGAAGTGTTGTAGTAACGAGGACGACTGTAGTAACCCCGACTGTAGTAGTGACTACCATATCCATAGCTAGCTTTATGGTAACCATAACCACGAGAATAACCACGATAATAGCTGTGACCACCATTGACTGTGGAAGATTCTTCTGTGGTGATTTCTGTGAATAAGTTTTGAGTTTTATCTTGTGCCATTGGATTAATTCTCTCAGAATTGAAAAGGTCTACAATAATCGCGATGTATCACCAAGTTAATTCGGTTGATTCATCCCCCGCCGCTTTGAACTGCGAGATGTTTCAGAATGACTTGGTGATATTTTTAGTTTCTAGGATATTAGTTGGGATTCCGGAAAATTTCTAAACTTAAATACAAAATATTTCATAATAGTATTTAAGTGCGATTAACTCAGGTATCCCAGTCCCTAATCTCCCAGGATTATTCATTAAAAGTTAAGCTCTCGCGCTTAGAGAACGAGAGCTTAACCCTATATCCAAAGGCAATAATTAGCTTATACGCAAGCTGATTACACTCCTCGAAATATTGCCTGGTTAATTTTTACTTTCTGCTGTCTTGAGATTAAATCAGGATATTTTTTTCAATTTTTGAGCTAAATTTAACCACAAAAAATTGATTTTAACATACAGATCTAATTTAGAGGTATCACACAAATGAGTGACATTTGTCATTGATATAAAATGATTTAACATCAGGATTTTTTAATCCCACCACAATACTTTTCTAAGCACATCCGGAGGGTTTGAGCATTAAATATAATGGGTAAGAAATGAATGCTCTTAATCTCTCGAAAGTAAAAGAGAATGGGAACTGGAGACCAAAATATTTCCCAGTTTAACCAGTCTTGATAAGGAAAGCGCCGGATGAGTTTTCCGGAACGATAAACATCCAAATCTGTCGGAGTGAACTGTAAACGAATTGTGACTGTTTGTAGCAGGAGAAATACACCAAATAAAGCAATTCCTAAAGCCAGCCAGGGTTGGAAGAAAAGCACGGGAATGGCGGCAATTACGAGGATAATAGGAATTGCATAGCTAGGTGAAAGTTCTACCGTTTCAAGGGTTGAAGTCGTTGATGATGGGGTTGTCATTGGGTTATTAAAGTAACAGTAAATAAGGGGTATGACTGCAAGGATATCAATCTTGCGTTTACTTATGTTACCAAACCCAAAAATGTTCTATCACGAACGACGGCTTTTGTCAGCGCTGGCTTCAATCAGCTTCCTTATAACACCGCACCACCTGTTCCTTGGAACATTAACCAGGATAAAAAGAAATCCAGAATAAAAATCGAGAGTAACGCCGTCACAACTGCAGTGGTAGTGGATTGTCCAACCCCCTTAGCGCCTCCAGTGGTGGTGAGTCCCCAACTGGTTCCAATCACTGCAATCACCCCACCAAATATAAAAGACTTAATTTCTCCACTACATACATCCCAAACGGTGAGAAAATTCCGGACAGAATCTAAAAAAACGGTGTAAGAAACACCATATAAATTTTTGGCAATTAACATTCCTCCGGTTAATCCAGTCACTAGACAAATAATCGTTAACAGCGGTAACATCAGACAACAGGCAATGAATCGAGGAATCACAAGGTAGTCTACTGGGTCTGTTTTCAGCATATACAGCGCATCGATTTGTTCAGTGACTTGCATCGTTCCCAGTTCGGCGGCAAAGGCAGAACACACCCGACCCGCAACAATAACCGAAGTCAAGACAGGACTGAGTTCTCGCGCTAATGATAATGCCAATACGCCACCGACGAAATTAACCGCACCTAAACTGAGAAATTCTCGCGCCACTTGAATGGTAAAAACCATCCCCACGAAGCTAGCGGTTAACAGCGCAATCAGCAGAGATTCAGGACCTACTGCAACCATTTGTTCAAGGGTATTACGGCGATGAATTTTACCCTGGACTAAGTGAAGCAAGACCTGTCCGCCTAACAACATCGCAGCGGTAAATCGGCGGCTCCACTTTTTAAAGCTTGTTTGAGTGAAGGGTTTTTTCAAGGCAATCGTCCAGATGAGACAACAATCATAAAATATAAACTTATCTACAAATCTTAAATAACATTTTTGAACATAAATTTAAGATTTCTGACAGATGGACACAAATTCAGCGATCGCCTCTATCTTATATGTAAATACGTCTAATCAATAAATCTGTTTTTGGGTAGACTCACCTTATTTTAAACGATTCCGATGAGTATTTTTTCTGATTTGCTACGCTCATTACTGCTAACGATGATTCTCAGCTTTATGACCCCGATATTTTTATTCGTGGGAGTATTGATTAGTTTTACTGCGGTGGGTTGTTTACCCCAGTTAGCGGCATTCGGTCAGTTTTGTAGTGACCAAGTTCTACAGTTTTTAGCTGTTTTTGGTCGGGGAAACCCCTTTGAGGGGGGTTTAATTATTGGGATTACTTGTAGCTTTGTCGGAGCCTTGTTTGATACTTATGCTTCTTATAGTAGTCCTAAATAACTGCTCAACACTCTAGGCTATCTTACCAACAATATATTTTTGTTCTTGTTTTTCAGATACCCTAGGGAATTTATTGATAACGAAGGGATGGTTTTTTTATTCGTTAGATTCAATGATTAACGTAGAATGACTTAACTTAAATCATCTGAATTAGATCAAAAAATATAGCATTGTTAGCCCCAAAAATAGCAGATTAAAGACGGGTCGTGATTATACTTTTCAAATTGTTAAGCCAAAGTCTGCCATTTCTTAACTTTTTCTGTATGATAAAGAGAAGTATATTACCATAGGAGAACCAGTAACACTGGTTATCAGCGCCTATCGAAACGATTCATGGTCAGCTACAGGGTCTCAAACCCAGTCAGCTTAAGCGGTTACAGCGTCTTTATCATCAACGTTTACCGGGAGATCGAATTGTTACTTCTGAGTTTGCTCAACGTTTAGCTGCAATCAGTACAGAAGTCAACCAACCCATCTGTGTCTACCTGAACCGTCGAGGACAAGTGATTCGGGTGGGGGTCGGAACACCCCGTCAAACACAAATTCCTCCCCTAGAATTACCCCGATATGGAGAGGGACGTTTAAGTGGAATTCGATGTATCGCCACACAGTTAAAGTCCGATCCCCCGAAAGAGTCAACTTTAACAACGATGGCAATTCAACGCTTAGATGTATTAGTGGCTTTAACCCTGACAGGACAAGGTTTTCAGCGACGCGGTGGGGGAGAAACCGGATATGTTAAAGGGACGTTTCTGGCTCATTTACTTCCCCAAACTCAGCAATCTGAGAATGAGCAAATTCTAACGCCTCTTGCCCCCATTCCCTATTATTTATCGCCACCGATGAGTCTAGATATCCTATCGAAACAGGATTTTATAGATTTAGTCGAGAACCTCGAAGCCGAACTTCAACGGGATTTCGTTGCGAGAACTGTTGATAGTAAACAAGATCGAGTGTTAATTGTGGGTGTTAAAACAGAAAATATTACCCCACTAGAATTTGAAGATCGCCTAGCAGAAATCGGTCGTTTAGTCAATACCGCAGGCGGTGAAGTTTTGAATGTTTTGCGACAAAAGCGATCGCGTCCTCATCCTCAAACCGTTGTGGGAGAAGGAAAAATTCAAGAGATTTCCTTAACGACTCAAACCTTAGGGGCAAATTTAATTGTCTTTAACCGAGATTTATCCCCTGGGCAAGTACGGAACTTAGAAACTCAAATCGGGGTAAGAGTCGTAGACAGAACAGAGTTAATCTTAGATATCTTTGCTCAACGCGCCCAATCTAGAGCCGGGAAACTCCAGGTAGAACTGGCTCAGCTAGAATACAGCTTACCGCGATTAACGGGACGGGGTCAAGCCATGTCTCGTTTGGGGGGTGGAATTGGAACCCGTGGCCCCGGTGAAACCAAGCTAGAAACCGAAAGACGGGCGATTCAACGGCGGATTTCTCGCCTGCAACAGGAAGTGAATCAACTCCAAGCCCATCGATCTCGTTTGCGGCAACGGCGACAACGTCAAGAAGTCCCCACTGTTGCCATTGTGGGTTATACCAACGCGGGAAAATCCACGTTATTAAATACTCTCACGAGTTCAGAAATCTACGCCGCCGACCAATTATTTGCAACGTTAGATCCGACCAGCCGCCGCCTCAGCGTCCCCCATGCTATCACTGGAGAGTCCTTAGGCATTGTATTAACCGATACGGTGGGATTTATTCATGAATTACCCCCCGCGTTAATTGATGCTTTCCGCGCCACATTAGAAGAAGTTACAGATGCCGATGCTTTAATTCATACGGTTGATTTATCTCATCCGGCTTGGCGCAGTCAAATTGATTCAGTTATGCAAATTTTAATGGGACTTCCGGTTACGCCGGGGCCTGCATTATTAGCATTTAATAAAATCGATCAAGCTGATGGTGAAACCTTACGATTTGCCCAGGAAGAATATCCACAAGCAGTGTTTATTTCTGCCACTAATGCTTTAGGCTTAGAAACCCTACGACAACGGATTGGACAGCTTATTCACTATGCCATTACAGTAGAATAATCGTTTTTTTTTGTTGAGATTTAATCAATTACTATAACTTTTAATATAGTGATGAGTTTTGGGGTGAGCTATTGCAAAATTAGTGCCAGATCTGGTTTAATAGAAAGAGTCTACGATTAAGAATACCAGTGATATTCTCAGCAATCATAGTATTTTCTTGTTTGAAAGGACACTAAAATTTTAAATTTTTAAAGCTAAGATTCGGGGAATAATAGAAAATTGATGAGTTTAGCAGTTGCGATCAATCATTAAACAATTTACCAAATTTAATACTATTGATTGTTTTAACAATTAGGAGATTAATATGTCCGTCATCACTGTAACAACACTCACTGATGAAAATAACGAAACAGGAGATTTATTGGTAGATTTATCGCTGCGAGAAGCAATTGTTACTGCGAGTCCAGGAGATACAATTACCTTTGCCAATAGTGGAACAATTAACCTGACATTAGGAGAATTAGTCGTTGACAAATCTCTGACGATTGATGGGGATTTAGATGATAATGGCATCAGCGATATTACTATTGATGCTGAGGGTAATTCTCCTGTATTTAAGATTGATGATGGCAATCAAACCCCCGACCAAAGTATTACGATTGATGGACTAACTATTACGGGAGGAGGTGCAACAGAAGATGGATTAAGTAGTGGTATAGGTATCGAGAATCGAGAAAATCTGTCTCTGAGCAATAGTATTGTTAGTGGCAATAGTAGCGGGGGTGTGTTCAATTACCGTAGTACTCTGGCGATTAGCAACAGCATAATTAGTGGCAATAATGGGGGGGGAGTCTCTAATTTCGAGGGTACAGCCACAATTAACAATAGCAACATTAGTGACAACAGTGGGGCGGGAGTCGGTAACATATTTGGCCCTGCAACGATTAGCATTAGTAATAGCACCATTAGCAATAATGATGGTCGGGGTCTCTCTAACGTCTTCGGTAGAGTGACTATCACCAACAGCACTATTAGTGACAATAGGACGGGTGGTATTTATGATTTCATGGGTAGATTGACGATTAGCGATAGCATTATTAGCGGTAATACTGCCAGAAGTGGTGGAGGTATCTCTAGCTTCCTTAGTACAGGCATTATCACCGACAGTACCATTAGTGATAATACTGCGTCCTATGGCGGCGGGGGTATCTCTAACACCAGGACTGGATTGACGATTAGCAATAGCACCATTAGTGGTAACACTGCAGGCGGTAATGGCGGAGGTATTAGTGAGGGTCTATTTGGTAGCCTCATCAACAACACCACCATTAGTGGTAACACTGCAGGCGGTAATGGTGGGGGTATCTATAATCGCTTTTTGCCATCTAGTATTGTTAGTAGTATTATCGCTGGCAACACTGCTGCTACAAATCCAGATGTTGCGGGAGATTTTATTGATAGGGGAAATAACTTAATCGGCGATGCAACAGGTAGTTCAGGATTTACAGTTAGTACCTTAGTAGGAGATTCTACCACTCCCATTGACCCGCTGCTGGGTTCTCTCCAAGATAATGGGGGTTCGACTTTGACTCAAGCATTACTCCCCAGTAGTCCCGCTATCGATGCAGGGAGTAATCCTGACAACTTAACCACTGACCAAAGGGGAACAGGATTTGAACGTATTATTGGCTTAAGTACTGATATTGGCGCGTTTGAGTTTAACCCAGCGGAAATTATTGATAGCAACAGCGAAGACCGCCTCCGGGGGACAGATAACGATGACCGCCTCTTAGGCTTGTCTGGAGATGACCGCATCCGGGGTCGCGATGGCGATGATATTTTGATTGGTGGCGCTGGTAACGACCGGATACGCGGCGACGATGGTAATGATATTTTGATTGGGGGTTTAGGCAATGATGTTTTATTTGGTAATGATGGAAGTGATACCTTTGTATTGGCTGCGGGAGTTGGAATAGATACGATTCGGGACTTTGAAACAGACACTGATTTAATTGGCTTGGCTGAGGGGTTAGGCTTTAATGATTTAAGCTTAGTGGGTGATCGGATTATTCTGACTGCAACAACAGAAGTGTTAGGGATTTTAGACGGTGTGAATGCTGAAACTTTAACAGAGAGTGACTTTACAACCGTGTAATTCACAATCTGTTTGACGATAGAGAATAGACGAGTCTAGCAATATAGCAATGTTACTTGAACGCGCGAAAAATTGCTCAATCTAAGCCCCCATTCTTGGGGGTTTGGGGGCAATGCCGTTTACAAATAAAAACAGCAATTGCAGTATGATTTAAAGAGAAGACGTTAACGAATCTTCAGTTACTTCTTGAGACGAATTAACTTGAGTTTTTTCGGTGCGTAATTCTTGCTGAATTGCAATGGCTTTCCCCAGAGAAGAAATAGCTTCTTGATATTGCTTCAATTTTGATAATAACGCTCCCCGATAACGCCAAGTTTCTGCATCTTTAGGATTAATTGAAATGGCTTGATCATAAGAGGCAACCGCTTCCCCAGAACGTTCTAATTTCTCTAAAGTAATTCCTCGATAACGCCAAGCTTCCCCAGAATTGGGATTGAGGGCGATGGCGCGATCGTAAGCTTCCAAAGCAGCGGCATATTGTTTTAATATTCCTAAAATTCGACCTTTCCCCAGCCAGGCTTCATCAAAATCAGGCTGAATTTTAATTGCCGTTTCGTAAGATTTTAAAGCATCAGAATATCGTCCCAGTTTCGCTAAAACCAAGCCGCGATGATTGCATAGGCTAGCTGATTTTCCATTTAAAGCAATCGCTTGATCATAAGAATTTAAAGCCTCATTATACTGTTTTAAATTACATAAAGCCGCCGCTCGATGCGCCCAAGCCTCATATTTACCAGCATTAATTATAATCGCTTGATCGTAAGATTGAATCGCTTCTTCATATTGCAATAACTTCCCCAATAAATTTCCTCGATTTTGCCAAGTTTCATATTTATTCGGGCGCAACAAAAGTGCTTGATCATAAGCCGCTAGAGCTTCTGGATAACGATTTAACTTTCGCAATAATGTTCCTCGATTATGCCAAGCTTCATAATCATCCGGCTGAATTTCTAACGCTTTATCAAACGATTGTAACGCTTTTTCATAATCTTTTATTCTGACTAATACATTACCCCGATTGTACCAAGTTTCGTATTTATTCGGTTGTAATTTAATCGCCCGATTATAAGCCTCGACTGCCTCAGAATAGTGTTGTAACCGTGCAAAAGTATTCCCTTGTTGATACCAAGCTTCACTGAGTTTGGGGTTCATAAAAGTTGCTTTTTTAAAAGCAGATAGCGCTTCTATATGGCGCTTTTGACTCACTAAAGCTTCCCCGCGCTTGAGATAATCATCTGCAATTAATCGAGACTGTTGCGGATCATGAACCGATTCAGGCATAACGTATTCTAAGCCTTGAAGGGCATCTTCTGGGAAAATAGATTGAAAAAAGTCTACATCCTGGTTTTGAGCGGGTTGTGGAACCTTAACAAGGCGCTGCTTACCAGTTTGAGTTGGGGGTGCAGCTTGTTGTTGTGCTTCCGTTGTTTGGCTTTCTAATCGCGTTAAAATCGATTGAATTTGTTTACCCAATTGCTGCTGTAACTGTTCAACTTGCTCAATTGCGCCTTTAGAAAAATTTGTTTCTTGCTTAAGAAAGTCAATAGTATGATGAAGTTCTTCTATATTCATCCCAACGGTTTCTATGGTTTGATAAAAATCGTTACGGGTTGTATTTAATTGTGTTTCTAAATGTTGAATTCGACTTAACTTTTGATTGACTTCGCCCATAATTTCTCGGATGACGAATCGACGAATTAACCAAAAGGAAATCAGAGTAGCGGGAGGAACTAAAACAGCAATAATTAAGAGAACATTCAGCCAAGTGAGAAACGGATCTTCTTCAGCCTCTGATAAAACTGAATTAAGTTGAGCCACCTGAGTAGAATTTTCTGTTAAATTAGATTGACTAAAAGTAAATTCCGGTTGATTAAGTCGTTCAGGTGAACTAATAGATAATGGGGGTGTAACGGTAATTTGCTCAATTTCATTCTCAGATAATTGAGGACTAGAAGGCGGTTGAGGAACGTCAGAAAATCCAGTATTGGTAGTAGGAGTAGCTGAGGTATAAGAGTCTGGCGCTAGGGAGGCAGCCAGCGTCATAAGTGTGACGGTTGATAACTTCATCGGAGTTGATTTAAGGGGGATGTAAATAGAAATATGCTGTCATGCATTGAAATATACTGCTGCAAGCGGGAAATATTGATTCATGACCCCAACTCAGCACAACAGAAGGTAAGGGACAGCGGGTCATTAATTGCGACAAGAGACAAATGACTGACTCAAGCACAGTCAGCTATTCTCTAATACAGATATTATCAAACGTTTCAGGATATTGAGTTTGTTTTTTAGTCAATTTTAGAAGTGTCTCAAAGCAGCAGTTTTAGTTGGCTGATTTATGTAATACTTTGTATATAATTACGGTAAATTGATAAAAAAAACCGAGCCTATCAAATAAACTCGGCGGGAAAAGTAATTAAGAATTATTAGACTTTTGCAAAAACGGGTGTTTCTAATTGTGACTGAATGGATGCAGATTCAGTATTAGTGCAATACACTTCACAAGAGTTATTGGGACTTTCGATTAATTTCACTTTATGGAGTTGTGCGCCCAGTTTTTGAATTGGATCTTTGAGTAAATCTTGAATATGAACTGCAATGTTTTCCGCCGTTGGTACAACTTTAGCAAAGTAAGCAATATCTTTATTTAAAAATGTATGATCAAACGGTTCAACGACATATTCATCAATGGCTGTTTGTAAAGCCACTAAATCAACAATCATACCCGTACGCGGGTCAATTTCTCCTTTAACCGTTACTTCCAAATGGTAGTTATGACCATGTCCATGGGGACGGGCGCACTTGCCATAGATTTCGCAGTTTTCTTCAAAACTTAAATCCGGTGACGCTAACCGATGGGCAGCGCTAAAATGAGTACTCACTGTTAGATATGCTTCCATGCCATTTCCTTGATAATCTGCCCAGAGTTGGGGATGTTCAAATAGTTGTATATTCGTGATGGGGAGATGAGGCGCAAGTCGCTGCCAAATTACCCGCGCCATATGTTCAGTGGTGGGTAAGGTTTGTTGAAATTCAATCCAGGTGTCATTCAAATAAGCAAAATCCAGTTGACTGGTAACTTCAGCTTTAATCACGTGTTTGACATCGGAAAGGTTTAATACCATGCCATATTCGTCTAGTTCCCCCACCATCGAAACATAGAGAATATAGTTATGTCCGTGACCCGGAGCGCGGGCTGTTGGCCCAAACCGTTCAAAATTTTCAGTCGGACTTAGTTCCGGTAACCAGTAGCGATGACTGGCGGAAAATTGCGCCCGACGTTTAATAATGCATTGCATAAATGCACGTCCAATAAAGATTTATAGGTTGACTTGTCTCTGGGTGCGCGTTCCCCCGTCTTCACGCTCGGGCAGGCTCTAGGTGATGCACGAATCACGCGCCTGTCGCACCGCATAATATAAGTTTACAATAATTCACAAACGTTCTGGATCTCAATATGGCACGTCAACGTTCAAAATCTGATTTACCCACTAAAATCTGTCCGGTTTGTGGTCGTCCGTTTACCTGGCGCAAGAAATGGGCCGACTGTTGGGATGAGGTGAAATATTGTTCTGAACGATGTCGGCGACGACGTTCTCAGGCAGAACAAAATCCTTAATTTTTCTATGATATTGCAAATATTGTGCTAGAAAATTTAGCCCGTTAATTTGTTTTTCTCAAAGATGTCGATACGTGCGGATCTCAGGCTACGCCAACGCAAATTATCAAAGGTAACTCAATCAATTTTTACCGCTAAAATTCTTGAAGATGAAATGGTTTTAAATCAGTGATAAACTTCATAAGATTTTAGGGTTATTTTTTAACTGAGTTATTATATTTTTAGACAAATTAACTCAATCAATTGATCTGGTTGTATTTCTCAATCACAATTGATTTTCCTCTTTATCTTCTTGTAAATTTCCGGGCGCAGCGTTGTAACCTCTGGGGGTAATCATCCAATCTTTGTAATATTGAGTGGTTTGATTCCCAATTAATACTGTGGTTAACATATCCACTGAAACTTGATCCAATTTTTCAAGAGTTGTTAGGGTAATTTGTTCATCTTCACGATAAGCCGAGTGAACTAAAGCAACGGGGGTTTGAGGAGAACGATATTTTAGAAAAATAGCTTGTGCTTGGATAAATGGTTCTGTGCGAGTGCGCGATCGCGGATTATATAATGCACAAACAAAGTCAGCTTCAGCCGCTGCAATTAACCGCTGTTTGATCACCTCCCAAGGCGTTAGCAAGTCGCTTAAACTAATGGTACAAAAATCATGCATTAAGGGCGCACCTACCCGAGAAGCGGCAGACTGCACCGCACTAATACCGGGAAACACTTCTACTTGCGGGGTTTTGCCATCCCAACCCAGCGCGCGAAGCTGTTCTAACACCAGTCCCGCCATGCCGTAAATTCCACAATCTCCAGAGGAGACCACCGCCACAGTTAACCCCCACTGAGCCAGGGAAATTGCCCGCTCACAGCGCTGACGTTCCTGGGTAATGGGGTAGGATTCGATCACCTGTCCCGGACGGCGTAATGGGGCAATTAAGTCCAGATACAGAGAATATCCAATTACCACATCAGCTTGAGTCACAGCGGTTTGAGCCGCAGGGGTGATCTGGGAGAGTTGACCGGGGCCAGTTCCCACAAGCCACAATTGACCGACTTTACCAATATATTCTTGTTTAGCTTCTGCGATCGCAATAGTTACGGCTTGACCCGTTTTAGGAGAATCTGAAGGAACGCGATAAATTTGTTTGGTAACCTGTAATTGTTCTACGTTAGCGGCTTTTAAGGCGGCGGCTTCGGCTACACTGGGGGTTCCTACAGCTTGTCTAACGACCTCAGACGGATGAGGAACAGCAATGGCTTGTAATTCTGCTGGGGTAAAGGTGCGTAACGGCCAGTTCTGATCCTGACAGAGTTCTACCAGTCCGGCTTCATCGGCTTTAATATCGAGGGTGGCAATTCCGGCGATCGCAGATGGGGCTAAATTTTGAGTTTGTAAGGCTTGTTGAATAGCAGTTTCAATCACGTTTCGGGGGGTATGACGTTCACAACCGACTCCCAGCCACAAAACTCTCGGATGCCATTGAATTTCTGGAATTGCAGCCTGTTCATCCCATTTTCGCTGTTTTGAACTAATCCAAATTCTGGCTTCTACAGCCTCAACAGAAGTATCAACGGATGTAAATTTTAAGGGATGTTCAGATGGTAAAGTGGTTTGCCATAACGTAGATCCCGCTTCTTGTATGACTTGAATAGAGGCGTGACGAGCAAAAGCAGCGCTCACTTTTGTCCAGTCACCGGGTCCCGGCTGCCAACCCCAGGCCACCCCAAGTTGATCGATGCCAATAAATTCTAAAGCATTTGCTGCCCCAGTGAGAACCGGAGTTGCTCCCAATTGTTGGGCCAGGAGGCGAGTCAGTTGGTCTGCTTTGCCTTGATGGCCACTGCACAAACTAATCACAAATTTACCCTGTTGATCGATCACCACAACCGCAGGATCAACGGATTTATGTTCTAATAGAGGGGCAATCAGTCGCACCACCGCACCGCTAGCTAACCCAAAAATCAGAGTTTGATGAGTTTGCCAGAGATCCGCAATATGAGTTTTTAGGGGATCGGTGTATACTTGAGTCCCTTTAAGATGGGATAAAGCAGGAGGGACATGAAGGACAGCGTTGAGGGATGCACACAATGGATAGAGTTGTTGGGCCGCTTGAGGCGTAGTTGCGATCGCCGCGATTGGCTCAAAAGATTGAAACTGAGACAAACTCATGAAACTATAAGTTATATTTGAATATTATTTTCATGTCAATTCTCACCCTTGTCAATTCCGTTACTCTCAACCTTAGGAGAACGTATGATTGTTGACGCTATTACTCGCAATAGATTCTAGTATATTTTTACACCGTGAGGCCGTTGGAAGACTAAAAAAATTGTTTGGATAATATCAGGATTTTTTTGATATTATCAATGAAAGCTGTTGTTAATAATCCTATCGATATATCAGAGTGTTATTCCTATGTTTTTGGAGAAATCTACTATGCCTAGCAAATCAGATATTTTTCTGGAACTAGACGTTCTTAAAGATTTTTATACAGAAGAAGTTGACATTATTAGTGAATATTTTTCGGTTCATAAATTTTTTGATTTACAGGTGATTATGCCGCAGAAATCAAAAGATACCGCTTTTGGCATCATTCTAGATGGTGAAGTCAGCATTATGGACGATCACCTTGATAATCCTAGTCGAATTCCGGGAGATTTTTTAGGAGAAATTGCCTTACTACAATCAACACCTCGAAAAGCTGATTATATCGCAGCGAGTGATGGAGCGATCGCGATTATGACATTTGATGATATTGATAAACTGAAGCAGAAAAATCCTCATCTGGCAGTCAAGTTAATTCATGTGGCGGCACAGTCTGCTTTACAACAAATATTTAAAAATGGATTTACTCGAACTCAAGAGAGTTTGGTTCTGGTAGCCGACCCGAGTCAGAGTTCAAATTTAGTTAATTTAATTCGGAAAAATCAAGAGACTTTTTCCCATTTTTCTCTATTAACTTCTCCTCGAATTGGCAAAATGATTCAATCCGAAATTTCACAAACGATTCAAATTATTAATCCTTATCTTTTAGTAGGAGGCTCTAATACAATTGGTTCACAAATTATTCTCGGAAATGTTAAGGCTTTAATCAACTTAAAAGATCCGTTTGCCGCACCGTCTAATTCGGGTTCATTGAATGCCATTTTAAGATTGTGTCATCTCTATCAAGTGTTTGTCTCTTTAAATTTAGCCACCACTCAACTCGTTTTAGATTCTTTTATCAAAACCCCTCAACTGGTTAGTCATCTTTAAAGCAGAGGGTGTAGGGAGTTAGTATTCAGCAACTGGTGCAAGTCAGAAAAGCCTTTTTATCCTTGTTGCCTACTTGCAAGCCTTGCAAGCCTTGCCTAACACTACAATTGCTTAATTTCCTCTGAGGTTAAATCTCGCCATTTACCCGGTTCAAGTCCTTTGAGTTGGAGATGAGCAATTTTAACTCTAACTAAGCGTAAAGTTGGAAACCCTACTGCTGCCGTCATCCGCCTGACCTGACGGTTACGACCCTCGGTTAAAGTTATTTCTAACCAGGCAGTAGGAACCGTTTTACGGAAGCGAATAGGAGGGTCACGGGGGGGTAAAACAGGTTCAGAGGGTAACAATTTCACAATTGCGGGTTTAGTCCGATAGTCTTTAAGCTGAATGCCTTGTTGTAGCTGTTGTAAAGCCGCAGGGTCTGGAATACGTTCGACTTGTACCCAATAGGTGCGAGGATGATGAAACCGAGGATGACTTAAACGATGTTGAACTTTACCGTTATTTGTGAGGAATAATAATCCTTCACTATCTCGATCTAAACGTCCGACTGCATAAACAGAAGGGATCGGAATATAATCTTTTAAAGTTTTTCTATTAGATTGTGGATCGCTAAATTGACAGAGAACATCGTAAGGTTTGTAAAATAAAATATATTTATTATTGCTCATCGGTTAATGGTTATTCGTTGCTCATTATTGATAATTTGTAAACATTAGCGGTTATGGGTGGAGAAGAGGAACCAAACTAATAACAAATAACTCAGAACTAATGACTAAGAATTAATACCCTTCCGGACTAATAGTCGTTTGATCGC
The DNA here is from genome assembly GCA_964434975.1 of uncultured Lyngbya sp. Classification (GTDB taxonomy): domain Bacteria; phylum Cyanobacteriota; class Cyanobacteriia; order Cyanobacteriales; family Microcoleaceae; genus JAAURB01. The sequence goes on from CAYSWY010000054.1 coordinate 27,015, forward strand.
AATCAGCATCTGTCAAATTGGCTTGCTTTGCTCGAAACAAATTACATCCTGATAAATTCGCGTTTTTCAGGTTAGCGTTTTCTAAGTTAGTACTACTTAAATCTGCATTTCTAAGATCAGCGCCACTCAAATCTGCTCTATACAAATCTGCTCCTTGTAAGTTGACGAATTTTAGGTTAGCATCTTTTAAATTAGCATAGCGAAGATTCGTCCGAGATAAATTACTACTTTGGAGGTTAGCTTGAGATAGGTTGACTCGAGAAAGCTGCGTATCTCCCAATTCAGCCTCAACCATTGTAGTATGAGAAAGGTTTGCTCCACTTAAATTAGCGTAGGGCATATAGACTTGAGCCAGATTGCTATCTTGTAAGTTAATCTCTTCTAGATTGGCTTCAAACAAGTCAGACTGAGTCAAGTTAATCCGGCTAAAATCTCGTCGGCCTTCTCCATACAGTAACAGCAATTCCTTTGCCGTGAGCTGTTGCAGATTACTCGGATTGTTGCTAGCCTCGCCTTCCATAAAACAAACACAATATTAATTAGGTATATTTGCTGAGTAATACTCATGTTATTGTGCTGTAAAGAAAGGTTAAGCTTTATTAACTATTTTTTTATGCTTCTGTAGAAAATTTAAAGTTGAATTCTCTTGCTTATCTCACATATAAACTAAGCAAATAGGCTTAAATTTAATCCCTCAGCGATGTCTGTAATCAGAGAAAGTCCGCCAATGGAGTTACCCTGAGCATCTAAGGGAGGACTGTAACAGGCGATCGCACCCTGACGAGGGATTACTGCAAGCACAGCGCCGCTCACACCAGACTTTGTCGGTAAACCCACTTTAACAGCAAATTCGGCCGAAGCTTGGTATAAACCGCAACTCATCATCAATGCTTTGACGATTTGGCTGGGTTGCTGTCCGATTAATTCTGGGGGGTTAACCAGTAGCATCCCCAGCTTGGCTAAATCGATCACTGTGCCGGATAAGCAACAAATTAAATTATACGTTTCTAAGGCAATTTCTGCATCTAGAATTTGACCAGATTGTAACAATTCTTCAGCTAAAGCTTTATTATTGGCATTGGGTAAAGCAGTGACGGATTGATAAACTGATTCATCTAAAAATAGTTGACAATCTCCCCATTGATTCAGCCAGTTTAATAAAGTTTCGCAACGATCCATTGCGGTTTGTCCAGTGAGTAAATTCGCTAAGGTAATTGCACCACTATTAATCATTGGATTTCGAGGTTTTCCGCCATCTACTTTTAACTGTGCTAAGGAATTATAAGGAGATTCAGATGGCTCAACGCCCACCCATTTAAACACAATTCTTGTTCCGACTTTTGCTAATAAATGGAGTAATAAAAAGGGTTTAATCACACTCATTAAAGAAAACTGGCAGTTTGGCTCTTCGAGGGCTTGAATGGATTGATCTTGAGATAAAATACACAAGGCAAAAGCTTCTGAATTGACATCAGTCAGTTGAGGAATATATCGAGGTAGGTTTCCCTGTTTACTTGCTTGTTTTGCTTTTTCTATCCAATCATTCAACTGAGATGAATCAAGATTGAGTTTATTTTGATTATCCAATTTTAAGACTCTCCTATTTTAATGAAGTTTTCGAGAAAATATGATAAGTTAGAATACAATAAAATTAAGTTGTAATCAATCTTGATAAGCTAATTCTCCGAGAATATAAGTGGCATGAACCACTCTATCATCTCCTAACATCATTAATACAAAAGCAATATCAGCAATTTCTGCTAATGTTTTAGCGGGATAAGTGTTTTGAGTTCGCAGTTGCATTAATGGGGTTGCTTGGGGATTCACTACAATAAAATCAGCTTCTTTACCAATTTCAAAGTTACCTATTTTATCATCTAAAGAAAGTGCTTTTGCTCCCCCTAATGTTGCGAGGAATAATCCCTGCAATCCTGAAAATACTGTTTCTTGAAGATGAACCACTTTGTAGGCTTCATGGGCGGTTCTGAGTAGAGAAAAACTACTGCCTGCACCCACATCTGTTCCTAAACCAATTGGAATAGGAGAATGATCAGATTTAGCTTGATTGAGTTTAAATAAACCACTGCCAATAAATAAGTTAGAAGTCGGACAAAATGCAATCGTTGATTCAGCTTGGGAGAGTCGGTTAAATTCAGAGTCTGATAGATAAATTCCATGAGCAAAAATTGATTTTGAGGTCACTAAATTAAACTGTTCATAGACTTCTAAATAATCTGAACAGTCCGGATAGAGTTCGGCTGTAAATTTAAGTTCATCTGGATTTTCAGAGAGATGAGTATGAAGATAAACATCTGGATATTCTTTGATTAATTGTCCTGCCAGTGTTAATTGTTCGGGTGTTGAAGTAATGGCAAATCGAGGCGTAACGGCATAAAGTAAACGATCTTTTTGATGCCATTTTTGAATCAGTTTTTGACTCTCTTCATAAGAGGTTTTTGCGGTATCGAGTAAGTTTTTGGGTGCATTTCGATCCATCATCACTTTACCCGCAATCATCCGTAAATTACGCTGTTTAGCGGCTTGAAAAAAAGCATCAACGGATTCTGGGAAAACGGCTGTTAAAACGAGTGCAGTTGTTGTGCCATTTCTGAGTAATTCTTCTAAAAAGAAAGCGGCTATTTTTTCAGCATATTCATAGTTTTTAAATTTGGCTTCTGTGGGAAATGTATACTTATTTAACCAGCCTAATAGTTGTTCTCCATAAGCGGCAATCATTTCTGTTTGCGGATAATGAACATGAAGATCAATCAATCCCGGTAAAATTAAGAAGTTTTCATAGGAAGTAATAGGAATATCTGAATATTTTTGATGTAGATCTTGATAAGTTCCAAAATCTTTGATTAACCCCTCTTCTATTACCAGTAAGCCATCTGGAATATAGCGAATACTATCTTTCTCTGAATGATAAAAAGGATCATCGATACAATCTAAAAAAGCGGCTCTAAACCCTCTGATTTGAGTTGTAGATTGAGTGGGAATCGTCATATTTTTACCCTATTATTAAAATCAATAAATCTAAAAATTAGTAAATTCTGACTGAAGTGTTCAAAAAAGACTTGACAAACCATTATGAATCGAGTTTGATAAAAGATTAAAATATCTTAATTTAGATTTAGATGAATTCTAATCCTCAACACTCTTATTCTGGTTGGCAAAGTAAAATTGCTCGTTACTTTAACTTTAATCATCTTCAGACCAATTTTCGCACAGAAATTTTAGCTGGGATGACAACTTTTATGACAATGGCTTATATTTTAGTCGTTAATCCTTTAATTTTATCAGATGCTATTTTTCTAAATCAATCTGGAGATTTGTTTTCTGAATTAGTGGTGGCAACAGGTATCTCTGCGGCTATTGGGACTTTAACCATGGCGTTACTCGCAAAGTATCCGTTTGCACAAGCGCCTGGCATGGGTTTAAATGCATTTTTTGCTTATACTGTTGTTTTAGGATTAGGAATAGATTGGAGGTTAGCGTTATCTTCAGTATTCATTGAAGGCTTAATTTTTATTATTTTAACCCTGACAGATATCCGTCGTCAAATTATTAAAGCAATTCCTTTATCCTTAAAAAATGCAACGGCTGCGGGAATTGGTTTATTTATTGCTTATATTGGTTTATCTGGTAATCCTGAAACGGGAGGCGCGGGAATTATTATTGCTAATGAAGTAACAAAAACAGCCTTGGGTAGCTTACAACAACCCACAACATTAATTGCAATTATTGGACTATTTATCACGGCGGCATTTGTGGTGAGAAATATTAAAGGTGCTTTATTATGGGGAATTTTAGCAACGGCATTGTTAGGCTGGATTTTGAATATTACGCCTTGGCCGACTGGATTATTTGAAATTCCTCCCTTTCCTCAACATCTCTTTGGTCAAGCTATTTTTGGTATGATTAATCTGAATATTGAGAATATTTTTAACTTTATCGCAATTACATTTGTCTTTTTATTTGTAGACTTATTTGATACGATTGGAACCTTAACCGGGTTAGGAACAAAAGTTGGTTATATTGATGAAAATGGGGAACTTCCTCGCGCTAATAAAGCCTTAATGGCAGATGCAGTTGCCACTAGCGCGGGCGCTATTTTAGGAACTTCTAGTGTCACCAGTTATATTGAGTCTGCTTCAGGTATTTCTGAAGGGGGAAAAAGTGGATTTACGGCTTTAGTAACGGCGTTTTTCCTGTTTATTTCTATCTTTTTTATTCCGATTATTCAGGCTATCCCAGCTTATGCCACTACGCCAACTTTAGTGATTGTTGGGGTGTTTATGTTATCCAGCATTCGTTATATTCAATGGCAGGATTTAGGAGAAGCCATTCCAGCTTTTCTAACACTATTTATGATTCCCTTAACCTATTCAATTGCAGAAGGCTTATCCATTGGTTTTATTAGTTATCCCATAATCAAAAGCTTTCAAGGCAAAGCTAACGAAGTGCCTAAATTAACCTGGATATTAGCAGGTATATTTATTCTTCGTTTTGTGTTTATGACCTTTCAATTTAACAGTTAATCATTGAGGTGATTTTAGTGATAGAACGGTTTATTTCTTTAATTGGAATTTTAGTCTTTATTGGCATTGGTTATTTAGTTTCAGCAAATCGTCAAGCCATTAAATGGCGGCCAGTATTATGGGGAATTGCACTACAGTTAATCATTGCTGTGATTATTTTAAGAATTCCTCTGGCTTATAATATTATTAGTTGGATAGGAGAAGGAGTTACTACCTTTTTAGCCTTTTCTGATGTTGGCGCACAATTTGTATTTGGAGAAAGCTACGAACAACATTTATTTGCATTTAAAATTTTACCGATTATTATCTTCTTTTCGGCTTTTGTTTCTATTCTTTATTATCTCGGTTTACTCCAGCAAATTGTTAAAGTTGTAGCTTGGATAATGCAGAAAACCACTCAAACTTCCGGTGCAGAATCTCTTTCTAATGCCGCTAATATTTTTATCGGGATGACGGAAGCGCCATTATTAGTTAAACCGTTTATTTCTCAGATGACGTTATCAGAATTAAATACTGTGATGACAGGAGGACTGGCAACCATTGCAGGCAGTGTTTTAGCCGCTTATATTTCCTTTGGAATGCCTGCACAAGATTTAATTACCGCTTCTGTGATGGCAGCGCCTTGTGCCTTAGGAATGTCTAAGTTATTGTATCCAGAAACTGAAAAACCAGAAACCGCTGGAACTTTACAATTAAATATAGAAAAAACAGCAATTAATGTTGTCGATGCAGCAGCGGCGGGTGCTTTAGAAGGAGCAAAACTCGCCGTTAATATTGCCGCAATTATTATTGCATTTCTGGGGTTAATTGCCTTTTTAAATGCGATTTTATCTACAATTGGCGGATTGTTTGGCTATTCTGAATTATCATTAAATTTTATTCTCGGAATATTACTCTATCCTATTGCAATTTTAACAGGCGTTCCCATTACAGAAGCCAGTCCAGTTGCCGCATTAATTGGTAAAAAAATTATCTTAAATGAATTTATTGCCTATATTGATTTAGGAGAATTAATTCAAAATAATACCTTATCTGAACGTAGTATTAAAATCGCCACTTTTGCTCTTTGTAGCTTTGCTAATATCGGTTCTGTTGGCATTCAAATTGGCGGACTCAGTGGTATTGCGCCCCAACGCCGGAGTCAACTGGCTCAACTGGGAATTCGTGCTTTAATTGGAGCAATTTTAACCAATTTAATTGTCGCCGCAACAGCCGGATTATTAATGTAAAGAAGTACTCGTATTCTTACAGATAGACTGTAAAACCCAGAGCGAAAAGCCCTATCAAATAACACCTAATACCTATCACCTAATACCTGCGCGTAGCGCTATAATATAAAGGAGCGCAGAATCTGCACCCCTATAATATCTATACTTTCGGTGGTTTATCTTCAGATTGGTTTTTAAAAATCTCGACTAAATCATCCCAAAGTTCTTTTAACTGCAGCTTAATTTTCCGTTCTTTCTGAGCAATAATTCGTCCAGCTTCGCTAAACTTCTGCTCAAATTCAGTGCGTTTTTTCTCAACTTTATCTGTTACGACTTCCGGCTGTTCTTTGGCTTTCTCATACCATGCTTTGGCTTCATCTAAATATTGCTGAACTTGGTCATACTGCTCCCCATAACGTGCTGCTAAATTAGCCTGAACTACTGCTAATTGAGATTTAAGTTGAGCATAACGTTTTTTCATCAGTGCCATCTCTTCACTATTTTTAATACTGATAACCGTAGATTCAACTGCTTCTTTAACCTGTTCAGATTTATCTTGACTAGATTCCGAAATCTTATCTAAAGTAATTTCAATTTCCTGTTCTAATTCTGTTTCTTCTGCGTCTATCTTTTCTTGCAATAGTTTAACTTCATTTTGACTCTCACTAATTGCTTTACGTCGCGCCCGACTAATTCCTTCAATTACCCCTTCAATTGTTGCTGTAACTTCTTCTTTAATCTCTCCACCTTTATCACTTAATGCATCCGTAACCACAGAAACAGCATCAGTCGCCGCTTGTTTAACTTCTCCTGAACCTGCTTTTACTTCTAATTTAGCCTGTTCAAATGCTTCTGTGACAATTTCCCGAATTCGTTCAGACCGTAACTGACCTTCAGCTTTAGCTTTTTGTAAATTGGTATTAATCTTTTCTTTAATTGAGTCAGACATTTTAAGCCCTCTTACTAAGATATTTTATGCCTTATGAATTAATTTACCGAAGAAATTGTGATTTGACTTCTATCTGATGATGTATTTGTCAGCCAGTAGGGGCGCATTGCATGCGCCCATCACTATATTTATTGCATGCGCCCATCACTATATTTATTGCATGCGCCCGTCACTATATTTATTGCATGCGCCCGTCACTATATTTATTGCATGCGCCCGTCACTATATTTATTGGAAATTAGAAATAAAGGTACAATTTGTTAGATTGTACCCTCGGGTTTTAAGCGTTAAATGAACGAAAGATTATGCATTACCGCGCAACTTTTCTAATACACTCAAATCTTGTAAAGTTGAGGTATCGCCAGCAATTTCTTCACCCGCTGCTAAATTGCGTAAAAACCGCCGCATAATTTTCCCTGACCGAGTTTTCGGTAAATCAGCGGTAAAGCGAATTTCACCCGGACGGGCAATGGGCCCAATTTCTTGCACCACGTGTTGTTTCAGGATTTTATTTAATTCCTCATTGGCTGTGTCGTCCTCTTCTAAGGTGACAAACGCCACAATTTCTTCCCCTTTAATTTCGTCAGGTCTCCCGACAACAGCCGCTTCTGCCACTGCCGGATGAGACACTAAAGCCGACTCAATTTCCATTGTCCCCAAGCGGTGTCCAGCCACACTAATGACATCATCAACGCGACCCATGACCCAGAAATAGCCATCCTCATCTCTGTGGGCACCATCTCCAGCAAAATAAACAAAATTACCATCTTTGGCGGGAATAAACTCCCAATAGCTGCGACGATACCGTTCAGCATCACCATAAACCGTCCGCATCATACTCGGCCAGGGATGTTTAATCACTAAATACCCGCCATTATAATCCTCAACAGAGTTACCTTCTGCATCGACAATATCAGCAATAATTCCAGGGAAGGGTAATGTCGCTGAACCGGGTTTTGTCGGGGTTGCACCGGGTAAGGGGGTTAACATAAAGCCGCCCGTTTCCGTTTGCCACCAGGTATCGACAATGGGGCAACGTTCCCCGCCAATAACGCGATGATACCACATCCAAGCTTCCGGGTTAATCGGTTCTCCTACCGTTCCCAATAGCCGCAGAGAGGATAAATTCCGGGCGTTGGGATGCTTGTCTCCCATTTTCATTAATGCCCGAATAGCGGTGGGGGCAGTATAAAATATCGTGACCCCTTGTTTTTCCACTACATCCCATAGACAGCCAGGGTTAGAGGGACGGGGCGCACTTTCATACATCACCGTGGTTGCCCCATTGGATAACGGCCCGTACACAATATAACTATGGCCTGTAATCCAGCCTACATCGGCAGTACACCAAAATACATCCGTATCTTGCAAGTCAAAGGTCCATTTGTTGGTAACATGAGTATAGAGGTTATAACCGCCTGTTGTGTGGACAACCCCTTTCGGCTTGCCTGTTGTACCACTTGTATAAAGGATAAATAACATATCCTCACTATCCATGGGTTCAGCCGGACAGTCAGCCGAGGCATCCGCTTGTCGTTCATGCCACCAATGATCTCGCCCGGTTTTCATGTTAATATCTTGACCTGTGCGTTTAACGGTTAAGACATTCTCCACACAAGACGCGCCTAATTCAATGGCTTTATCGACTTGATCTTTTAACGGAACAATAGCATCTTTACGCCAACCGCCATCAGCCGTAATTACTAATTTTGCTTCAGCATCGACTAACCTATCTTTTAACGCTTCGGCACTAAACCCACCAAACACAACGGTATGGGGCGCACCAATTCTGGCACAAGCTAACATTGCGATCGCGGCTTCTGGTATCATCGGCATATAAATTCCGATGCGATCGCCTTTTTGCGCCCCTAACTGCTTCAGAACATTTGCCATTTGACAAACTTCTCGATGCAGTTGAGCATAAGTAAAAGTGCGAGAATCTCCCGGTTCCCCTTCCCAAATTAAAGCGGCTTTATTCCGTCGCCAAGTCGTGAGATGCCGATCTAAACAATTGTAGGAAATATTAATTTTACCACCGACAAACCATTTTGCAAACGGCGGTTGCCAGTCGAGAATAGTATCCCATTTCTCAAACCAGTGTAATTCTTTCTCGGCTAATTCTGCCCAAAATCCTTCCGGGTCAGCTTTGGCTTGATCGTAAAGTTGTTGATATTGCTCTAAACTTTGAATATGAGCATTTTGTGAGAACTCTGCCGACGGCTGAAACAGGCGTTGTTCATGTAAAATCGATTCAATGGTGGGTTGTGACATTGTTGCTAATTGTAACTTTAGACACGATTTCAATTATCTCTACATTTTGTATCGAAAGCGGCTGGTAAAATCTTTAGTTTATTTTAAAAAATATATCAGTGACCCCGTTCAGCAACAATGTCTAGGAAACGCTACCCAATCTAAGAATAGATGAAAACTCTGCGCGATCGCTACTTTATACCTTCAACAACAGCAATTATAATTTTAAACATCTCTGTTAACTGATCAAATTGCTTCAAGATTCAGAATAAAACCGGGTAAAACTTTTTCTCCAGATAAACTTTTGGGATTATCTACAATCTCTACTTCCTTTCCAGTACGATAAATTTCTACACTTTTATTTTGAGGATTTATTAACCATCCCAAACGAGTCCCATTTTCAATATATTCTTGCATTTTATCTTGCAACGTTTTTAAATTGTCACTTTTTGAACGGAGTTCGATCACAAAATCAGGAGATAAAGGAATAAACTTTTGCCGTTGTTGAGGAGTTAAAGCATTCCATCTTTCTATTGTAATCCAAGACGCATCCGGAGAACGGTCTGCACCATTTGGCAGTTTAAAACCCGTTGACGAGTCAAACACTTTCCCCAGTTTAGTTTGAGTATTCCAGTTCCAAAGTTGTGCTGTCAAGCCAGCATTATAGCTACCTGTTTCTCCTCCTGTGGGTGACATGATGACTAAATCTCCATTAGCATTACGTTCAAATTTTAAATCACTATTATTCTGACAAAGCTGGAAAAATTGCTCGTCTGTGAGTGAAATTGATTCTAGGTTTAGAGTGTAGTTTGTCATAGGGATGAATCAAATCAATGCTATTGATTAGTATATTTTCATGCTTTAACTGCAATTCTCAAAGCCGCTTGAATAGCTTTTTCAGTGAGTCGTGGATGGGAAGCCAGAATGTGTTCTGGGGTTTCACCAGAGGCGAGTTTTTCAAGTATTAACTCAACAGTTATTCGAGTACCAGCAATGACGGGTTTTCCCATCATGATTTTTGGAGCTGATATGACTGACTGTTGATTTGCTTGCATAATATTTCGTTTCTAGAAGGTATTAATAATGGTAGCATTTGTTAGTTTTTATCAACTTTATGGTTGTAGTATTTGCTGAATACCTGCTAAAATTGGGCTGTATTGTTCAGTAGTTAGACTTCCACGATAATTGACTATTCGTTTGGCATCAACGGCTCTAATTTGATCGAGTAATACAATCGATGGTGAAGTTAATCCTGCTATATTAGCTGGCAGACAAGGATAGAGTTCAGGTGCTGCTAGCGCCCAGGATTGATTTTTATGAGTTGTCAATGGAGCAACGATAATTAAGGGAAAACGAGGTACACCAACTTGTGTTGGAATTCCAACAATAATAGCAGGGCGATAACCGATTTGTTCATGCCCTTGAGGTGTTTGCAGCGGAAATTGAATTGTGACGATATCTCCAAACTGAAGTCTACGCTTGCTCATAAATAGTCACTGTTCCCTGATCAAAATCAACTTCAACCGGAGTGCCATTCTCTAGTTCACCGGGCTGCCATTCATAAGTGTCATAAGCTTCTAAGTTGGAAAGATCTGATTCTAACCATTGAAGATCTTCTTCCTGAAGACTGCTAACCACAGTCGTTTGAGTATTAGAAGTAGAAACTTGAGGTTTTTGTCTCCACAGCAAAAACTCGATAAAGGAAAGTACTTGTTCTAATGCAACAGTGGGTAACAAGTCTAATCTCTGAATAATCCTGGTTTTAAGTGCATCCATAAAGTTAGGGGATGATGTAAGACTTTAATTATAATCTTAACTATAATCTTACAGATCCCGAACTTATTATTCAGCCTAATTGACTACATTGATCTAGCCACTGGGAAGCGTGTGTGTCAGCAGCTATTACGTCTCTATGTTCTTTAAAAATGGCTATTAACTACGCTGAGATTAAACGCTCTTTTGGTTTAGGAATAGAACGTCCTAACTCTTGCGCTGTTTCTATCCATTCTTGCATAATAATTTCTACATTTTGCAAAGCTTCTTGATACGTTGAACCATCGGCTATACATCCAAGCAGTTCTGGAAATTCTGCAATAAAAGCTTCATCTTCTTGACTCCAGAAAAGGATAATTTGATAGTGTAGTTTCATTTTAATCTCTAATAGCAACTACGTTTATCAATAAGGTCTAATGTTATTAAAATTAATGGTATCAATACCAATTTTTTGAAGATATCCTGCTAATTTAAAATCATCAGTGAGAACGAGGTATGAATTCTTTTGTGCTAAACTGATAATTCCACTATCTGTTAATCCATTCCTACAAATAACAATAGTAAAATATTGGTATCAATTACAATTTATTTTTGCTTTTATTTATTTAAAAATTCTTAAAGATTATCAATTATAGCTCTCGGATTTTCATAGATTCTACCTTGCCTGTTTCCGCATTAACTTTGAAGATTTTATACTTTATTTCTTCTTTTTCAGGAGCCTCAGTACTCAGCAGATCTTCTAAAGATCCCGTTAACTGAGTAAACCCTAATGTAATTAACCAAAATTTTCTATCATCAGTTAATTCAACTTCTTCTAAAAGTAAATCTTTTATAAATGTGCCTGAATGGGAACGAATATAAATTCGTGCAGCAAGCACTGCTTTTCCAGCATCAATAACTGGAGATTGATTGGATTGTTCTGTCATTTTAGCTATACCCCTTTAATGAACAATAAATATGATGTTGATCTATTTTATCAGAACCCGTAGAGAGGTTATATGTAACGTTTCTACAAAATATTGACTGGGTTATTTTGATCCTCATGCCACTTTATAGGATTATTAATAATATATTCTCTAATTTTATCTAAAGAACTTTGGTCTCTAATAATATGTTCATAAAAGCGAGGTTGCCAACTAAAATTATCAATGCTATTTTGTTTACACCGACGAGTCACAGTAGCTTTATATGATCGGATAATAACGCTCAGTGAACCTGCTTTTGGAGAAAGTTGCGACATCGTTTGTGAGACATAATCTACATCATTTGTAGAGACCTTACGTGTAATGTCTCTATGAGAATCTATTGCAATATTTTGAGAAGGTTGATCAATAATAATGACGCCATGAATATGATTCGGCATAATAATAAAAGCATCAATATAGACATAATTAAAATGTTTGGAAATTTCTATCCAAGATTGCTGGGCAATTTTTCCAATGGATGAAAGTTGAACTTGATTATTTTTTATATTTCCGAAACAACATATTCTATTTTGAGTACAAATTGTAACAAAGTATCCTCCATTTTTACGGTAGTCATAATCGGGTAATCGAATAGATTTAGTTCGATATTTATTACTGTATGACATTCTTTTTATTCCCCCAAAAATACCTGTAGAGACTTTACATATAACGTATTTGCCACCAATTTAATCGAATTTAAATTTAGATGTCTCTATTTTATGCTTTAAATTAAATCTGCTAACTTTTGATATGATTTTCACAATTGATGCATATTAATTGAATGCCTAAACAAATTGTAGGGACGTTATATATTTTGATATGATTTTCACAATTGATGCATATTAATTGAATGCCTAAACAAATTGTAGGGACGTTACATGTAACGTCCCTACGGAGGGAATTGATAGGTTATATTATTTTATTCAACTCCCTCAATTCGATCCTCAACCTGTTGATACAACTCCCGCAATTTGTCTAAATTGCTTTCACTGGTTTCCCAATATCCGCGCCCATTTACCTCTAATAAAGTGGTAACCATTTTAC
>CAYSWY010000055.1:0-39567 GCA_964434975.1 uncultured Lyngbya sp.
TACATTGTCGAGATTGAGAGACTCGAAAATACTTATTATTATGCCGTCGCAGAAAAACCGGGCGACACTGCCATTATTTCAATGATACCTGAGTCAGAACTAAGTTGAGTCCAAGACTAATCTAGTCTTTCAATCAGCTTATGAATAAGTTGCAATAAAGCTCCATCTCGTTCTCGAACTTCAGCAATAAGCTGGCGATTTTGTTGAATTAAATTATAAATTAGGTAAGCAACAAAGCCATTAATTCCGGCATTTAATAATTCTCCAATTGGAAAAGTTGAATTGTCCATGTTTTTAAACTAAGTATTAAGTAGTAAACATGGCAAACATCTATTTGTTCTCTTCAATATCTGGCAATTGTTGAGATAACTTTTCAGCCCGTCTTGATTTGTGATAATCTCACTTCTCGCCTCTTCAATGTCGTTTTTAATAGACCAAATTAAAAAGTAATTTAGTCCAATTAATCCACCAAGGCTTAATATTGCGATCGCTAAATCCAAGCTCATTACAAATCATCATCTATACGCCAACTAGGGGCATGATACCCGTCTTTGGTATTTAAATGTTCTTGCATATGATTTAAGGATGCCCTCAATAGCCAGTTTTCGCGCTTAATCTCTTCTCTAAGGGCCTCACCCATACGGTTAATATCATTGTAATTGCGTTTAACTTGATATTTTAAATCACCATATATAGAGGCGGTTTTCCATAAAAAACCAATTAATGCGATAATTATTCCAAAAATTGCAATCCAAACTTCAGTATTGATCATAATGTTGGGTCATATTCCCAAATGCCTATTGTCATTTCATTAAATCGCCAAGGAATTTCAAATTGAAGAGAATAAGAAACAGTTGTAGGCAATTGTAAGAAAGTCTTTTGATTTAGTCGTAAATTCTGCTGAATGAAATTGACATTATCATCAATGCCAGGCACTGTTACACGGGCTTCTAATTTTGCGCCTAACCACCAATAACTAGGGGCAGTAGGATTGTATGGGTACACAATTACATTACCGTTAGAAAAAGTAATAGGGATAACAATTGGTGGAATAGGGAAATAACTATTTTCATTTTTATAAACCGCCTCAGTTTTTTCATAATACCGAGTAGTCCACTTGCTTCCGTCCACCAATTGTTGATCAATCATGCTGTGCCTTCATGGGTTGCAACAACTCCAGACTTCCCAAAAATTAAAGATGCACTGCCATTAAGTCCTAAGACATTATGAAGGCCGCCCCCTGGTCCAAATTGATTGTCAAATAAAGTAACAACGTCTTCTATGGTTGGGGTTGTTTCAGTAGGAGGGTAACCAAATGGGATTAACCGATGTGATTGGTCACCATTTTTTTTATAAGTCTTTGTCCAAGTTGTCCCCCAGTCTGTGCCTTCACGGGTTGGAGTTGCCAAACCATGGATAATTTGAACTTTCACATATCTCCCTGTGTTGTACTTATTAGGGACTTTTGCAGAGTTTGCTGGCAAATCTGTTATAGCCCGGCAGCCAATTTTAGCTAAAGCCGCTCCATTGGTTCCGCCGCAAACTTTTTGCAAAGTTTCCTGTGTGACAGGGACAATATAAAATAAATCCGTGGGTCTAAAAAAGCTAGGAACAAGCACATCAACGGTAGGCCCTAAAGGTTCATACGGCTTTGTGCCTCCACTTGTTCGCCGTTGCTCTAAAACTTGCTGCTTTTTCTTCTCTTGATCTATTCTTTCCTGAATGGCAACTGAATCATTTTGTACTGGCATTTTAACGACTCTTATTAAGTACTATTGTTTTAGTCAACTGATGCAGTTTCAATAACTGAATTATCAGGGGCAAGCAGTTGAATATCCCCTTTAGTAAAAGGTGCAAAGCTAGCAGACTTTAAGGCTTCCCATTTAGTTAAAATGGCGGCAACAGAAGCCCCCCCAATCGGAATCATGCGAGAAGCTTGCCCTTGAACTGTGTCGTAAGAAGTAACAACCCGCGACCCCCAGGGAGTCAGCTTAGCGGTGGGTGTTGTCTTACGGTGGATAAATCGCAGATTCATGTAGTGATTAGCATACCCCCGCTGATAAACAAAAGCCGCTCCAGTGGGAAGAGTCAAAGTGCAGCCAATTTTTGTCAATGCAGTGTTATCTGTACCCCCTAAACAAACGCTTAAAGAAGTTGTCGGTACATCGACCTGAATTACCAAATCAGCCGGATCAATAATAGATGGGACATAAATGCTTGTTAGGTCTCCTCTGCCTTCGTAAGGGGTAACCGTATTGCTGTCAATTCTTGCCTGTAACTCTTTTTGTTGATATTCTTCTCGCTTTTCTGCAATTTTCAATTGCCGCTTGAGATTAACCAGCTTTGTCGATAATCTTGGCATATTATTTTTGCTTGTATCACGTTATTACCCGGTATAGCACGCATTTTTTAGCCAGTCCCTCGTAACTAAAGGTGTCACCTTTAGACTAAAATGTCTATAAATGTCTAAAGTTTGGTAATACTTCCCCTTCTGTATCGAGTAAAGTGATACGAGTTGGCCAGTTTTGCAATTGGATTTGAGCGTATTGAAATGTAACCGCTGCCACCGGGCGCTTACGAGGCGCTCGGATGTTACGTCCAAGAACATTAATCTGTGGTGGCACAGTCGGGTAAGCACTGGCTGCATCTTTGGTAACGTTATGTTTAACCCGAGTTGCATTGTAAGAGTGACCTTGAATTGTTAAAACTTTTTGAGCTAGCTCAATTCCCGCAGCTTCTGAACGACACAACAATTGCAATTGATACCCTTGTTCCCAGTTGTGATAACAGACTATTTCCTTCCCTTTTTTCCATGCATAGGGCTGAGGTAAATAAAACTGCTGCTTAATAGTGTTTGCATACCGTTCTAGGTCAGTTTTAGTAATTTTAGGAATATCTGAATCAGGGTTATCGTCTTTATCCATAACCCGGAAGGAAATAATCCCTTTAACTTGACTATAACCTTCTTCGACATCTTCTAAATCCTCTAGGAAATACAGGAAGATTTGAGGCTTTCCGACACGCTTAATTGTGCCTGTTTTAAAGGTTCCTTCTTCTACAACTGCCCCCGGCTTATCCCGCATCAAGTCTTCTAACTTCCATCGCAACTCGGTATAAGTTCCAGAAATTAAAATACTGTTATTTTCCTGTTTTCTATCTTTCCAAAACCGAATGATCATATATCCGCGTTGGGCTGCTTCATCTTTGGTTAAAAGATTTAACTTTTTGGGTCTACTTTCTACAGGCTTTCCCCAAGGCTTTAACTTGTCTCCGACAGGTTGCTTTGATGGCGGGAGCGCTTTCATAAATTCATACTCAAAAGCCTTAAACCATTCCTCGAAATCAATACTAAATCCCAATCTTCGCCCTAGCATATCATGCCCGGCTTTGAGCAAAGATGATTGCAACATAATAGACCATTCAGGGCCTGCAATTAAATCGCGTTTATCTCCATCAATGGCGCGGTTAGGGCTAAATTCAAACACCTTATAATTAGGGTGTTCGTGTGGCTGCAATGAGGGGTGATTTTTCCCAAAATAAGTTTTACGCCGTCGTTGGCTAATCTCATTTAATATCTGTTGTTCCCAGTTGTTCCCTTTTTTGCTTGCCATTAGTTATAAACGTACTCCACACTATCTCGAAACTGTTGCCAAAATCCAGAAACAAACCCTTCTACAGCACTTTTAATTTGGTCGTCACTAATGCTTTCAATTTGCTCATTAACTGCGCTTTCAATACTCCAGGGTTCTTTTCCTTCATCTCCCCAAGTGGTAACAGCTTCAGCAAGTCTCGGTGAAATTGATTTAATTAACCCCTCATGTTTTTTAGCAAAGCTTTTAATTCCTTGTCGTCCTTTCATTAATGCATACTTGAGGGAAATCTGAGCAAATGTCGTCATTCCTGCATGAGCTAATTCAGATACAGAATTAATTAAATCATCTCGAATATCTGGATTTAATGACCAAGCTAAAGCGGCAAATTTAACATTAATTTGAACCTTTGGGGGAGACGTTGCCCCACCGACTAATACTCCCGCAAGTTGTCGTCCGACAAACTCCCCAGCAGGCTCGTACAAATTATTAACGGCTTGGTTGATTTCTTCCATAATATCCTTGTCGGACTGTTGCCAATTAAACGAGTAAATTGTTTCTGCACCGTTTAAAACCTTTTCTGCAATTGCGCCTAAGCCGCCAACAGTTCCAATTGTTCCCAACAGCCCCATTTTCCCAACCGCCGCCCCGACTGAACCGACAACAGCCCCGGCAACTGAACCACCGACAATTAATACAACACTGGCGGCTAGTCCAGCGGCAATGGTTCCCGCAGCGGCCGCCACCGGGTCATCCTTTGCCCATTGTTTGAAAATACTACCAAAGCTACCATTACGAACAGAAGCGGCTAGTTCTTTGGCACCTTGAGCCATCTTATTGAGCAAATTTAACCCCGAATTAATCGGGGAAGTAATCCAGCTTACCGCGTCACTACCCAGGGCGGAAAACCAACTAGAGTTAACGGGTTCTTCAGCCGTAATTGCTGAGGATAAGGTATCAAGCGAGATAATCACTATTTTCTCCGTCTAGAATTTCGTTTCGGTTTGCGGGCGGTTTTCTTATCTGGAGAAGCGTTAAAGTTTACATCATCTCCAGCGTCAAATTTTAAAGCTACATCTTGACTTTCGAGCTTCAAGCCAGGCGCTTGCTCCTTTTCTAAATCATAAGGTTCAGACTTATTTCTATCGGTAGATTCAGCATACCCCGATTGAAACTCATCAATAAACAGCTCTAATGACGGCCCTCCTACACCTAGGACTTCCGCCATGTCTCTTTGCCGAAGTTCTGACTCTAAAACCATTTGTGGTAAATAAGCTCGGATTTTACTCTCAACATTATCCCCAATCGCTTTGATTTTTTCTTGCTTACCCGTAGGGTTTGAAGTCTGACGGGTGTTTTTTTTATCCAGGTTTCGAGTCTTTGGTTTTTGCCTTCTTGAGCCTCTTCCTTTCCCTGCCATGGCAAAAATAATTAGGTTGTATAAATTAGATTAATTTAATTTTACTCTTTACTGTTTTTTATCATGAATTTCATCAAGCAATGTCGGTTGATCGTCATCAAACATTTCCACAACAATAGGCTGTTCTCTGTCTTGCATAAAACTAGGGAGGAGTGCCTCTGTGGCTTCTTCTGTGTTAATGTCAAGCTTGTCTTGGGCGCGACTATTTGGCCCGAACCCTTTCCCTTTCCCGCGTCCTCCAGCGCCTTTCCCAAAGGTAAAATCAAACGGAAACTTAACATTTAGTACTTTCTGCTTGCGAGGCATTCCGAGGAATTGAACCACTTGTTCAATGGATTTAGCAGCAATACTCACCGCATTTAAAATCTGTCCGACAGCAACGGCAATCCGAACTTGAAGGTTTAAGCGAGTCGCGCTATCTCCCTTGTTTTCAAGCAATAACTCCATGATTTGTCGAGTGGCAGAGGTAGCGTTCATCGCTTGCACCTCTATCTGTTGGTTGCCTTTCTTTGCCGCGTTGGCATCGGTCACCAATGCTTTAAATGGGTGGACACCCAAATGATCCGCTATTCTAATTTGATACTGAGAAATATCAAGGTAATTTTTTAACTTTGCTGACCCTTTTGCATTGGGGGCAATTAAACGGTTTGGAACAATTAAGTTATCATCTAACAATTCACGTACAGCCAAAGCCTTGTGAATTTCTCGCATTAATTTAATTGATTCCCGACAACATTCTTTTTCTCTCATAGGTGGGGGGCTAGGTGGGGGTGGTTTTTTGGGCTGCTTTCTCTCAGGATAAAGGAGAGGCATACAGTGATTAAATCGCTTAACGTTTTCTGGACTTGGTGCTACAGCTATCCAGCCTCTAATAGATGTTCTTCTATAGGTGTATCGAAGGCTATCAAACATCAAGCCACGGATAACCTCATCATCTTCTGGGTAAGAATTATTGCTATCATGAAAGCCTCTGTCTTTAGTTATCATCCATGCCGTGTCAAGTTCGACCCAAATACCATTCTCTAGCTGGTAATTAGGATCTTCTTGGAAACTGTAAACCCGAAAGCGAATGGCTTCACATTCGCCATATTCTTGAAATCGTCGCACCATATCCTCAATTTCTTCTTCTGCTTCTGGCCCTGACCATTCATCATCAGACTTGGGGGGGCGGCTTTCTCTGTCATCATCCTCATCTTCTTCATCCTCACAAGTATCACGGGTATAAGTTACCCCAAAGCCCATAATACTAATCCCTACTGAAACCTCACACCCATCACTAGAGACTCCAACGCTTACGCCAACTGTGCCAACTTCGGCGCTAATTTCTCCCCCAGAAATTTCCCCGGTTGCCAAGTCGATACTTACACCAGCACCAATCCCTAACAAGTCCCCAGGTAGCCCCACCTCTCCTGATACCCCTGTTCCTTCTGCTGTTTTAGATATATCAACATCAATAATACTCCAATCAAATTCGGCACTAAACTCTAAAGAGTCAGAGTCAGACAATTCGTATTCTCTGCCAATCCCAATCCCCCCAGCAGATGCGGTAACGGTTAATCCGTCTTCTATTTCGTATTCAAATGTTATCGGAATCTCTGGCTGAGAAGGTTCTGATCCTTTTTTCTCTAAATCTATATCTGTCTTTTCTAGGTTTGGGGAATCTTTTCGCAGGTTGGGAGTTGTTTTGCTAAGATTTGGTCTACTGCGTCTACTGGACATTAGTAAGATAAAGAATAGTCGTAAGCGGTTACTGTAGAGGGGTCTTCTACGGCTTGCACCCAAATTTCATCCGTGATCGTCAATCCCTTCACCACTAACGGATAATATAGCTGTCCGGGATAGACAATAATAGGGTCAGACAATCCTGACTGAGAATAAGATATTTTAACGGGCGCTTCTCCTGTATTTTGTAATTCAAAATAAGCCCGGCGATTGTTTTCTGACAATAGCCGTCTCGCAGAAAGCGTTACATTATCATCCTTCTTTTGCGCTAAATAAATGGGACGAGGAAGATTATCATCTGTGTCAATATCGACCCTAAATTCTCCCTCTAATTGAACGAAATCTAGGGTTCTTCTGCTTTCAATTTCACCTTGTCCAATCAGTCCATCTCCATAATCAACACATCCGACTCCGAGTCTATCGGTTCGACTTAATATTTTAATTTGGTTAACGGTTAAATATGGAATCAATACACTTAATTGAGACTCACGTCCTCTGTTTTGAAGTACCATTGACGCGAGGGGTATCCAATTTTCGTTATCTCGTTTTCGCCGATAAAATCTTATCCCTGTCTTCGGGAATTTCTTCTCTACTTGCAACAGCTTGCTGGCTCTTTCTGCTGCGCTATCTTCTGGATAAGTGGCGGGGAAGTCCGCCGGGATAAAGCTAGGAAGATAAACCGTTAAGCGAAGAGACTCAACGAACACACCCACAGAATACTTTATGCGGTCATCTACGCCTCCCACTAAGTCCTCTACTTCCTCCTCTGCATTAAAAATCTCATAAATATCATCTTCATTGGCATTATTCTCATTCAAAATAAAGCTGAATGTTCCGGTTTCTCTCATGCTTTTGTTTTTCTGTAATCTTGAGTCAAGAGTATGATTAAAAAGTTACTTCAATCGCGACCTAAGGCTAACAAGTGAATTGACAGAGTTTAATCTAGGCAAGATTCTCTAGATAGGGTTTTCCCTTGCTTTGAGAACTTCCCCCGACAAGAGATACAGTGATAGGGATGCCCGTCATATTGATTGTTAAGCTCAATGGATATCTACTCCCCCAACCTTCATGAGCAATATTAACCTCAAGATATTTAATATCTTCATTTAAGTTCGTCGTTCGGTTGACCTCTATAGCATTTTGATACAAAGTACAGTGAACAAAAGCGCTGAGTAAATCCGCCTGATTAAAGGGATAGCTCCCGGTTCCTTGTTGAAAAGAGGAAATAGAAAAATAGTTTTCTACTGATATATTCCCATTGTCTATCTGACACCCTAAATTCTCTAGATTTACCGTCGCCGTTTCCTCTTCTTCATCAACTGAGATAGAAATGTAATCTTTGTTGTCTGGATTAAAGTTTAAATCTTTTTGCCTAGATAGGATTAACCGCGCCATCGCCAAGGTTAACTCTTCTAAAGAAGTGACTTGAGGAAAATCAGGATAAACAGCAGCGGGAATGTCCATTTAAAGTTAAGGTGACAAGAACAGTCTTAAATTACCCTATTAATAACAAAAGCAGCACTATTAGTATAGAATAGGGTGATTTTTAACAACGACTAAGCGTCAATATTTATTGTAAGTTGTTCACAGTCAAGGTCAAGCTGTTGTTAAGACACAATTCACAATCAAGAATCAAGCGATGCCTTTAAGTGGTGGGGGTGGATCGATTCCACCGGATGTTTTAGAATCTTTAGCCAAAAGTGTCGGTGGTGGAGTCCCCAACTTCCCTTATGCCAAAGCGGGGAAAGTTGAGTTAGATGGCTCACGCCAACAAGTTTTACCCCAAATTGACAATAATACTCGAGAAATTTTCATCCGCAATACTAGCGATGAGCCACTGACTCTATACCTGGGGAATCAGGACGTGAAAATGGAAACCCTTCTTCCGGGTGAGCATTTATGGGATAGTGGGAACTCAGGATACCCGATTGAAATTGTGGGAACGGGAGAAATTGAGATTATTGCCCGTTCAGATCAACCAATTAATTATGAAATAGGAAAAGCTATGACATTCCCGGTGGGTGTGGCGTTACGGATTGGAACAGGTGGAAACTTTGGATATGTGACCAAAGCATTTCAGGATGATTCGTCCTCAACATTCGATCAAAGCGTCTCAAAATATTTTGATAGTAATGATGGCATAACTGGACATAAGTTAGCTGTTATCCATACCTTCACCCCTGGAGGAAAGATTGATTTTAATATTCAAGTTGAGGGTAGCCGTTATGACTCTTCTCAAGCGATACAATTTCAGTGGATTAATGAAATTATGGCTTTACGATTGGCTCTTGCCGTTGGCTCAGATGTGATGAATCCAGAGTCTGAGTTACTCGCTGACGGCATTGGCGGGCTTCTCACCATTGGGGGATATGCTGGAGAAGTTGCGGGGACAGGTGGAGTGATAGCCCTTGAACCTAACTTTATGAATTTACGCGGCCGATTTGTTGCCGTTGATAACGACACCGGATATTACGATACTGCCATCATTACTAATTACGAACCGAACCCTGATCCACTCAAAGGGGGGACGTTTACCCTTGAGGGATTCTAGAATGGATTAGCTGTCTAAAAAAACATTATTATGCCTTGGTATAGATCCACCCCCCCCACGTCTTCATTAGACATCCCAAATTATGGGGCTTCAATAAGTCACGCCGTCGATCACAATGGTGTAGAAGTTGTCGCTGCTGGAACAAAAGCAAGAATTATGTCGGTCTCTGTTGCAGAGGATGCTGATGATATTTATGTTGAATATGGTCAAGCGCCTGATATCGCAACTGGCGGCTATAAGTATATTTTCTATGCGGGGTATAACAGCAACAAGGTAGAAATTTCGGCGCAATCGGTTTATATGGCAACAACAGAGGCAGGTAAAACAGCTAATATTGTTGTGGCTGTGGCTCAATAAAGGAATGACTCAATGTCTCAGGGATGGAATCGTAACAGCTTCTCAAGTCAACCTCCGAAGTCCCTAGAATTCGATTGGCAAGACACCGAGTTAGGCATTCGTATTGAAGGGGAGCCAGATTATACTTATGTTGATTTGCAGGGGCCTCAAGGTGAGCCGGGCGTTCAAGGACCGCAAGGGGTAAAAGGCGATCGCGGTTTGCCCGGCGCTGATGGATTGCCCGGCCCCAAAGGTGACAAAGGTGATCCTGGCATTCAAGGCCCTCAAGGGTTAAGAGGGTTGAAGGGAAATAAGGGCGATCAAGGCGAACCTGGTATTCAAGGCCCTCAAGGGTTAAGAGGGTTGCCCGGCGCTGATGGTGCAGTCGGCCCCAAAGGTGAGCCGGGTATTCAAGGCCCTCAAGGGTTAAGAGGGTCGAAGGGAGATAAGGGCGATCAAGGCGAACCCGGTATTCAAGGCCCTCAAGGCCCGGCTGATTGGGATGCTTTGCCTCAGACGAACAATAGAAGCTTCACCCACATGGTAAAGCAAATTATTAAAGGAGTTACTCGATTGCTTCGGCTTGAGTCAGTATCTCCAACAATTGAGCTGATTGATACATCTCCAGGTTCTGCAAATTGGTTTATTTATGTCAATCAGAACCGCCTTTATTTTCTTCCAGATAGAAACAAGGATGAGTTCTGGGAGTCTCCCTGGTTCTATTTTGATTGTGTTAACAATCGGTTTATTGTTGACAGTGGGACTGTTTGGACAGACAGGACATTCAACCCCGCCGAATACTGGAAAAAAGATGAATCAATCCATTTATCTAAAAAGTGGCTCGTCCCTGGCGGCTCAACCGTTAGCTTTTTTGAGGTAGATTTCGGCGGACAAAATGGGGTAGGGGTTTACAAAATTGAGTTGTTAAGGTTTGGTGGCACACTTAATACTTATTCGGGATTTCAAAAAATAGAATGCTGGGCAATTATTAAAGATTGATTTGCAAAATAGCCATAATAACCTTGTTGCTAAGATTGAGAAATGTTGGAGTTCTGGCGTTGTTTCTGAGCGTCTATTGTAATAGTTCTCTTAACTTTGTCTTTGTCTTGCCCCCTGATTAATTAAGCTTGATATTTCCAATTGCCACGGCGGATTCAAGTCATCCTTCCGACTTCCCTTAAGCTGTTTTTTGATTTTCCTTTTTGCTTTAACCCGCTTTCTGCTTTAGTAATAGCAATGACCTGAGACAACCTCTTAATTTTTTTCCTATCCTTATTTTACTAAAATATCCTTCTTTTGTCTAAAACCGGGAGACTCTCTTAATAGCCTCAAGATGCCGCACCGTATACTATCTAGACTATCTCAACTTAGCTGTCCTTAATGCTAGATGGTTGTTTAGAATAGAATTGAACAAAACAAGGACATAATTTGATGGCTAAGAATAAAGGCTTCGGGCAAGCGGAAATATTCAGTAATACTGATTATAGCAAACTCTACGATGCTATCAACAACTCAACCCATTTATTGATACTGTCTTTGTTAAGATACACAGGCGAACGAGTTGGGGCAGTTGTGCAATTGGGAGTGATGGACGTATATCGGAATCCATTTATTTCTGAGCCTCGACAGACAATTCTGTATAAAGCCTATACCCGAAAGCAAGCCGGGGGGGTAGTGGCAGATACTCACGAAGTGCCAGTGAGTCGAGCGCTGCACAATGAGCTAGCTCGGTACAAGCCGCCGAAATATGGCTATTTATTCCCCTCCCCAAGAGACGAAAGCCGACACGTGACCACCTCAAATTGCGACAAGTGGTTTCGTCGAGGGCTGAGGAAAGCCGGACTTAATAGGAGAGGGTTCAGCTTGCATTCTCCACGCCGTACCCTTGCAACCCGGCTAAGTGAGGAAGGGGTTCCGCTGCAAACAATCCGCAGTATTACAGGTCACAAAACCTTGTCCTCTCTGCAACGATATATTGACGTTGAAGATCGCAGTAAAAAAGCGGCTGTTGAATTGCTATGATTTTTCAGGGCGGCGATCGCCAATTTTCCAAAGTGCTGGAAGTTCACCGGGGGCGATCGCCTAAGTTTTTAAAATTCTGCTTTAATGCAGCTTCCTTGAATTAGGTCAAAATGCCCCAAAGTATTGATACAGTAGGAAAATCTAACTTTAAGGCTAAAAAAAGTTTAAGCAACCCCTAAAGAGCTTTTCTCTGGGGTATCGCTAAAAAGAGAATATCAAAACGTTTGAACCTCCCGTCACCGTTTGTGAGGGATTCTTTGTTAGGCTCGACACTAGGCACGAATGCCCTCACTAGAACGCCTATTGGGACTTTAGCTAATTTCAAGCCCAAATATAGCAAAAACTCGCTTTATATAAGAGCGAATACGTCAGTATGATTCTGTAACCCGTTGTAAAAGCGTTCTTGATATAGCCGTACGAAATGCGCGCCATCGCTTCAGGAAACGTCTTCAAAGGTTTGTTACCCCATCGTCGTCTTAATCCTCCAGTTAACTTATGCCAAAGAATAAAATTATAAGCACGGGCATACTAGGATAAAATGTCTTAGTAAGCTTCTTTTATGTCTGACTTGGTATTCTTTTAATCCTAACCACCGTGCAGGCTTCTCTGTAGAATACTTCTACCCAATTTCTTTGGGAATAAGTTTCTACTATCCACTCTGGAGTCACAAGATTTGGGTTGATATTTGTGATCAAGTCGTCTATCATCTGTCGCTTCTTCAAAAGTGGCTGCATTCATAACGATTCTTCACTTCTTATCCCTTCTAGCCGTGATATTTCTACCTAAAGATGTTTTCACCCAAACTGTTTTCGGCCGATCTAAAATCCATTCAATTTCGGTAAAAGCTTCTTTAGGCAAGGTTTTTGCGCTTTTCGTCAGCCCCTTCTTCACTGCGGTCGCCTAGATAAAAACCTACAATTTCTTTGGTTTTTCTATCTAAAGCTAACCAGAGCCACTGTTTCTGTTTTTTGTTTCCTACAAATGACCACATTTCATCAGCTTGAATCGTTAGTTTTCCTCGTTTTTTTTTGAGACTTTAATTTCTCTGGAAACCCGTTTATACTTAGCATTAACATAATCTTGCAACCCTTTTCGCGAAACTCCTGTTACTCTGGCTATTCTAGCCAAACTAATTTTTTATCATAAGAGTTTATCAATCCAGTTTTTAGTATCTTCAGAAATATAGATTTTTCTAGGGTTTTCAATAAATTGTCTTCCACCCATCTGTGCATTTGTACTTATTTTTTTTATTGTGAATACTACCATTTTTAACAATTTTTTGACCTTGAAACTGGGGACAAGCTATGGTTTTATGATTCATTATCTTAATGTTTTTGACTTCAGTTGGTATCGTCTTGTAATTTCTAATGGATGACTTTCAATGGATTTATATTTTACCAGTTTTTTAAAGACTTTCTAGTTTGTATCAGAACTATTATCGTATCGTCCATTAAGCGATATTCACTCGCTCAATTATTCGGAGATAGGCACAAAATTAAAGATAATTATAATTATTAATATTGCCTATAACTACATATTTATCACTAAGATTATTAATTATGTATATTTTTTGTATAATTAAAGAATTAATAATTCCAACTAAGCTTTTATTTTTATCTTTAAATCGAATAACAAGTATTCAGTCATTTTGTTTATTCTTCAGACTAAATCCATAACTCAATTTAACAGCTATTTTAATAGATTGATTTGAAATAAATTTAACTGTTAATCAAACTTGACTTATGATGACCGATTTATTCTTTACCTCAGTGCAAAAGGATAGGAGTATAATTCAATCAATTCACTAAACAGAGAGTAAAAATTAATGAAACTGAGGTATATTGACCCTGAATTCATTTCAAGTATTAGACTTCGCGGCAGTTGTCGGCGATTCGGATCTGGGAACGGGGAAAAGCAAGAAAGAATAGAGACAATTTGTACACAAATTGATGGCTTTTTTTAATGGCTACAAGAGAGCTATTTATATCACTCTATGTTGTCAGCGTTATAAACTGAAAGCAAAAAAATATTACTAAAGTTAACAAAAAGTAAATGATTCTGGTCAAATGAGTCAGCGTACTGTTAAGATGCCTCAACAACAGGGATAGTTGCCTGAATCCATCAAAAACGAGCTGATTAATTGTCACTATGAATCAAAATAAAAGGCAGGCTTATTGGCGTGCCAACACAAGACTGATCCAAATCCTCCTAATCATTTGGGGAGTGGTGTCTTTGGGTTGTGGAATTTTACTGGTTAACCCCTTAAATTTGATTAATTTAGGTCAAATTCCCTTGGGGTTTTGGATGGCTCAACAGGGAGCCATTTTTGTGTTTGTGATCTTGATTTTTATCTATGCTTTTCAAATGGATAAATTAGATCGAAAATATAATATTAACGAGGAGGATAACGATGTCAGTTGAAGTCTGGACTTTTATCTTTGTAACGATTTCATTTATTCTCTATCTTTATATTGGGTGGAGTTCGCGGGTTCGAGATACAAAAGGATTTTATGTTGCCGGACAAGGTATTCCTGCCCTAGCAAATGGCGCAGCTACTGCCGCAGATTGGATGTCGGCTGCTTCATTTATTTCGATGGCAGGATTAATTTCTTTCCTCGGATATGATGGTTCAATTTACCTGATGGGATGGACAGGAGGCTATGTTTTATTAGCATTATTATTAGCCCCTTATTTACGCAAATTTGGTAAATATACTGTTCCTGATTTTGTTGGCGATCGCTATTATTCTAATGTTGCCCGATCTGTTGCTGTGATTGCGGCTATATTTGTTTCTTTGACTTATGTTGCCGGACAAATGCGCGGTGTCGGAATTGTATTTAGTCGGTTTCTACAAGTCGATATTGAAACAGGCGTAATTATTGGCATGGTAATTGTGGCATTTTTTGCTATTTTAGGAGGAATGAAAGGCATTACCTGGACGCAAGTTGCCCAATATTGTGTCTTAATTTTCGCATTTTTAATTCCCGCGATCGCCATTTCTATCTTACTGACTGGAAATCCTATTCCTCAACTCGGCTTTGTATTTAGCGATATTGTCCCTAATTTAAACCAACTACAGGTTGATTTAGGGTTTCAAGAATATACCCAGCCATTTGTGAATAAATCAATGCTGGATGTATTATTTATTACCATTGCCTTGATGGTGGGAACCGCTGGATTGCCTCATGTGATTGTGCGATTTTATACCGTTCCTGATGTGCGATCTGCGCGATTTTCTGCGGGTTGGGCATTGTTATTTATCGCTATTTTATACACCACTGCCCCGGCGTTAGCTTCCTTTGCCCGGTATAATTTAATCACCACCCTCCACGATCAACCCATTGAAGAAGTGCGTCAACTTGACTGGGCCAATAAATGGGAAAATACCGGACTACTGACATTTGAAGATAAAAATAATGATGGGCGGTTTCAACTCACTCCCGAAACAGAAACCAACGAAATTATTATTGACCGCGATATCATCGTTTTATCCACCCCAGAAGTCGCTCGACTCGCGCCATGGGTAATTGCCTTAGTGGCTGCGGGAGGCTTGGCTGCGGCCCTCTCAACCGCCTCTGGATTGCTGTTAGTGATCTCGAGTTCGATAGCCCATGATATCTATTTTCGCATGATTAACCCCGGCGCAACAGAAGCGAGGCGGGTGTTTGTCGGACGAATCATGGTAGGAATTGCGATCGCCATTGCTGGATATTTTGGCATAAATCCCCCCGGTTTTGTCGCCCAAGTGGTTGCCTTTGCCTTTGGTTTAGCCGCTGCTAGTTTCTTCCCCGTGATTATTCTCGGTATTTTTGATAAACGGACTAACCGAGAAGGGGCAATTTCTGGAATGATAACGGGTTTGTTATTTACAACGATCTATATCATTGGGGCGAAATTTTACGGGATGCCGACTTGGTTTTTTAATGTTTCTGCCGAAGGAATTGGCACAGTCGGAATGATATTAAATTTAGTAGTGACGTTGGTTGTCTCTCGTCTGACACCGCCGCCTCCTGCTGAAATTCAACAAATGGTTGAAGACCTTCGCAGTCCTAACCATCAACCACCAGCTATGGCAGAGGTTGGGGAAGAATATCTCGATTAAACCCGCGCAGACTCCCGTTATCATTTCTATTCTCAGTTTAACGGGAGTTTGAATCCGTTGATGAAAAGAATAGAGTTATTCTAATTTATTCACATCTTTAGAGATATTACTTAAGGCAGAGGACAATAATAAAATAATATTTTAGTAAATATTAAGAATTTTATAATTACTCTTTTTTATTACTCGCAAAATATAAAACTTTGAGATTCGATTTTAAAATCAAATTAATTATTTCTTTAGGAAGATGTGAAAACAAATGGGTTAAGAGAAACTGTAAATGTCTTTAAAGTTGATGAGGTTTATTATGGTAGCGACTACAAATACAAGTGTATACAGACGCGCAGTGGGTGTTTTCAAAACTCGTGAGCAAATTGAAAAAGCACTTCAAGCCTTTAAAGATGCCAATTACGATATGAATCGGGTTTCTTTAATTGCTAAAAATCTTGATAATGTTGCAGGTGCAGAAGAAATTATAGACAGTGAAAAAGGTAATGAAGCCTCTGAAGGTGCAGGAATTGGTGCCGTAACGGGTACTGTTTTCGGAGGTGTGACAGGCTTATTAATTGGTTTAGGAACATTAGCAATCCCAGGAATTGGACCTGTTCTTTTAGCAGGAGAATTGTCTGCTTTAGCAACAACTGCGGCGGGTGCAGGTTTAGGTGCTTTAACTGGAGGACTCGTGGGAGCATTAACTGGAATGGGAATTCCAGAAGAAAAAGCTAAAGTTTATGAAAAGAGTGTTAAAGCCGGTGAATACTTACTGATGGTGAGTGGGACTCAAGCTCAATTAGATCAAGCTCAATCTATTATGAATGGTCATGGTATTAGTGAATTTGGTGTTTATGATGCGCCTGACTTAGTTAAATAACAGTAACGCTTCAACACCTGTTGACTAAGTTTATTTAACCTTACTAATATTCTAAATAACTCTCGTTAATTCTATCAAAGTTAACGGGAGTTTTGAATGCATAGAAATTATTTAAGAAAGAAACAAAATCTATTTAAGATCATAAAATAAACCGATAAAAATTAGGATATCATTAATTAAGCTATTTTCTCAACTGCATTTGAGGGTTTTACTCTCATTGCTGCTATCTTCAAGTGATGATGATTAAGGTAAGACATAATTTCAACGCTTCATGCTATACAATAAAATTTTATTTGCAACAATGAACTGTGATAGAATTAACTGATTTATTCGTTCTGGGTGGAGCCGGATTAGTAGCCGGAATTTTAGCGGGATTTTTAGGCATTGGTGGTGGTACAATTGTGGTTGGCATCCTACTCGCCTTGGGATATCAACCCGTTGAAGCCGTTGCCACCAGTAGCCTTTCAATTACAATTACGGCTTTGTCTGGTAGTGTACAAAATTGGCGGATGGGTTATCTTAAATTTAGACAAGTTTTAAGTTTAGGTTTGCCAGCATTAGTCACAGCACAAATTGGCGCGTATTTAGCAGATGCAGTTTTTTCTCCTCGTATTTTATTATTTGCTTTCGCGGGTTTATTATTTCTCAATATTTATCTGGTTCAACTGAAAAAGAAAATCACGACTCATGAACCGAATAGTGACACATCAACAGAGTCTAAAATTAATCCGATTATTGCTTATTTAATCACAGGTGGAATTGCTGGATTACTAGCAGGTTTGTTTGGCGTGGGTGGCGGAGTCATTATGGTGCCGCTGCAAATATTATTACTCAATAAATCCATTAAAACTGCGATTCAAACCAGTTTAGGTGTAATTGTCATCACGGGATTATCGGCTTGTTTGGGACACGCAATGCGTGGAAATGTTATCTGGTTAACAGGTACTTTATTGGGAATTGGTGGATTAATTGGGAGTCAATTTAGTACAAGATTTTTACCCAAGTTACCGGATAAAGTTATTAGTTTTTCTTTTCGATTATTACTAGTTGTCTTAGCATTCTATGTTTTAAAACAGGCTTGGCAAAGTTAGAAAAAAAATTAGTGGATTATGTCAAATTCTATAAATCAAGTAGGTGTTTTAATTTTAGCCGGGGGGAAAAGTTCCCGGATGGGAGAAGATAAAGCCTTGATTGAAATTAACCATCAACCTTTACTACAGTATGTTTGTCATGTTGCTCTACAAATCAGTTCATCGGTTTATATTCTGACTCCCTGGCAAGAACGTTATCAATCCATTATTCCCGAACCCTGTAAATTCTTATCAGAATCTCTTCCCAATCAAGGGCCATTAGTGGCTTTAAGCGAAGGTATCTCAGTGCTAAATACAGAGTGGGTATTACTATTGGCTTGTGATTTACCCTGTTTAGATTCTACAATTCTGCAACAATGGACTCAGCAATTAGAGCAAATACCTCTATCAACTTTAGCAGTTGTTCCCGAGCGCAATTCTCGTTGGGAACCGTTATGCGGATTTTATCGCCGCCAATGTCAGGAAAATTTACAACAATTTATTCAACAAGGGGGACGTTCTTTTCAGCAGTGGCTGCCTCAAATCGAAACCCGTCCGATTCAGCTTAACCCACCTCACGACTTAATGTTGTTGAACTGTAACACACCCATGGAGTTGCAGAAGATTCGGCAACTGAGGGATGAAGCAAAAGAGTGAATTTACTTTGTCTAGTAAAATTTGCAAAGAAAATCTGCGATCGCGCCCCTTTCATGGGAGGATAGATAAACTGCAATCAGCAAAGAATAGTGAAACCTCACTAAGATTTGTTTGAGTGTAATTTGAGAGGAAATACTAGGTTTGAGTCTATGAAGGTTGGCGATCGCGTTTGCGTTAAGCAATCTACTATTGTTTATACCCACCCAGAACACCGAAATCAACCCTTTGATATTAAAGGTATAGAAGGCGAGATTGTGGAAATTTTAACGGATTGGAATGGTAGACCTATCAGTCCCAATCTTCC
Organism: uncultured Lyngbya sp.; assembly: GCA_964434975.1. Lineage (GTDB taxonomy): Bacteria > Cyanobacteriota > Cyanobacteriia > Cyanobacteriales > Microcoleaceae > JAAURB01. Next base: position 18,643 of record CAYSWY010000055.1, read on the forward strand.
CATTTTGGTGCAATTTAGCAAAAAGTTTAAAGTTCATTTTCGCCCCGAGGAGTTAGAAACCATTGAATAATCCGAATCGTTTGATTCCTCCTGGGACTCTCCAATCAACCTGACTCTGGGTCAATCACGGGATCAAGCATTAGGCAGAGAATTGCCCTGTTATTAGATTCCATAATAGCCCGATCAGGGCGAATCCGACAGCAGCAATCAGTAAAATCAACAGCAATAATCCGGCAATTAAGAGGAAGACATACAAGGGATTTGCTTTTTTTGCTTCTGGAGTGGGAACGTTGAGATGAGTCTCTAACAATTCGACATTTTTGACGTTAGCTTTCCAAGCGACATCAAATACATCTCCCAAAATAGGAACAGTACCCGCTACAGTTTCTAAAGCAATATTAGTTGCCATTTGAGTTAGGGTTTTACGAGGTACACCAATTTGAAAGGCTTTAAACAGGATGTAAGCCGACAAAATGCCACCCACAACATCCCCACCCCCTGGAATTAATCCTAAAATCGGATCAAGTCCGATACGGTAAGATGTCCCCGGTACGGGAATGGCGTTATCCAAAACATGACTTAACTGACGGAGTTGACGGACTGCTGAGGTAGAAGTTTCATGACTATTCGGCAAATCGGCTTTTTTAGGAGAAATCATCGGTTTAAATGTTTTCAGTATAGTTGGGGATGATAACGAAACCAGACACAATATTTGCAAATTGCTTATTTTAAAAATACCCTAATCGTTTTATGATGGGGGGGGATACATTAAAAATTGTTTAAGTTCTTATTTGATTTAGCATGGCAGTCATTCAGTTTTCAAGAGGAATAGATGAGTCGGTTGTTCCAGATGTTGGTTTAACTCGTTCTCGCGATCAACAAGAAGGTGTAGCAACGTTTACTTTTGAGAATCCCAATGCTCTAGCAGATGATTTTACCGATGAAATCACTGGGATGTACATGATTGATGAAGAAGGGGAAATTACCAGCCGCGAAGTCAACGCTATATTTGTTAATGGTAAAGCCGCAAAGCTGAAAGTGACTCATATTATGCGATCTCCCGAACAATGGGATCGCTTTATGCGCTTTATGAACCGTTATGCTGAACAAAATGGATTAGGTTTGAATCAGAATAAATCTTAAACCCGTGATCAATTCTGCTCATCCCCATCCCGATTTGACGACTCTCAGCCTCAATTGTGGTGTGATTACAGTCAGTGATACTCGTACCCTGGAAACGGATAAAAGTGGTCAGATCATTCAACAATTGCTGCTGTCAGCCCATCATCAAATCCCCGTCTATCTCATCTGTAGAGATGAACCGACAGAAATCACTCAAACCGTGACAGAGTTAGCTCAACGCTCTGATATCGATGTGATTATTTTGAATGGGGGTACTGGGATTGCTCCGAGAGATACGACTTATGATAGTATCGAAAAGTTACTCGAAAAAACGTTACCGGGTTTTGGGGAAATTTTTCGTCTGTTGAGTTATCAAGAAATTGGTTCAAGAGCGATCGCGTCTCGAGCTGTTGCGGGAGTCTTTCAAGGAAAGTTAATCTTTTCTTTGCCCGGTTCAAGTAATGGCGTTCGTCTGGCGATGAGCCGTTTAATTTTACCCGAATTAAACCATCTCATGTCTCAGTTAAACCCTTCTATTTCTGCTACTTCTGCTACAAAATAGTGGTTTTCACCCATGAAACAGTCTGCTGATGCCAATGCCTCATCTCTTAATCCTTGGGATTATAAACCTTGGTGGTGTCAACCTTGGTCAATTTTACTCACGGGAATGAGTCTCATCAGCGGCAGTTGGTTTTTCTTTGAAAAAATTTGGTTAACCAGCTTAATTGCTGTTCCCATTGGAGCCTGGATGGGTTTCTTTTTACTGATTTGGCCTCAACTGATGAAGGAACAATATTCCTCTACTTCAGAAGAAACTTCGAGAACGAAACATCCTTAAGCTTTCTCCAACGGAGCCATTGTTAACCCTTCTCGGCTTAGTTGTGTATGGTACAATTCCGCTTGTTCTTGGGGCCCTACCCAAACCGTTGCTTGGCCATCATGGTGAACTTGATTGGTTAACTTCCATGCCAGGTCACCGTTCATGGCAGGAATATATTTCATCAAGCAATTAGCCACGTGCTGAAAAGTATTAAAATCGTCATTTAACACAATTACTTTGTAGTTGGGATAAGGCAGGCGTTCAACTTGTTTAGAACGACTGGGCGCTATACTCGGTGAAGTAGCCATAGCCTGAACCCGTTCGGCAATAGCAAAAGTCATCGATGATTCTGAAACGTTAACGGCGTAATCCGGCTAGATATTTGTTTAAGTAATTTAGTTAACAGCAGAGTGGAATCACTATGCTAGAAAATCATAGCTAAATAAACTATAAGTAAATATAGCATAAATTTAACCTCTGCTGAGCACCCTATCGATTTTATCTTAATTGGAGTCGGAATCAATTCGATGGAACTGAACCCCATTATCATTTCACCCACATCCGGAGCGCCCCCTGAGGGATTGTTTATTTTGATGCATGGCTGGGGGGCTAACGCCGAGGACTTGACGACAATCGCCCCCTTACTCAATTTACCCACTTATCAATTTATTTTCCCAGAAGCCCCTTTTCCTCATCCTCAAGTCCCTAACGGACGAGCATGGTATGCTTTAGAAACCCCTGAATATACCGGACTGACCGATAGCCGCGAAAGCTTGCTTCCTTGGCTAAAATCTTTAGAATTGACGACAGGTATTCCCCTAGAACGAACTATTTTAGGCGGATTTTCTCAAGGCGGAGCCATGACATTCGATGTCGGACGAAATTTACCGTTAGCGGGGTTAGTGGTTCTCAGTGGCTATCTTCATTTTCAACCCACACCTCAAACCTCACCCATTCCCCCAATATTAATCGTTCATGGTCAACAAGATCAGGTCGTTCCTATTCAAGCCGCTCAGAAAGCAAGAGATCAATTTCTTCAGCTTGGCGCATCTGTTAGTTATCATGAAATCCCCATGGGGCATGAAATTCGTCCCGAAGTGATTCAATTAATACAAAGTTTTGTTGTGGAAGTGATGCCAAAATTCCCTTAAACTTTTATTATAGAATTAATGGTTAAAATTAAGTACCATTATTTGACCGAGTTTAGCAGACGTGAGACCTGGGAGGTACGACTGATGGCAACGTTGACCCAATCCTCACCTGATATTTCCAAACTAACCCCTGAGGATATTGCGGCACTCGCCGTTCGTTTGGAACAGGATGATTACGATACTCCATTTGAGGGGTTAAATGATTGGCATTTACTTAGAACAATTGCCTTTCAACGTCCGGAACTGATTGAACCCTATCTCTACCTGCTAGATATAGAAGCTTACGACGAAGCATAATCTGTTGTACAGTGGTTTGGAGGTTAGGGTCTTGATGGCTCGAATCTCCAACGACTGTCCTAATTCAACAACAAGCGCGTACTATCCATGTCACTGATTTTATCTTCATCAGTTCCACCTAGAATTTTAGTGGGAGTCAGTGGCGGCATTGCTGCGTATAAAATTTGTCAGGTTGTTTCGTCATTGGCAAAAGCTGGGGCGGAAGTGAAAGTGATTTTAACCGACTCGGCGCAACAATTTATTACCCCTTTAACTTTTGCGACCCTAGCTCGTGAGCCTGCATATACCGATCAAAGCTTTTGGCAACCCGTTCATGGTCGTCCTTTACATATTCAGCTTGGGGAATGGGCAGACGTTTTTCTGATTGCGCCTCTAACAGCGAATACTTTGGCAAAGTTAGCTATAGGCATGGCGGATAATTTATTAACCAATACCGTCTTAGCATCGAGTTGTCCCATCTTGCTGGTGCCGGCAATGAACCGTCAAATGTGGCAACAACCCACTGTTCAACGCAATTGGCAGCAGATTCTTACAGATAAACGGTTTCATGGTATTGCCCCTGTGGCGGGGATATTGGCTTGCGATCGCGCAGCGTGCCCTGAGGCGTATCGCCCGGCAGACACTCCCGCAACGCAACAATTGGGACGGATGGCAGAGCCTGAACAAATAGAAGCCCATATTCATTCTTTATTGCTGACTCAGGGAAAACTTGATTTAGCCGGGAAACATCTGTTAGTTAGTGCTGGGGGAACTCGAGAATATTTTGATCCGGTGCGGTTTCTGGGTAATCCTTCGACGGGGAAAATGGGGATTGCTGTGGTTCAAGCTGCTATCCATCGCGGGGCTAACGTAACTTTAGTTCATGCGCCGATGCAGACTGAATTAATTCGTGCATTGTCGAGGGTTGAATGTATGGCAGTTACCAGTGCGGCTGAGATGCATTCCACTATACTACAACTTTTCCCTAAGGCTGACATTACTGTAATGACGGCGGCTGTAGCGGATCTCACTCCAAAAGACTATCAATCACAAAAAGTTCCAAAACAGCAGTTAGATACAACTATTCGATTACAGCATACTGCTGATATATTAGCAGATTTAGGGCAAAAAAAGCAACCTTTTCAACAAATCGTCGGATTTGCAGCACAAACTGGAGAAATTGTTACTCCAGCCATTAGTAAATTACAACGTAAAAATTTAGATGCAATTGTCGCTAATCCAATTGATCAACCCCTTGCTGGGTTTGGAACTGAGACAAATCAGGCTATGTTAATTCATGCTGATGGAAGGCAAGAAGAAGTAACACGCTGTAGTAAATTACAATTGGCTCACTGCTTGTTTGATTTCTTATTAAAATAGAATTTGCGACTTCCAAATATAAATTTGAGGGTAATTCAACTTTAAATCTGATATAAAATTACTGCTTTTTTCAATAAATAAAATATTGAGATATTCTATTTTTCAGTTTTATAAGTTATTGCAATTAAAAATAGGAAATTCTAACCCTAGATGATCGTTTATCTCAAGTTGAGATAAAAAATTATTATAAAAGTCTGATATTGCTGAGATGATATTTTTCAATCCTACACCCCACAAATTCACGCCCGTCATTCGTCAGGAGACACCGAAAGCATTTTTATGCCGTAGGCGCAGCCATAGCTGTAAGAAGTATGCCTACTTGCCGATTTCCTGTTCCCCGTTCCCTATTTGCAAGAGTGCCTCTAAGCCTACTTGCCTACTTGCCTCTAAGCCTACTTACCCACACCCAAAACCCAAGACTTTTCCGCCAGACCCAGAAGCGCTACACTAGAAGGCTGTAGATGAGTCAAGACAGTTCATGAATGGTTCTCTGTTTCGCCAACGCCTACATTCCTTGTCTTTGCTAACGTGGGTGGGTTTACTCTCGCTGTGTCTATTGCTGGGAAGTTGCTCAATTCTATCTCCGGGTGCAGTTAACCCAGACCTTGAACAACAGGTCTTACAGATTATTCGGGATAACCCAGAAGTGATTTTGGAGTCTGTGCAAGCTTATCAACAAAATCAAACTGACAGTTTAAAGGAGCAGCGCCAGTCCTTCCTGAATCAAATCAAAGATAACCCACAAGGGATTATTGCAGATTCTCCTACTCAAGGGGCAAGCGATGCAGACATTATCTTAGTTGAATTTTCAGATTTTCAATGTCCCTTCTGTTCTCGCGCCCATGGGACTGTGAAGCAATTTATGGAGCGTCATCAAGATCAAGTCACCTTAGTTTATAAGCATTTACCTTTAACAAAAATCCATCCTGAAGCTTTACCTGCTGCTAGAGCCGCTTGGGCAGCCCAACAACAAGGTCAATTTTGGCAATATCAAGATCGCTTATTTGCTCAGCAGAAAACTTTAGGAGATTCACTTTATTTAGAATTAGCAGAATCTCTCAATTTAGATATCGAACAATTTAACCGCGATCGCAACAGTGATCAAGCCTTGGCTGCCATTCAAGCGGATGTTCAACTGGCAAATGGTTTAGGAGCAACAGGCACACCATTTTTTGTGATGAATGGTGAAACTTTTTCCGGTGCGGTAGAACTGTCTAAAATGGAAACGGTTCTGGCTGAAGTCCAAAAAGCGATTCAAGGATAAAGAGAGTGGCAATTCGTGAATCTTTCCCCAGTTTAGCCCTCTATCACCTATTTAAATGGTCGGTGGTGAGTCCGGTATTACATACCTATTTTCGGGGACGAATTTACAACACAGAACGAGTTCCCCAAGCCGGGCCATTAGTGGTGGTGAGTAACCATGCGAGTGATTTTGATCCCCCCATACTCTCTAATTGTATGCGCCGTCCGGTGGCATTTATGGCAAAAGAAGAATTGTTTCAAGTGCCTGTACTTAAACAAGCCATTACATTATATGGAGCATATCCGGTTAAACGTGGCGCAAGCGATCGCAGTGCATTAAAAGCAGCGATTGATTCTCTTGAAAGGGGTTGGGCAACTGGTGTATTCTTAGAAGGAACTCGTACACCGGATGGTCGTATTCATCAGCCGAAATTAGGGGCGGCATTAATATCCGCTAAAGCAAAAGCACCGCTATTGCCTGTGTGTTTGTGGGGGACTGATAAAGTTGTTCAAAAAGGGTCTTATTTACCTAAACCTGTTGCAATTACAGTCCGAATTGGTGAACTGATTGAGCCGCCAACTTCAACCAATCGCCCAGAATTAGAGGCGTTAACCCAACGTTGTGCAGCCGAAATTAATGCGATGCACGATCTAGGGCGTTAAGCTGTTGGTCATTCGTTCTTTGTTGTTTGTTATTGGTTTTTATCCCTCATGAACCATCTATAACAATCTCCTATGAGTTGTCAGAACATCTTACTTTAAAAGGGAACAGGGAACAGCAACGCCTGCATTTTGGGATTTTTATAGATGCTAGGGTTTCTCATAAATCACTCCTAACTGCTATAGCAATACGACTCAACTCAGTACAAGTCTCAGGTATTTTCCCGGGTACAAAATCTTGCCTATATTTCTAACAAATAACAGAAAACTAATAACCCATAAAAAATTATGTCTGATTTAAAATCGCAATTAGAAGAAAATCTCGATGAAGCAATTTGGGAATGGCTCATTCCACATCAAGAAAAAGATAAAGTGGTACTCGTTGCTGGGCAGTTAGATTTACTGGATGTCGGAGTTGCGATCGCGTCGGATAATGTGACGTTAGTGCAACAATGGATGAGTGATATGTGGGTTTGTAAACCCTCCGATGAACAAGTATCGGTTTGGAACGATAACCGCAGCAAACGATTTAATGCATTAATTGTTCAACCGTTTGTTTTAGTGCAAGAAATTGCAGATCAATCTTGAACCACTTCCAAACCACAAGCCGCCGCGACTTGTTGGGCTAAACTACGATATTGAGGTGGGGGTTGAGGGGTATTAATTTCTAGTTCAAAAGCCTCTATCACCCGTTCTACTAATTTAGAACGCCACTGCGCTTCAATTTCGTAGTCCGAAGCCAAACTCCCTTCCGATAAAGCAGCCATTAATTTATTTAAAATTTGATATTGTCCGACTAACCGGGCTGCCCGCGCCACATCTGCTGAATCAACATCAAGGGCATCCAATTCCCGCGCCAGACGATACCATTCGGTTTCAACAAGCTGATTTAAGACAACCCCAGCACGAGCATACCGCTGTTGGGTACGACTTTGATAATTATCACTGCTCATGGCGATCGCCTCCATCTTCACTATACTATGATTGAACAACTTTGTATCAGATTAGCTGATTTTTCCAATTGATTTTAGCTTTGTGGCAGATTACTGTATCAAATCATCCTGTTATACTACAGCGTTTATAGAATTCCAACCCGTATTTCTGCCTATTCTCAAGACTCAGTTCAGTAGGTATCAATCATAAATCTAAAAGTGCCAAAAGATTAATTTAAAATATTTTTTTCAGAATATATCCGGCAAGAATAGTTTAATCTTGAGTCGTTTATTGTTACAAGCCCCAGATTCAATGATTATAAAATCCTTATTTTAGTTCAAATAAAAAAAGAGTTAGATTAAAATTTTATAGTCATCCCTCGAACAGCTAAACTATATCAATATTATTTGGAGTTGATCACCATGTCCGATATACGTGCCTTCTTTACCTATCCTAAACCCCGTAAATGCGATCAAGTTGACGATTATCATGGGATTAAAGTCCCCGATCCTTATCGTTGGTTAGAAGATCCAGATGGAGACGAAACAAAAGCCTGGATAGAAGCCCAAAATCAAGTCACATTTGGTTATTTAGAAACGTTATCCGGGCGAGAAAAAATTAAACAACGTTTAACAAAACTTTGGAACTACGAAAAATACGGTACACCTTTTAAACAAGGAAATCGTTATTTTTATTATAAAAATGATGGGTTACAAAATCAAAGTGTACTGTATGTGTTAGATTCTCTTGATGCTGAACCTGAAGTTTTAATTGACCCTAATACCCTCTCAGAAGATGGGACTATTGCTTTAAGTAATATCTCTATTAGTGAAGATGGAAATTTCATGGCGTATGGCGTATCAATTTCCGGTTCAGATTGGCAAGAATGGAAAGTTCGAGATATTAATACTAAAACGGATCTTGAAGATCATCTCAAATGGATTAAATTTTCTGGGGCATCTTGGACTCACGATCATCAAGGCTTTTTCTATAGTCGTTATGATGAACCGAATGAAAATAAGAAGTTAGAAGATACCAATTATTACCAAAAACTGTATTACCATCGTTTAGGAACGCCTCAATCAGAAGATCAATTAATTTACGAACGTCCAGACCAAAAAGAATGGGGATTTAGTGGATATGTTACAGAAGATGGTAAGTATTTAATTATCTCGGTTTGGCGAGGAACTGATCCGAAAAACTTGATTTTCTACAAAGATTTAACTCAACCGAATAGTGAAACGATTGAACTGATTAATCAATTTGAGTCGGAATATGATTTTATTGATTATGAGGGTTCTAAATTTTGGTTTCAAACAGATTTAAATGCCCCCAAAAGTCGTGTCATTGCTATCGATATTGAGACCAAACAACAGACAGAAGTAATTCCCGAAGCAGAAGAAACCTTACGAGGAATCGGTTTACTGAATAACCAATTTGTTGCCTCCTATTTAAAGGATGCTTACACTCAAATTAAAATCTTTAATTTAGATGGATCGTTTGTTAAACAAGTCGAATTACCCGGTATTGGTTCGGCTGGAGGATTTAGTGGTAAGCGGGAAGATACAGAAACGTTTTACAGTTATACCAGTTTTACTACACCTAATAATATCTATCGTTACAATATGGTGACGGGAGAAAGCACTTTATATCGTCAAGCAGACATGGATTTTAATCCAGATGATTTTGAAGTTAAACAGGTTTTTTACAGTAGTAAAGATGGCACAAAAATCCCCATGTTTATTACCCATAAAAAAGGATTAAAATTAGATGGTAATAATCCCACAATTTTATATGGTTACGGTGGCTTTGGAATCTCTTTAACGCCCAGTTTTTCAATTAGTCGGATTGTCTGGTTAGAAATGGGAGGTGTTTATGCTATTCCTAACTTACGAGGAGGTGGTGAATATGGCGAAGAATGGCATCAAGCTGGAACAAAACTGAATAAACAAAATGTGTTTGATGACTTTATTTCAGCCGCAGAATGGCTAATCGAAAATCAATATACTTCTTCTGATAAATTAGCTATTTCTGGCGGTAGTAATGGTGGGTTATTAGTGGGGGCTTGTATGACACAATGTCCTAATTTATTTGGGGCAGCTTTACCCGCTGTCGGGGTATTGGATATGTTACGATTTCATAAATTTACCATTGGTTGGGCTTGGACTTCTGATTATGGTTCACCCGATCACTCGGAAGAATTTAAAGCGTTATACGCCTATTCTCCCCTGCATAATTTAACCCCAGGAACTCAATATCCCTCGACTTTAATTTCAACCGCAGATCATGATGATCGAGTTGTTCCTGCCCATAGTTTTAAGTTTGCTGCTGCCTTACAGGAAGCCCATGGGGGTGATAACCCAGTCTTAATTCGAGTGGAAACAAAAGCGGGACATGGGGCCGGTAAACCCACTCAAAAAATCATTGAGGAATTATCAGATAACTTCGCGTTTTTAGCCGATGTTTTAAAGATTCCTTTTTCTGAATAGTCTTTATCAGTAGGGTGTGTCACTCACACACCTTACCCGCTTAAAATTATGATTTAACCCGACATAAATAATACAGCCACAAATCACTATTTAAAGCCGAATCATTTTTATCCACTATTTTTTTTCCGGTTTTCCAAGAATATATTTCTATCTGATCAAAATTATCTTCGAGTTGTTTAATTTGTGCTTCCGGACGAATATAATAGGTTTGTAAACGAAAATTATGGGACTCATCTCTTAAAATCAAATAGTCAGTTGTTTGTAAACGTTGAAACCTTATCTTAGGATTGAATAGTTTTAAAAAACCAAACATTACCAAATTAATATAACTGGTAAAAGGGTTTAAACTGATATGAGTTTTATAGTTAAACTGTTTTGCCATACTTTGCAAATTATGACTCGAAAAAAAGACATAACATCCGGGTTTACCCACTCGTTTAATTTCTGCAATAATTTTTAACCGATCCTGATGATTGACATAATCAATTCCATTAAAGCTAAATAAAATTAAATCAAAAGAATTATCTGCAAATTGATGTATATTCCTGGCATCACCGACTTCAAAAACAATTGACTTAGAATAATCAATAAATCTTTGCTGGCAAGCTGTAATCATTTCAGCAGAATAATCAATCCCAATATATTCTTTAACTAAAGGGGCAAAATATTGAGTCGTTCGTCCACCCCCTACACCCAGATCTAACATTTTGAATGTAGATAAATGACTTTTTAACAGCGTCATCAGAGTCTGTTCTGCGGGTTGAAGCTGAGTTAATTGTTTATAATATTCTACAATATTAGAAGCTTTATAGGTTTTATAATTTTTATCGTTTTTGGGCTGTGAATCACTCAATTGTCTAACGGATTATAATCTCTATAATATGAATTATCTTAAAAGCTGCTTTTTGTCAAGCATATTTACTTTAAAATGGGGTAGCTGATACTTTTTAAGCATTAACCAGCTACCCACAATTACAAAAATATTTAATTTTAGATTCACAGTTTTACTACTACTAATCTACGATATTGAAATACAACAACAAACACAAAACCCGGAAACAACTTAATTTTAATCTTTACTCATTCACTCTCTATCCCTGATAATTTTTAACGCGATCGCTTTGAGAAATCCCTAAAATTTTAGCGACCCAAGGCGGCGGAGAGGTAGCGATTTTCTGTTGTAATTGCCCTAAAATATCACGGGCTGAACCCCCTTGAGTCACCTTCATGGGATAAACCCCACCTTGAACCACTTTTGCCGCTGCAGGGCCGCCAATAGATGCCACATAAAGCACATGACAATCTTTAATTAACCCCAAACGATAGCCATTTTTATCATCAGACTCATCTGCTTTTGCGGTTGATCTCGCATCAATTAATTTTAGATCGGTTGCAGAGAGTTGATAGACTAAAAAACGCAGACAAGATCCAAAATGTCCGTCTAATTCTTCGTCATTATTCGAGGCAACAGCCACCCGAATTGAGTTGGGCATCTCTCCTTCTTGATAAGCTTCTATCGGCAGCAAGAATTGATCAATTTCATCAATTTCACCCCATAGAACTTTCACCGCTTCTTTGAGTTGAGAGAGTAGAAATCGAGAATCTTCCCCATCTTCTTCTCCATCTAAACTGTAAGTTTGTCCGAATGCCGTTTTCAGATTGGTTACTGTAATTTTACACAGGCTTTTTTCATTAATATCATCCCCTAGATTCTTCTGAAGGGCCTCAATTAAATCCCCCACAGAAATACCGGGTAAAGCCCGTGATGCTAAGCCAATTCTGAAGGCAACTTCTTCTGATATTTGTTGTTGGATCATCATGACATATCCAAATGGTATAAAATCAGTCTCTACTTCATTATTAAATAAAAAAATAACAGAAAACTTCCGTATTCATTGCTACGAAACTGAAACGTAAAAAAATATGTATAATTGTTGAAAAAGATTAGATTGCTTTCATTAAAATTAGTAGTTTTAACACTGAGTTAATTTTCCAGAAATAATAAATTATATGTTGAATAATCCTAATAGTGTTTAATGCAAACATTCTTGTGAAAACGCTAAAATATTAGTAATCTAAAGCAGATCTAGCAATGGCTTACTGTACTGGAGTGACGGAAAAGATTAATTTGCGTTACAATTTGTAACGTTAGCCGAATCTCTATCAAATCAAACCCGATGAAAACTGCATTAATTACTGGTGCTTCCTCTGGAATTGGTGAAACCTTTGCCCAAGAATTAGCCGCCCGCAAAACCAACTTAGTGATCGTTGCCCGTTCTCAAGATAAACTCGAACAACTGGCAACTCAATTACAATCAGCACATAATATTAAAGTTGAAGTGATTACCCAAGATCTAACTCAACCCAACGCCACACAAACCGTTTTTGATACGATTACTCAAAAAGGAATAGTGATTGATTTACTGATTAATAATGCTGGCTTTGGAGATTATGGGGCATTCGTAGAACGTCCCCTGGAAAAGCAAGTTGCAATGATTCAACTGAATAATATTGCTTTAGTTGAATTGACTCATTTATTTTTACCCGGTATGAAACAACGGGGTTCTGGTGGTATTATTAATGTCTCTTCAATTGCTGGATTTCAGCCTTTACCTTATCTCTCTATTTATGCCGCAACTAAAGCCTTTGTTCTGAGTTTTACAGAGGCAATTTGGGCAGAAAATAAAGACTCCGGCGTTCATATTACGGCGCTTTGTCCAGGGCCAACAGAATCTCAATTCTTTGAACGGGCAGAGTTTCCTGCTTCCTTTGGAGGGAAAACCAGTCAATTGATTTCCGCAGAAGAAGTCGTAAAAGATGCCTTAAAAGCCTTGGAGAAAAACCAATCTAACGTCGTGACTGGGGGCGTTGCGAATCAGTTCATTGTTAACCTGCCGCGCCTATTTCCCCGCGAAACCGTTGTTAGCTTAGTTGAAAAGCAATTTCGACAGGGTCAGTGATCCGCAGACACCAGACGAGGAGGAAGGGAGACGGGGAAACGAGGAGATGTTGGAAAGCAACTACACCCTACACCAAGAGTCCCTTTCATCACAAATAACCCTTAACGATGATCGCGCTTTGATGCAACAATAGAAAAAGTCCTTTGAATCAGGACGTTGTATTTATTGATGTGATTTTTAGATGATGAAACGTTATCGTTCTATTTTGGCTTGTCTATTCGCGTTAGTCGCTGTATTTGTGGTCAGTTGTGGGAGTGCTGAAGTTGCTGCCCCTCCGACTTATACCAATATTCAACTGGAGCAAATACAAAGGTATAATACTAATATCTCGGCATTGCGCGATCGCATGACCGGCGAACTACAAACCAGCATTACCGAGCGTGATTGGAATAATGTATACAATTTTATTCATGGCCCGTTAGGAACTATGTTGCAGGAAATGAACTATGCTATCCGCAACCTCTTACCGGATGAACAACCCCCTGCCCGTCAGATAGCAAAAGATTTGTTTAATGATTTAGTCAAAGTGGGTGAAGCGGGTGAAATCGCAGATCAACGTTCAGCACAAACGAGCTATCAACAGGCTTTACAAGATGTAGATAATTTCTTGGAATTGCTTCCTCAATTAGAACCATCTGCCGAATCTTAAAATTGAACTAAAAGTTATGAGTTCAAGATTCAAAGTTTAATATTATCACTAAATTTTGAGTTTTGAACTCTCTTTATTATTTGAGAATAATCATTATTAAAATATCTAAAATTAAAAGTATTATTTTTACTTAAATTGATTTAATTTATGAGTCATATTACAGTCATCGGTTGTGGTATTGTGGGGGCAATGATTGCCTATGAACTCAGTAAAAATCCTAATTTTAAAATCACCGTTTTTGATCAAAACCCTCCGGCTCAAGGTTCTACAGGGGCAGCTTTAGGAGTATTAATGGGGGTGATTAGTCATAAAGTCAAAGGACGAGGCTGGCGGTTGCGATCGCAAACGTTGCAACGTTATGAAACCCTGATTCCTGAACTCGAAACCATCATCAACCGTTCAATTCCGTTTAACCGTCTAGGAATTTTAATGTTATGTTTTGCTGGGGACAATTTAACTCGCTGGCAAGAATTAATTCAAATTCGTCAAACTCAGGGATTAACATTACAGTTATTAAGTGTTTCGGATATTCAAGCAAATTATCCTCAAATTAATTGTGAAAATATAACCGCAGCGATTTATTCTCCTCAAGATCGACAAGTTGATCCCACTGCCTTAACGTTAGCTTTAATTGATGCGGCTAAAATCAATGGGGTTAATTTTAAATTTAATACAACCGTTAAACCGTTAAAATCGACAATTAATTCTGAAAACCCGCAATTTTGTCAAACCTTAGAAACCACAGAAGGAATATTTAACACAGATTGGGTGATATTAGCGTCTGGCTTAGGAACTACTCCATTATTACCAACTGAGATTGAACAAAAACAGTTTAATATTAAGCCCGTTCTTGGGCAAGCCTTGCGAATTAAACTTAATCATCCTTTAGGAGAAAAACAGCCTGTCATTACTGGGGATGATGTGCATATTGTACCTTTAAAAAATCATGAATATTGGATTGGTGCAACTGTTGAATTCCCCGAAAATGAGCTGCCAATTATACCGAATTCATCTCAATTAGAGGCTGTATTGGCAAAAGCGACTGCGATTTGTCCTGAGTTATCTCAAGCTGAAATTCTACAACAATGGTCGGGTTTACGTCCTCGTCCCGATGGACAGCCCGCACCGATTATCCGTCCCCTTCCTGGTTACGCGAATATTCTACTGGCGACTGGCCATTATCGCAACGGCGTGTTGCTGGCCCCGGTAACAGCCCAAGAGATTGGTCAAATGATCCCCGTGAGTCCTTAATGTCTCTGGCAAAGTGGGTCGGACTGCTGGATTTATAAAGTCTTTATTAAGATTGATGTTACAAAAATTATAAAGTGTTAAGATTTATGAAATTCGACTTTACTCTAGCCTTAGCCTATGCCAAACCACAATATACCTGAGTCTGAACTGTTACAGTCTGTGCTCAAGCCTTTACTGGATGATTTTCAGTACTGGTTTAATCGTTCCCGTCAGTTGTTAGAGAATGATAATATTCCCTTTATAACTCAGCAGCAACAGTCTGATTTACTCGAGAGAGTCAAACAGGCGCAAATGGCAGTCAGTTCATCGCAGATTATGTTTCAGGCAACGGGAGGGCAGGTGGGAATTGATATGTCAGTTCTCATGCCTTGGCATCAGTTACTGACTGAATGTTGGCAAGTTTCAACCCGCTTTCGGATGGAACAATCTCGTTCCCATTCATCAAATAGCTTGGAGTAATAGTCTGCTCAAACTTTGGGAGAGTGAGTAGAATAGAATTAAGCTCTCTGAGCACATTCCCCTTGATCCCAGCTAGTCAGCAGTAGGATATGAGGGTTCTCAAGCCCACTAATCGCTCGTCTATAATCAAGATTGAAGCTAATCTCGGTCATAGATAGGATCTATCTGAAGAACCTCGCTATAAGCCAAGATATGTGTCAGAATAAGTAAACGTTAATTCAGCTTTACTCAGACCAGAGTCTCAAGCTCTACTACGGTTTTGATAGCCTATATTAACTCTCATAAAATAAAAATTTTCTGATTGTCTCTTTTAACATTTAGTCACACGTAATTTCTGGAGAATTCTATGCTACATCTCATTTACATTTTAGCGTTTACAGTTCTTGCTTTTTTAGCGGTTCGTAATTTAATTCGCAGCTTGATTAGTGTGGGATTTGAGTCTCAGCGTAGCCAAACGCCTTATACTTACAAATCCACTTCTTCAGTTGTACCTCACCCAGAACTCTTAGATGAGAGTGGTAATATTGTCAGCGAACCATTGTTGGTGATGCGTTCATTTTCTGTTCAAGAAGCGCGCCATCAACTCAATAACTTATACGAATCTTCTCCCAACTCTAGTGAACAAGCTCATGACGAAGCTTAATTGTTATTAGATTAAGCCTGATTAAATAGACTCATTGATCCAGGTTTAGACCCTGCGCCATTGCGTACTCGGCGTGATGTTCAATCAGCCAATTGCACGAAGCAGTTTAATGCAGCGTAACAGGGGTTACAAAATCTTAATCAGCAGCTCTGCTAACCTGGAATTCCATTATGGATAAGGAAATCTAGCACTCGTGGGATCTGGTTGCATATCAATCGTTGAAGGAAATCCACATTTGCGATCGCTCTTGGGATGGCATTTGCAGCAAGTCGGCTATTCTGTGTATCAATCGGCAGATACGACCCATGCAAAAGAGGTGTTCTACACTTACCAACCAAATCTAGTGATCTTAGATGTGGAATTATCGGACGGAAAAAGTTTAGAGTTTAGTAAGTGGTTGCAACGGCAGCAATTATCACTATTGTTAATGCTGTCGTCTCGCAATACAGAAGCTGACATTGTTCGGGGGCTGAAAGCAGGGGCAGATGATTACCTCTCAAAACCCTTTGGGATGCAGGAATTTTTAGCCCGTACTGAGGCGCTCATTCGTCGTAGCCGCGTTGGCACTCCACCCACTCAGCTTGATTACGGTATTCTGAAAATTGACCTCGTACAGCGTCGAGTTCGTTTACGGGGTGATTTAATTGAGTTAACGCCTCAGGAGTATAGTCTACTGTATGTGTTGGCTCAAGCAGGGGGTGAACCGTTGAGTCGTTCGGAATTGTTGAGTCGAGCCTGGCCAGATGCAATTGACAATCCTCGCACAATTGACACTCATGTTTTATCTTTACGAAAAAAAATAGAAACAGACCCACGTCAACCGGGTTTAATTCAAACCGTTCGTAATGTGGGCTATCGATTAAATTTGGAAATCTTAAAATCTGAGTCTTGGAGTCCAAGTTTGAATGGTAAACAGCATCCTCTACAAATGAAGACAGGAAGTTAATCTATGTTTTAAAATTGAATGAGTATGATTAAATATAGATAATCTTGCCATTATGGGAGAAAGCAATGACGAAAAGTCAATTTGTCAGCCGTTCCCATCGCCAGTTAGAATCAATCATTCCGCCATTAGAAAATGGTGACCGACTGACTTGTTTAGAATTCGAGCGTCGTTATCAGGCGATGCCCAATATTAAAAAAGCGGAATTGGTTGAAGGAATTGTATACATGGCATCTCCGTTACGAATCACTCAACATGGCGAACCTCATGCATCAATAATGGGTTGGCTATTAATTTATAAAGCATCTACTCCAGGTATTCAACTGGGTGATAATTGTACAGTTAAATTGGATTTGGATAATGAACTTCAGCCCGATGCACTATTAAGAATTGAAGCAGAAGGACAGTCTACAATTAGTCAGGATGGATATGTTAAAGGCGCACCTGAACTAGTTGTTGAAATCGCCGCCAGTACTGTTTCTATTGATGTTCATGAAAAGCTAAAAGTCTATCGCCGTAATCAAGTCCAAGAATATTTAATTTGGCGATTTGAAGAAAATGCTTTTGACTGGTTTCGACTGAGAAAAGGAGAATATGTTTTATTACAACCTGATGAAATAGGTATTTTAAAAAGTGAAGTTTTTCCTGGGTTATGGTTAAATTCTCAGGCTTTATTAACCGGAAATTTAATAGAAGTCATTGCAACAGTTCAACAGGGTATCGCCGCAGCAGAACATCAGAACTTTGTACAAAATTTATTAAAATAAGAATTAATTTTCTTCATTACAATCAACAACAGTTTATACTCGCTTAACAATATTTAATATTTTAAGGTTAGATTTATGCTAATTAAGTAAAAATATTTGAACTAGAAAATAATATTCTTTTTATTAATCAGTGTATTTAATTCAGAAATCCGTTCTATAATTATTCCATCCATCGGTTCTAGTCGGGAGCAGCGACTAGAGGTAAGGGGGAAAGTTAGGTGAAAATCCTACGCTGTCCCGCAACTGTAAGGAGATATCAAACCATCTCTTCAAGCCAGGATGCCCGCCGATGTTATTGTTTCAGACAAAATCTGCGAGGTACAGATGTCGAAAATTAACCGAATTTTAAACCTTGTATTCATGGCAGGGTTAAGCTTTTATTTCGTAATTGCAGCCGCCACTCCAGCCCAGGCAATGCATATTATGGAAGGATTTCTTCCGGTGGGTTGGGCGATTTTTTGGTGGGTTTTAGCGTTACCTTTTTTTGTTTTGGGTATCAAGTCTCTGCAGCAAATTACACAAAAGAATCCTGAACTAAAGTTATTATTAGCATTAGCTGGGGCGTTTAGTTTTGTATTATCTGCCTTGAAAATTCCCTCCGTCACAGGCAGTAGTTCCCATCCCACGGGTACAGGATTAGGAACAGTATTATTTAGCCCTGGAGTCATGACTGTTTTAGGGAGTTTAGTATTAATTTTTCAGGCAATATTACTCGCCCATGGTGGCATAACAACATTGGGTGCAAATGTGTTTGCGATGGCAATTGTAGGGCCGTGGGTTGCCTATGGAATTTACCGTTTATGCTTCAGCCAAGGACAACAAAAACTCGGCATTTTTCTAGCGGCAACATTGGGAAGCTTAGCCACTTATTTAATGACTTCTCTCCAATTAGCTTTAGCATTTCCCGCCGCAACAGGTGGAATAATGGCTTCATTTCTTAAATTTGCGGGAATTTTTGGTTTAACACAATTGCCCTTATCCATTAGCGAAGGCTTGTTAACCATTTTAGTTTGGAATTGGTTACAATCTTATGCCAGCGAAGAATTACAAATATTGAAGTTATTGCAAGAAAGTTAAGGGATGGTTATTTGTCATTTGTTGTTAGTGATTCGTCATTCATTTCATTTATAAATTAATTATAGCAATTTATTTATGATTCATGAATAGTCTAAAAAAAAGAGTGATTTGCCTAGAATGATTTCCCAAGCTTGCCTATTGTAAGAGTGCCTTTTTCAATAATATTTTTTACATAACTCAAAACGGATTGCTATATGAATTCTAAACCGAAAATGTCACAGTCTTCTCAACGAACTAATGGATTAATTATCTTAGCTGTCATTACTTTAGCAATTTTACCCTTAATTTTTATTGAAGGAGAATACGGCGGCGCAGATGGAGAAGCGCAAGAAATGATTACTGAAATTAAACCCGACTATCAACCCTGGTTTAATTCAATCTTAGAACTTCCCAGCGGAGAAGTTGAGAGTTTATTATTTGTCTCTCAAGCGGCTATCGGTGGCGGTGTTTTAGGCTATGTGATTGGCTTATATAAAGGCCGTCAGCAAGGGTAAAATCGCAAGTCATAATGCATCATCAAATTGACTCTCTGGCTTATACAAACCGTCTACGCAATATACCACCTGAACATAAAATTGGGTTTGCTATCACTTTATTTTGTCTAAGTTGGCTGGCTTCACCCATATTACAATTATTAATTTCAGTTTGGATAGCCATTTGGATTATTGCTTATGCCAAAATTCCTGCCTCGGTTTACTTAAAATTACAAATTATTCCCATAGGCTTTTTACTAACCAGTATTCCGGCTTTAATTTTCGGTATTGTTCAGTTACCCGATTTAGGATTAATTCAACCCGATATTTATGGGGGAATTACAGTGGGTAACTTTTTCTTGTATATTAGTAATCAAGGTATTGAACAAGTTAGTACTTTATTAACCCGTTCTATCGCATTAACGGCTTGTTTATACTTTATTTTACTCACCGTTCCATTTGTAGAAATCATTAGAACTTTGCAACGGTTAGGCTGTCCCAACTTAATCACAGAGTTGCTAACTTTAATGTATCGGTTTATTTTCTTACTCACAGAAACAGCCAGCGAATTATTAACGGCCCAACAGACTCGAGTCGGTTATCGAACTTGGAAAGTGGGAATTCGTAGTGCCGCTATTATTGTTAGCAAACTCTTACAACGAACCTTAGAAAATTATCGTCAAATTTCTTTAGGATTAATCTCACGCGGATTTATGGGAGAATTAAAAGTAATTTCTATTCGCAGTTATCAACCCAATCTTCGCTATACTATTGAAGCCATTAGCGGCAGCTTGTTATTATTAATAATTATTGGATGGCATTATGTCACCACAACTTAAATTACTTACATTTGAAAATATCAAATATATTTATCCCTGTAGCCAACGTCCGGCTGTTGATAACTTAACCGTCAGTATTCCTCAATATCGCCGCTGTGCGATTATTGGTCGCAATGGATGTGGTAAAACCACGCTATTTCGACTTGCAAATGGTTTGTATCGTCCGCAAAAAGGCGTTATTTCTTGGCAAGGTAAACCGTTAAGTTATCATCGACAAGCTTTAAATCAATTACGTCATCAAATTGGGTTAGTCTTTCAAAATCCCGAACAACAATTAGTGGCAACAACAGTAGCAGAAGATATTTCTTATGGACTCTGTAATTTAGGGTTACCTGAATCTGAAATTATCCAACGAGTCCAAAAAGCTTTATCTGATTTTGATTTAATTCACCTGGCTGATGCACCGATTAATTATCTCAGTTTAGGACAAAAAAAACGGGTTTCAATTGCAGATGTGATGGTATTACAACCCAAATTATTATTATTAGATGAACCGACAGCTTATTTAGACCCGCAACAAATTCGCAACTTTCATAAAACTTTAGAAACAATTCAAAATGCCGGAACAACAGTGGTTTTAGCCACTCATAATTTAGACTTTGTCGAAGCCTGGGCCGATTGGGTAATTGTGATGGATGCCGGACAAGTTGTATTAACGGGAACGCCAGAAACTGTATTTAATCAGGAACAAAAAATGCTAGATTTAGGATTAGGAATTCCGCTAGTGTATGAGTTTTTAAAAACTATTCAAGATGAAATTAGCCCCGAGAAAGCAGAACAAATTCGTCAAC
>CAYSWY010000056.1:0-38848 GCA_964434975.1 uncultured Lyngbya sp.
AGAGTAAAAATCTCAGGGAAGCTAGAAGCCCACACGTCCCGTGTGGGTAGTTCACATCTGTTTATTAAATGAAATGACAATTTTTTTTTAACTTAAAGCAGAACGACTCCGGTCATAGGTTGTCCGAAATGTGGGGTTAGGCTTACCTTGAGTACCACTCACATTCTCTTCAACGTCGATACCAATTTCTGCGGCGCTACGGTTGAGTAAAGATTGTTGACGATTTTTAATTTGATGGTGATGGCGCATCATTAGAGCGCGAGCTTGATTTTGAGCTGACATAAATAACTTCTCCTTTGAGGACTCAATCTGTTGTGTTGAACTTTGCTTTCAATTTCTAATATACCTTATTTTTTGTATTCTACGCTACAGAAAATATTTTATTTATAATTTTTAACATTGAATGGCCCTCAGAAGTTAAGAAAATTGAAGTTGAAGCCAAATTTAGCCCTTAGCTGACCCTTGAGGATTTAATCTAAAAGTCACAGATTTTATCTTGTCAGTCATGACAGAACACAAGCGTATTGGCATCCTCACCAGTGGCGGCGACTGTGCAGGACTAAATGCCGTAATTCGAGCCGTTGTCTACCGAGCAGTTGGGACTTATGGATGGGAGGTAGTTGGCATACGCCAGGCCACTCACGGTTTAATGAGCCGTCCTCCCGAAGCGATTAACTTAACGATTGATAAAGTTGATCCGATTTTGACCTTAGGAGGAACTATCCTCGGAACCACTAACAAAGGCGATCCTTTTGCCTTTCCCATGGCTGATGGCACAACACGCGATCGCTCCCAAGAAATTATTGAGGGGTATCATTTACTCAAACTCGATGCTTTAATTGGCATTGGCGGAGATGGTAGCTTAGCAATTTTGCGGCGTTTAGCCCAACAGGGAAATTTAAACTTAGTGGGAATTCCCAAAACGATTGATAATGATGTGGGGAGTACAGAATTGTCCATTGGCTATCATACGGCTGTAACCATTGCTACAGAAGCGATTGATCGGTTACATTTTACGGCTGCTAGTCATAGCCGAGTCATGATTGTTGAAGTCATGGGACGCGACGCTGGACATATTGCCCTGAGGGCGGGAATTGCCGGGGGTGCAGATGTAATCGTTGTGCCTGAAATTCCCTACAGTATAGAGAAAATTTGCAATCAGTTAGAGAAACGACAACAACAAGGGCGAAATTATTGTTTAGTCGTTGTGGCAGAAGCCGTTAAAACCGAAACCGGAGAACCCTTAACCAGTACAAATGCTTTGGGACAATCTCGTTTAGGGGGAATTGGTCAGTATTTAGCGGACAAAATTTCCGCCCATAGCGGCGCAGAAACTCGGGTGACCGTTTTGGGTCATACGCAACGAGGAGGCCCGCCCACGGTCACAGATCGGGTGATTGGTTCAGCGTTTGGTGTGGCGGCGGTAGATTTAATTGCCGATCAGAAATATGATCGAATGGTAATTTGGCACAATCGTCAGGTTGAAAATGTCCCCATTAAAGAAGCGATCGCCCAATATCGAGCCATTGAACCGAGTGATATTTTGGTGAAAACAGCTCGTAGTATGGGAATTTGTTTAGGAGATTAATTCTTTTAAAATTTAACAGAATTACCTGGCATTTTCCGGGTAGTACTTTGAGGGATAACTTATTACTATCCCTCGCTATTTTTTCATCAGTTTAAAATTGTTGGTTAATGGCTGACATAATTCTAATTTGAGCATTTGGATCGAGGATTAAGATTGCTTGATGTAGAGGATGTTTAGTCAACTTTCTTTCCAAAATGGCAAAGTACGTTTGCTTTAAAAAATCAGAAGAAAAGTTAAGGAGTTTCTTAAGAATATCTTGTTCAGTCATCGTTTTTTTCCTCAAAGTAAAGTAGACTTTCGAGTGATATTGATTGATTTCTTTCTTCTAAGTTAACAACTGTTTACGAAAAATTAATCTTTACTTTGAATGATAAATTAATCTAGATTTTCAACAAGTATATCTCTTGAGAAAGAGAAGCCATAACCTTTATGTTTAATAAGTTAACAAAAATATAAATATAACTTATACTGATGACCTGACTTAGCCTCTGACCTCTCCCTAACCCTCTCACCTCTCCCTAACCCTCTCCTAGGAGGAGAGGGAAACTGTGTCCTAAGAGGACTGTTTTTTAATCGAGAGGGAACGAATGGTCTCCCCCTTGTAGGGGGATGTGGTCGGGGGTGGAGAGGAACGAATGGTCTCCCCCTTGTAGGGGGATGTGGTCGGGGGTGGAGAGGGAACGAATGGTCTCTCCCAAAGGAAGAGGTTGCAGAGGTCTATCACGTTTATTGCAACTCAAACGCCCCAATATCAATCACACCAGCGATTGGTAATCCCCTTTGATCAAACTCTCCTGGGTCGCTAAACGGGTTAGAAAAGCTACCATCTCCGGCATTAATTGCTGGACTGTTTTCTAACAGCGCAATAGTGGGGGTTGTGCCACCATTATCGGCTAATGCACCAATCAGCAAGGCATCGGCTGCCACGCCAACAATATCGCCGTTTTCTCCGTTGGTGAAGCCATTCGCGCCGTTAGCATCCCCAATTAAGTTATTGCCGCCGCTATTGGCTGGAAACTCTGCTGGGGTTGAAACATCAGGCTCAATACTTGCGGTATTATTGGCAACGAGGGTATTTTTTAGATTGGTTGCCCCCCCAATATTACGAATTCCGCCGCCGCGACCTGTCATATCCTCATTCGTGGCTGTATTACTGGCAACTGTCGCATTCGTTAGGGTTAAACTAGCAATTGAGTTAAATACACCACCACCATTTTCGGCATTATTACCCGCAATTGTACTATTGGTCACATTCACCTGACCATCAATCACAACGACACCGCCACCATTGACGGCATTGTTACCCGTAATCGTACTGCCTGTAATATTCAGTGTACCGGAGTTGGCGATCGCGCCGCCGTTATTCGCGGTACTATTTTGAATCACACTATCAATCAAGTTAACAGTACTCGAACTCGAACTAATATTAATCGCACCGCCTCGGCTACCGGATGTGGGAGTCCCGGAACCTGCACCTAGATTAGTTCCCGCTGCTTCTCCATTACTTAATGTTAATCCTTCTATGGTGATATCGCCGCCATTAATCGTTAATAAACGGAATTGATTATCCGCACTAATGGTGAGTTGGTCTGCGCCAGGGCCATCAATATTAACATCTTGGTTAATAGCGGGTAATTCTGCTACTAAGGTTAAAGTTCCTGATGCTGCCGTTTCCTCGAAGGTGACAGTATTAACTGTGTCTGTTGCCAAACGGGTCGCATTATCTAAGGCTTGCCGTAATGATCCCTCTAGCAGCGTATAATCATCTTCACTATCGGTTAATTGAGTCACAGCCGTATCATTCGCCAAAATCGTAACCGTTGCTGTGGTGGCTTCTGGGTCAATTTCGTAAGGTTGTTCGTCAGGGTTAGTTTGTTCGACTAACTCTAAAGTTAACGACTCATTGGCTTCTGCTTGAGGATCATCAATCGGTTGCAGTAAGATATCAATGCTGGGTTGACCATCGGGGATGGTAACGGTGAGAGAATTACTCGCCTCTAAAATAGTCTCTCCCACAACCAATTGATAATCTTCTGGAGAAATCAAATCTTCTGTGACATTTAAACCGACGACTAAATCCCCAAAAGTATTCGGTCCACGGTTAATACGGTAAGTTCCGTTAGCTGCTTCTGCTGTGGCCGGACTAATTTCAGTGGCCTCGGACTGTTCGGCGGTCAGCGAAACTGTGGCAACATCATCATTGGTTAAAGTCAGAATTGTATTAGGTCGGAGTGTCCCTGCTTCACCCCCGGTTTGTTCGCTACCGTTTTCATCCACAATGATAAATTCAGCAAAATTTAGTTGTAAACTTTCATCATCCTCCACTAATAAATCACCGAATATATCCAAAGGAACCATTTGTGAGGTTTGAGTGGGAGTGAATTCGAGAGTAACGGCGGTGCCATTAAAATCTTGACCCGCAGTTGCTTCTGAGGTGGCATCTGTGGCCAAACCCGTTGGAACAACATTGACCCGCGAGGTTACCGTAATATCTCCCTGACGGCGAACTTCTACCACTTCTGTTGTATTCTCCTCATCTCCTTCCTCGATGCTATAGTTCTGTTGCACAAAGTTATAAATCGGGGGAGAATCGTTATCTTCAATGATTAAAGTTGCACTGGGATTTGTGGTTCCGGCTTGTCCATTGGGGTTAAAATTACTCAAGGATAGAGCAACTGCTTCTGATCCTTCGGCTTCTTCATCATCTAAAATATCGAGGGAAATCACCTGACTATTTTCACCCTCGGCAAAGTCAACCGTGACTGTAGTGGGGACAAAATCCTCTCCCGGTTCAGCACCACTTTCTGCGCCAGAGGCTAAGTTAACATTGACACTGGAGGCTTCAGCGGTATTTCCAGACCGAATAATAGTGATAATATTTGTTGTACCAATATCTTCCCGTACGGTGTAGTTCCCAATGCTAAAGTCATAGGTGGGAATATCATCATCATCAGCAATAATCAGTTCGGCTGTGGGGTTAATAGTTCCGACGAGTTGACCAACAGATGCTTGTAAACTCAGTTGAAGGGTGCGGTTTGGATCAATTTGAGTATTACCAAATAGGGTAATGGGAACGGTTTTTGAGGTTTCATTTGCAGCAAACTCTACGGTAACCGCAGCGGGTGCAAAATCTTGATCAAGCGTAGCATCGATTCCCACTAATTCAACTGTAACTGAAGAGGGATCAGACACTCGTCCAGTTCGATCAATGGTCACGACTTCTGTAATATTTTCTTCGTTACCTTCTGGGGTGGTAAATAGACTCTCACTGAAATTATAAGTCAGCGGGCCATCATCATCGTTAATGGTAAGAACAGCAGTAGGATTATCTACACCGGGTTGTCCGGCTTCAATTTCACTACCATCATCGAACATCACTCTAAAGTTATCGAGTGAGAGGTTAATGGTTTCGGCGACTTCTTCGGTTTCATCTTTAACCAGTTGAACAATGGTTGATTTTGTGGTTTCGCCGGGTGCAAATTCTAGGGTAACGGGTTGTGGTGTGGGAAAATAATCAACATCTGCTGTTGCAGTCCCAGGGGTGAGAATAACATCCACTTCAGATTGAACATTGGTGACAAAAGATCGTTCAACGGTAACTTCGACGGCGGTAGTGGGGGAAGTATCTGGGTTATCGGGTTCGGGATTTCCTTCTAAAGCAATAAAGTTCGCTAAAGTAAAATCATAAACGGGGGGATCGGGTGGCGGATCGTCGTTGGTAATGGTTCCAATAGCAGATGAGTTACTCGGATCTGCACTATAAAGAAAACCCGATTCTTTGACAATTAATTCGACGGTTTTATCTGGTTCAAATAAGTTATTATCAATCGGAGTAATCGTAACGGTTGCTGTGGATGAACCGCTATTAAAGGTCACGCTACCTACACCGTCAATAATCTCAAGACCTGTGACTTGATAATCTGTGTTGAGTACAGCATTCCCACCAAAGCTAAAATCAACAGATATGGCGGTGTTTAAGCTGCCACCGCTGCGAGTCAGGGTATAGCTGAACCCTTGGTTACTGTCTTCTGCGATCGCTTCTGGAGAGACAGAAACCCCAACTGTTGAAATTGAGGGGGGTTCAACGATTGGGATCACGGGGTCAGGTAAGGTGGGTTCTGTGGGTGAGGGGGTAACGGGTTCAGATGGAGTATCATCATCAATTACGGTTACTGCCAGTTCCCCAACACCTCCAATTGTAGCACCGCCACGGGGTTCACCCAGTAAAAAGCTAAAGTTTTGATCGCCGGTAAATTCTTCGTTATCACTGAGGGGAACAGAGATTAATTTAAAGCTTTCAAAAGGGTTAAATTGAATCTCAATTGTAGCCGGATCAAACTGTTCTTCTGGTAAAAATAGAGTCACACTGGGAGGAATATCTGCTTCATTCAAAGGAGATCCAACCCGTCGAATGCCAATTTCTAAAACATCATCGCTGCCTTCTTCTGCAACTAATGCAGTTTCTGTAAATTCTACTGTCGAGGTAATGGTTGTAATTGATGTTGTGAATTGATTAATGCTGAGTGTATTACTTTGAGTGGCTTCTAAAATTGCTAAAGCTTCACCTGTTTCTGTCTCAAAAATCGTAGTATTGTTACCCGTTTGAACAAAGTTTAAATCCGAAAATTCTAACTCTCCCTCTAATCCCAATAGGTCAAATCCCGGTCTAAAATCAGTAATAATATCTGTATCATTGCCATTGCGTCCGACACCTAAAACAAATAAATCAGAACCCGCACCCCCGGTTAATATATTCGCGTTTAAGCCCGTATAGAGAATATCATTTCCGCGATCGCCAAAAACAATATCATCCCCTTCTTCATTGAATAATGTATCTGCGCCTTGGCCACCATAAAGGGCATCCTGACCTGCTGTATCATTGATTAAATCATTTCCTTCATTCCCTAAAACAAAGTCATCCCCTAAGTTTCCTTGTAATGTATCATCTCCTGATTCACCAAACAGGGAATCTTGTCCTTTTCCACCATAAAGTACATCTTCTCCCTGTCCGCCATGGAGAGAATCATTGTCTTCATTACCATATAAAGAGTCATTTCCTTGAAACCCCAACAGGGTATCATTTTCAGAAAGTCCCTCAATCAAATCTGCGTCATTTGTACCTTCTAGAAAGTCTGGACTAGAAGTTCCCATCACATTAGCCATTAGATTATAATATTATGAATGAACAAAGAAGCCAGAAGGTTTTGATTTAGGAAATTATAAATTCCGAATGTTAAA
Source organism: uncultured Lyngbya sp. (assembly GCA_964434975.1). Taxonomy (GTDB): domain Bacteria; phylum Cyanobacteriota; class Cyanobacteriia; order Cyanobacteriales; family Microcoleaceae; genus JAAURB01. The sequence goes on from CAYSWY010000056.1 coordinate 6,827, forward strand.
TTAACACAGAATCAAGAATTTATCCTAATTTTTCCACAAAACTTTCTTCTCCAATTGGGTAAAAATATTGATTCAGTCGGTCATCATCCCGTACATTTGTTAATCAACTGTTAACCGATTAAGGGTTGCAGCTAAATACTAACTTTCCACACAGCTAACTCATTGCCGTTTTAGACTTTAATAGAGACACTGAGGTGAAGGATGACTATACTTCAGCTTACCCGGATTTGCCTAATTTGATATCATCAACAGCGATGAATTTTTACTATTTTTAACTGCTTTTCTATCTTGTTGAATGATTGAACCTCACTGTTTTTTCTGTTACAGTGTGTGAAGCCGCTGTGGGGTAATCATTAAAGTTCATTACGAAATGGCTCCTGAACTGTCAGGGTCATGATACCTTCATAGGGCAGATTGTTAAATAATATTGAGCTAAATGGAGGAGAGATCTTTGAATCAACATTCAACACAGTACCCTAGCTGTTCTCTACGTCATGATGTCAGCGAGTATGTGGCTGACCTTCAACTTCACATGACGTTGCAAGCTCGCAATTTAGTTCCCCCATTATCTCAAGCCAAAGATAGCCGGGAGCAACTCCTTCATCAAACACAGGTTTACTTTGAGAAATTAGCCTCTCGTCAAGCTTCTCTATAGCCGCGTCATAGAGTCCCCATTGATATTAACCCGTTGAACAGCTCAGGGGTGATTTAACTCCCTGATTCAATCAGAGAAGCTGTTCAATTTTCACTATTTATTGAATTTACTAATATTAAAAATAGAGAGTGTCAAAATTTTTTAGCTGATTAATCACAACAAGTATTGGAAATTTTTTAGCTGATTAATCACACTGATTAGCTTAAGTTTTACCTCATCAGTTTCACAATTATCAGTAATAGAAACTAATAAATTAATAGATAAAAAGAATGTTTGCTTAAGTTTACTATTTGCTCCGGGCTAAAGCAGATGGTCAGTATTTAACAGCTCATCCCCATTTAGACCAGGCTCAAGCCTATATCCTCCTATTTTCTGAGCAATTTGATGCCCTCAGCTATCTGAATAAATATGCGGCTGATTTAGCGGCTGAATTTGCAGTAGAATCAATCACAGGTTCTCAAATAAAAGGTATCTTACAACGTTGGAGTTTTGAGGGAATTGCATTCGTTAAAGATCCATTATTACCTAAAGTTGAGTTCATGACGTTGAATTAAAACTCAGCTTATTTCAACTTTGAGAATAAGTAAAAAAGTCCGGCTCCTATTGCAATCAGTAATAAGAAGAATAATGGCGTTGGTACGGCTAGACAAATGCGAAATACACGGGATGAAAGTTGAAAACTCATAGCAGTTCGTTAATCATACTTATCTTTATTATATAAGAATTAACTCAGAAGATAATAAATAGAATATAAAAATTGTGATCCCTGCTATCAAACATTGATAGAGGATCACAGAGTCGCTACAGGATGTTAAAAGGATATTCTATTATTTGCACGAACAATTACTCTGACTAGACTGCTTAGCACGAGCTAGACAATTTTTGCAACCCAGTTGACAATGTACTACAAAAATAATACAATTAAAACAATATCACGAAAATTATTAAAAAAGATGCCTTACGAAACCTTAAAATTATCCACCCCAAAACCCGTTCTATCCTGGGCTAGCCATGATTTAGCCTCTCATGAAATTAAGATGGCAAAGAATGTTGCTGGCTTACCTTTTGTGTTTAAACACGTTGCTTTGATGCCGGATGTTCATTTAGGTAAAGGAGCGCTTGTCGGGTCTGTTTTAGCCACCCAAGAAGCAATTATCCCAGCGGCGGTTGGGGTCGATATTGGTTGTGGAATGAGTGCTTTAAAGATGCCATTTACGGCTGATAAACTAGAAGGAAAACTAAAGCAAATTCGTTTAGAGATTGAAGCGGTTATTCCGGTTGGTTTTTCGGAAAATAAAGATGCTGATAAATCGGCTTTAAATTGGCAAGGTTGGCAACACTTTAAAAACTTACATTCTAAAGTACAAGACCGCGAGAAAAAAGCACTAAAACAAATGGGTTCATTAGGAGGCGGTAATCATTTTATAGAACTCTGTTTAGACACTGAAAATAATGTCTGGCTGATGTTACATTCAGGTTCTCGCAACATTGGTAATGTGTTAGCACAACGTCATATTGACACGGCAAAAGAACTAGCTAAACTAACAGAAACAAAATTACCCGATCCGGATTTAGCTTATTTTGTAGCCAGTACACCTGAATTTAAAGCCTATTGGCACGATTTACAATGGGCGCAGGATTATGCTCGTTATAATCGGGATGTAATGATGGCAAGATTTAAGCGAATTGTTGAACAAGCAATTGCCGGAGGGAAGCCAACTAAACCTTTATTAGAAGTGAATTGTCATCACAATTATGCAGAAAAAGAATTGCATTTTGGTGAGGAAGTTTATGTCACTCGTAAAGGAGCAGTTAGAGCGCAAACATCAGATTATGGTATTATTCCTGGATCGATGGGAGCAAAATCTTTTATTGTTAAAGGCAAAGGAAATCCTGAAAGTTACTGTAGCTGTTCTCATGGAGCCGGACGATTAATGTCTCGAAGTAAAGCTAAAAAACTGTTTGATGTTGATGATTTAGTTCAGCAAACTCAAGGGATTGAGTGTCGAAAAGATCCAGGGGTTTTAGATGAAATTCCGGGGGCTTATAAGCCGATTGATGAAGTGATGAATCAACAACAGGATTTAGTTGAAGTCGTGGCAACTTTAAAGCAAGTTGTCTGTGTCAAAGGTTAATTGAATCTTGTAGAGGTGTTCTGAGGAATGGCTCTACTTTTTTAGATTGAGGGTCAGTATTTATTCCGAATCAATCCAATAGATAAAATATTAAAAATATCAACTGAATCATTTTCTGACAAATATTGGCGATTGTTAAAAGATTTTTTATAATAATACTTATAGCCCATAAAAAATCTACGGATTAATTAAAGATATATGTTGCCAGATGAGGTTGATTCAAACTCCCAGACCTCAAACCCAAATAGACGAGTATTAGTCTGTCAGCACACCTCTTGTCTGCGTCAGGGGGCCGATGCTGTTTTAGAAGCTTTTCAGCAACAGTCTGTTCCTGGGGTAACGGTTGAATGTAGTGGCTGTCAAGGACAGTGTAATATCGGCCCCAGCGTGCGGGTCTTACCGGATGAAACTTGGTATTATCGAGTTCAACCAGAAGATGTCACCGCCATTGTTGAAGAACATTTACAGAAGGGTCAGCCTATCACAGAAAAGCTGAACCCTAGAATTCATGCTCGATATTATAGTTATTGAGCAATAGACAAAACCCACTCTTGAATGAGAGCATTTACTTGTTGGGGGACTTCATCATGGGGACAGTGACCCGCTTGCAGAAAATGTTCTGTTAATTGGGGATAATATTGACGAAACTGAGCGCTCCGTTGACGACAATTAATCCAAGGGTCTGCTTCTCCCCATAACATGAGCAGGGGACATTGGAGTTTTTGTAGTAAAACATCGACTTTATCCCCAGAAGGGGTTCTAAAGATAGAGGCGAAGACTTTAGCAGCACCGGGTGTACAAGAAGGCTGGTAAATTTCTTCGACAAGTTGGTCAGTTATAGCGCTTTGATCGAGGTAAACTTTTTTTAGGGTATTGCGAATGGTAGAGCGTCTGCGAGTCCACTGAAAGATGAGTAAACTCACCCAATCTTGCTGAAACAACCATTTTGTTGTTTGGTTGAGGCTTTGCTTTAACCGAGATGGTTTTACAGTCGGCTGAGAACTTGTAAATGGCCCAGCACTGTTGAGTAAGATTAAACCGGCTACAGCATCCGGATGATAAGCGGCAGTTGATAGGGCGGCATATCCTCCCAGAGAGTTGCCAGCCAGAATAACAGGCTGACTAATGACCTCAGTCATGAACTGATGGAGTTGTTCGCGCCAAAGCTGGCCACTGTATTGTAGTTCAGGCTTTGCAGAACGTCCAAACCCTAGTAAATCAATTGCCCAAACTTCAAAGGTTTTGGAGAGTTCGTCAATATTTTTTCTCCAGTGGTCGGTTGATGCACCAAACCCATGAACCAGAAGCAGGGGGGGGTGTTGGGGATGAGACACTCCGGCATGAACATAATAAATTAGATGCTCTTTCCACTTCCAATAGCTTCCTGGAATAGAAGGGCTATATACGACTGAGGTTACTGACATAATTATCAATATTTATTAAGATTTGTATACAATTGTATCAAAGCTTGAAGAATTTGCCGTGAAATGACATATAAAACTTTAACGATTTCTCCAGAAAGATGAGAAGGTTTTATCCTAGTTCTCAAGCGGGTTTTCGGGATTTGTAGTATAATGTAAATAAGAAAATACACTAATAATTTTAATGTTAAGTAGTGTTTTTTGGAAGCGGTTTTGGTAATCTAAAGATAGAGTTCGGTATTAAGAACATTTTCAAATACGAAGGTGTACGAGTACCGCATCTAAAACAGGTTGTTGAGCCGACTCAACAACTGAATCAACAAAATATACAATTTTCCACTCTTGATGTATTGAGAGTGGTTTAAGTAGACTATCGTTTTTTTAAAATAATTTATAAGACGATACTCTATAATTTATTACAGGGAAGAAGTTATCAAGATGCAGGGTGTGAAGTTTATAAACCTGAACGCCAGGGAGTTTTCTGAGTGGTTGCAGTAATATCACGTCCAGTTACACGCAACTGGGTTACCATCAGCTTTGCGTCTACACTATACCTTTGTCCAATTTTAGATTTGCTACTGGCTGAAATTCCGGATCAATGGCAGATAGAGCTGAGATTAGGACTCCAAGAGGCATTAGTTAATGCAGCAAAGCACGGAAATCGGTTAGATCCCAGTAAAACTATTGTTGTGCGTTTTTCCGTGGTGGAAAACCAATTTTGGTGGGTGATTTCTGACCAAGGCGCTGGGTTTACCCCCCCTTGTCGATGTCATCCTCTAGAAGCTTTAAACCACAACAGTATTGATGATTCTGATGTACCTTCGGAGGGAAATGAATGTGGACGAGGTTTATATATTCTTCACCAAGTCTTTGATTGGGTGGAATGGAATAACCAGGGAACAGAGCTAACCCTATGTAAGGAAATTATTCCATAATTTACAGCCTTCATTGCGGGTTATTTTACAGATTTAAGTTCAACACAAGTTTTAAGATTAATTAGGATTGATTAGAACTAACATACAGTTCAATCAGCATCAACTCTCTCAGTTTGAGTTCCCTGTCGAGCAAAACTGATTTAATGGGATTTTTCACTATTCCCGTGGGAAGGACAGGGGGGAGCAGAAACAGAGCGATCTAACCATCCAATCGCTTGATTTAAGCGAGGTATCACTTCTTCAGGCTGTTGTTTGAGTAAAAAAACTAAGGCTGAGGCAACTTGCTCACTCGCACGAGCCTGGCGATTAGACTTAAGACGATGCCAATCTCGCTCACCAATAGCCAGTCGCTCTAACAAGAGTTGAGCCAATTCTAAGGATGTTAATTCTTTGAGATGCTCTTGAGCTGAGCTGTTGAGTGAGTTGGAAGTTGAGGGAGGACTAGACATAACGTTAACTTTGACGTTTAATAGTACGGTTAAGTTGAGTATTCAGTTTATCATAAGTACCTCTAAGCGAAAAGATAACAAGTTTTAATCTGTATATCTGTGGAAACTTCTAGTCACGATCTTGAGATTGAGCAGGAGATTTTAGCGGTTGAGCGATCGCTATTCGCCCTTAAAGAACGCTACGAGCAAGTTCAGCAGGCTCAACGTCGTCAGGCTGAATTAAAGCATCGTGTTGAAGAAATTTTACCAGAACTGCGGCAGCATCGAACTCAGCAGATGCGAGAAGAACTAAAACAGCTTGAAGCAGAACTAGAAACCATTGAGCTTAATTTAGAAAGCCGCCTATTTACTTGGAATAGCTTGAAAGAACCGTTTTGGCAAGCCATTCGCTTCGGTGGCGCTGGCATTCTCATTGGCTGGCTGTTAAACGCGATTGCCAATTGAGAAAAGTTAGCGTAATTTGCTTGTCAATCGCCCTGACAGATAATCGCTCGATAGAGAAGGTATAGCATTAGAGTCTGGGACTATAAAAGAATAAAGAAACTTTGCTGGGTGCTTGGCGAATTCTGTCAAGATTGTGTCAACATAATAAGTGTGAGAACACTATACACTCCACTCGATTCACTTCCTACGGGCAACTGGTTTAAACTAATTTGCGGAGCCAGTTACCAACATCTCCCTGCGGTTAGGAACTTAACCCTAGCTTATACCCTCGCAGGTGCAGACTGTATTGATGTTGCTGCTGACCCTGCTGTGATTGCAGCGGCTCAAGTCGGCTTGAAAGTCGCTCAGCAATTCGCAACAGTAGCGGCTCAAAAAGGATTTCACTACACAGCTCAACCGTTGTTGATGATTAGTCTCAACGATGGAGAAGACCCTCATTTCCGTAAGGCAGAGTTTGAGAGCACTGCCTGTCCTGTGGAATGTTGGCGACCCTGTGAAGCGATTTGTCCGGCTGGAGCCATTACCTTTTCCGAAAGTGAGTCAGGGGTGATTGATGCCCTCTGCTATGGGTGTGGTCGGTGCTTGCCTGTTTGTCCCAGCTCTCTAATTAACACCCGTTCTTACGTTTCTACTCCAAGTACTTTGTCTGATGTTGTTCTGTCTAATGGAATTGATGCCATTGAAATTCATACTCAAGTCGGGCGAGAACACGACTTTAAACGACTTTGGGAAAATGTGCAACCTTGGGCGAGTCAACTGAAGCTCATTTCCATTAGCTGTCCCAATTACCCAGACTTAGTGGATTATCTCTCAACCCTGTATGAGATCATGTCCCCTTTGCCTTGTGTGCTGATTTGGCAAACTGATGGTCGTCCCATGAGTGGGGATATCGGAGCAGGAACAACCCAAGCCAGTATTAAACTCGCTCAAAAAGTGACAGCGGCTGGTTTACCCGGATTTGTTCAGCTAGCCGGGGGAACAAATCAATCCACTGTTGCCAAACTCAAACGTCTAGGGTTGTTACCTCAAAAACAATCTCGCCATAGCCCAGTTGGAGGTGTCGCCTATGGCAGTTATGCCCGAACTTTATTATCAAGCGTTTTAGAACAACTTGAATCGATTGAGCCAATCCACCCACGAGTCACGACTGCACTCGAAACTCAACCCCATCTACTTTGGAAAGCCGTGAGTTTAGCTGATTCTTTAGTCTCTCAACTGAAAGACTGTTCACGGACATCATCCATAACCTCAAATTAACCCAAAATTTTTAATCAACGACTGTTGTGAATATGCAGATCACAGACGACCTCAGAAAGTTATTAGACGTAGTGCCCGATAATATTCGGCAAAGTATCGAATTACATCCACAACGAGATAGCCTGATTGAAATTGTGATGGATATAGGTCGCCTCCCAGAAGCGCGGTTTCCCTCAGGAGCGCAATATCTGTCCGAAGCACCTGTATCTTGGAATGACCTCAATGATTGTATTTCTCAAATTGGTGAATTTAGTGGAGACAATCGTGCCGGAATTGAGCAAACCTTACACCGAATTAGTGGAATTCGCAACCGAACAGGAAAAGTGATTGGGTTGACTTGCCGCGTAGGTCGAGCGGTCTTTGGTAAGATTGGCATGATTCGGGATTTAGTCGAAACGGGTCAATCTATTTTGATGTTGGGCCGTCCTGGAGTCGGAAAAACCACTGCCCTGCGAGAAATTGCTCGAGTACTCGCCGATGAACTGGAAAAACGGGTGGTGATTATTGATACTTCTAACGAAATTGCAGGGGATGGTGATATTCCTCATCCAGCCATTGGTCGGGCTCGTCGGATGCAGGTTTCCCGCCCTGAACTGCAACATCAGGTGATGATCGAAGCGGTGGAAAACCATATGCCAGAAGTGATCGTGATTGATGAAATCGGTACAGAATTAGAGGCATTAGCCGCCCGAACCATTGCTGAACGAGGCGTTCAGTTAATTGGAACTGCCCACGGTAACCGGATCGAAAACTTAATGAAAAACCCCACCTTAGCCGATTTAATTGGGGGTATTCAAGCCGTTACGTTAGGGGATGATGAGGCCCGCCGTCGAGGATCTCAGAAAACAGTATTGGAACGTAAAGCCCCACCGACTTTTGAGATTGCAGTGGAAATGTTAGAACGCGATCGCTGGGTGGTTCATGAGTCAGTTGCAGGAACCATTGATACCCTGTTACGGGGACTTCAACCCATGTTACAGGTGCGAACCATGGACTCGGCTGGAAAAGTCATCGTTACAGAAGAACAATCCACCCCAACTTTACCCAGTCATATTGCCACTCCCCCAGAACGCAGTAATAACAAACGTCAGACTACTAGTGCGATCGCAGTTCCCGGAGTACGAGGGTTACGGGGATCTGGAAAAATGACTCCTGTTCCCCCAGAAGCATTAACCTCATCTTCACGCTCCTTTGAACAGTTATTAGATGCTTCTTTCACCCCTCATTTATCCCCGTTGGCAGAAAATGGTTCTGTTTTACATGAACTTGGCCCGAATGGGGAAGATTTACCCCTGCACATTTATCCCTATGCCATCGCCCGCCATCAGATAGAACAGGTGATTCGTAGCTTAAATCTACCCGTTATCGTGACCAAAGATATTGATAGTGCTGATGTGGTGTTAGCATTGCGATCGCATATCCGTAACCAATCTAAAGTACGGCAGATGGCAAAAGCTCGGCAAGTCCCGATTCATGTGATTAAATCCGGCAGCGCCCCCCAAATCGCTCGGGCATTGCGGCGACTGCTACACATGGAAGATCCCAATACCCCGGAAGTTCCCGAGTTGGATATGTTTACCAGTCAGGGTTCAACTGATGAGTTGGAAGCTTTAGAAGAAGCGCGTTTGGCTGTTGAACAGATTGTTATTCCCAAAGGCCAACCTGTAGAATTATTGCCCCGTCCAGCAACGGTTCGCAAAATGCAACATGAATTAGTCGAACATTATCGGCTCAAGTCCAATAGTTTTGGAGAAGAACCGAACCGTCGGTTAAGAATCTATCCGGCATAATTTTAATGTTCACCACTGAGTAGTCTGCCGATTATCAATATGATACAACTTGCCATACCTGAGGACTTAGAGGCGATTATTGCCCTAGCGATCGCAGCAGAGATGTTTGCCGATGATGAAACGGAAGCCTTGAGACAAGTATTGGCTGACTACTTCGGTGGTAAAAGTAATGAGGGTCACGTGTGGCTGGTTGACAAAGAAGTCGATAAGCTGCGCGGAGTTGCTTACTACGGGCCTGCTTTGATGGCGGATCGAACCTGGTATTTGTATATGATTGCGCTACAGCCTGAGTCTCAAGGACAAGGGTATGGAACAGCACTCATACAGTCTGTAGAAAATGCACTACAAACCACTGATCAACGGCTATTGCTCGTCGAGACATCAGGCTTACCCCAATATGACCTGGCGCGAGCGTTTTATATCAAGTGTGGTTATGAGCAAGAAGCTCGTATCCGCGACTTCTACACCACTGGAGATGACAAAATTGTCTTACGCAAAGTCTTAAATCACGACTAAATCCTAGGGTGCGTCCAAGGGCGCACCTGACAATTTTATTTAAGATTTAATTCAAAGGTTTATCAGCAGAGTAAGTCTCCGAATCGGGCGAGATCTGAGATGGTTTTTGTCTCTTTTTCTGATTAGCATTTTTAGTAACAGTTTCTATAATATTTGAATCCGGATGAGGTTTATTTTGAGGTAATAATTGTGGTTTTTCATATTGCTCTCGATAAAGTTTTAATAATTTTCTCGAACCATTTCCCACCCCAATAATCGTGCGAATTGCATCTTCAACTGGAATATTAATAGGGAAGACTTGCTCTGGTTTTAAATGATAAATATTTCCAGAGGTCGGGTTAGGACCCGTGGGAACAAAAACAGTTGTTCGCCCCTGTGGATCTTCATCTGTAATGAATCCGGTCATGAGTGTTCCATTCGGAAATACCTTGACCAAAGCCACAGAAGAAAACGTATTGCGATCTACTTCTGTAAATTGAGCAACTGTACTATTAATCCATGAGTATCCCGGTAAATAGTGAAATAGTCTTGTAACTAACGTATGATAAGTATATGAACCTGTTGGCGTTTTAATAATAAATCCAAAGCAAACAAATAAGAGCAGAAATAACAAAATAACTGTAATATTCTTTGTAAATCCTTCTCCTCCAAATAAATGAGATGCTATGGGTTGAGCTGTTGCTGAGATAAATCGATAGATGAAACTATACACCCATAATAAAAGTAAGATGGGCAGCAATGCAAATACGCCATCTATCAAATATTTTCGTAACTTTTTAAAGTTCCACATCTGTTGTTTGAGTTGGCGATACCATGAATAGTTATTCAGTCTGCGAGACTGTCTTAACTGAAGTCTAGAAAAGCATATAACAATTGTAATTCAACGGACTGGTTCCGTGGTAGCATTGTATCCAAATCCCTTAGATACTCCCATCCCCTTTGAGGCTGAACTTTCTAGAGCTACTCTATTTAAATTTTCCGTATTTAATATAAACGATTTAAAGACAATTAAAACATCGGATTAGACATTCAGTCAAAATTTTTATTGTTTGATCATAAAAGTTAATTACAAAAACTAATTTTTTACAGCTTTAGTAGAGCTTCTGTGATTTCATTTATATCATCAAAAAATATAGTTAATTGACTTTATCACTATCAAAATTAATTATTATTTTAAATACAAAAAATATCTATTGTCTTGAATATAAAAAATTATAGATATCGGCTCTTGAAAGATTAAAAAAAGAATCATACAACCCTTTCATTTATTAAAATAAATGGCTCATACTGACTGAATTGAGAGCTAATTAAGTTATATTCTAATTTAAAGTATTTTAGCAGCTCTACAATTCTTGTAGGTATTATGCCCGATTTTTATTGTTTATTCACTTCTTTTTTGAATCAAAGTCGCTGAATTATAGCAATTAATAATAACTACAATTGATGATGTTGACAGTGTACTGTAGTCTCTAAGTTAGCTAATATTTAATCAGTTTTTAGAAGAGGCGTTCACAAATAACGTCTCTTTTTTTTGTATAGTATTACACCTAGGCAAGAAGAAGAAGGCCATGACACTGATCAAAAGCAAATGACTATAAACAAATGAGCATTAAATTACAACAGCCACTCAGAAGCCCGCTCACCCAATTCTAAAGGAATACTAACTGCTTTCCCGACCCGAGGTTTTTCGCGAGTCGTTTCAATCACCTGCTTGACCCTTTCCACGCTACCCCAGCCATTGAGATACTCTACAATTCCATCCAAATGAGCCAGATAATCCGCTTCTGTCATCGGAAAAGAGGCTTGTTCTAAGTATTTCCACATCACTTGTAAGAAAATCTGACCCCGTGCCCGTCGAAGCTGAACGTCATAGGATAAGCCCCATTTTTGCCGGAGTAATTGTTGTAACTCTTTACCCGTCATAGACGACTCCTCAGTGAATTCAAAAACTTTACAAAACTTAACAATATGAGACTGAGTTAAAAAAATGTAATAATACTCTTGAAACCAGTCGCGAGGTCAATAGTTCAATCACTATTGTGAGTTCTCGCGATACTTGCAGCAGATTAAGTACAATACTTCAAGCAATCTGCCGCTATAGTTTAACCCCCCTTTGCTAAGAAAAGTAACATAACACAGACAAACTGCGTTAATTATGGCTCAACTTTCTGAGACTCCAGACGTTCCCAGTATGGGTCGTCGCCAATTTATGAATCTTTTGACATTCGGGAGCGTAACCGGTGTTGCGGTAGGCGCACTGTATCCCGTTGTAAAATACTTTATTCCACCCTCGAGTGGCGGGGCTGGTGGTGGGGTCACCGCCAAGGATGCTCTAGGAGATGATGTAATTGTCAGTCAATTTCTAGAAGAACACAATCCAGGCGATCGCGTACTTGCCCAAGGACTCAAGGGTGATCCGACCTACTTAATTGTAGAAAATGATGGGACTTTAGCCGACTATGGCTTGAATGCTGTCTGTACTCACCTCGGTTGTGTAGTGCCTTGGAATAGCAGCGAAAACAAGTTTATGTGTCCCTGCCATGGTTCCCAGTATAACGCTCAGGGTAAAGTCGTTCGTGGGCCTGCCCCGTTATCACTGGCCTTAGCTCATGCTGACGTGGCTAATGATAAAGTCAGTTTTACCACCTGGACAGAAACTGATTTCCGCACCAATGAAAATCCTTGGTGGTCCTAATTTCTGAATAAAATTTGAGCGATTAATTTTTCCTCAAATGAATTGTTGATAGACTTTGAAAGCTAGAACACTCTAATGTCAAGACTAGAACGACTCTTCATGTTGCGTCGTCCTGGGCAGGCAGCCTGGAACTTAATTCTGGTAGCAGTTGCAACTGTAACGATCTTTTTTACTACAGATATTGCCCTGCCCCAGTCCGCCGCAGCTTATCCTTTTTGGGCGCAACAAACCGCGCCAGAAACGCCCCGCGAAGCAACCGGGCGAATTGTTTGTGCCAACTGCCACCTAGGCGCAAAACCCACTAAAGTTGAAGTTCCTACATCCGTTTTACCGGATACGGTCTTTAAAGCAGTGGTGGAAATTCCTTATGATACGAGTGTGCAACAGGTACTCGGAGATGGCAGCAAAGGCGGTTTAAACGTCGGCGCTGTATTGATGTTGCCGGAAGGCTTTACCGTTGCCCCTGAAGATCGAATTCCAGAAGATTTAAAAGAAGAGGTCGGGGAATTATATTTCCAACCTTACCGAGAAGATCAAGACAACGTCTATATCGTTGGGCCGTTACCGGGCGATCAATATCAAGAAATTGTCTTCCCCATTTTATCTCCCGATCCTGAAACCAATCCTAATATAAATTACGGTAAATTCGCTATTCATGTCGGCGGTAACCGAGGAAGAGGACAGGTTTATCCCGCAGGAAATGCCAGCAATAATGCCGTTTATAAAGCGTCTGCCGCCGGAACTATTTCGGCGATAACAGAGGAAGAATACGTCGGCTATCAAGTCAGCATTGACACGGTTGATGGTGAAACCGTTGTAGAGAGTATTCCGTTTGGGCCAGAATTAATTGTCTCAGAAGGTCAAACTGTCGAAGTGAGTGAACCTTTAACCAGCGACCCGAATGTGGGTGGATTTGGTCAAGCGGACACTGAAATTGTACTGCAAAGTGCAGCTCGAGTTCAAGGATTACTGGCATTTGTAGCTATCGTCATGTTAGCTCAAATTATGCTTGTCCTGAAGAAAAAGCAGGTTGAAAAAGTTCAAGCGGCTGAAATGAATTTTTAAATCTTTAATTAGATTTTGAATTGTTTTGGGAGTAGGAAGCAAGTAATTTAGTTTGTACAAAGCTGTACTAAACTCTAAGGCTTGTTTTCTACTCCCAACTTTTGTATCGGCTTAGTTGTTTACTCATTCATGGTTTTATATGTAGAAACAGCAGACGGTGAACTACGATTGAGATAACGGAAAATCCAGTATTTGAATACAGCATCTAAAATTACAGGAAATGTCGCAATAAACAGGAAATTAAAGTCTCGATTTTCAGGTAAGCCAAAATGTCGGGCAATACTTTCTAGTATCACTTCCCAACCATGGGGAGAGTGGAACCCAACAAACATATCAGTTAATAAGATAATAATAAATGCTTTCGCACTATCACTCAAACCATAAATTAAGTCTCCCATAAAAGACTTTAAAATATCAACTTCCTTGCGGTTTGTGTAGATAATTACACCAAAAGTTATGACTGATAAAATATCTGCAAAAACATTTTTAATCGCATCTGAACCCAATGTTTGGTATTCTGTAGCCAATTCTTGGGCTTTGTGTTTTACTTCTTCTTCAATCTCTTCATCCGTAATATTGGGAAGGATACCAATCATTTTTTGAAATTCTAGTCGTTCTTGATAACGATGTAATTCCATGAATGCTTCTTCTTCCATATCTAAGTTGAAGAAAACTTCTTGATTGTCTTCCTGATGCCAAACTGAATCAATAATTGGCCCAACGATAAAATTCTTACTTAATTGTTGAGTTAATAAAGGGATTAAAATCAACAGTAAAACAAATCGGATTGAGATAATTGTTTTAACCTTAGATTTTCGATATTTTTTTAAGACTTCATCTTCTGATTCTGGGTTAAGTTCTCGACGAATGCGACCAAACGTTCTGAGTAAAGAACGAGGTAAGAAACTGGTATCAGACCCTTCAGTCAGTTCTTCTTTAAAGTTATTCTCTGAAGTCGGAATACCCGGCTCATTATAACTTTGACTGATTGAATTAGATGGCTCTGAATCAGATTGAGGTACAATCGTAAACTTGGCGGGTTCAGGAACTTTAACAAGCGCTTTAGATTGTTTGGATTTCTTTTGGGTTGTGGGTTGATAAGGGCTAATAACCGAATCAATAAAGTTTAATTTCTCATAACAAATCGAGAAAAATTCTGAGGTTTTTAAATCAGTTGGGTCAGATTTTTCTAAATTAATCTGATTATTAATTTCCGTGCCATTTAAAGAATCAGAAAAGCCGAATACAGACCGACTCATATTAAATTCTGCTAAACGAGTTTTAATAATATTGAGAGATTGGTTTAATTCAGATTTAAAATAATTATTGACGCGATCGCCATAATCACTGGTTTTTGTTGAAATAGGCTGACTATTAAAATGCTCATTTTCAATAGAGCGAATTTTTAACGCTGCATCATAAGCTTGATCCAGCGCTCTTTCTGGAGTTTGTCGAAACCATTGATTGGCATAACGGAAAAGGGACTTCAAAGATCGCCAGGTAATGCTTGTCATAACTGAATCGGTTTTGACATCGTTTGATACCACAAGTCTGTTAAGTGACATACTCCCGACACCGAAATCAAAGATTTACGGTGCGGGCTTCTCAACTTTACAGTTAAGACTTCCTGCCCCGTGCCACTTGCCTTGAATTTCTTCCCCGGCAGTACGACTTGACAGGCTGTTTCCTTTCCCCTCTGTCCGAGGGTAGGTTTCTATACCACGATTACAAATCACTTCAGCCGCGGCAACATCACGATTATTTTCATAACCACATTCTTTACATTTGTGCCACCGAATTGATAGATTATTGTCCCACTCAGACCCACAGCTAGGACATTGTTTAGAGGTTCCCCTATGGTTTACCACGGCAAAGAACTTTCCTCTTTTCCAACATACCCATTTCAGCAATTCTCTGAACTGACCAAAACTGGCATCAAGGGTATGCTTACCCAAAAAACCTTTTGCCATCACTCGATAATCAATATCTTCGACAAAAATAGAATCGGCCCCATCACAGAGTTGATGGGCTACTTTTAGGTGAAAGTCTTTGCGAGTATTATTAATCTTGTGGTGTAATCGTGCTACTTTTATTTGTGCTTTTTCTCTATTTTTAGACATGACCTGTTTTTTTGCTGCCTTACGTTGCAGTGATTTAAGCTGGCTTTGTAAGTCTACAAAAAATCTGGGTCTCGATATTCTCATCCCGTCTGATGTAGCCAGAAAATCATTAAGACCAACATCAACCCCGATAGAATAACCATAAGCAGAGACTTCAGGGACAGATACATCAGCTTGAATAGTAATAACTGCGTACCATTTTGTGCCTCTACATTTTGATACAACTCTTACTCCCTTTACCTTGAATCCGTTAGGAATTTCTCGATGCAGGTTGATGTCTACCAATCCAATCATCGGGAGCTTTATCTGTCTTCCTCTGATTGGATGACGGACAAACTGAGGATACAAGAAAGAGTTATATTGACCGTATTTTTTGAACCGTGGAAAACCATGTCCTCTCTTTTTAAACGCCTCCCAAGAATTATGTAAACGTTTAATAACATCTTGTGAGGATTGAGAATAAACTGCCTTGAGGTATGGGTCTGTTTTCTTCCACTGAGTCAACTGTTTTTTCTGTTCCATGTAGCCCGGAAAGGGAGTATCAGCAGGTACAATATATTCCCGCTCAAGAGAACAGCAATTAACTCTACACTTACGGCTATTCATCCAGTCTTTTAAGTCTCTCAGACAACGGTTATAAAGCCGTCTGCAAGTCTCTAGCCAACTCAACATCAATTTTCGTTGAGCGACATCAGGATAAATTCTATAAGTGTAGTTCATTGTCAATGGCATACATCCATCTTAACATAATTATCACAAAATAAGTGCTATGATAACTGTTGATATCACAAGCCCCGCACGCCTATCATCCCGACCCCAACAAGGATGTATGGGGCGGGGCTTCCCGGCGGAGAGCTAATATAAGTTAACTTGATCAAAACCAACAAAATTAACATATTTATTTGAGTGACTTAAGTTCGGGTGGGAGCTGAAACCCTTATTCTTTCGTTAGAAAAGTTAAAAAATCACCATTACCTGAACTCAGGTTTTTAACCTCACCATAGCAAAAGAGGGATTATCAGATTGAGTAGTAATTATGAAACAACTTTGTTTTGTTCCTAGTATAGCTAACGTTGTGGTCAGAGTGTTCTAACTGTAGGGTAGGATTCAAGATTCTAGCGTTATGGGTGGATAGGTATTGTCATAGGTGTTTTCTGCCGTTTGCGCAGACGATGAGGTTCTATATGCCTGTTGAGGATGAGTGGGTTCGTTAGGATATTTAAGTTCTAGCAATTTTTCTGACCACATTGGATTTATATAATGAGTTCTAAGTGTTTCAGAACTGCGACTCAAGAGTTCAGCTAATATTTTGAGTGTCAAATATCTTCCCGAACACAGCTTGATAATAGTATCTCTCATAACCTGTGGCTTTACCCGTTGCTTTTCTCGAACCGGAGTCGCTATTTCCAGTAAAGACGAATATTCATCATTATGCACGGAGCTAGGTTCGTTATGCACGGAGCTAGGTTCATTATGCACGGAGCTAGGTTCATTATGCACGGAGCTTGATGACAACGAAAGTAAATCTAATGGGTCGTGGTTGGGTAAAGTGTAACGTGTACCGCGACTGCGACCAGAACGTTCTAGCCAACCATTGTTTACGAATTGTTTGAGACATTCCCCTATATCTCTAGGATGTTCTCGGCTATAACACTGTATATCCGCATTACTAATTTCTCCTGATTGATGTGCCAGTATCAAAATAATCCGCTCTAATTCAGTCAAATTAGAGTAATATTCTCCTACAATTTCTTTTAATTCTTTCTCTATACTTTCGGGAATAAAGCATATCATTGGTAGAAAAACTGATGTTAACTCCAGGTCTAGTTTTTCTGATACCAAAGGAATTAGCCATTGCTGTTCTTTCCAAGCGCGGAGAATTTTCCCAAATCCTGACCCTGCTTTTTCTCCCAATCCGAGCATCTGAAACATTTTTTGCAAATTAGGATTTCGAGGATCGCTAATGCCACCTTCGTACAGTTGCTGTCGAGAAATTCTCAGACGACCAGGATTAGAAAACCAAAAACCATGTTTGATTTTGGTAATTATTATAGGGCGAGTAGATAGATGATCAGCGTGAATTAAAGTATTCACCAAAGCTTCTCTGAGGGCTTCATGTACATGAGTTTCTCCTTTGCGGACAGCATCTTTATCAAGTTGGAAAGGAACATCTAAATCATCAACTAATCTGCCATAAACTCGATAGTAAAAATTAAACAAATTCGGCTCCCATTTGCCATCAAGGGTTAGTCTATAAGTCCATCGTGTTCCTGGATCGTCAGAAAGTTGTTCCTGATAATCGAGTTGGTAATGAGGGAGTGCGTCTAAAATACTACGTTCTCGACCAAACATGAGCAAACCAGCAATAGTTAACCCTTCTTTTCCCGTGCTGCGATCGCGACTCCACCCTCCTAATTGACACAGTAAGTTCTGATTGTCTAATGCTAACCAAGGATGATCTGGGTCTCTTGAACTAAAGCGTTGACGAAAGGATTTTAATGTTTCTAGATCAATATCACTCAGGTCAAATTTTTCTAAAATTTGGATATCTTGAGGTTCATTACTAGCATCTCGTAACATTTGACGCACTTCATCGTCTGTGCAGCGGTAATCCCCTTCATAATTACGTTTATAAGTTCCAAGTATGGGATTATTATTAATATAAACTGGGCGTTGCTTTCTAGTTGCTCTGGGAACTTTAATAATGAGTAAAGTATGACCTTCTATCTTCAAGCTTTGCACATCAGAATTATTACAGATTGAGAAGCTCAGTTTTTGGGGATTATTATGATTATTCCAAAATTCTTTGAGTAAAATACTTTGTTTGCGGATACCAGAAATTTCAAAACCTGCACGAGTTTCCTTGACCCCAAGAACAATATAGCCACCCTCTGTATTAGCAAAAGCTGATACAGTTTTCCAAACTTCTTTAGGAAAACCACCCTCAGCAGACTTAAATTCAATCTCTTGGTCTTCTCCTAAATTTATTTGATTGAGTAATGTTTCTAAATCCATGTCCTTTATATTTTCTGAAATGTCAAAATCTCCGTAATATCAGTAAGCATAACTCGATTCGCTTTAGCATAATTATTCATTCGAGCCATATTTGGTGTTTGATTCTGCTGAATTCTTCGGCTAGAATAAGCTTTGTCATAAAGGACATAACCTGCTGACTCCCACCATTTTCGTATGTGATCTGTCACCAGGACAATTGAACCTTTTGTTACATCCCGATAGTTAGGAGATATAATAGTACAAAACCCTCCTTTCTGCTGTGCTTCTGCACAACTTTTGGCGATTTTACTCATCGCTATTTGCCAATCTTCAAGAGTCATGTTAGCTAAATCTTCAGGCTTATCAGAATATTGTTGAGCAGCCATCCCGTAATAAGGAACATCCATAATAATGTAATTAGGGTTAGTAATAGGAAAGCCTTGTGTTAAATCATGTTTACCCATTAAATCCTTGTACTGACCGCGTGGAGTCAAATCAAACATCTTAAGTTCAAAATCATAAACGTGCTGACCCATCCACTCTTGACGAGTTTCATACACTCGCCAAACTTGCCCAGATCCAGCCATCGGTGCAACGACTAAATCTCCTGGTTTGACGTAATACCAGAAGCAATTGGCATAAATTTCACCCGGAATATAACCTCTATCTCCTCCTATGTGTTCATCAATTCTGCCATATTTAATTGTGCTAAAATTCCAGTTATCAGAAGGCTTAATTATTGGGCTAAATAGTGGTTCATTATCCTTTTTATGATCCTTCTGAATTGCTTTTATTATTCCAGTTGTAGATAAAGCTTTCTGATTTTTAATAAAGGCTTCTATTCTCAAATCAGTGATAACTGCTTCAAATAATTCGGGTGAAGCGCTTGCAAGTTTATTAAATTTATATAATTCATTTTTTTTAAAACTAAAATTTGATTGTTGATTTTTTCTGTCTTCAGAATTGACATCAAGCTCAACTACTTTTTTACTCAATAATTCTCCCAGACGACGTTCTATTCTAATCCGTAACTCAGTAGTGTCAAGCTGTACTTCTTTACTTAATCGGAATTTTTTAGATAGAGCTTCTAATGCATTAACTTGTTGCCAAACTTCCTGAATTTCATTGAGAGTAGTAGCTTCCTCTAATGATTGACTCGCTGTTTTTAACAACTGTACTACAACAGTTTCTTGATTACCACTAACAACGGTGGGAATAATAGCGAATTGCTGTTGAGAAAAAGGTTCTTGCATTAATTGATTTTCTTGTGTGACAACAACAGTGAGGACGACAAAAGCCAAAGCCAGAAGATCTGGACTTGGCTCAATGTTTTAAACAGGATCTAAATTTTATCTAGCTTGAGAACCTTTACGCCGTTCTTTAGATTGAGATGCGGCTTCTTCTTGCTGCTGCAATAACTCTTCCGTAGTAAGCTGAAATGGCGACAATCGCATTCTGGCATTAACGACTGCTGAAGAACCAAACAAATCAACCAGTGCCTCACCCGGCCCAAAATGTCTGGTCATGGAAATCTGAGCATCTGTAGCTTTCTCTAATGCTCGCTGTGCTTCACTGGCTCGGTTATGGCGATGAATAACGCGACTGTTCAAATTATTGAGTATATCATCAGGAATCTGAGCCGCACTCTGAACAGAAATAGTAAAAGCAATTTGTCGGCTTCTACCTTTACGAATTCCTTCACTGAGAACATTACCCATTGCAGAAGCAAACTGCCTACTACCATTGAACAGATCTTGCGCTTCATCAATATGGTGGAGTACAGGGAAGTTCATCTTACGTTGATCCTTAAGATCGTAAACTCGTTTAAGCATATAGTTGAGGAACAATCCATAGTCACGCCCTCCTCCTGCCTGTCCCACACGAATCACTAATGCTTTTCCAGGTTTTAATAAAGTAGTCGGGTCAAACCATTGGGGTTGTTGAGGAGTTGGAGCTTGACCCATTGCAGCAGCACTTGGATTAGCTTTTGTAGACCGAGTACCATTAGAATTCCCACGGATTGGTTCTCCACCGTCAACCCAAGCTGGACGACGATTACGGCGGAGCATTTTGCTTACCATAGTTGTGTAAGTTTTTAGTTGTGATCCTTTGAGCCGTTCTCTCGCGTGTGCGGGTGGTTGCCATTTATCTTGATCGCTAGTGACCCATCGAAAAAAGTCTCCTAATGTCCACGTAACTGGCTTATCACCATTTCGATTAGCTTGCTGCTCGTCATCAAATTCTTCTAATAAAGTCTCGAATTCTTCACGTTGGTTATTTTCATTTGGAGGATAATACATGACTGCCGCTAGAACCGCTGGATCGAACTCTGAAGCGGGAATAGCAATTGAAGTCCCCTGAAAAGCCGTTGAATCTTCTCCCAAGTAGTAATAATCAGCATTAACTCCTTCAATCCAGGTTGTGTCTTGAGCCGTTCGACCATTCCCATTTAAAATGTCCGTAGCATCTTTATTGGGCTGATCAATATGTTGATAATCAGGCTTGTGATCGTAAATAATAACCGCAAAGCCCATTTTTAATGCAGCACGGATGTAATTGGCACAAGAATTAGTTTTACCACTCCCAGTTGCCCCAGCAATCAAGCTTTGATAGAACAGAGTTTTTTGACTGAGATAAATGCCGATATTTGTATCGATAATCTGTCCAATTCGATGATTTTCTTCGGCTGGGGGCAAGTTTAAATATTTAATAATCTCCTCTTCTGTAGCGGGTCTGGCAATCGAGCCAATTTGAGGCCGCCGACGAACGCTGCTGGGTGGGTCTTGCGTAATGTCTTTAATCAGATTGACCTGATAAAAATAAACCTCTCGAACGACAACTTCACGGGCATAGTTATTCTGCTCTAACTACTCAAAAGCGTTAATTGTGGCGTTATCTTGTGGGCCGAGTGCTGAACGGTTTAAGTTAGCTTGCGGTGCTACAACTTGTCCAAAATATCTCCTGTTGCTAGTCCGGTCTTCAACAATGACAAAATCATTAGCTGATAATTCTGGCTGATTAAAGGTATAGCCAGAGATCAAAGTTAAGTCGGAATTGATGGTGTCAGGAATTTGAATTAATGGCATTAGTACTTCTCCTCATTAACGATAGTTACGCTCATTTGTAATATCGACTCCCATACGGTAGTTATTACGCTGGATCTCGCTAATAAACGAATGCTTAATTGCCTGGGAGTTATTACTTCCTCTGAGATGAGAATCAACGGTTTCCAGCAAAAGAGGGATTTCGTGGTTAACAGTTGGACTGGCATCTTGTCGCAATAGGCTGACTGCGTATGGTAAATCAGCTAAAGCACATTCAAAAGCAAAGGCTTTCTCAGCAGGGCGATAAACAACCCGAACATACTGCCCCGGCAATCTACCTACCCAATTATTAATATTTCTGTTACCTTCAAACCTGATTGCATATTGCTCTTGGATAGGACATAAAACAAATCCCTCTCCTCGTTCTAAACTCATGGCTGTCCACTTGCTAATTGCCCATGAACTTCCCAAATCTTTGATAACACCAATAAAACGCTTCCCTGTTTGCATCATCTGATCATAAAGATCTCGTCCTAAATGCTGAGTGATCAAATTTTGAGTAAAAACTGGCCCATCTAGCAACACTGTTTCAGGCTCACAAGAAATAGCAACTTCCCGTTCTTGATATTCCCGAAAAGTAGTTGCCCAAGAGCCTTTTGTCTGACGGATATTGTCTAATTCGTCACAAAGAGTAAACAAATTTTCATCATTCCCTGCAATTTCATCAGGTCTGGCATAGCGAGTATTTGTAGTCGTTAAAACAACCTCTGGACTATGGCGTTTGCGACTGGTAATACATCCGACTCCTACGGCATAAAAGGAGGTATTCATTAAGTCAGTAACAGGTAAAACATCTGTCGAATCAATTGCGGCAATTGCTCCCTCTCTTAAATCTGCTGCGACCTCTTCATCAAAATCATTACCGTATGTCGGAAAATCAAATAAAAATCGAGTTTCACTATTAGCATCTTCCATGATTTGCCGTATCCGACGCTGCACAGCTTCATCAGATTGCTGAAGATTCTGAGCAATAGTCTCATCAGCAGAAAAATCGAGGAAGAAGGTTTCTTCTACCGGACGTTGATTCTCGAGAGCAGAATCAAAAATACCCCGATCATTATCGGCATCTCGTATATTTCTATTAGTCATTAACGCGACCTTTATGATGGCAGTTAGTGCTTTTGCTTTCGGTAGAATGCGCCCTGCTGGGATCGAACCAGCCTGAAGGCGAATTATGAGTTCGCTGCCTCCCCAATCGGCCAAGGGCGCGGAATAATGCCATTAGTGACTCAACAAAACAAATGTTGTCACATTCTAGGCAATCCTAAAATAAAATATAGCATGAATTGAAACCAATGATCGACTAAATTAGGGAGACGTTGATCAATTCACCCAACACAACTCCGGGTTGCCATCAACGGTGGATCTGCCAATAAATTAGAAAACGTTATAATGACTGAAAGCCTTTGATTGCAAGCATTTTGTCCGTATAATTCAGGGCAGACGATTGATGGTCTGTGCTGAATACTATCAAAACTTGACGAGAATCGATACATTTCCTTCACGAGGCTGCTAATATACTTATGAAAATGGGCAGCTAGAACATTTATGGACACAAGACTCGAGAGGAGGACTGGATTGAACTCTACTGTCATACTTACGGTAGTTCTGCTCGTACTGATGTTTGGATCAGGACTATTTAGTTCAAGTTGGGGATACAAGTTAGGACGCGAAGCCCTAAAAGAAATTAGTCAACCGGATATGCGTCCGAGTAACCTCACAGGTAAAAAAAATAATGGCGAACGTAGAGAAAGCGTTCAAATGCTGAATGAAGCCGATATTGTTAAAAGTGTAAAACAGCGGATGGCAGGCAAAAGCGACGACGTTGAGGTCGCCTCAACCGCTGTACCCGCCGACCAACCCAACCCTAAACCCGAAGCAACACAAACCCCAACCCCGAGGGCTGTTTTCCCCATTGTCAGCCGAGATGGAAACATCACAATGCAAGTGACTTCAGCCAGTCGTAAAGGCAGTTCTTTGCAGTTAAAAGTGAGCATGAAAAATGAAGGGGAAGAGTCTGTGCGTTTTCTGTACAGTTTTTTGAATGTCACGGATGATAAAGGTCGGGCTTTGAGTGCAAGTGTTGATGAGTTACCCGGACAAGTTCCACCCGACAACAAGGTTTACACCGGTATTGTCAGTATTCCAACCGTCCTACTCGACAACGCTTCGGAGCTAGCGATGAGTTTAACTGATTATCCGGATCAGAACTTACAATTGCAAATGTCTGGCATTCCAATTGTCCAATAATACTCTATGATGCATCCCCCTATACCAAAACAAATCAGATGGTTCGCTATTCTAACTCTGATTGCAATTCGCTGGAGACTAACGCAGGTGAACCATAGGGGGAGAATTCGTTAAACCATGACCCTCACTCTCCAAGATATGCTACTGCGACTACTGGCGGTATTTCTGCTAATTGCCATTAATGCGTTTTTTGTAACAGCAGAATTTTCCATGGTCTCTGTGCGGCGATCGCGCATTAGTCAACTGGTCGAAGCCGGAGATGCCCCAGCCCGCAGTGTTCAGAAGTTACAACGACGGATTGATTTACTCCTATCAACCACTCAATTTGGCATTACCCTTTCTAGCTTAGCGTTAGGATGGATCGCAGAAGGAACGGTTGCGGTTGCCCTCAGAAGCTGGTTATCCTATCTTCCCGTCCCTCCACAAATTCAGACGACTTTATCCCATTCCGTTGCCATTCCCCTACTCACCTTTTTTGCGATCGCTTATCTACAAATTGTCCTGGGTGAACTGTACCCTAAATCGGTGGCCTTATTGTACCCCGAACAACTGGCCCGTTTACTGGCCCCTCCCAGTTTAGCGATCGCCCGCTTTTTCCGGCCATTTGTCTGGGCTTTAAACCAGTCTACCCGTTGGTTACTGAAATTAGGCGGGATGAACTTCACAGGGGAACCTTACACCCGAGTGACTCCAGAAGAATTACAGTTAATTATCGCCACATCAACCGAGTCTACCGGTTTAGAAGCCGAAGAACGACAACTGCTGAATAATGTGTTTGAATTTGGGGATGTGGCAGCCGAAGAAGTGATGATCCCACGGACGAGTATTGTTGCCCTGGCTAGAGATGCTAGCTTTCAAACGTTGTTAAATGAAACGGCTGTTTCTGGGCATTCTCGCTATCCAGTGATGGGAGAATCTTTAGATGATATTATCGGCATTGTAGACTTCAAGGATTTAGCCAAACCCTTAGCAGAAGGTATTTTATCGGCGCAAACTCCCCTTGAACCTTGGGTCCGTCCAGCGCGGTTTATCTCAGAACAGATTTTACTGAGTGAATTGTTACCCTTAATGCAGCGGGCGCATACCGAAATGGTGATTATTGTCGATGAATTTGGCGGGACGGCCGGGTTAGTAACCATTCAAGATTTAGTGGCTGAAATTATCGGAGAAAGTGCCGAACCGACTCAAACAGAAGAAGTTAAATTACAATATATTGATGAGCAAACGTTTCTGATTAAAGCCCAATTAGATATTGAAGAAGTCAATGAATTATTAAACTTAAATTTGCCATTAACAGAAGAGTATCAAACTTTAGCGGGATTTATGATTGATCAACTGCAAAAAATCCCCACAGAAGGAGAAATTTTACACCATCAAAACCTTGAATTAACTGTCGCAGCAACTGAAGGGCCTCGGTTAGATCAAGTTCAAGTTCGTTTAATTGAACCTGAAGCGGAGACAGAAAGTTTAACAGAGATGATTAATGATTCTGCCATCGATCAAACCTCAACCGAGTCATTAGAAACTGTCGAACGTTCAGAGAATATACTAAATAATTCCTCTGAGTTAGACTGGAAAGAAGAAGAGGATATCGGAAGACAAGAAGAGGAGGATATCGGGAGACAAGAAGAGGAGGAGAACCAATAACTCATAACTAATAACTAATAACTCATAATCAATAACCCATTATTATGTCACAGAATCGAGTTCGGATTGCAAAAGAAAAGGCAGAATTTGTTAAGTCCTTAACCGCAGCGGAAGGAAAAGTCGGGCCGTTTCAAACCTATGCAGATGCTATTGTATTTGCAGCAACACTAGGGTTAAAACGCAACAAAAGAGTTCCGGTAGAAACGGTTTCTAAAAGAGAACCTGCACCGATTTCTATGGAAGTTTTTATCTCAAGAGGATATGATTTAGCCATTAAATTAATCTCTTTATCTGAAACTCAAGAAACAGCAATATTATCCCAATATCACTCAGAAGCTGAAAGCCAACGGACTCAGATTTTTGAAGAATATGCCAATGGTGGATTAGAGATTTTACAAGAAGAATTTCGCGGTTCAGTTGATTATACCAGTCAAATTTTATTACTCCTAACAGCAGAACGTAATCAGACTCAATCTAAATCTGAAGAATTTGATTTATCTCGATTTCTTTAAATTTTTAATCGAAACAGTATAAAAATGTTATAATATTTTTTCCTAATATTTTTAAAAGAACAGTGACTGAGAAACGTATTTTAATTTGGTATCGAAACGATTTACGAGTTCATGATCATGAACCTTTACACCTCGCAAATAAAGCAAAAGCTGAGATTATTCCGGTGTATTGTTTTGATCCTCGGCAATTTGGAAAAACGACTTATGGCTTCCCTAAAACAGGCTCATTTCGCGCTCAATTTTTAATTGAAAGTGTAGCCAATTTACGTGACTCTCTACAAAATTTAGGCAGTGATTTAATCATTCGTCAAGGCTTACCAGAAGCCGTTATTCCTGAAATTGTTAAAGCCTTAGAAATAGATAGTGTTTATTATTATCAAGACGTTACATCCGAAGAATTAGCTGTTGAAAATTCATTAAAAAATGCCTTAAAATCGTTAGGAGTGAGTGTAAAATCCTGTTGGGGGGCAACGCTTTATGATATTAATGATTTACCATTTGAAATTAAACGCTTACCCGAAGTCTTTACACAATTTCGTAAACAAGTTGAAAAAAACAGTAGTCCTTATCAATCTTTTCCAACTCCCCAAAAACTATCAAAATTACCTGAAATAGAAGTAGGCAAACTCCCAATATTAGCAGATTTTAATTTAGAAGCGAATCCCATAGATAGCAAAGGTGTTTTACAATTTAAAGGGGGAGAAACCGCTGGAATTGAACGATTAAAAGATTATTTTTGGCAGCAAAATTGTTTGAAAGAATATAAACAAACTCGCAATGGATTATTAGGCGCAAATTATTCTTCTAAGTTTTCACCGTGGCTGGCGTTAGGATGTTTATCTCCTCGTTATATTTACGATCAAGTTGAAGCATACGAAGAACAGCGGGTTAAAAATGACTCGACGTATTGGTTAGTATTTGAGTTATTATGGCGGGATTATTTTCGGTTTATTTGCCTCAAACATGGGAATAAAATCTTTCGTCAGTCGGGTTTACAAGGTGTTGATATTCCCTGGAAAGAAAACGAAAAACAGTTTGAACAATGGCGTACAGGCATGACAGGATTTCCTTTTGTCGATGCCAATATGCGAGAAATAGCCGCAACAGGATTTATGTCTAATAGAGGGCGGCAAAATGTAGCTAGCTTTTTAACTAAAAATTTAGGAATTAATTGGCAAATGGGGGCAGAATGGTTTGAATCTGTTTTGATTGATTATGATGTTTGTAGTAATTGGGGAAATTGGAATTATACGGCAGGTGTAGGAAATGATGCGAGGGGTTTTCGTTATTTTAATATCCCGAAACAAGCCAAAGATTATGATCCAAAAGGAGATTATGTGCGGTATTGGTTACCAGAATTAGCAGATATTCCTGGAGATAAAGTGCATCAGCCTTGGAAGCTTTCTAAAGATGAACAAAAGCAATATAATATGCGTTTAGGAGTAGATTATCCCAATCCCATGGTGGATTTAGAAAAGTCAGTCAAAGCCAATAAAAAGGTCTATGAAGCAGCGATGAATTAGAAATAATAAGGAGTCACCCCCGTCAGGAGTTAGGAAAGCCTACTTGCCTATTGCCTATAGCAAGATTGCCTATTTGCCTTCTTTAAAAAGATACCGCCTTAGTCTTCTAACTCTCGTAAAGCCGCTTCTGCTTCCCGTACTTTTTCTTGTTCTCCTTGCTTTTCAAACAAGTCTCGGGCTTTCTCAAAGGCATTAATGGCTTGTTTTTCACGACCACCTCTGGCTTGCAATGCCCGACCTAAATTAAAGTGAGCCAAAGCACTATCGGGAAAGTTTTCAACGACTTTGCGAAAACTCACAATTGCCCCAATATAATTTTCTTGCTGAAGTTGAAGTTCGCCAATAGCGGCATTAACTTCTACTAAATCCGGTTTAACCGCTAGTGCCTGTTGATAGGCTTTCATTGCGGCTTCTAGATTATTCTCAGCCCGAAAAATTTCACCAATTTGATATTGAATGTCTCCATTCCAAGGCGCAAGGGTACCAGCCTGTTTAAACGCCGCCATTCCCGCCGCTTGGTCTCCACTTTTGAGTAAAGCTGCTCCCAGTTTAATCTGAACAGTGGCTTCATTGGGCGCTATAGCCGCTGCTTGCTGTAAAGAGGCTAAGGCTTGAGGAACATTATTTTGTTGCAGTAATGCCATCCCCATTGCCGCGTGAGTTTGCCAATGGTTGGGATAAGTGGTCAGAATATTTTGATAAATTTGAACCGCCCCTGGATAGTCTTGTACACGAAATAACGCCGCAGCCAGGCCTAAATGAGCATCTAAATTAGTTTGCTGTAAATTAATCGCTTGACGATAAGCATTGGCAGCCTCAGCGTAGTTTTCCACCATTGCTAAACTATATCCCAACCCATAATAAAAATCAGGATTTTGTGGGTCAAGGGTCAAGGCATCGCGATAAAATTGCACCGCTTGGTCATACTCTCCCCGTAACGCCTGTACATAGGCAATGCCTGAGAAAATCATCGGGTTACTCGGATCAATTCCCGCTGCTTCGACATAAACCTGAACCGCTTGATCTAGACTACCAGACTCCACTAACTTCCGTCCCTGTTCTAACAACTCATCTAACTGAGGGTTAGACAGATTTGAAGCTTGGGCGAGTAATTCTTCAGCGTAGACCACCGTAGGTGTTGTGGCGGCAACAGCAGCAATTAATAAACTACCAATAAAAGTGCGAACCGAGTAAGACACGATTAACTTCAAAATTAAATGTGAGCAATGGTGAGTACATTCACTTATACCACGTTTTTGTAAATTGTTGTTGATTTTTTCTGGTATTTTTCCCAAACTGTTAAGCTTATATTGAGGTCTCCACACCGATTTTTATGAGTGATTCACAAATTGTCTTAGCGGCCAATAAAGCGTTCTATCGTGCCTTTGAAAAGAAGGATATTGATGCCATGAGTGGGGTTTGGTCAAAGGGAACTGCTTGTCTTTGTATTCATCCAGGGCGAGAAGTAATGCAAGGATGGGAAGCGGTAAAAAAGTCCTGGGAGCAAATTTTTCATGCGACCCAATATTTAGAAATTGATCTTGAGGTGATTTCTGTTGAGGTGAGTGGAGAAACTGCTTATGTGGTGTTGGTTGAAAATGTGATGCAAGTTGTCGGTCGTAAACGCTTACAAGCAGAGTCGATGGCAACTAATGTTTTTACAAAAATGGCAGATCAATGGTATTTAATTCATCATCATGGTAGCCCATTAATTCGTTAATTAATACTGCTAATTGCAAGATATAGTGACCACAATACTACTAATTAAACAACAGGATAAAAGTGAATCAGATCAGGCTGCCATTCACACCCTGACTTAACTTGCGATTAATTCTTATTGGTTTCTACAGGTCGGAAAGGATAAAAGAAATTGAGTAAAGATGATAAATTCCGAGTTTGAATCCATAAACGACCTTCTCCCCGAAACCGACAAACCAATCCTTCACCCCCAAACAGACCCGTTCTCAGATTATTAAAAGATAATCCCCCCATCACTTCTACTTGATAATTTAAGGTATTTTCAAATCCGACAATATACCCCGTATCCACGACATAATCCCCCGTCACATTAATTTCCATAATTGCCCCATAAGAACTAAACCACAAATCACCTATACCTGTTGCTTTGATAAAAAATAAAGATTCCCCACTGAAAACCCCTTTAAACCCTTGAAATTGAGTCTCTAAATCTACATTTTTACCCGAAGCCACAAAACCCGAAGATTGTAAAATTAAGCTGTTTCCATTCAAAAAATAATGTTGAATATCTCCTGAAACTCCGGGTGAAAGAAACAATTGTCCTGCTTGATTTTTAGCTGTAAATTCACTTAAAAATAACGATTCTCCACTGACCATTCGTCCCACGCCTTTTCCCAACCCACCCCGCATTTTTGACTTCATTTGGATACAGCTATCCATTGCCGCCATTGCCCCGGCTTCTACAATGACTGTTTGTTGGGGTTGTAAGTCCAGTCGTAAAGAGGCGTAGGAAGGAGAATGTTCGATTTCGTAAGTAATTTCGTTCACTTGTTATTTGTAAGTTTAGAAAACAGCAGTTTTAGCAATCGGGGATGTGGCACGCTGGTAATCAGACAATAACTAATGACAAAGGACTAATGACTGATTCAAAAATCTCTTGATGAAACATAACTTAACTTGTTCGATTTTAAACGTTGCATTTTAGCCTTTGATACAGAACCAAGAAAGACGAGATATCAGGTTTTTCCTGCTGACCTCGCCTTCTAGCATGACTCATTTGTAGTGATTTAACTTATTTTCCTTCTTTTTTCGGAGAGAGTAACATCATCATTGTGCGTCCCTCTTGTTTGGGAGCTTGTTGAACTTCTGCAATCTCCCTGAGATCATCTGCCATCCGGGTTAACAGTTGCTGAGCCAGATTTCGGTGTTGAATTTCCCGGCCCCGAAACATGATTGTGGCTTTGACTTTATCGCCAGCCTTGATAAAACGTCTGGCTTGGTTGACGCGGACTTGGTAGTCACTGTCACCAATTTTATAGCGCATTTTAACTTCTTTCACATCAGCAGTATGCTGCTTTTTCTTGGCTTCTCGCGCTTTTTTCTCTTGCTCGAATTTATATTTCCCGTAGTCCATAATTCGGCAAACCGGAGGATCGGCTTTATCGCTAACCAGAACCAGATCAAGTTCCCGTTCTTCAGCGATTTCTAAAGCCTCTCTGGGGGTGATAATACCCAACTGAGCACCATCACTATCGATTGCTCGAATCTCAGGAAATCGGATGTTGTCGTTGATCGGAGGTAAATTACGTTTTCGTTTATCAGTTACAGGAAATTTAGGCATTCAAATCTTCTAAATATAATATAGGCAATTGACAATCACAAATGAGGTCAGGTCTGCATACTCCCTCTATTTTACCCATTCTCATCAGATTTCGGTGCTAGATTTAATCTAAATTCTAGAAACGCTATGATTAAGTACAAGAAATGTTACATTCTACCGACATTTGAATCAGAGTAAACGATCAACAACACATTGGCAGCAGCGAGTTGGCCAGCAGCGAGATTGGGTTTGGCGGGGTTGGCGTATTCGTTATACTTATTTGCGTTCGCCTCGATCTAATCAATCTAATCTACCCCCAATTATTTTATTACATGGATTTGGGGCTTCTATCGGACATTGGCGACAAAACCTGCAACAGTTAAGCCAAAATCATACGGTTTATGCCATTGATTTATTGGGATTTGGTGCATCTGAGAAAGCGCTGACAACTTATAATGTTTCCCTCTGGGTTGATTTAGTCGATGACTTTTGGCAAACGTTTATTCGTCAACCTGCTATTTTAGTGGGGAATTCTGTCGGATCGTTGGTCAGTTTAGTGGCAGCAGCAGAACGCCCCAATTTAGCCCGTGGATTGATTATGATTAGTTTACCCGATCCAGGCGTACAACTCGAAGCAATGCCGCCTTGGTTGGTTCCCATTGTAGAACGGGTACAAGGTGTAGTGGCTTCTCCCCCGGTTTTGCAACCTCTGTTTTATCTGATTCGTCGTCCGGGTCTGGTTCGTCGTTGGGCAAAATTGGCTTATCACAATAGTAATGCCATTACCGATGAGCTTGTTGAAATTTTATCACTGCCTGCACGCGATCGCCATGCGGCCCCAGCCTTTGCCCGTTTATTTAATGCCATGGGGAGTCCTCGCTTAGGGCCAGCGGTCAAAACGGTTTTACCCAACATCACTATCCCGATTTTATTAATTTGGGGAAAACAAGATCGTTTGATACCGATACAGTTGGCTAACCCCCGCAAATATTTACAATATAATCCCAATATTAAACTTGTAGAATTAGACGAAGCGGGTCATTGTCCTCATGATGAATGTCCAGAAAAAGTTAATCAAGAAATCTTAACTTGGATTGAGACATGGAGAGAATAGGAGACAGGAGACACCGAGTCAGGAGTTAGGAAAGCCAACAACCATCCCGATTGCCGATTGCCGATTGCCTCTTCCCTCTTCCCTCTTCCCTCTTCCCT
>CAYSWY010000057.1:0-37734 GCA_964434975.1 uncultured Lyngbya sp.
AAAGAAAATGTAGACAATTGCAAGAGTACAATATTGAACTCGGTCAACGACAGGTGGATGTTTATACCGGGTTGAATGTGATGATTTTGTTGTTTGAATTGCATCGCTATGGCAAACAGCAGGAAGAATTAAAAGATCAATTAATGTTTCATCCCTGTGGTCAACTGGACAACCAAGGCAAACCAGAGGATGAGTTTCGTTTATACCGCATTATTGGCTATAGCCGTTGTATTGGAGAGTTTGGCTTCTTAGGGATAGTTGGAAAATTCCTCAGTGGCGCAAACCTCACTCGCGCAAACCTCAATGGCGCATACCTCAGTGGCGCATACCTCACTCGCGCAAACCTCACTCGCGCAAACCTCAATGGCGCATACCTCAGTGGCGCATACCTCACTCGCGCAGACCTCAGTGGCGCAAACCTCTTTGACGCATACCTCAGTGACGCAAACCTCAGTGGCGCAAACCTCAGTGGCGCAAACCTCTTTGACGCATACCTCAGTGACGCAAACCTCAGTGACGCATACCTCAGTGGCGCAAACCTCTTTGGCGCAAACCTCAGTGACGCAAACCTCAGTGGCGCAAACCTCTTTGGCGCAAACCTCAATGGCACATACCTCAGTGGCGCAAACCTCACTCGCGCAAACCTCAATGGCACAGATCTCAGTGGCGCAGACCTCACTCGCGCAGACCTCAGAAGCGCAGACCTCAGTGACGCAAACCTCGGTAATATTCAATCGGATAAAAGCACAAACTGGAAGGATGTCCTAGGCTTAGAAACAGCTAATAATGTACCCGAAGCATTGAAGCGTCAGTTGGGGTTGTAATATGAGTGATGCGTGGAAAAGGAGTCAGCGAGACGGAGAGTCAGATGAATTGGATTTAATCATCTCAGAAATCACTACTTTCAACAATGGTAAAGATTGCACGACCGTTTCCCAGATTACCTCTACATCAACTTGCCAATACTGATGGACTAATACATCACGCATTCCTGCTACGGCACGCCAAGGAATATCAGGATATTGGTCTCTCAAGTCTTCGGGAATTTTCTTAGTTGCCTCCCCAATAATTTCTAATAATTTTACAACAGCCAGAATCTTTTCTCGGTTACTAGCAAATTCCTTAAAGTTAATCCCTACAACAAAACTTTCAATCTCATCAATTGCTTCAATAATATCTAATAAAAAATCCAGTAAATCTCTTTGGGTCATATTTTAACGGCCTCTGCTAAAACCCGCTCTCTTATCCTTGGCTTTAGACCCTTTTCCGTCACGATATCGACTTGTAAACCCAGCATCTCACTTAAATAATCTCGTAACTCTCCTAACATCCAGAGAGTAGGAGGATGGTCATAACCAATTAAAATATCGACATCACTATTAATCGTTTGTTGACCCCTGGCATAAGAACCAAAAATCTGCATCTTTGAAACTCGAAATCTTTTCTGTAGTAATTCTTGATGTTCTTGTAAAATCAACTGAATTTCTTCTAAACTTTTCATGATATTTTTATCCGATATTTTCTGGATTTTGATACTTTAAAAGCTGCCTGATATATTTACAGTATTTCCTTTGACCTCTCCCCCAACCCCTCTCACCTCTCCCCCAACCCCTCTCACCTCTCCCTGCCCTCTCCTACGAGGAGAGGGAAACTGTGTCCTAAGAGGACTATTTTTTAATCGAGAGGGGAGTATTCTTTTTATTATTAAATATCTAAAACTATTAATGACTCCCCCTTACCTTGCAGGGAAGGGGGCAGGGGGGTTAGGTCATACATTTTCTCGAGTACGGGGAACAGTCTTGCACGCTACAAAGAACTAAATTCTTCCTTTGACAAACGCTTCTAACCGTTCCATTCCTCGTTCAATACTGGCTAAATCAGTCGCATAAGAAATCCGTACATGACTATCATTTCCAAACGCTACACTGGGAACCGTTGCCATGTGTTTCTCTTCTAATAATGCATTAGAAAAATCCATCGCATTCATGCCAATTTCACTAATATTAGCGTACATATAAAATGCGCCATCGGGTTTAACGCAACTAATACCAGGAATTGAATTTAACGCCTCGTAAATTACTTCTCGTCGCTTCGCAAAAGCCAGACGCATTTCTTCCACGCAATCTTGCGAACCTTCCAAGGCTGCCATTGCGCCATATTGAGAAAACGTACAAACATTAGAAGTACTATGACCTTGAATTCGAGTCATGGCTTTAATCACTTCTGCATCCCCAACTAAATACCCCAGTCGCCATCCGGTCATGGCGTAAGCTTTAGCAAATCCACTACTAATAAAGGTATGTTGATCACTTTTGGGTAAAGCCGCAGCAATGCTTAAATGTTTGGCATTATCATATAAAATCTTACAATAAATTTCATCTGAAACGACACGAATTCCCGCCTCAATGACTACTTCTGCTAAGGCTTTAATTTCTTCCGGGGTGTAAACCATTCCCGTGGGGTTAGAAGGAGAATTTAATACAAATAGTTTTGTTTTTGGCGTTATCGCTTGACGCAATTGTTGCGGGGTAATTTTATAGCCTGTTTCTGCGGTGGTTTGGACAACAACGGGTTTACCATCAGCCAGTGTCACCATCTCTGGATAACTCACCCAATACGGCGCAGGAATAATCACCTCGTCTCCGGCCTCAATTGTGGTAATAATTAGGTTATACAGCGAGTGTTTCCCCCCGTTGGTCACAATCACATTCTGCGCTTGATAATTCAAGCCTGTCTCTTGGTTAAGGTGATTGGCGATTAATTCTCGTAACTTGGGTTCTCCGGCAGCCGGGCCATAGCGGGTTTTACCTTGGTCTAAGGCAGTTTTGGCGGCTTCAACGATATGTTTAGGGGTATCAAAATCCGGTTCCCCGGCGCTAAAATTGAGGACATCAATGCCTTCAGCTTTCATCGCTTTGGCTTTCGTTGAAATCACCAAAGTTAGGGAGGGGGTTACTTTTTCTACTCGCGCTGCCAATTTCATTGTTACAATTCTCTGCGGCTCATGACGATTGACTTTAGATTGTAGGAGGGCAGGGAATCTACCCGCAACTATGGATGTCAAGTCATGATAACACTTCGATTGAAACTATGAGAGTGCCAATGATAAAACTTTACCTTAATTTTTTATTAAAAATTGAGCGTTTGCTCTTGATTTTATACTGAATTTTTTAAACTGTTAAAATAGATAGGATAGAATTTCGAGGTTAAAGTATTTGGAGTTTAAACGGATTTTAGTTGAGTTTTTACTGAGATTTATTTTAATATTTTCTGAAGAATTAGATCTAATATAGCAATCTCAATCAGAGTTGTCAGAAAATATTTTTAAATAAGACAAGTAGGCAATAGGGAAGTAGGCAATAGGGGGAAGAAGGGAACAGGCACTCCTGCGCGATCGCCCACAGGGATAAAAAGCTTTCCTGACTCGCAGACTCCTATTGATGTCACCCTAAAACTCTCAAAAACTATAAATGAATTGCTATATTCTATTAATTCCCATCATTTTGATGGTTAATTCTATCCCAGAGTAAAAATAACAGCTTACAAAGGGGAACAATTCATCTATAATAAAATAATCTATAAAAGAATCGTGCAATTTATTCTGATTATTCTGCATTAACGCCTCATGTTAAATTTTTACTTTGATACTGAATCTGATTCCAGTAAATCCTTTGAATTACCCGGCGCTCGCCCCCATTATAATCCAGATCGGCCAGGGCAAGTTGAGCATATTTTCTTAGATTTAGTTTTGGATATTCCCAATCAATCTTTTGCTGGAACTTGTACAATTGATCTTAATCCGGTTCGCAGTGGGATTGAAACGTTAATATTAGATGCGGTTGATTTAGAGATTAAATCGGTAAAAATTGGCAAAGCAGAACAGGAATTTGACTACGATGGTCAACAGCTTCAAATTTATCTAAAGCTGCCAACAGAAGCTAATACAACGATTAAAATTGCGATTGAATATGGAGTCGAAAAGCCACAACGCGGACTCTATTTTATTCAACCTAATTCTGATTATCCAGACAAACCAACACAGGTTTGGACACAAGGAGAAGATGAAGATTCTCGCTTTTGGTTTCCTTGTTTTGATTATCCCGGACAGTTAGCCACCTCCGAAATCAGAGTCAAAGTTCCTCAAGAATTCATGGCTATTTCTAACGGAGAATTAATCGAAACAAAAAAAGAGGGAAAAAGTAAGATTTATCACTGGTTACAAAAACAAATTCATCCGACTTATTTAATGACGTTAGCCGTTGGAGATTTTGCTGAAATTAAGCAAGAATGGAATAGTATTCCGGTTACTTATTATGTCGAAAAAGACAGAAAAGATGATGCACTCCGCACCATGGGAAAAACCCCGGATATGATTGAGTTTTTCTCAAAATTATTTGGTTATGATTATCCTTATCCTAAATATGCACAGGTTTGTGTGAGTGATTTCATCTTTGGCGGCATGGAAAATACCTCCACAACCCTATTAACAGATCGGTGTTTATTGGATGAAAAAGCAGCCCGTGATAACCGGAATTCTGAAAGTTTAGTCGCCCATGAATTAGCCCATCAATGGTTTGGGGATTTAGTGGTGATTAAACATTGGTCTCATGCTTGGATCAAGGAAGGAATGGCAACTTATTCTGAGGTTTTATGGACAGATAAAGAGTATGGAAAAACCGAAGCCGCTTATTATCGTTTAAATGAAACTCGGAATTATTTATCAGAAGATAGTTCTCGTTATCGTCGCCCTATTGTGACTCATATTTATCGAGAAGCGATTGAATTGTATGATCGACATTTATATGAAAAAGGCGCTTGTGTTTATCACATGATTCGGACAGAATTAGGTGAGGAATTATTTAATAAAGCCGTTCATACTTTTGTACAGGATAACGCTCATCAAACCGTTGAAACCATTGATTTATTACGAGCCATTGAAAAGGCAACAGGACGTAATTTTCTAGGGTTATTTGATCAGTATGTTTATCGGGGCGGACATCCAGATTATAAAGTCTCTTATTCTTGGGATGGTGAAAGTCATTTAGCCAAAATTACCGTTAAACAAAAACAGGCTAAAGATAGCGAAAAACTCAGCGAACAATATTTATTTGACCTAAAAATTCCGATTGGATTTGGTTATATTTCAAAATCGGATAATCAAGCAGAATTAAAAACCTTTACGGTTCGAGTTCATGAAAAAGAACAAACCTTCTATTTTCCCCTAGAACAAAAGCCGAAATTTATTAGTTTTGATGTCGGCAATAATTACTTAAAAACCGTTAGTTTAGAATATCCCGTCGCTGAATTAAAGGCTCAACTCAGGTTTGATTCTGACCCTATTTCCCAAATTTATGCGGCGCAAGCATTAGCCAAAAAAGGTGGTTTAGAAGTCGTAAAAGCATTAACTCAGGCATTAGAAACTGAGGAATTTTGGGGGGTAAAAGTTGAAATCATTAAACAGCTTGCGAAGATTAAACTCGATCAAGTTGTATCCGGGTTAATGACTGGGTTAAAAGATGATAATGCTAAAGTTCGACGCGCGGCTGTCAATGCACTGGCAAAAAACCGCACCGAAGACAGTTATAAAGCCTTAAAATCTATCCTGGAAAAAGGAGATGATAGTTATTATGTCGAAGCGGCTGCCGCCATGGCAATGGGTGAAATGGCAGCGGCAAATACAGAAGAAAAACCCACTGAAGAAAAAGCCATCAAGCTGTTAAAATCTGTCTTAAAAGA
Organism: uncultured Lyngbya sp.; assembly: GCA_964434975.1. GTDB lineage: Bacteria > Cyanobacteriota > Cyanobacteriia > Cyanobacteriales > Microcoleaceae > JAAURB01. Next base: position 5,737 of record CAYSWY010000057.1, read on the forward strand.
TCAAGCGGGTTGGAATGAAGTGGTGCGCTGTGGTGCTATTTCTGGGCTGAGTAAAATGAAGACTTCAGAAGATGCATTAAATCTGATTTTGAAGTATACAACCCCAGGTGTACCTCAAGCATTGCGTTTAGTTGCCATTCGGACTTTAGGCAGTATTTCAACCGGTCAAAACCCCATCAATTTAGAGCGGATTTTACAACATTTAGAAGATATTGCCAAAGAAGACTTTTTCTTAACTCAAGTCGCCGTTGTGGCAGCTTTAGGAACAATGGAAACCCCAAAAGCCATTGCAGTTTTGAATGATTTAGTAGAATCTGCTTTAGATGGACGAGTTAAACGACGGGCTGAAGAAGCGGTACAAAAAGTACAGAAAAACATCGGTTCAGATAAAGCCTTAAAACAGGTACGGGATGAATTAGAAAAACTCAAGAAGCAAAATCAAGAGTTAAAAAGCCGTTTAGAAACCTTAGAAGCCAAAGCCAATTCTAACGGTCGTTCATCGTAAAAGATTGAGGGGTATTCTCTTGTTAGAATATCCCTAATCAGGGAAGAGGGAAGTAGGCAATCTTGCAAGTAGGCTTTCCTAACTCCTAACTCCTAACTCCTAACTCCTGAATACTGACTCGCGCTCCTCGCTGACTCCTGACTCGCGCCCCTCGCAGACTCCTAAGTATCGATGCTGTCAACAGAAAAGAAACCCGTAACGGCAACGAGGCGATCGCGTCCTTCTATTTTGGCTTGATGTAAAGCGGTTTCAAGACCCCGATACAACGTTGAGAATTCTTGACCATCTTCAGGATAGGTGGTAATTCCGCCACTAGCGGTAATTTGAAGTTGAACATGACGGCCGACCTGAAAGATCTCAGTGTGAATGCGTTCTAACAGTTGCCTCATGCGCTTAATGCCATTTGTCTTACTCATACCATACCAACCAATCAGAAACTTTTCTCCGCCCCAACGGGCAACAATATCTTCTCCACGAAATTGTTGTTGTAGGAGTTGTCCCAATTGCCGCAGAACACTATCGCCAACCTCTTCTCCATACAAATCATTCACTCGTTTAAATTCGTCAATATCCAATAATGCTAAACAAAAATTCTGATGATGACGTTGTGCTAAACGCAAATAGCGATTTAAATCTTGAATAGAACGGCGACGGTTGGCTAACCCTGTGAGGGGATCAACTTCTGCTAAACTATGCCACAGTTGGACTCGTTCTAAACGGTTAAAAATTCGGGTGGCCAGTTCTGCTTCATTAAAGGGTTTAGAAATATAGTCATCAGCGCCAGCTTGATAAATTCGGCGGGTGGTTTCTGGATCTTGAGAGGCAGAGAGAAATAAAATCGGCAAACCCTGCCAAATTTGATCATTACGCACCATTTGACACAGTTCAATCCCGTTAAAATAGGGCATATCGAGATCAAGGATTAACAAATCAGGCGCAACGGCGCTGAGGGTTTGCCAAAATTGACGGGGATCGTTCAGTGTGGTGATACTTAAACCCCAAGAAGCCAGAAAACTGGTTAATAGCTCTAAAATAATGCTATCGTCATCGATTGCTAAAATGGTTGATTTTTGGGGTTTAGGTCGCAGTAAATCAATCACTGCTTCTAAGACTTGGCAAGCCGAAACGGATTTAGGTAAAAACGCATTTCCTCCCAGTTTGGCAACTGCAGCGCGCTCACTGACTTGAGCTTGGGCGCTAAACACCAGTACTCGGAGTTGGGGAAACTGTGCCTTCAATTCTTCGAGTAAAATCAGTCCCCCCTGAGGTTGATTAGGAAAAGCTAAATCCAGTAAAACAATATCGGGTTCGACTTGTAACAAAATCGCCCTGGCTTGGTTAAGATCTAAAGCCACTAAGACTCGAATATTCCAATTTAACGCCTCAACTTGTAATAATTCTGTCAGTTCTACATCATCATCGACAATCAACATCAAGGGTGTAGAGGTATCCAACACAGGCGCTGAGGCGGGTTGAGCCAAGGGTTGAGCCAAGGGTTGAGGTGCGCTGATGGAGTCAGTTTGTGTAGTGGAGTGTTGCGCTACAGAGTCGTGCAGCAGTTGCATCGAAGTTTGTAATGAGTCGAACGCCGCTGCATTTTGGGGGTCAAAATCTTCGTCAGTACGAGCCGCAATCATCCATTGTTCAATCTGCTGCGCCAAGCGATAGCCTGATTTTAAGCCAAACATCCCCAACGATCCAGCCAATTTATGGGCGTTTGTCTCGACTTGTTGATACAGTTGTGCAGGTGCAGGTGCGTTCTGCAACGTTGTAATCATCTGCTGGAGTTGTTCCAGGCGCTCCTGAATTTTGTCTTGAAAGCGTTCCCAGGCGGTATTAATGGCGGTTGATTTGTTCTCCGGGATGGGGTATTGAGTTGAGATCTCGGTTGGAGTATGGGTTGGAGTCGCGTCCGTGGCAGTGGCGTCAAACAGTTTAGGTACTTCTGCATCTAAGGCGGGTTTGAGACGGTAGCCAATGCCATAAACCGTCTCGATCATCTCATCGATCCCATGAACTTTGAGTTTCCGGCGCAGTCGCTTAATATGAGCGCGAATTGTATCTTCTCCCGGCAAGGCTTCAAAAGACCAGAGATGTTCTAAAATCGCGCTACGGGTCAGAACTCGTTTCGGGTTGCGTAAGAATAGTTCTAATAGGCTGTATTCTTTGGGAGACAGGGATAAAAGTTGGTGTTGATAGCGCACTTCGTGGGAACTAGGATTGAGTTGAAGATCGTTCCAAGCCAGTACTGAAGAATCTGAGTCAATGGGACGACGAAGCAACGCCCGCACTCGAGCAAATAGTTCTGGGATACTACAAGGTTTTACAATATAATCATCTGCCCCTGCGTCTAATCCAGCAACCTTATCCATGCTGCTACTTTTTGCCGTGAGCAATAACACAGGGACGTTATACCCGGATGTTCGTAACCGACGACACAAACTGACTCCATCCAAGCTGGGCAAACTCACATCTAGTAAAATCAGGTCATAAGTAAAAGCCTCAATATAACTCCATCCTTCTGCACCATCTGCAACAACATCTACGACGTATCCATGATCTACGAGGGCTGTTTTAATGATGTTAGCTTGCGCTTGATCATCTTCTACCACTAAAAATCTCATCTGTCTTTCTAACTAAAAGGCTAGAGGGAGAATTGAGTTGAGGAGACAAAAGAGAGAGAAAGATCAGATCAGGGAAAACATGACACAGATGGAGGAAAGTCTATCAGCATTCGATGTACTTCCTAGGCTCTGGTGTCTGTTAGTTCCTTGATCTGCCTATCTTCCTGTCTCCTCTGTCTTTAGGTCTCTTGAGTCCCTGTAACCTTAGACTAACTTTAAGTTGGGATAATATGCTAACAAATCATCTGCGCTTAGAGTATCCCCGGAAGCTTGGGGTGTCCATAAAATTTCTACAGCCAGTAACTGTTCGCTCGAAATTGAACCCAACTGACTCAGAATTCGCTTCAAATCCTCCGAGGAGTAGATTTGAGGAAATTGCAGATGACCAAATGCACCTACAACTAAGGTGACGACAATATATTCTCCGGGATTATCTGTGTCTGGGGTTTTGACTAATTCTCCAGGGGTTGAACCGGATAGTTGAGATGATGCACTTGCGCCGCCTAAACGCTGATTATTAATATTAGACAGGGTTTCTTCGGTAAACTTACTCCGTTCTGCCAATGTCCACTGGTTAAACTGCCCTTCAGCGCTATTGAGTCCGGTTTTTTGAGCTTGGGCTGAACCGTAAGCCCAATATTCAGGATGTCTTAAAATGGCTAAAGTGGCTTCTTGTAACAGTTGAGCGCGTCCAGCAGCCGATGCTGTATCTGCGGTTTGACCCATCCGATCTAGGTCGGTTTGTAAGCTGCGTCCTTCGGCTAATAAACCCACTTGCACTCGAGCAACAGAAACGGTAGAGGTATTGACTTCTGTGTCTGCACCCCCGGCAACGGAACGGAAAGTATTAACCAGGAAGTTGGCGATCGCAATAAAGATCAAGATCGAGAACACACCGCCAAAACCGCCGCCAAAGCCAAAGAAGGGGATGAGAAAGGGAAAGCCAAACCCGCCACCGCCGTAATATCCACCTCCGGGCGAGCGCACGGGAGAAGGGGCATAAGTACGTGAAGGCGCTCTAAATGATCCCCCTCCTATCCGACCTCCTGTTCGAGCCGCCTGGGCATGATCTGCTTGGCTGAAGACCAATGTACAGACTAAGCCGAGAAGCAATAATGATTTTAAAATGGGTTGTAAGGTTGATTGTAATTTTTTTAACATCGCGATCGCAGTTAAAGTTTAATAAATGGTACAGATTTTTCCGTTATCGTACAACGAAAGTTTTCTCATCTATTACTGTAACGTGTCTACTTTTGACTTAGCCTCTAACTTAAGATCGTCTTTGTAATTATCATCACGAAGGGGACTTATCCCTCTATTGAACAAATGAAGTGATCTCTTGATTTATTATCACTCAGTTCGCTTAAGATAGCACAAACTCAGTTATTTTAAAACGATAAAAAGTATCATATTAGTGGGACATTAATTCGCTTAGAGTAGCGCTACATATCATTGTTCTGTGATTCCATAATCACGAAATATAGTACATCGCACTGATATTTGTAGTATTTTCTTCCCGACTCCCAGAGGGCATCGCGCCAAATCTTAAATAATTTCTAATTCTAAATATCCTGTTTCGGAATCAAGACTACGATTAAATTGATAATCTGAACTGAGTCCAATCACTATTTCTGCTGTAGTATAAATTAAACAACCCGGTTGAACGTGTCCCCCAATTAGATTTCCTTGAGAGTCGGATAAAGCCATATGAAGATGAAGACCAAACATTGAAACCGTACCCACCAAAGAAATAATTTCAAACCGTTGAGAAAAGCATTGACTTTCACTTTGTCCGGCAAATCTTAGACAAGCTTGCCGAAGACTCCCCACTGTGGTTAAAATAAATCCAGCTTGAATTTGATGGAGCGCTGCAACTTCTTTTAAACTCTGTTTAAGATCTTGATTGGGTTTGAGCCGAATCGGTAAAATGTTCATTGAAATATTGTGATGACAATCATTCGTTTAGTCACGAATAAAGGGTTAGAAGATGTGGCTGCTGCTGAATTTAATCAGAAAGCAGACTCTTTAAATTTAAGGATTCAAGCTGTTACGATTAAACCTTGGGATTTAGAAGGAATTGTTTTACTTCAGCTCAATGATTCTATTGAAAGGATTGCTAAAATTGTACCTCAATTACGCTCCGTTTATCAAGTGATTCATCACTTACACGATTTTAAACTCGATGCCGAACAACCTTTAGTCTCTTTGCAGCAGCAACTGATAAACTTTGACATTTTACCCCTACAATTTGCCCAGAGTTTTCGAGTCACAAGTGAACGCTACGGTAACCATCCATTTAATCATTTAAAGATTCAACAAGCGGCGGGTTCTGTACTACTTGAAAAATATCAAACCCCTGTTTCATTACAAGCACCTGAATTCAATTTACGAGTCGATTTGTATGATTTATATTGTCTCATCGGTATTCCCTTACATCTATCTCAATTAGACCGCAGATATTCTAAAATGTATCAGCCGAAAGTGACATTAAATCCCACCGTTGCTTATGCCATGCTGCAATTTTTAAAAACCCATCCTATTTCTAATCATTTACTCGATCCTTTCTGTGGTTCAGGTACAATTTTATTAGAAGCTGCAACAACTTTACCCAATTGGAAAATTTATGGGAGTGATTATAACGCTGAGACCCTCGCAGGCACTGAAAAAAATATTATTACTGAACAATTGAGTGATAAAATTACCTTAAAATCTGTAGATGCCAGAGCGTTAAATCAAGCCTATCCGGCTCACTTTTTCACAGCTATTGTTACTAATCCTCCCTACGGAATTCGGATGGGCAAAAATATGAATTTTTATCATTTCTATCGTCTATTTTTAGCAGGTGCAACTCAAATATTAAAACCACAAGGTCGAATTATCGTGTTAGTAGGTAAAAAGTCCGGAGAGTTTAAACGCGCCTTAAGGCAATACCCCGAGTTCCAATTGCTAGAGTTTCGTCTCATAAAAACAGGAAACTTTTATCCTCATCTAGCTGTCTTAGAAAAACAGTCTGTTTAAAAGATGAATAAAATGAATTTTAAGAAAAAACCCGCTAAAATTACTCTGGGATTTATTATCTTTCAGTATATTCTTTTTCTGACGAGTAAAATTAGTCTGGCACAAACAACAACATTTATCGATATTAACGCCCATTGGGCGCAATCTTGTATTGAAAATTTAGCAGAACAAAATATTGTTGGCGGAGACCAGGAACAACAGCGATTTCGTCCGGATGCTGGGATGACACGGGTGGAGTTTGCTATTATTTTAACCCAAGCCTTTCCTAATGTAAAGCCAGTACAAGAAGCCATCAATTTTGCTGATATCCCGAGTGATTATTGGGCTTATACCGCCATTCAAGAAGCCAACCGTCGCGGCTTTCTTTCCAGTTATATTGCGGGCGTTTTTAACCCGACATTAGAAGTCACACGAGTCCAAGCAATAGAAGCAATTGTTCAAGGATTAAATTATCAAGCTGAATTAATTTCTGTTGAACAGTTATCTACAATTTATAATGATATTAATGAGATTCCTAAAGCAACTCAAACAGCTATTGCTGCGGCGACAGAAAATTGGATAGTGGTAAATTATCCTAATGTTAAACAACTGAATCCTAACAAAAATGCCACTCGAGCCGAAGTCGCTGCTATTATTTGTCAAGCATTAGCTGAACCGCAAGACGCTGCATTAGTTTCCTCTCAATATATTGCGCGAGTTCCCATTAACCCATTATCTACAACTGCACGTAGAAATCCATCGATAACAGTAGAAAATTCTCAACCTAAAACTCAAGATATTGTAGAAGAATCTAACAGAGAATCAACCCTAACACAGTCAGAAAACGAGGATTTATCCGCTGTTGAAAGTAATGATACTGAGTTGTTAGAAAATCAAGCTGAAATTATAGAAACAGAAATAGTCAAAGTGGAGTTATCCTACGAAACTCCAGAAGTTCTACAATTAACGTTGATTCGCAAAGGAGAAGAACGCCTCAGTGAATCTATTGCCTTATCCTCTTCACAATCTCAAAACAGTTCCGATCAATTAATTGATGTTCATATTCTAGACTTAGATAATGATAATGAACCCGAAATTATGATTGATTTTTTAGGGAAAGATTCCTCAAATCGTCCTCTCTATTATTCTCTTATTTATCGATATAGCTTATTTTCTAGAGAATATAAAGATACTCAACAAATTTGGGGGATATTACCCTATGAAAAACAGGATTCAAATTTAGAGAATCAACCCATTTTTATTAGTTTTGATCGTCGTTTTAGTCAAAATTATCAAACTGAAATTTCTGAGCATTTACCCTTACAAGTTTGGCAGTATCAATCAGGAGAAATGCAAGACCAAACATCAGCTTATCCTGAAATTGTAGAACAACAAACGGCAACGCTTTGGTTAGAATTAAATCAACCCATTTCATCACAAAATAATTTACAAGGGATTATTGCTGCTTATCTTGCGAATAAATCAGTATTAGGAGAAGTAGAGGAAGGATGGCAGCGTGTCCAACAAGTTTATCAAGAGAGTAATGCAACTTCTTTTTTCAATGAATTACGTCAATTCCTAATAGAAACAGGCTATTTAGAAGAGTAATCTTATATGAATTATTCTTGAGCATTCTCTACCCATTCTACAATCCCATCGGCTAAAGCTGCCGCTAGTTTTTGTTGTTCTTGTGGATTAACAATCCATTCAAATTCTTCGGGATTAATCATAAATCCAAGTTCTAATAAAATCGATGGCGTAATAGCCGGACGAGTGAGGGCGAGATTATTCCAAAATACACCATAGGAGGGGCGATTTAATTCTTCAACTAAATAATTATGTAAAAACACTGCTAAACTATGGGCTTGAGGATGATACCAAAACATACCGATTCCTTTTGTATTAATCGCATCTCCGGCATCCGGTAAAGCATTATAATGAATCGAAAGCGCTAAGTCTGGCTTTTGTTCTTCAATCATTTCAACCCGATCTTTAGGAAATAAATCTTCCTCGGCTTTGCGAGTCATAAATACCCTCGCACCTCGCTTAATTAGTTCTTTTTGTAATAAATAAGACACGACCAAATTAACATCTTTTTCCGGATAACCTGTCGGCCCCTTTGCGCCTAAATCATTCTCACTTCCATGTCCCGGATCAATTAAAATGTACATCCCAGATAACGGTTTAGGAGACAATTGATCGGCAAAGAAACGAGATTGAAACGGTTGACCCACTTGCGGGGGATGTTTCAAAGCCAGGACTAAAGTTGTATCTTCATACCTCAATTCATAGCCCCATTGTTGAGGGGATTTAAAGTGAAACGTATATTCAACACCTTGTTGTTCTTGACCCAACGAAGAAACTAACGGTTGCCAGTCCATTCGTTCAACTAAAGGGTTATCATCGAAGCGAATTGTATCGGTTTGAGCAATGGTATTATATAATGTTAAAGTTAGGCTTTTATCATCTTGTTTTATACTAACGGGAACTGGAACTTGCAAGGGAAAATAAACTTCTGTCCAGTCATCTACTTGACGAGAACTGGCACTGCGAATATACGATTGAGGCGGAATTGAATCTCTAGTAATTTTAGTTTCTTCTACTTTAATCCAGCCCCCATAATCTAAGCGAATATAGTTTCCTTCTCTAGCAATAATTTGAGCGCGGGTTCCTTTTGGTAGCGGCGTTAAACGAGAATAAGTTGTACTGGGGCCAGTCCGAGCCACACCTTGTTCTGCTGTAACTTCTGCTACTTCAAATTGAGTCGGAGAAAGGATTGAAACTTCACCTTTTGCCATTTCTGTAATGGTTTTTCCATCTAAAGTCAATTGATACTGAGGTTGACCTAAATTAAGTTGAAATTGACCCGGAGAAAATGAGATCTCATCTCCTAAAGTCACACAGCTTTGATAAGTTCCAATTATAGAATTAATCGGTTGATTCGTATCCGTTAAAACGGCTTTATTATCAGGAAGTTCAATAGTCGAAACTTGAGCCATTAAGGGGATTGTTTGCTCGGCAATTTGCACAGAAACCTGAGCTTGAGGCGGAGCAACTGCGCTGAAACAAACCTGTTCTCCGGGACGTTTAGCAATGTTAACATTGGGTTGAAGAGAGTCGGAAATAAATGCCACCCCTTGAGGTAATTCTGGCGTTGAAGAGCGGCGGGTAATATTTAAGATAATTTCTTGATCTTGATGCTTTAAAATAAATTGATTTTCCCCAACTTCTAAGGGGAATGAAGGCGCAAAATGACCCGCTGGAGATCGATCAATCACTTTGCCATTGACTTGCACCTCTGCGTCTGGACTCGCCGTTCCAATCAAGAAAATTTGCTGGGCTGTGGTTTGATGATCGGCAGGCGGATAAGCAATATAGAGGGGTTGATTTGCCGCAGCCGGAGAAATAACAAGAGGACTCACCGCTGTTAAAAATAAACTAGAGAGAATAGACGATTTCATATAGTTTTTTTAAACCATGCTTGATTGTAGCAAAATATAATAGCAGAGGGTTACAACAGAGGCAAGATAGAGTAAGATTAAAAAATAAATTGACGGATTCTCGTGTTTAAATATAGATGTGCCTGAATCATTGATTACACGGCTGAAACCCTCTGTAAATACCCATCCTCTTCTCATTAGTTTATGCGCGTTATTCATCCAGAATCCCGATTAATGATTTTCTGGGAATCGTTGATTGTTGTTGTTACTTTATATAACTATTTAATTATCCCATTTAGAGTGGCTTTTCAAGCGGGGTTTAGTGAGAAATGGTTGATTTTTGATTGGATAGCGGATGGAATTTATCTAATTGATATTTTATTACGATTTAATATTGGATTTGTGGATCAAGGAGAATTTGTCAAAGATAAGAAACTGATTTTCAAACATTATCGTTCAACCGAGTTAAAGCTAGATCTGATTGCGAGTTTTCCAGCCGACTTAGTGGCTCGCTTATTGTGGCATGATTCAGCCATTACAATTATTAGCTTTTTACGATTTCCTAGACTTCTGAGAGGGATACAATGCTTTGAAATATTAAGACGCTGGGAAAACAACGTTAATATAAATCCGGCAGTGATTCGGATGATTGAGCTGATTACAATGATCTTTTTAATCGATCATTGGGTGGCTTGTATTTGGTTTTTTATTGGTGATGCGGCTCGCGTTTCAGGAGAGTCTTGGTTAACCACTGCTTCCCTTGATTTCGCACCTCCTATTACTCAATATATGAGTTCTTTATATTGGTCAATGACCACTTTAACCACTGTTGGTTATGGGGATATTACACCCACAACAGATTTAGAAATTGCCTTTACTTTAACGGTGATGTTTCTCGGAATATCAATGTATGCATTTATTATCGGGAATGTCACTTCTTTAATTGCTAACTTAGATGCAAATACCTCTCATTTTAGAGAAAAATTAACTCAAATTCAGTCTTATATGCGCGCTCGTAAAATCCCATCTATTTTACAACAACGAGTCAGAGACTACTATCAATATATGTGGGAATATAACCGAGATATTTCATTAGATTTAGATTTCATAGATGAGCTTCCCCATTCTTTGAAAACTCAAATTTATCTTTATCTCTATCGAGAATTACTCAGTAAAGTTCCCTTATTCCAAGATGCAGATGCAGGTTTTATTGAGGACTTAATTGTTAAGCTTAAACCCAGAATTTTACCCCCTAATGATTACATTATTCGTGAGGAACAAATTGGTCAAGAAATGTACTTTATTAAACGAGGAGAAGTTGAGGCTTTTTCAGAGAAAACTGGACGAGTTTATCGTCAGATGTCCGCTGGCACTTTCTTTGGTGAAATTGCTTTGATTTATTCTAGTCGGCGAACGGCTTCTGTCAAAACCTTAACCTATTGTGAATTGTTCGTTTTGTATAAAGATGATTTTGAGCAAGTTTTAGATAATTATCCTCAGTTTTCTGAGCGAGTTAAAAAAATCGCTGAAGAACGCTATCAAATTAAGTAAGCAAACATTCAATCATCTATTTTAAGTAATTTTGTCTAATCGATTGAATTTGTTCGACTTGCGGTGGTTTACCATTAATATCGAATTTATTTAAAACATAGATTAAACCCGCCGCTAATATACTGCCAACCAGTACCCCAGTGACAATCAAAAAGATGAAAGACTTTTGCATTACCTTTACCGTTTCAGGATCGTAAGCTTTATTGTCAACATCTTCAATGTCGTTGGGTTGTGAGTTAAACCGTGATTTTAGCGGATCTAACTGTTCCGTGGTACGATACCCATTTAAAGGATTTGATTGATCATCAGGAAATAAACTCATATTGCCATCAACTTGTAAGAAATATAATCTTGATCATAACCCATGACTCACCGAAGTATTATGTAAACAGTCTTAAAATTGCAACTTGCCTTGAATCAAGTATCTATCTTAAGATAGATTGCCATATTCTTTTTTATGTATGATTAAAGAATTTGCTTATTGAGGGGTTCGAGTTTCTTTTTTTAGAATGAGTAAAGCCAGTGGTGTAATAATCCCAAAAGAGGTAAAATAGAGTCCTAAAGAAACAACGTGTTCACGACTCATGTTGAAGTTAATATTTTGAGTGAACGAAAATTGTAAGCCAGATTCTGTTCTATCTAATAGTTCTAATGTTAAAATCAAGCAAATTACAAGTATGAGCCGCTGAGTAAAAATAGCGCTTCTAGAATATCTTTCTTTCATATCGATCCTCGCCACCATTAAAAATTATCTCGGAGTTCTATGTAGCTTATATAAGTTACGCTATAAGCTCATGTATAGTATTGTAGATGTACCTTGGCAAATAATCTTCAAAGAAAAGTAAAATTTAGCTCTCTTTTTTAAAGATTGTGTAGAGTTAAATGGACTGAGTTGGCACAGTCTTCACAAGTACCTCTAACTGCTGTTCAAGAATCTCAATTCTCAGTATATTAAGTTTTGTAAATAAACCTTGACAAAATGCTTGTTATCCTAAAAATCAGGAAAATATACAAGTTTTGTCTAATACTGAGCAAACTTTAAGCTATAAATTAATCGAGTTCGAGGGATGAGTGGAGCAACTAATCTGGGATGAACTATTAGTGCTTTTTCTTAATTGTAACAGGACAAAAAGCAATTGAATAGGGCTTTACAGATATTTTTTTCAACTTAATTATTCAATTTAGGCGTTGTTAAACCGGATTTTTATCTCTTTTATACTTTTTTAAATTTATCATTATTTTTTTAGATTCAGCGTTTCCAAAAGATGATATAAGTCATCCGCAAACTGTTGTGAATTCCACAAAGGTGCTAAGTTATTGGGTGTTTTAGATTGGATTAATTGCTGTTGAATAGAATACCGTAATTCAGGATTTTTTCCGAGTTTAATTCCCCATTGAATATATTCTTCCCAAGACTCAGCAATACCAGATTCAATATTGACCCCCTGTAAAAAAGAGTATCCCATCCGAGACAAAAATTGTTGACCTTTCAACGTCACAATAGGAACATTAAACCATAGCGCCTCAAGGGTATGAGTGCCACCATTATAAGGATAAGAATCTAATAAAATATCCACCATTGCATAAATTTTTCGGTGTTCTTCTTCTGAAGGAAATCGCTCAATAAATTTCACCCGATGGGGACTCACTCCCATTGCTTGACAGGTTTGCCAATATGCAGTTTTAAATACATCTGGATCTCCCATTCCTTTATGCAGTAAAATACTATCAGGAATTGCTTTAATAATTTCTATTTGTGCTTTTACTAACTCGAAATTAAACTTTCGTCCGGGTGCAACACAAAGATAAACAATCTGTTTTGTACTAATACGATAAGCTTTTCTTAAATCAATTGCATCCACAGAATCTTGATCAAATCCCGATACCGCTACAAAAGTCTGAGGCATTTTTATAATTTTTTCTGTATAAAATTCTTCTAACGCTGGGGGAGTGGCATATTGATCGGTTAAAAAGTAATTGTATTGATTAAGCTGTGGTGCGTCGAAGCCTAACCAGGAAATACAAATAGGGGCGGGTTTTTGCGCTAAAATTTCACCATGACTCGGAACTGTCAAAGCATCTAAATCTAATAATATATCAATCTGATCTTGCTGGATGGCTTGGCAAATGTCGCTTACAGCCGGTAATCCATCCGGATAAGACTCAGGAAGATAGACTTTTTTTGCAACTTCTTCAAATAATACCGTCCGATCATCCTTTCTCGGTTTTTCTGTAAAATATAAATAAATTTCTAATGATTTTTTAGATAATTCTTTAATAATATCTAAGCTGCACCAGCCGACAGAGTGGCGATTAAAATGACTTGATATTATCCCAATTTTTAATAAAGATTTAGACTGATATTTTAGAGACTTACTCGATTGAATGATTAGAGGTTGAATCAGATTTTGAATATAATATTTAGCAATAATTTTCTGAAGCTGATAATTTTTCTGTGGATTATCCCTCAAATAAGGTTGAATAAATAGTAAGTTTGCATAGAGAGACTTAATCTCAAGTTCGGAAGCGGTTTTGATTAACTCGGGAAGCTGAGATTCTAAACGGATAAATTCATCTAATGCAATCTGATGTAATCCAGAAAAATGATGAATACTGATAAAATAAATAGCGGTCATAATGGGGTCAATCTCCCCACAGCGCTGACGATATTCAGTGACGGCTTGACGAGCGGATTTTAAACTGAGAGTATCTCGATAAATCCCACATAAATTTTGATGCGCCGGAATTAAATCCGGTTGAAGTTCTAATGCTTTTTTAAACTGCTCAACCGCTGGCTTAATCTCGCCTCGATGACGTTCAAGAATTCCAATTTGACAATAAGCTTCGGCTAAATTGGGATCGAGAGCAATAGCCTGTTGATAAGTGGCGATCGCCTGCTTTAATTGTCCCATACTCGCTAAGTTTTGCCCCTGAGAAAAAAGTTGATGTGCTTTCGACGGGGTGTGTTGTAATTCAATGGCTTTTTGTTGAGCTAAATCAGCTTGTTGTTGATTCCCTTGCTGGCGAAATGCCTGGGCTAAATTCAAATAAGCTGCTACAAAATCCGGCTTTAAACGAATCCCTTGTTGATAAGCAGAAATAGCTTTTTCTATTTCCCCCTGTTTGTAGTACATACTGCCCAAATTAATATGAGCTTGGGGTAAACTTGAATCTAACTCTAACGCCTTCAAATAGGAACGAATCGCCGCTTCAACCTGACCTTGAGCCTGCTGTATATTTCCCATGGTCACGTAAGCTAGCGCCCAGTGAGGCTGCTGCTGAATGGCTTGATGAACCAGAGCGATCGCAGTGGTCAAATCGCCTTGAGTATAATAAATTTCAGCCTGTTGTATTAATTTTTCCGGGGTATCAGCGCCTGTATCCATCGTCATTCGTTGTTGATTGTTTATTTTGAGCTAAAGCGCGCAAGTATACGCATAGTGCCGACTCACCATGACCCCACACCCCACACCCTACTCTCATTCCCCAAAAAACAGGGGGTAGAGAAATTACCCTCTTCCATGTTGATGTCATGATACTTTACAATCAGCAGTATTAGTTATAGTTTGTCGCACCAAAACAAAGAGTAAACCAGTATGAAAAAAGACCTCACTCGTTATCGCAATATTGGCATCTTCGCCCACGTCGATGCAGGCAAAACGACGACAACCGAAAGAATCTTGAAACTAACCGGGAAGATCCATAAAATCGGTGAGGTACACGAAGGTGCAGCGACCACAGACTTCATGGAACAGGAGCAAGAACGGGGTATTACCATTCAGTCCGCTGCGACGAGTTGCTTCTGGAAAGATCACCAACTCAACATTATTGACACCCCAGGACACGTAGACTTTACCATCGAGGTATATCGTTCCCTCAAAGTACTGGATGGCGGAGTTGGGGTTTTCTGTGGTTCTGGTGGAGTTGAACCCCAGTCTGAAACCAACTGGCGTTATGCGAATGATTCTAAAGTTGCTCGGATTATCTACGTTAACAAACTAGACCGCACCGGCGCAGATTTTTATCGTGTAGTCAAGCAAGTCGAGGATGTCCTCGTTGCTAAACCGTTAGTGATGGTGTTACCCATCGGGACAGAAACTGAATTTGTTGGTGTCGTCGATCTTCTCACTCGCAAAGCTTGGGTCTGGGATGAGTCTGGAGATCCGATGAATTACGAGATTAAAGACGTTCCCGCCGACATGGTTGATGACGTTGAGACTTGGCGCGAACAGTTAGTCGAAACCGCCATCGAACAAGACGACGACGTGATGGAAAAATATCTCGAAGGGGAAGAACCCGATATTGAGACCCTCAAGCGTTGTATTCGTAAGGGAACTAATGAGTTAGACTTCTTCCCCACTTATTGCGGTTCTTCCTTCAAAAACAAAGGCGTACAGTTAGTCCTGGATGCGGTTGTCGATTATCTCCCGAGTCCAACTGAGGTTAAACCCCAACCCGAGATGGATTTAGAAGGAAACCCCACAGGTGGTTATGCCATTGTTGACCCTGAAAAACCCTTGCGGGCGCTGGCCTTCAAGATCATGGATGATAAGTATGGCGCATTAACATTCACTCGCGTCTATTCCGGTACTCTCTCGAAGGGTAGTACAATCCTCAATACCTACACCGGTAAAACAGAACGGGTGAGCCGTTTGGTGGAAATGCACGCCGATTCTCGTGAAGAAATCGAAGCCGCCCAAGCGGGTGATATTGTAGCGATTGTGGGGATGAAAAATGTTCAAACCGGACATACCCTCTGCGATCCTAAAGATCCCGCGACTCTTGAACCGATGGTCTTCCCTGACCCTGTAATTTCAGTTGCCGTTAGTCCGAAGACAAAAGGCGCAGTTGAAAAAATGGGGATGGCCCTCAGCAAGATGGTACAAGAAGATCCCTCTTTCCAAGTGGAAACCGATCAAGAAAGCGGTGAAACCATTATGAAAGGGATGGGTGAATTGCACCTCGACATTAAGGTAGATATTCTCAAACGGACTCACGGCGTTGAAGTCGAAGTGGGTAAACCGCAAGTGGCTTATCGGGAGTCTATTACCAAGCAACTGTCAGACAGTTACACTCACAAGAAACAGTCTGGGGGTTCGGGTCAATTCGCGAAGATCGACTATATCATCGAACCGAACGAAACAGGAGAAGGCTTCGGGTTTGAGTCCAAGGTCACAGGCGGAAACGTCCCCAGAGAATATTGGCCAGCGGTACAAAAAGGGTTTGAACAAAGTATTGCTAAGGGAATGCTCGCGGGATATCCTGTTGTGGATATGAAAGTCACCCTCACAGATGGCGGTTTTCACCCGGTTGACTCAAGCGCGATCGCCTTTGAAATTGCAGCCAAAGCCGCCTATCGTCAATCTTTCCCCAAAGCAAAGCCACAGATCCTTGAACCCATCATGAAGGTGGATGTATTTACTCCAGATGACCATGTGGGGGATGTAATTGGGGATTTGAACCGTCGTCGGGGAATGATTAAATCTCAAGATTCTAACCCCATGGGCGCTCGAATTAAGGCAGATGTGCCGTTGAGTGAAATGTTTGGTTACATTGGTGACTTGCGGACAATGACATCCGGTCGCGGTCAGTTCTCAATGGAATTCTCTCATTATTCTGCTTGTCCGAATAACGTAGCTGAAGAAGTGATTAAAGAAGCCAAAGAACGGGCTGAAGCCAAGTAACACGTTAAGGGGTACGGCAATGCTGTACCCTTTATTGCGTTTTGTAAAGATTCTTAAAAACTCTGGGCGATCGCAAGGTATGATTGACTCTTGGTTATTGGCTTAAATTATTTATTGCAATAGGAAAAATGGACTTTATTACCAGCTTTTTAAGCAACATTAACTTTGAACTGATTGCACAGCTTTTGATGCTGTCTTTAATCGTGATTGCAGGCCCTGTGGTGATTGTATTGTTAGCCTTTCGGGGCGGCGATATGTAATCGGGTTCAACTTTGGGGGAGAGGTGACTTCAAATGTTTCCTTTCACCAAACCCCCCCAATAGAGCGCAAGTCACCAAGTCTGTCGTGACGTTACATGTAACGTCTGTACAGAAGTCAGAAGTATCTTTATGTAGAAGTTCCAGCTTGTTTTAAAAGTTAGTAGACTCACGCACTGGTCTACTGGGTAGTCATGTTAGTCTTGAATATAATCTTGTCCGCTTAACAATGCCATTTCTGCCCGGACAAATTCTCGACCGAGATAAAGCGCATGATCAAGACAGCTTACAGGCTTCGGATCTGCTTCTTCTGTTATTTTAATCCCTAATTCTTTAGCGGTTCTACCTTTGTAAATAGCAGTTGGTACACGCTTCAAACTTTGATTACAGGGAAAAGGCTCACCCGTTTCGGGGTCAACAGCTAAACCTTGATCGTTGATATTATTTGTATAGTGTTCAGCACAGATTAACCCGGCATTGCGATCAACATAGATAATAAAATAGCCGGCTGGATCAAGCTCAATAAAGCGTTGAGAAAATTGATCGTCAATCGCTTGTAACGCTTCAATTGTCGGTTTTTTTGCAGTAGGAGATTCAATAGACACAGTAGCAACCACTCGTAGAGTACGAATCAGGTATTATATCAAAGAACGCTTTTAGAGAAAAAGAGTCATATCTTAACAGTTGTAGTCTAGAAGCGGATATAATATCTCGTCGTATCGTTTTTGATCGCGATACTGCTAAGGCAACGCTGCGCGAACGCAATCATCCATGATTAAAGTAGCATGATGAGTAACATCTCAAATCCGAATTTAGATAAAATGCATATTTTTACCTTTTTGTCAAATCCAGCTCAAGCGGAGTTTGCGATATTGGTGAATTATCTAATATGCGATAATTAGCTCAAATTTAGTTTGAGAGGAAATTACGTTTCGAGAGAATCAGGGTTTGAAGCGAATGGTAACAAAAAATTGAGCTTGTAGACAGACCATGCCTCGATATTAGTCTATGTTCAGCATGATACAAAAACGGAACCAACTTGTCAACCCCTTGTAAAATCGTAGAATAAATCACTCTGAAGTTCTGCTAAAAATCTCACCCTATCGGCGCAAATATATAAATTTTTAATCGTTTAAGTAGAAAGTATTAAATAGAGCTGATTAAAAGTTGTACTTCAGTTTGTTTGTCTAATTTAATCATACTATTCCCCGTTCCGGTGATCCAAATCGCCGACAACTGAAACGAAGTCTAATGATCAATTTAATTTTAACCTTGAATGGTAATGACGGGAGTAATAATATCAGGCGGCGTAAAAACGTACTCGCTATAGTCTGCTAAATTGTCGAGTCCGACAAGGTTAAGGAATAATTCTGCTCCTAACCAGATAATCGCTTTTGTGAATAAGGTTTTCCATCGAACTTGCATGGGATCATTCTCCTGGCACCGATACAATTGAACACGTTGGGTTTCTCCGTTTGCTATCGAGACATATTTCTCGATCAGGGGGACTTATGCAGTTATTGTGTTACGTGAGATTCGACTAGACGAGGAACTAATTTTTAGAGAATTCTCACTATACTTAAAATGACATTAACGCGATTAAAAAAGTTGCCGAATTGGCAAATGTAGATAATTTTTCTGCCAGTTTGGCTATTTTGGCAAAAATCAACCTGTTTTAATCTTTAATCGGTGTTTTGCCGCAATAGTTCAATACAGCAATCTTGTAAATCTTCTAAACTAAGCAGATGAACTTGTTGTTGCAATGTCCGTAACTTAAATTGCTGTTCTAAACTCAATGATTCAGGAAATTTCATCACTTTATTCTCCAGATTTATAGACTTGTACTTCTATTTAAACAAGCCAAAATTAAAGCAGTCAGTCCCATTTTGGTGCGTCGCTTGAATAAGCTACACAATCAATATCAAAGTAAAAATAATACCATTCCGATATTGAATCAATCAGAAAATGATTGAATTGAGAGGTATTACAAGAGTTATATTTGGAATTCCGGATGGTTTAGTCAAAAGCTTGATATCTTCTTTTTCCTATGTTTCCAGAACTTGAAGAGATAATTGTTCTGGATCGCTAAATTCCTATATGTAAAATATAATGCTCTCCATTAGCAACCACTTGAGCATATTCTGTTAGTTTTTTTAAGTTTCTAATAATTTGATCTCGGTCAAACTCTAATTTTTCGTAATAACCCTCACCTTCTGGTTGTTCGTCTTCATTATAGTACTGCGTCCACGAGCCAGTTATTATCAGTCTTTTAGGAGAAAATGAGAATAGATTAATCCAAGCACTAATAATCTGGCATAAAATATTTGCACTTTCGCCTTTTATAATCGTTGAACCATAAGTATCAAGACCTTGAAATGGTATGATCTTTTCAGAGCGAGGTAATTCAGTTGGAACCCAGTCCAATGTATCAAGCATATATCGAATCAAATCATCAGGTAGCTTAACATCAGATCTAACAGCTAAATACTTTTTATAGTTATTCTCTGAGTTATCGAGTAAATGAAAATCGTGATAGGGTCCCATATTTTTATGAGTAGTAGAATCTAAATTTTATTTAATGTAACAATTTTTAAGAGTTCGAGGAATTTTTCAGATGTTTAAAAAATCCTATTTCAGACTTTATCGTAGGTATAGTTAATCATCGCGATCGCCTTCGCTGAACGGGTACAAATTATTATCAGTATAGCTCGCCATACGTTCATCGGCTTTGATTACTAAGAGGCGATCGCCCGCATTATTGAGGTTATAGTAATAGTCAGAAATTACCCGATTACCTAGCTGATTTTCCAGTGCCACTAAACAGGTTAACCCATCATACTGACAGTTTGAGTAAATCAAGAAATGATTTATACTAATCCTGAAATCTTCATCAAGTTAAATCTTTGTGAATTTTGATAGATTTATCATTTCTCCCGCTTGTCCTATTCAATTAATCAATTATGTATTCTCTAACTCAGCAAAGCTTGTCTCTCGATCATTCAGCGTTTATAGATATCTTGGCTAATACCGAAAATGTGCTGATTATTCAAGATTTAGACGGCGTTTGCATGGGATTAGTAAAAGATCCATTAAATCGCGTCATTCATCCTGACTATATTGAAGCTGTTCCCGCTTTTGAAGGTCATTTTTTTGTTCTCACCAATGGTGAACATATTGGTCAACGGGGTGTTAATGGTATTATTGAACGAGCAATTGGATCGACAGTATTAATTGAAAAAGGATTATATTTACCGGGACTTGCTGCAGGTGGCGTTCAATGGCAAGATCGCTACGGTAATCTAACTCATCCGGGTGTAAGTGAGGCAGAATTAGCATTTTTAGCTCAAGTTCCTAAGCGAATTGAACAAGAATTACGGGATTTCTTTACAACTTATGGGGATAATTTTTCTGACAATATCATCCAACATTGTATTGATTCTTCTGTGCTGGATAATATGGCATCCCCTACGGCAAATCTGAATACCATTTATGAAACGTTAGAAGATTCTACTCTGTTTGCGACGCTGCAACAACGAATGCAAATTTTAATGGAACAACTGCTACAAGCCGCAACACAACAAGGCTTAAGTGATTCGTTTTTTGTGCATTATGCCCCCAATTTAGGTAGAAATGAAATAGGTAATGAAATTGTTTGGTTTGCCGACAGTCAAACTTCAGGAACTACTGATTTTCAATTTATGTTACGGGGTGCGATTAAAGAAGCGGGCGTTTTGGCATTACTAAATCATTATTATTATCAACGGACTGGAAAATATCCCCTCGGAAAAGACTTTAATGCCCGCCAAGCCCCGAATACAGCAGAAGAGTTGTTAAAGTTAGTTCAGGAGAATTTTAACCCAGAATTAATGCCCAGAATGATAGGAATTGGTGATACGGTGACCAGTCAAGTCGTCGAAACAGAAACAGGCTTACAGTCTCAGCGTGGCGGTAGCGATCGCAATTTCCTCCAATTAATCCAATCGATAGGGTACGCTTTTAATCAGGATAATCTAACTGTTTATATTGATAGTAGCGGCGGTGAATTAAAAAACCGTAAACCCATTAAATGGATTGAACAAGACGGGGAAAAGAGAGTGATTGAAGGGCCCGGAGATCCGCGAGATACTGAAGATCCTCTGAGATTAAATTTAGTCTTTCCAGGGGGATATCAGCAATATTGTCAAGCGTTTCAAACCGCAGCTCAACAACGGTTATAGGGCAGGTAATAGGTAATAGGTAATAGGTACTCTTGCATTGTTGCATTGTTGCACTCCTGCGATCGCGCACTCTTGCACTCTTGCACTTCTAAGATCCATTCACTATTGCACCAGAAATGAGATTAAACAACTGTGTTACAGCACAAAATCTTGTAAATCTTTTAAATTTAAATACTGGGTTAACGTAAACGCATCAACCCCTAATTCAGTGCGCTCACTGGCGGCCTTAATCCCCGCTTGAGCGTGCCACCACAAGGCAGATTGAACCGTATCGACAATGGAAGTTTTTGCCAAAGATGCCGGAGCCAGTAACCCCCCCATTAATCCTGTTAATACATCGCCGCTGCCACCCCGCGCTAACGCTGGAGTGCCGTAGGGGTTAATCGTGACTGCATTGGAAGTGCCTACACAAACTCTAGCCCCTTTTAACACCACAACAATACCACTGAGTTGGGCTGCTTTTTGAGTAGCTAAGATTCGATCGGATAAATCGATGGCCAGTTGGGGAAATAAACGCTTGAATTCCCCAGGATGGGGGGTAATCACAGTGGGAGCATGACGTTGAGACAGAGTAGAAATCGGCTTCATCTGGGCTAAAATATTCAAGGCATCGGCATCTAACACCAAAGGGCGATCGCTATTTAAAACATCTTGCACCACTGTAATCGCTTCTGTGGTTAAACCGGGGCCACAAGCAATAGCATCAAATTGATTCAAATCCACATCTTGAGGAAGTTCTCGGATAATGCCATCGTCGTATTCTGGACAACTGAGAATTAACGCTTCTGGAAGTTGCATACTCAGCAGGGGTTTAATCGACCGAGGCACCGCGATGGATAACATCCCCACACCACTGGCTCTGGCTCCTAACCCGGATAAAATAGCGGCTCCCGTATAGCGACGAGACCCTGCAATCAGTAATAAATGACCTGTTTTATATTTGTGGGCGAGGGGATGACGCGGTAAAGGCAGATAGCGGATGGCGGATTGTTTGGTAATGCGGCGAATGGTGGCAGATTGACCCAATATTGCTTTAATATCCACCAACGGAATATCAAAATCAATCAATTCTGTGGTTCCTAAATATTCCACAGCTTGATCTTGTAAAAATGCCAGCTTCCATAATCCTAAACAGAATGTTCGGGTTGCCTTCACCGCTACACCCATGACTCTACCCGTGTTGGTATGGAGTCCGGAGGGTAAGTCAATACTAAAGACGGGTTGCTTCCATTGATTCACTTCATTAATCGCCCCAGCCACTGAGCCTGCAATTTCTCGTTCTAAACCAAACCCAAATAACCCATCAATTAAAACATCACAATCTTTTAACAGGCGAATATCATCTAGGATGGGAATCCGCAAACTCCCCAAATACTGGGCGTGAGAGCCGGTTAAATCTTTACGGCGGCTAAAGGGACAGTAAACTTTAACTTTATACCCGAGAAACCATAATTCCCGAGCCACAACGAGCCCATCCCCCCCATTATGACCGGGGCCGACTAATACTCCCACGGATTGAATTGAAGCTGATTGCGCTTGCCAAATCTGTAAAATGCGAGTTGTAATCTTTCCGGCAACTTTTTCCATTAAGGCTGCCACAGGCATTCCGGCTTTGAATAGCCTCTCTTCAATGGCCTGCATCTGTTCTGCCGTCACCACAAAACGATTAATTTGTTCCAGGCGATCTTCAATCATGGGGTATTTGGGGGGGAGTTACAGATTATAGATTACAGGAGTCTGCGAGTCAGGAGACTTGGAGACTTGGAGACTTGGAGTCAGGAAAGCCGATTGCCGATTACCTGTTGCCTCTCAGGAGTGCGCGGCACGCGGTTGTGATGCACGAATCACCCCCGGTCGCACCGCCGTTGCCCGTTCCCCGTTCCGCTGTTCCCTAAGATTGCTATATAGAATTTGATAGATGTCTGTAGCATACCTTACACCCCGATTAATTCAACTCGATCATAGCCATCAACCTCGTCGAGATAAACTTTAACAATTTCTTCTCGGGCAGTGGGTAATTCTTTGCCCACAAAGTCAGCATGAATGGGCAGTTGCCGATGGCCACGGTCTAGTAAAACCACGAGTAAAATCGATTCTGGACGACCATATTCATTGGCTGCGTTCAATGCTGCCCGAATTGTACGTCCACTGTAAATCACATCATCTACTAATACAACGGTTTTCCCGGTTAAGTCTCCCGGAATTTTAGTTTGTGCAGGGGTACGGGTTTGGACTTGATCTAAGTCATCCCGATAAAAGGTAATATCAACCGCACCGAGATCGACTTCGATTTGTTCTAAGAGTTGAATTTGTTTGGCTAATCGTTTTGCTAAAGGGACACCTCGAGTGTAAATTCCCAATAAAACTAAATTTGATAAATCGCCACATTTTTCGATAATCTGAGAAGCCAAACGATTGACGGTGCGACGCAGTTCATCAGCAGATAAAATTTCAACAATTTTACTCATAGTGTGTTAGTGATAGGGGGTAATGGTAGATCATTGCAGTCAAAGCCTTTGGAGAATGAGTTAAAGGTTTATATCGATGAGGTTGAGGGCGTGAATCAGTCCGTAGCCGAGAATAAATAAACTTAGCCAGAGTAGAAAACTCCAGCGAGTTAGTTGCAATGCCAGCTCTACGATTGCTGGAGTAATCTCATGAATCGGATCTCCTAAAAGAGGCTTGTATTTTGTGACACCTTGGTATACATTTTTTCCGCCTAACTGCACACCGAGTGCGGCTGCATAAGCACATTCACTCCAGCCCGCATTTGGACTTGGATCATGAATGGCATCACGCCGACACATTTGCCAAACAGATCGAGGTTTTCCTGAGAGAATTGCAATGGTAATGACGGTTAATCGACAGGGAACAAAGGTGAGAATATCTTCTAATTTTGCACTAAACCATCCTAAATGAGTATAAGGATCGCTCTGATAACCGACCATTGAATCGAGAGTACTGGCGGCTTTGTATGCCATCGCAACAGGGACACTTCCAAGGGGTGTGAAAACAGCACCAATTAAAGCATAAAATAAAGGAGCCATTACACCATCGGTTGCATTTTCAGTGACGGTTTCTAAGATCGCTCTGAGGATTTCTGATGCAGATAAATTTTCAGTATCGCGACCCACATATCGCCTGAGTCGTTGACGCGCTTTGATGATATCTCCCTGTTTTAAGGTCTGTAATACATCAACCGCTGCATCCCTTAAACTTCGGCCAGCAAAACAACTGGCAAGTAAGACACTTTCTAGGAGAATTTGTCCCATTTGACCCAGGAAAAAGGGGATAGATTGGATCTCTACCATTTTGATCGCTAACCAACTGGTAAATCCGCTACAAAAAATCAGTCCCACTGCCAGGAATATTCCGGCGATTTTTTGCGCCAGAGGATCTTTTAGATGAGTTAACACAAACTGAGTATAGCGCTCAATTGCTTTTCCCATAAGCTGTACAGGATGTAACCAGTCTTGCGGATCGCCAATTTTATAATCTAAAAAGGCAGCAATAACCAGTGGCAAAAGTGGAGAGTCTGATACCAGCCATGCAGCGGCAGAAACTAAGGGGGAGATTAAAAACATCAACTAAACTTATCTCGTTGAGCATCAAATATTAGACAACAAAGCTGGTTTCCTCCCCTAGTGCTGCTTGCCAACTTCGTGCATCATAATAAAGATCTTCTAATGAGATACTATATAGAGCTTCTTTCAATTTTTGATGGAGTCGATTCCACAATGTTTTGGTGACCCAATCTTCTGCAAGTTCCGCATCTGCCGGGTAGCGCTGCATCGGTTCAATTGTTTCTCCAACCGCTTCTAAAATTTGTCCTAAAGAAATTTGAGAGGGCGACCTGGCTAACTGATAACCCCCTTGAGCACCCCGAATAGATTCGACTAAACCTGCTCGACGCATCTCGATTAATAGCTTTTCTAAATAGGGCGCGGGTAGTTTTTGCCTGTGTGCGATCGCTGCCACCGATATAGGGCCATGACTGTGTTGCAAGCTGAGATCTAAGAGTGCTTTTACACTATAATGTCCGCGAGTTGTTAATTTCATCAATCGTCAAGCTAATTACCCACTAATAAATTTAGTTTATCAGCTTTGCGCTCTGACAAACGGACATCAACTAAAAGTGATTTGTTATCATGTAATCCTGGCTTTAAGAGCCATGATCGCCCATCGTTCTCTCTCGATAAGTCTGTCTCTACTCAATCGATGTTGCTGGGCTTAACTACTCCTCAACAAATACTCATTTGATCTCGAGTTCTATCGCTTCAATTACTCACCCAAGCTGAAAGCTTCTCTTCTACTGCTTTACAGAAGTTTTGGTGTAGGGGAGGAGATCTAGATAACTACAGTTCAATCATTATATCTATAAAAAAAATTGGATCTTGAGATGAATATTTTAACGAATTAGTGTAAGATAGTTTTACAACTACAAATTACACAATCATCATTTAATGAGTGTAATTTGTGATCCAACAAACGTTAAATAATACATCACGCTCAGTCACGAAGGAACTATTAATGGCTACTAAAAAGAAGAATGGTCAACCCGATCCTCTAATCGGAACAGAACTCTTGGAGAAAGTTAAAGGTCTAGGAGATTTAAGTAAAGAAGAGAAAGCCAAAGAATGTGGTTACTACACATTGACCAAAAATGGCATAGAGCGGGTCAATATGATGAAATTTCTCAACGCTCTGATTGATGCAGAAGGCATTGAATTAGATGGCAAGCAACAAGGAAATGGTAGGGGAGGACGTTCTGCCAGCTACCGTATTAGTGTGCAATCTAACGGTAATCTTTTGATTGGTGCAGCCTATACCAAACAGATGGATTTAGAACCCGGAGATGAATTTGAAATTTCTCTGGGACGGAAACATATTCATCTGAAGCAAGTCGATGCAGATGATGAAGAAGTTGAGGCATAATTGAGCCAAATTTCTTCAAGAGATCGCATGATTCCCCATTTCACCCCCGCTGCATAACAGATTGAATTCGACTCAATTCAGAACGCCTTTTTCTACCTCTCCCCAACGAATGCCGCACTCGGGAAATCCCGTTTCAGACTCAGCCATCGCAATCTAAACGGATTGAGAGATAGAGATGTGAAAATGCTGAATTGTAAAATATTCAGCTCAGAATAAATAAAAATCAATCGGGTTACCCAACTCATCTCTATCAACACAATAGCCGTTCTGTTTTGCCCACTTCACTGCTTCTTCTTTTAAAATTGGGTCTTTTAACCAACTAATTGCTTGTTCCAAAGACTGAGGACGACTCTGAACCCGCGCTGTTTTCTGCTTCACTTTAGGCATGGGTTTAGCAATTTGACGAACAGCCGCTTTCCACTTTTGGGCAAAATGTTCATCGACTGGAATATCTTGCTGAAATTCTTGGTAAGCTTGGGGATTTTCATAGGTTCCGCCGTCATTGATTGGAACTAAAGCATGAGGTTCAGCCGATTTTAATGAGGGTTGTTGTTTCTGTTGTAATTGCAGGGGGGGTTGTTCTGCAATCATTGCCTCTTCAGGTTCATACAAAATAGCTTCAGCTTTAGCGGCTAATTCGAGTTGTTCGGTTTGAGGAATATCTATTCCAGCTTCCAAACGCTGTTCAACTCCCTGTAAATGCTGCTTACAGAGATTGGCATAAATTTCCCAATCAATCGCTAACTTTTCTGGATGATTTGCATAAGAAGCAAAGACACAGCCCACGACTTCTTCTAAATGCATATCCTTAAATCCAAGGTTAGCGCTTTTTTGCCATTGTTTGGCTTTCCACCGCAACAGTCCCCCCTGCAACTGTCCCTGGGGATTTAACCAGGGGCCGTCTGGAATTAAATATTTGGGACGCGGCGTGGGGGGACGAATTCCTAAAGCACTGTCATAATTGGGATTGTGTCTCTGGTTCATTGCTAGTTTAAAAAAATTCTTTTACATTAAAAATAAACACTATAAGACTTCAATGAGTTCTAGATTAATTCAACAATCTCAAAATAATCATCAACTTCGCTTTCTACATCCTACAAAATCTCGAACCGATTTACCCTTATTTATTTATTTACCCGGCATGGATGGGACAGGAGAACTGTTTCATCGCCAAGTGCCTAAACTCTCGGAAAGTTTTGATATTCGCTGTTTGAGTATTCCCCCAGAAGATCGTTCAGACTGGAAACAACTCACAGAGAAAACCATTACTTTAATTGATCGAGAACGCATTCAGCATCCCTCACGACCCCTGTATTTATGTGGAGAATCATTTGGCGGATGTTTGGCCCTACAGGTCGCCGTCAAAGCCTCTCAGTCGCTGAAACGCTTAATTTTAATCAATCCGGCATCTTCTTTTAGACAACGCCCTTGGGTGCAATGGGGAGCGGGTCTAACGCAATATTTACCCCAGCCCTTCTATCAATTATCAGTATTAGGATTATTACCGTTATTGGCTTCTTTGGCACGCATCGAACAACGCGATCGCCAAATGCTATTTAATGCGATGAATTCTGTTCCTCAAGCCACCTCTGCTTGGCGGATGGAATTATTACGCAGATTTGATGTTAATGAAGATCAACTTAAACAGATCAAATTACCCACATTAGTGATCGCTGGACAAGCTGACTTGTTACTGCCTTCTGTGGCAGAAGCCCAACATCTCGCTAAAAAGCTACCCTTAGCCGAAATGTTAGTTCTGGCAAACAGTGGTCATGCTTGCTTACTGGAGAAGAAAATGAATCTCCATGCCATACTGCAAATTTACCCGACTTCTTTACCTGAACCTGCCCTTGCTTGTTAAGCCAGAACTCAGTAAAGTAGTGAAGCTGGAAATTATGCGGTAAAGGGCAATGACCGTCACAACAACACCGTCGAAAGATTGGGCTTCGCAGCTTGTCAATGGGGTTCTAGCGGTTAAACCCCTAGCTAATTGGGCCAAACATCAAGCCCGTCAAATGATGATTAACCGGGCCGAAAAACTGGGGGTTCCCTGGCGACAGCAGGCAAACAGTCTGTTATCCCGAAATTGGGACAGTGAATGGCAGCAAATTTACAATCACGATTTAATTTACCCAGAGTATTACTGCCGTTCTTTTCATGCCTACGAAACGGGTAATTTAAGTTGGCAAGCCGCCGCTGAAGTAGAAGTGGCTGCCTATTCAGTTCACTCTAAAATTTGGCCAGAAGCAGGCATTGAGGGGGATACTCGCCTCCGTCAGAGTTATCACAATGTTTTGCAAGATCAGTTACCTGAAGCGCCACAAACCATTGTAGATTTAGGCTGTGGGGTGGGAATGAGTACCTTTGCCCTACAAGATCTTTATCCTCAAGCTAATCTTACCGGAATTGATTTATCCCCTTACTTTTTAGCGATCGCCCTTTACCGCAGTCAAAACCGTTCTCAGCCTGCCCCTGTATGGTTGCATTGTGCTGGTGAATCAACTGGGTTACCGGATGCTTCGGTTGATCTGGTTTCTTTGTGTTTAGTGTGTCATGAATTGCCCCAGACGGCAACCCGTAAAATCTTTCAGGAAGCCAGGCGAATTTTGCGTCCAGGGGGTCATTTAGCGATTATGGATATGAACCCTCAATCAGAATTTTTACAGCGCATACCGCCCTATGTGTTGACGCTATTAAAAAGTACAGAACCCTTTTTAGATCAATATTTTAGTTTAGATATTCAACAAACCATCGAACAAGCTGGATTTAACACCCCAACTATTACATATAATAGCCCCCGTCATCGGACTATTATCGCTCAGCTTAGCATTCCATAGATCTATTGAGTTGTTGGTTATTTTTCCTTTATTGTTTGTTGTTTTTTATGGGTGTCGATAGAATGATAATTTATAAAATAAAGACGTAGGGTGCGTCAGTGACGCACCAATAACTAACAACTAACAACTAACAACCAATGACAAATAACAAATATGCTAAATGCAGAGGAATTTTATAGCGAATCTTTTTATCTAATTAATAACCCCGATGTAGCGGCTACAGTGGCACGGGGTATTATTAGTAGTGGATTTGAGCATTTTGTTGAGTCGGGACAATTTCAAGTTCGTCAACCGAGTCCTCTATATAATGAGACTTTTTATATTGCTAATAATCCTGATGTTGAACAAGCTATTATAGAGGGGTTTTTTGTCAGTGGATTTCAACATTATATTGAAATTGGTCAGTTTCAAAATCGTAATCCTGGGGCATTATTTAACGGAGAATATTATTTAACTGAAAATCCTGATTTAATTCCCGTTGTCGAACAGGGAAATATAACCGCAATTGAGCATTTTGTAAAGTTTGGGCAATTTGAAGGACGCAGCCCTAGTCCCTTTTATAATAACGATTATTATATTAGTCAAAATCCCGATGTTATAGACTTTTTAGAAGAAGATCAAATTACCGGAATTGAGCATTATTTAGAAGTCGGTGCCGCCCAAAAAAGAGAGTTTACACCCTTTATTGAAGCCAGCGGATTAACGTTACCGAATCAGATAGGAATTGGCGATCCTACTCAAACGTCTGTGGTATTATTTACGCGGGGAACGGTGGCTGGGGAGTTAACAATTGAATATGCTACCAACCCGAATTTTAATACGGTTTTAGAAAGAATTGAAACTCAGGTTATTGATCCTTTAAATCCGATAAAAATAGAGCTAAATAACTTAATTCCTGGCACTCAATATTTTATCCGGGTTACTGATGCAGCCAGAACCGTAGAAGAGGGAAGTTTTAGAACATTAGAACCGCTTGGAAGTCAAGCGGGGTTGAGATTTGGGGCAACCAGTTCGACTCAAGGTGAACTCGCGCCTTATCCAGCCGTTGCTAATGTTCCGGCTCGGAATTTAGACTTTTTTGTAAACTTAGGAAATACAATTTATGCCGATAGCAATTCTCCCGATTTACCCAATGTTGAACAGGTAGAAACAGAAATCGGTTTTGAAACAAAGTATAATGAGGTTTATTCTGAACGCTCTTTATTAAATACTTGGGGAAATTTATGGTCATCAACACCCATTTATGCTATTTGGGATGATCATAATATTATTGAAGGATTTGCCGGAGGAATTAGTCCAACTGATCCACTTTTTCCACAATCTTATTTTGGTACAGATGGTGATTTTGTCAATGATACATCACGCTTTCAAACCGCATTAGATGCCTTTCAAGATTATCATCCGGTGCGAGAAGAATTTTACGGAGAAACGGCAGATTTAGTGACAGCCAACCAAGCGAAATTATACCGATTTAATACCCATGGAAATGATGCCGCCTCGTTTATTTTAGATGTCCGTTCGTTTCGAGATGCACCCCTTTCATCCTTACCCGAAATTCCAACAGTTGAACAAACAGATCAATTTTTAACTGAAACTTTTACACCCGGACGAAGCTTACTGGGTGAAACACAATTACAAGAATTAAAAGCAGATCTATTAACCGCAGAAGAGTCAGAAATTACTTGGAAATTTATCTTTTCACCTGTTCCTATACAAAATTTAGCCTTGCCAGATGCAGCAGATCGTTGGGAAGGTTACGCTGCCGAAAGAACTGATTTACTCCAATTTATTGATCAAAATAATATTGAAAATGTAGTATTTATTTCCGGCAGTTTAAATGGTACAATTGTGAATAACCTGACCTATCAAATCGGTATCGAGCAACCCCAAATTCAAACCGATATTTTTGAAGTGACTGTGGGTGCAACTGCCGTGCAATTAGAATTAGAAGATGAACAGTTAGCCGCGACATTAGGATCTGAAATTGTCGCCTTAACTCCCGATGCCTTATTAACCCCAGAAGAAAAAGAATTTTATCAAGATCTCAGTAACCGTTTGAGTCAAGATCAATTTATCGAGAATTTTATTAATAATCGTTTAAATATATTAGACTATGATCCAATAGGCTTAGATGGTTCCAGTATTAATGCAGAATTAATTGAAGGGTCTTACACTAACGTTCATACCTTTGGCTGGACAGAATTTATCATTAACCCTCAAACCCAAAACTTAACCGTAACCACCTACGGCATTCGACCTTACACTCAAACGGAAGTCACCGCAACACCCGCCTTTGTCGTCAACCGCTTACCCGAAGTCGTCAGTCAGTTTATCGTTACCCCAAATTCTACCAGCGAAGAATAGTAGGCTGCATTAATAACCTACCACTCATGCAATTTATGAACTACTGCAACGAATTGTGTCAACAGCAGTAAACTAAAAGGCAGAACTTGATACAATGCAAGCCAGTATTGCATTATTTTATTTTTTAGCTGAAATTATATGACCACTGCACCTGCTTATCCCACTGCTACCGACCTTGCCAAGGAAGATTATGTGGTTCTTGGTTTAGCCACTTGCTTCATTAAAGAAGATGGAGAAGTTGAGCAAGTAAAAGTCATAGAACCTATTCCCTCTGCGGCTTTAGAAGCATTAATGAAAGGTATTCCCACCTCCTATGATATGGCTTTTGCCACCACTGTGGGTGCGGTTTTAGTCGAAGGAACAGTGAAAGTGCCGACAGAATTTCCCGCCGATGCCATGCTTGGAGAAGAGTTTGCTCAACGGGTATTTGCAGCAGCCAGAACATTTAAAAAGCGTACCATCGCTCAAGAGTTTATCTCAATTGGAAGTACATTTGATAAATTTAACTATTCTTTAGAACGCAAACGAGTGTTAAACTCTGAGCGAGTTGTCAGCGCAGAAGATAACGTCAAGCAACACGCTTACAC
>CAYSWY010000058.1:0-36880 GCA_964434975.1 uncultured Lyngbya sp.
ATTTTGGCAACTTTCTCCTGTTCGTCAAGGTAGTATTCATCTTAATTCCTGGAATATTATTTTTTATAAGACTTTATATTATTGTCTGATCTTTTTACCTTTGGGAATCTGTTTCAGATTAATTCATCAGCGCATCAAAAGAAGGTTAAGTTTTGATTTACTATTTCTTAGTATAACTATCATTTTTCCTATCATTATATTTGAAGTATTATTGAGTCTTGCAGGAGATAGAATAATATCCTGGATTAATTTATTACTCAGCTTTGCTATGACTCTAATCGGTTTTTATTGGATTGATAAAATAGAAAAAATGATTTGTAATGATAGCAGTGATAGTTAATATTTTTACCACTTTTATAGGTAGTTCATTAGTTACAGAAAAACCGTTAATAATAATCTTTTAACTGCTGTAAATCTACGTTTCCACCACTAATAATTATTCCTATTTTCTTTTGTTTGAATTCAATCTTTCCTTCTAATAACGCCGCTGCTGCTAATGTGCCTGTAGGTTCAACCACAATTTTTAAACGTTCCCATAAAAATAATAAAGTGCGACGAATAGCCGCTTCAGAAACAGTTACCATTTCATCGACATATTCTAATACCAAGGGAAACGTTAATTGACCGAGTGAAGGTGTTCTAGCACCATCTGCAATTGTGTCTGGATTGTGGCAAACTTGTAAGGTTTTGCTATAAAATGAACGAGTGGCATCATCGGCTTGTTGAGGTTCAACCCCAATCACTTGACAATTTTTTAATAACGTTTTAGCGCTAATGGCTGAACCCGAAAGTAATCCGCCACCCCCACAACAAACTAATAATAAATCTAGGTTTCCTACTTCTTCAATTAGTTCTTTTGCCGCTGTTCCTTGTCCGGGTATAATATCAGGATGATCATAGGGTGGAATCATCTTTAAATTTCTATCTTTCGCTAACTTCTGAGCAAATTCTTCTCGAATTGTTTCCTGAGGATTATATAATATTACCTCTGCACCATAACCCCGCGTTGCATTTTGTTTGACTTGAGGGGCATTCTTCGGCATAATAATTGTGGTTGAAATTCCCAACAGTTGACCCGCTAACGCCACTGCTTGGGCATGATTACCAGATGAAAATGTGATCACTCCTTGCTGTTTTTCTGCTGCATTAAGCTGAGATAAGGCATTGTAAGCGCCACGAAATTTAAATGAACCAGTGCGTTGGAAGTTTTCGCATTTAAAAAATACCTCAGCATTCGTTAACTGATTCACCGTTTTAGAGGTTAATACAGGGGTTTTATGGGCTACCCCTGCTAAACGGTTTGAAGCGGCTTCAATCTCAGTATAGGTGATGGATTTATAATCAGTCATGAATTGGAAATGTTAACCCAAAAAGGCACTGTTACGATATGAATACATCTTAAGGTATCCTCACCCACTTATCTAATGACAGTTTCTGCTGGTTTTTCTTTTGCTGTATTCACAGACCATTGATGAGACTCAGGGAAATTAACAACTGTTTCAGAAGTATCCTCTATCAGTATACCTTCTTGAATTAATCCAGCGAGTAACGGTAAAATCTGAGTATCGACATCCCATTCCGGCAAACAATGAACGATTTCTCGAATGGTAAAAGACACTTGTTTCTGTAAACGTTCAATCAATGTATTGATAAACTGAGGCGGCAGTCCTTTTAACTTTAATTTCTTTTTAGGTGTAATTAACAAATAACCCAATTCATCTATTGGTTCTATCGTTAAGGTTTGGAATTTAGGTTGTCTTAACACCGTATCTAGCCCTTTTTCAAAAGGACTAAACCCAACTTGTCCAGGCAGAGAAATTTCGCCCGCGTGAGTTTGAATTTGAGGTTGATAGCTGACAAATTTCTCAGTTATAGTCTCTTTTTCTTCGGTTAGTTTGTTAATTAAATGTTCTAATAAATTCTCAACATAGCCGCTCATTTCCGCTGTATTGCCATCGTTAAATAATGGTAAATTTTGTCGCAAAACCGCTTCATTGGATACATGATCTTGCAGAAACTTAGTGACATTTTCTAATATATCTCGGCCATTAAAGCAACGGATGCCCATTGTAACGTGTAATGAGGGTTGTTCGCAGGCGATCGCATAATGCCAATGACCCCGAGGAATATACAGTAAATCACCCGGTTCGAGGACAGTATGAAGATAAGGTTCACTGTCTGGTGGAGTGTGATATTCTGATTTTTCTTCTCTGTAAGGATGTTTTACCGTATCCTCAAACACAAACCATTCTTTTTTGCCATCAATTTGCAGAACAAACACTTCATGAGAATCATAATGGATTTTAAATCCTTGTTTGGACGGCCAAGAACAATAAACATTGGTATGAATGGCTTTATGTCCCATTTCCTGTTGAATGGCCCAAACTAAATTGGCTAAGGCTGGGACTCGATGCTGTAGCTGGCTGACGACTAAACTGGCCCCTTGTTGGCATCGTGTCACCCACTCTTGAGGATCACAAGGGGGTAAAGGGTTGTCATTGAGTACAAAACGGGGTTCTAATTGATGGTAATTGAGTAAATGATTCAGTTGTTCCCAAGAAAACAAATGTTTAAACTTATCGGAATGTTCTGCCGGGACTGCAATAGCCCGTTTAGTCCAATTTTCCGACAAGAAATCATCGACAGAATAGGGTTGTAAAAGTTGGCCTAGGGTTCTCATTATCTTTTATTAAATCATGCGTAAGTTGTAACGAAAGTGGTTAGTATCCATATATCATCTGAAGACTCACAATTCCTTCATCGTAGTTATTCCTCAGTTAATATGTGGTGTTGCCACTGATTCAGGATGCTTCTAATTTATATTTAATCTGTTTCTTATTGGCTTGGGTTGCCAAATTGGCAGAGATCGCGATCAATCTCTTAGAATTGGTACTGTTTTAACAATCGTCAAGAGGGCCACTTGGCTGGCTATACTTCAATAAAATTAAGTGCAAACGGGGGTAGCGGCTGACTCAAATACCCACAGAACAAAGCTTTCGAGAAAAGGAGCACGCTTTTACATTTAAATCTTTAAATTTTTTGTTTTGAAAGTATTGTCATTCAATATGGCTTGTAATATATTATCTGAGTACTGAGTTGAAATCCAATGGCTAAAAAGCATTTCAGCCTAAAGCAGTTTGATTAATTCAGAGTCTATTCTACTATTTACACGAATGAAATATTGAGAATATTAAGCGAGTCTGTGACTTAAAAAAACAGCATTTAGTGTTGTCTTTCTAGTTCTTTTTTCTGCACAGCTCTAGTAAAGCTAAGTTCTCATCGGGGGTTTGATCAACCCCTTCAAATTGTCATGGGTTAATGACTCATTTGTATAAATAGCTACAGAATTAAATCAAGCTGAATTAGATGAGTTAAATCAACTCAAAAGCCTTTAGTGTATAGGTTTCAGTCAATTCTTTGTCTTAATTATATTCAATCTAGGGAGTTATTGATGAATTTCGAGTCAGAGCAGTCTTTTGTAATCGCATCAGAATTATCATCCTATGAATTAGAGGGAGAAAATCTGAACTATTCTGAAGAATCAACGCCTTCAGCAATAGAGATACAAGAACTCTATAGTGTAGATGAAATTGTTATCAATAAAGTTCCGTTAGAAGCATTCAGTACTCTAGAAACGGGTGAACCTGTTCAACTTATTGTTGAGTATAATACCGATGCAGTTGAATCTCAAATTAATGCTCAACGCGCCGCAGCAAATTTAACCGATACAGAACCTGACACTGATAGTATTACCCAGTTTAAAGCTCAAGCTTATCAGACTCTAGAAGAGGACGTTTTATCCTCCGTTTCTAGGATGGAAGTGATTGATCATTACAGTCATCTGTCTTTAAACTTAGTTGAAATAGACTCTCCAGAAGCACTCATAGAATTGGCTGAAAACCCGAATGTTGTTGAGGTGTATGCTGATACAATTCGGATGACAACACAGGCGGCAACAGAGGCAACAACAGAGGCAACAAAAGATAAACCTGTTCTCAATTCATCCTCATCTCAAGAGACTACTACTGAAGACGAAGACCGAGTATTGCGACCTCTGCTTGCCGAAAGTTTACCCCAAATTAACCAGCCGACTGCTGTCGCCAATGGTTACACGGGTTCAGGAACAACTGTTGCGGTACTCGATACCGGTGCAGACCCTAATGCCCCAGGTTTACAAGGACGAATTGTATTTTCTCAAGACTTTGCGCCTGATGATGGGTCTGTAGATGATAATGGTCATGGTACTAATGTCAGTGCCATCGTTGCCGGAGTCGCACCGGATACGGATATTGCCGCATTAGATGTTTTTGAGGGTGATGGCGCTTATACTAGTGATTTGCTTGATGCCATCAACTGGTCGATTGCCAATCAATCGAACTACAATATTGTTGCGATGAATATGAGCCTGGGTGGGGGTCGAGAAACTGCTCCCGTTACTGGCAACGATCCCCTGCGACCGAGTATTCAAAGTGCTAAAGCTGCCGGAATTTCAACTATCGCAGCCTCTGGAAATGAGTATTGGTCTGACGCATTGAGTTGGCCTGCAGCGATTGAAGGGGCGGTCTCCGTGGGGGCTGTTAACGGTTCTGACAGTGTTGCCAACTTCTCAAATAGTGCTAACTTCCTGGATTTACTCGCCCCTGGAGTGAATATTACCGCCGGTGGACTATCAAATTATAGCGGAACATCGATGGCAGCGCCCCACGTTGCTGGTGCAGTGGCAATTCTAGCGGCAGCCGACCCCAGTGATAGCCCAGATCAGATTATTAATACCTTAAAAAATACCGGGGTTTCCATTACAGATAACCGCAATAACTTAGATTTCCCTCGAATTGATCTGGCGGCGGCTTTAGGTTTAGATGGCACACCTCCTCCCCCTCCTCCGAATACCGACGATAATTACGAAGAAAATGACAATATTAATAGTGCTTTCTATCCCGGTTATGATTGGGAGCAAACCTGGTTAAGCGACATCGATGGTGAAGGCATTGTTAATGATGACGATTGGTATGATATTGATGTCGATCCAGGAGAAGAACGGTTAATTGTTGATCTGACTTCGAGTGATTCTCAAGGTGATATTGATCTCGAATTGTATGATAGCAATGGTGACTTCTTAGCAAGATCTAACTCAGGTTCAAATAACGAATCCATCGACTATACCGTTGCTGATGCTGGAACTTATTACCTGCGAGTATATCCCTACAGCGGTTCAGACGTAACCTACGATTTGTGGTGGGATGATACTGCTTCTGGGTCGTCTGATGATAATTACGAAGAAAATGACAACATTAATAGTGCCTTCTATCCTGGTGATGATTGGGAGCAAACCTGGTTAAGCGACATCGATGGTGAAGGTATTGTTAATGATGAAGATTGGTATGAGATTGATGTTGATTCTGGGGAAGAACAGTTAATTGTTGATCTAACTTCCAGTGATTCTCAAGGTGATATTGATCTTGAACTATATGATAGCAATGGTAACTTCTTAGCAAGATCTAACTCTTTCAGCAATAACGAATCGATTGACTATAGCGTTGCTAATGCTGGAACTTATTACCTGCGAGTGTATCCCTACAGCGGTTCAGGCGTGACCTATGATTTGTGGTGGGATGCTATTGGTTCTGTGAATAATGCAGTAGACAATGACTTCAATGGTGATGGCAAAGCAGATATTCACTGGCGTGATGGTAGCGATAACCAAATTTGGCTGATGGATGGTAATACAGCCACCACTCAAAGCAATATTAACAGTCTCAGTTCTTCCTGGACGGCTATTGGTAATGGTGACTTTGATGGAGACGGCATCGCTGACTTGTTGTATCGTGATGGCAGCCAGTTGCAACTGTGGGAAATGAACGGTACAACAGTTGTTGATACCTACACTATCAATAGTTTAGATGGGAGTTGGTCAATTGGAGGGATTGGTGATACCGACGGTGACGGAGATGATGATATTGTCTTCCGTAATGGCAACGCTAACCGTATTTTAGAAATCCAAAACTTCAGCGATGCGGGTCTTGTTACTCTCAATAACTATAACTCCGCTTGGGAAATCGTTGGCATGGGAGACACCGATGGCGATGGAGATGATGATATTCTCTTCCGTAAGAATAACGCTAACCGCATCTGGGAAATAGAAAATAACGCCCGTGTTGGCGTGACTAATATCGGTGGGTTCAACTCCTCTTGGTCAGTGGCTGGTTTAGGAGATACCGATGGCGATGGAGATGATGATATTCTCTGGCGTAAGAATAATGCTAACCGTCTGTGGGAAATAGAAGATAACAGCCGAGTCAGTGTCAACAATATCGGTGGGTTTAACTCTGCTTGGCAGGTTGAAGATGTCGAAGACTATGACGGAGATGGGGATGATGACATTCTTTTCCGCAACGGTAACAAGAACAAATTGTGGGAAATGAACAATAACGGCGTTGCCAGTAAAACAAATAGCAGTAACCTTGATGCTGCTTGGGAATTAATAGGTTAGGATTTTTGATTCTCTCACCCGAGTTGTAGGGGTATGGACTCAGAGTAAACTGATCCTCAGTCCATATCGCTACTGAAACTCAAACCAACATTAAAAATAGATCCAATCATTTAGCTATGGCGTTGCAGGTTAATCTGTTGCCATAGCTATTTTGTCTTGAAATGACGGCATTATAAAGCCTTGGAATCATTCAGATTTCTTTCGATAGCCATCTGATCAAACTTTTCCGAAATCCTGGTATTGCCATCTGTAGGTTTAAATAGCAATGCAGGAAATAGTATTTATGAATACAATGACTTAATTCCTTCCCAGCAAAAGATTCAGAGTTAGAGTGACGTGTGAATCCACCTAATTTCTGAAGATTAATAGAACTAACAACCATACCAATAAAACGACCAATGAAACTGGGTGAAGTTTTAATTCATCACGGTTGGATTTCGCAATCTCAACTGAATGAAGCGCTATGCTTACAATTTCGTAAATATCAACGATTAGGATCTATTTTAGTTCGACAAAAATGGATTACAGAAGATTGTTTACAACAGGCTTTATTAGAACAATATTGGCGAACTCATGGATATTGGATCATTGATTAGGAGAATTAACAGATCATGAACAATTGTTGTAAATTAGTTACAGTTTTATCAACCTTATTATTAACAGGCTGTCCAGGAAGTAATCCTTCTATTTCAGAACCTGAAATCAATTCAAAACTCTCATCTGTAGTCAATTCAAAGCCTGAATTTAAAGTTAAGTTTTTGGTTGGAAGTGCCTTAGCAGAATTTTGTCAACAAGCAGCACAACAGTTCAATCAACAGCAGCCAAAATTAGAAAATGGTCAACGGTTTTACCTCAGTTGTGATAGCAAAGGCAGTGGGGATATTGTCTCAGAAATTGTTTCGTATACTCAGCAATTACAAACGGGGAGTTTATCGTTAGATTCTCCAGAATTACCCAGTTTAATTTCGGTTGATGGTGAGATTTATTTAACTCAACTGAGAAGCCAAGTTGAACAGCTTTTTCCCGGACAAAATTATATTCCAGAAGTTACCGATGCACCCTTACTGGCTAATAGTCCCATGGTATTTATGACCTCTACAGAATTAGCAGAAAGTGTGAATCAAGGAAATTTATATACAGCATTAGTGACAGCCAAAACCCATCAAGATCTTAATCCTAATAGCCCTCAAATTCCCATTGGTTTTGTTCATACTGCCCCCACTCGGTCTAATTCGGGTTTACAAACATTAGTTGCCCAATTTACTGCTGTTTCAGGCAAAAAACCAGAAGCATTAACTGTAGCAGATATTCAACAATATCAAACTCAAGTACAAGGAATTCAAAGTAAAATTACCCGCTACGGAGTTTCTACCCGTTCTTTAGCCGAAGATATGGTTAAAAATGGGATTTATTGGGCATCAATTGGCTCAGTTTATGAGTCTTCTGTAATTCAAGCCAATACAGATTTACCTGCTAATGCCAGTCGTTATCAAGCGATTTATCCAACAGAAACATTTACTTCCAATATGCGGGCAATTGTGCCGAATACACCCTGGGTTAGTGATAACGAAAAAGCAGCCGCTTTACAGATTATAGAATATTTACGTTCACCGGAAATTCAGAAAATTGCCACTCATTTAGGATTAAGACCGGGTATTCCGGGAGTGGATTTAGGGAATAAGTTTTCTCCTGAATTTGGTGTTAATCCAAATGCGAAATACAACGCTTTACGGTCTCCCAAACCAGAAGTAATTAATGCCATGTTAAAGTCTTGGCAAGATACTGCAAAAAAGCCATCTCAGGTAGTTTTAGTGGTAGATTCATCTGGTTCAATGTCGGGGAATAAATTACCCGCTGTACAAAATACTTTACGCATTTATATTGAGAGTTTAGGGCAAAAAGATCAGATTACTTTGATTGATTTTGACAGTGAAGTTCGTCCTCCTGTAATCGTTAACAGTACACCAGAAGGTCAAAATCAAGGATTTCAGTTTATTAATCGTTTAGATGCCGAGGGAGGCACTCGACTTTATGATGCAGCATTATCGGCTCAACAATGGCTACAACGAAACTTAAATCCTGATGCAATTAATGCAGTGATTATTTTAACAGATGGAGAAGATTCTGACTCTTATCTTTCTTTGCAACAACTCAAGAAAGCACTCGAAAGAACAAGCTTTAATACAAGTAATGACCAGCAGCAAGGTATTGCTTTTTTTACGATTGGATATGGGGAAGAAGGAGAGTTTAATCCAGAGGTTTTAAAACAAATTGCTGAGATCAGTGGGGGTTATTACCGTAAAGGCGATCCTCAAACTATCACAGAGTTAATGTCTGAGTTACAAGTAGAGTTTTAAATCTTTTTCAATTACTTTAGGAGACAATTTCAATGCTTAAATTCACTAATCCATTGTATTATCCCACTGCTGTATTAATTGGAGGAACAATTTTAGTGATGGCTGTTAGATTTACGGGGATATCGAATAAGATTATCTTGCCAACCTCTATTGCGGCAACCGTTGCCAGCGCGGCGGCTTTTAAAGCACAAGAACCAGATGAAAATAAACAAGCAAAACAACAGCTAGAACAGGAAATTAATTGCTTAAAAATAGCGAGTCAAGAGATAGCCGAAAAAGCGGAAGAATTACGTCAAGAAGCGAATAATCTTTTAACTCAAAATTCCTCCCAAATGAATTTATTAGTCACAGTTCAGCAGGCTTGCGATCGCGCTATCGAATTACCGGATAAAATCAATAGAATTGCTCAATCTTTCTCCAATAAGAAGGTATTATTATCAGTTCAACAGTTAGAAAAGCAGTTATTAGAAGTTAAGCATAAACTTCGTTCAAGTATAGGTATTTCACGTCAAAGTTTACAAGATTTAGCAGTGAGTTTAAAACAAAATATTGAACTGGCTAAACAGGGTCAGGATACTCGACAGGCTAAATTAATTAGTTTAGAGAAAATGATTCAAGATTCAGCCGGGATTTTACAGCAGCTTCAAAATAAGTTAAGAACAGCAAATTTAACCACCTCAGAAGATATTCAAGAACTACAATATTTAAGTGAAGAGTTAAAAGCTTATCAAGAAAATGTCGATATCTTAACTCAGTAACGTTGACTCAATAATTGTTGTTCTCAGGACATGATTGAAATTGAGATGACTAACATGAATATTAATCAATGTTTATCGAGGTGATTGAATTTAGGCAATTACGGCAATACTGACTTGATATCGAATTCAAACATTAACTCACTTTACCACAGGTAAAAACTTCACCATGAATACGACTCCTAAACCATCTAAACGGCAGAAAAAGATAGTCATTTCAATACTACTTGCCCTGACTACTTT
This sequence comes from uncultured Lyngbya sp., assembly GCA_964434975.1. Lineage (GTDB taxonomy): Bacteria > Cyanobacteriota > Cyanobacteriia > Cyanobacteriales > Microcoleaceae > JAAURB01. Next base: position 9,846 of record CAYSWY010000058.1, read on the forward strand.
GGGTTTAGCTTATGCACCTATTTCCCGCTTAAAACAAAAGATTTTTGTACCACAGGAAAAGGAAAATATTATATATATACCAGAAGGAAAAATTTAGAAATGAACAGTACTCCTAAACCCTCTCAACGTCCTAATAAAATAGTGATTTCAACATTACTTGCTCTGACTGCTTTTGCCTTAGCTTATGCCCCAATTCCCGGATTAGAAAAAACGGTTGTTGTTGTCAGTGGGACTGAACTCGCAGAACCATTAAAACAGCTAGAAACTCAATTTGAACAACAGCATCCTAATATTAATCTAGAACTTCAATTTCAGGGTTCTCAAGATATTGTCAATAACTATATTGATGATAAAAATGACTTTAAACCCACAGTGGTAATTCCCGCCAGTACAGAGTTTTTAGATGAGCTTAATCAACGTTGGCAAACGCAAAATAATAGTGAAGCTTTTTATGATACGCCGACTGCGATCGCCAAAACTTTTCTAGTAGGAATTGCATGGCCAGAACGGGGTAATATCTTATTTCCAAATGGGCGTTTTTCTTGGGATAAAATAGAACAAGCAATGCAAGCTAAAAATTGGGGAGAAATTGGCGGTCAAAATAATTGGGGTAGCTTTGATTTTATCATGAGTGATCCCACTCGTTCTAATAGTGGTCAACTGACGTTAGATTTATGGGCAAAATCAAAAATTGGGAATAATAATCTGAATAATCCCAGTGTAGAATCATTATTTCAAACGGTGAAACAATCAGTTTATTTACCCCCTCGTTCAACTGATATTTTATTACAAGAATTCATTACTCGCGGCCCCAATGATGCCGATGTCGCGACTGTATATGAAAGTATTGCTTTAGAACGTTGGCAACAGTCCGCGATTAATCAACGTCAACCCTATCAAATTTATTACTTAAATCCAACCATTGAAACAGTAGCAACAGCAGCGATTGTCCGTCGGAATAATAATGCAAATACAGCCAAAGCTGCCCGTGAATTTATTGATTTTATTACTCAACCTGAACAACAAAAAGTATTTGTTCAATTTGGTTTTCGTCCGGTTCAAAATAACTTAGATTTAACCTCAATACCCGGTAGTCCTTGGAGTCAAAATATTCCGGGAGTAGAAGTTAATCTGGCTGTTACTGTTCAACAAAGCCCTGATAATACAGAAATTCGAGAAATTCAGCGGCTATGGCAACGGGCAACACAGTAAATTATAGCAGTGAGTGTATGGGCTATTTACAACTGAGGTATGTGGTGCGTCTGTCGGACGCACCCTACTATGGCTAGACTACCGATTTGGGTTTGTATGATTTGCTTGAACTACGTTTAGCTTGTAATCATCAGATCCAGAAACTAAGATGGAAAAATGTCTTTCGATATTGTTACCTACACCATCAATATAATCACCCTGCTTACGATGAGGATAAATTTGCACACTTGGGTTAATATAGCGAGCATTAATACCTATTCGTGGTTGACTAGAGTGATTGGCAGGAGAGCCATGCATTACCTTTTCCGTTAAGATGATGATTTGACCAGCTTTTGCAGGTACCGCTTCTATATTCCACTCTTGCTCGTTAAAATCAAAAACTTTTGAGTAAGATTTTTGTTGTTGCCAGGATATTTTTTCATGATTCAGAAAAGAAAATGCACCTTTACTGGGAGATGATTTAACCTCTTTAAATCTATAGTTGTGACTCCCATTGGCAAAGTAAAGACAACCATTTTCTAAAGTTGCATCTTCAATTGCTAACCAAACAGTCAAATTAAGAAGCTTTTTATTCTTAGGAAAAATCAGTGTTTTCTTAGACTCCTCAAGTTCTTCAGTTATTTTCTGACCATCGTAATTGATAGCTTGATGCCAACCTATTCCCTCTTGCCCTGGAAGTTTATCAAAAATATTACTTCGCCACAATAGTAAGTTGGATTCACCTAACTGGTTTAAGCGTCTCACGATTCTTCCATCTTTTAAGATTTTCAGCAAAGATGGACAACATAAATGATGTTCTCGCGTTGTTTGATAACCTAAGAAATGATTATAAAATTTTCTTAGTTGTTGACCATCTATTGTAACTTCTTGACTATTCTGAGCTAAGTAATCTTTAATTGGTTGAATTTTTGCCAAAGAAAAAGTATCAAGAGGACCTAGCCAACCTTTCTCGTAAAAATGTTTAATTTGAGTTTTTGTGAGTGAATACATTTTTGTTCAGGTATACTAAATATTTAAAAAGTAAACTTTGTCTTGAATCGATTTATAGACTTCTATCAATCACTATACATTGGTAGTCCTAAACAAGTAAGGATTCGTAATTTACCAATGGCGATCAAGGATATTGAGCTTCTTTGGCCTGTTTGCCTAACTCTTTTAAATTATTTCTATCTTCTTATGAAAGCATTGTTTCTTCCTCGAATAAATACATTTTCATTATTTCAGTCTTAGATAGGACGGACAATACATATAGTTCATCTGTTTGATCTCGCTCTCTGCTTACATAACATTAAATCAAAATTTTGTCAATGGATAAAATTAGTGTTTTTGATCAAAAACCAATTAATAAATATTACGAACGCTTTAACAAAAATCCAGCTATCCAATTCGCAGAAAAGACAAAAATTATATGAAAAATCTATACTATTTTTGATAATCAGTTAATATTTCTCTTCTATACATAAAGTCCGTTCCGTACTATCTGTTGCATTTGTCCGCAGATAATCTCTCACCCAGTCGCAACCATATTCTAATAAATCAAGATTGACAATTTGCTCCAAATTCCACACAATAACTGTATGCTCATCACCCGCTGCCGCCAATAGCTGGTGATCCGGACTAAACACTAAATCTGTATAGCTACCCCACAGTGTTGTCAGAAAAGTTCCGTCCGTTTTCCATAACATTGCGGTCTCGGTATCTGTCGCGGCTGCAACCATCTGACCATCTGGACTAAAATCAACACCAATAAAACCTGTTACATTGTCTGGTATATTGTCTGCTGTTAGTGTTTTGACTAAAGTCCCGTCATTGTGCCATAGTTTAACCGTACCGTCCCAACTCGCTGTTGCAACCGTCTGACTATCCGGACTAATTGAGGCATCCCAAACCGCATTACTGTGACCTTTCAAAGTCTGGAGTAAAGTACCATCCGGTTGCCAGAGTTTAACTGTACCATTGGCGCTGGTTGAAACAATCATCTCGCCATCGGAACTAAATTCAACCTTCCACACCCTCGCCTCATGGGCTTTCCAAGATTTTAGCAGCAGAAACTTCTCTTTTAGCGAATCAAATTGCCATAGCCGAATTAAATTATCGTCACCACCAGAAGCAAGCAGTTGACCATTGGGGCTAAACGCCACACTCAGCACCATTGAGGTAGCCTCTTCTAAACGCTGCATTACTGTCCCGTCAGGCTGCCACAGTGCGATTGTACCATCAGCCGCCGCTGAGGCAATAGTTTCACCGTCTGGGCTAAATATCACATCGGGGACATTACTATTATGATCTTCAAAAGTCGTCAAATTTGCCCCATCACGAGTCCATAATTTAACGGTTTGGTCAGCCCCCGTTGAAGCAAGCCGTTGACTATCTGGACTAAACTCAATATCCCAAACTCTCCCCTCATGACCATATAATTTTGTCATTAAAGGAGATGTGGTTTGCCACAGTCTGACGGTACCATCTTTACTGGCTGAGGCAATGGTTTCACCGTCTGGGCTAAAGGTAATTTGTTCAAGTCCCGCATCATGTCCGGCAAACACTCTCACTAGCCTGCCGTCAGTTGTATAAAGTTTAATCGTTTGTTCTTCGCTACCTGAAGCAATCATTTTACCATCTGGACTGAAAGCAACAGTCACCGCTTCATTATTATGGTGTTGAAATGTTTTGAGGAGGGTACCATCGGGTTTCCATAATTTCACCATATTATCTTCACTCGCTGAAGCAATAGTTTCACCGTCTGGGCTAAAGGCAACATCTAAAATACCTGCCTCATGACCCGTTAACGTGTTAGAGAGGCGATATATCTTATCTTTATCGCGAGTCCAAAGTTTAATGGTATTGTCGAGACTCGTTGTTGCGAGAGTATTACCATTGGGGCTAAAGGCAACACTGGCCACGCCTGCTTGATGTGCCTCGAGGGTTTGTAATAAATCACCATTAAGCCTCCACAATTTAACCGTTTTATCTGCACTCGCGGTGGCAATGGTTTTACTATCCGGACTAAACGCTACATCCCGCACCGCTGCTTGATGTGCCTCGAGGGTTTGTAATAAATCACCATTAAGCCTCCACAACTTAACCGTTTCATCTGCACTAGCGGTGGCGATCGCTCCACCATTGGGACTAAACTGAACTTTAAGAACTGTACTTTCGTGGGGTAGTGTTCTCAGTAACGTACCATCGGCCTGCCACAATTTCACGGTTTTATCGGCAGCAGCAGTCGCAATAATTTCACCATCCGGATGAAAAGCCACCCCTGAAACAATACCGTCATGTCCAAGGAAACGGTTAAATTCATCTGCATGATAAATTGCTTGTTGTAATACTTTATCGACTTCTTTTACAGTTGCAATATCGACTCCACTCAGCCGTTGCAATTTAACCCGCGCTTTAATAGCAGCAACTAAAGCATCTAAGTTTTGCTGGGAGGTAAACAAAGCATTAGACGAAGAAGCCAAAGCACGAATTTCATTCAAGTTAGCAATTCGTTGATTTTTTAATGCTGTTTGATATTGCCCAAACGTGATTCCAGCCAGTCCAATTACTACCACAAAAGCAGTACTGACGGCTGTTAAAAATTGCCGTTGTAATTTAACATTTTTTTGAGTTTGGATCAATTCAGCTTCGACGGCTTTAGTGCGTTCAGCTTCTAATACTATTTGTACTTCTTTTCTATCCCACGCTTCACTAGCGGCTAAAAATTGATAATCTCCATCACTCAAACTTTTACCTCTGACCCAAAGTTGAGTATCTTGTAATGCCTGTCCTCGTAATAACCGAGAATGATCTTGCTGATCCGATGCCATCCAAGCTTCAAATGCTTGAGAATAAGGACGTATTGCCGCGAGTTGTTTTTCGATCCATTGTGGGTTAAAAACTTGTTGATAAATAGGATTTCTGACCTTTAGTAAACCCTGTTGTTTGACAACTAAACCGCTGAGTTGTAATTCAATTTGTTCTCGAGAGTCATCTGTCAATACACCTTCTGAGTCTTTTTGAGTCAACAAGATTTGCTGATAAATCCCTAACATTCGACCCGCTTGTTTTTGATTGCGTAAAATGCGATCGCGAATCGTTCTAAAATGTTCCGGTTCATCTTGAGATTCCCATTGCTCAATCATCTCCGTTCTGACTAAATTTTTGACCCAGTCTTTCTCTTTTCCTCTAGCAATATATAATATTTTATCTTTCCCAGCAGATAGATACAAACAAAGCTTTTGTGTTAAAAAAGGTTGTCCCCCTGTCCAGCTTAATATCTCTTCGAGAACAACTTGAGGACGCTCCGTTTTATCTTCTATCCCCTTGGCTAATACTTCGATTTCATTCAGTTTAAAGCCTTCTAAATCTATGGCCCGACCAATATTAAACGGAGTAATTGTTTTATCTTGAATTAAATCAGACGGCGTGGCAACTCCAAAAATAGCAAAGCTAATGCGTTGATATTCAGGATTAATCGCTCGTTGATTATAGCAAAATCGAATTAATGCAAAAAAGTCATCAACCGAAAAATCACAATTAAGAATACTATCGATTTCATCAACAAATATAATAATTTTTTCTTGGGGAAACTGCACGAGAAGAATCTCTTCAATAAAATAGCCTAATTTTTGCAGAAGAGAAATATCCCCTTCTTCTTTCCACCAAGATTTTAAATTAACTTTCCCGAGTAAATTAAATCCCCGCCAAATCTCCCCCGTGACTCCCTTATACCACTGTAGCGCCGTCAGATTTTGCCGCCCAACACGAGTTAAATCTATGGCACTACAAACAAAACCATTTTGTTGTAAACTATACTTAGTTCTTGCTAGCAGAGAAGATTTTCCCATTTGCCGTGAGTTCAGAACGTAGCAAAATTCCCCCCGCTGAAGTGCCTGATACAGATGCTGGTCAGCTTGTCGTTTTACATAGCTGGGAGCATCAATTGTTAAACTTCCCCCTACTTGATATTCATAGTGATTCATAGATTAGTTTCTCAAGAATTTAATCGAAAAGAGAAGTTCAGTCACAAGTTGCTTTTTAATCCCAACTTAAATCAACAAATTAGTCATTTTATATATTAATGCAAATAAAACTTGATTTGTCAAGACGTATTCCTCAAAAAAAAAGGGTAAGATAATATTATAGATTTTATCGGCAATCACAGTAATATATCACTCTGCGCCATAGCAAAAAAAAACAGCATATAGGATGAGTTAATTATCCCTTTTATAGCCATATCCAAACTCATAATCTACAGTGAAACAGTCCATTATCAATTAAATAAAATGCAAAATAACCTGATGAGTAAAACTGATTCCAATACTCAAAAATATAACGAAGATCCTTCTGTAGAAGATTTAATTAAATTAGTAGAATCTTTAATCGCTGCCCAGAAAGGAGACAGTCTCAATCCGATACAAAAAATGATTTTGAGAGAAAGTCTATCTAGAAGTCAGAAAACTTATGCGGATATTGCTCAAGAATATAATTATTCAGAAAGTTATATTAAACAATCTCTTGCCCCTAAACTTTGGCAGAGTTTATCATTTCTTTTAAAAGAAAAAGTCACTAAATATAACTGCCATATTATTTTAAAACAAAAAATTTATCCCTTTTCAAAATCGCCAAATTATCAGAATAGTAATTTGATCAAAAATATCAAGCTCGAACTTCCTGAAAGTCAAGTTCCGCTTGATTCAGTCTTTTATATTGAACGTTATCCTCAAAATAACTTAGTCAGCCGCGATCAATCAATCGAACAAATTTGTACTCAATCTATTCTGCAACCTAGAGCTTTAATCCGCATCAAAGCACCGAGAAAAATGGGAAAAACATCTTTACTTGCCCGAATTTTAGCTCAGGGTTCTTTACAGAATTACTATCCTGTACGTTTAAGTTTACTACGCGCAGAAACAGGAATTTTTGCTTCTACAGAAAAGTTTTTGCGTTGGCTTTGTAGTAATATTGGACAGCAGTTAAAACTCGAGTCAAAGTTAGATGAATACTGGGATCAAGACATGGGCGCTTTAGCCAGTAGTACAATTTATTTCCAAGGGTATTTACTCGAACAAGTTTCCGCCCCGATTATCTTAGTATTGGATGATGTTAATCGATTATTTGAATATCCAGAACTAGCTGTAGATTTCTTCTCATTATTACGCTCATGGTATGAAGAAATGAAAGATAATTCACTTTGGCAAAAATTACGACTGGTTCTTTCTCATTCTACTGAAGTTTATATTTCTTTCCCAACCAATCAATCTCCATTTAATGTCGGTTTAGCGATTGAGTTACCCCCTTTTACTCAGAGCAATGTAGAACATTTAGCACGCCTCCATGGCTGGGATCTGACATCTTTTGAATTAAAAAAAGCGATGCAATGGACAGGTGGATTTCCCTATCTGGTTCGACTGGCTTTTTATCAAAGTGTTAGAAATAATATTTCATTATTAGATGTACTCCAGCAAGCTGCAACGGATACCGGGATTTTTAGCCAGTATCTCCACTCTCTGTTGTGGACGCTGCAACAAAATAAAAGTTTAGCAGCAGAGTTTCAACAACTGCTTCAAGGCGCAACTCAATTAAGCATTGAACAACAGTTTAAATTAAAAAGTATGGGATTAATTAATATACAGGATAATCAAGCAAATATAAGCTGTCTATTGTACCAACAATATTTTAAAGATAAGTTTTTGAGGGGAGAAATTTCAACTCAATAGAATCTTTAGGAGTCAGCAAGTCAGCAAGTCAGCAAGTCAGACGTAGATGACGTTACATGTAACGTCTGTACAGGATTTTTGATCAGTTTCATAATTCTGGCGATCGCTGTTGCCCGTAGCAGGAGTGCCTGTCCCAACCGCGCGTAGCGCTACATCAACAATTTTCTTGTTCACACGCCCCAATACTCACCCAACTACTTGACCCATCGGCCCAACGTTCTTTTTTCCAAATGGGGGCCTGATGTTTGAGGGTATCAATTCCATATTGACAGGCTTCAAAAGCTTCTCGACGATGGGGACAACCCACCGCCACTAAAACACTAATTTCACCAATTTCTAACCGTCCAATACGATGATAAATAGCAACGGCTGTGACTTCCGGCCAGCGAGAACGAATTTGAGTCGCAATTTGTTGAAATACTATTAATGCCATCGGTTGATAGGCTTGATATTCTAGGGCAACCACTGCTTTACCATCGGTTTGATGACGCACCATCCCACTCATGACCACAACAGCCCCATTGGCGGGGTGATCGACTAAATTATAGATTTCATCAATGGATAAAGGGGCTAAACAAATCGAAAAGTGATCCGACGGATGAGAAACAGTTGAGGAGGTTAAAGTGGTAGACATGAACTCGTAATTCTAATTAATGTTAACGAGAGACGGACTGCTGTTCGGTAGAGGGTTGAACGTCTGGTTCATCTTCAGATGCGTTCTGATCAGCCAAATGCAACAGCTCATTGACTGTGACAAAGCGATACCCTTTTTCTTTCAGTTGGTCGATAATTTCTGGTAAGGCTTCTACTGTAGCATAGCGAGTCCCACCCCCATCATGCATCAGTACAATTCCTCCGGGTGTAACGGTTTCCATAACGTTATCCACAATTTGTGCTGCCGTATCATACCAATCAAACGAGTCGGAAGACCACATGACATTCACGTAGTTTTGACTGTAAATATAATCGACTAACCCATTATCCTGGACACCACCGGGCGGACGAAATAAAGTGGTTTTAATTCCGGTTAATTCTTCGATCAATTCATCTGTTTGATTAATTTCATCGGCTGCCACTTCTGGACTCATTTTGTCATAGGTGTGATTCCAGGTATGATTAGCTATTTCATGGCCTGCTTGAGCAACTTTCTCGGCAATTTCTGGATGTTTTTCTAACGCTGCTCCCACCCAAAAAAAAGTCGCTTTAATATCATATTCCTCTAAAATCTCTACAATCTGTTCTGTGGTTTCAGGCCACGGCCCATCATCAAAGGTGAGGGCAATCACCCGATCATTATTTTTTAATTTAACTTTTTCTACTTTCTTGCCCTGAAACTGCTGCGGGATGGGATAATGAAAGCGTTTTTTTTCCAGCTTAATCAGTTTGGTTTGCATTTTTTCAATGCGTTGGTTGATGGCTGTCTCAATATTCACTCCCGTGCCATCGGTGATCATTGAGGCTAAGCTTAGGCCTTCTGAGGGCCGTTTTCTTGAGGTTGTCGCAGCAGTTTGAGGGGTTTGAGCCGTTTGAACTTCCTTGCTTTCTGTGGTAGACGTTGGGTTATTGTCTGAGTCGTCTGGTTGTTGGGGAGCTGGAGCCGGAGTTGATGGCGGGGTAGACACATCCGGTGCTGTCTCAGTGGCATCAACGGCCGGTAAGGGAGAACTAATGCGTAAATTCCAAGGTAACATCGCCCCTGTGACAAAACTTCCCACAGCCGCCAATATAGCCAGAGTTGAGACTTTTTGTTGTTGTCGAACAAAAATATTATTTTGTACCATGTTGTTTCTCTTTCACACCAAATGAACTTGAGGCTTGAGCGTGTTGCCTCACAATAATATACTCGACTACGTTAATATCAACTACCATTAGGCTTGAAGCAAATTGCCCCGGCTGAAACAATTACTTCTGTTTCGGTTATTTTCAACAAGGAATACTGCTACCTGTGATACAGATCACCGTATCTTTTAGGGGTTAAGGGTTATGACGGAGATAGAATACCGTTCACTCATACGGACTTTTCACTCCGGGTTGTAAGTCCATCGGTTGCGTTCGGATTGCTCAAGGGGAGAATTGAATCATTTGCCAAGTGTCATTGCTTAACACAGCTTAGGGTTGTGAGGAGTTACACCCATATCTGTTAATTGTATTTAATTTTGATAGAATTTTCGACAACGTTAGTCTCTTAATCACTAGGCTTAGGGACAATTTGTATACTTATATAAAAGATGGCTCAGTTAAATTCACTCAATTCTGATTTACGATGGATTAAACAGGTTCGCAGCTTACTGATCGAAGTAGCCCGTGCCTCCTTAAGCGATATTCCCCGATTGCCTAAACAGGTTTCAACCGATGCTTTACCCTTAGCGCAACAAGCACAAGCGATTCAAGAAAAAACCGATCACAACTCTGATCCCTCTACCTGGCAATCTCAGCAAAGTCAGTGGATTGAGGCGGTGCGCCAACTGTTGCTGGAATTATCTCGAATTGCTCTGTCAGACTCTCCGAAGTTGCCAGATAATATTGCTCATCGCACCCTAACCCTAGCAGAAACCGCTCAGGATATTCAAGAAGTCGCTGAGAACAGTCGTAACGCCAATGGTGATGACAGCTTCAAACCCTCTGCGCCCCTTGACCCCCTTCTACATCAACTTCAAGAAGAAATGCAAGCCGAACAACTCCATAGTCTTAATCCTGAAGCATCCGAATGGCAAAAGATTCAAACGCTGCTGAGTCAGGTTCAAGATCTCTATCATCAGCTTCATGGTTCAACAGAATCATAAATTAGGTAGTACTAAGGGATCAGGCTAAATCATTAAAATTAAGTTAAGATGATTCCGGTTGCCAATTGTACGCGATCGCGAATATCAATTTGATCAACTCAAAAATGGCTAAAGTCCTTGATTCGTTTTGATTGAATCTTAGGCATCTTTCAAGAGTATTATGTTATACTAAGAAGCCTAAATACTTAGTGATACTCTCGTTAATATACTCGCTTTCTAGCTGCAATTTTTATGGAATCTGACAGTAAACCTCCTAGATCTTTTAACACACCTTCCTCTACATTTGCAGACATTTTTGGTGCAGTCATTGCACTCTTAACCTTAGTGATTCCCTTATTGGTGATTTTACGCTACTCTCCAACTCAAGTCTCTGCATTTCCCTCAACCCCTTATTCGATTCAGCCATTAAATAGAAATCTGCAATAACTACCCCTCTGATTAGACTGCAGGCGTGATATTGCAGTATCACAGAAAACTGGAGCGATCATGGTAGCAGACCCAACATCAGATATGCTAGAAGACAGCCCGGAAAAAATTCACTTATGAGACTCGAAGAAGCTGTAGAATTTGCAGAAAACCCTGAACCTCGTTGTCCTTGTGTGTTGTTACTCGATACCTCTGCCTCAATGCAAGGTGTCCCTATCGATGCACTCAACGACGGACTCAATACCTTTAGACATGATTTAACTCGAGATGAACTTGCCAAAAAGCGCGTCGAAGTGGCGGTGATTTCTTTTGATAATCAAGTTAAAATTCTCCAAGACTTTGTCACAGCCGACCAGTTTGAACCTCCGTTACTGACGGCTCAAGGACAAACATTCATGGGAACCGCTATTCATCAGGCTTTAGATTTAGTGGCGGCTCGTAAAGCAGAATATCGCAATAACGGTATTGCCTATTATCGCCCTTGGGTGTTTATGATTACAGATGGCGAACCTCAAGGCGAGTCTGACCGCATGGCCGACGGGGCTGCTCAGCGAGTTAGTCAAGAAGAAGCCAATAAACAAGTTGCCTTCTTTGCCGTTGGCGTTGAAGGGGCAAATATGGAACGCTTAAGTATGATTGTGTCTCGCGCTCCCTTAAAATTAAAAGGATTAGATTTTAGAGAGATGTTTATGTGGCTGTCGGCTAGTATGCAAGCAGTCTCCCACTCCAAACTTGATGAACAGGTTGCCCTGCCTCCACCGGGATGGGGAACGGTTTAAGAAGGCTTTTGAGAGGGGGATAAAATATCCTATCCTGACTGCCATAGTAGGAGTTTCTATTCCTCTCACAACGAAGGACAAAGGACAAATCACCAATGACAAAACCCCATGGCTTTAATTGAGTCAAACTGGCAAATTATTTCTGCATCTGTGACCGGGAAAGGTCATGAAAAACGTCATCTTCCCTGTCAGGATGCTCATGCTTGGGACATCTTATCCCCCGAAACTTTGGTTGTAGCGGTAGCCGATGGAGCAGGGTCTGCAAAGCTCTCAGCAATTGGCGCTCAAGTGGCAGTGCAAACCGCCGTTGAAGTCGTCACTAAAACCCAAATGGCGATAACACCAGAAGAAAGCTGGGAAGATTCCCTCAAAGAAACATTAACCGTTGCTCAACAAGCTGTGGTTGATGAGGCTAGCCGCATTGAAGCCGAAATTCGAGACTTAGCAACAACTCTAATTGTAGTGGTTGCAACCCCTCAACAAATTGCGGTGGCTCAGGTGGGAGACGGGGCAGCAGTGGTTGAAACAGCAGAAAACACTCTCGAGGCTTTAACCCTTCCAGAACAAGGTGAGTATCTCAATGAAACTAAATTTTTGATTTGTGCCGATGCAGTTGAGACCGCTCAAATTAATATTTGGCAAGGCACAGCCACTCATCTAGCCGTTTTCTCCGATGGGTTACAGATGTTAGGATTAAAAATGCCGGATGGTACCCCGCATCAACCTTTCTTCTCCCCTTTGTTTCAGTTTATTGACAATGCTAACGATGAAATGATAGCTAAAGAACAACTGGTTTCATTTTTGCGATCGCCCCGTGTTAGCCAACGCACCGATGATGATTTAACATTAGTATTAGCAGCTTTGTCTCAATCCTAATTCGTTGTTGATGATTGGAGATAACCGGAAGCAGAATAACTAACGACTAACAACTAACAACTAATAACTAAAAACTAACAACTAATAACTAAAAACTAACAACTAACAACTAATAACTAAAAACTAATAACCTATGATTCAATCCCCTTATCAGGTTGGGGGAAGCTTAAGCACAGATGCCCCCAGTTATATTAAGCGACAAGCCGATGATGAATTGTATCATGCCTTAAAGCGGGGCGAATTTTGCTACGTTCTTAATGCCCGTCAGGTGGGCAAATCATCCTTGATGGTGCGAACCCAACATCGCTTACAACAGCAAGGGTGTCGTTGTGCTGCTATTGATTTAAGTGTGATTGGCAGTGAAGGAATTACACCTTTACAATGGTACAAAGGAATTATTACCAGTTTATCTTTAGAGTTTGATCTTTTAGGAGAATTTAATTTAAAATCCTGGTGGAAAGAGGCCGAAGATCTTTCTTTTATTCAACGGTTTAGTCGATTTATTGATCTGTTATTAGAGGTTTATTTACCTCAAGAACAAATTTTTATTTTTATTGATGAAGTTGATAGTATTTTACACCTTGATTTTTCAGTAGATGATTTTTTTGCCCTAATTCGTTCTTTTTACAATCAGCGGGCTATTCATTCGATTTACAACCGAATTAGTTTTGCCATTTTTGGTGTCGCTACACCCAGTGATTTAATTCAAGATAAAACACGTACTCCATTTAATATCGGTCGTGCTATTAAGTTAACAGGATTTACCAGGGAAGAAGCAACACCCTTAGCTCAAAATTTTAGATTGAACTCTAACTGTTCAGTTACTCTTTTAAAAGAAGTCTTATCTTGGACAGGCGGGCAACCTTTTCTGACTCAAAAAGTCTGTAATTTAATCGTTAGTGCTTTTCTAAATAAGCAATCAAATCAGTTAGTCATTCAAGCCGATCAAGCGTCAGCATGGGTGAGTGAATTAGTGCGATCGCAAATTATCGAAAATTGGGAAGCCAAAGATGAACCAGAGCATATTAAAACCATTCAAGATCGGTTATTACATAATACTAACTGTTTGAGTCGAATTCTAGGAATTTATCAAAAGATTTTACAAGATTTAGAAACTCAGCCAGTATCAGAGGTAAAATTAGATAATTCTCGAGCAAAACTGGAATTAATATTGAGTGGCTTAGTGATTAAAGAAGAAGGATATTTAAAAGTTAAAAACAAAATTTATGGAGAGATTTTTAATGCACAATGGGTTCAACAGCAACTCAATCAAATTCGTCCTTATTCTCAGCTTATAGAAGCCTGGAAATCATCAAATTATCAAGATGAGTCTCGATTAATACGGGGAAATGCGTTAAAAGAAGCTCAAGACTGGGCAGAAGGAAAAAGTTTAACGGATTTAGATTATCGGTTTTTAGCCGCTTCTCAAAAATATGAAGATCAAGAAATTAATAAAACGTTAGAAGCTGAACGGGCAAAAGAAATAGAAGCTCGTTTATTAGAAGAAAGAAAAATAGTAAAAGTTCAGAAGTTCTTTTTAGAAAAGGTGAGGCAAGAAACAGAAGCCAGACTGATTCAGGAGCAGAAAAAACAAAATAAGGACAAAGAAATATCTCGACTGCAAAAGTTATTGTTAAAAATTATAACTACGGCTTTATTAATCACTACAATCTTGTTAATGATTGTATTTAGTTTATATTTTAATTCATCACAAGTTCAAAGTGAAGCTCATAAAAATGAATTACAATCTTTACTTCATTCATCTGAAGCATTGCTGGCTTCTGAGCATAGTTTAGATGCATTATTAACAGTAATTCAAGCTAAACAAAAACTAAAAATTTTTAAGTTAACTGATTCTAAACTTCAGCAGCACGCAGACAAAATTTTAAGAGAAGCAATTTTTAGTATTAATCAATATAATCGTTTATCTGGACATAATCAGGAAATTATAGCACTTTCTTTTAGTCAGGAAGGAGAGCCTTTAGAAACCTTTATTTCAGCCAGTCAAGATGGCAGTATTAAACAATGGAATCGTCAGGGACGACTCTTAAGAAGCTTAGTGAATAACAAAACCCTAAAAACCGTTGCTTTTAGTTCTTTAGGTCAACAATTTGCAGTCGGAGATAAAACGAATATCATTAAGCTATATAATCAATCTGGAGCTATTATAAAAGAAATTAAAGCAGCTTCTTCTGGTGTGACTCAAATTGCTTTAAATCAACAAACTTTAGCCGCAGTCAGTGGTTATAATACTATTCAAATTTGGGATACAAAGGGTCAATTACTGACAACATTTAAACCGAATCAAGGATTAGTTTATACCTTAGCTATCTCTCCTAATGGAAAGATTTTAGCAACGGGTGGGGAAGATGGAAAAGTTAAACTTTGGAATCGTCAGGGACGTTTACTGAAAACATTACCCAACTATCATGCTTCTGGTTTAAGTAGTCAGCAAACCGTTGTTTTTAGTCCAGACAATCAGTTGATTGCAGTGACTAACCCTGAGAGCAGTATTACGCTTTATAATCTCGATGGAACATTATTAACTGCCTTTCATACTCATCAATCTGTGATTAATAGTATTGCTTTTAGTCCAGATAGTAAACTGATTGCAGTCGGAGGTTTAAGTCATAAAATTCAACTTTGGAATCGTCAGGGAAATTTAATCAACAGTTTGGTCGGAGATCCCTTAGAAACAACTCAGATGAAATTTAGTCCTAATGGTAATATTTTGGCTTCAAGTCATTCAGATGGAACGATTAACTTTTGGCGACTGAATCATCCACTGAAGCAGACTTTTCAGGCACACGAAGAGTTAATTATAGAAGTTGAATTTAGCTCATATGATCGGCAATTTATGACATTTTGTTATCAGGGTTTTGTTAAACATTGGCAGCAAGACGGAACCTTATTACAAAGCTTTTCTATAGATGAAGTTAAGAATATTACACTTAATGGTCAACGTTTATTACGACTATTAAATCAAGCAAATCCTAAATCATTTACATGGATTAATAATTCAGATTTAGTCAATCGTTTAATATCTCAAATAGACTGGATTAAAGCGGTTGCTGTTCACGATAACAAAAAATTAATTGCAACGTTAAATTCAGAGAATAAAATTCAAATTTGGAATTCTAAAGGAGATTTAAAACAGGAGATTAACCCAACACAAATTAATATTTCTGAAATGGCATTTAGTCCTGATGGTAAAGTCCTGGGATTTAGTAATGACTATCAACTTGAACTTTGGAATTTACAGGATAAATTCCGTCAACCATTAGTCAGTTTGATCAGTTCTCAAAATCAGATTCAAGCTTGGCGTTTTAGCGCATCGGATCAAACCATTGCAGTCGCTACCCAGAGTGGCGAGGTGAAACTTTGGGATAGAAAAGGTAAATTATTAAGTATAATTGAAACTGACGCTGAAGCAATCGTTGATATGGAGATTAATTCTGATCGTCAGCTAATTGCAATTATTGATCGTCTTTCTCCCGATAAGATTCAAATCTGGAACTATCAAGGTGAGTTACTTCAGACATTATCCGGTCATTCAACTCAGTTTAGCAAGATCAGTTTTAGTCCACAAGGAGATACTTTAATATCTGCGAGTCGTCATGGAGAAGTCACGCTTTGGGATATTCAATCAATCTTAAACTCAGACTTGTTAAATTTAGCCTGTGACTGGATACAGGACTATCTCAAAGCAAATCAGACACTTGAGGAAACTCAAGCCAATATTTGTCGATATCAATGATAAAGTGACTTAATTTCTTCTCGATTTTATCTATTTCTTTTCCTACTATTCTCTTTCAACTAATTCACCTTGTAGATATTTATGTAAAATATCTCGACTTAAATTAGAAATAGATTGATCAAGCTGTTGAGAAAGTAGTTGTATTTTCTGACTATCTTCTACTGATAAAGTTAATTCTACTGTCTGTTGATTGATTTGATGAATAGCGTAAGCTTGATAACGCTCAATTTCTTGAGATATATTTTCAATACTTTCCCATTCTTCTTTTTCAACACTTTCTAAAACTTCTTTTTCTTCAGGGTTGAGGGAATTCATACTTTAATTAACCTCCTAAATATTTCTTGGTCATTTTTCGACTAGGAATGATGGTCTTGAGAAATATCTCTAAATCATTTTCCACAAAGGGAACAAGATAAACATAATTGTCTATTTTAACAATAAAAATATTTTGGTTGGGATATTTATCAGGGTTATAGTGTTTGATGACATCAAGGAGGTTGCCTTGTTCAATAGATTGGACAATATTATTGAAGGTAATTCCTCTTTGTTGCTAAAGTTGTTGGTTTTTATCCCTATTCCAGTTAAAGGGTTTCATTGTCGTTGCACACTTTCCTCAAAAATCGCAATTCCCTCCTGGCTTAAGTCATATAATTGATACAAAATCAAGAGTTTTGTCAAATTCAATTTTTACTATTAATTTCTCATACCCAGTCTATAATAGCCATATTTATTGACCAATTAAATGCTTGAATCCTGCTATTTATTAATCCTTGCTTGTACTAAGCAGAAACGTTCTGATTCCGAGTTACTGCCTGCTATCGAGCGTTATAATGGGCCAACTTTTCGATTAGTCCGTCGTTATCTACGAGAAAAATATTTAACTAACATAGAGATATATATACTCTCAGCAGAGTTTGGTTTAATTTCACAACAACAGCTAATTCCCGATTATGATCGAAAAATGACGAGACAGCGATCGCGTGAACTACAGCCAGAAGTGAGTGAAAAACTAAAATGTATATTCAGTAGCAAATTCTATCAGGAAGTTTGTATTTGCGTAGGTAAAGACTATTTTAAAGCTTTGGAAGGATATGATTAAATTATAATTTATGACTCAAAAATTAAAATTGCCACAGGTGCTATCGGTAAAAAGCTGGTAATATTGCATCAATGGCTATATGGTGAACCTCCAAAAGTATGTCAAGGTACATCGGTAATAGCTTCTCAAGGGAGAGCATCGATTAAGGGAATTGAAGTCGTAATGACACGAGAACAAGTACTTGATGTCGCTCGTTCTGCATTAGCGAAAGAAAAGGGAAATTCAGCTTCATATCAATCCTGGTATGTGCTGGTAGATGAGCAACGAGTATCACCGAAGTGGTTGGTGAGTCAGTTGACAGGATTGCCTGTTAGTGCATTTCATTCGAGTGCAGCTCGGCGAATACTAGTTCAACTAGGTCTTGAAGTTAAATGTATATGAATCAGCAAAACTATAATTCAATAGAAGAAGAGGTGATTTCAGATTTACAAAATCATCCTCATATCATGATTAAGCTATCTGAAAATGCTTTGCTTGTGGCAGAAAGTCTTCGTGATAACTATTTCGCAAATACTGCAAAATTTGTTACGCACCTACGACGAGCAATGCGTGAGGCTGATTTAGGAAAAAGAGAGCATCAAATACTTGAAACTAAAGCGATCAATGATCTAAATTGGCAAAAGGTTCAAGGTGAGGTTGTTACCTTTATTGATGGCGGTCTAGGTCAAGTCCAAATGTCTAGTCCAGTTCCTATTTTTTTACGAGTTGGTTCTTATCGTGTGAGAACAGGTGAACGTAATCTAGCAGAGCGTGAACAGTTTGGTTATTTTCCTGTTATTCTGGGTGACTTAGAAGGAGGTAGTAAAGAGCGTAAAGATTTTCCTGATATTGTCCGAATTACTGCTGAACTTTTAGGTGGTTTATCCGCTTTAAAACGAACACCTGATTTACGTGTTTTAATGTTTCATGGCCCACTTGTTTACATGATGAGCGGCTATGCTGGATATACACCTTTCACGGAAAAAGACATTGATCTTTTTTTAAAGCATTACGCCCAAAAGCCCGAATTAGCTCAACAGCTTAAAGAAGATTTTCTGGAAGAAGCTAAAATAGAAATATACCCCAAAATTGCTCCAGGTCGTTCTGATGAGTGGATAAAAAGAAGACTATTTGAACCCTTATCATGGATAGCCTTTTTATATCGTCAATTAATCAAAGAAGCAAAACAACGAAAGCCAAAAACTATCATTGCTGGTGTTGTTGAGCGAGGGGGTGAATTACGAGAGTTTAGTGAAACGATCCTTTTAGAGAGAGTATTTAAAGGTTTAAGAAAGAATGACAAAATAAGCTACTTTAATGAATTATATGGACGGGAAGATATTAAAACACCTAAAGCATTATTAGATAAATTAGGCTATACAGATGCTCTTCTGCTATCGATGCTGCTAGAAGCCGGTCAATTTTCCGAACCGTGGGAAATAAAAAGTAAATATACAGGACTCAGTAAAGGTAACATTTCCTTGCCAAATGAGTCTTTTACAACAGATGCAGATTGGAGTTGCCTCAAACCTTACAATGAAATTGGATTTCCTAAAGTGAAAGGGTGTTATGTAAAAGTTTCAGAAACAACTGAACCCTTTAGAGTAGAAGTTTTTGCTGATTTAGGTAAAAGTCAGATTACGGAAGCTGCCAAACGAACTTACTTATATGCTCGTTTACTTCCGGGTTATGGTTTTCCTGTGGGGTTAGATATTGCTGATAAATATGCCAAAATACCGAATTGGCTCACTGATGCTTATAGCAAACTCATTAAATATCACTTAGGAATTAGTTTACAAAGCGGACAAGTCAGTGATGCTCAGATGCGTCACCTTATTGTTCAGTCAATTTATATGACTAAGCGAGATTGGCTATTTCGTCCAAATGCCTAAACTACCTGCTTAAATCAATGGCTAAATCAACACAAAATTCAAACTCACCCACAACTAAATATGTTGGGACTTTAGTAGGAGAAAGCACCAGTCGTGAGTTTCGGCTTGCTGTAGCACATGAAACAATTCGTGAGCAAGATATCATTGCTGTAGATGCTGAAATCCGTCAACCTGAAAATAGTGCAACTCCAGAAAAAATCCGTGTTTGAGCGAAGGTTCAAAGCATTGAACGAATCAATCCCCTTTTTCCAACTGAAGCAGGACATGAGTTAGCTGCGACTCGCACAAATCCATTTGATACGGTACTTTCCTTAAGCAGAGAGATGGTCACTGCGGTTTGCCAAGTCTTAGGCGCTGAACCCTTAAAGACAAGCACAAGAGGGAAACTCAATAAACTTCGTTATCCACCTCAACCTGCTTCTAGTGCTTATCGTCCAGACTCAGATGATGTTGCTCGTGTTGTTCTTGGGGAATTGCAGGATAAACGAAACCGTGCTTTAAATATTGCGACTCTTTCCAACCGTTCTGAGGTTGATGTAACCGTTGATGGTCATGCAATTGTGACTCGCCATCTCGCAATTTTAGCGATGACGGGTGCTGGTAAAAGTTGGACAGCGCGGCGAGTGATTGAGCAACTAGCTGCCAAAAATTATCCTATTGTTATATTTGATCCTCATGGAGATTATACAGGATTAACAGAGGTGCAAAGTTTGAAAGGACGAGTGCATCGATATTATGCTCAATTTCCTATTTTTGAAGAAGATAGTGATACAGCAGCTCAAATTGTGAGTAATCTCGGATATAAACTAACAGATACCATGCTTACCTGTTTTGATGATCTTTTTCAAGCTGCTAAATCTTTCTATGTTCAAGATGATCAAGAAATGAGCAGGCGAGTAGATTGGCTAGCTCAACGCATTAACAAACCTGAATTAAATCGCTATGGTGTACAGCCAAATCTGTGGTTAATTGCTCAAATTGCTGAAGCTGGCGAAGCAGCTTTGCGTGATCAAGATGGAGACAATGACAAACAGCAACTACAAGATTGGGGGTGGAATGGTTTCACAAGTTATTCTGGAAAAACAACCCTTGCAGGCATAAAAAAGCGGACTTATGCAGCAGCAAAAGCCTTACTCCGTATGGAACAAACTAATAAAAAGGTGGCTCGTGATGGTGCTGAGCCATTACCGACTGACCGCAAAGAATTAGTTAAATATGGTCAAATTAGTGTTGTTTCTTTGGCCGGTTACACAGAAGAATTTCAGGCAACAATATACAGTCTTATTTCTGACAAAATTTTTGAGGCACGAGTTAGGGATGATCTTAAGTTACCAGCACTTTTACTTCTTGAAGAAGCACACAACTTTGTTCCATCTCGTGCGAATACGGTAGCAGAGCAACATTCCATAAATATTACTAAACAG
The DNA here is from genome assembly GCA_964434975.1 of uncultured Lyngbya sp. Classification (GTDB taxonomy): domain Bacteria; phylum Cyanobacteriota; class Cyanobacteriia; order Cyanobacteriales; family Microcoleaceae; genus JAAURB01. The sequence goes on from CAYSWY010000058.1 coordinate 30,774, forward strand.
ATTGCTCAAGAAGGTCGTAAATTTGGCGTGGGTTTAATTCTGATTAGTCAGCGACCATCACGGCTTGATGAAACAACTCTTGCCATGTGCAATTCATACATTATTATGCGTATGGTTAACCCGGCTGACCAAAGCTTTGTGCGTAAGGTAATTGAGAGTTTAGGAGAGGAAGAGGCTAAGATGCTTCCAGACTTAGATGTAGGTGAAGCAATTGTATCTGGACAATGTACTAATTTTCCTGTATTAGTCAAAATGAAAGAACCAGAATCTCAAGGTGAGCGGGAAGAAAAAGATGCTTTTGAAGCATTGGAAGAAGCACACAAAAAGCACTCTAAGTAAGCTCAGGAAATCAACTTGAAAATTGTTGCGGGCATTAGCCTGAAAGGAATTAAACCCCGTGTTTGGGATAAAACCTCTAATTATTATCTTCCTGAATTACAAGGGGTAATGATTTCCTATGCAGATTTTTATACAATGCCTAAACGTAGAAAAGAGGCAATGGAAAAAGGAATTCATGAGGCTATAGGAATTCCAAAAACAGTTGAAGTTTATTTAGATAACGGTGCTTTTTACTTTCTGAAGCGCCAAGAAAAAATCCCATCGGCTGAAGAATATGAAGAATTTGTGCAACTAGCAAAACCCGACTGGTATCCTATACCCCAAGATTTTATTCCTACCCCCAAAATGACAATTAAGGAACAAAAAAAATGCTTTGAACGCACAATGGAAATGAACTTTGCATATAAAAATGAGCCGCAATATGTTCCTGTTATTCATATTGGTCGATTTCTGGAAGAATATATTAATCAGATCAAATCCGATCAAGCTTTTATGAAAAAGAATTATATTGCTTTAGGGGGTATTGTGCCTAATCTTTTGCGTGTTCCTAAAGCAATTCCTCATAAAAAAATTTTAGAAAATCTTCAAAAAGTTCGTCAAGAATTCAAAAATCAAAAACTTCATGTGTTTGGTTTAGGTGGAACAGCAACTTTACATATAGCAGGTTTACTCAAGATTAATTCAGTCGATTCCAGTGGCTGGCGTAATCGTGCAGCACGGGGTATGATTCAATTACCCGGAACAGGAGAGCGAATTGTTGCTGATTTAGGAAGTTGGAGAGGTCGGAGAGTCAGTCAAGATGAAGAAAGGAGATTAAAAAATTGTCTTTGTCCTGCTTGTCAGCAATATACAACAGATGGACTGAAAAGAAATCGCTCTGAAGGATTTTGTAATCGAGCAACTCATAATTTATGGGTTTTATTAGAAGAAGGACGACTGATTCAAGAACACCTAACAACTTTAAATGATTATAAAGAGTGGTATATACAACATTTGGATAATACCACTTATCGTCCCCTAATTAATAAACTCGTAGACATACTTTTATAGAGTTAAAGCTTTGTCTGCCTACTAATGCGGATGAAAGGACTTGAACCTTCACTTCCGAAGAAACTAGAACCTAAATCTAGCGCGTCTACCAATTCCGCCACATCCGCTTTCGCTAACAGCCTATCATAACACAGATACTTGCAATTTCACAAACTTATTGTAATACCCCCGAGCCTCTGCCCCCTAAATCCCCCAATTCTGGGGGACTTTGAGAAATGAGGGCTGAAATTTAGCTGAATAATGGGTTAATAATAATCCTGAATGGCCTTAACTTCCAACGGTTGTGACTTCAAAGACCGAATAGCCTCAACAGTTGCTTTTGCCCCAGCAATAGTCGTAATAATGGGGATTTTGTAAGATAAGGCAGAACGACGAATGAGAATACCATCAGCGCGGGCCTCTTCACCGGAAGGGGTAATCACACACAGTTGTACATTTTCGTTCTTAATGGCATCGAGAATATTGGGACGGCCTTCATGCAACTTTAATTCTAAGTCTACTTTTACGCCATTATCCCATAAAACGCTACGGGTTCCAATCGTGGCAGTGACTTTAAAACCTAAGTCTAAGAAATCCTTAACCACTGGAATTACCGCTTCTTTATCTCGGTCATTCATCGATACAAACACAGTTCCCGATAAGGGCAATTTTTGACTAGCGGCTAATTCGGCTTTTGCAAAAGCTTTCCCAAAGTCAGTATCAATGCCCATCACTTCCCCGGTTGACCGCATTTCTGGCCCCAACAATACGTCGGTTCCTTGGAATTTGGCAAAGGGTAATACAGCCTCTTTAACCGATACATGACTAGGGATTTTTTCTGCGGTAAATTCCAACTCCGGTAAGGTTTTACCCGACATTACCCGTGAGGCTAATTTCGCCAGAGGGACTCCTATCGCTTTGGAGACAAACGGAATAGTCCGAGAGGCGCGGGGGTTGGCTTCCAGGATATAAACCTGTTCTCCTTGGACGGCAAACTGAATATTCATCAGTCCGATAACATTTAATGCCTTGGCTAATTCTATGGTTTGACGGCGGATAGTCTCCATTGCTTTAGCGGGTAAAGACTGGACGGGAATAGAACAAGCCGAGTCGCCGGAGTGAATACCCGCCTGTTCGATATGTTCCATAATACCGCCAATGACAACATTACCCTCAGCATCAGCAATGGCATCAACATCAACTTCAATGGCATTTTGTAGGAACTTATCCACTAAAATAGGATGATCCGGTACAACTTGAACTGCATAAGTCATGTATCGTTCTAATTCTTCATCGGAATAAACGATTTCCATCGCCCGTCCTCCGAGTACATAAGAAGGACGCACCACTACAGGATAACCAATACGTTTGGCAACTTTTAAGGATTCTTCAAAACTGCGAGAAATACCATTCGGGGCTTGTTGAATATTTAAGTCTCGCAATATCTTTTCAAACCGTTCTCGGTCTTCTGCCGCATCAATTGAGTCCGGTGTTGTTCCCCAGATTTTTGTCTTAAGGTTAGAAGCTTCTAATGCTTTTTCTAACGGTACAGCTAGTTTTAACGGGGTTTGTCCGCCAAACTGAACAATAATGCCTTCTGGTTGTTCTGCTTCAATAATATTGAGAACATCTTCTTTGGTTAACGGTTCAAAGTAGAGGCGATCGCTCGTATCATAATCGGTAGAAACGGTTTCTGGATTAGAATTAACCATAATCGTTTCATAGCCATCTGCCTGTAATGCGTATGAAGCATGGCAACAACAATAGTCAAATTCGATCCCTTGTCCGATGCGGTTTGGTCCTCCACCCAGAATCATCACTTTAGGTTTATCTGAGGGTAACATTTCATCCTCAGCCCAATACGTCGAGTAATAATAAGGAGTCGTTGATTCAAATTCTGCCGCGCAGGTATCCACCATTTTATAAACGGGTTTAACCCCCATTTCTAAGCGACTTGCCCGCACTTGATCTTCTGTTGTTTTAGTAGCAAAAGCAATTTGGCGATCGCTATATCCTAATTGCTTAATCTGCAACATTTCTTCAGCACTAAATTGCTGTAAAGATTTGCGTTTGATGAATTTTTCCGCTTGAATTAACTGTTCAAATTTATCTAAAAACCAGGGATCAATTCCGGTTAATTCATAAATTTCTTCAACTGACATTCCCAAAATAAACGCTTGACGAACCGTTAACATTCGGTCTGGGTTCGGGGTGCGTAAACCGGAGCGAATTGTATCTAAATTCGGTAACTTATCATTGCCTTGACAGCCCCATCCCGTTAATCCGGTTTCTAGCGATCGCATCGCTTTTTGAAACGACTCACAGAATGTACCGCCAATCGACATTGCTTCCCCAACTGACTTCATTTGTGTTGTTAGGACAGGTTGTGAACCGGGGAATTTTTCAAACGCAAAACGGGGAATTTTTGTTACTACATAATCAATCGTGGGTTCAAAGGAAGCAGGGGTTTTCTTGGTAATATCATTACTGATTTCATCCAAAGTATAACCCACCGATAATTTAGCCGCAAACTTTGCAATGGGAAAACCTGTTGCTTTTGAAGCTAACGCCGATGAACGAGATACCCGAGGATTCATCTCAATTACAATCACATCCCCATTGACGGGATTAACCGAAAATTGAATATTAGAGCCGCCTGTTTCGACTCCAATTTCTCGGATAATTTTAATCGAAGCATCTCGCAAACGTTGATATTCTTTATCCGTTAACGTTTGAGCCGGGGCAACCGTAATTGAATCTCCTGTATGAACCCCCATCGGATCAATATTTTCAATCGAACAAATAATTACAACATTATCTGCTAGATCTCGCATCACCTCCAACTCATATTCTTTCCAACCAATTAAAGATTGTTCCACTAGAATTTGAGAAACCGGAGACGCATCTAATCCAGAAGTAGCAATTTCTTCATATTCCTCTTGATTATAAGCAATTCCGCCACCTGTTCCCCCCATGGTAAAAGCAGGACGAATAATTAAAGGATAACTGCCAATTTGCCCAGCAATTTGACGGGCTTCTTCTAAGTTATTAGCAATACCAGACGGACAACAACCCACGCCGATACGTTCCATTGCCTGCTTAAACAATAACCGATCTTCGGCCATTTCAATCGCTGCGAGTTTTGCCCCAATTAACTCAACCCCGTATTTTTCCAACGCCCCACTTTTCGCCAACGCCACCGCCACATTTAACGCCGTTTGTCCCCCCATTGTCGGCAGCAATGCATCGGGACGTTCTTTTTCGATCACCTTCTCCACAATTTCCGGCACCAAAGGTTCAATATACGTCCGTTCAGCCGTCTCAGGATCGGTCATAATGGTAGCCGGATTAGAATTGACCAAAACCACCTCATACCCTTCTTCTCGTAGCGCTTTACAGGCTTGAGTCCCCGAATAGTCAAATTCACAAGCTTGTCCAATGACAATGGGGCCAGACCCAAGGAGTAATATTTTCTTGATATCGCTGCGTTTAGGCATAATTAAACTTTCTCTCTATACAGACTCTGTTATCTACCGTTATCTGTTAGCGGGGGTGAGTCATAATAATAACTATCTCACCTTTTACAAACAACTCATCATTGTAAGGGTAGCGGTTCGGATTATGATGAATTGTTCTAAACCGTCTTGACAAAGTATGATGACATTGTTCTTTAACGAGACACGCCCGCGACTGTAGGGGCGCATTGCATGGGCCCGTGGCTGAGACACGCCCGTGGCTGAGACATAGGTAGAGACGTTACATGTAACGTCTGTACAGGATTTTTGATCAGTTTCATAATTCTCTTAGCTATTGCCTACTTGCCTATTGCCTACTTGCCTATTGCCTACTTGCCTATTGCCTATTCCCTATTCCCTAACATCATATTGACAATCTAAACGACACAAGATACAATTAAAAGCTGTGCGAATAAAATCCCCAGCGGAACTGGCGGAATTGGTAGACGCGCTAGATTCAGGTTCTAGTGTCTGATAAAGACTTCCGGGTTCAAGTCCCGGGTTCCGCATTAAGTTGTCAGTGGTAGCGATACTGCGATCGCGGTTGGCTTCATCACAATATTTGATAATATCTGGAATGACGTTGCATATAATGGAAGTATAAGTAATCGTCGTTAATAGCTACCTGAATTGATGGAACCCATAGAATTAACCCTTGCTGCTTTAGCAAGCCTGATGATAACGAAAGCGACAGAAAAAACAGGCGAAAAGTTTGGAGAAAAATTACTTGAACAAGGCGGAAATTTACTGCAACAGCTTCGCCGCAGATCTCCTCAAACTGCATCAGCTATTGAAAAAGTCAACGAAACCCCGTTAAATTGGGGTGAAACGGTGATAGATGTCAAGGCAACAGCGGCAAATTATCCAGAAGTTGCCCAAGCGGTTGAAGCAGTAGAAGCAACCATTAGTAATGATACAGAATTAAAGAAGATTTTAGAAGATATTGCTGCAACAATTAAATCTCAGCCGAAAAGTACTCAAAACTATCACAACACTATTGAAAAAGTTGTTAACTTAGCCCAGGGTGAGAATGCTTCTATTAACATTGAGAAGCAGGATATCAAATTATGATTGAAAAAGCAGTTAACTTAGCCCAAGGTGATTATGCTTCTATTAATATTGAGAAGCAATTTATATTACCGAACCCACCTGAAGAAAATCAGACCCAACCCCCCTACGAAAACTTAGATCAACGCGGTATAACTGAACGCGATAAATTTGTTG
>CAYSWY010000059.1:0-36710 GCA_964434975.1 uncultured Lyngbya sp.
TGCTATGTTGCAGAGCAATCCAGGACTGAAGGAAAAGGTGATAGAGGATGCGATCGTGAGATTGCAGCAACGAAAACGGGCGGGGGTGATTCGTCGGACTATTGCAATGGTACAGAAGTATTTGGGGTGAATAAGTTACAACTAAGTAGTAGAATTCATTTATAATTCCATAGAGAATTATTATCCTAGTATTTATGAGTCTTCTATCTAATATGAGTATCTTATTCAAGGACTTTTCCCCGAGTCTATTAACAGAGTATCAACCTTTCCTAATTCAATTCGGCATTCTAATTGCAATTACTGTTTCTATTTACCTAATTTTATTTTATGGACTGCGTTCAATATTCCGCCAGCTAGAAGTTGATATTCCTTTAGTGATTCTTAACGTTTCCCGGTTTCCTATTTTAATTTTCATTATTAGTTTAAGTTTAAAATATTCTTTAGATCAACTCACTCCCACAAAAGTGATAGATTTGATAGAAAGAGGATTAAACGCAATAACAGTTCTGATTATCACCTATTGGGTGGCTCAATTATTTACAGAAGTTGTTGCCTATGCAATTCGTTCTTATACCAGAAAAACAGAAGCCGTTTGGGATGACGTTCTTGTTCCGATTTTAGAAAGACTTATTCCTTCTCTAACTTATATCATTGGTGCGGCTTTATTTCTACAAACCCTCGGACTTGATTTAACAGGAATTTGGGTTGCATTCGGGGGATTGACTTTCGTTTTAGGGTTTGCACTGAGAGATATTTTGAGCAACTTTTTTAGTGGGTTAGTATTGCTCATTGATACACCCTTTCAATTTGGAGATGTGATTTCTCTACCGAATGGTTCAATAGCAGTCATTAAAAAAATTGGGTTACGGGTGACTCAATTATATATAATTGACGACGATTGTGAATTGTATATGCCAAATGCCTCTCTAGGTAATCTTAATATTATCAATTTAACTCGTCCTACGCCTCATTTTGCAGCATCGATTGATCTTAATCTCAGTAATGAAATAGATTATAAACAAGCTACACAATTAATTAAACGTGTGATTTTTGGTCATCCAGACACCTTAGGAGATATTGATCAAAAGCTAAAGTATTTAGAAGATTTTCAATCCTTAAGAGAAACTCAAACTGGAAAAACAGCTAAAATAGAACTTGGACAGTCTCGATTAACTGCTGAACAAGCTGTTAATCAGCAATTGCTAAAGATTGAAAAAGATTTAGAGGATTTAATTCAATCAATTCAAAAACTAGAACTGGGTGGTTTAACCCCAAAAGAGATTGAGTCTATTAAGAAAGATTATACAAATATTCTCAATCAGTTTGGTATTCAGCTAGATAGTGATAGTAAAGTAAAATGGTTAAAGTCAACACTGGAAGAAATACCGGAAGCCAACAATCGAGAGACTCTAATTCCATTAATTAGAAACTGGTATCAAGCGTGGTTAAAAGATCCAGATTTACAGCCAGAAGATCAGCAAATTTTAAGTGAAGAATGGGAGAACAAAATTAATGTGCTCAAGTTTAAGCTAAATAAACTATATCAGATTATTTCAAATCCAGGGGGTGCAGAAACTCGATTAGATGACTATGCTAAACGCTTCATTAATTGGTTAAGAGAAGATTTCAAGCAGTCTCACGTTTTATGGAAAGAACCTAAAGTTCGCTTAAATAATACCACTGGTAAAATGGTGAACTTAACGATTAAATTCTATGTCGATCATATTAAGTTAGAACGGTGGGATCGAGGTTATCGAGTCGAGAGTGAGGTTCGTCGAGAAATTAATCGGCGTTTAGCAGAAGCGAATTAATTTGTATACAAGTCTTTATTAATCCTTACTAGCAGATGGTGTCCTCTGTTCAATATTATGTTGAATATCCCACAGGGAGCGGTAATGACTTCCACTGGCAAGTAAATCTTTGTGAGTTCCTTGCTCAACCAATTGGCCTTGATCTAAAACAAAGATACAGTCGGCTTGCATCGCTGCTTGGAGTTGATGAGTAATCATAATCACCGTATGTCTGCCGGCTAGAGAGGCAATCGTTTGATTAATCGCGTCAGCTATCTCAGCTGAAAGACTACTGGTGGGTTCATCGAATAATAATATAGACGGACGATTAAGCAATGCTTGGGCGATCGCAATTCGCTGACGTTGTCCTCCTGATAACTGTCCTCCCCCTTCGCCAACTACAGTTTGGTATCCCTTTGGTAAACTCAAAATAAAGTTATGGATTTCGGCAGATCGAGCAGCAGCAACAACCTCTTCCTCTGTGGCTTCTGGTTTAGCAACCCGAATATTATTCATAATCGTGGTGTTGAACAGAAACGTTTCTTGCAGTACAATCCCCATCTGACTTCGCAAAGACTTCTGACTCAGGCTTCGTAAATCATGTCCATCAATTGTAATCTTTCCCTCACTGGCATCGTAGAAACGCATCAGCAGGTTAAATATCGTACTCTTACCTGCACCACTTGAACCCACAAATGCCACAAATTGCCCAGCTTTGATTGACAAATTAATATCGTGCAATTGACGCTGTGTATTGTTGTAACTAAAAGACAAATGCTCAAAGCAAATAATCTTCTCAAATGAAGTCAAAGCATGAGCATCGACCGCATCGATAATTTCAATTTTTTGCTCGAATACCTGATCAATTCGTTCCATCCCGATACTCGCTTCAAACCAGCGACCAATCCGCTGATTCACCAATTGACCTAAGAGGTCATACATCCCATGAGAAATCGTAAAGAAAGTGACCCAACTTCCCAGGGTAATTTGGTTGGAGAGAACGTAAACGCCTCCAATTCCCATCACCCAAACATCAAGCAAGTAAGCGGAGAATGTGATTGCATATTTAAACACCAGAAAGCTGAATACAGCTTCGGTTTTCCTGTCCTCAAGTTTTCTCAACTCATCACTAAAATAACCTGTAAATAAAGTCTGCAAGCCATATCCTGAAATCATCGGTCTGGCACGAATTCCTTCCTGCACCGCATCTACCATGAGGGCATTCTGGTTAATGGCATCTAGACCTCGCCGACTCATATTAACTGTCAAATACAGAGTGATGGGTAGCATGACAACCATAGGCAAAATCCCCAGTAGAGTTAAAGTGCCACTAATGCGAATCATCATCCCTATATTGACGAGAATGATCAGCATTTCACCCACACTGCGAACCATTTCTTGACCTAAAATCGGCTCTATTTTATAGATATCTACAGAAAAGTGAGTTAACAAATTTCCGAGTCGAGCCTGTTTATAAAAGTTTTGTGAAAGGGTTTGCAGTTTGACAAACAAGTCGTGACGGATATCGTTAGCCACACGGCTAGAAACGCGAGCTGATAAACGACTACCTAAGATGTATAAGCCAAAGGCGATTGGTAATAGGATGGCAAGTTGGATTGCAGAACTGATCAGAACAGAGGCTCCTTGGTCGATTGCTCTACCTAGCTTTTGAGCGGCAATCAGTTGGTATGCAGGCATCCCCATTAAGCAGATCGCACTCACTATCGCAATTAATACATAAGGAGACCAGTAAATCCAAACGTATTTGAAGAATAAGCGAAAACGAGTAATGAATTCTTGGATTAATGAATTCCCACTACCGAGATTGAGCTTCTGATTTTTCTGAGGGAGTTCATGCTCTTGCCAAGGTGAGGAATCTTTTAGTTGAGAGGAGATCTGTTGAATTTTTTTAGATGGCGGCACCCAACGATCTAGAGAGAAAAGTTGCGTAAAGCGTGTGATCGCTTGCCGTGGCGGGGAAACTGAATTGGGAATCTCTGTTTCCTTATGATCAATTGACTCACTTGAGGATTGTCTTTGAAAGGAGTATACGAAACCCCAACAACCAATAACTGCAATAGCTACAGCCAATATTGTTTGGGAAGGCGAGATTAAACTCTGATAATCCATTCCTAATCTAGTCTTTCTCTGGTGGGGTTTTCAGGAGATTGAGTTGGTGAGAGTCTTCACCCCGGACTATAATGCAAGGCATGGGGTTGCCCGCAAAATTTTTGATTTCAACATCAGGTTTAGCAAAGCGAGCCACAAGACCAAAGCGGGTTCGAGAGTCATTATTTCGACTGACACCATGCCAAATTCCCCCTCTAGTAAAGCAGTATTGACCTGCTTGCATTTCAATCGCTTTAATTTGATGAGGTGCGTTTTCTGGGTGCATCCGATCAGCTAACTTGAGTAGACTCTCAGCATCAGTCAGATCGCACTCTCCTGCTGCTTCCAAAGCGGGAAGATCGGCATCATATTTGTGGGTTCCGGGAATAACGAGGAGACAACCCGTTTTCATCGTCATATCAGTCACAGCAATAGAGGTATGAATCCGTTTGATCCAACCATTAATCACATCTATGTGCCAAATTTGACCCGTCTTTTTGACAATATGACCATCATGTCCTGGCTCTCTCACAATCGTTTCTGCCATCCAAAATAGGAGATTTGAACCGATAAAATCAGCAACATCATCTAAAATCTGAGGTTCTGTAGAGAGATCGTAAACTAACTTAGAGGTTATATGAGCAATCCTGCGCTCCATAATAGGACTTTGAGCAGGCTGATTGGAAGTGTCTTGAGCTTGATAGTTTTCTATCTCCTGACTCATAGCATCGCGTAGAGCGACTAAACTAGCAGTTTGCCCCAGATTAAACGGACCAACAAAGCCTTCTTTCTCAAAAAAAGCGACCTTCTGCTCAACTTGATTAGATTGGGCTTGACTAGTGCTATGTTGCTCGAAATATCCAACGGTCTGCATGATCAAATCCTTCCTCTATGAACGTGATTGTGCAAGTATTCAAACCAATTAATTCTACACCTAACGACAAACCTCTGTCTATTTTACTAAACTTAATCGGCTAATTAATACTGATCTTTCCGTTGATATAGTTTTCTCAATCATATCAACATTTTTTTAATATTTCTTGATTTCCTAAATACTGTGAATATAAATCACCCCTCTTCTAGCTCCTTCCGCTTTACTATTGTAGTGGTGGGCATAATTATCACCGTAAATCGCTTCGATATTTGGCTTAATCCATTCAAACGTGTAATCTTGCTCCTTATAGGAGTCGTAACCTAAATCAGGACGATCAGGAACTTTCCAGTCATGGATTACAATAACTGGCTTGATCTTTGCCTCAGCAATTACTTTTAGTTCATCGAGCAATGGTGTATATACTTTAGAATGGGCATAAAGAAAAAACAAAATATTTCCATGATCTAGCTTCAATAAATCCTTAAATAGATCTGGACTACTCCCCTCCATTACAGTAACATTGGCTGAGTCCTTTAGAAATTCTTTTGCTTCTGTCACGTTATCAGAATCTACTTCTATTGTATAAATTTTTTCAGCAATTTGAGCCAATTTTTTAGTTGTACCCCCCAGAAAAGTTCCGGTTTCGATTATAGTTTGTATTTCAAATTTCTGAACGAGCTTTTTGATTTCTTCTTCAATATAGAAATCACCTTCAAAACCCATCAGGTTACGTGTTATGTATTCTTGAGTTTTCCCAGATTTTTGCATAGCTACTTATATCCTAACTTTACTAAGTGGGTATACAAATGGAATTATTTTTCAATCCATGATCATTCTATTAAAAATTCAGCCAAACTTGTACAAAAAACTTGTACAAAATATTTGGAATGGGCAATCAAGTAGCATCTGTCAGGAGATTTTAGGGACTTGAAAGGTCTACAAAGCCATAGACAATATTTTCTCTAGCTTCACTGGATTGACCCAGGTTTGCCAATCTTGGCTGACATTCTCCCCCAAAATATGCCAGTGAGTATGTCCCATAAAACTAGAAATGATTCGAGATGAATGATGCCAGTAGTCTTTGTTATAAATTTCAATAATCGTTGTTCCGGCTCGGCAAAAAATTTGATTATATATTCCCGCTCCGTGAGATCCAAGGACAACCTTAGCCTCTGAAAACAGACCAATCTGTTCAGCGAAGCTCATGCTTTCACAGTGTACAACCTCAAAGTTATAATTTTTCAAAACCTGTAAAATCTCCTCTTCATTAACTATTTTTCGTGAGGATTGGGAGCGAGAAATATAGAGTCGTCTAGAGGCTAAATTATGATCTTTTTTGTCTATAACAGAAGAGAGGAATTTGTCTCGGATTGTTAAAATATGCTTTTGACTAGGTCTACCGAGATTTTGCGCTGCATAACACAGAATGAGTTTCTCAACCTGGATGCCTTGTTCTGTAATGGGAATAGTTTGAATCTTTGGAATTCCTAATAGTTTGAGAGAATCTATAATATAGTGGGGCGAACCTTCAGGAATAATAAATTTTAAATCAGCTTTGACACTATCGCTTAGTGATTCTAGCAAAGAAAGTTTTGGCAAGCAATCCATCAACCAGTGAGCAAAATTTAATGTATAGTAAGATAGAAGCGATATATAAGTTCCGGGAATAACTTGATTATCCTCTATTTTTTTTTTAACTTGTTCTGGATTCAAACTAATCTCCCGGTTTTGACCGGCTAGAGATTGGCGGATAATTTCCAGATCGGAGGTAATTGTCAGTCCCATTTTGTTTAAAATCAAAGCATTAGGAATTACACAGATAAAAGTTTCGTCTATTTTATAATCGGTAACGCAATGAAGATGATAAAAATATTCTTCTCGACCGAATTTAGTACGTTCTTCGGCTGGTTGTTTCAGAAGTTCCGCCCAATCTTGAATAACATACAGGAGATCTTCTTCAATCGTGTTAGAAGGGTAGCTGACCTGAGTGCTTGGGGGAGTAGCAACCTCAAACAGCCATCCATTTCTTTTTGCCAATTCTTTGAGATTTGTATTAATATTTAGCATCTTAAATTTCCTTAAGAAGATCTCTTCAGTTTTAACTCATACACATTCCACAATCTCCAACTCAGCCCAGAAAAACGCACATTCTTCACATCATTACGAATAGCCGAGAAGGAGAGAGGATTGACCAGGTAAATAAAGGGGAGATATTCTTGGGCTAAAATTTGAGCCTGAGCATAAATTTCTCGACGCTTTTGTTCATTCAACTCTTGGCTACCTTGAATATAGAGATCGCTGATTTTTTGTTCCCAGTCGGGAATCACTCTTCCTTTTAAAGGAGTGCCGTAAAAAACGTTTTGGTTAAAGGTATGAAGACTCCCATCAATTGACCAAATTCTGCGGCTATGATCGGGTTCTACCCCGCCGCCGACGAAGTGCATAATCTGTGCCTCCCAGTCGAGAGTCTTTAAAACTTTCGTGATAAAAGTATTGAACTCAAGTTGTTGCAAATCTACGGTAATACCAATATTGGCAAGATCTCGCTTGATTTGAACTCCGATCTTGACTCGAATTTGGTTGTCATTACTGGTTAGCAGAGTAAAACGCACCAGGTTGCCGTCAGCATCTTCCAGTTTTCCCTGACTATTGTATCGGAAACCTGACTGTTTTAGGAGTTGTTTGGCACGATAGGGATCGTAGTTGTAAGTGGGTAGCCCTTCTTCTGGCGAGAGGTAATAGGGACTTTGTTTATAGATGGGAGAATTGTGGGGTTTACCTAATCCCTGAAAGATATTATTAATCATCGTAGAGCGATCAATGGCATGGGCGATCGCTTGGCGAAATTCTAGGGTATTAAACCAGCGAGACTTAATCGGGTCTACCACAGGTTTTCCCTCACGGGTCGCCTGATTCAAATTGAACGTGAGTAAATGGGTTGCGGGTGCGGGTCCGCCATTGTAGATTGTAAAGTTTCCCTTATCCTCTTCCCGCTTCATCAGTGAAAAGAAGCTACCTGGAAGGTTAATCATATCTAATCCCCCAGAGCGAAACTGAATCAGTGCATTATCGGTCGATCCGACAATTGAGATGACAATGCGATCAATATAAGGTTGGGCATTACCGCGATCATCTTTGCGCCAATAGTAGGGATTGCGCTCTAGAATAACTCGCTGTTCGGGTTGGAATCTGAACAGGCGATAGGGGCCATTCGTAATTAATTGTTCTGGCGGGGTATCCGTTCCCCAGGCTAATAAAAATTGGGGCTGGCCTTTTTCATCAGTTCTGTTGATAGTATCTTCTAAAGCGTGTTTGGGTAATAGCTTTACTCTTCCTGCATACCGCAACAGCGGCGCAAAGGGTTCCGGACTGAGAAATTCGACTTGGTTGGCACTAATTTTGCGAACTTGGGGAAACTTCCCCGCCTGACCAATCTGAAAAACATCTCGCTCCCCGTTCGGGATGTCATCGTTGAAGTAGATTTTGTTGAAACTAAAGACAACATCGTCTGCTGTTAAGGGTTCTCCATCGGACCAATACACATCTGAGCGGAGGTTGAAAATAATCTGTTGCTGGTTGTCGGAAATTTCCCAAGACTCTGCGATGCCAGCTTCAAGTTCTCCGGTTTCCCCATTCTCAGTAATCAGTCCTTCATAAATTAACCCTAGCAGGGCATGAGGATCGAGGCTCATCACGGGGTTGAAGGTAGCCGGACTATTCAGTTCGCTCGTGACTAGATAGGGAATTTGGTTAGTTTCGTTCATAAACCAACTGGGAACGCAACCCTGGAAGACGATGACCATTGCCATGATCCCAACCGGGAGAAGCCAGAGACATAATCTCCGCCACCTGATTCGACGTAGATAGATTGGAATTATGTAGATCCGTGTAGAACCCATTTGAGATTGATATTAAAGTAGGGAATTTAAGTTAACTTACTTCTTCCACCATGATAATTGACTTGCTTGTCATCAGCATCAAGAAATGAGAGAAAAGGGCATGATGCTTAAAAATCTCTCAAGAACAGTGGAAACCATTCTTGCACATACCCTAGCTCTAGTCTACGATATCGACCAGAAACTTTTAAATAAAATTATGGGCTTAAATAATAAGGTGCTAGTTGGCACACATCATAAAACTGGAATAGTTTGGATGGAGAGTATCTTTAGTCAAATATGCCAAAAATTGGGTTTCAAATTCTTTAAGGGTAAACAGAGCGAATTATCAAACAACTTCGATATATTTTTTCAAAATCATAGCTTGTTCGATTTTAAAGATCTGCAAACGGAATATAGAGGACTTCATTTAATAAGAGATCCTAGAGATATAATTGTTTCAGGATGTTTTTACCATCAAAAATCTCAAGAGCAATGGTTGCATATCAATAGAGATAAATTTGGTGGTTTAACCTATCAAGAAAAGATCAATAGTTACGATTTGCTGGATGATAAAATCATGTTTGAGATGGAAAACTCAGCTTCATATACTATTCAAGAGATACTGGATTGGAATTATAATAACCCCGCATTTTATGAGATTAAGTATGAGGAGATAATATTAGATGAGAATATGCTTTTATTTCAAAATATATTTACTTTTTTGGGATTTTATGAGCAAGATATTCCCGATATTATAAAAAATGTGTATGATAACAGCCTGTTTTCCAATAATTTTAAAAAAGACTTGTATACTCACATTAGATCTGGCAAGCCAAGGCAATGGAAAAATATTTTAAAGCCTCGCCATAAGACTCGGTTCATAGAGTTATATGGTGATACTCTGATTAAACTAGGATATGAAAGAAATCATGACTGGGTAAACAGTGAATTAACTGATGAATCTCTCTCGTACTTATCGTGATAACACTAGATTACGATTGTGACATATCAATGACTACATTTTGGAGTTGAGTTCAGTTGCAATGCTTACCTGGTAGAATCTGTCTGACCCAAACGTGAAAGTGCTTTATTGATTAGATAATGAGCTTCAGGGAGTGAAGGAGCCATTTGTGAAGCGATCTGAAGATATTTGAGTGCCTGTTCAACTCGATCTTTTTCTAACAAAACTCTCCCTAGATTTAAGTAAGTTTCAAAGTTTTGGGTCGTTGAGGTAAGATTGCTCAAAAAAGGCTGTAACGAGGGATCTAAAAACAAACTTGCTGACGAAAAAAACTCTTGTAGCGCAGGAGGGAGAATCACTTCGTGTTCTGGTTTTAACCGCTCAAGCATCTGTTTGAGTTCTGTGTAGGAATAACCTAAACTCCTTAGTAAATCTTCTCCTAAAAATTCTAGATAATTGTCAGCAGATTGCCATAGGATGGGATTTTGTAAATCTTCTTGCCAGCGATTGATCTGATGATCACTAGGTTTGGTTTGCTGATGAATGAGAGATTGATCCCCAAACTGCCATTTCTCTGAAACAGACTTGCCGTAGTTAATAATTTCCGCATCAAAAGAAACATTTAGAAAATCACAAACCGTTTGCATTTCTGCTTCGGGGTTACTCAGTAAGTTTTCATATCTCAATACGATACTGTTACTCTGAAAATCAAGTAATCCCTGAGCAATTAAACGAGGAGCTTTGAGTAAGTCATCCTGATAATATTGAATTTTCCACCAATGATCTTGAACAAACGTATTGAAGATAGAACACAAAACAGCAAGAGGATTCCTAATCAAGAAAATATACTTAGCATCAGGGAAAGTTCTGTACAGCTCCGGCAGAATATAATAGTATCTAGGAGTTTTATCTAAAAAGTATTTTTTTTTCGATTCTCGTAGCAATCCTTCATATAAATTTAAAGACATTTCTTGTACTGCTTGAAAATAAGCCGCTTCACCTTCGGGGTGTAAATTCAAGAAGTGATCGAGTGCTTTTTGACTATTATGAACACTGTATTCAGCTTGATGTCCATCCCGACGCAATGCGTAAAGAGGATGTAGCATAATCCAAGGTTCAGACACCGTATAAATGTCTCGATGGCTTCCTAAAATTCGCTGAGTTAAGGTCGAACCCGCACGAGGCTGAGAAATTAGAAATATTAAGTTTTTTTTGGAAAAAACAGCCATTGAATACCTCGAACGCTACAATATTACTTTATTATTTATCAGTTCAATTTATACCGGATTTAATCTGTTATAAATAGAAGAATCTCCCTTGAATGACTGGCTTTCAATGCCTTCAATATTTACAGGTAAGTTTCCTACAAGGGTTACCCGTTGAACACAACGAGGCTGAGTGCCAAAATCATTAATTCCGTAGTGTTGCGTCACTCGGTTATCCCAAAAAGCAATATCCCCTTGTTGCCAATGCCAACGAACTGTATTTTCAGGGCGCATAATATAAGACTGCAACATCTTCAAAATTTGTCTAGACTCATCTACAGAAAGCTCTCGAAACTGACGAACAAACGCACCAATAAACAGGCTGCGATCGCCAGACTCTGGAATTATACGAACGACTGGATGCAATGTCTGGTATTCAGTAGCGGTGAAAACTTTACCCAATTCTTGTCGCTTTTTTGATATATTCACTCGGGCGGCGGCATAGTCATTATAGGTGTTGCTGTGAACTGCCCAAAGCTGGTCAGCCAAGCTTCGCAGGGGTGTAGGTAGATCTTGATAGGCGCTTACCGTATTTGCCCACAGTGTATCTCCCCCGAGTGAAGGCATTTCAACTGCACGTAAAATTGAAGCTAGAGGAGGGCGATCGAGAAATGTCAGATCGGTATGCCATTGGTTTGTACGGTTATCCATGCGCCCATAGTCGAATTCTAAAATCTCTGGATGACCAGGCAAAGAGGGCAGCATTGGATGGGCAGTGGTAACAGTTCCAAATTGTCGGGCAAAGGCAACATGACTCACCTCGTTTAACTGCTGCTGTCGAAAGAATATCACCTTATATTTAATCAGTGCTTGGCGAATATCATCAATTGTTTCATCGCTGAGGGTTTGTCTGAGATCGAGTCCAATTATTTCTGCACCAATTCGTCCAGTAATAGGACAAATATCAAAGTTCTTAAACTCGCCTGTTTTCAGCGGTATCGTTGTTGGGGTTTGAGTTTTTGGGCTCATTAATAATTACTCCTACTTAATTGTTAATTGAGTTGCCTAATTTAATGGTCTAATTTAGTAAATCTCAACGCCAATAAAGTTCTTCACAATATTGTATGTATTCGTTTCTCTGAATATTGCCAAATGAAAACCAAGCAATATAGCTTCGCAACTCTTCGCAAGGCAAAGTTGTAATATCTTTAATGTATAAAACTTCTTGAGATTCCCAATTGACAATATTAGTTGCCAGCAAACCATAAAAGGCTTCCTCCCATGAATCAGCCGTAACATCAGACTTATGATGAGTCAGTTTCGTATTCATCGATGAACTACCCGGAAGAGCGTTTGCCATTGCATGAATAATATCCATCGTTTGAGTTTGATATAAATTATTTGCTTTCTCGGGATTGGGGTTATTCTTATGGCGCAAGCACCACTCTTTGATAATTAAAGTAGAAAGCCTATCTGATAACATCCCAATCGAATTTAAACCCACTCCTGGAGTATTTTGTATTTCACTCCAGTTGTACTGAGGACGATTGATCTGTTTATAGTTGTCTATCATAATGACTTTCAAGTCAGCTAATTTTTTAGATAAATCGCTTAACAACTCTTCTAAAGGAATCACATCAGAGGATAACTTCAAAGAATCTAGAAGTTTATAGCTTTCAGAAGTTAGATCCTCAAAATAAGGCACGAGTTGCTGTTTAATTGACCAGTGTTGTTCATGCATTAGTTTTTAAAGTGATAGGTTTAATGTTTAATCACGTAAGCAGTTGGACAAGGATAGTGTAGTGCTTGAATTTGAATATTCTTCCCTGCAAAAAATTGATCGGCTCCTTGTGCTTCTGACCATTGATGATAGGCGTATTCATCGAATACCACCATTCCACCGATAGAGACTCGATCCCAAAATGCATTTAAGGCGTGATAAGTTGGCTCTTGTAAGTCTAAATCTAAATATAAACAGGATATTTTTAAACCTGGTCTTTTGGCAACAAACTCTTGAGCCACTTGTGAAATATCGCCTTTGACCAGATCATAACTATTTCGATCAAACCCTGCATTCACAATCAGATCGTTAACAAATCTTTCTGCCCCTTCTGTATGCTGATAACCTCTCATTTCAAATAAGCTTTTCATTGACATCTTATCTTGTCCAGATAAAGAATTTAGTAAAGATTCTGTATCAAAATAATCAAATCCTATCACCTTTTTCAGAGCATTTGGTGCGAGAATTTTTTTCAGCTTTAGCCAAGTTAACATCCCGCTTCCTCGGTAGACTCCTGCCTCAATAATGTCACCGGGTACATTGATGATTTTTTCAAAAATTAAGCTTCTCGCCACTAACTTTACTAGGATTTTAGTATCTTCACTAAAAATAAATTTCTCAAATACATCATAGATTTCCCGTTGCTTTTGGGTTCTAGTTTCTAAAGTCACTGATTCATTCAGTTGAGTTGGTTGCTCGATTTTACTTTGGGAAGGATTCATTAACGTTTTTTCCTAATTTTGCTGGATATTAGAGGCAATAAATAATAGGTACTGCGGAATAGACAAGAAAAACTTTATGTATTCGCCATTTTAAAGGTCTGGATCTTTCATAATTTTTAGGCTGCTTAATCCAACATCTCTGACTAAATTAACAGCATAACTTGTGAGCAGTCCTGAACCCTTTTTATCATTAATACAAACTCTTTCTCCTGTTGGTATACCAAAAATTGCAATGTTATAGCGTAGTCCGTAATGCTCTAATAAAGATAGTGTAGATTGACGCATTTCTTCTGTGCGGGCAGTCAGTAAAATCACAAAATCTTCCTGAGAGATTTGATTCCAAAATTGCTGAACGCCTGGAAGTAAAACTTCACCCTCCTGCTTATAGCCATTATGTTTAAGAATTACTCCATCAATATCAATTAACCAAGTTTTTGGTAAATAACTTAAGACTAATTCTGTCATTGGACTGCCCTCTCCAACCAAAATAGTCCGTTATAAAAACTAGCTAAAATTGAATCATAGTCATCTTTAACATATCCGGAGAATGAGAGCCAAATGAGAGCGTGTAATAGGTGAATTGCAGATATTTGTGTAGAAAAATTTTCTATGAACATAGATTCTAGGTCTTTCCATTCATTACTTTTGATCTGAATATCAATTTGGCTTCCAGTAATTTTAAGCTGGAATTGACGACGGTTAAAATAATCATAATCTCCGATAACTGAATAGTATAATTTAGCCCAGTCATACATCGGATCGCCATACAATAAGCTTGACCCAAAGTAACCTCTCGGATCGATTAACCAAGCTTGATGATCGCAATCTATCAGCATATTAGAGAAAGTTGGATCGCCATGTATCAGTGTAAATTCATCCACTTTAATCTCATCAATGAGTTGAGATAATAAGTTCTCATATTGAGGATGAAAGGGATTTCGACATAATAAACCATTGACTTGAATTGTTGCTTGGTTGAAAAAAGGAATCAGTTGAGATACACTCTGAACACGACTATAAGTTTTTTGAAGATAAACTTCTCGTATGATGTTGAAGTCAGATTTTTTTTGATCGCAGCAATGGAGTTGAGTTAAAGTCTGAAAAATATCAGTCAAAATCTCTATTTTCTGCTGAAAATCAACCTCTAATTCAAAAGGATGTGACCCGATAATCCTAGAAATCGTCATTGGATTTTCAGAAATCAAGGTAGGTACACGATTAAATCCAAGTGAGCGAACAATGCGATACCAATGACATTCTCTATCAATTAATTTCTTAAATTCTTGAACTCGTGCTTTTTTTATGACTTGATCTTCTACAATTTCAACGGAATTAAAAAAGCGAGTTGCAGGCTGTTGAGCTTGATATTCTATCAAATTATCTATGGTTCCTAACTCATAGGTATTATCCAGAAAAATTTCGTCAAACTGTATCGGTTGTTGAGACAGCCAACGAACGCATTCTCCGGACGAAGGAATCTCTTGAAGAACTGCTTTATTTTGAAAGACAAAAAATCCAGCAATTCCTCGCTCTGTTGAAGGTTGAGCAACACAATTTCCGTTGTGATCGTAAGACCAGCGACATTTGAAAGAACGACTTAATCCAATCCAATTATTATCACCAATTTGACAAGTTGGGACTTCTTCAAGGAGTAAGTCACACCAGACAAGTAAGAAAGGATTATGATCGTTAATATAGGTTAAAGCTTGATCGATTCCCGATAGCGTTCCCTTAGTTTTGGCTCTAATTAACTGCACAGAAGCTTTAGGTGGAAACAGAGTGATATAATTCTCTAAAACTTCATAAAGACAATCTCCGATAACCAGAAAATTAGCCGCTGGAAAGCGATCAAATAAATGATAAATTAGGGGTTGACCTGCAACTGACAGTAAACATTTCGGTTTATTCCAAGTATAATATTCTAATCGAGTTCCCCGGCCACCTGCCTGAACAATTACCCAGGGAATTTTCTGTAGCTCCACAATTTATACTCCATTATTCAACAGAGGTTTAAAGACTTATTATATCATCGTAATAGAGTAAAAACATACCAATTATTATCTAAGTTTATGAAGCTTTACTTTCGGAGCTTTGACCTAAAGAAAATATTAAATTCTCATAATTTTTTGCACATTCATGCTTGAATTGAGGCCAATTGATAGACATGAACAATTCCAACTGGAATTTTATCTTTCACAACAAAAACATTAGGGACTCCCTTCTTTTGAAAAAATATAAGTAATTCGGAAATCATCATTTCAGGGGAAATCGATAGGGGTGAGGGTGTCATATGTTGACTGACTGATTCTTCCAAAGATATTTCAGCTTCTAAACTACGACGAAGATCCCCATCTGTAAAAATCCCAACGTATTGATTTTTATGATTAACAATACCAACACATCCTAGACTTTTAGAGTTCATTTCTATAATAGCTTCTTTAATAGATGCGCTTAAGTCAATCAGAGGTATTCTCTCATCCATATACATAATATTCTTTACAGGAGCGAGTAATGCACCTAAATTTCCTCCCGGATGAAATTCCTTAAAGTTTTCTGCAGTAAAACCTCGTAAAGACATCACAGCAATTGCTAAAGCATCCCCTACAACCAATTGACAAGTTGTGGAGCTTGTCGGTGCTAGACCGTTAATACACGCTTCCGGAAAGTCAGGAATTTGTAGCACCATATTGGTAAAATGAGCTAAAGAACTGGTAGGATTTTTAGTGACTAGAATTATAGGAACTCTTTGCCGGGAAGCATACTGTACGATATTTAATAGTTCAGATGTTTGGCCGGAAGCCGAGAGTATAATTAGAATATCTTTACTATCTAATAAACCTAAATCTCCATGACTGGCTTCTGTTGGATGAACAAAGATTGCAGGCATTCCTGTAGAGGTGAATGAAGCCGCAATCTTCTGGCAAATATTACCGCTTTTCCCAACTCCAGAAATAATAACTTTACCTTTACAGTCTCGAATTAATAATACAGCTTTTGACCAGGAATCATCGATAGTTTCATAGAGTCTTGTTACTGCACTAATTTCTGTTTCTACAACCGCTTTAAGTTGCTGTTTAATGATTTCATGAATCGACATTTTCTACACCATAATTTAATAGAAGATTAACTATTACTTGACTGAATTTAATGATCACATTTTAAAGATAAAAGTATTTTGAATATATAGCACTAAGTTTTATGGTATTTGACATTTCCAATTCCTGTAACCCTCTCATAGTCGGCTGTTGCCTGTTGCCTAGCGCGTAGCACTATCCCTCTTTTGTCAGACTCCGAAAAATAGGGATCAAACCCTGATTCTCTCGTTAGGTGTCGTGAGCTGTGATAACGGAATTTTGTTAGAATTCCGGAAAGTGACAGCTATTGGGCTATAGCAATCCTAAATGATTTGTGAATAGTCGAAAAACCTATAAAAAGCCTGGAATGACGAACTCAATTGCCGTTGGCGTAGCCCGTCTGGAGGACGTATGCCGTTTTCAACAGAATTTTTTACACAACCCAAATCGGATTACTCTTCAATTAATTATTCTCTTTAGCCTCATCAAATAACATCATCTTCCAGTTTTTGTGAGTCTTAAATTCCTGCTGATGTTTAAGAGAACTTAAAAGTTCTTTCTCATATTTATAAGCATATTCTTTTCCGTCAATTAATTGAGTTTGTACAGCAGCCCAATTTGTCATACTTTGTGTATCTCCAGTTAAATAAGCAACATTTTTAAAGCTAGCTACATTTACTCCGCAATAGTTTAAATGACTCAAAAGATGTCTTTCATGATTTAGATTATTTTCATCTAAATTATTATAAATATAATCTAATGCTTGGAAATTAATCATATTTTCAAAAATCTTTAAATAGTCAGCAAGATTTTGGTCACTACACACGGCGTGTCGATCATTATAGCCGTTATGATTTTCTCCTGTCGGAATCCAGATTAGTTTTGGATCAAGTAAATTTAAAGGGGGATGTTCTACTAGCCATAATAAATCTGTTCTTGTAATTACAAATCTCTGATAATTTAACTCTTTTTCTTTCAGCTTTTTGAGTATATTAAATAGTTTCCAATAATTAAAATTCAAATGAAATCCTGAACCTCTACGTCCTTTTAATCCTCCCAGCCAATTTCCATCAATCTCAAAGTATTTCTGCCATTGTTCCTGTTGTTCCGGGGTCAGTTGATTAGAAAAATTATCTAAGAAGTTTTGATATTGATCTTTGCCATCCTCATAAATACAGATATCAATAATATTACAATGACTAAACTTTTCTAGATAAGCTTCATCTTCTGAACTCATACGAGAGACACAGAAAATTAAATCAGCATTTAAAGGCTTAATGACTTTCTCGATTAAGTTTTTGTAAGTTAAATTAACTGCCCTTAAAGTGCCAACAAAACAGATAACTGGACGTTGTTCTGCTGCTGTCATATTTTGGTTTGATATAATATTATCCATAATTATTTCTCAATTAAATACTAATTAAAATCTGTGTGAGTGGTCTTACCTTTGCTACAATTTCATCTGTTCATGCAATACTTGTTTGAATTTCAATAAATCAACTTCAAAGTCAGCATTCTCATCAAACTGATCGTGCGTGATAAAATAATGTTCTTGACCTAACCCTTTAAATTGAGTAAAGAAAAAAGGTGTCGGAGAACTTTCAGGGTACAAAACTAATATTTTAATTTTTCCTGAAAACAAAGTTGTTCCTAAACCTGCACCATGAGGCGCTACAATGATTTCTGCTTCAGTAAAGAGTTTAACTTGTTCTGAAAATGACATTTTTTCTAGAAAAACAACTTTAAATCCATAGTTGTTTAAATACCGAATTACTTCCTCTTCATTAATTATTCTACGATGTTTTGCATGGGCGCGAGAAATATAAATCCGTTTCGTTGGATTCTTAATAGGAGTAATATCAAACTTATTGAATACACAATTTATAATATATTCATAATACTCAGTAGGTAAAAATCCATTTTCACAACGACTAACATAAGAGGGCATAATCAGACGGTCTACTTTTACCCAAGTGCCTGATGAAACCGATACTGTATCAAAATTTTCTGGCAAAATACAGGATAAAAGTTCTTTAAATGAATTTGATAAAGTGTCGGGGACAAGAATCGTTAATTTTTGATTCGGTCTTGCCAGCATCGCTGAATAAATTCGGGGAATAGAGTCATATAAAAAATGCCAAAAATTTTCTGCTGAAAGGGAAAAAATATAGACTGCTGTAATGGGCAAATGTTTTGACCAAAGCATTTTCAGACGATCAAAATATTCTAATCTCCATCTGGCAATCATCACCCGATATTGCATACCCGAATCAACAATTGCCTGAAAGTCTTTTGTGCAAACTATTCCTAAACTTGTATGAACATAAGCGGGAACGACATCACACACAAATATTTCTGAGCGATCAAAATAATCATTTTTATAATAAAGACAAATCTTTAGAAACTCCCGGTCAATCTGATTAACACCAAACTCTACTCTTTCAGCAGGAAACAGAACTTGGTAGTTTTCAATATTATTTCCTCGTGATTCTTTAGGGTGAATGGTTTGTCTCAATCGCAAAAGCCGTAATAAAGGAATTGTATCGAGTAGCTTAGAGAAAAAAGAGTGTTTACTGCTCTCATAAGATGATGAAAGAGCATCTTGATGATTAATTAAGTCCGTTTTCATCTCTTTTAATCGTCTTTGCCTGTCTTCTGTTAGCAAAGCTAGATAACGCTGAGAGAAACGCTTTTGAAATTTAGTCTGAGTTTTGCTCATAATAGCGATTTATCTTATAGTTATTAAGACTTCAATTCAGATTAAACACCATTTTAGGCAGCACGTTTTACCATTCTCAGCCGCATTGGAGTTAATATGGTGTTGCGACGCTGAGGAACAACAGGGCGATGGTTTGTTAGCTCTAGTTGATAGCGAGAAACAACTGTTGCTAGAGCCAATTTGAGTTGATAAAGGGCAATTTCTCCACCAATACATCCCCGTATTCCGCCACCAAAGGGCAAAAATTCATAGGGAGAAAAACGACGATTGAGAAAACGAGCGGGTTTGAAGATTTCGGGTTGGGGATAAATATCTTCACGATGATGAATAGTATAGGTTCCCACTGTTACTAACATCCCTGGATCAACAGTGCGATCGCCAATTTTAGTGCTAGTTTTCACCACCCGAGGAATCATAAACATGGTTACAGGATACATTCGCAGCGTCTCGTTACAGACTGCACTCAAATAGGGAAGACGAATAATCTCAAGCGGGTCAGGAGAATGACCAAGGCTATTCAATTCTGCCAATAATTTAGCCTTAATTTCAGCATTGCCATAAACCCGATACCAAGACCAGGCAATAGAAGCGGCAGTTGATTCATTTCCTGTAAACAATAGCGACAACACTTGACCCAATAATTCCTCATCCGATAGAGGATTTCCCTGTTCATCTGTTGCCGATATTAATAAACTGAGAAAATCTTCTCGGTTTGGGTCGGGGTGGGCACGACGTTGAGCAATTTCTGCATAAACTAACGTTTGCATTTGCTGGCGTTGCTTGAGAAACTTTCCCCAAGGACTAAACGAACCGAAATCTTGTTGTAAAAATCGAAAAAATAAGGGAATACCGACAATATTGGAGGCAAATAAACCCACCATCTCAAGCATTAGATGTTTAATTTGTTGATAGCGCTGTTGTTGATAGGAACCAAACAATAGCTTAATCATCACTTGCATCGAGATCTCCTGGGTGGTCTGCCAAACCAAAAAAGGTTGATTGGCTGGCAGGCCCTGCATGAGGTCATTCACCAAATCACAAATTAACTGCCCGTAGGAGTGAATACACTTGCCATGCAGCTTTGGGATCAATAGCTTTCGTGCCTGTTGATGAGCCGTGCCTTCCAGGGTGAAAAAAGAACTGTCTCCAAAGATAGCTTTTAGTTCACTGTCAAATGCTGTGGTGGTTAAATTCCCACTCCGATTTTCAATAATTTGTTGAGCCGCAAACGGTGTATAAAATACCATCAGAGGCTGACCA
Source organism: uncultured Lyngbya sp. (assembly GCA_964434975.1). Taxonomy (GTDB): domain Bacteria; phylum Cyanobacteriota; class Cyanobacteriia; order Cyanobacteriales; family Microcoleaceae; genus JAAURB01. The sequence goes on from CAYSWY010000059.1 coordinate 20,373, forward strand.
AAATCGATTCCCTTTGCCCGAAACCCATCTGGATAAGCTCGATAAGCTCTTTCCCAATAGCCGACTGGATTCGTAATATATTCAATTCTTTGCATCCAGACGGGTGCTTTTAATGCTTCAACCTGTCTCATAAACTCATAGGTTATTGGTGATTGATTACTGGTTATTTATTTTTTTAGGGAACAGAAGTAAGGGAATTCAACAATTGATAATTCAAAATTAAGAATTAATAAATGACCTCTCCCTAAATATGAGAGAATTGATTGACTCGTAAAGGATTTATTTATTTCTTCTTAACTGAAGAGATTTTAAACCCAATTAATTAATTGTCAATTATCAATTATCCATTGATCAACTATTGCCGACTTACCTGCTCCCTACTCCCTATTTAGTGGCAATAATAATACCGCTCGGTGCCCAATAATCACAATCAATTCGACACATTTGAGTAAATCCTGCATCTCTCAGGCATTGCTCATGGTCGCTCCAAGAGTAAATCATACCGCCCTCATGGGGAATTGAGACGAAGTAGGATGAATCCAACGCAGCCATCAACGGCCCATCTTCTGCATCAGAGGTCATCATATTAAAGATAATTAGCGAACCCCCTGGCTTTAGGGCTTCATAGGCTCGACGGAGTAATGTAGTATTTTTTTCTAAAGACCAGATCACCAGTACATGAATAAACAGGAAGCAGTCTTGATCTTGAGGAAACTCATCAACAAATATATCTGCCCCTTTCACCTGAATTCGCTCAGTTAGCTGGTTTTGATCGATATGCTGTTGAGCAATTTTACAACTGTCCGGAATATCCATCAAGGTAATCTTGACATTGGGAAAAGCTTTGGCTAAAGCAATGGAGTTAGTGGCATCGCCCCCGCCAACATCAACAACTGTTTGGAAATTGGAAAAGTCAATTTTCTTTAACCACAGGGGATTAACTAGTTTTGACCAAGATCCCATAAAGTTGTAAAAGACTTTATCCAAGCCTGGATTTTCATGTAAGCGATTGTATAAATCAGACCCTTGTCCCTGAAACTGTCGTAAGCCTACATTTTTATTTTGTTGGAGCGATTCTACATAATCAATTGAGCCACGATAAACAATTTTGGCTTCAAACAGAACAACATCGTAGAATTCTTTCCAGGTATTCTCCAGGAATAACATCTGAATCACTAAACTATTACGATAGCGATCGCCTATTTTCTGAATCAGCTTCAGGGCGGTTAAAGCCAGTAACAAAGCCTTTGTTGGATACTCTTCCAGCTTCAACTGTTGACTAATTTCTGCGCTGGATAATTCAGGCTGTTTCGAGAGGAGTTCAAATAGACCCAATTCACAGCCAGCATACAAATTTTGAAAAGCAGAATGACCATATAAAATCTGTACCAGATCATCCATTTTGAGGGTATCTTTGTTGCTATTAAGTAACTGTAGCATCCTTAAATTACTATTAGCCTGTTCATCAGTTTTGCCATTGGTAATATCAGAACTATCCAGCGTAAATTCCTGTACCATCCGTCAATATCTCCTTAATATTGTTTTAATCTTTTTGCTTGAACTTCAATTGTCTTAATCTATGTCTTAATCTAAAAGTAGCTCAGCATCGGCGACATCAGCTTTAACAGCATATTTACTCGATAAAGACACATAAATCCCCAACAGAACTATACAACAAAATAATCCACTTACAAGACTAATTTGCTCACTTAAAATGATCCAAGCAAAAATCGCGCTAATCACTGGATCGAGCAGCATTGTAACAGCAACTACGCCTGAGGATAAATAATTAAGAGAATATGTAATGAGTCCATGACCAATCACTTGAGAAAAGAAAGCCAAAGCCACAACCACCCCCCAGCCTTGCCATGAGATGGGTAAGAAAAAGATCTTTGTAATGAATATGTTAAAAAATAATAAAACCATCAGCGTTGCCAGAGAGCCAATGATACAACACCAGAGCATCAGTGTTCGGGTTTTAAACTGAGTCAGTAAATGCTCCATAATTAATAACTCTATAGTTGAGAAAATTGCAGATATTACAGATAATAAATCTCCTTGAAATTTATAAATAGATTCTGAAAAATCATTAAATCCAATCAGAATAGCACCTAAAATGGCAATAATCATACCTATTAAGAATCTGCTGTCATAACATTTTTTGAATAAAAACCATCCGCCTAAAGTTGTTAATAAAGGACGCAATCCATGTAAAATTGTCACCGAACTGGCTACACTGGTTTGTGTGAGAGATAGCGCCCAAAAAATTTGAATTAATGCAAATAAACCACCGACCAATAACAATAAACCTACGGTTTTAAGGGTGTAAATTGGTTGCTGTTGATCCGGTTTTTGATTCGATCTATTTTGACGAAATTTATTAACCCCATTCCACATTCCAAAAAATAAGCCAGCGAGCCAAAAACGATTAAAGGTGGTGGCGATCGCACCGATTTCAGTTATACTAAATTTCATTAGAATAGGAGCAAATCCAATTGATAAAAGCGCTATTATTAATGCAATAAACGCTGCATTTTCTATTTTAATTTCAGGGAATGAAGATGAATGTTCTAGTTTGTTTTCCATAAGAATAGGGTGTAAATTGAGTAAAATCAGCTAAATTGAAATTGATCGTGGCTTTAAAGATAAATTAGTAATGTATAGCAATCATAAATGATTCGTGAAGAGTTTAAAAACAAGATAAGAAATCGGGAATGAATTCCCTTATTGCCTATAACAAGATTACCTTTTACAAGGAGTTTTTCACAACTCAAATGAGATTGCTATACCTTAAATTGATAGAAAATTAGCCAGAATCACAGATATCCGTAATAGTCTCGATGCACAGCAATAGAATAGGCGTAATCTAATAAGGTTCCCCAGCTAAACACCGGGAGATTAATCGCCTGTTGAATGCTTCGGGCAAAAGGTTGAGTCCCAGAACATTCTAGAAGTAAGGCTCCCATATTGGGATGACGTTGATAAAAATCAACTGCAAATTCTGTTAATTCTTGCTCAATTTTGTCATAATTCGCCCCTCGTAATAGTGGTTCGGGTTCCATATAAAGGTTTGTGATTTCAGGGCAACAACCTGATTCCATAAAACCTTCAATTACATAATTACTGTTAGGTTGAATCCCAACCGCTTCTAAATGAGCCGAGGTTAAAACCGCTTTTGAGAAGACCAGAATACCCACAACTTGGTCAGGCCCGATTAACTGTTGTGCCAAGGGAACTTGCAACAGACTAGATATCAATACGGGAACGTTAACATAACCCGCAATGTCTTTCTGAAAATAGGCAAAATATCCGCATTCTCCCGTGATCGCCCGACATCCTATTTTCTCTAATTTCTTAGCTGCTGTTTGAATCGGTTCGAGATAAGAAGACTTATCCGCTTCAAACAATAATTTTTTTCCGCACAAACCTTCAGCAATTTCGTACTGAATTGGAAATGGATAAGCACTGGCATTACGAGTATCCCCCGGAAATCCGGGATATTGTTCATCGAGAATAATCACCCCAACTCCCATACCATAACAATGATGGTGAGGAGAAGTTTGAATCTGACGAATTCTGAAATCTCTCGGTTGATAAATCATTTGATATTATCCACTCCTCTCCATCTTCCTTTGTTATATTGTGCTAGCCAATAAGCATCCGTTTGCGATAAAGGTTCAGTAATGGGTTGATCAAGGGGAGTAGGATGATTCGGTAAAAATCCTCCCCTAGGCTTCCCTGCTTCCACAGCTCCCCACATCGCTCTGAATGATGGTGTATCTGGCAATTCTCGGCTATTAAACGGAGTATACCAAACCCGTAACAGTAATCGGTCGTATTCCCCGGACTCAATTGGCCAGGAAGAACGGGCATGATAAATTGTATGATTGTTGGTGAGCAGCCAATCTCCTGGTTCTACTCTTAACGTCATTCCCACCTCTATGCCCATTTCTTCTAACAGAGCCAATCCCTGTTTCTGCTTCTCTGTTAGCCGGGGAGCCTCTGGAATCAGTTGACTCAACTTGACATAAGCAGTGGAATACTGGGTTGTAAATTTCCCTTGATGAATGCGCCACAGGGGATAAGTTGTCCAGTTGTTTTCACCTTCATAAAAGAAAGGGATTTCTTTCAATAACTCTAGGGCAATCTCGGGATGAGACTGACACATTTTATTATAGATAGTGATAGCACTGGCTAAGCGATTTTCTCCTCCAGTTCTAGCCTGTCTAACGCAGAGTAAGCTATTAACATCGCAGCGATCGCAGTGAAATTTAAACGCATCATTAGATTGTTTACCTTCTTCAGATGAATTTGGGGCTTCAGCCCGAATTTCCGTAATGAATTGTGTACGTTCTCTCATGGGAGAATCAAAGTCTGAATTAGATTCTCTCACAGGCAATCCCATCTGTTTGCACAGAAGTAAATAAACCTCGGCAATTTCTGTTTCTGAGTATCGATTAACCGGAATACCCTTTAATAAAACAGCTCCTTTACCGTTTTCTAGTTCTTCAGAAACTCCTGCTAAAGTTTTGCTGAGTTGAGGAAACTCAATCTCTGGCTCATTATAATTAGAGGATTTTAGCGCCTCAATAGCCGCTTCAATCTCTGCAATTTCCGTCGGGGTAAATTGATGATTCCAGTAGGGAGAATTCAGTAATTCATCCCCTTTCCAAGCGGCTGGCAGAGCAACTAAAGAGTTGGCATCTTCCAGAAAATTCCGAGTAAAAGTTTCAGATATCATATTGCAAATATTCCTTGATCAATGGATGGTTGACAATTGAAAATTGATAATTAATTAGGTTTAAGACCTCCTCTTCCAAGAAGAAATAAATTAATCCTTCATGAGTTAGTCAATCCTCTCATCTTGATTGAGAGGTAATTCATCAATTATTCATTCCTAATTATCAATTGTTGAATTTGTTTGTTTGACTCCGACCCATCTCACCTTCAGATATCGGTCTAACCAGTAAGACTCGGTTTCTGATAAAGGTTGAGTGATTGCTTGATCGGGAGAAAGCTGATGATTCGGTAAAAAACCGCCTCGCGGCTGGCTTGCTGCTACCGATCCCCAAACACGTCTGAACGTATCAGTATTGGGTAATTCTCGACTATTATAGGGCGAGAAACACACCCTCAGAAGCAAGCGATCATACTCACCCGATTCGATGTCCCAAGAGGCACGGGCGTGGTAAACCACATGATTATTCACCATCAACCAATCCCCTGGCTCTAGTCGCAGGGTAATCCCAACTTGACAACCAATCTCTTGTAATAAATCCAGTCCCTGTTTATGACGTTCACTCAGGGGTGCTGCGCCTTCAACCAACTGACTTAAATAGGGGTAAGTACTAGACACCTGAGTTGTAAACTTACCCTGATGAATTTGCCAAGTTGGATAACTAATCCATCCTCCTTCTCCCTCATAAACCCAAGGCATCCCTTGAAACAAGTCTTCGGCAATTTCAGGGTGGGATTGCAACATTTTATTATAGATGGTAACCGCACTGGCTAAACGGTTTTCTCCCCCCATTCGCGCCTGTCTAACACAAAGCAAACTCAACACGTCATATCGATCTGTATGGAGTTTGTAGGCATCGTTAGACTGCTTACCATTTTGAGAAGAATTAGCCTCTGCCCTAATATAAGTGACAAATTGCGATTTTTCCCTTAATGGGGAATCCCAGTTTGAATTTGATTGCCGGACAGGAAGTCCCATTTGCTGACAGAGAATCAGATAAACTTTTGTTAATTCTGCTTCTGAATATTGAGCAACAGGAATCCCTTTTAAAAGGACTGTTCCTGTACCGTTTTCTAATTCTTCTACTATGGCTGTCAGTGTTTTTTTTAGTTGATTAAATGATACAGCCTTCCGGTTAGAAACTTTTAAGGTTTCAATAGCGGCTTCAATTTCTCCCACTTCTGTTGGAGTGAGGTGATAATTCCAGTATTTAGAATTAAGTAATTCGTCAGCTTTCCACGCGGTTGGAATATTGAGTGGCTCCATATAGGCTATTTATTGGTGTGTTATTCGTTATTTGAAGCAAGGTGGTCAGTCGGCAAGTCGGCAATAGGCAAGCTCAGGGTGAAAATCTTTGACTATAACGGTAAATCCTACTCCTGACTCCTCTCCTGTACAGACGTTACATGTAACGTAACGTCTGTACGTCTGGCTTCTGACTTCATCTATGGAGTTGGGTTAGGATAACGAGCATGAATCTGATCGATTGCAGTTAGAATTTCCGCAGATAATTCAAGATCGACACAAGTCAGGTTTTGTTTAAGTTGTTCGAGAGTCGATGCCCCAACAATAGTACTGTTAACAAACCTGCGCGATCGCACAAATCCCAAAGCTAACTGTGCTGGAGTCAATCCATTTTGATCCGCTAATTTGACATAGGCTTGAACTGCTTCTTGAAAATTGAGTTTATGGTAGCGTTTGTCAAAGCCGGGAAACAAATCAACTCTAGATTTTGTCTGTGTTTGAGAAAGATGTTTTCCAGACAGATGACCAAAAGCCAGGGTGCTATAAGCCATTAACCCAACATTGTGAAAACGACAAGCTTCGGCTAAATGAATCTGAAACACTCGGTTAGTCAAATTAAACGCATTCTGAATCGAGACAATTTTAGGTAATTTAAACTGTTGAGCCAGATGACTAAACTCACACACCCCCCAAGGGGTCTCATTACTCACTCCTAGATACCGAATTTTTCCGGCTTTAACTAACTCTGCAAATACTTTTAATTGCTCTAAAATCGACACCGTTTCTCTTTCCTGGCTGGGGTCATAATCCGGAGCGCCAAAAAGCGGCACATACCGATCCGGCCAGTGAATTTGATACAAATCGATATAGTCCGTTTGTAGCCTTCGTAGACTTCCCTCTATCGCCGCTTGGATGTTCTTACGGTTAATGCGATTTTTCCCTTCCCGAATCCAGGTTAATGGTAAAGTTCTACTAATAGACGGGCCAGATACTTTAGTGGCAATGATGAGCTGATCCCGTGGTTGTGTACGAAGCCATTCCCCGATATATTCTTCAGTTTTGCCTTGGGTTTCTGCACGGGTAGGTGCCGGATACATTTCCGCCGTATCAATGAAATTAACACCTTGAGACACGGCATAGTTCAGTTGGGCGATCGCCTCTTCTAAGGTGTTTTGTTGGCCATAGGTCATGGTTCCTAAACAAATTTCAGAAACCTTTAAATCACTATCACCAAGTCTTTTATATTGCATTCAATTGCACTCCGAGAACAAGCTGTTAGGGAATAGAATTTGTGGCAGTTTTTAGGAACAGCGGTGAAGTCTACTAAATACCAACGACCTTTTGCCAGTTAATGGGTTGCTCTACTATTCCAAAAGTTTGTTCATCAGGATTAATAGAGTCCGGGTTGATATAAGTGCCAAAGAGGCGATCAAAAATAGTGAAATAGCTACCCATGTTGTAGGCTCCCACTTGGGTATGATGGAGGCTATGGTAGCGAGGTGTCACGAAAATCCACTCTAACGGCCCCATCCAAGTACGCCACTTTGCATTAGAATGAGTCCAATTCTCGTGAAGCGCGCCGAATAACCCTAAATAAAACATCACCTCTGGGGGGATTTCCAGGATGGGAAACGCTAGAAACCCGACTTGAAACAAAAATCGACTGGTGAAACTAGTTCTTTGAGCTGCTAACCACCACAATTGTTGAATGGAGTGATGCCAAAGGTGACTTTGCCAGAGATATTTATTATGGTGCATCCACCAATGAACCACGTAATAACAAAAATCCTTAATCACATAAGCCAGAATTACCCGCACCCACAATGGTAGAGCTAATAGACCAAACTGACTCAGCCACTGCTTCAGCACAGGAGGGATGAAAAACTTAATGATATCAGCGTAGGCATAAGCAATAACAATTATAAATAGAAGCGATACGAAAGCCGCACCAAACTCCTTGAGAAATTCTTCAGCGTAACGAATCTCTTTTAGAGGATCTGGCTTTTCCAAAAATAGCCAGATCAGTCCACCGGTGATAAATATTGCCAGCCATCCGATCAGAATTTGTGTCAGCATCTGTTCTTTTTACTCTTAAACAACAACTTTAAACCCCAATGATTTTGCGTGGTGTCACCACGGCATTATCTCCAGAGGCAAACTGTATTTGCTCAGGGGTAATTTTTTCTGGATCAACATAAGTCCCAAAAAAGCGGTCAAAAATAGTGAGTAAAGCGCCTAAATTTTGGGTAATAGAGCCGACTTGAGAATGATGGATGGCATGAACCCGAGGCGTGACGTAAACCCACTCGATGTACTTCATCCAAGAACCTCCCTTCACGTTGAGATGAATCCAGTTATCGTGGATCAGGTAGTGAATGCCGACGAAAACCATAATTTCAGGTGGAATTCCGAGTAAGGGAAAGCTAAGAAATCCGACTTTAAAAAGCAACACATCGGTTAAGCTTTCGCGTTGGGCTGCTAACCACCAAAGTTGATCGATAGAATGATGCCAATTATGTGTTAGCCACAGGGTATTATTTTTATGTTTGATCCAATGAGTCACATAAAAACTGAAGTCTTTTAAGATATAGGCGATTAATAAACGCACCCATAACGGCAAAGATAATAACCCTGTCCAACCGATGAAATCCATCACAGACGGAGGCAGGGCAAGTTTAACCAGTGCGACGAAAAAATAGGCAAGAATAATACTGTAAACAGCCGAGATCATTGCCGCCCCGAATTCTAAGAGAAAGCGAGAGCGGTATTCAACCGTTCGCAAGGGATCTTTAATTTCCCAGATCCAGAATAGTATCCCTGACACAAAAAGGGTTGATAACCCGATTAGCGTTTGAGTAATCATGGTTTACCTCAATGTATTAATAGATCTGATGAGTACAATGGTTCAGATTTGTCCAAAAAGGGATAATCGATATATCCTCGTTCATCACCCCCTGTAAAAGTCGGTCGATGATAAGGATTAAGAGGGACATTTTGAGCAAAGCGTTTCGGTAAATCAGGATTAGCAATAAATAATCTACCATAGGCAACCAAATCTGCATCGCCCTGACGAAGAATATCTTCTCCTGTTTCGCGCGTGTAACCCCCGGCTGTAATTAATGTCCCGCTATATCGAGGCCGAAAATGAGCCACCCCAAGCTGTACTTTTTTTTCGCTAAAGTCGTCATGACTGCCTTTAATTCGGGGTTCTACGATATGGAGATAAGCCAGCTTAAATTGATCGAGTTGAGTCACGACATAATTAAATAAGGCTTCTGGATTGGAGTCATTCATATCCTGGAATGTACTACTAGGAGATAGCCGTACCCCAATACGATCTGCTCCCCATACTTCAATCACAGCGGCTATGACTTCCATCAGCAAACGGGCGCGATTTTCAATACTACCCCCATAAGCATCCATGCGATGGTTACTGTTATCTTGCAGAAACTGATCGAGTAAATAGCCACTTGCACCATGAATTTCGACCCCATCAGCGCCTGCTTGTAACGCATTTTTTGCTGCTTGACGATATTGATCGATAATGCCCGGAATTTCCTCAGTTAAAAGCTCTCTGGGAATAACAAAAGGTACTTCTTCCTCTGTGAGAGTTAACGCCATTTCTTCCCCAGGCGTGATCGCACTGGGAGCCACAGGTAATGCCCCATCAGGTTGCAAACAGGGATGAGAACAGCGTCCACCGTGCCATAGTTGCAGAAAAATACGTCCGCCTTGGTTATGTATTGCCTCTGTTACCAACTGCCACCCTGCAATTTGCTCAGGACTATAAATTCCAGGTGTTCGGGGTAAGCTAGTCCCTTGGGGGGAAATTTGAGTCGCTTCGCTAACGATTAACCCCGCAGAAGCTCGTTGAGCATAATACAGAGCATTCTGAGGAGTCGGTGCAAGCTTCTCATCCGCTCGTCTACGAGTGAGGGGAGCCATGACAATACGGTTAGATAGCTCCAAATTTCCCAGTTTAAAAGGTTGCAATAGTTTTAATGAATCCATTTTTTCCCTTAACTCACTGTCCAATTATTTACAGTAGGATGAGCTTGAAGCCGCTCCAGGAAAGGATGCTCCGCACCTAAGATATTTCTGGCAATATCCAAACTATTCTGCCCTAAGCTATCTTGATAGGTTAGATTTGCGCCCGCTTCAATCAATGCTGTTGCACAAGTGAGTTGACCTTGTCGTAATGCCTGCTGTAAAGGCGTTTGGTGGTTTCCTGTTGCACTGACTGCATCTATAAATGCTCCGGCTTTCATCAGCAAGTGTATGATTTCTGCACTCCCTCCCTGGCAGGCTTGATGCAGCACTGAAGTACCATCATAACGATCAAGCAGATACAAATCGGCTCCTGAATTTAATAGAATGCTCACCATCTCTGCCTTTCCCCGCTTCGCCGCCATCATCAAGCAAGTCAATCCACTTTCAGAATCTCTAACGTTGATATTAGCACCGAGTGCCAAGAGAGATTGCACAGTTGAGAGTTGATTGTCTTTTACCGCCTGAATAAGCCGTTGATTTAAGTTTCCTTTGAAAGCTGCAACCTCTAAATTGGGATCAAAATAAAAGCTCCAAGAGGCAACTTTGCCCGATTCATCTAAAACAATAAATTGGACATCTTCCACTTCAAAAACTTGCTGAGTTTGTTTACAAAGTTCTTCAGTGTGGGAAATAATACAGGCTTTATTTCCCTCGACAATAAATTCCAGCAAATCATAGTTGAGGGGTTCAACAGTTTGGGAGCGAATTTCAAAAGCTTCAGCCACAGCCTGTCGTCCCACTCTTTTTCCCAGATAGGGAATAGCCTGATTATATTCGTTTTGGGGAGCATTAAAAACAACAGTTTCTGATAAACCATCCATGACTGCTGCTATATCATCTTTCGCCCAACTTTCAAACCACTGCCTTAAAATTTGAGTTGTTTCTTCTGTTTCCATAACCGCTATTGAATTAGATTCATTGAACTCAATTGAGCTGCATGATCTTTGTCTACTTCAGTCGCAAACTGATCAAAAAACTCAAACTCTTGAAATTGCTCAGAACCTGTTTTATATCCCGCATCTCGCAAATTTTGCTGAGTATCTAAATTCTCTAAATATTCAGCTTGCTCTGCTGTTAAAGACAGACCTAATTGACGATAAACCAATTCGACAGAATCTTTAATATTTTGAGTCAATCGCTCAAATGAGAAATAGAGTTTTTGTTCTGAGGGTAAGCCTTCAAAAAACTCAATAGTTTGGCGAGCGGCTTCTACTCTGACGCTACGTTGCATTGTCTTCCAGTCTGGCATCTGGGCAACATCAACTCCCGATTTACAATAGGCTGATTGACAAATCAGGGTCATGTAGGAATTCATAAACCGTTCGGCAGGTCGAGTAATGGTGACAAACAAAGCATTAGGATAGAGTGATTTCATCATTTCTAATCGTTCTTGACACTCATTATCTTTAGAAACATAAATGTGGTCACCTCCTCGTAAATAAAGTACTTTTTGAATGACTTTATATTGAGTTTGTAGCATTCTATCCTGAGTTTTACGAGAAAGCTTGCTAAAGTTATTCAAATTTTCCAATAGCTTAGGATAGGGAAAGCGATTAATTACATAGAACTGATAAAAAAAGCATTCTTCAAATAAGAAACCATCATCTTCATAGTCATTTAAGTAACTATAATGCATTTTCTCAGCTAGTTGGGCTTGGTTATTATTGCCCCAATAGTTAACCTGGCTCATTCGCTCCAAAAAACCCGTTGATTGCAATATTTTCTGCAACAAAATAGAAGGATAGCGCCATTCTAATAGTCGAATACCGAAAAATATTTTCTCGTCAGCCGCAAGGGTTCGATGCAGAAATGTTGTAGCGCTACGAGGTTGAGCAATAATAAATACAGGAGTCCGAATGGTTTGTTGTCGGTACTGAGGAAATAACACCTCATCAAGAGACCAACAAAGGGCAATAAATGGTAGTTGAAGTGCATAGTTTAGTAAATAGAAAACCTGCTTTTTTCGATCTTTAAAACTAATGGATTGCTCTGGATCAAATAGTATGTGCTGCCAGATCTTAAAGTAGGTTGGCCAGTACGGAAAAGGGGTGAGCAGGATGGCCCCAATGAGAACAAAACTAACAATTAAAAAAGCAATCAAGATAAAAAACAGCATCGCTGAAAATGAAAAAATTAAGACAGTAAGAATAGCAGGATATGTATCGGATCTTTAGAGTTGATAAACTTAGCTAAAATAGTCTTCTAAATCACCTTCCCGAACTGTATCAAGAGTAAAGCAGTGGAACCCACCTCCGAAAATTCTTCGATGTCGATGCCGTACGGGGATAGGAGTAAATCCGTGTTTTTCTAGAGTTTTAATCAGTTCTGGAAAGAGAGAATTAACAATGATTTTGTCTTCATCAATCGATAACACATTTAAATCAATGTATTTTGAAGTAAGGATCAAATCATCATCTTCATAAGTGGGAAAAATATTCTCAGTGGGTTCAGGTGGATAGATGATATCCCACTTTTGGAGCGCTTCAGGTAAACGATCTAAAAACTGAGGATTTCGTAGCAGAAGTGTACCGGGTTTTAAAGGTAAAATAATACTGTCGATATGGTTGTCCGCAAATTGATACAGCAGATGAAAATTAAATTTACCTTCAAAGTGACGCTCTAACCACTGGTATGCCAGGTAATGATTTTTGGTGGCGACGTTAATTAGAATATCCTTGCCAAAGCGGATACACTGAGCCGCATCAAACATCATCTCATAGCCAATATCAAATTCTGATTCGTTTTGCGGATAAACTTCTTGCATCGCAGGCACATTTTGACCTGAAATATAGGAGGTATCGAAAGACTTATCTGTCATAATAGGCCGGGGCATATTTGTCCATTTTGCGCCCTGTGCAAAGTATTTATAAAAAATGGGCTTTAGCAAGTCATTTTCAAAATACCGGGCACGAACTTGAGGCGGTGTCTCTAAGATTTCGTTACCAAAAATAATCGCTTGATCTCTAACATTTAAGGCAGGAATACACTCAGCTTTCCAGTAAGGGGTCTCAAATTTAATAGCTTCACTTAAAGGGATGGGTCGGTGCACTTGAATATTCAACTGTTCTAAAGTGCTGACCAACTCTTCCACATCTTCATTTAATTCTTCTAAATACTGTTTCTTCAGGGTATGAGTGACGACACCTTGAGAATTCTCAGTTTTATTGGAATAATCACTTTCATCATTATTTCTGTAGTAAGGATAACAAAATGCTGAATAAGCAACATCGTGAAAGAAAACTTTAAAGGATAACTCTAAATCCTGAGTATTATAGTTAATTGGGGAACCCACAACTACTTCTTTTAAGGTAGACCACTCGTTGAAGCTATTGACCATAACAGTTGATGACTCCTTCACAAATGTAACTAAGTATGATTTACTCAATATAATTCGATTTTGTCAATAAATCATAAAGCAAAAGTTAAGATCAGATAAATATTTAGGGCGTGTCATCAGTACAAGTTGCATGAATTTTGGTAGTCAATCCTCCTTTACTTCGCCCTATAGCTTGGCCTAATTTTTTTTTGGTAGTCCTAAAGATATAAGGATGCGTTATAGTGATGGATAAAATACCAAATTGCCCCGATATGATTTTCAATTTTCTTAGAGAAAGACAAAGTCTTCCTGACATTAGCACCTCAGCTTAACTTGTCACCATTGCCCATTGGTCATCTCTCAAAGCGTAACGCCTCATGATACAAGGTGATCGCCTCTAATTCTGACAACTTGCTATTGTAACGATTGTTCCTTTTTCTGCAACTGATGACACGCCCTAGGTAGAAATAGAAGATTTGTACTTTGTACGTTGTATGCAGCAACTGCTTGTGATGAATGTCACTACACCCATTAGAACTAATTCCGGTAGTTTTAAGGTAAATCTAACGAGTAAAAATAATTTACATAGTATATCTTCTTTTAGCTTCTTCTCTAAGTTTTGAATCTATCTATAGCAATCAGGAACGATATGTGAGAAAATAGAATGGGGAGTTGTTGCAAAGGAAAGATGGAAGAACTAAATAGCTTTATTAAGTCAAATCTTGACCCCAGAGAATTGAGAAGGGGCTTGGCAGTAAGTATGGCAGTGAGAGGTCACAAACACCGTGAAATTATCAAAATATTGCAAGTCAGTTCAGGATTTATTAGTAAATGGAAGATTGAGTGTATCCGGAATGGAATAGAAGGTTTAAAGTTAAAGCATCTCCGGTTCAAAAGAGTATCTGAGTCGTGAAGAAAGATAACTTATATCGAAGTGGTTAGAAAAGAAAAATCAGTGGAATCTGAATGAATTAGAATATTATATAGCTAAGTCATTTGATGTAACATTTGCAGCCAAATCAAGTTACTACGATCTGTTTCACGCAGCAGACATATCATAGAAAAAATCTCAAAAAACAAATCCTCGTAAAAATAAGTCAGTAGTAGCAGAAAAAAAAAGAGATTAAACAGTTATTAGAAAAAAATTGAGAGCCAATTGAATCAGGACAAGTAATAGTGCTGTTTGTAGATAAGTATTACTTGCTCTGGAGAGATGTCTGCGGGTACGTCTGGGGTAAAACAGACAGTAGGATTGAAATACCGATGAAAAACGAAAAAGAAAAACAGACTTATTATGGAGCGATAAATTACCGAACAGGAAAGGTGATTATCAAACAATATCCACAGGGCCATACAGAGAATACCATTCAATTTGTGAAGTATTTAAGCCAACAAAATAAATCTTTAAAGCTAATAATCACTTGGGATGGAGCGACTTACCATTACAGTCACGAATTCCGAGAATACTTAAATTAAGTAAATCAGGGAGACTCAAAAGAACAATGGTTAATTAGATGTATTAAATTAGATCAATCACGCACCTGAACAAAACCCAATTGAAGATGTCTGGTTACAAGGAAAAGAAATGCTACGTAGATATTGGAATCTCTGCAAAAACTTCAAAATAGTAAAGTGGTTGTTCGAGTGGACAATTAGCCAAGATTTATTCTACTTTCCTAAGTTACCAATGTATGGTCACTTCTCATAAATGATTTCTGACAGTGCGATGGATTTGCGGGATGGGGCATTAATTGCCATCCTTAGAGGGACGGGGTTACGGCGTTCTGAGTTGGTGAAGTTGGAGTTAAGAGATTGGAACTCGAATAATGAGTCATTAGTGGTGCGCCGGGGAAAACGAGGGAAAGGGCGCACAGTATATTTGAGTGGGGAGGCGATAATTTATTTAGAAAAGTGGTTGAAGGTCAGAGGAGCGGAACCGGAGCCGTTATTATGTCGGATTTGGAAGAGTGGAAAGTTACAACTTGATAGACCCATGAACTCAGATGCAGTCTGGCGGATATTAAAGAAACGTGCCTCTGGGGCCGGGGTTGAGTCGTTTAGTCCCCATGATTTTCGGCGGACATTTTGTAGTGATCTATTAGATGCCGGGGTTGATATCGTGACTGTGCAGAAGTTGGCGGGTCATGCGTCTCCGGTTACCACTGCTAAGTATGATAGACGGGGTGAGGAGACAAAACGGAAAGCGGTTCAGAAGTTGGGGTTGTTATGAGATCTGATTCTAAAGATCTGATTCTTCCAATTCTGCTATCTTCATCAATGCTTTCAGTGTTCCTCTCTTCAAGTCTTGATTTTTGTGAACTGGAACAGATAGAATTTTTTGATATCCTGGCTTTTGATAAATATGATGGCTTCCTGTAATTTTTCTTAGAACCCATCCTTTTTTCTCGACAATTTTACAAAACTTTTTGCCAGAAACAGATTTCATACGGTAACTTCCACTATTTGGCTGTTGGGTTCAGGAATATAGGAATTGCTGGCAACTTCTAACCAACCTTCAATTGCATCAGTAAGATTTGCTAAAACCTCTTCCATTGTGTCTCCCTCAGTAATGCAACCTGGGAGTGCGGGTACTTCTGCCCAAAAACCCCCTTCTTCTGCTGGATGTATTGCGACCTTAATCTGCATTTGGGTTTATTTGCGATTGAGTTTTCTATATATTTTATAGCAGGTGGAAGAAATAGCTTATCCTTCATCCTCTCAACTCTTCCAAGTCCAACCTAATTTTCGTATCTACTAACTGATTCTCAACCGGGATAGGTGAACCTGTAACCCAAACACTACCAAGCGTGAAGTGTCGCTCACAATAATCACGATCTCCCCATCTCCCGCAGAGTTTGAAGATCTTGCTCAAAATCTTCTACCCCATAATG
The DNA here is from genome assembly GCA_964434975.1 of uncultured Lyngbya sp. Lineage (GTDB taxonomy): Bacteria > Cyanobacteriota > Cyanobacteriia > Cyanobacteriales > Microcoleaceae > JAAURB01. Next base: position 36,613 of record CAYSWY010000059.1, read on the forward strand.
CACGGGAATGTGACGACTAGCCAGTAGGTGCTGAAAGGCTACGCGATGCATCCCTGCCAATTGACTGGCTTGAGCTAAGGTGAGCTTTTCTTTTTGAA
>CAYSWY010000060.1:0-35696 GCA_964434975.1 uncultured Lyngbya sp.
ACCACCAACAGTACCATCGTCACAGTGGGCAACACAAACCCCGCCTGAGTCGTTTTACTGCGGCGCTTTAGTTTTATCACCCAACCCTGTAGCCAACGTGCGACTGCTTGCCTCCCCTTCCGGAAAAAGCGGGATATTCCCTGAAACAGGGAAGTAAATGCTTTTGATGGTTGTTTGCCCTTCGCCATAAGTTATTCCCAAACTTAAATAAAACAGATATATAACAACGAACTAATCAGGTTAGGCAACAAGCCCATACCTTGCGACTGAATTAAAAACTTTTTAGATCTTAATTTGAGTATAAATGCACAACCCTCTATCCGAAGCCTGAATCACTTCATTCAAACAAATGCCCAATTTCTAATCTGACTGCTCTAGCACATTAAACCGAGGATTGCACCCCTTCATCCGATAGCGATGATGCCACGAGTTGCCGCAGCTTAGAGTGACTTACTCTATTAATAACAAATTTGTTTAAATATGGCTCGTATTTGCGATCGCAAAATTTATGTGAGGTTTATCACAATCTAGAATAGGTCAGTTTTGTAGGCAATAGGCAAGTAGGCAATAAGGGGAAGAAGGCAATAGGGAACGGGGAACGGGGAACAGAATTATCAAAAATCCTGTACAGACGTTACATGTAACGTCTCTACGTCTGACTCGGTGATTAAGCTTCTTTCAACACATACCCAACACTGCGAACGGTTTGAATGAGGCGAGTTTCTCCTTCTGCTTCTAATTTTAGCCGTAAGTAACGAACATAAACTTCAATAATGTTAGAATCTCCCATAAAGTCATATCCCCAAACTTTTTCTAAGATTTGATCCCGAGTTAAAACTTGTCGAGGATGGCGAATTAAATATTCTAATAAATCAAATTCTTTGGCGGTTAATTCTATGCTACGATTGCCCCGATGAACTTCTCGAGTCCGTCGATCTAATTTTAAATTTTCAAATTGTAATACTTCTGGATCGGGTTCTTGGACGCGGCGAATATGGACACGAACTCGGGCTAAAAATTCTTCTAAACTAAACGGTTTAATAATATAATCATCGGCTCCCGCATCTAATCCTGTAACGCGATCGCTGACTTCATCTTTAGCGGTTAATAGGATAATCGGGACTTTATCATGACTAGATCGCAGGCGACGGCAGACTTCTATCCCAGACAAACGCGGTAACATCCAGTCTAAAATTAATAAATCTGGGTGGGTTTCTCGGGCTGCAACTAACCCTGCCATTCCATCGAATTCTACACTGACATTGTAGCCTTCATAGGTTAATTCTTGCTTGAGAAATTGAGCCAAAGCTTCTTCATCTTCCACGAGTAAGATATTTGCAACCATTCGACTTTTAAAGTGAGTTTATTAATTCTTCAAATAGCTTAAGATTCAAGCCAATCTCTATTGTATCTAAAATGCTGAAATATTTACGACTTAGGAGAGATGGGAAGACATTGCAACGACAAGGATAATCAAAGTATCAGAATACTTAAGATTTTAACCCGATTACATGATATTTGAGCAAATGTACCACAGGTCAATCTTGAGGTCTTTCTCTGAGTGAATTACAGCAAATCTTTCATGATTTTACAGGATGAGTGAGGTCTGAGGGCAACTTCAAAAAAATATGTTAGCTTATATGTAGTCATTATGAGTACGAGTTATAGAATTAAGAGGTAAAGTAAACGATGGTAAAGATTGTTGGTATTAGCGGCAGTTTACGACAAGGGTCTCACAGTCAGCAGGCACTGAATATTGCAGCCCAGCGGGTTGAGGCTTTGGGAGCAGAGGTGACGGTTTTGGATTTGCGATCGCTAAAATTACCGTTTTGTGATGGGGGAGATGATTTTTCTGCTTATCCTGATGTTATATTACTCCAGGAAACGGTCAAACAAGCTGACGGTGTGTTGTTGGCGACTCCAGAATATCACGGCAGCCTCAGTGGTGTACTGAAAAATGCCTTAGACTTGATGAGTTTTGAACATTTGGCGGGTAAGGTTACTGGGTTAATTAGTGTTTTGGGGGGTCAGTCTAATAGTAATGCGCTGAACGATATGAGAGTGATTATGAGATGGGTTCATGCTTGGGTTATCCCCGAACAAATTGCCATTGGTCAAGCTTGGCAAGCGTTTGATGCCGACGGTAAGTTATTGGATGAAAAGCTGTCACAAAGATTTGATCAATTTGCTCAAAGTTTAGTGGAAAATACAGAAAGATTACGGAAATAATTACTTCAGGGGTCACCGAGTCAGGAGTCTGCGAGTCAGGAGCCAGACGTAGAGACGTTACATGTAACGTCAGTACAGGATTTTTGATGATTCTGTTGCCTGTGCGCTTCGCGCCTGTTCCCTTCTCTCAACTCCCGCTTTAAAATAAACAGGAGAAAATGACCTCTAGGAACAATAGACCATGGCGTATGTTCTTGAACTGAGTCCTGACGACAAAATTTATCTGGAAAATGAGGGAATGCAGACTGCGATAACGGCGCTGCGCCATGGTCCAGGACAACGACAACAAGCAGGGAGTAGTGTTTATACCGGAAAATGGCTGACGAGACCTTGTGTGTATCAGAGTCCTCAGGGTGTAGTATTTCAAGTACAAACCGAACAGAAGGAATATTATATTCAGGTTGCAGGCACTTCAATGTCTATGCTTGGGGGACGACCTTCGGTTTTAGGTGAGTCGTTACAGCTTAAGGAAATTTCAAATTCTCCCGTTTCGGGACGCAAGCCGATGTTGCCAATGAAGCCGATAAAACCGATGCCGCCGATATTATCGATGCAGCCAATAGAGATAGAGATGGGTAAGATGGATATGCAGATGGGTTCATCTTCTGCTAGTACTCAGCAATTTTGCAGTCAATGTGGTGCTGCGGTTAAACCAGATGACCGCTTCTGTTCAAGCTGTGGTTATCGTTTGAATTAAGCCAATGTAGCATAGGATGATGATTGCTGTTTTAGGATTCTCTTTCAAGCTGGATGACTTGAGGGAGTTTTGTTATTCTTGATACTTTGGCGTTGTGTAATTCGATGACTGAACTACGGCAAAATCTGATTACTCGGGACTGGGTGATTATTGCAACAGAACGAGCAAAAAGACCTCATGAGTTTACTCAAGCAGACACTCATTCCTGTGAACATATTCCGGCTTATCAACCTAATTGTCCGTTTTGTGTGGGTAATGAACATTTAACAGGAACTCCAGAATATTTAAGATATACAGAAGGTTCAAACCACCCCTGGAATGTACGAGTTGTGGGGAATAAATATCCCGCTTTATCAGTCGAGGGAGAACGCACTAGAGATATTGCGGGTAGTTTTCGTTCTCTATCTGGTGTTGGGTTTCATGAAGTTGTAATTGAACATCCCTCTCATCATTTAACGATGGCGTTAATGTCTATTAAAGATATTACTAATATCATTAAAGTTTACCGCCAACGCTATTTAGAACTGCGTCAAGATTCCCGGATTGAAACAATTATTATCTTTAAAAATCACGGAAAAGGAGCCGGAACATCTTTAGAACATCCCCATTCACAAATTGCTGCTTTACCAATTGTACCCTATCAATGGCGCGATCGCATGAAAGAAGCGATTCGTTACTATGATGATACTGGGGAATGCATTTGTTGCCGTACTGTGAGTGATGAATTACAGGCACAAGAACGGATTATCTATGAAAATAAAAGTTTTGTGGCTTTCATTCCTTATGCCGCACTTTCCCCGTTTCATACTTGGATTTTTCCCCGTCGTCATGCTTCTTCTTTTGATGAAATTACACCGGAAGAAATGCTGGACTTAGCGATAACATTAAAAACAGTACTCGGTAAATTATATTATGGATTACACGATCCAGATTATAATTATACTATTCGCTCGATTCCCACAGCAGATCAACGAACGGATTATTTCCACTGGTATATTGCAATCGTTCCTCGGGTGTCTTTGACTGCTGGCTTTGAACTGGGAAGCGGAATGTTTATTAATACTGCTTTACCTGAAGAAAGTGCTGAATTTTTGCGTTCAGTTGAGGGATTAACAGAGGAAAAGGTTACCCCTATTTTTCCTCAAAATGATGCATAATTTTTGAATCAATAATGAGTGAATTACGAATATGTTACTTCATTTTTTTATCCTAAGTCAGGGAATATTTATTCTCATCAATGCTGCGCCCACTTTACCGACAGTTCGACTCAAAATCTGGCTGAGTTTTTTTGGTATTGGGGGGTTAATTGTACTCGTCAGTAGTTTATTGATTCCTCGGTTAATTAGCTTTGCGATTTCTCGCTTAGCCTCTACTCAAGTTCAAGATATTTATCAACAAATTGTTTATCCGGTTCAAAATCAACTGGGTTTAATTGTGTTTTTAAGTATTACCGATATCGCGATTTTAGCTGCACCTTTACCGGAATGGTTAGCTGTTTTAGAATTTCCCTTCGGATTATCGATTACAGTCATCCTAATTTGGTTGGGAACTCGAATATTTCGTCAGTTCTTTGAATTATATTTCTTGAATATTGCCCTCCGAAATAAACGAAAAGTTAATAGTGAACTCCTAATTGTATCTAAGTTTTTGGGAAATGCTTCTATCATTTTAATTATTGTTTTTATCTTTTCTCAAACCCATCATATTAATTTAGTCGGATTATTAGCCAGTTTAGGAATAGGAGGATTAGCGGTTGCATTTGCGGCTCAAAAAACCTTAGAACAATTATTAGGAGGAATTGTTTTATATTTAGACCGTCCGTTTGTTGTGGATGATTATATTCATTTACCCGATAGAACTTTTGGTCGAGTTGAATCAATTGGCTGGCGTTCAACTAAAATTAGAACCTCTGGAAAAGGCAGCTTAGTGATTATTCCGAATAATGTGTTAACTCAAACCACGATTGAGAATTTAACTAATGCTAAGAAAATTATTTCTTTAATTTATCTGACATTTTATCAAGAGGTTTTAGAAGAAGAAAAAGCATTTATTCGTCAAATTATTTTAGACAGTACTCAAGATATTTTTGGTTTAGATCACCGAATTACACAAGTGAAGTTTCAAGAGATTATGGGTGAAAAAGATGCAGTAATGGTGCAGGCACAAGTTACCTTTTTTATCTTAGGTTCCGGTGAAATATCAATGGAAATTCGCAGTCAGCTTCTGGAAATTGCCGGACAAAATATTAGTCAAAAACTGCATGAGTACGGTATTGATTTTGATTTAGAAAAAAAACAAGTTAATGTTGTATCTCCCGTTAATGTTTAAAGAAAAAAATGCTCAATTCTGCTTGGTTACAAAATCTACGAGATATTTCTTTTATTACAGAAGATACTGAAAGGTTTCTAATTGAATTAGGCATTAGACTCGTTGTTTTCTTCTGTTTAGCTATTTTATCCTTAATTATTGGACGATATACCCCTAAAGTAGTGAGAATATTAGTACAAAAAATTTCACCAAAATATGGGGGTCAAATTAATCAACAGTTTATTGAACCATTGAGTCAAGCCTTTAAAATTACTGGAACTATAATTTTACTCAATTTCTGTTTAGAATTACTCGATCAATATGAAGCCGCCTATAATTTTTTAAGCTTTATTCTCTATTTAGTATTGACCATTAGTATTGCCTGGTTAGCCTCTCGACTGGTTCGACAATTTCTCCTGGCTTATGGCATTGTTATTGTACAAAAATTAGGATGGAATGCGGATGAATTTATCTTAGTCCTTGAAACTATATGTAATATTCTAATTGGCTTTACTGCTGTCATTATTTTTGCAAATAGTCATAATGTTAATCTATTTGCTTTAGTTGCCGGGTTCGGAATAGGAGGATTAGCGGTTGCATTTGCGGCGCAAAGAGTCTTAGAACAACTAATAGGAACGATTGTATTATATTTAGATCGTCCTTATGTTCCGGGAGAATATGTCCGAGTGAATTTTAATCCTCAACAAGAAGATATTTATGGTCGAATAGAGTCTATTGGTTTACGATCTACTAAAATTAGAATTGCAGCGCGTAACACCTTATTAATTGTGCCAAATTCAATTATGGCAATAAAAGATATTGAGAATATTACTCGCGGTAAAAAAGTGATGGTATTGCTTTATCTAGACTTTATGAAACCCCTGCCAGAACAAGAAAAAGCATTAATTGAACAAGTGATTCAAGAAAGTACAGAAACATTATTTGGTATCGATCCCGGTAGCACAAAAATTACATTACTCCATCCTAAAGATAAACCCGGAACTCGCGCCAGAGTAACTTTCTTTATTCTCGGTTCTAATGAAGATTCAACTCAACTGCGGAAACGGTTACTCGAAGTCGCTAACGAAAAAATTTCCAAACAATTAGTCAATTATGGAATAAAATTTAAGATGAATGAACCGACTATTTATGTTGATTCTCCCGTACCTATTTAATCATGATTTAGCCTTCCCACACTGTTGATTTGCCGGAATTGCTTCCATCATTTTTTTAGGATTTGGAAGGTTTAATTCTGACATAAATTGAATAAAATTATCGCGGCTACGTCCGACAAATCGGGGATTGTATTGTTTTTCTTCTCCTATGGTTGAAACGGTTTGTCCACGATAATCATGACCCGGATACACTAACGTTTCATCGGCTAAAATAAACAACCGTTGCGTCACCGAATCATATAAACTCCCCGCATTTCCATTCTGAAAATCCGTCCGTCCACAACCCCGAATAAACAACGCATCCCCTGTCAATATCCGATCTTGATTGATGCAATAAGCATTATGACTATCCGTATGTCCGGGAGTTGCGATCGCCTCAAATTTCACCTGACCTAATGTTAAAATTTCCCCATGTTTGATGTGACGATCCGCACAAGCCACCGCCGCATTTGCCGGGACAATTCCCTCGCAACCTGTCTTTTCCCGCAGCAACCCTAAACCCGTAATATGATCTGCATGAACATGAGTTTCTAAACAAAAACTCAACTTTAATCCTAACTCCTGAATTAAGCTTAAATCTCGTTCAACCTGTTCTATTACAGGGTCAACTAAAACCGCTGTTTGAGTCTCTAAATCAGCAATTAAATAAGTATAAGTACAAGACTCCCGATCAAACAATTGACGAAATAACATAATATTCTCTTAGATAAACTCTCCCTATTCTAATCACCTAATGGGTTTATTTTAATCTCTAGATCGCATCGATAAACTAATCCGTCGTAACTTTTCATTCACCTCTAAAACCCGAACTTTCACCACCTGTCCCACCTTCACAACTTGCTTTGGATCTTCAACAAACCGATCTGCTAACTGAGAAATATGAACTAATCCATCTTGATGAACTCCCACATCAACAAATGCACCAAAATTAACCACATTTGTAATCATTCCTTCTAATTCCATTCCCGGTTTTAAGTCTGTAATCTCTTTAATATCCTCTCGAAATTGAGCATATTGAAACTCATCCCGTGGATCGCGTCCCGGCTTTTCTAACTCCTGAATAATATCTTTTAAAGTCGGAATTCCAACTGTATCAGTGACATACTTTTTCAAAGGAATTGAACGAAACTGATCTGCCACCTGAGTAATACTTTTAAGCGCAATACCAATATCGGCTGCCATGGTTTTTACCACATCATAACTTTCTGGATGTACTGCTGTATTATCCAGAGGATTACTGCCGGATCGAATGCGTAAAAAACCCGCTGATTGTTGAAATGCTTTCGGGCCTAATTTAGCGACTTTTAGTAATTCTTTACGGGTTTTAAATACCCCTTTTTCGTTGCGATAATTGATAATATTCTGGGCAATTGTTGGAGTAATTCCAGAAACAAAGGTTAAAAGTTCTTTCGATGCGGTATTCAATTCTACACCCACATAGTTTACACAACTTTCTACTGTTTCATCTAATTTTTGCTTCAATAATTTCTGATCAACATCATGTTGATATTGTCCAACACCAATTGATTTTGGATCAATTTTTACCAATTCTGCTAACGGATCTTGTAGCCTGCGACCAATACTAATTGCACCTCGAACGGTTAAATCTAAATCGGGAAATTCTTCTCGTGCCACATCACTCGCGGAATAAATTGAAGCACCAGATTCATTCACCATGACTTTAATGGTTTGATGTTTAATACTTGATAAAACTTCAGTAATAAACTCATCTGTTTCTCGTCCGGCTGTACCATTTCCAATGGCAATTAATTCAATTTTATACTTTTCAATTAAGCCTTTAATTGTGTTTGCGGCTTCTTGTCGCTGAGTTTTAGATTGATGGGGAAAAATGGTTTGATACTGACAAAACTGTCCTGTTTCTGATAAAACTGCAACTTTACATCCTGTCCGAAAACCCGGATCAATTGCTAAAGTTGGCTTCATTCCGGCTGGCGCTGATAATAATAAATTGCGTAAATTGGCTTCAAATGTTTGAATAGATTCTACATCGGCTTCTAACTTCCGAGTCCCTCGAATATCACTCAGAATTGAGGTTTTCATTAAGCGGTTAAAAGCATCTTTAATTAAAGCTTGATAATATTGACGAATTGTATTATTTTTAGTTTTAAGTGTTTGAGATCCTAAATAAGCTAAAATATAATCTTCATCATATTCTATATCAATCTTTAAAATTCCTTCTGTTTCTCCTCGAAATAATGCCAATAAATTATGCGGTTTAATATCTTCAATATAATCTCGATAATTGCGATACATTTCAAACTTCGTGGAACCTTCCGGATAATCCGATTTAATTGTAGATGCAAATACTCCATTTTCCATGAAATATTCCCGCAAATACGCTCTAAATTCTGCGGTTTCGGCAATTCCTTCTGCTAAAATATCAGCCGCTCCCTGTAGTGCTTCTTCTGCCGTGTTAACGCCTTTTTCTTCAGAGATATATTGCGCGGCTTCTGCCTGTAAATCGGCTTTAGGAGAGTTAGGAGAATTTAAACTTTTAATCCAATTTGCTAAGGGTTCTAAGCCTTTTTCTCGCGCTGTGGTGGCACGAGTCCGCCGTTTGGGTTTAAAGGGAAGATAGAGATCTTCTAAGTCATTTTTTTGTAAACAAGATTCTATTTTATTTTGTAATATTTCTGTGAGTTTTCCTTGAGATTCAATCGATTCTAAAATTGCTTTTTTTCGATCTTCTAATTCAGTTAAATAATTAAATCTCTCTGATAAAGCTCGCAGTTGAACTTCATCTAAAGATCCGGTTCTTTCTTTACGATAACGGGCAATAAAAGGAATTGTTGCTCCTTCTGCAAACAGTTCAAGAGCATTTTCAACTTGTTGAGGTCGTAAAGAGAGTTCTTGAGCCAGGGTTTTTTGAATGTTAATCATTATTTAACTTAAATGAATCAATAAAAAAGCTAAGTTATACAACGCTATATTTTATCTATTATAACAATACCGTTAAAATAGGGACAGCTATCACGCTGTTAAGTTATCTTTCTAATAACCCTCTCGTCATACTGCAAAAATTATTATCAATTTTATATCACCGACTTTTAATTTATGGATTAATTTTAATCAGTGGTTATGGTTTAGCCGGCTGGCTATTATCCGCTTTTAATGCACCGCTATGGATTTGGTTAGGAAGCCTATTCGTTATTCTATATTTAGCTAAATCGGGAAATGAAGGGTTATTGATTGCGAATTTGGGTTGTTTTAATTATATGTTTATTAACGGTGTTTAAGCGCTGGCAAGAGATATGGCTGAGTTATATCCCACAAACAGAAATTACATTATGGTCAACAATAATTGTGTTACTATGGCTATTGGCTGTTTTATTAATTGTTAGCCTAGCTTTAACCCATAAAGAGATGGACTTAAGAGGTTTTATGGCAATTCAAAGATTTATTATTTTAGTGAGTTTAACTGGATTATCATTGGGAAGCGGTGGATTATTTTTTAGTTTAAGTCAGCTCTAGGTTTTTCTTGAAGATGAAATGAAAAAAGATCAACAGTCTCAAAGAATTAAGAATTTGACTCCAGAATACTATCTTAATCGAATTCAACCCCAGATTTTAGAGAGTTTTAATACTGATCAAATTAATGAAGTTCAACGGGTATTAACTCAAGCCATTCCAAAACCTTCTCCTAAAATTGTAGATTTGAGATTTACAGTTGATCTAATTTTATCTCGGTTTTATATTGTCGTATTTGTCGGTCAAGATCGGCGGCAAGGAAGACGAAATTATTCAGTTACAGTTACAAGAGTTACAAAAACTGGGAATTTTATTGCAGCTACTTTGCTTTTAATCGGTTTAAATCTATTAATTAGTGTCTTTATTTTTTTATTACTTTATTTACTCAAATCAGCCGTTGGGATTAACTTATTTGAAGGTCATTTGATTGATCAGATTAAGAAGTTTTAACTAATGTAATCCAGACTGAACTCGCCATAAACTGGCATAAATTCCAAGTTTTTCTAACAATACTTCATGTTGACCTGATTCGACTAATTTACCCTGTTCCATCACATAAATACAATCTGCATTTCTTACAGTCGAAAGACGATGAGCAATAGCAATAGTTGTGCGGTTTTTTGTAATCTGTTCTAATGAGCGTTGAATAGCGGCTTCTGTTTCATTATCAACGGCAGAAGTGGCTTCATCTAAGATTAATATCGGAGGATTTTTTAACACGGCTCTAGCAATCGCAATTCGTTGTCTTTGTCCCCCCGAAAGTTTCTGTCCGCGCTCCCCAATAATCGTATCATAACCTTGGGGTAATTCCTGAATAAATCGATGGGCTTCTGCCACTTCTGCTGCTGCAATAATTTCCGGTAAAGCGGCATCAAAACTACCGTAAGAAATATTTTCGGCTACTGTTCCATGAAATAGAAAAACATCCTGACTGACTAAGCCAATAGCACGTCTTAAATCCTTTAATTTTATCCGATTAATTTCAATATCATCTAAAGTAATACTTCCTGATTGAATTTCATACAATCTCAGCAAAAGTTTGACAATCGTACTTTTCCCAGACCCGGTTGAACCGACAATTGCAATAGTTTGTCCAGCCGGAATTTTTAGGGATAAATCTTGAATAACAGGATTTCGTTCTTGATAGGCAAAGGTAATATTTTTAATTTCAATCTCTCCTCGAATCTTGTTAACAGGTAAGGAAATATCACCGGGATGAATTTCTATCGGAGTATCTAATAAATTCATCACTCTGCTGGTGGATGCCATGGCTCTTTGATATTGATCAAATGTGGTTCCCAAGCGCGTTAACGGCCAGAGTAAACGTTGAGTAATAAACACTAAAACGCTATAACTTCCCACCGCTAATTGTCCAGAAATCGCTTGTAATCCACCTAACAATAAAGTCGCGATAAATCCAAATAAAATCAAGATCCGAATTAAAGGCGTAAATGCAGAAGATAAAGTAATGGCTCTACGGTTACTTTGACGATAGGCATCACTTTGCTGTTGAATTCGATTCACTTCATAATCTTCTGCTACAAAACTTTTAATTGTTGTGATGCCGGATAAATTATTAGCCAGTTGTCCACTTAATAAACTGACTTTTTCCCGGACATCTGCATAACGCGGTGCTAAACTTTTTTGAAAGACTAAAGAACCCCAAATAATAAACGGCATGGGTAACATTGCCAAGACTGCAATACTGGGAGAAATAATAAAAAATCCGCCGCCGATAATTATAACTGTGGTAATGACTTGTAAAACTTCGTTGGCACCCGCATCTAAAAATCGTTCTAATTGATTAATATCATCATTTAAAATCGACATCAAACCCCCCGTACTCCGATCTTCAAAATAAGCGGATTCTAACTCTTGTAAATGCCCATAAGTTTCGAGGCGTAACTCATGCTGAATGGTTTGGGCTAAATTGCGCCATAAAACCTCATGTCCAAATTCAAAAGCGGATTCTAAACTCCAAACAATTAAGCTTAATAATGAGAGTAACCACAGTTGAGTCACTACATTTTTAATACCCCAACTGGAAAGAAAAGAATCTTGCTGATTGACAACAACATCAACCGCTGCACCAATTAAAAGCGGCGGCGCTAAATCAAATATTTTATTTAATACCGAACAAATTGCAGCTTGCCAGAGTTGTGTTTGATGAGGGCTAGCATAGCTGAATAATCGTTTCAGGGGGGAGGTAGATGAAGAAGGCAAAACGAATCGCAATATAAGAGAGTATTTGGATCAAAATTATAACTTAAAATGATCCATCACTCCGAATTAATTCTTTCCTATTCCGGTACAAATTCCGTTGTGACTTGACCTTGAGAATTACTACTTTTAACCACGATAGTTTCATTATCTAGTTCTCCCACGGCTGTGTCTCCCCGCAGGTTCAAAGGCGGGTCGGTTTGACGATAAATCACATTACCGCTGGCTTCAAAGGTTTGTTGTGGAATATACCAGGTTAATTGATCGGTATTTAATTGTGCTTGACGCTTTTGACCTACACCTAAGACATTTCCTTGGAGTTGAAAGACTTCTTTTGCTAAATCACCATCTCCTTGGTTTGCCGTAAACGTGACTCCTTCTGCTTGATGAATAATCGTAATACGTTGTGGTGAATTAAGGGTTTGTTGCTGATAATTCCAGTTTAATTCTTGTCCGCCAATTTTTAATGGGGGTTCAGATATTGCAATTTGAACGTTTTGTTTGAGGCTAGCGAGTTGAGTCTCGAGATTAACAGATCCAGCCTCAGCCACGGCGCGATCTGTGATGGTTTGTTCCTGATAACGGTCAATTTTCAGGGGTTTATCGCTCACAAGGCGATCTTCTTCCCAATACCAAATAATATGGTCAGTATGTAATTTTACGACTGGATCTTTAGAACTGACAATCACCTCGTTCCAAAATTCAGCCCGTTTTTCTTTATTAAATAGCTGTGCTTCTGTAGCGATCGCGTTAATTTTCTCATGATCTCCACTCACCCCATTGCGAACAATTAAAATCTCTTGTTCGACCGTCCATTCTAACTCTTCACCTCGCAAAACTAAGCCGTTATTGGGGTCAGTGGCGATGATTTTATCTCGTAAAACAATCCGTTTACTATCTTGATAAACTTCTCCTTTTTGGGCTTCAATTTTATACAGAAGTTCTCCATCTTGGTATAATTCACCCGATGGTTTGATGACCTCAGCAACACGTTGATCGGGGCTATAACTTGCTTTTTGCGCCTCAACTCGCCATAGAAGTTGTCCGGCTTCATTAGCTTGTTCTAAGATGACATCATCTAAAGTCAAGCGATCCTCAAACTCTGTTTCCGGGGTTTGAGAAGTCTCTGGGGGGTCTGACTCAGGTGGCGGAGTGCGCCCACAGCCAGCGATCAATAAAAGTAAGCCGAGGGTTACCACCACCCGATCAAAACCCACCCAACGCATTAGCCCGATGAATAACCTGAAAGGATTATTCTGCCCAACATGAAGCTGAGGAATCGTCGTATCACGTTTCATCGGCCTGATTAACTCTCGATTTGTCCATCAATAATACCCATGCTTGACAGGGGACGATAACTATAGCCAGGACTGCGAGGGGTTTTCTGAATCTCTTCTTTAATCGCTTCTAAATCAATATAGCGATCGGCAACATTAATTAAGCTATCACTGGTCATCGACCTGAGGCTGACCACTTCAACTCTGACCCCACGGTAACTGGCACAGTCTACTGCATAAGCGAGATCTCCGTCTCCGCTGACCAGTACAGCAGTGTCATAAGAACCCGCTAAGGCCATCATGTCTACTGCAATTTCAACATCAAGATTTGCTTTTTTAGACCCATCTGGAAGCTGAACTAAGTCTTTGGCAATGACGCGGTAACCATTGCGACGCATCCACAATAAAAAGCCCTGTTGCTTTTCGTTAGTCCGGTCAACGCCGGTGTAGAAAAAAGAACGCAATAATCGCGATCCTGCTGTCAAGCGACACAATAGCTTGGTGTAGTCGATCTCGATCCCCAGTTGTAATGCGGCATAAAACAGGTTGGAACCGTCAATAAAGATGGCGACTCGTCCTCGGTTTTCTAAGACTTGTTCGGGCGTAAAGATATCGCCCTGATTGATAGATTGATCGAACATGATTTTGATTCCTCATTTATTAAATTTATTTTCAAACCAGAATACAAAATGAAACAAAAAGGCGGATCTATGATATAAAATGAGAGTGAGTTAAGTTGAGTAAAGATTAGTCAACTAGAGCTTTATTTAACCTCTATTCGCTGAAATATCGGCTGGGGTTTACCTAATGGTTGATTAGGTGGAAGTATACCCCAACTGCCATGAGTTTCATAAGCTAACTCAGTTCCAATTGTCTGTGTATTCCTAAAGTCTAACGAAAAACCTAGCTGATGGTAAACTGATGCACTAATTTCTGGAATAATCGGTGAGAGCAGATAAGCTGAAAGCCTTACAGACTCTAGTACACTATAAAGAACTTGAGCAACTAATTGATGTTCTCCTTGTTTATATAAACTCCAAGGCGCTTGCTCATCAATATATTTATTTCCCGCTTGAACCATTGTTAAAATCGCTGTACAAGCTGCGCTAAAAGTCAGATTGTCATAAGCATCAGCAACCCTCTCACCTAAAGATATTCCCATTGATTTTAAGGGATGATCCGGATCAATATCTTCTCCTTGGCAATCTGGAATAGATCCCTGAAAATATTTATGAGCCATTTTTAACGTTCGGTTAAGTAAATTTCCCAAATCATTGGCTAGATCTGCATTTACTGTATTAATAAATCGAGTTTCGCTAAAATCTCCATCCTGACCAAATTCAATCTCTTTGAGAAAGTAGTACCGCACTGCATCTGCACCAAAGCGATTGATCAAATCGACCGGATCAAGTGTATTTCCCAAGCTCTTACCCATTTTTCGCCCTTCTTTAGTCAAAAAACCGTGTCCAAAGATACGATTTGGTAAGGGTAAATCGGCTGAAAGCAACATAGCGGGCCAGTAAATGGCATGGAAGCGGAGAATATCTTTACCAATCAAATGGAGGTTAATTGGCCACCAATGGCGCGCAGCATTCTCTAAGGTCGGTTCTTCGTCTGGCTCGAGTAAAGCGGTAACATACCCGAGTAGAGCATCAAACCAAACATATAACGTTTGACTGGGATCGGTGGGTACAGCAAAACCCCAATCGACATTCACCCGTGAGATGGAAAAATCCTCCAAGCCACGACTGACAAAGCTCAAAACTTCGTTGCGGCGGCTTTCAGGTTGAATAAAATTCGGGTTATTTTGGTAAAGTGCTTCTAAATCGGTTTGATATTTAGAGAGTCGGAAAAAATAGTTTTGTTCATCCCGCCATTCTACTTCTTTATTCGTATGAATGGGGCAATATTTTTCATCAATCAGTTCTCGTTTTTCTTTAAACTCTTCGCAAGCTACACAATACCAACCTTGTTGCTGACTCAGATAAATATCTCCCCGTTCCCAAACTCGTTGAAAAAACGCTTTGACAATCGCCTCATGACGCGGTGCCGTGGTACGACTAAATCGATCATACTGAATATTAAGCTGTTGCCACAGTTGCTGAAAACTCTGGGCAATTTTGTCACAATGTTCTTGTGGCGATCGCCCTAAACTTTCAGCGGTTCGTTGAATTTTTTGACCATGTTCGTCGGTTCCGGTAATGAATAGGACAGATTGTCCTTGCAAGCGCTTAAATCGAGCCAACGCATCTGCTGCCATCGTAGTGTAAGCACTACCGACATGAGGAACATCATTGACGTAGTATAAAGGGGTGGTTAAAGAAAATATTTTTTGAGTCGGATGATTAGGCTTCATGAGCAATGGGCTGATAAATCAATTGTTTTGACAATTAATGACAACAGCAATAATAACAATTTAGACAAAATGCCAGATGCTATCGATGCGTCAGTGAGGAAAAGCGATCAATTCATTGAGATGTTGGGTGGATAGTTGGATGTTCCTCAGCGTCATCGGAAAAATAACCCTAATGATAATCCGGTTATCCCTTGACAACAGTGAGCTGTCAATATCCTATAACAATATTAGATCAACTGTTTCAGACCACTCAATCATTTTCTTTTCAAAGGTTTTTTGACTGAAACAGGATTATTGGGAGAACATCCATCTGTCCGCCGAGCAATATTTTTGCGACTTCTCCAATGACACTCGTTAAGCACTGGGTGCTTGCAGTGAGTGATAGGCGTGAAGGAATGACAATGAAAATTTTATTGATTTGGTTTATCGTATATAAATTTTATATTTAAAGTAAACCACAAGATTATAGTACTTTTTGAATTAAAATCAAACGTTAGGGTAATTATCTTAAGCTTACATTAGTAAAGTTTAAGAATTAATAAATATTGCCTCTAACGCTTTAATAGCAGTTCAATCAGAAATGAGTCTTTGACAGACTCCCCGATTTAGTCGGATATTTTTTCTATTTTTATGACTTCAAACCCTGTGATATCAAAGCACAATCCGGCAAAGACAAATTTAATATCGCCAGATCACCCGGGGCAATCTCATCAGTCTTTATAATACTACTTGCAGAAAAGTTTTGAGCAGATTACCTGACATCAGCTTGCAATGCAATAACCTATTAGTTATTCTGTAGCTTGATATAACAATTTTTAATGGTTTGAGTTATATCTTGAAGCCAAATTAAGTCAATTGCTCAAATGTTAACAGAACAGAATCTTGATGAATGCTTGAGGATGCTGGATGGTATCTATAGTTTATCTGAACCGGAAAAATTAGAGAGGATTAACCAATTTGTTAAATCTACCCTATCTATCACTCCAGATATCTACAGCCCAAAAAACTTAAAATACTTATTTTCCTATCCCGATCCCATCGGTGTTTTTGCCGATGAGCGTCTCTAACTATATTAATTCTAATATTCATACTGAAGAATGTTCCCCAATTTTTACTCGTTGTGAAGTAGAAATGGTAGAAACTCTCCTGCCGCTCGTGGGTTATCCCCAAGGTGATGGTGTTTTTTATCCCGGTGGCACCTTATTTAATTTAGCATCTGTATTCTTAGCGATACAAAGAGCAAAAGCGGATCTGGAAAAATCAGTTATTCTAGTTTCAGATCATTCTCATTACTCTATTGCTAGGGCTGCTAATATTTGTGGGATTCAACAGGTTATTAATATTAAAACCACAATAAAAAGAGTTATTTATCTAGAATATTTACGATGATTATTCGGTAAAATAAAAGAGGATAATCTCAATCTAATTTACTTTTGCTGTGTGATGGGTTCGACGACTTTATGAACTTTCGATCCGGTAGAAGACATCCTGGAAATCTTCCAAGAATTCGAGGTTTAACCTTGGATTTATTTTGATGCAGCTTGAGGAGGAGGGGTTTATTTTAGTAACAATGCAGCAGACTATAGAAAACTGAGCGCATTGTCAGATTCGATTGTATTTGATTTTCATAAATTTCTTTCAGCTCCTTTATTATGTTCAGTCTTACTGGTTAAAGATCAATCAGCTTTAGTAGATGAAGCCCTCGAAGAGAAAGGGAATTATCTATTTACCCATAACCAGAATAGGAAATATAGTCTTAGCCTTAAAACCTTGCAATGTTCCCGAGAAGCCTATGCTTTTAAGCTGTGGTTAATGTTCAATCCCATGATGTTTGAACACTTTAAAAACTTAATTGATAAATACTATGAAAATCTGGAATAATTAAAAACACAACTTTCTGACAGGGTTTTATATGTGGTTGAACCCGAGTATTTTAACCTAGGTTTTTGGTTTATTCCTGAAGATATGGAAGTTAAACAAACCATCACAGATTACACAGCAACAGAAATAGAGAAAATTGATCAACTTAATCTGGCTATCTATAATAAAATAGTCGAAGATTGAAAAAATTTAAGCGTTGTTAGCACCTCATACACTGTTTATTGTCGATAGTAATTTTGCCAGTCCCTATAACTTTAAACCCTGTTTATGGGGAGCAGATTTAGTCATTCATAGTTGCACAAAATATCTCAATGGTCATGCTGATGTCGTCCTGGGAAGTGTTGCAGGAAAGCGCGAGTTAATCGATAAAATCAGAGATTTCCGGAATATTAATGGGGTGATTCCTAGCCGTCGAGATGTGTTTACATTAGGTCAACATTTAAAAACATTTCAGTTGAGAATGGAGTCTCTCAATGCTGCGGGGCAAAAACTGACTGAGTTTTTAAATACCCATCCTTTAGTTTCCAAGGTCTATTATTTGGGGTCAGATTCTCATCCTTACCGAGAACTAGCCAAGAAATATTTTAGCAATGGATATGGCGGTGTTGTTACCTTTGAACTCAAACTTTCCAAAACTGAAATCTCCGAATTGATTGATAATCTAAAAATCCCATATATTGCGTCTAATTTTGGTTCGGCGGAAACCTATATCGAACAGCTTGCTCCTTTTACCTACTACTATTTATCAAAACAGGATAGAAAATCATTAAATATTACAGATAGTCTGATTAGATTCTCCATCGGCTTTAATGATCCAGTTGATAGTATTATTGAGGACTTGAATAGTAATCTGGCGAAATACCAATGATCAAAAACTAGATTTTTATACTGGAGAAAATCACAACTTCCTGATCTACTTATCTTTGCCAGATTTACATTAAAGTTATTGTATTACTGATGATATAATTTATTCATAACTTGACAAAGCAGTACTCTCGGTAATATCAAAGAATGAGTAAGTCTTGATAACTGCCGAAACAGCTTTTAGAAATAGAAACTTTAGTAGCGATCGCCGCCCTATTCATAGGTAAAATTGCCATCTCCTTTGCCGCTATTTTTATTAAACTAAGTGAAGCAGATATTAGTGCAAATGCGACGGTGTTTAATCGCTTCTGGATTGCCTTTGTCGCTCTCGGGTTATGGAATAGCATCGAATCGATTTCGATCAAGCAGAAACCGGAAAATCAGTCGGAAAAACCCCAAATTTATACGCCTCAAACCCTTGGAATTCTACTGTTATTAGGACTCTCCTACGTTGCCTTTCAATGTACCTGGGCTTGGTCACTGACTCAAACAAATATTGCCATCTCCACGCTGCTTCATAATTTAACTCCTGTATTTATGAGTTTGGGGGCATGGTTGATCTTTCGTCAGCAATTTGACAGTAGATTTTGGATGGGTATGGTGTTAGCTGTTGGCGGTGCCAGTGGACTCGGATTTGAAGATTTGCAGATTACTTCCGGTGAGTTAGCAGGTGATTTTACCGCTTTAATTTCAGCACTTCTCTATGGAGGATATCTGATCACCATCGGACAACTCCGCTCAACTTTCAATACAACAATAATCCTCATGTAGGCTTCATTCATTGGTGCTATTGTTGTTTTACCGATTTTGTTAATTAATCAAGAGCAAATTTTTCCATCTTCCTCCCTGGGATATTTCGCTGTCATCGGTTTAGCGATTATTTGTCAAGTGATTGGTCAGGGTCTTGTGGTCTATAGCCTGGATAAATTATCGGCTAACTTTGTGGCTTTATTTCTTGTACTCGATCCGGGTTTTACTACTCTTAAAGCCTCAGTTATTTTTTCAGAAGGTTTAAGTTTTCTGAGTTGGATTGCATTGTTTATTTCCCTATTTGGTGTATATTTAACCCTATTTAGTAAATCGATGCATCAGTAATATGAAATTATTTAATATTTGTGTGCATTTGATGACGGTTAGATAAACAGTGCAGCAAGATAAATTGCACCAAGAAAGTTTATGGCTGGCTTATGATAACGGGCGCGCGATCGCGAACGCCCGTGACCTTTAGTCAATCCCTCGATGTTGTTTGAGTTAGGCAAATAAATTCTCACGCCCTAATATTAATCAATACAAATTAAATAAAATGGAAATAGCAGTCAAACTATAGTACAGTCTGTTTATTAAGGGCTAATTTTTAACCGATAAATACTCAATGTATGGATATCATCACATCAATAATTCAGCAAAATGCGTTGCTATTAGGGATTATTGCTAGTGGATTCATTGCTGTTATTGTGATTTCACGATTGTTCTCAGTTATTATGTTTTTTTGAATAAAATTAACAACTTTTTTTTAAGTCTCTACAAATCTCCTCAAGGTCTATAAATTTATACAGAAACCATTTCTTTCTACAAAAAAAGGTTAGCTTTTATTACCCTGCTTGTTGTAGCGGACATTGTATTTTTACTGATCCCTAAAACCAATATTATAAAATATTTAGAGTATAGATTTGGTTTATCTATTGCTCTGATAATCGCTCTCTTAGGTTCTCGTTTAATTGACAACTTTTTCCAAGCTTACCTGGTAGAATCAGCAATTAATCGTAAAATTAATGGTGAGTTACTGGTTGTTGCCAATATTGTAGCCGATGGGCTAATTATTTTAATTGTACTGTCAATCTTTGCTAAAACTCACAATATTAACTTAATTGGATTAACCGCCAGCTTAGGAATTGGGGGAATCGCAATTGCTTTTGCGGCTCAACAAACCTTGTCCTAACTGTTAGGGGGAATTGTGCTTTACATTGATTGACCTTTTGTGGTTGATGATTATATTGGTTTACCCGATGGCACCTTTGGCCGAGTCGAATCAATTGGCTTACGATCAACGAAAGTTCGCAATTCGGGGAAAGGAACATTAAGTGTTATTCCTAACAGTTCTCTGACTCAAGTTACAGTATAAAATTACAGCGGTGCTCGCAAAATTCTGACCCTCGTCTATTTAACATTTAACCGAGCGGTTGATATGAATGAGAAAGCCTTGATTCGTCAACAAATCTTGGACAGTAGTAAAGATATTTTTGGTTTGGACGCTCCCAGTACGGAAGTTAAATTCACTAATTTTCAATCAGATGATGGTGCTGTGATGACTCAAGCACAAGTTAACTTTTTCATTCTAGGTTCTGGAGAAATGTCGATGGAAATGCGTGGAAAGTTGTTGGGAATGGCGAAACAAAATATGATTTTCAACTTCAGCAATCTGGAATTAATTTCGAGATAATCGATTTATTCCTGATAGTTAGTGTTGCCTTTTTTGCATCAAATTTATTTAGGAGATTTTTACGAATTTATGGAGTTAACTTACTGCGTAGAATTGGCTTAGAAATTGATAAATTTTTATCGATTATCGAAACAGTTGTCAACCTTGGAATTAGAATTTTTGCCGCATTAGCCTTTGCCCAAAGTCAGAAGATTAACTTAGTTGAGGTGACTGCTAGATTAGGAATTGGGGGTGAACGCAATTGCGTTTGCAGCTCAAAAAAACCTGGAACAAATTGTGGGGACATTGGTGGTTTATTTAGACCGTCCTTATTCAGTGGGAGAATATATTCGGGTGAAGTTAAGTTCTCAAGGGGTATTACTGGGAAGGGTTGAATCGATTGGTGTACGGTCAACAAAACTACGAACTATGGCTAAAAGTACCCTTGTTATTGTTCCCAATTCTACGATGGCGAATGCAGATATTGAAAACGTCACTCGTGGTAAAAAGATTATGGTCTTGTTGTATGTTGATTTTTCTCGCCCGCTGAATAGAACCGAAGAGGCTGTACTTGAAAATATCGTTCGAGAAAGCACTAATTCTATCTTTAGCATCGATCCCAATAGTACCAGTGTTAAACTCAAAACCCGACAAAACGGGGGAGGAGTTCGTGCCCAAGTCAGTTTGTGTGTGTTAGGTTCCCAAGACAATTCTCAAGAGTTTCGCAGACAGTTAATGATTGTCGCCAATGAATCGATTTCAAAACAACTCGTGAATTATGGTCTGAAATTTTCCATCAAAGAACCCACCGTGTATGTTGAGTCTGCTGTGACTATTTAATACAGCGCGGCTTAAATTGCTATCCATTTAGTTCCCAGATAGGGTAGCAGTTTAACGGGAAATGGGTTAATCTATTCCCTGAAGGTTTGTAGATTTTGAGGTAATTTCTATGAAACTCTTTCCCTGACCCTAAAAGAATCGTTGACCTAGAACATCTACGAGAATTAGTTAACAAAATAAAAAATGATAATCTCAATCTTATTTACTTTTGCTGTGTGATGGGTTCAACGACTTTGGTTTATGCGATTCGCCGCTCTTCAAAATCTGTTACGATCAACGCAGATTCTACCCGTACAAATGCCTCTGATGGGATAATTTACTCTGCCAAAACACAACGAGCTTTGCCCATTGATTCTTTCAAGATCACACGATAATAATTCCCATATTTCATTGAGCTAATTTTACTAAATGATCTTGATAAAATTCACTCTGAAGTCATTCTATCACTTGCGACAGAATTTATTTTGATTGACGGGTGTTAAAATCATAGATTAATTCCTATTGTTGAAATAATTCAGACCTACTCTATCACTTTCTTCTTTTAACCCATGTCTTCAACCCAGACTGTGCAAACCTCACGAGCTTTATTAAGGGGATTTGGAACCCGCTTATTCTTATATTATCAAAACAGAATTCCTCAAAATACGGCTGTGTTGATTGTTAGTAATCATCGCAGTTTTCTCGATCCAATCTTACTCACTGCCGCCCTGAACCGCCCGATTCGCTTTGCCTGCCATCATTATATGGGTGAGGTTCCTTTATTGAGAGAAATTGTCACAAATTTAGGAGCGTTTCCTTTAAAAGAGCCTTCTAATCATCCGAAATATTTCTTTGAGCAAGCTACTCAACTGCTACAACAAGGAGAACAAGTCGGAATTTTTCCAGAAGGGGCTGAGCCGATGGTAAAATACACTCCAGCTAATACCATCGGACCATTTCAGCGAGGATTTGCTCATTTAGCATTACGCGCGAATGTAGAAAATTTGGCCGTGTTACCCGTGGCGATGGCAGCGTTTGAAGAAGAATCTATCTCCTCGATGATTCCGTTACGACTATTAAGTTGGTTTGATCCCTCTGAACCTTTATTTGATCAATCCGGTTGGCATCCTTTGGTAATTTACCGTCGCGTTAATGTATTAATCGGTCAGCCTTATTGGATTACGCCTCAACGACAACAAGATTATCACGGCAAACAAGCCAAACAAGCTGTTTTAGAACTAACCGGTTACTGTCAAACAGAGATTGCTGAATTACTTCGCAAAGGATGTATATAGTGATACAGTTTGCCCGGTGAATTTGTGGCTAGTTATTAGTTATATCATATCGGATTGCGCTTGATTCCGTAGCTTTACAAAACCTTCACATAATTTTGAAGACACTTTACATAGCCCCCTGTGTTTCGGCTAGTTCAAAGTGTTATTTTAAAGATAACGTTAAGTCCGATCGGTTAAAAACCTA
This sequence comes from uncultured Lyngbya sp., assembly GCA_964434975.1. Lineage (GTDB taxonomy): Bacteria > Cyanobacteriota > Cyanobacteriia > Cyanobacteriales > Microcoleaceae > JAAURB01. The sequence continues at coordinate 23,213 of CAYSWY010000060.1, forward strand.
TTCTAGGTGAGTAGAGCACTAAGTGTTATAAGGCTTGGTATAACATGAAAGATGTCTAATCGATGCGGATTGGATCGCGCAGGGGCAAGGCTAATCTTAAAAGCTGTTGGGAGTTTGACTAGCTCTGACTTTCAATCCCATCAGCGCATCTGCTTGTCCACACAAAGCACTCCCCCAGTAAACGCTAACCACATCAGGGTAATCATATGGAAAGAACTGCAAATCCTGTTATTGCTATCGGGTTGGACGCGGCTGAGCCATCACTACTTGAAAAGTGGATGGATCAAGGATACCTCAAGAATTTATCACGTCTGCGCGAACAAGGAATTTATGGACGTTTAGATAACTTTCGAGACTCCAATGTAGAAACGGCTTGGACAACATTCTCAACCGGATGCCCTCCCCAGAAAACGGGTTACTGGGCAATGATGGGGCTCAAAGATGGTACTTATGACACCGAAACCCGATCAGCTTACGACTATCAAGAACATCCCCCTTTCTTCAGCTTTGCCAAAGGCAAACGAGTCATTAGCTTTGATGTGCCTCAACTGCGGCTAAATGACCAGGTTGCCGGGATGCAAGTCGGAGCCTGGGGAGCACATTCTCCTCAAATTCCCAGCGGTTCAGTTCCAGAATCATTATTCCAAGACATCATTGACAAACACGGCCCCCATCCCGGACTCCACAATGACTATGCCATTTGCTTAGATGTCAAAGGCACGATGAGGGTAGAAGAACGGTTCTTAACCGGAATTGAGCGCCGTTCTAAGATTTGCCAAGATTTAATGCAGCGTGAACCTTGGGACTTATTCTTAACGGTCTTTAGTGAGACCCATGGGGGAGGACATATTTTCTGGCAGTTAAGCCAACCGGATCATCCATTATATGAAGCGTTACGCGCTAAAGTCTCCCACGATCCCCTACTGGCTATCTATGAAGCGATTGATCAGGCCATTGGAGAGATCTTAGCCAAAGCCCCAGAAAATGCCCGGGTGATCATCTTCTCTGCTCATGGTATGGGGCCTGCAACCATTGACTTACCCACATTTCTGTATTTGCCGGAATTTATGTATCGCTACAATTTCCCCGGCCAATATGGTTTAGGTTATGGTGAGCCAGATGCCGAGGTTCCACCGATGGTGACAGAAATGCAATGGAATTATTGGGAACGCCATTTGTGGGGTAGTAAGTATGATCCCAATCCAATTCGCCGCTTCTTACGAAAATCAACACCCACCCGGATATTTAATCTGATTGAACCCTGGTTAGATAAGACAGATAAACCTGATTTAATTTCTCCCTTCAAACTTAAACGAGAAGGCGAAAAAACGGTTCCTTGGAATCCAGGCCAGTGGTACAAACCGTTATGGTCACAAATGAAAGCCTTTGCTGTTCCAAGTTTTGCCGAGGGTTATGTGCGGATTAACCTCAAAGGCCGCGAACCGAACGGACTGGTTGACCCGGCTGAATATCACGCAGTTTGTGATGATATTTGTGAAAAACTCTATCGTCTCAAAGAACCTCGCACCGGAATTGCGATGGTGACTCGGATTGTGCGGACTCGGGAAAATCCCTTAGATCGCGATCCTAAACTACCGGATGCTGATTTAATCGTGGTTTGGCAAGATGAATTTGCCTCAGATGTAATGGAAAGTCCAGATTATGGTAAATTCGGCCCCTTACCTCCCTATCGTTCCGGTAGCCATCGTTCCAAAGGCTTTTTCATGGCAACTGGCCCCGATGTACCAGTGGGTGAAGACCTAACTTCAGGCCATGTCTTAGATTTAGCGCCAACTATTTTAGATTGGATGGGAACCTCAGTCCCCGAACATCTTGATGGTAAACCCTTAGAAGTATTGCAAAATCAACCGATCAAGAGTGGTGTTTAGGTGTAATTTGCTCAAGGACTCGGAATCATAGTTCAAAGAAAAATTCAAGTATTGGGCTATTTTTCTAGTCCTTTTGTTATCCCTTTTCATCCAATCAAGTGCATAAGCATTTGACTCAGCTTTAGTGGCATTTTCATCAATACGCTGATCATTAAACCAGTGATTGATGTCTACTTGACTACATTTACATATGTTTCGCTCAAGTTATTTAATCAGGAGAAAAATGAAGCAAGTCAAAGTTGGTTTTTTATCTACTCACAACTATTTTGATCGCAATGCTTGGTCGGGAGGCGTTTATCGGATGTATCAGGCTTTGAAATCTAAAGGGTTTCAAATGGTGAATTTAGGAACTCCAGAAAAGCCTTCTTTTTTCAATAAAGTCAAAACTCGTTTGCAACCGAAAAAAAAGTCAGCCTCCATTGGTACTCAAGCATATCTTGAAGAAAATCAACAATTGGCAGATTATATTCAGCGTCAACTTCAACAAAATCCTTGTGATGTTGTTTTTGCTCCAGTTGCGTCTCGGGAAGTCAGCTTATTGAAAAATGATATTCCTGTGATTTATATGTCGGATGCTACGCCGGAGTTAATCAAAGATACCTATAATTTATATCCCAATGAAGTAGGATTTTTAATGGCAGACGGGCAGGAAAAATCTGCAATTTCAAAAGCAACAAAAATGGTTTATCCTTCCCAGTGGGTAGCCGATTCTGCGGTGAATTATTACAAAGCTAATCCTCGAGATGTTGAAGTTGTAACCTTTGGGGCGAATGTAGATCCGAATGTGATTCCTACAGTGGATCGAATCTTAGAACGATGTCAATCACAACAATGTCGCTTACTGTTTATTGGTAAAGAATGGCAACGAAAAGGCGGTTATATTGCTTTTGAAACCTTAGAAATTCTCAATCAAATGGGAATTGATTCTGAACTGGTTTTTCTCGGTTGTGTTCCTCCCAAAGGCTTTCAACATAAAAAAATGAAAGTGATTCCATTTCTGAATAAGAATATCCCAGAAGAACAACAGCGATTTAGTGAGTTGTTATTAAATTCTCACTTCTTATTATTCCCAACTCGAGCAGATTGTTCTCCATTCGTTATTTGTGAGGCAAATGCTTTTGGTTTACCCGTCATTACAAGCGACGTTGGAGGCATTCCAACGATTGTTCAAAATGGTAAAAATGGCTATACATTGCCCTTAGCTGCATCGGGACAAGATTATGCCAATGTAATCGCTCAAAACTTCGTGAATTCATCTGATTATCAACAGCTTGTCTACAATGCTCGTCAAGAATACGAGACTCGTTTAAACTGGGATAAATGGGCTGATAATGTCTCTGAAGTGATTGAAAGTGTTTGTTCGCCTGCTTACGTCAGTTGTTAGGGAATCTAACCGTTACACCTAATTGAGTCTATTAACAATTCTTCAGCCCCTGCCTCCATGATCTATGACTATGGAATGGCAGGGTTATTTCATGGTGAGATTAACGACAGTTGGCTTTTAAGCCTGTAGCGCTTCATTCAACCCATGAAATTTATTTTATAGCGCTACGCATCATAGCTAAAACATTAGTAAAAGCTGGAAGCCTCTTGTAGTCTACTTCTGAATGCATGACTTCAGAATAGCTGACGCGCACGCGCACGCGCTATAACTTCTCCCATAGATCGGTTTTTTCGATAGAATTTATAAAATTGATCGTCGAGTGCTTAATGATTAAAAGTACCCATTCGTTGGTCTATCGTTAAAACGTCTAAGGTTAAAAAATCAATGATTGTTGATATCCCACAAACCGCTTCAGCCAGCTTATCAGAAGGCATCGAATTATTAATGGATCTAGCGCGTCAAGGAGAAATTGATCCGTGGGATGTACAAGTAATTGATGTGATTGATCGCTACCTTAGTAAACTCACCCCCGCAACTGTTGCGACTTCAGAACATCAATTTACAGAATTGTCTCAATCCGGTCAAGCATTTTTATATGCAGCAATGCTCGTTTTGTTAAAGTCTGATAGTTTAACCGCCTTAGAAACCGATGGCAGCCAAACACAACTTGAGGGGGAAGTAGAATTTATTGAAGGAGATGATAATAATTTAATTTATCTACGTCCACAAAATTTAGAACGTCAGTTGCGTCGCCGTGCCGTTGCTAAAGTGCCTCAAAAACGACGGGTTACCCTGCCGGAACTGATCGAACAATTAAAATTAATGGCAGATGTGATTGCCGATCACAAAACTCGCCCTCGTCGCCGTAATAAAGTTAAATCTAAAGAAGCAGCGCAGGCGATCGCAGAACTGGCTCATCAAGAAAATTTGACGGAAGTCGCAGAAAAACTCGATCAGTTACTCAGTCAATCAGAGTTTTCATCAAATCAAGAATGGTTAGACCTGGAAGAATTATTACAAATTTGGTGCAACATGATCCCAGGGGGGCAAGATCATCAAGATCATACCGAAGTTTCAGAACACTCAGACCCGCAACGATCTCAGCGAGTAGGAGTATTCTGGGGATTGTTATTACTATCAGCTCAATCTAAAGTTGAACTGTCACAGGAAGAATTTTATCAAGAAATTAAAGTTCGGACTTTACCGCCTGCAACTCCCTCTGCAGTTAATCTCCAAGCCTAAGGGACAGAGAGATTAGACCTGAGTTTTGCTGAATTTGTTAAAAACGTTAAAATATAGGAGATTTTATAGTACTGTTAATCATTCCTCTGTGTCTGCACTGACTGCCTTTTCCCAAACCTCAATTCTTGCTTGAATCTATGCTAGAACTTCATTGTCACACCACATATTCCGATGGTAGCCTGACACCCACTGAATTAGTCAAGGCAGCAGTGGAAGCCGGAGTTAAGGCGATCGCCATTACCGATCATGATACGATTGGAGCATGGGTTGAAGCACGAACCGCAGCTCTTCCCTACGATTTAGAAATTGTTCCAGGGGTTGAACTGTCTACGGTTTATCAAGGTCGCTCCCTTCATATTTTAGGGTTCTATCCCAACAAAAATAAGTTCTTAGCGCCTTTAAGTGAGCGTTTACAGGGGCGCAAACGCCGAGCAACTCAAATTTTGGCAAAACTGGCTGAACTGGGCTATCCTGTGCAATTACCGCCGCGAGGAGAAGGAATGGCTCCGGCTCGTCCCCATATTGCCACAGCGTTAGTAAAGGCAGGTTATGTTCAGTCCACTCAAGAAGCGTTTCAGCGTTGGTTAGGAGAAGATAAACCAGCCTATGTTGCTTATGAAAAGTTTTCCGCCGCACAAGGAATTGAGCTGCTACGAAACTGTGGTGCGGTTTCGGTATGGGCGCATCCCTATTTATTTAGAGGGGGTTCAGTCGAAGAGGTGTTACCTGATTTAGTTGAAGCAGGACTGATGGGCATTGAAGTCTATCATCCCAGCCATAGCCCGACTCAAATTCAAGCATTGGAACGCTTTTGTGCAGAATACGGATTATTGAAAACTGGGGGAAGTGATTATCATGGCGGTAGGACGGCCCTAAATATGTTTAATATTCCATTAAGCTTACTCGATGGGATTAAACAAGCGGCGGTTCAAAATTAATCCCATGATAAAAAATCCCGCCACTATAAAGAGTATAGGACAGGAGAGTAGAGGAGACCAAAAATCATACTAATCCAGATTAGACTCTGAAGAAGGATTTTGAATTTGCTCAGCTTCTGGACAATCCTCCGCAATTGGGATATCAAAGTATCCCTTCGGTACTGATGCTAACTTCTGAGTGACAGCACCAATACTTTCAAGGCGTACCATCTCTTCCCACGAGGAAACTTCGTCATCTTCTTCGGTTTCATAACGTAAGGTGACTAAGTCCCCTTCTATATCTAAAATGCGAGCTTTCTCGATCCAACGTTGCTGGTCCCGTAGGAAGATACATACTTCACGACTGTCACAACAAAGTTGATAGATCTTGCGATGTAGCATTTTTAATTTATCCTGAGAAAATCGCTGGCTACTAGAATTTACTAATTGACTTAGCTAGCAAGAACTAATAGCCTTGCATCATAGCTTAGCTTAATTGTAACGGATTGAGATCAATAAATTGATAGTGAGGAATAAATTTTTATAGTCATTACACAATCTAATCTGTTGGCCGCGAAAAACTACCCTAAATGTTTGTTACCTTAATACAGATGATTGGCGCAATTAGCCCCTTGTGTGAATCATGCAGAACTGATTAGATGTTGAATGGGAATAAAATCCGTAATATATGATGATCACGGTGTGTAGGGGGACGACCCAGTATGGTTTATGCAGAAAATATAGTACAGCCATCGCTACTAGAGCCGGCTCGCCGGGGTGACTTCCGTGCCATTGCCCATATCATTGATAGTTATCTCAGACCCCAAGGGATTTTAGCCCGAGTTGGAGCCGATCAAAAAGGGTGCTTGCAAATCTTAGTGGAATTTCAGCAAGAACCTGTTGCCGAACGAATTGTCAAGTCTATTTGTCATCTACTGTGGAAAATTAACTCTCCCACAGTCCAGGGTGTACGGGTGATGGCTCGGTTCATGGGAGAGCCTGAGATTCTCTGGAAACAATCGGTTCGGATTATTACCCCAGCCAATCAAGTTCAGGCTCGATCTCGAGTGGGTACGCCGGAACTTCTAAAATTTAAAACGGCTCGATCCCTAATGATGATGGGGTCTGCGATCGCCACTTTTATTCTGGGTTGTTGGATCAGTTATTATGATGTTACGACTTTACAGACAGCTCGGCTAACACCTGCAGAGGCTGTCGCCATGACAGAGCCACCAAGAGCGCGACCTGACACGATTCAAGCCGCCTTAGAAACGGTTCCCGTGGTTCAACACCAAGCCGTAGCACAGCCAAACGATCCGACTGTTACCTTAATGTTTGGGGGGGATGTCACCCTATCTGACCACTTTGAAACCGTGGTGGGGGATGACTACGAATGGGCTTTCGAGAAACTCAACGAATATCGAGAAGCAGACATTGCCATGGTCAATTTAGAGAACCCCTTAACCCGTGCAACCCTGAGCAGTCCCAACAAACAATTCAACTTTAAAGCCGATCCTGAAGCCGTAGAAGTTCTCACCCACGGCGGTGTGGATATTGTTAACCTGGCGAATAATCATACAATGGATTACGAAGAACCGGGGTTAGTTGAAACCTTGGAAACCTTAGAACAAGCTGGCATTCATGCCGTCGGAGCGGGTCGAAATCTGACAGAAGCCCGTCGCCCAGAAATTATAGAAGTCAAAGGTCAGCGAATTGCATATCTGGGCTATTATGATGCCAATTTTCATGCCGCTTCAGTTGATCTTGCCGGAACAAATCCCCTACAGCATGAACATCAACAACGAGTGGCAGAAGACATTCGGGCGATCCGGGATCAAGTTGATTGGGTGATTGTTAACTATCATTGGGGGATAGAACTGTCAGAATATCCCGCTGATTGGCAAATTGAATTAGCCCACGCCACCATTGACCAAGGGGCTGACTTAGTTGTAGGACATCATCCCCATGTTTTGCAAGGGGCAGAAATTTACAAAGGTAAGCCCATTATTTATTCTTTGGGTAATTTTATCTTTGGCGGCAATAGTCGCACAGATTACGAAACAGCAGTATTGAAAGTTGCTCTCAAAGCAGATCGTCAAATGCGGGTAGAGTTTCTCCCCGTTGAAGTCCGACAATATCAACCTCGAGTGGTGAAGGGTCGTCAAGGAGACTCTATTTTATCTTCAATTAAACGACTGTCTCGGATTTTTGATCAACCGATGTATTCTCCGATCATTTTAAATCCATCAACTCCGGCAGTAAAATCTGTGAAAAATTCCCCTAAAGCACCGTCAATCCTCGATTTACCGCAGTTAGAGATAACTCAAACTCAACCGGGTGAAACAAATCAGATCGATCAACTCAACTCTACCACTGTACTCCCCCCCAAGCTTAAATCCTTAGCAGTCGCTGAGTCGGACACCCACCCCAAACCACAGAAACCCGTGATTCAAGCTCCGTCTGTCACCCCAAAAATTCAGCCTCAACGTTACAATGATTCTGATGAAGGGATTTCTTTTAATCTCTCTAAACCCCAGCCTGAGGCGAAGGTTGACCCGAGTCCTAATTTACCCCAGACAGAAAAACCCTCTCGGCTACCGATTGAGTTACCCGGGTTTATATCATCCCGTGTGCAGCAAACTCGCGGGGCCCATTAATCAAAACTGCTTGAGCCTCTAAAATAGACTTATATATTGACTAAAATTTATTGTGTTTGCAATTGAATTAGAACAGAAACAATACAAAACTTACCTGCTTTGGGATCAAACCGCTCAATCTTGTCTAGAGGTTATGCCAGAACGAGGCGGATTAATTACTCGTTGGCAAGTTCAAGGCCAAGAAATTTTGTATCTGGACCAACAGCGATTTGCTAACCCCGATTTAAGTGTACGGGGAGGCATTCCGATTTTATTTCCCATTTGTGGAAATTTACCCAATGATATATTTTCCTACCAAGGGCGACAGTATCATTTGAAACAACATGGGTTTGCTCGAAATTTACCTTGGACTGTAACAGAGCAAAACACAGAGGACAAAGCGGCAATTACCCTCACCTTAACGAGTAACGATCAAACTCGAGAAGTCTATCCGTTTGATTTTAAACTGGAGTTTACCTATACCCTGAAGGGTCAGGATTTAGAAATTTTTCAGCGCTTTACCAACTTAAGCGGAACCCAGGATGCTATCCCGGCGCGTGTGATGCCGTTTTCAACCGGACTCCATCCTTATTTTTTGACTCACGATAAAACCCAACTTCAGTTTGATATTCCTTCAATTCGATATCAAGATCAAAAGACTCAGCAATTCTACGATTTTACCGGAACCTTTGATGCCGATGCAGAAGAGATTGACGGCATTTTTAGCGATTTAACCGGTTTAGCAACCCTCGCTTATGATCATCAGCGTCAGTTACGGGTGGCGATGAGTTATAGTGCCGCTTATGCCAACGTGGTGTATTGGACAGTTAAAGGAAAAGACTATTATTGTTTAGAGCCTTGGACTGCACCCCGTAACGCGCTCAACACCGATCAGCAGTTGATTTACCTCAAGCCAGAAGAGAGTTGCGAAATGCTTGTTCATCTCAATGCAACATTTTTTGAGTAAATCACTTCTCTTTTTTGAAATCTTGTGCTATAGTTATAAACTGTTGCACAACGCAAACGGGTCGCTAACTCAATGGTAGAGTACTCGGCTTTTAACCGATTAGTTCTGGGTTCGAGTCCCAGGCGACCCATATTTTAATTCTTGGATAGTTAAGGAAGCTGATATTATTGCTTCAGAGAGTGGAGCCTATCTATTAGACAAACTCCACCCGACTAACGTAGAAATCGTTACACCAGTGTACTATTGAAGTCATCAGCGGTAATTAGACTAGACTCAACACCATTCAAAGTTGCCAGAATTTCATTATTAAGCTTGACAAGGGTGGCATTTTGTGAATTTTCAATCGTGAGTTGTTCAAATGTGAGATCCTCTTCAAGAACAATCACATCTTCCCCATCAGTAAAGTCTGTAATGATATTGGAACTAGCAACAGTTAGAATAAATTGATCTTGTCCGGCACCACCTGTGAGGGTGTCCGCGCCTGCTGCACCAAACAGAATATCATTGCCAGAACCCCCAATGAGTTGGTCATCTCCTTCACCACCATTGAGAATATCATTGCCGCGATCGCCATGAATTGTATCATCGCCGTTATTACCAGACAGGGTATCATTATCTTGACCACCATGTAACAGGTCGTTACCCTCGTTTCCTTCCATCAGGTCAGCACCGATATTCCCGAACAGTTCGTCATTATTAGACCCTCCTTGTAAGGTGTCCTCATCTTGACCGCCGAAGAGAATATCAGCACCTGCGCCGCCATCGAGGAAATCAGCACCTTTGTTACCGCTTAACCAGTCGTTTCCGGCTTGTCCTTGTAAAGTATCGCTGTCTTCACCGCCGTAGAGGGTATCTATCCCTTCACCACCGTCCAGGAAGTCAGCACCCTTGTTGCCATTGATCCAGTCATTTCCGGCAGCACCAAAAACAGTATCATTGTCTTGACCGCCATAAACGGTGTCATTGCCTGCGCCAACATCCATCATGTCGTTGCCTGTATTACCGTTAACCCAGTTGTCCTGCGAGTCTGCCATCAGGGTATCATCACCATCGAGGAGATACATGGGGTCAACACCGTTACCCATGATCAGGTCAGACTCAACAGTAGCTTCAGTGACGCTGGTGGTCATCTCAGCCATGGTGGGTTGAACTGGACTGATGATTTCAGGGATAGAATTGCTAACGTCAAAACTGTTACTGTCAGAAGCACTGCCCGATCCTGAACCCATGATAGAACCGATAAATTGCTCGTTAGATGAACCCGTTTGATTAGAACCGGAAGTATTGGCTGTTGAACTTTCTGCATCTTCGACTACGTTCTCTTCTGAGACTATGTTCTCTTCTGAAGCATCCTCAACAACTTCTGGACGGAAAGTGGGGTCACTGACAACGGTTGCTGCTAGTTTAGCTTGAATGGCTTCAGGGGTGGTTTCTGCGGCAAACTCCTCAACTGTTTTAGTTCCCGCTGCCAGTTGCGATAAACTGTTTGCAACATCACCCAAGGCTACCTTCTGAATTCGGGTAATATTGGTAGCCAGTTCGTTTAATGCCCCCTCACTCTCGGCTGTTTCTTGAATCAGTTGATTACTCTGTGCCATAGTCTCGACTGCGATCGCACTCACCTGAGATAATTGAGTGGTATCAATCTCAGTATCCAGTTGAGTGACTGTTGAAATAGTAGAGTCTAGGATAGTCTGTAACGTCTCAGACTGGCTGAGGTCAAGGGGTTGATTACTTTGAATTTGAGAGACTATCGCTTTAACCGTACCATTGGCAATTTGAGCAGAAGCATCGGCAGCAGCACCTTCGAGTAATTTAGTTGCAGTGACAATGGTATTCTGGACTTGAACAACGGCTGAATAGACCTTGAGTCCATTGGGATCGCCATTTGCGGCGGCATCTAAGTAATTGAAGGTTCCTAGATCGATGTCTTCTGGTAATCCTAAGGCCAATTTAACTTGCGTTTCTGCGGCCTCAGGTTCAATGCCTTGCATTGTTAGTTCCGCAACCAACGTGGTTAGAGGCGTTACCATTTCAGAACCGGGAATGGCACTCATAGAAGTTTCTACAGGCAAACCACTAGAGACATAAGTTCCACCCTGTCCAATAATTAATCCCTCTGTAGGGTCAAGTACACCGTTGTAGTTGAGATCGTATTCTTCTAGATTAATCTCGAGGTTAAAACTACCATCAGCTTCAGTCATGGCAAAGGGTTCATTCGGGTCTCGAACCCCATTCAGGTTAGCATCAAAGAAGACTTCTGCATTCTCAATATTGCTGTTGACGTAGCGACGAGTCGATCCGAATTTAAAATACTCAACGTTAACAACTGTTGTGACATCACCAAATTTAGAAGTAATATTCCATCCCTTAGAAGTCTTGGTCCGTGTGTAGTCACTCTCATTACCTTCAAACCCTAAGGTATCGCTGCCCGAACCCCCATTGATGTAATCATTACCAACTCCAGCCTCAATGTAATCATGGCCATCGCCACCCCAGATGCGATCATTGCCAGCATTGCCGTAGAGATGATCATTTCCGCCTCGTCCTTGAAGTTCATCATTACCCAATCCACCGTACATGGTGTCACGGTCGTCAGGGTCGCTTTGGGAGAGACCGGAATCTCCATTACCAATCAGAGAATCATTGCCAGCCCAACCATAGACTAGATCGTTATCTCCTTGTGCATATACTGTGTCATCGCCGTCGCCACCAACGATAGTATCGTTGCCGTTACCCCCCAAGAGTCTGTCATTGCCCGAACCGCCATCAATTAGGTCAGGGCGAAGACGACCGTGTAGCGTGTCATTGCCTCCGTTTCCAAAGAGAACATCTTCATTATCGTTTCCATCTTTTTTCTCATTTGCAGCAGTACCCTGAAAATTAATTGGATCGCTAGTTTTGCCAAATATCTGTTCGGTAAGCCACTCTCCAACTGTATTCAACGCAGATGATGCAGCATCAATGACCATGCTACCGACATTTTCGATGAGTTGTATCCCATCTTCGATTAAGTCTTTGATATAGCCAACGACATCACCAATAACATCCCAAATGATATCTTCGGCTACTGATACTAAGCTGCCTGTGCTGGTAAATCTGTTAACAAAGTAATCTAGATTGTAAGACAGGAGGGTATATTCACTACCTAGGAAATCAAATTTTATCTCAATTTCTTGGCTAGATGTGCCGAGAGTGATATCGACATCAAGACCAATATTGTATCCTAAGACACCGATACCGAACCCTCCAGAGACATTCAGATTACCATTGTTGAGTGTAAAGCGAGCATTGCTTAGCTCTCGTCCAAATAGTTTAATTTTACCGGAGCCTGACCCAGTTAAATCATTCGGATTTAGGGTGAGATTGTTGGTCTGAATTTCCAGAATGTTTTTGAAACCAATACTAAAATCCTTAACTGTCAAGCGATTCGAGGTCATGTCAAAATC
>CAYSWY010000061.1:0-34051 GCA_964434975.1 uncultured Lyngbya sp.
TTTTAGAGGGAGGTTGGAGGGGGTTGGAGGGGAATAAGAAAGCACCTCAACTGGTTAACAGTCGTATTAGGGATTTTAAGCCCCTCTCCTATTAGGAGAGGGGTTGGGGAGAGGTCAGAGGGTTAGGGAGAGGTGAGGGGTTAGGGGAGGTCAATACACCTCATATTAAATGACTTAACTATACGCTTCCATCGGTAAACAAGAACAGACGAAATTGCGATCGCCAAAAGCATTATTAACACGTCCCACAGACGGCCAGAATTTATGTTCTTTTGTCCAGGATGCCGGATAAGCGGCCTGTTGACGAGAATAAGGATGATTCCATTCATCATTAATTAACACTTCTGCCGTGTGGGGGGCATTCTTTAAGACGTTATCTTCCCCGTCCATTTCCCCGGCTTCAATGGCGGCTATTTCTGTGCGAATAGAAATCATCGCCTCACAAAAACGGTCTAATTCGGCTTTAGATTCACTTTCAGTGGGTTCAACCATCATTGTCCCAGCCACGGGCCAGGAAATGGTCGGGGCATGATACCCATAGTCCATCAACCGTTTAGCGATATCATCGACTTCAATATTGGCGGATTTTTTCAATCCCCGTAGGTCTAAGATACATTCATGGGCAATGAGTCCGTTTTGACCTTTATACAGAATGGGATAGGAATCTTGCAGGCGAGAAGCCATATAATTGGCGTTTAAAATCGCTAATTTCGTTGCTTCCGTTAAGCCAACAGTCCCCATCATGGCAATATACATCCAGGAAATCACCAAAATACTCGGACTTCCCCAAGGCGCTGCCGAAACTGCCCCAGATACTTGACTTTTTTCCTCTTTTATGCTTACTACCCCATGACCGGGTAAAAACGGCATCAGATGAGACTGAACCCCAATTGGCCCCATGCCGGGACCACCGCCACCGTGGGGAATACAGAAGGTTTTGTGTAAATTCAGGTGACAAACATCCGCGCCGTAGTCTCCCGGACGACACAAACCCACTTGGGCATTCATATTTGCCCCATCCATATACACCTGACCGCCGTGACTGTGGATAATATCGCAAATTTCAGCAATACTTTCTTCAAATACGCCGTGAGTGGAAGGATAAGTCACCATCAACGCCGCTAAATTCTCGCTATGTTTTTCGGCTTTCGTTTGCAGGTCAGTTACATCAATATTTCCTTGTTTGTCGCATTTCACCGCAACCACTTTCATTCCCGCCATCACTGCACTTGCGGGGTTTGTACCGTGAGCCGATTCAGGAATCAAACAAATTTTACGATGATTATCGCCGCGAGACAGATGATAATCTCGAATTACCAACAGTCCGGCATATTCTCCTTGTGACCCGGCATTGGGTTGGAGAGAAATTCCAGAAAATCCGGTAATTTCAGCTAACCATTCTTCTAATTGTTGGAATAGAATTTGATATCCTTGGGTTTGAGACGTGGGGGCAAAGGGATGCAATTTACCAAATTCCGGCCAAGTAACAGGCATCATTTCAGCCGCCGCATTTAATTTCATCGTACAAGAACCCAACGGTATCATTGAAGTGGTTAATGATAAATCCTTTGTTTCCAGACGATGGAGATAACGCATTAATTCCGTTTCGGAATGATAACTATTGAAAACGGGATGAGTCAGATATTCAGAAGTTCGTTGTAATGTTGTTGGAATAGGAGAGTTTGTAGACAGTTGAGACATCTCAAACGGTAACTCCTCACTTCCGGCAAAAATCTGCAATAAATCAACTAAATCACTAATAGTTGTGGTTTCATCTAAACTAATGCCAACCGTATTATTATCAAAAATTCGGAGATTAATTTGCCGTGATATTGCCGCATCTTGGATATCTTGTAGAGATTTATCTCCTAACTCAATCTTTAGCGTATCAAAGAATAGTTCACTGCCGAGAGTATAGCCTAACTGTTTTAACCCAGATGCCAATATTACCGTTAACTGATGGATACGTTGACTAATTTGTTTTAAACCTTTCGGCCCGTGATACACTGCATACATACTGGCAATCACAGCAAGCAATACCTGGGCAGTACAAATATTACTGGTGGCTTTATCCCGGCGAATATGTTGTTCACGGGTTTGTAATGCTAAACGTAACGCGGGTTTACCTTGGGCATCTTGAGACATTCCCACAATTCGTCCGGGGACTTGCCGTTTAAACGCTTCTTTGGTGGCAAAATAGGCGGCGTGGGGGCCACCATATCCTAAAGGTACACCAAATCGTTGGGTACTGCCGACCACAATATCCGCGCCAAATTCTCCCGGTGGCGTTAACAACGTTAAGCTTAAAATATCCGCCGCAACGGTAACGAAAGCCTTATTTTCGTGGGCAGTTTCTATAAAGTCTTGATAGTCGTTAATTTTGCCATCTGTGGCGGGATATTGTAGTAACGCGCCGAAAATCGGTGTATTAAAGTCAAACGTGCGATAATCTCCCACAATCACTTCAATATCGAGAGGATTTGCCCGCGTTTGGATGACATCAATGGTTTGCGGATGACAATCTTCAGAAACAAAGAAAGCATTTGCCTTCGTTTTGCATAAGCCGTGACTCATACTCATGGCTTCCGCCGCCGCCGTTGCTTCATCCAATAAAGATGCATTGGCTATTTCCATCCCGGTTAAATCAATAATTAGGGTTTGGAAATTTAACAAGGCTTCTAACCGTCCCTGGGCAATTTCTGCTTGATAAGGCGTATATGCGGTATACCAGCCGGGATTTTCCAGAATATTACGCTGAATCACTGGCGGCGTGATACAGTCGGAATACCCCATGCCAATATATGACCGAAAGATACTATTTTTTGAAGCGATATCTTTCAGGTAAGCCAAGGCAGCGGCTTCAGTTAACGGTTGGGGTAAATTCAGTGGTTGTTGTAAACGAATGGCAGCAGGAACCGTTTTGTCTATTAATTGATCTAAACTATTAATACCGAGAACATCCAACATCTGTTGAATTTCATTCGCTTCAGAACCCAGATGGCGGTGAATAAAAGAATCAGCTACAGGTAATGATACAGTGCTTATCTCCTCATTAGACAAAGACTGATGTCCGTTGTCTGTATTGGCTTTTGAGTTAATGGTTTGAGAATCTGTGTTCACTTGAGTTGAATTGAAATCCAGCATGAAAGTCTAATTGAAAATATTATAGGGTTAACAGTGAAATTGTCTCCGTTACGACAAAGACGTTCTGGGATAGAACGCCTGATTGCATCAAAAAAATATGGAGTTATTGGAATGGGTTGAGAACTTTGTAGACAAACTGACCCCAACTTACACTACAGGATATCGATTTTCTCTAAAATTTGCCAGTATTGTCAGATACAAATCAACAATTCAGCATCGGGGACAGTCCAACTCACAGACTTATGTCCCTGCCAAAGTATCGGAAAATGACAATTAAATCAGTGTAGATATTATAAAAATAACGAAACTATTAGTAACTAGACCGATTGAGGTGACAAATATGGCCAGTAGTGAATCAGGAAATCGTAATATTCACATGGGTGGTGGTGACTACCGCGAAACTTATATTAAAGATAAAGGAACTTACATTGAAAATCAGTACAATACTAATGAGCAAAAAACTTTAGCTGAAGCTGCCAAAGAAATTAAACAGCTTTTAGATCAATTGAGTCAAACTTACCCCACTAACACAAGCACTGAAAAAATGGTAATTGCAACAGAGGTGATGAAAGAGGTTGAGAATAATCCACCCTTAGCAGATCGTATTTTGAGTGCTTTAAGAGTTGGGGGAACTAATGCTTTAAAGCAAACCCTGAATCATCCGGCGGCAACTTTTGTATTATCTGCTTTAGAAGATTGGCAGAAGTCTAAGGATCAGAAATAGTCAGAATTTAACTTGAAAAGAATGGTAAGTAAGGGGATTAGTTATGGATGAAAATCCAGAGGAAAAGCCAACTCAGCGTCAGACTCACATGGGTAATGGAGATTACCGTGAGATTCATTCAAATGACGAATCTACCTACATTGAGCGTCAATACAATAATTACTCACAGATTCCTGCTACAAAGTTTAAAAAAAGAGATCCCATTCAAAAAGATCTCTTGGATTGGGTGACAACTGCAATTGAAAAGGAGATACTAACATCTCTCCATAATAGAGATTACATTGTTTTAGATAAAGAAGAAAATAAAGAAATTGTACAACATACTGGGTTAACCAATATCAAAACAGGAGAAAAATATAGTTATAAACTATATAAAAACACCCCTATAGAACAGATATTTAACCGCTCAGATATTGCTGGACGACTATTAATTTTAGGTGCGCCAGGTGCTGGAAAAACTACAATATTACTAAAGCTAGCTAAACAGTTAGTTATACGGGCAAAAGATAATCCACAACATCCTATTCCAGTTATATTAAATCTCTCTTCATGGAAAGATGATAAACAAACTATTAAAGATTGGATTGTAATTGATCTGAAAGCTAAATACGGGGTACGTCCAGATATTGCTAAACAATGGATTGAACAAAAAAAAATCATTCCTTTGTTGGATGGTTTGGATGAATTAGATGCAGCAAGACAGGAAAAATGTGTTAAAGCCATTAATGAGTTTCTTAAGCCTGCAATTTGGTCAAGACAAATAGTAATTTTTTCTCGCTTTGAAGAATATCAACATTATCCAACAAATTTAGGATTAAATAGTTCAATAATTCTGAAACCTTTAACAACAGCACAAATTCAAGATTATATATTGAAAACAGAAGGTGAGAATTTATGGAATAAAATCAATGCTGATTCAGATTTAATGGATTTCGCAAAAACTCCTTTATTTTTAATTATTATAATTTTATCCTATCAAGAAATCTATTTTGAACGCTGGAATCAATTTAAATCCTCAGAAAAACGACGAGGTTATCTGTTTGATGCCTACATTAAACGGATGTTAAAGCGTCGTTATAAAGAAAAGGATAAAGAGAAATCCAAGCCTTTTAAAGATGAACATACAGAACGTTGGTTACGTTGGTTGGCTAGACAACTTATCCAAGAAAATCAAACTGAGTTTCTGATTGAAAAAATGCAACATACTTGGTTAGAAAATCGATATCAAAAAAATACTTATAGGTGGATTTTTGGAACAGTCATAGGAGTGATCTCTGGAACAATTCTTGGAGTAATCATAGGAGTCACTGTAGGTGTAATTCATGGGATGATCTCAGGACTAATTTATGGGATTGCATTAGGGATAATTTTTAGCGTAATTTATGGGCTACTCTATGGGCTAACTCAAGAGGGTTTTAAAAAGATAAAAGCTATTGAGTCACTTAATTTTTCCCTTAATCTTACTAAGATTAATATAATAATTGGAGGATTCACTGGAGGACTTACTGGAGGACTTATTGGACTAATTTATGGAATTTTTCTATGGCTAATTTCTCAAAAGGGTGATAGTATTCTTGCTGGAATTATTGGGGGATTTATAGCGGGAGAAATTATAGTAATAATTTATGGAATAATTGATCAATGGAAAAGTTCAGAAATTCAGTATAAAAATACTCCCAATCAAGGAATTAGGCGTTCTCTTAAAAATATTGCTATATTTACAGCTATTGCATTTATACCTTGTGTATTGCTATTCCTCCTATTAACTTCAGAGTTAGAAGAATCAATCCCATGTATTAATAGATTAATTGGTGGCTTGGGCTTCAGTTTACTATTCGGTATTCTTAAAAGTGGATTACCTGTAATTCAACACATTTCTCTACGTTTAGTTCTTTGGTTTAATCGTTACATCCCCTGGAATTATGCACGATTTCTCGACTATTCTACAGACCGTTTATTTTTACAACGGGTTGGGGGTGGATATCGATTTGTTCACGATTTATTAAGACAACATTTTGCTGAGAAATATTGATGGTAAAAGAGACCTCTCCCCAGCCCTCTCCTAGGAGGAGAGGGAGTAAATTTGGGAATTTTTTCAGAGGTTAGAGAGGCAAAAAATCTCGATTTTATCCTGGAGTTGTTTAGGTGATTTTCACACGTCTTGTTCCCCTCCTCGTAGGAGGGGCTAGGGGAGGTTAAAGTGTAAATAATCTCGATTTTATCCTGGAGTTGTTTAGGTGATTTTCACACGTCTTGTTCCCCTCCTCGTAGGAGGGGCTAGGGGAGGTTAAAGTGTAAATAATCTCGATTTTATCCTGGAGTTGTTTAGGTGATTTTCACACGTCTTGTTCCCCTCCTCGTAGGAGGGGCTAGGGGAGGTTAAAGTGTAAATAATCTCTAATTTATCCTGGAGTTGTTTAGGTTGTTTTCACACTTCTTATTCCCCTCCTCGTAGGAGGGGCTAGGGGAGGTCAAGGATATGCCACTAAAATACAATTAATCAACAGAAACAGCCCATCCTAAACGTGTCGGTTGTTGATAAATCTTTTTCAAAGTATTAATATCTCGAATAGAAATAGCGGGCGGTTGTTGAACTTGAGAAAAATACATCACATCCGTTTCAATAGGACTATGTCCCCAAATGCCTAAAGCATGACCGAATTCATGGCGAATAGCCGCTTTAATATACTTCCCCGTTTGCGTTGGACTCAGCCAAATTGTAAATTGATGAGATAACATTTTTTCACCATTATCCGTTTCTTTAATATCCACCTGATAACGAGTTTCGGCTGAACTTGCCCGTAGGTTCCCTGGTTCGAGGGGTGGACGACGCGACCAAATTTGTATATCGGCTGTCTCTGCGGTTTCTACCACCTGCAACGGTAAATAATCGTTCCACTCCAAAACGGCCTCTATCACCTGTTCTCGCCACTGCTGAGGGTTGCTGGTTGGACGTTCAACATACACCTGTATCGGAAACCGAGACCAAACTAAAGAACCTACTTTCGGGGTTTCAATTTGATCAAAATAATCCTCTGTATTCTCCGGTTGCCATTGGGCTAATGTTGGGGGTAACGGATGAGGTTGTAGGGGAATTGTTGTGTTTTGAGGTTTAGCAATAATGGGAGTGAGTCGGATAAATAATATGCATAAAAACGCTATGACATTAAATTTAAAGGTTAAAAAAATAGGAGATATTAGCTTATTAAAAAACTGCATTATGTACTAGAAGATTAGAGATCTAAGTACAGAACAAAAGCGTTAGAAATGATGAAAACTTTCATTCTGTATTTAGAGGGATCTAATTCACAGTGGCGAATATAGGAGATAAAATTAGGTATTATCAGTCTTTTTGGATTTTTTGTTTAAATTAGATTGATCCAACTCTAAACTTAACGCTTCTAGGCGGAGCGTTTCAACTTCTGGCGGTGATGGAATAGCGCTTGAGTGAGACTGTTCTAATAATTCTCCTAGCGTCGATGGACTAGAATCAGAGACACCCTTCCATCGGGGTAAAGTCTGTTTAAATTGGGCATAGAGTTCTTCAAAGCTGGGAACTTCTGCGGCAAACTCATCAGCATCATCGTCGTCGTCGTCGGGTTTTAATTCCTGCTCATATAATAGCTCGACTTGATTTTGAGCGTCTTCTAAACTCATTAATTCAGACTCTAAGCGTTGTAATGTGCCGCGTCCAACTAATAGTAATGAGTCTACTTGATCCTCATCTTCATCGACTGGTAACAGATTTTCATGAGGTGAAGCTAGAATATATTCTTGTCCATCTAATGGCGGTTCTGGAGATTCTAAATGAATAGCTGCATCTAAAATTTGAGAGGATTTAACTTCAGTAGAAGCCGCAGTGGGTATGGGTTCTAAAGAAGAAGCTTGATTAATATGTAGTTCCCCAAAAATATCACTTAAATCTTCATCGACATTATCATAGTTTTGAGGAGATAGTGATCGAGTGGGTTCAACCGAAGACGGAGATATTTCGGGTGTTGGCGGTAATGAATCTGTTAAATTGGCTGGAACTTCCGGTATCGTAATAGATGCTGAAGATGCAGTATGATCTGGAATGACTGAAGATTGTTGAATTTGTAACTGTTGAATTTCTACCCTTAAACGGTGTCTTTCTTGCCGTAATTCCTCAACTTCTTTGTGAAGATCTGCCAATTCTTCAGTCACGCTGTTAGAGAAGGGTGAAGTCTGATTTTGCTGTGAATTTGAGAATGCTGTTGGAGATTTTTCTAGGGAATTCAGTAAAAATAGCTGTACCTGTTGCAAAGCTTCACGGGACTGTACTACCCCTTCACCCCAAACTAAGACAGGAATAGGCGGACTCAGTTGATGCAGTGCATTGTTAACTTGAGTTAAAAGGGTTTGAATTTGATGAGTTGGATGACTCAAAATAGAAATCTCCTAAAAAAAATTAATTAAAAGCTAAGAAATCACTTTCAATGCGAGGGAAGAGGGAAGAGGGAAGAGGGAAGAGGGAAGAGGGAAGAGGGAAGAGGGAACTTATATGTCACCGTCTTCCTTCGCACATGGATGGGCGAAGCCCTGGTCAGAAAATATGAGAGTGATCTGAATTGATGGATTATTTCCACTATTATCATAAATAAATTGAGAGGTATAGCCAGATTGAACACTGAAGCTGTGCAGAGGCGCTGATTTTCTTGATATTCAGACGGCGATCGCCGAACAAGATGACTGATTTCTAGCCGATGCTTAACCCACTTAAGAAATCTTCATCACTCGAATACCGATTTTACCCTTTCAAAGAAAACCATAATAGGTCATACTTTACGAATCCTATTGTTCACTCAGCGTATAACTTCTTTGTCGGAGTACTGCCGTGAGTCCAACACTCCCACACAATATCAATCATTCTTCTAATTCTACTCAGACTGCTCTACTAACGAGACGGGCGGGTAGAACGAATCAATATCAGTTGCCGACAGGTATTCCACTGGCAAAAACAGCCCAGTATTTACTGGTTTTATTCAGCGCCACTGGATTGGGTTTGAGTCTGGCTAGCCCGAGTCATGCTACGCTTCCACCGGAGGTGTTAATGGCTCAACAACCGAGTCATTTAAATCAACCGACTCAAATTCTCTACGTTAGTCCAACAGTCGGTCACGATCAAGCACAAGGGAGTCAGCAGTCTCCATTGCAAACGTTGACCCGAGCGTTACAATTAGCGACACCGAATACAGCCATTGTACTGGCTCCCGGAACCTACAGCGAACAAACCGGAGAACAGTTTCCGCTAATGTTACGCCCCAATGTCACCATTCAAGGTAACCCCGAGACGAAGGGAGAAGAAATTATTATCTACGGGGGCGGATTTTATACTAGTCGCAGTTCTGCCAAACAAAATATTACTATTTTAGCGGCAAATGGGGCGCGCTTAAGTGGGGTGACGATTACCAATCCTGATGATCGCGGATATGGTTTATGGATAGAATCAAGTTCTTTGATTGTTTCTCAAAATACATTTACAGGAAATACCCACGACGGCATCTCAATTGTGGGGGCGGGCGCACCTTTAATTCAAAATAATATCTTTCGTGATAATGGTGCAAATGGTATCACAATTTTTGGTTCTTCTCGACCTGAAATCCGAGAAAATGAATTTCAAAATACCGGATTTGGGATTAATATAGCCCAGCAAGCAGCTCCTTTTATTGTCGGTAATCGTATTATTTACAATAAAGATGGAGTTGTTATTCAAGGGGATGCTCGACCCGTTTTACGAGAAAATTATATTGAACAAAATCAACGAGATGGTATTGTGGCGATCGCATCGGGTATCGCAGATTTAGGTAATATTCAAGAACCGGGACGAAATACCATTCAAAATAACGGCCGCTACGATGTTCACAATGGTACAAACGGACAGCCGATGGTGGCTTACGGTAATCAACTCTCTCAACAGGGAATTGCAGGGGCAGTAGACTGGGGAAGCCATCAAGCCAATCCTGCGGGTTTAACTCAACAACTCACAAGCGCAACTGTTGCTACTGCTGAGTCTAACCCATCTCGGCGATCGCCTGTGAATATTGCCGCTGACTTACCGATATATATTCCCGATCCAAATACGGTATCTGTGCCAGAGAGTGATTCTGTGGCATCAGTGACTCAAGAAATCTCACCCACAATTGAAACCCCAGAAACCTCATCCGCCATTGAAATTCCTGTACCGCCACCAGAGTCTGAAACCGTTACCCTTGAACCTCTCCCGGAACCAACTGTTCCCCAATATAACTCCATTCGTTCTAGAATACAGCCCATTGCGAATTCTAAACCCGAACCCGAACCGAGTAACCCGCCCACCAATTTACTCTCACAATTACGTTCACAAGCGCTAAACGCCGTTGAAATTTCTGTACCACCACCGGAGTCGAATCAGTCAGCGCGAGTCATTTATCCTTTATCCACTCAGCCCAGTGTAACACCCGCTTTAACGCCAGGTTCGGGGGTTTTACCCGTTCCCAGAAGTCATATTCCCGTCAGCAATCAAGGCCATTTACCCACAGGCTTAGAACCCAGTTCAACCGCTTCTTCTCTGACTCCCCTGGCTACCTCATTGCTAGGACTTCAGTACCGAGTCGTTGTAGAAGATATCAGCGAACAAACTTACCGACAGGTACAGCGATTTGTACCAGAAGCATTTCGCACAGTGGTTAAAAATCGTTCGGTGATTCAAGTTGGGGCATTTCGCGATCGCAACGAAGCCAATCAAATTTTGCAACAACTGACTCGAAATCGGATTCCAGCTAAAATTGAACCATTTTAATCACTTGTAAAATATGATTTAAAATCACATCTGGAACTGTCGTTTCTCCCGTTATCCACGGCCTGGCAATCACTTCTAAAAAAGGGTCTGTTTGGATAATTTCTAAACGTTCCTCCAGTATACTATGAATCACGACTAATGGCTTGAGATCTGGCTTAAAAAAATCATGCCATTCCTGCACTTTGTCTCTATCTCGACTAATAATAATATAATGACTACATTGCTGCAATACTGGTAATTTATGATTCTGAACTTTACCGCCAATATCTACTAAAACAACATCCTTTGTATCTTGAAGATTCTTGACATTATTAGCTTGTAGTTGAAAATACTCTATCATTAATTGATCGCCATTTTCTTGGTTAGGAAGTCGGTAAGTATTACGTTCTTTCAGTTGCTTTGCAGTCGTTTTATCGCCCATTTCAACCACCCAATTTCCTTCACCATCCCAATTCGCCCGTTTTAAAAATACATTCAGGTTATATTTTTGATCTCGCAAAGCTTGAGATAAAGCATAGGATAATACACTTTTACCACTATCAGGCGGGCCACCCATTAAAATCGCTGTTCCAGGGTTACGATGAGTGAAAATTGGTATGATATCCCCGACTTTATGAGCCTTGACACGGCTTTGAACCACAATTACCCTGTTTGTGTTGATATCGTGGCAAGCCACCCAGGGAGCCATTTTACATTGGTTTACCAAATAACCATACAACCAAATCGGACTACTGCCAGATAAAATTACTTCTCGGTTTAAATCCAACTCTAAGGGAAGTTCTAACTGTTGTAATATTGAGGGTTTAATTAATACTTTTGGTTTAAGAATAATTTCTAAAGTTTGGTAATTAGCGTTAGGCGTTGATGATTCAATTACATTAAATTCTACAGGAAATTTTGCGATTGTTGACATCAATTTATACTCCTAAAATCTAAGCCGGTAAATCCAATTCCAAAACTTGTCCGACACTGACAATACGGCTATGAGTGGCAACCACAACCGCACCCAGTCGGGGATCGTAGCAACCGACCCAAGCAGCGGGATGACATTCATGGACTAAGTAGCCATATAACCAGACTGGCGCTTTACCTTCGATGACGACACCCTGTTTCCAGTCAATATTTTTGGGGATTTCTAACCCTTTTAAATCAGAGGCTTCAATTAAACCATCTGGCGTTGTAACTTGAATCTGTAGATGCTGATAATTTAATCCCTGTTTTGTTTGATGGGGAATTACTTGTAACTGAATTACACTCACAATTAACAACCTGCGTTAATATCACGTTTTCACTCTAACATAGGGTTGAAATCATCTCTTCTACAACCTGTTATAGTTGAAAACAGTTATTACAGATCTATTGAAAACAGCTTAACTTGACTAAATATTATCCGACTAAAATTACCGAACGTTTTGACCAAGTATTATTACTTTGCGCTTCACTTCATCGTCATCAAATTCGTAAAGATGGACGTACACCTTATGTGGCTCATTTATTAGCAGTAGCGGCTTTAGTATTAGAAGATGGCGGCAGTGAAGATGAGGCGATCGCGGCTTTACTTCATGATAGCGTTGAAGACCAAGGCGGATTAGAAATACTGGAAAAAATTAAACAGGATTTTGGTGAAAATGTTGCTAAAATTGTTGCGGGGTGTACAGAATCAGAAACGTTTCCTAAGCCGCCCTGGAAAGAACGAAAATCCCGTTATTTACAACAAATTCGCGCAGGTTCAAAGGCTGTACAGCGAGTTTTTTTAGCGGATAAACTGCATAATTCTCGTTGTTTACTCTTGCAACTTCAACAAGAAGGTAAAGGGGTTTGGCAGCAATTTCGCGGCGGTAAATCAGGTACATTTAAGTTTTATCAATCTCTATTATCCAGTTATAAAATAGAAGGAAATATGAAACAGGAGTTTAAAAAAGTTATTACTCAGCTTGAGAAGTTTTAGACTAAATACAAATTAGGAGATTTATCAATAAATTATAAATCTAAAAATCGCTTTGTTATTTCAACTGTTGGAACCAGTTTACTAACGAAACAAATAAACCGAGGTAATCTAGATGAAAATAACTGGATGAAAACTTTAATTAATCATGCTAACTCAACTTTAGATGATACACCAAAAAACGTTATAGAAATTATTACAACATTACAAGATAGAGCGCGAAAAAATATCAGTACTCCCTATTCCCTACTCCCCGAAAATGACTCACTTTAGCTTTACTCCCACAACTGAGACTTTACAATGGCTAGCGGCTGGACGGTTAGCGAGTCGTTTACAACGTTCTATTCGGCTGTGGATGCTGTTAAAATATTTCTATGGTTTAAAGACAAATTGGGTTAATGATTTACCTCAACCTTTTAATTATAAAGAAGTCCGCGATACTGCTAGCGCAACGCTCCGCGAACGCCTATTTTATAAGACTCATCCAGTTAGCGATACGTGCGATTGCACAGGCTACGCCAACGCCTCACGGCTAAAGAAATAGAAAATAGTTGTACTGATAAATACTGTATTTGTCATTATTCTCTGCAACAAATTTTAGAATTGGAAATTCTTACCTCATCTCCATCCCAGACTACAAAAAGATCAACGTAGAGTTGCAGCCGATGCCGATGAAAATCAGGGGAGTTTATTCTTAGAAAATGCCATTCAACTTGACCCTGAAACCTGTTTAATTTATCTCTCAAATACTCCTATTCCTGAGGGTTGGTATCGTTTTGGCGGAGAAGGTCATATCGTGAATTTGAGTTGTAAACCCTTAGAAAATCCAGCAAAATCATTGTTAGAAACACCTCTACAAAACAGTTTTGCACTCATTAACCAGGCGGTCTGGGGGTCAAACCGTCATTCTTATCGCAGTCCAGAATGTGACCCCAAAATCAACAAACCTGGCTGGCCGGGAAACGGTATTCAGGCGCTATTAACGCAGCGTCCCCAAACGTTCCGCTATCGCTTGGGGGGGGAAGCTGGAAAGACAAAACGCTTGTCTCGGGGGCGTTACGCTGTCCCTGGTGGCACAGTTTATGTGTTGGAAAATCCCCTGAATTTACCGTGGCATGAATGGCCAGTGAATTGGTTTCCCACAGAAGGTTATTCTTTCAAACGCTGGGGGTGTAGGTTAGCGTTGCCTTTATGAAGTCAAAAGTCAGCTATTCAGAAGTCAGAAGTAAAGACTTTACTACATACAAACAACAAAAAAGAAATTCAAAAAATGTATCATAAAGGTTACGGTATTATTGAAACATTAGCACCTGTTCATGTGGGTGCAAGCGCAGGAGAAGAAACAGGAAATTTAAACCTAATTTTCCGAGATCAATTTACTCAAACAGGGATAATTCCGGGTAGTTCAATTCGGGGAAAATTTCGGGCAGATATGCGACTGAATGACCAAAATGAAACTTATCCTTTAACGAATAAATGGTATGGTCACGACACAATAGAAGGGAAAAATAAACCGAAAGATGGGGGAACAACGGAAGCAATTGTCAAGTTTGAATATGCTTCTTTGGTTTGGTTTCCGGTGTTTTGTCCAGGACAGCCTATTGTTTGGATTAGTTGCCCGCGTTTATTGAAACGATATCAATTAATTACTGGAATAAAAGCTAAAATTCCTCTACCTTATACCGCCGCTAAAACTTTACCTCGACGATAAGTCGGAACCAATAAAACAGTATTATTTTTTAATTTAGGATTCATGGAAATTGAGAATGAAGTCATAGAAGAAGATATGAAAAAATGGATTCCTGCTGGGGTTGATATTCCGGTCTCAAATTTAGTCATTGTGGGAGATAATGATATTTCAATGTTGCATAATATGGGGTTGTATCGGCAAAGTCGAGTTAAGTTATTAGATGATGTCAAAAAAGTCGATACGGAAAAAGGCGCATTTTTTAACACCGAAGCATTACCGGAAGGCAGCGTATTAATCTTTCCTGTAGCGGCGAAGCAAAAAGGCTGGACAGATACTTTAAAGCAAGATAAGGAATGGGACGTTTCAGATAATGAAAATTTAAAAGAGTTTGTAAAGAAAGAACTTTATTTTGGTGGATTAGAATCGATTGGTTTTGGTCGGTGTAATGTCATTTTAAATCAACTGTAATTTAATTAAAAATAAAGGAGATAAATTATAATGGGTTGGAAATCTTATAGCCTCGATCAACGGGCGCAAAAATTAGTCTTAGAAGCTAAATTACGCGATCCAGATTCTTTAAATCAATCTCATAAAATGCGGATGGCTGTTACTTATGGTTTAGAACGTTTTTGGGGTGAACATTTACGGCTTCAGAAGAAAGAACCGAATAAATCTCAATATTGGAAAGCAACCTGGGATGAATTAGTAAAGGTGATGAAACAAGCAGAGGTTACTATTCCGAATGATGAAGTAAACGCTGATAACACCAAAGCAGTTAAAGCAATGAGTGAGCGTTTATGGACTGAATTAGATATTGATAAACAACGAATTGCCATCGCGGTTTTAACTCAATTATGTGACTGTATTGTTTGGTGGACGCAACGTTACAAAGGCAATAATTCTACTCCCTAAATCCTTTTCTCTTAAATTGCTGCCCCCAAACCCCCAACATTGGGGGCTTTGACAGATGAGAGACTTTGAAAGCTAACAAAATTTAAAATTCCCCCCAGAATTGGGGGGCAAGGGGGGCGAATTAGGCAATTGTAACAACAGACTGATCCGAAATTACTAGAAAGTAAAAGGGCAAATAAACGATAATTACAGAACTAAAATCATGGTTAAAATTCCAGATGCAGCTAATAAAATTCCGATGATGTTTCGCGCGCAAACTAACGGACGGTGTCAACTTCAATGAATTGATACTCAAAAAACAAAAAATAAAGAAAAACAAGATGTCGAATTATGGACTTCTGAATGGATAGAAAAAACCTATCCTGATGCACCTTTATCTGCTTCAAAAGTTAAAAATAAAACCTATTCTGATGCACCTTTATCTGCTTCAAAAGTTGAGAATAAAACCTATACAATTAATTGGCGGTTTGTTACAAATAGTGGTCAGGATGATGGTATTATTCGTCCTGTTATTGGCGCTTATGGTTGGCCGTATTATCCCGGTAGCAGCATGAAAGGAATTTTTCGCAGTGCCTGTAATACTGAACAAAAAGCAAAATATTGTGGTAAAGATATCGGTAATAATGACTGCCAACCGGGAATTTTACGGTTTCATGGTGGCTATCCTACTGATGAAGAATGGCGAAATAATTTAGTAGATATTGTCCATCCGCAACAGTTTTGGCAAGTGGGAATTCCTCAAGATAAAAAAGATGGGGCGTTTGCCTTAATTTCCCTATACCAACCCGAACTTATTTTTGGTATTTCTGCTACTCAAAAACTAACCGAGGATGAGTGGAAAGAAATCTGGGAAATTTGGGAAAAAGCCATGGCAAAAGGACTCGGTTGCCGCGTTAGTGCCGGATATGGACAATCTAAAACACAGACAAAACCTCTCTATTCCTGTCAATTGAAAGGTCAAGGAATGGCGGCTAAACTGCTAGATGGTGAAGGGGAATTTCGTCCTAATATTTTTCGCGCCGCAATTCGGGGTCATGCCATGCGAATTTTTGGCGGTTTAACTACAGCAGATCAAGCCACTAAGTTGGTAGAAACCCTATTCGGTGGGGTGCAAAATCACGGGACTGTGGGACTGTTAACCATGCACTTTGAGGAAAACTCCCTCAAAATGGGGAAATTCGGACAAGGTGCCTACAAGGTGGATACTTACAATGTCGAAGGAAAACTAAAATGGTTCCTGACTCAATCTGTGCCAGATGATCAAACAGCGGCTCTAACCCTGTTAATTAAAGCGCTGACCCGCTTTGGGATGATTTTTGGTGGTTTTGGGAAATCTTGGCGACGAGGGGATCATCGGCTATTTTTCCCCGACTATTACGAGGATAGCCGTAAACCTTTAATTGGTTGTCATTGGCAATGGAGTGGGACGCGGTCGCTTGTTAATGATGTCGGTGTGCGATCGCTAGACAAAATTACTTCATATATTGATGATAAAGTCTTGAAGGCAGCCAAAGACTGGATGAAACTACAAGGCATTACTCCCACACCAAATAACTATGCAAAAGACTGGCGAGAAGCATGGCATCCCAACACCGTCGAAGTTTGGGGACGTTTAGCCTCGGAAGCGGAAGATAGTCGCGCTATTCTCTGGTTTCATCAAGCTTACCGAAAAGGCGATCGCGTAGCGTGCCGTCAGGCGTATCGCCAATTTAACATTAAAGAAGGAACGATTTATAAATCCCATTTAACGGGTGAAGTGAGTCAAGTTGGGCATATTTGGCATCGGATGTTTCCCAGGGTAATTTTAACAAAAAATCCCGATGATCCGAAGAAACCTATTCCTCGCAAAACTCCACAATACTTGGAATTAATTACTTTTTTCCCGGATAATTCAGCAGATTCTGAAGCGTTTCTAGACTTTCTCTACGAAGAACAAAAACAATTTAAAAAGTTATGGCCTGTTTAAGTTGTTGTGGCAAAAGTTCTAGGAATGCTATACTTTTTTTTAATCTCTCTACCGATTGAGTGAATCGGAATTGTTGAAAACCCTCCTGTTTGTTTAGCTTCAGGTGCATCAATACACTCTCTACCGATTGAGTGAATCGGAATTATTGGAAACGCCATCACCATATTTATCAACTTTAATGCCAACATCTCTGCTGATTGAATAAAATCAGATTAATAAATAGTAGAAAAGGAGAAGTAATTAATACCTCTCCTTTTTTTATTCGCAAGCTTAATTTGAATAACTCCCTGTTTAATACGTGAGGGAGACGAATTTAAAACAGACCTTTCCTACAGCGCTTTGCACTATACTATTCTCCCGCAGACCAAGGAGTCATAAAGTCAGGATAAAGGGTTAAGCCACCGTCAATAAAAAGTGTTTGACCTGTAATATATGAGGCATCATCAGAAGCCAGAAAAGCTGTAATGGCTGCCATCTCTTCGGAAGTTCCAACTCTACCCATGGGAATATGACTTTCAACTTCTTTTCTCTTCGCTTCATCCTCTGTCCAAGAAGAATTAATCGGTGTTACTGTTGCACCGGGTGCGATCGCATTGACTCGGATGTTCCTTCTGGCGTATTCTAAAGCTAAAGTTCGAGTCATGTTTTCCATTCCCCCTTTACTCATAGAATAGCTGACATATTGGGGACGAGGAATAATTTCATGTACACTTGAAACGTTAATAATGACTCCGCCGCTATTTTGTTTTAAAAAGTGCTTAATACTTTCCCGCGCACAGAGAAATGCACCGCGAAGATTGACCGCAATGACTTGATCAAAATCTTCTGTTTTAATTTGATCAGAAGGAGTAGCATTTTGTATTCCCGCATTATTGATTAATATATCTAAACTCCCAAACTTTTCCACCACTTCGTTACACATCCGAATGATATCTTCTTCCTGGGTAACATCTCCTTCGACGGCTAACTGTTTTCCATCACAGCCTTGTTGTTGTGAACAAAGCTGATGGATCATTTTTTCTGTATCTTCTAATTTTTCCCGACTTCCGCGATAATTTAATCCAACATTTGCGCCTTCTGTGACTAAACGGGCGGCTATTGCTTGTCCAATTCCAGAAGTTGCACCCGTTACTAATACATTTTTTCCTTTTAATCCTTTCATTGTTGTTTCTCCTGCAATTTGACTATTTAGATAACTCAGTAAAATTTAATCATAATAGAAAACCTCCCCATCCAATATTGAGAAGGTTTTTTTGCTGTGACACTCAGCGGTCACAAACTTAAACTCTGTTGAGGCTGTTTTATGGACTAATCAAATAAATTTTTGACTGCATCTAGAATATTATCAGCAGTATCTTCAGCGCTATCAGCAACATCTTCTAATTGATCTTTAGCTGTACCAATACCTTGCTTTACTTCCCCTTTGGCTTGGTTAAGTGCGCCTTCAGTTTGTCCAGCAATTTCTCCAGCTTCACGTTGAACTGTACCAATACTTTGCTGTACTTTTCCTTTTGCTTCGTTGAGTGCGCCTTCAGTTTGTCCAGTAATTTCTCCGGCTTGACGTTGAGCTGTACCGACATCTTTCTGAACTTTTCCTTCAACTTTATCCAGGGTTCCTTCTAAAGCATCAGGCGTATCAAATCCAATAATTTGTACTGGGTTTAATAATGCTGCATTGGCCGGTAAAGGAGCTAGGATAAAAGTATTAACGCAAACTGCTATTCCTACAATTAAAAAACTAAATTTTATCAAATGCTTGCTAACAATTTGAATATTTTGTTTAAGTGAGCTAAACATCCTATATTCCTCTATTTTCAAAGTTTTAGTAAAGATTTTATCTCTACACACTAGACCGATAATAGAGACAATTGTGTGATTAATCCTCTATCTAGAGTCTAGTCTTAATTGAAGTGTGTCTATTACAGTTTAATCCCTCCAAAGATAGAACACAGACAACCCAACTAACGATAAGTTGAAGGTAGCAACAAGTTTTAGGAGAAATATTACCATGAGTACTGAAGATCGTGCAAAAGCAACTGCAAAAAATTTAGAAGGAAAAGCTCAGGCAGCCATGGGTGAAGTCACCGGTGATTCTAAGGATAAGGCTGCAGGAGAAGCAAAGCAAGGTGAAGCGAAAGCTCAGAACGCTGTAGAAGACGCTAAAGATCAGGTAAAAAAAGCCATTGATTAATCTAAGTACTGTTTTTTACAAATGATTAGATCAAACGTTAGAAAGATTATAGATTAAACCCAGCAGATTTTATCTTGAGATTTTCTACCTGTCTGTCAATGAAAAAAACGCTTAACTTTAAATCAATCAAATAGCAAGTATCATCCAGGGAAGCGAGTTTTCCCTGGGTTTTGTCTGTATAGTAATTCATTTATGGCTTGTGAGGGTCTGGAAGTCACGCCCGTTAGGAGTCAGTATCCAGGAGTTAGAAAAGTTTTCTTATCCGGTGTTCCCCGTTCCCTTCTACAATTCGATTTTCACTTCACCGCGTTGAAGTATTGCTATATGTAGTATTTTATTATTCTCAGGTTAATATTTGATCAAGTTTAGATGATTAATTTTTGTCAAAATATGAGCCTGTTTAATCAATTCCCCCTAGTTTATCCCCAAATTTTACTCACTACTGGATGAGGCTACCCCAGAGAGAGAAGCTGAGTTTACTTTGTTAATGGAAAGTTAATATAAGTTATCAGATTAAATATTACATTTTTAAATTAGTTAAGTTTATTGTTCTAAAATCAAAGAAGTGTTACAGAAAAACAGAGATTTAGTTGATTTCACGCAGTTCTGTTACGATTGAGAAAATATTTTAATACAACGACAGGACTTTCGTTACATTTTTTAAAAAATAATGAAATAGATGTAGTATCATATCAGGATAGCAATTTACTTTAGCTTAAGGTGCTTTCTTCTCGAAAGAATATTCTGTCCCTATTGCAAGAAGCACTTAACCTGAAGACTGCTGTACGACCCAATCCGTGACGAGTGCCGCGCACGCCACTCCAGGAGTGTTTCGTTTCTCCTATGACACACGGTGGATATCATGACTTCAGAATACTTAGGAGTTCGACCTCAATGTTGTTCTCAGCAACAGCCCACAATTTTAGCAGTAGATGATGATGAGGATAACTTACTGCTGCTAACTTATGTCTTAGAACAATTAGGCTATCAAGTTTCAAGTACAGTCGATAGTGATGAGGTATTGGCTTTAGCTATTTCTCAGCAACCTCAAATTATTTTATTAGATATTATTTTACCCAAACAAGACGGTTTTGAGCTGCTTCACCATCTCAGAAAACATCACCAAACCGCTCATATGACGGTCATTGCCACCACGGGGTTAGCATTTCCAAAAGATCGCCAAAGGCTATTGCTAGCAGGATTTGATGATTATATTAGTAAGCCTTATCTCATCTCCGATTTAGAAGCTTTAATTGAACAATACATTGAACCGTTCGCTACAGCTAATAAAACTAATTAATATAGTTTATCAATAACCGATTGTTACGGTTTTAGGTTTAAGCTCCAATATTACGATAATACCCGTTCGACCGGTGTCAAGGGTCGTATCACAGAGAAAATCAACAGCCTGCATATCAGTCATTTTCTCAATAATGAGCTTAATTTGAGGTTGAATAACTTGATCGAACACAGTCCTGATTTGATAAGCGAGTTGGTGATATTCTTGATTATTCAGCTTTCTTTCAGGTAAAGTTACAGATTCTTCAATTAGAATAATTAAAGCTTGTTTGAATAATCGACAAAAAATTGAACCCACTTGATGATTCAACTCCTGAAGATAAATTTCCTGAATTTTGTCTGAGAGCTGTTGATCTAAAGCTTTCAGTTCAATTTTATTCATGTTTAAACTATAACTGACAGAATAAAAAATTCAGTCCAGCTTTGATATTCCTTGTCATTGACTTTTTCAAGATCAGTTACTTGCTAACTAGACTCCTGTGAGCCTGTTGTTTTCCGTCGAGGTTTATTAGAAGAAGCACTGGAATGACGAACTTGAGGAGGATTCTCTAAAACGGCAATTATTCCCGTGCGACCTGTCTCTAAAGTGGCATCACTTAACAGATCAGTCACACTCACAGAAAGAATATCCTCAATCAAACTTTTCAGCTCAGGTTTTGTGGCATCATTTAAACTAAAGCGAACTTTTTCTGCTAAAGTTTCCTTACCTTCTTTCAGTAGTAATTTTTCTGCTGGTGTAATTGAATCTTCTACAATCATCGCTAATTGATTATCAAATAATTGGCAAGAAATTTTACTGGGTTGATGACCAAGCTGTTGACGATAATAGGCTTGAATCCGTTGAGAAAGGGTTCTTTCTAATTGTCCTCGAGTTTGTAGCTCCGCCATAAATAATCTCCAATCAGTATAGATCTCTAGCTGCTAGACAAAACAGAACTCAAATATTTATCATATTTCAAGATCTCTCAGTTTCGTTAATAAATCTCTGCTGAGTAGCAGATAGAGATGTAAATTATAAAATAACTATAAAATTTTATAATAATCTTCGCATCAATCGACAGGTAGAGCTATGGTAACGGCACAAACTCATAACCAAAACTGGTTCGAGTCCCCGGTTGAATGGTAACTAACTCAAAAGCTTGATTGCGATCGCCTGATGGCAAAAATCGAATGGTTTCGCTACTACCTGTAGTCATAAAACCCGAACTTGAGAGACTCTCTGCAACGCCACTACGACTTGGGGAAGAGGCGATCGCGGTGGCAAAGGTTTTTGTGGCATCATAAGCCATGGCTGAGCGCCAGTTAACATCTGCTCCCCATAAGCGATCTGCTGTTTGTACAAAATCAGAAAGACGGTTATTCTCGATGTGCCAGGGAGCTGCAACCACCATGCCGACGACAGATTCACCTTTTTTTAAGGTATCGGGACTGTAAACACTATCTCCCGCTAAAATCGGTAAATTTTGATCATTGACTCGTGCAATTTGTAGCGTTTTTTCTAACATAGCAGAATCGGGAGCTAAAATAATTGCTTCGGTTTGCTGCTCTATCAGGCCGTCATAAGATTTAAACGGGTCAAAATCTGTTGAAGAAACATCAAACATTTCCACAACTTCTCCGCCATCTCCATAAATTGCAGTCGTCAGTTCATCTTTCAAAGAACGGCTGTATGCACTTTCTTTATTATAAAAAATTGCGGCTTTACTTAACCCTAAATTCTCCATAAAGTATCGAGTGAGTGTATTTGCGGCAAAGCGATCGCTGGGAACGGTTCGGAAGATAAAATCACCTGCACTAGACAGTTTCGTAGAAGTACTCGTGGGAGAAATCATCACCAGTTGATTTTGCTTATATATTGGACTGGCAGCTAAACTTACACCACTTGAAAAATGTCCAATTACCCCTAAAATATCTGAATTGTTACTCAAGGTTTCAGCTACATTTTTTGCAACTTCAGTCTGATTTTCATCATCTGCAATCAAAACTTTTAAAGGAACTCCATCTATGCCACCTGCTTGATTAATTTCAGTTTGTGCTTGAGCAACACCGCGCAAGAGTTCTGAGGCGACATTAGGAATATCACCAATTGGAGCGACAATAGCAATTTGATGAGATTTTTGATTGCCTATTCTGGCGTTATTTAAATAAATTAGAGTTTCTGGATCATTTTTATTTTCTCGTAAAGCGGCTTCAAACTGTTCCACCGCCAGCGGGTAATCTTGATTGGAAAATGCATTAACTCCAGCTTGTTTATTTTCTGATTTTAGTTGAGGGAATAAGAGGGTTTCTCCTTGACTTAATTTAGGCTGAATTTTATTTTTACGTCCGTTATTATCCGTTTGATTATCGGCTTGAGAAATCTCTGGATCTGAACCCGAGAAAAAACCAGAAAATAATAAATATCCGCCACCGAGTAATCCCCCCGTAATTAAAAGAGCGAGTACTAAAATTAAAGTTTCATTCTTTTGAGAATTTGACATCTTTATTAATAATATATAATACTAAATTATCGAATTCTAACAAATCCTGTTCGCTCTAATAAATTTTGTCCTTGTTCAGTTAATAAAAAATTTGCATAAGCCTGTCCGGCTTCTTGATCAATTTGATTATCTTCTTTGAACACTATAAATAATCGACGAGTCATCGGATATTGTCCCGTTTGAAAAGCGGAATTATTCAGTTGATTGCGTTGCGCGGGGCAATTTTCTAAAGGTACAAATGGAGTTTGGTATGGCGGAATTAAGTTTGTTGTCTCAATTCCAATTGGCATCGGTTTGACAGTACATTGATTCACGACTTCTGGCGCAGAAGCATAATAAATTCCCCCCGGATTTTCAGCTACTTCTCGCAAAGCTTCTGTTGTCGTTTGAATCAATTCAATATTATCGCCAAATGCGGCACCGCCTAAAATATTATCCACAAAAAATTGAATCGTTCCGCCTGCTTCAACGGCTCTAGAATAAGGCTTTATGGGTATATTATTTCCGCCAACTTGACTCCAATTTGTAATATTCCCCGTATAAATATCTTGAATTTGATTAATCGTTAATCCTGGAATATCGAGTTGAGGATTAACCACAACAGCAATCCCATCAATCGCCACTGCAATTTCTGTTAATCTTAATCCTTTTTGAGCCGCTTGTTGATATTCTTGCTGATTAATAGAACGCGATGTTTGAGTAAATGCCAGTTGATTATCTAATAACATGGCAATTCCAGTTCCTGAACCGGGCGCTAAAGTCGGATGCTGAACATAACGCAGATTAAAATTGGGTTCAACCGCTTGAATTACTGAATCAATTTCTTTACGAATGGGTGCCCAAGTGGTGCTACCCCCATAGTTAAAAGTTCCAGAAGGGACGTTTTTAATATCAGCAAACCGTTTACTATTGCCAGGTTGAGTAATATTTGGAGAATCAGGCTCGGATGTCATCGTCCGAAAAAACCAGTAACCGATTCCGAGCAATCCTAATGTAATTAGAAAGGTTAAAATTAATGTTTTTGCTTCATTTTTTTGAGTCATGAGAAGATGCAATTATTTGAGCAATCGATCCAGAATAAGATAGATCAAACGAAACATAGCAGTAATGGCAATAGACCCAAGAGCAATAAAAATTGGAATCAATATGCCATCTAGAGATTGTAAACCGGGAATGAGAAACCATCCCAAACCCAAGGAAATTCCAGCAATAATAATTAAATCCGTTCTTTCTATCCAACGACGAAACTGAGCCAGCATTAAGCCCACTAAAATAACTGCTGTTGCAACCACAACAACGGGAACAGAATTCAGAACAACACTCAACCCCATCCCTAAGATACCTGCTTCAAATCCCGTGAATGCAGCACCTCCTAGCAACTCTATTGTAGAGAATTTTCGAGTCGGTGAAACTATAGGTTGAGGAGATAGGGGAGACGAAGAAGACGGGGGAGATGGAGGAGATGGAGGAGATGAGGGAGAAACAGTCACAGAAGGCGGGTTTAACGCTTCGAGAACTTCTTTAGCTGAACTAAAGCGATCGCTAGGAGTAGACTGTAACATTCGGTTTAAAATGGCTGTCAGTGAAGCCGAAACCTGTGCTTTACTCGTCCATTGCCAAGAATTACTAAAACTATCAAAAAGCTGGCTAGGTTCAACGCCTGTCAGTAACATGATGCAACTAACGGCCAACGCATATAAATCTGAAGCTGGAAAGACTGATTGTCCTTGCATTTGTTCAGGCGGGGCATATCCTGGGGTATAAATACCTGTAGAACGACCCGCACCACCCGCCCCTTGTGTCACTTCCTTAACTGCCCCAAAATCAAGTAAATAAAGAGTTCCTGTTTTGTGGTGACGAATGAGGTTAGAGGGTTTGATGTCTCGGTGGATATTATCAGCCTCATGCACAAACTGAAGAATGGGTAACGTTTGCTCTAGAACATCTCGGACTTCGGCTTCTGTGAAACGCCCTTTTGCGGCGAGTTCATCTTCTAGGTTTTGTCCTTCGATATATTGCTGGACGATATAAAAAAATTGTTGGGGTTGAGCCGAATGCCAACCGGGAACTTCTAAGGGAAAATAAGCCAGTAAATTAGGAATTTGAGGATGAGCATGACCTAAACGATCTAATACCTTTGCTTCGCGTTCAAACAGGGTTTGAGCCATTGCTAATTGATCTGCAGTTAAGTCTGATGGCGGCATGAACTGTTTCACCACACATTTTCGTAAACTGGGGGAACGGCGATCATGAGCCAGTAAAGCCTTACCAAACCCGCCTTTGCCCAATAACCGTTCTGGGAGATAGCGACCATCTAAAATTAAAGGCATTCCGCAAGTGGTGCAATATTTTTGCTGTACTTCATTGAGGGTTTTTTCGTGATCTAAATCGCTGGCATGATTTTCTGGACGGGGACAGCCTGGACGAGTGCAGTAAACCTTCATACATCCAAAGTAATGATATTAGCGTTTAACTCTTTGTTTAACCAAATTATAAGCATCGATTATGTTTCCTCTGACTCACCTCACCTCACCTGCGCCATCGTTTCAAAAAAAAAGAGAAAGCCATAAGCTTCCTCTCAAAGACTGTAAATACAGAAAAATAGGGGAATGCCCCCAACTGTTGTGATGTTAGTAAGCCAGACCCATACTGCGAGTGGTTTCTGCACCCAGATAGACCCGGATACTTAAAAAGTCTGTAGGGCAAGCTGTTTCACAGCGCTTACAACCTACACAGTCCACAGTCCGAGGAGAAGCCGCAATTTGGCCAGCCTTACAGCCATCCCAAGGCACCATTTCCAAAACATCTGTCGGACAAGCCCGAACACATTGGGTGCAACCAATACAGGTATCGTAAATTTTGACTGAATGAGACATTGAATAACCTCTCTAAAGGATTGCTAGTCTTGCTGTAAATTGACAGCAGTGGTCGATTAAAAAGCCAGTTCTAAAGCTGGATTATCGTATATATTCCACCAATTTAGGTCAGTGTTTACTCGGCTTGTGTCTCTTGGCAATAAAACTTTAGACATCGTAATATTTCAGGGACAAAAACAATTGTTTGTGACGGGCAATGATTGCAGCGCAAAAATGCCATTCAAAATTATCCTATGTCATCTTTGTTACGTGTGAGGGGTGTCACACTACACTAAGTGTCACACTGCTACCATTAATGCTTAGAACGA
This sequence comes from uncultured Lyngbya sp., assembly GCA_964434975.1. Classification (GTDB taxonomy): domain Bacteria; phylum Cyanobacteriota; class Cyanobacteriia; order Cyanobacteriales; family Microcoleaceae; genus JAAURB01. Next base: position 26,335 of record CAYSWY010000061.1, read on the forward strand.
TTTTTGTACATTGAAAGTGTTGCGTAAGGGTGTTACCAATGACACAAAAACAAATGAAACTCTCTCAATCTCCCACTGTTGTAATGGAAATGGACTCATCCCAGCATCTAGATGAATGTCTCACCATTGCCTGGTTAAATTTAATTGCTCATACCGCTGATGATTTCGGTGCTGATGATTGGCTATCTCTGTGTCCGGACATCAACGAAGGAGAACTGTATCGAGACTGGTTTATCTGGTACGATGGAGAAGTCTCCCAAGAGTGGGAAGCCTACGACCCCACAACCGAGCAGCGTTTTGTTGAGACAGATGTAAAAGTCTTGAAAGCAAAAATTGATCAGATTGAAACTGTTCGCAAGGCAACAACGGCTGCATAAATGGACTGTTAAAACTTGATGCTCATATCTGAACATAGTATGGAAAAGATCTATCAACTCGCTTCAAGATAGATCTTTTCTTTGTCTGAACTATTTACGGTGGCGACCTACATTGTAGAATTGTTCAGAGATGCTGAGTTGAAGTAGGGAAAGATTTAGATCTCGAATTGCTCCAACGCAGCTTTTGCACTGAGACAGAACTTTTGTAGAATTCGTTAAATTTCAGACAAGTGATGTCACTGAATCATCTCACCCAAACTTGACTGAATCAGCTTTTCATCCTCAGCTAGTAATTCTGGTATTAGCAATTCCCATAAACTGTATGATTAACACAGACGCGACAAGCGCTACAAATCTATGTAAATTGGGATAAAGGGATTAATCAGTTTTATCTAAAAGCTGACTAAAGTTGGACAATTTTGAGGAGTCACCGCGTTGCCGCGTTCATCGCAGCGCTTTCCGCAGCGCTCTTCGGTCACAAGAGATGCAAGCTTTAGTGCTGCGAAGACAACGTCAGAGGGGGAAACCCCCATGCGCAACTTTTGTAAGAAGGCACTGGACTTCACGTAAGCGTGTACCGATGACTTCTTTCAAGGGCGTTGATGATTCCATTCAATCCATTCCTTTGATTTGCAAACTTAACAACAGCCAAGGGTTGAGGCAGTGAATTATGAAAGCCATGATTTTGGCCGCCGGTAAGGGAACGCGCGTTCGTCCGATTACCTATACCGTCCCTAAACCGATGATTCCCATCCTGCAAAAACCAGTGATGGAGTTTTTAGTTGAATTGTTGCGTCATCACGGCTTTGACCAGATTATGGTTAACGTCAGTCACTTAGCTGATGAAATCGAAAACTATTTTCGAGATGGTCAACGCTTTGGAGTCGATATTGCCTATTCCTTTGAAGGGTCAATTGAAGATGGCAAACTCTTCGGTAAAGCGATGGGTTCAGCCGGTGGGATGAAGAAAATTCAGGATTTTTCACCCTTTTTCGATGACACGTTTATTGTCTTGTGTGGTGATGCGTTAATTGATTTAGACTTAACCGCTGCCGTTCAATGGCACAAGTCTAAAGGCTCGCTGGCAACGATTGTGATGAAATCTGTTCCTCGGGATAAGGTTTCGAGTTATGGCGTGGTTGTCACTGACGATGATGGCAAAATTAAAGCCTTCCAAGAAAAACCCGACGTTGAGGATGCTTTAAGCACCAGTATCAATACCGGGATTTACATTTTTGAACCCGAAATCTTTGAGCATATTCCCTCGGGGTGTGAATTTGATATTGGGGGGGATTTATTCCCGAAATTAGTTGAAATGGGGGCACCCTTTCATGGCATTACCATGGACTTTGAATGGGTCGATATCGGTAAAGTTCCCGACTATTGGCAAGCCATTCGCAGTGTGCTAACCGGAGAAATTAAAAATGTTTCAGTTCCCGGAACTCAGGTCCGTCCTGGCATTTATACCGGGATTAATGTTGCTGTTAACTGGGATAAAGTCGATATTCGCGGGCCTGTTTATATTGGCGGTATGACCCGGATTGAAGACGGTGCTGAAATTGTTGGGCCGACGATGATTGGGCCGAATTGCTGGATTTGTAGCAATGCCTATGTCAGCAATAGCGTTATTTTTGAATATTCTCGTTTAGGGCCAGGGGTTCGTTTAATTGATAAGCTGGTGTTCGGGCGCTATTGTGTGGATAAAGTCGGTGCTTCAATTGATGTTCAGGCAGCCGCTTTAGACTGGTTAATTACAGATACTCGCCAAGCCTCGTTTATCTCTCCGGCTGAACGCGAAGCCATTGCAGATATTCTCTCCGGCTCCTAGCAGACGATTCTATACCCCTGAAATCGGTTTCAGGTCAAAATCATCCTTAAACTCCTGAAGCCGATTCTATTTAAAGCGAGTCGGGTGTGAGGTGTGGGGGAGTTAGAAGTCATTCGTCATTCGTCATTCGTCATTCGTCAGCGAGACTGCGAGACTGCCAGTTAGAACTCACCCACTCACCCACTCACCCACTCACCCACTCACCCACTCACCCACTCAGAATCTTCCGCCGTCGCCTACTTGCCTACTTCTCCATTCCCCGTTCCCCGTTGCCTTATCAACGAAATTGCTTTATGTCTCCAGTGATTTCTCAAACGTTATCATCATCATCAATACTCTGTGAACCCAGTTCAACTTACACTTCAACTTCATCAGAACAGTTGATTGAAGTCTTAGTGGATATTCCAGTTTCGAGTTCTTCTAAGAGTGAAGCGCAGAAACTCTTTACTTATCAAGTTCCGGCGGAGTTAACAATAGAACCTGGAGATATTTTAAGCGTTCCATTTGGTTCTCAACAACTGGGTGCAATTGCCATTCGTTTTGTTTCTCATCTCCCCTCTGGGGTGTCTTGGCAACAACTTAAAGCAGTAGAAGAAGTCATTTGTCCGGGATTTTTTCCGAGTACTTATTGGCAGCTTTTAGAACAAGTTGCAACAGAATATCAAACCCCTTTTATTCAAGTCATTCGTACTGCTTTACCGCCGGGTTTATTAGGACGCAGTCAACGGCGAATTCGCTTATGTGTTGATGTTATTCCTCCTCACGGTTCACAGTTTCTTCACCCGGCAGCGGCTGCTGTTTTGCAATGGTTACAAAGCGCTAGCGGTTCAGATTATACCTGGCAATATTTACAACGCCAAGTTAAAGGCGCAAAACAAGGTATTCGAGATTTACTCAAAAGAGGATGGATTGAAAGTTACCTTGAACCGCCAACGCCACCGCGTCCAAAATTAAAGCAAGCGGTGACATTAACAGTTAATGATTTTCCCTCAAATTTAACGCCGCGTCAACGAGAAGTCTTAGAAATATTAGGGCGGCGTGGGGGAGAATTATGGCTCGAAGAATTATTAAAAACTTGTAATACCAGTTCTTCTTTAATTAAAGCTTTAGAACAGAAAAATTGTGTTGTTATTACTCAACAGGAAATTCTGCGACGAGAGCAAGGAATTTTACAAGCACCGGATTTACCAAAAGCATTAACGCCCCATCAAACAACCGCATTAAATACAATTAATAATCTTTCAGACACCGCTCAAATATTATTACATGGAGTCACAGGTTCAGGAAAAACGGAAGTTTATTTACAGGCGATCGCGCCGATTTTAGAACAGAATAAATCCGCTTTAGTTTTAGTGCCGGAAATTGGTTTAACGCCGCAACTGACAGATCGATTTCGCGCACGATTTGGAGAACAAGTTTGTGTATATCATAGCGGATTATCTCAAGGGGAACGATACGATACTTGGCGAAATATGATTCGAGGAAATCCTCAAATTATTATCGGTACTCGTTCGGCAATTTTTGCCCCTTTACCGAATTTAGGCTTAATTATATTAGATGAAGAACATGATAGCAGCTTTAAACAAGATCAACCCATGCCCTGTTATCATGCACGTAAAGTAGCGCAATGGCGGGCAGAATTAGAGAATTGTCCGTTAATTTTAGGTTCAGCCACTCCCTCAATAGAAAGTTGGCAACAGATTAAATTAAACCCTGAAAATTATCCGGAAACGAATAATAACTATTACTATTTATCCTTACCCGAACGAGTAGAATCCCGCCCTTTACCGCCCATAGAAATTGTAGATTTACGGCAAGAATTAAAACAGGGAAATCGTTCTATTTTTAGTAACCGTTTACAAGCGGCATTACAACAATTACAACAACGCCAACAACAAGGAATATTATTTATTCATCGTCGCGGACATAGTACATTTGTTTCTTGTCGCAGTTGTGGCTATGTGATGGAATGCGCCCACTGTGACGTATCGTTATCTTATCATCAAATACACAGTAACGCCCCCCAACAATTAAAGTGTCATTATTGTAATGATTATCAGCCTTATCCGCAAAATTGCCCGGCTTGTAACTCTAAGTATTTTAAACATTTTGGTAGCGGAACTCAACGAGTCACCCAAGAATTAACCAAGCTATTTCCCCAACTCAAAGTGATTCGATTTGATAGCGATACAACCCGCCGAAAAGATGCCCACCGCATCCTATTAACCCAATTTGCTAATCAAGAAGCTGACCTATTAGTCGGGACGCAAATGTTAACCAAAGGCTTAGATATTGCCTCCGTGGGTTTAGTTGCCGTCGTAGCTGCTGATGGACTGATTCATTTACCTGATTATCGCGCCAGTGAACGGGCATTTCAAACCCTATTACAAGTCGCCGGAAGAGCAGGACGCGGGGACGATCCAGGACAAGTGATTATTCAAACTTATACCCCAGAACATCCCGTCATTCAAGCCTTACAACGATACGCTTATGAACCCTTTGTTAACGCTGAATTACAATCTCGTCAGGGCATGAATTACCCCCCATATTGTCGCTTAATTTTGCTAAGATTAAGTAGTCTCAATCAAACTGACGTGACCCAGACTGCCCATGAGTTGGCGACAATGCTACAATCAGAGAACCATGAAATATTAGGGCCAGCCCCTGCGCCAATTTTACGGATCGCCAATCAATATCGTTGGCAAATTATCTTAAAATTGAATAGGAATCAAACCGTTGATTTACCCCAATTTGAAATATTACGCGATCGCTGTCCCCAGTCAGTTCGCTTAAGCATTGATGTTGATCCGTTAAATTTTAGTTAGTTAAAGTTTTTAGCCTCTTAGCTTCCTAAATAGGCAGGACTGTTTCATGCGTTGAGAAATCTTTCCTCTTGACCTCTCCCCCAGCCCCTCTCCTGGTAGGAGAGGGGAGAATTTTTTCTATTATTAAGCCTATAAAACTATTAATTACTCCCCCTTCCAAATAAAAAAATTTATTCCTTTTCCCTCTCCTCGCAGGAGAGGGCTAGGGAGAGGTCAAGGCAAATGTTTGCCAACAATGAAACAGCCCGGCCCAAAATAAGGGAAAAACTCAATTAAACTATTTTAAAATAAGGGAATTGAAAAGGTAAATGCAAAACGTTGTATAATTGATCAAATATCCTCTAAGAAGTAAAAACTGATTGAAGTCAGAGATACCTCATGAATAACTGTATTGTAATGGCAGAAATTGTTCAAGATCCGCAACTGCGCTACACTGCCGAGAGTCAAATTCCCATTGCGGAGATGATGGTTCAATTTCCCAGTATACGGCAAGACGATCCCCCTTCTATTTTAAAGGTTGTGGGTTGGGGAAACTTAGCCCAAGAACTGAGTCAACGATATCATCAAGGCGATCGCATTATCATTGAAGGACGCTTAGGGATGACGATGATCGATCGTTCCGAAGGCTTTAAGGAAAAGCGGGCAGAATTAACCGCTAAGCGCGTTTATAGTGTTGCGGGAGTCGAAGAGATAGCCGATAGTTCTAACCCCTCCAGCGCCTCGTCAGCCGCCCCTAGTAACGTTGTGCCGCTGGAGTCTAGAAACCGTCCAACCCCTTCTCCCTCGGAGGTCTCTCCACCTTCAGAACCCACTTCCCCCAGTCCCGCTGCCCAACCGCTGATCCCCACAGAGTCCGATGATCCTGATTATGATCCGATTCCTTTTTAGGGTTTTGTGATTAAATAGTATCTAGAATTTTGTCTTCTCCTATCTATTTTTGTAGTTAATGGATGGGAGATTTATCATTATTTTGTTTAGGAAATGGAACCACAAAGGCACAGAAGAAGATGTTATTGTGATGAATAATGATCAGCCTATTGGATATTTAGATTTGTATTATTTTCTATATTTTTAATTCCAGTGATTAAGTGATGACGATTTGCTTCAGTTGAGAGTAAATACTCTGTTGTATCTTGTGGAATTTGCGAAGAAGTCTCTGATTCTATTGTCTCTTTTTCGACTAAAACAATCACTTCAACAATAGTTCCTTCTGGGAGTTCAGGCGTTTGAATTTCAATTTTGCCATCTTTACTAACGATTCCTCGCTGTTTAATACCATTTAGCATCATCTTATTTTGAGGATATTATATTTTTGGTTAATTATAGTATAGCTTCTTAGATGTATTGCTATTTAAATTTTCAGGTGATTTTTTTAGAGAGGAACCATAAAGGCACAAAGAACAGAGAGGAACTTAGGTTTTTTTTCTATGTTATTCTGAGAGAGAAGATCAATCAGATGAATTGTTTTGTTGTTGAAGATAAGACACTAAAGATTGAATGAATTCATCATCACTTAATTGATCGGTTTTTTTCCCCTGGATAACTTTGTTTAAAAATTCGATTAAGTTTTAGATTCTGGAGTAAGAACAAGGCTGCGATAGACTTGCTCGATAGGGAAACTGAGATTAATACTTTTAAGTTCTATAATGTCTCCTGCTTGGTAATTTAGAATAATCCATTCACCGGCATTGTTTTTGTGATACAGATCTATTTCAATCCGGGTAGAGCTCACTAATAAGTAATCTTTTAGAACTGGATTTTTGCGATACATTCTAAACTTTGCACCTCTATCATAGGCTTCAGTGCTATCAGATAAAACTTCAACGATTAAGCAGGGATAGCTAAAGTAATTCGGGGTAGTTTTGTCGCGCTGATCGCAGGTTACACTCGCATCTGGATAGGTATAGTTATTGGTTTCAACAATATTAACCTTGATGTCAGAGTTGCCAGTGATACAACCGCTGCCTTCTAAATGAGTATCAAACAGAGCAGTAAACCGGATGGCAATGCGGCCATGATTAACACTGCCGCCACCCATAGCATAGACTTGACCCTCGATATATTCATGTTTTTCGAGTTGCTTTTCTTCCCAAGCAAAATACTCTTGAGGGGTTAAGGGTGAGGAATTATCTTTTGCTACAATCATTATTCAGTTGGGTTCTTACTTCAATTGTATAGTACTACTTTCTTTAGTTAGGATATTGCTAAATTCTGTAACTCTCTCACACTCTAAAATTAGGGATGAGATAATTTAAGCCAATTCATCTGATAAATTTTCCTGCTGTTGAATTTGAGACACTAAAGATTGAATCAATTCATCATCACTGAGTTGATCTATTTTGTTTTCCTGGATAACTTTCTTTAAAAATCCGATTAAGTTTCCTAGAATAGTTTGAGTATTGGGGTGATCTTGACCCACTATTTTGATCATCATTTCTAAAGCATCTTTATACAACGGTTCAGCTTCACTGTAATGTCCTTGAGAGTCGTAAAGAGAGGCTAAATTATTCAGGCTACTGGCAACATCAGGATGATCTGCTTGAAATAGCCGTTGTCTCATTTCTAAAGCATCTTTATACAACGGTTCTGCTTCACTGTAACGTCCTTGAGAGTGGTAAAGTAAGGCTAAATCATTCAGGCTAGTGGCAACGTTGGGATGATCTGCTTGAAATAGCCGTTGTCTCATT
>CAYSWY010000062.1:0-32720 GCA_964434975.1 uncultured Lyngbya sp.
TGCAATTGTGAAGTTAGCCGCTGCAGGTGTGATGCTAGGCGCTTCATTGATATCATTAATATCAATCGTTACAGGAACAGTATTACCGTCACTGGCTTCAACCGTTAGAGTGTAACTCTCTGTGGTTTCAAAGTCGAGGATGGCGTTATCTGCAACGGTAATTTCTCCGGTAGTCTCATTAATGGTGAATACATTTGTAGCATTCTCTGGTGTAATCGAGTAAGTCAGCGCATCATCGTTAGCAATGACACTGCCAATAACAGTCCCACCGGCTGCATTCTCATCAATACTAAAAACCGCTTCAATTAGCTCAAAATCAAACTTGTCAATCCGAGCATTTTCTCCAGAATTATCGTCTACTCCTGTACCATCTCTTGTTCCTAGCAGTGTAATTGTATCGTTTGCCAAGATTGATACATTTGCTAAGGTAACTTGCTCATACTGTCCTGAACCTTGCTGAGGAGTAGCATTTCCTTCGTTATCATTTGGTGGTTCTTCTTGCTGGAATAACCACTCACCGGGTTGAAGCTTATTATCATCATCTAAAAACTCATCAGATAAAACCTCAGGTTCACCTTCACCGGGTGCTTCAACTGCGACGGGTGTTTGATTCACCAAAACTTGAGCTTTGGAACGACCATCGTTTTCATCTTCATATCTAACGGTGATGCTATAAATACCCGGTACAAAGTCTACATCGTCGCTAAAATCATATATGTCACTGGCATCGTAAATTACACTTCCTTCATCCAGCTCATTTGGTAATCTAATAACATCTTCGCCATTTCTGTTCTCCTCAAGAATATAATTAGAGACATTGGGATTATCGGGATCATCGCGAAGAATACTTTCCGCTTCTAAGGTGAAATTAAAAGATGTAGTCATAGGAGGTGGTTCGGTAGTTATTGTGTCGGACAAAGTTAGAATACGAAGGGGTTCGACTGCTGAAGTATTCTCCAAAGTAACTCGTAGGATATTTCGGTTTTCTCCCAAAATTTCAACTACATCGTTACTGGGTTCTCCTGTTTCTAAAGTTCCGCCATCATCTAATGGTCGAACATCAAAAGAGAGAAATAAATCATTCGTCGGATTAATCAGTTGTGGATCACCCATGAAACCAATTATTGGTTGATCAAAAGTGATGGTAGCCTGCCTGGTTATTTCAGTTCCGGGATTTGGATTTTTTAAGAAGATAAAATGACTGTCTACAGTTGTTCCGGCTGAAAGGGAATCTAAGTTATTTAAGTCATCCCAATTTTGAGGATTACTGAGGTCAATATCTCGAGATAGAGTAACATTTTGCTCTTCTTCAAAGATTTGCAGAAAATTATTTCTAGTTCCCCATGAAAAGTCACGATCTGGGTTGGTTTGCCATAGATTTGTTGCAGGAACTTCTGCGATATTTCCTTCTAAATCAACAATGGCTTGTTCTAATTCAACCCATTCACCATCAATAATTGTAGTGGCGCTATCGTCTTCTGCTCTTAATTGTTGGAGTTGTTCTTCAGTTAAACTTTCTCCTCGAACTAATGCAGAAAAGATGGCTCCTTCGTCCCCTGGTGTTTCTTCTGGGTTAATTTCAGCATCAACCCAATGTCCTATTTCTTCGAGTAAAACATTGGCAATTGCCAAAGGATTATTGTGGTGTTGATTCAGATATTCTTGGGCTAAATAGACCTTACCTGTTGTTTTAGAAAACGCACCATCTGCACCTTTGATTTCTTTACGAGAGCGAATTTCAATATCCGGTAAATTTGAGAAGTTTTTTGTCAGCCATAATTGTTGTAAATGGTAGATTTTTTCAGAACTATAATTTGTTCCAAAGGCTATTGAAATAATGTCCAAAAAACGAACATTTGATGCTAAATCGACAAGTAGATTTTGAGCAACTGACATTGCGGTAGGCAACGGCTGCACCTGATTAGTCACGTTTACCGCCAACTTCATAGATTTACCCTGTTAACAACCCTGTAAAATTTAGAGAACTTCTGTCTAACTAATTAATGAAGTCTCTTGGTAGATAATTTTTATTTATTTTCACTCGGAATTAAACTGAATAAGCTGAGATAGCTTCAGTTTGTAGAAATTTCGCTTCGATCCTAAATGGGATCTCAAAAATACTGCTATCCTCAATTGCACGCCCGATATAAAGTTTATTAAAACCAATTGAATATTCAAGGGTTTTTCCTAGAGGATATATTGAGTGATAGTGTATTCCAATAACTCATGCGTGTAGATGCTATTTCTGATGGATTACACATTTCACTATATTTAATATAACACTTCGTTTACGAAAATACACGTAGTTTTCTGTAAACCTTTTAAAAAAGTAATAAAGCTCTTGTAAAGATACTGTAAATTTTACTGAGATGCTACTAAAAGTTGGATAGCTTGTCCTGGTTAAATCCTTGCAAAATATATCTTATCTAATAAAGATATAAACGTTCCTGAGCTATAATTAACAGATCCCGCCTGAGTTGATGCAATATAACAGGTGTGTGGCAGGTTGACGGATTTATTGACAGACTTTGAGAAATTCAATGTTTCAAAATCCTTTGTCTAATAGCCCTTTTACCAATTGCCTACCTGTAGCACTATAATTCTACGATAATCAACAAAAGAAATCGGGACACAGTATAACCATGTCCCCGTTTAAGTCAAGAAGAAAATAGTTGATGTAGAACTTAATCTACAAATTCATCAACTGGGGCGTAAATCCCTTCTTTCACTAAGGTTTGTCGATCCTGAACCGGAGACCAATTTAACTCTTTTTCGGCCTTAGAAGCATCAAAGGTCGCCGCAAAACTCCGTCCTTGACAGTCGGCATAACTGGGAAACGCAGCATTGGGATCTCGTCCAATACTCTTAATTGCCCATTTCCCTAATGCTTCGCTATAATAACGCCAACTGGGAGTCGGAACCCGCTTAATTTTAATCCCGGCGTGTTGTTCAAACTCATTGAGATATTCGTGGGCCGTAATACAAGGCTTACTGGTTAAATTGTAAGATTCTCCTTCAATTCCTGGGATATCAATTGCCCTTGCCATGGCATCGGCCACATCTTCAACTAACACAATCGGTAATTGATTTTTACCATCTCCCCATAAGGCACAGACTGAGTTATAGGGCCAAGCCGCAACACCCCAGTGATAAGGATTTCCCCCTTCTCCTAACACAATTCCGGGCCGGAAAATCACCACAGGTAAGCCTTTGTCACGATGTAATTCCATCAATAAGCGTTCGTTTTCCGCTTTAGATCGGGCATAGGGTTGGACTCGTAACATCCCGTCATGGGGTTTAGTCTGTTCGGTAATCACATCTCCCTTATCTCCTGCATAATAGATGGCAATAGAGGAAGCATAAAATAACCGCTTAACTCCTGCTTCTAAACATAATTCTCCCAGTTTCCGGGTCGGTTCAACATCATATTTGAGGAATTCATCCCAAGTTTCACCATAACCTCGTCCTAAATGATAAACCTGTTCAATCCCTTCTAAAGCAGATTTAACGGCTTCTGCATCGGTGAAGTCCCCTTTTACAACTTCTACTTGCAACTGCAATACTTCGGCTGGACAACTTCTGGGGTTACGAGTCATCACCCGCACACCATAGCCATCTTGACGCAGACGACGCACTAAGGCCCGACCAATAAACCCTGTTCCGCCAATGACTAATACAGTTGAGGGAATAGGAGGTTCTGAAGCGGCTTCTGAGGTAGCTGGGGTGGCTGTAGCGGTCTGTTTTTGTTCGGGTAATGGGGTTTCTTTGGCGATCCATTCTGCCAGGGCGATCGCGGTTTCTCCAATTTCTGCGGTAATGCGTTCGTCGAGTTTGCCTTTGCGAGTATTATAGAAGCTTTCAACAGTACGGCCAATACTGTAGGGAAATGGCCCCCCAACTTTAGATAATCCCATTTTGGATAACACAAAGTTGGTTAAAGTACTGGTGGCCTGACTGGCGGCATCTTTGGCTGGCCCGACGACATTGGCAAAGCGGTCAATATCGAGTAAATACGGGGTATGTTCTTGACAAACGTAGGTATTATTCTCAAAGTCTACTCGCGCTGTGGCGTTTGTACCGCGAATATGGATGTAATGTTCGGGATAGCCATCAATAAAGGAAAAACGAAGGCGTAAACTGGTGTTATTTTTCCAGCCTCGCACTTCCCAACGGCGATAAAATTGTAATCCTTTGGGTAAATCAATCAGATCCCGGACTTCAACGGAGAGAGAATCAGGTAAACCCTCGATTAAATGGACGGCATGGGCAAAGGAATGGGGCGCAACTTCAAATAGAATATTGGTTGGGGTTTGCAGCATCCATGCCCCAAATGGCCCGCCTTTGAGTTGTCCGAGTTCTTTATTCCAGACAATATCAATTTGATCGATTTGTCCCAAGCGACCGCTACGGTAGTCTGCAACCAGTTTTTCATAGATGGGGAAATACAGAAAGTTATGACTAACGCCAATGACGCGATTTTGTTCTTTTGCGATTTGTTGGAGTTGTTGACAGGCTTCTACGGTATGGCAGAGGGGTTTTTCGATAAATGTATCAACGCCTGCTTTAAGAATTTCTGAACTGGTGGGAAAGTGAATATGAGGAGGAGTCAGAACATGAACGACATCTAGGTTTTCAGTCGATAACATTTCCCCTAAGTTACCGTAAATTTGAGGAATGCCTTTAGCGGCGGCAAATCGTTCTGCTAAACCAATATTGAGATCGCAAACGGCACGGATATTAACGTTTGGCAGGGTTTTTAGGGCTTGATAATGGTAATCTGAGATGTAACCTGCACCGAGAATGGCAACGTTTGTTTGTTGATTTGGGTTTGTGTTGGCAGTCATGATAATGTTTGTTGATTTATTATTTGTTGTTTGTTATCAGTGAATCTCTAGAAAAGCTTCAAACACTCTTGAGAAAGCATTGTCTTTTCAAATCACCAATGACAAACAACGAATGAATGACAAATACTCAAAGACGAGTTCTGTATTACTTGGTGGCTGAGGCTTGAGCGCCTTTATATTCAATAATTTTGTATTGTTTATTCTGTACGCGATCCAGATAAAATTTAATGATCCCGATCACATTGGGAAAGGCTGAGGTGGCACAAGAAATTCCCCAAGCAATGGCTTCAGCTTGAGAATAGCCTTGTTTTTTCATACTCGCAATAATTTTAACGGCGCTGAGAGGATATCGGGCTAATAATAGTAAAGATAATCCTCGAGTTGGGATGGCTAAAATCAACGCAACTAACGGCAGTCCTAAACCCCAAATCAGGGTACGAGTCACTTCTTTGACAAACTTTCTCTCAGGGGATGCGCCATGGAGAGAGGACACTAGAGCAAAGCCATAACCACAGCGAATGGCTCGTTTCCACCACTGGGAAACGCTATGCATATCGGCATCATGTAGGGTACTGACACGATCAATGCGGAGAATTTTACCCCCTGCCTGACGCAGTCGGACACTGACTTCATCGTCTTCTGCGGCAATCACATTGTTATTGTAACCCCCAATGGCCTCTAGAGGGATGGCGCTGATCATCACATCCCCCCCAAAGTGGGTGACTTCTCCGATAGGCCCCATTTGCCATTCAATGTCACAAATGCGATTATAAACTGTTTTTTCGGGATAACGTTCACGCCGATAACCACAAACCGCAACGGCTTTGGGATTGTCCCTCAAGGTTTGAGCAGCGGCCTCGATCCACCCCTGAACCACCTCACAGTCTCCATCAATAAACTGAACCCATTCAACGTCCGGATGATGTTGACGCAGATATTGAAATCCGGCATTACGGGCGCGGGCCGCAGTAAATGGAATGGATAAGTCTAACTCAACGACTTCAGCGCCTCGCTCTCGGGCTGCCTCACAACTTCCATCCGTAGAGCCTGAGTCTACATATACCACAGGACGAGAGCCATCGATCACAGAATTTAAACTGCGGATCAGACGCTCTCCTTCATTTCGTCCAATGAGAACTACGCCGATTGACTGCAACTTTTCTCCCCCTTGAGATGCAATGGAATATTTGCTTTAAATTCAGATCAAACTGATCTGAAAGACTCAAACTTAACTATTATTTTATGTCTTTCCTATTCTATCATCTCTTTCTATTTTTTTAAACTAATTATCTTTTTATCTTTTTGATTTTAATTGAGAAGATATGACTCAATTTATCTCGTTATTTTGATTAATTCTCTATCTGCAAGTAAGACTTAAACAAATTAAATAGATGGCGAGATTCTTTGTAGATATCATGTTGCTGAGCCACAGCTTTTTGCCCTTGTTGACCCATGGTTTCTAACGTTTCGGCTTCGGCTTGTAAAGCGGTTTTCATTGCATTTTTTAACGCTTCTACCGATCCTGCGGGAACCAACCAGCCATTTTCGCCGGGTTTGACTAATTCTGGAATCCCTGCAACATAGGTGGTAATCACGGGCCGACCTAACGCTAAAGCTTCCATTAATACAACGGGTAACCCTTCAGCAAAACTAGGTAAAACCATGATTTGGCTGGCTAGAATATATTGTTGAACTTCGGCATTGGTTGCCCAACCTGTAATTTCAATATAGTTTTGCAGTTGTAGTTGTTCAATTAAGGTTTCAATTTGCGGGCGTAGTTCTCCATCTCCGACAAAAACTAACTTAAATTGCAGTCCTTCTGCGGCCAATTGACTGACGGCCTCGATCAGTAAAATATGACCTTTCTGTTCACTTAAGCGACCGACACAGACAAAGCTGGGTTGGCTAGGAATGGGTGTGAGTTCTTGGTTTAAAAAGGCATCATCAACCCCACAGCGGACGACGTGAATTTTAGACCATTGTTTATAGTCACACCAACGAAAGAGTTGACTTTTACCAAAGGAACTAATGGCAACCACAAATGCAGCATGGTTAATTTTTTCAGTCAGTCCAATCCCCTGGGCTTTATCGAATTCTTCCGGGCCGTGAACGGTAAAGCTGTAAGGAGGGCCACCTAATTCATGGCACAGCATGGCAACAGTGGTGGAGTTGGTGCCGAAATGAACATGAACTTGATTCACTTGATCTTCAATCAACCACTGCAGCAAAGTACAAGCTTCGATCAGATAAATCAAGTGATAAATGATGCCTCGTTGAGAGTTTAAACCCACTTGCCAAGCGAGGCGCAAGGCTTTGAAGAAACCTAAGGGACGGGTAAAAACGGTGCGAATCAAGTTGACCAGTAACCCGAATATACCTGTGGGGACGACATAACGAGTGTTTTGCAATTCTTGTATATCCGCTTCATCCACCAGTTCAGATTCTAAAGAACGAATCGAATATCGTTTGACTTCTAAACCACAGGCTTCAATGCCAGCAATTTCCCGACGGATAAAACTATGGCTGACTTTGGGATATTGGTTAACCAGGTAAGCAACTTTTTTCACGACATTTAGTAGATAACTTAAGGTTTAGGGGTTTGAACAGAATCACGTTGGGTTCTGACCCAATCTTTTTGAGGTTTAAACAGAAATGCAAAGTACAAGGGAATTTTCCATAAGACGTAAAAGGGAATGGATAATAACGTTTTCCCAGAAATCCGATCTCGACCAAAGCCGGCCCAAGCCGTAATAATTGCGATCGCCATTAATATTCCTTCCAGACTTAGCAATAGGGTTGGCAGCCATATCCCCGTCAAAACACTAAATAAACCCGTGACTGCGGTGATCGCAAACCACAACATCACCAGTAAAGACAGAGGAGGGACACATAAATCCAAAGCTAAAGCCAGTAAATCAATCCGTTGCTGTTGTAGTGCGGCCTTAATTAAACGAGGAACTTGAGTCGATAAAGTTTGTAAATGTCCATGTTCCCAGCGTGTGCGTTGACTGGTCGCCGCTTCTGCTTGCTGAGGCAATACGCCTGTGACTTGGGCATCCCCACAAAAATAAGGGGCATTACCTGCGATCGCTAAATCTAGGCCAAGCTGCATATCTTCCACAATATTGCCACTCGCCAGGGAAATCGTTTGTAATGTAGACCACGGAAAAGCCATTCCTGTACCCGTTAGTAAACAAGGCTGTCCCAATTGAGTTAAGCCGAATGGACGGACTAAGTTTTTGACCAGAAACGCTAAAGCTGAGATTGAATCTTTCGGGCTAGGAGTGGGGGGAGTTTCCATTAAATAGAGTGCCTGCACCGGTTTATTCAGGGTGGCGGACTGTTGAGCAATTTTTTCAATTCCCCCCGGTTCGACGCGACAATCCGCATCCACCATCACAATCACATCGGGTGGGTTAGGGGATAACTGTTGCAGGCCAAAATCTAATGCGTATCCTTTTCCGCGTTGGTGATCGTTGTGTCGTTCTAAAACTGTAGCACCTTGCTGACGGGCAATCGTTGCGGTTTCATCGGTGCAATTATCCGCAATCACAATCAGTTGATCTGTGGTTTTAAGTTGAGGGAGTAATGCTTTTACTGTTGCGCCAATTTCTGTTGCTTCGTTGTGAGCCGGAATTAAAACTGAAACCTTAATCTCTTGACTGTCTGTATGGGTTGGGGAAGAAGACGAATTAAGCTGTGATTTCCCCCCAATTGCTGCCCCACATTCTACACATAAGACACCAATCGGAATCGCCAGTCCAATTGCGGCAACAATCAATACAGCAGCCAGTAGCCCCATAGTAGATATTTCCATTACAATTTCGCTCTTGATTTTATCAAGGACAATATGACCTGACAAGATACATGAATCACTCTTGACGTGAATGAAGTCAATCCATAGATTTCAAGATCTTACTTTTGTATCTAATTCATCTGAAATTGATCCAACTCATAGGGGAATATAGGGAGTTAGGCAAAAGTAGTCGGCACAGTTTTCAGTATTTTCTCGTATTGTAATCGGTTTATACCTAATTTTTCGAGAGTCAGAACCAATTTCATCATATCTTAAAAAAAACATAAAGGAACTTTACAAAAGCTTTACATGATTTTCTCAGATAAAAGGCTTTCTTGCAAGATTATGAGTATTGGCTGCTTTTACCCTGATCGTGAAGTCAATGTATAGTAATATCGCTTCCTTTTCGTTGACCATAAGCGATTGAATGACAAAATTCTCCCGGCCCTTTACGGAACAATTAGAAAGTTAAAAATTACAATATAATTTGATATTAAAATTTATTTTTTTTAATAAAAAGGTTGTTTTGGCTGAAAGATAAATTATTACTTTAGATAAAGATTTGAGCAGTGTTTGATGAATAGATCGCTACATATACTTGACAATATATAAAGCTTTAATCTCAGATTAAACCTGAATTAAAAATATTTTAGTTATATTTTAATTAAAATTTATAGATAAAAAGCTATTTTGTTTTTGGCTATTTTAAATCATTAATCGTAATCAAAAAAAATCTGGATACCAGATCAGACTAAACACAAGTAATTTTTTAAATAGATTAAAAAAGTATAAAACACTATTTTATATAATTTTTTAGCTTTAGAATTTATGATTTAAGTAATAGTATTTGCATCATAAAATAGTGTTTTTTATGATGCAAAAAATAACTCAATCCTTGGCACTGCAGAGCAATATTTATTGTTTGGAGCGGTAGAAATTGATGTATTGGTGGCAGAGATAGATGCCGACCCCGTCTGCGGTAACCTCGGCAATGATACCCCATATGGGGGGCAAGGAGATGATATTTTGTATGTTGCTGGGGTTAGGGGATCTGCTATTTGGAGAGAAAAGAGCTGATACATTAGACAACTGCGGCGAAGTCTAATGATGATGAAATAGGCAGTCTTTATCAGGAAAGTTATATTAAGTTTAATCGGATTTTAACGGATAACGAACGAATTATTACAGGTAGAGCAGGCAAATTCAAATAAAAAAATAACTCAATTTATGGATAAACACATTAAAATCAAAAGAAAATCAATTTTTATTGAACTGCTGCGCGATCGCTTCTGTCATGCCAGATTAATGCCAGAAAATATGACATAACATATCTGAAAATCCTTTAATATGACAATCCTTTAAAGAGTGCGCTATATTAGGACAAATAGCTCTGTATTGTCGATCAGTGTGGTTTGAGCCATTGCATGAGCAAAAAGCTTGCTCTAAAACAATTCAATCCATCAGTTATCGCAGAGGCTCACCCAGTTGAGTCACAATTCAGTACAAGGGAGAACGGGTGCGATCAACTTACCGTAAAGTGAATCAATTTAAGCGGTTCAAAGACGAATTGCATAACGCGACATTGGAGATCCAAATATTCACCTCTGCTCTATGTTCATCCAGTCTCTCGGTTATCACTTAACCTATTTCGCCTTAATCACAGGAGTCAGTTTGACTCATGCCTTGCCTCTGCTGGCTCAAGAAACGCCTGTGTTGCCTCCATCCAACACAGGAGATACGGGTCAGCTTGAATATACTTATACCTTAGGCGTTGGCGATCGCCTGCAAATGAGTATCTTTAATGTGGAAAAATACACAGGAGAATATCTTGTGTTAGCTGATGGTAACGCTAACCTGCCAGGTGTCGGACTTGTCTCGCTACAAGGGCTAACACTACCGGAGGCTCAACGACGGATTGCTCAACGCTACAGCGCTTTGCTCAAGCAACCTGTTGTCACCCTCGCTTTAGTGGGAATTCGTCCCGTTCAAGTTGCTGTTTCTGGAGAAGTGTTTCGCCCCGGTTCTTACCAGGTGGGTGAGGCTGAAAATAATAACAATCAAGTCAACGCCCAGTTTCCGCGCTTAAGTAACGTGATTGCTCAAGCCGGGGGAATTACCCAGGTCGCTGATATTACTCAGGTTCAGCTTCGTCGGGGAGGCGCTAACGCGACAGTTGTGACGTTGGATTTAAGCGAGTTAATTCAACAAGGAAATTTAGCTCAAGATCCGATTTTAATGGATGGGGATAGTGTTTTTGTTCCCACAGCCCTGAGTATTGACCCGATACAAGCCCGCCGAATTATTAGCAGTAATTTAGCCCCTGCAACCAGTGAACCCGTACAGGTGGCAGTCGTGGGGGAAGTTTATCGCCCTGGGGCTTATACGGTGGGTTCAACGACCGGGACTTTAGCCAGTGAAAATGTAGTGGGCGGGTTGTCTAATGCCCGAGATCAATTCGATCCACCCACTGTCACCCGAGCCATTCAAGTGGCAGGAGGGATTCAAGATTTAGCCGATATTCGTAATATTGAAGTCCGGCGAATTACCCGCACTGGCTTACAAACCATTGAAGTCAATTTATGGGAATTGTTAGCCAATGGTGACATTGGGCAAGATGTTTTTCTGCAAGAAGGGGATACAATTGTTGTTCCTAAAGCCAAAGAGATTGTCACAACAGAACTCGATGCTAGGGCCAATGCCAACTTTTCTCCAGCAACGATTAATGTCAATGTTGTCGGTGAAGTGGTTCAGCCGGGCCTGGTTGAAGTTCCACCCAATACACCCCTGAATCAAGCCTTACTTGCCGCTGGCGGATTTGACAGAATTCGAGCCAGTCAAGGAACCATTCAATTAATTCGAGTTAACCCGGATGGAACGGTTTCTCGACGAAAAATCGAGATTGATTTTTCTAATGGTATTAGTGGTAAAGACAATCCGGTTGTTCGGAATAATGATATTATAGTTGTGAATCGCTCAGTTGTAACAACTGTGGCAGATGTAACTCAAGAGTTGATCCGCCCTTTTGAAAATTTCTTATCATTCACAGCCTTTTTTAGGGTATTTTTTGAAAGCGATTCTGACTAATGCTACAGTTAAAATAAGCAGATTCAGTGAGTCGAGCATAAAGGGTGCGATCCATAGCTTTGAGTTAATCTATAAGTTGATGATTGAGGATAAAAATACTTTGAATCAAACAGTAATTAGATTAAATTAAATCAAAGTGTTGCAACCCAATCTTCACATTACGATCATCCTCACTAAAAGCTACGAACGAGTTTGTCATATCCACATTAAGGTGTCGCAAAATTTAGGTAATCATGCAGCGTGATCTTGTACCCACTGAGCCTAGTGCAATTAAAGGCATAACCGTTTCAGATGATACGGAAGAGTTAGCCGCTTCATCTCAGGGAGGTCTAAATTTCCAACCCTTGCTGAGAACGATTCAACGTAAAGCACTTTTGATATTAGGAATTGCAGGCATTACAACAACGCTGGCATGGCGTTTTGGCGGAGAAACAGAACCGCTGTATGCGGGTAATTTTCAGATGCTGGTTGAACCTGCCACTTCAGCCGGCAAATTATCTGATCCATTGACATTAACTCGAACACAAGGTTCTCCCAATGATAGTCTTTTCCAGATTGATTATCCGACGCAGTTGAAGATCTTAAAAAGTCAGAAACTACTCGATGAAATTGTTCAGCGAGTTAAGACAGAATTTCCTAGTTTTAAACCCGTCGATTTGAGGCAAAATTTAGAAGTAGAACGGATAATTGGAGAAAATCGGCGGTATGACACCACCAAAATTTTGCAAATTAGCTATGAAGGTAAAGATCCAGATTTAGTCAGATTAGTTCTAGAAACAACTAAAGATCGATATTTACGCTATAGCTTAGATGAACGTAAAGATCGTATTAGTGAAGGGGTAAAATTCATTGACCAACAGTTACCTGAGCTAGAGCAAAGAGTAAATCAATATCAAGCTCAAATTCAGAACTTACAACAGCGCTACGAATTAATTAACCCACAAGCGCAGGCAGAAGAAGTTTATCAACAAATTCGAGATTTAGAAACCCAACGTTTAGCCACCAGCCGGGAATTACAAGAGTTACAAACTCAATATCGTAATCTCCAAGCTCAACTTCAGTTAACACCGGATGAAGCAATTGCGGCTTCTGCTCTCAGTGAAGATCCCAATCGCAGTCAATTATTATCAAGCCTGACTGAAATTGAAAATCAAATTGCTCAGCAATCAGCCATTTATAATGAAAATACACCGGAAATGAGGTTGCTGCGGCAACAGCGCCAAAATATTCTGAATCTTTTAAATCAGGAAACCGGACGAATTTTAGGTGAAAATTCTGCCAGTACGAATTCTAATTCTTCAATTTTTACCTATCAAAACTCAATTCGGCAAAATCTCATTGCTCAGATGGTGCAAGCACGCAATCAAATTGCGGCCTTAGAGGTTCGCTTAAACCAACTGACTGCTACCCGAGAACAACTCCAAATAGAAGCCGAACAATTCCCTCAAATTAGCCGCCAATATACAAATTTAACCCAAAACTTAGAGCTAACCAATCAAAACCTCAATCGCTTCTTAACCCAGCGAGAAAAACTACGGGTAGAATCAGCTCAAAGTAATATTCCGTGGGAAGTGATTTCACCGCCTAAACTGCAAATGAATGAGTTCGGAGAGCCTGATTCAGTGGCTGAAGAAAATACTCAAAAAATGATTGCATTGGGTGCAATGGCAGGCTT
The DNA here is from genome assembly GCA_964434975.1 of uncultured Lyngbya sp. Lineage (GTDB taxonomy): Bacteria > Cyanobacteriota > Cyanobacteriia > Cyanobacteriales > Microcoleaceae > JAAURB01. The sequence goes on from CAYSWY010000062.1 coordinate 13,400, forward strand.
AGCATTTGGAATTTTACTTGCCATTTTACTCGAGCGAATTCACAATATTTTCTACACCACTGAAGATCTCAAAGATACTATCCAAGTGCCATTGCTGGGGATTATTCCTCGACAAAAAATGCAGCCTTCTTTGAACTTATTCAAATTACCTGGATTATCTGATACAACCCATGGTGCTTACAATTATCAATCTAGCTTTATCGATGCGTTTGATTCACTGTATGCTAACATCAAGTTTTTGTATGCCGATACCCCAATCCAATCGATAGCAATTTGTTCAGCAGAAGGTCGTGATGGTAAATCTACTGTGGCTTTACATCTGGCTCAAACCATTGCCAATATGGGTCAACGGGTATTAGTTGTAGATGCCAATTTACGCCATCCACAGCTTCACAGTAGCTTAGGATTAGCCAATCAAAAAGGACTGAGTGATTTACTCACCACCAAGTTAACACCCAGTGCTGTGATTCAACGTGCTTCTATCTCAGAAAACTTATTTGTTTTAACCTCAGGAACTCCAACTTTAGCAGCCATTAAATTACTCGGTTCTGGCAAAATGCAGCATATCACTCAGGAGTTACAACGAAGTTTTGATTTAGTGATTTATGACACACCAGAACTGAATCAATACACAGATACAACTTTTCTTTGTGGTCTTTTAGATGGGTTAATTATGGTGGTTGGTGTTGCCAAGAGCCACAAGTCAGTGGTCGAACAAACTTTAAATCAACTTAATACGTTCCGTTTACCTTGTTTAGGGGTGGTTGCCAACCATTTAAAGCGACGTTCTGCCAGTGCAACGCCCCATTTATCTGAACCGACTCCCGTCCATAAAACCGAGGAAATAGAACAAATGATTTAACCCAGATGAGGCTGAGTTTACCCTTTAATCTGCTTGAATAGTCGTGTGATTAATCAGAAGAATGGTCTGCTTCGGATTTTAAAGCAGTCTGTTCTGCAATTGCTTTTTGGCAACACCAATCTGTTGAGACCAGCGATGGCCATCCCATTCTTAAGGCTTCGTGACAGACAGTATGAATGGTTAATTGACAATCTAATAAATGTAACCCCGATTTATCGGCTTGTTTCATGCCAATTTTTGAAATTGAATCATTTTTAAATTCAATGGTACGGTTACATTGTACACACACTAAATGATGATGATGGTGAGGAAAAGGCTGATTAATTTCATAATGTTTATGACCTTCAGCAAACTCTAATTCTCGTAAAATTCCCATTCTCGCCATTAATTTCAACGTTCGATAAATGGTTGATAAACTAATCGCTTCTCCTCGACTTTTTAATAAGTTATACAAATCTTCTGCACTTAAATGATCGCCTTTCGGCAGATTCTGGAAAACGTGTAAAATAGTTTCTCTTTGAGGAGTTAAACGCCAACCTTTATGATTGAGTTCAGAACGAAAAGACTCTGCGTTATATAGGGGCATGACTGAGTTCTCAATAAAGCTCTTATACTAAAAATGATACACAAAATTTCTGACTATTGTCAAAAAAAGATGCTTATTGAGAATGTTTGGCTATAAATTCAGCTAAAGGGTCAGAACTTCAGTCAATTTCGCTTTAAGTTTCAGCGATCATCCTAGACTGTTGAACAGAATTCGCATCAATAGAAACCAAAGGAGAACGAATACACAAATATAACAACGGCCCGAATAAAGGCAGCAAAGTTACTCCCCAGAATAAAACGTTATTATTCATGCCTCGCTTTGCCATATCATCTCTGAGTAATGAGGGAAATAATAAGGCGAGTAAACAAAAATCTAAACTCATGACATGAATAAATCGGTCAGTTTGCCACTGACTGACAAAATCATTCCAATCTGCGCCTATTAATCCATAACTGGTGAGTGTTACAGCAATTAGAGTTAAAATAATACCCGTAATTCGAGAATCTAATATTCGGATCAATAGAGTTTTCTCACCACTAAATTGTGAATTCGGTTGACGTAACCCTAAATAAGGCAGCAGGGCAAACGCACCGACACCAAAGGAAGTCAGTGCAAACGGCCATGCCGGAATCGATTGCAGACGACCATCAGCAAAGACAACACAGCCATAAATCAGCGGCCAGACTCCCATTAAATTAAATAAAGCCACAATTAAGGGATTAATGCCGTCCCAATCCCCTGTAGAAAGTCTTTGAATCAGTTGAAATGTATCGGGTTGGTCGGGGGGTGCAAAGTTAAATGCATAAACAATTAACCCGACCCAAATTCCCCAAAATAAAATTTTTTTACTCATAAAATTAATTGTATATTTTAAGGTAGAAATCGATCTAATGCAGCTTTGAGTTCTTCAATTTCATCATCAATATTACCTGCTTGAGCCGCCCGAGCGACACATTCAGTTAAATGTTCATCTAAGATCATTCGGGCTACCTTATCCACAGCACCGCGAATGGCTGCCAATTGAATTAAAACATCCGGACAGGGTGTACTGTCTTGTACCATGCGTTTAACGCCGCGAATATGCCCTTCGACGCGGGAGAGACGGTTCACAATTTTTCGTAAAGACTCTGGGTCATGAACGTGGGTATGAGTGGAATGTTCATGGGTGTGAGTGGAATGTTCATGAGTGAGGTTTTGAGGAGTGAGATCAGATCCAATCATTATCGCTATTTGCTCTATTGGGTTGCCTAAATGTTCTTAGATTGTAGCTTAAGCTTGTGGCAATAGTTCGTTGTTTGAGTATTTTAGGTGGGTTTAACCACAGAGGCTATGAGGACACAGAGAAAGGAGATTTTTATTCAACTGAATATTATATATTTAATTTTTGCACCTTTGTGGTTAATTAATATTACTATTGCGGAAAATAAGCAGAATTTAACGTTTCTTCTAGAGAAAAGGGAGAGATAACGGGGAATACATTAAGCATCATTTTAGTTTCATGCGCTGCTTTAACTCTCGCCTTTTGATAGCAAGTTTCAAATACTTCTACAAGAAAAGGCTGTAAACTCGGGCTATCTTCTAACAATTCTTCTAAAGAGATACGCTGTTCACTAATAGTACTGACCCAGCTTTCGCTTCGTTTATTTTGCTGATATTTCCATTTTAATAAATGCATCAACAAAACAATTAAACGGCTTCTGAGTTCCCGTTTCTCCCGTTTTCCCATACTCTCAACTTCTTCAATTAAATGAGGGATATCAATTTCTGAAAATTCACCTTGTTTCAGCAAATTGATATGAGTTTCCATCCACAAATAGAAATCTTTTTCATATAAGTCTTGGGTAGATTTCATGTCAATTTATCATCCTTGATCTCAAGAGTATCTTTGTGGTTTATTCTAATTTGATTGATAAGTTTCAATATGTTTATCCACCTTTTCCGCAATATCTGGATTATAAATGCGTAAATAATTCCAATAATTCCCAAATACAGATTTAACATATCCGTAAGTTTCAGGATAAGGAATTTTTTCGACAAATTCATCCGCGTCATTAAAACCGAAGCGTTGTAACCAATTTGAAACAGCCAACGGCCCCGCGTTATAACTGGCAACCGCTAACATCGAATTATTGTTGTATTGTCGGTGGGTAAAATCTAGATAAAAAGTCCCTAAATTAACATTATCATTGATATCTTCTAAAGAATATTCAGTCAGTTGAATTTGACTAGCGACTTCTTCTCCGGTTTCCGGCATCACTTGCATCAATCCTGTTGCCCCAACCACAGATTTAATTGAAGGCATAAACCGAGATTCTTGACGAATTAAAGCAGTCACTAAAACAGTATTTAAATCTCGTTTATCTGACCAATCAACAATAGTTTCTAAGTAAGGAAAAGGATATAAAACTTGCCAATAATCGGGGGAATTTTTAAGTTCTAAATATCGCTTTCTTTCTTCAGGATCTTCCCGTTGACTGAGGCTGGTTAACATCCAAATTCCCTCTAAATTATCCCCCACTGCCATCCGCACTAAACCATCAGTATATTGTTGATCAACACTGGGTGACATTCGATCTTTAAACTCAGCTTGCCAGAGTTTCCAAGCATCTTGATGTTGTCCCAATAAATAGAGTTCTTTTAATAGATCTGAACCCACTAATAAATTCGGATGAGTATCGGGATATTGTACATTAGGAGACATATTTCTAACTGTGGTAAAATCACCCACAGCCCAGCCTAATTTAACCGCAGAACGCCAAGCATAATAAGTTTCAGGATAGCGCGCTAAAATGTAATTATAAGCTTCTTGTGCCTCTTTTGAACGGCCTGTTTTTTCTGCCCATTGAGCCACCCAAAATCCAGCTTCAGCGGCATTTTCACTATTGGGATTTTCGGTAACAATTTGACTCGCCCATTGAGAAGCATCTTGTAAATTCCCCGCTTTAGCAAATTTCTCCGCAATTTCCCAGCGGAGTTGAGCCGCAGCTTCTGAATCGCTATATTGATTTAATAGCATTTTTCGAGTCGTAGAAGCAGATTGAGGTGATTGTAATTTATCGAGTAATTTAGATTTATCCAGTAATGCTTCCGGGGTATGACGGGGAAATTTACCTATCACTTGATCGAGTAATTTAACAGCCTCTTCAGCTTCATTTAACCGGGCTAAACGAATCAGTCCAAACCCAGCATCTTCCCCTCTAGGATCTTGTTGGTTTGGGAAGGTTTTAATCAGTTTTTCATAAGCTTGACGAGACTCGGGAATTTTACCATCTAACCATAAACCTCGGGCATGACGATAGAAATGTTGGGGAGTGGGTTTTGCTTTAGAATAAGCAATTGCCCCTTTGCCATAATCTTGCTTTTCCCAATAGCCAAATGCAATCGTTTCCCAATCTTCTGGGGTTAATTGTTGCTCATAATTGACTCGTAATTTTTCTAAATAAGTGCCATAATCTTTTAAATAAATACCATGACGAGCAATTAACAATAACAGCGGTAATTGATTGGGATTTTCTTTTAAACGAGTTTCGGCAATTTCCACACTACGGGGATGACCTGGAAAATCTGCAATGGCTTGATCCCAATATTTCGGGTCATCTTTTCCTAAAGCATATAATGCTTCAGTGACAACAGGTTCATCGGGGTAACTTGCCACCACATCAACAATCGCTTTTTTCGCTTTTTCTGTTTCTCCGGCTTGTTGATAAGCTTCTGCTTTTTTAACGGCAATTTGTCCGCCTAAACGAGGATAATCAACTTCCAACTCATCGAATAACGCGATGGCTTTTTCTGTTTCTCCTTGCGCCAATTCATCCATTGCTAACAGATATCGCGCCCGAGAATGGTGAATACTGTTAGCGGTTTCTTGGTTAATTGCCTCTAACTCAGCTTGACGATCTTCTGGTGATACAGCCGCTAAACTTAAAACCGTTTCTGCTAAGACATCAGAATCATCAACCGCAATACTGGACTGAGATTTAAATAACTTTTGCCATTGCATTAAGGGGAAAAATACACCCAATAGGAGTGCAACAATTGCAATACTCACCAAAAGTGCAAACTGAGTCGATCTTTGCTTTAACATGGCACTTAAAACTCACAAATAAGAGGGAAAGAATTTATACAAGGTAGAGCACAGAAACGGAATGAATGTAAAAAATATGATCGCGATTAATTAAAATAATCCTTACTTCACTTGACATAATAGCCATCTTAACGAAATTGGCGGTTTTTGGAGGGGAAAAATATCTCGCCCTAAACACCAATGTTCGTACCAAGCCGTTGGGGGCCAAGCTTCTGCGGGTAAATGAGTGCGCTCATAATCATAGACAGATTCATCAGAGATTACGTTCAATGATAGACCCTGTAAAACCGCTTTTAGTTCATTGCGAGTGAGTAAATAAGACCATTGTACCTGAGACATTTCTCGTACTTTCTGGTCAGGTTCATATCCCTCATCGGCGACAAATAGGCTAAACAGCAATAACCCCCCCGGTTGAACCGCATTTCCCATCATTGCCAACAAAGTGCGAACTTCTGCTAGAGTGCGAAAATGGGTAATCACTTCTGAAATTAACGCTAATTTATAATAGTTCTGTGGCAATTTCAAAGCGGGGTTAAAAATATTACTTTGAATTACCCGTACTTTTAAACCTTGCTGTTTAACCTGTTGAGCGATAATTTGAACAAAGTCAGGAGTCAGTTCAACTGCATCAACCGGATGACCCAATTGTGCCGCTGGCAGCGTATTACGACCCACACCCGCCCCCACATCTAAGATCGGAGATTGGCTTTCATTGCCCCTCAATTGTGCCACAATCGCCATAAATTTGGCATCGGCATGAGACCCGAATAACGGCCCTTCACGGGTAGTGAGCCAGCGTTGATACTTATTTTCCAATGAAACCGCTTCGACCGTCACACTCAGCTTTAAACCACTGGTTAAGCCTTGGGTGGCATCAGGAGGTTCGTATTTAAAGATTAAACGAGCATGAGGTGTTTTTTGATAGCCTTCGGTTAGCTTGCGTTGCACCAACTGACGTAACTGCTGCATTTCTTCCGGCTTAAACTTTTGTCCCAAAGCCACTAACACAGCGTCAAATTGTGCCATATATTCGTCTAACAGTGCAGGCACACAGGGTAAAGACAGTTGTCCATGGGCAGCCGTCAAACGCTTGACCTTTTTCAGTAATGCTGTTTCTAGTTCGTCTGACTGGCTCATTGATATCGGTTGATTTACGACCACAGGTTAATTATCCTATTTATATCTCGGTTCTCATGCCGCGATCGCGCTCTCTCGGGTTTGGCTTTGAAAGCGGCGCTAACTTCGTCAATCTACACTATACTCATCACCCGCCTCAAGAGAGTTTGACCCTTTTTATATATAACAAGCATTATGAAGCACAAACAACGATTTGAAACGCCACACCTCCGCTGCCGATAACAGTTGAGTGCCGTGACAAATCACCGCAATGGGTTTATCCTAGTGAGCGAAGGACTGTACAATGCCAGATCACTCGGCGCGTTTAAGCGGAGATGTTCAGGGAAACCATGGCGGCGATACAGCTACCGCCACGCTACGCGATCGCCAGAAGATCTATTACTCATTGAAATCGATCTAGAAAAAATACTTTGTCAATTGAGCAAAAGATCTTAAGATTTTGCAGGAGAGTCATACTCCGATGAACAGGTTTTAATCCAGATTCATTAAAAATTAGGTAAAAATATTTACCTTTTAACAGGATAAGTATCTAATCATTAGTGCCATAATGCAGATTGATAGTGAGCGTGGTCGTATGTCTGTGTCAAAGCTGAATAGATCGATCATCGTACAGTTTCATCCCTATATAGCAGTTAAGAGAATTTTGAGTATATGCAACAGGCTAAACTCAGCAACGATCCCCTTTGGTTCAAAGATGCCATTATTTACGAAGTCCCGGTGCGCGCCTTTGCCGATAGCAACGGAGATGGCATTGGTGACTTTCCCGGCTTAACCCAAAAATTAGATTATTTACAAAGTTTAGGGGTAACGGCGTTATGGATTTTACCCTTTTTCCCCTCACCGCTACGAGATGATGGGTATGATATCGCTGATTATATGAGCGTTAACCCCATTTATGGAAATATAGACGATTTTAAAGCGTTTCTCGATGCCGCCCATGATCGGGGAATTCGGGTAATTATTGAGTTAGTGGTTAACCACACCTCCGATCAACATCCTTGGTTTCAGCGGGCAAGGCGATCGCCTAAAGGTAGCAAAGAACGGGATTTTTACGTTTGGAGTGATACCCCCGATCAATTCCCCGATGTCCGGATTATTTTCCAAGATTTTGAGACTTCTAACTGGGCGTGGGACCCTGTTGCCAAAGCCTACTATTGGCATCGGTTTTATTCCCATCAACCCGACTTAAACTACGAAAACCCAGTACTCCAAGAAGCTGTATTTAAAGTTGCTGATTTTTGGCTAGGGATGGGTGTCGATGGCATGCGTTTAGATGCGGTGCCTTATCTGTGTGTGCAAGAAGGGACTAACTGCGAAAACTTGCCCCAAACCCATGCATTTTTAAAGAAACTGCGGGCCTATATTGATTCAAAATATCCTAACCGGATGTTACTGGCAGAAGCCAATCAATGGCCAGAAGATGCCGCCGCCTATTATGGTGAGGGGGATGAATGCCAGATGAACTTCCATTTTCCGCTGATGCCGCGTTTATTTATGTCGGTGCGGATGGAAGATAGTTTCCCAATTATTGATATCCTGAATCAAACGCCCTCCATTCCCAATAATTGTCAATGGGCGCTATTTTTACGAAATCACGATGAACTCACTCTAGAAATGGTGACGGATGAAGATCGTGATTATATGTACAAAGTATATGCTCAAGATCCCCAAGCGAGAATTAACTTAGGCATTCGTCGCCGACTTGCGCCGTTACTGGGGAATGATCGCCGCCAAATTGAACTGATGAACAGTTTACTGTTATCCCTACCCGGAACACCTGTATTATATTACGGGGATGAAATCGGCATGGGAGATAATATCTATATTGGCGATCGCAATGGTGTTCGTACCCCGATGCAGTGGAGTCCAGATCGTAACGCGGGCTTCAGTCGCGCCAACCCCCAAAAACTGTATCATCCGATTATTCTCGATCCAGAATATCACTACGAAGCCATTAACGTTGAAGCCCAAGGGGAAAACTCCAACTCCTTACTGTCTTGGACAAAACGACTGCTAGCCATCCGTAAACGCTTCCAAGCCTTCGGACGAGGAACCTTTGAACTATTACACCCCGAAAACCGTAAAGTTCTAGCGTTTATCCGGACTTACAGCGGCGAACATATTTTAGTGGTTGCCAACTTATCCCGATTTGTGCAAACTGTAGAATTAGATTTATCGGCATTTCAGGGAATGACACCGATTGAAATCTTCGGTCGAACCACATTCCCCGCTATTGAAGAAACTCCTTATTTCTTTAGCCTTAGCCCTTATAGCTTCTACTGGTTTACCCTCCAACTGGATAAAAGTATCACTCAACCCGCTTCTGCTAAACCCCTGCCGGAATTAGAGGTGGCAGGCAGTTGGAAACAAGTTCTAGAACAAGAAGCAATTAAAAGCCGTTTAGAAGGGATTTTAGCGCAATATATCCCTGAACGTCGCTGGTTTATCTCTCAATCTCGAGTCATGCAAGGATTGAGTATTTCTGATCTGATTTCAGTACCTTATCAGACAAAAGAAGCAGTCATTGCGCTAGTAAAAATTGAATATACCGAAGGATTCCCAGAAACCTACGTTTTACCCTTGGCTTATGCTACCGCAGAACTGGCCGAAAGTATTCAACAACAATTCCCTCAAGCCGTTATTGCTAAACTAAATGTCGGGGAAGAAACAGGTCTTTTATTTGATGCGATATTTGACCTAGAATTTATGGATATTCCTCGAGAAATGCTGGTTCAGCAACGAACTTATTCAGGTTCGCAAGGACGCTTAAACGCTATTGTTACAGAAGCAACCCAGCAATTAGAGGAAATGGCAGCAGGCTCAGATCTTCAGCCTCATTTAGAAGAACGTAGCAATACCTTAGTTGTATATGACAATCGCTTAGTGTTCAAGCTATTCCGTCGTTTAGAAGAAGGCATTAACCCAGAATTGGAAATTCGCCGCTTCTTAGGGCAAAAACGACATTTACAACCCCAGCAACTCGAACATATTGCCCCAGCTATTGGCGGGATCGAATATCGGTCTAACCAAGGAGTATCCATGACCTTTGGTGTGCTACAAGCTTATGTCCCAGATGCCATCAGTGCTTGGAATTACACTCTAGATAGTTTGCGGGATTATTTCGAGAAAATTGCCGTCCAACCCAGCGAAGCTGCCGAAACAGAAATGGCATTGCCAGCGGGTAGCTTATTTGAGATGCATCAACATCCCATTCCAGAAGTGGCATCGATCACCATCGGATCGTATCTGGCAAATGTTCAACTCTTAGGACAACGAACCGCAGAATTGCACATTGCTTTATCTTCCGATCAAGATAACCCTGATTTTTCTCCTCTAGCGTTTTCTTCCTTTTACCAACGTTCAATTTATCAGTATTCTCGTAACCTCACCGGACAAGCATTATTACGCCTGAAAAAACGTCTACGTTCCTTACCCGAAGACGTTCAAGCTTTAGCCCGTCAGGTAATTAGCCGGAAAGACTATCTACTGACTCGCTTAGAACAAGTCTTAAATCAAAAGATTACCGCAATGCGAACCCGCTGTCATGGGAACTACTGCTTAGACGAAGTTCTCTACACCGGGAAAGACTTTGCTATTCTTGACTTTGAAGGGGAAAACTACCGGACTTTAAATGAACGCCGGATGAAGCGATCGCCGCTGCGGGATGTAGCAGGGATGATTTTATCCTTTGATAGTGCCGCGCGAGTTGCCCTCAAACAAGAACAAGATCAAGGTATGATTCAACCGGATAATCTTGCTAAGATGGAAAATTGGACGCAACTTTGGTCAGTCTGGGTTAGTGCCACTTTTCTAAACGTTTACCTGGAAAAAATCGCACCTTATAACCTATTGCCCCAAGGACAAACTGAAGCCCAAATCTTGTTAGATTGTTATTTGTTAGAACAAGCTATTCATGATATTGAACTTCATTTAAATAATAACGAAGTGTCTCTATTGGAGATTTCTCTACAACAAGTTCTAGACTGGTCAGAACAGCCGATGTTGTAAGCAGATAGGAGTCAGGTAGGGGCGCATTGCATGCGCCCTGCGAGTCAGAAGGATAGATTTATGATGACTGTCAAAGATCTCTTTCCTCCAGGGTACTGACTCCTTCTAGCAAGATTAATCATTCCCCGTTCCCTATTTCCAACTAAAAACTAATAACTAATAACTAATAACTAAGTATGCCCCAATATATTAAACAACCCACCCGAATAGAAGCCGTTGGCAATAAACCCAAAATCATTGATGAATATATCGGTCGGGTCAATAGCCAAACTGAAGGAATTAGTATTGCAAAAATGCAGTCCCCTAGCGGTTGGATAGAACCCGGTCAACGCCCCGAATTTGACGAATATACCCTCGTCTTAAAAGGAACGCTACAAATTGAATATGTTGGGGGTAAAATGGAAATTCAAGCCGGACAAGCTGTCATTACTCATCAAGGTGAGTGGGTACGTTATAGCACCCCCGGAGAAGAAGGCGCAGAATATATTGCTATCTGTTTACCCGCCTTTTCTCCCGATGCCGTCCATCGTGATAGTGATTAACTTAGTGATTAACTTAGTGCGATCGCGCTCTTAAAATCAGTAAAAAATTCACCAAATTCTGTTATATTTTAGGCTGTGATTTAAATCCATTGTCAAGACGTTACATCTGTAGAGACGTTACATGTAACGTCTCTACGTGAAATAGAATTCCTTAATTAAAGATACTATTCTTACAGTTAAGAAAACATGGAAAAACAAGATCCTCAACTCCTGGAAAAAATTCGTCAACAGTTTGACTCCGCCCCTTATCCGAGAATTCCATTAGAGAAATCACCTAAAGAAAATTACGATATCCTTTATATTCATAATTTAGTTACGTCCTATTATCTCAGAAATAAAAAAGTAATTAATACTGAAAATAAAGTAATTTTAGATGCAGGTTGTGGCAGCGGTTATAAATCTTTAGTCTTAGCAGAAGCCAATCCAGGCGCAAAAATTATCGGCGTAGATTTATCCGAAAAATCAGTCGAACTCGCCCGTCAACGCTTAGAACATTATGGGTTTAATAACTGTGAATTTCACGCTTTATCCATTGAAGAATTACCACAGCTCGGAATAGAATTTGATTATATTAATGCCGATGAAGTGCTGTATTTATTGCCGGATGCTGTTACCGGGCTGAATGCCATGAAAGCGGTATTAAAGCCAGAAGGAATTATTAGAAGTAATCTGCATAGTTCATATCAAAGAGCTAGCTATTTTAGAGCGCAATCTCTATTTAAATTTATGGGATTGATGGATGAAAGTCCAAGAGAAATGGAGATGGAAATTGTCCGAGAAACCATGGATGCTCTCAAGGATGCAGTATTAATTAAACGGCAAACTTGGAGCAAAAGAATGGCAGAAAGCGAAGAAGCGATGCTGGCGAATGTTTTATTAATGGGGGATAAAGGTTCAACTATTCCCGATCTATTTGCCGCCTTAAGAGCAGCCAACTTAGAATTTATTAGTATGGTAAATTGGCGCTACTGGGATCTAACAGGATTATTTAATGAGCCAGATGATTTACCTGCATTTCTAGCTATGAGTTTACCTGAACTCTCAGTAGAACAACAGTTACATTTATTTGAACTACTCAACCCTGTTCATCGTCTATTAGACTTTTGGTGTGGTCATCCCGAAGCAGAAAAACCTCAAATTGATACTTCTGACTGGACAGATAATGACTGGGAAAAAACGACAGTTCATTTACATCCTCAACTCAGAACGGATAAAGCCAAAGAAGACTTAATTGAATGTATCAAAACTCGCAGACCATTTGAAGTGAGTAAATATGTTAAAGTTCCAACATTAATAGCATTGCATCAAGAAAGTTATATTGTGGCTTGTTTACTCCCCTTGTGGGACGGCCCCCAACCGTTTATGAAGTTAGTTGAGCGATCGCATCAAATCCGACCCATTGATCCTATCACTCTCGAACCGATTGATAAACAGACTATTTTTGAGCAAGTCAAAGAACTCTTAAGTGATCTAGAACCTTTTCTCTATGTGCTTTTAGAACAATCCCCTTAACCCCACACTCGAGGTAAATTTAACACAAAACCGGGTAATATTTCCTCACCCGATAACTCTGTTGGATTTGATAATACTTCTACTTCTACACCCACACAATATACTTCTACTGTGCGATTTTGCGGATCGATTAACCAACCTAATTTTGCTCCATTATCCATATACTCTTGCATTTTTTCTTGTAGAGATTTAAGAGTATCAGAACTAGAACGCAATTCTACGGTAAAATCAGGGCAAATATTGGCAAACGTTCCCTTTTGTTCATCAGTTAATGCATCCCAACGTTCTTGACTCACCCAACAAGCATCGGGAGAACGATTTGCGCCATTGGGTAAATTGAACCCAGTAGAAGAGTCAAAAACCTCCCCAGGTGAACCTGCATTCCGCCACCAGATATACAATTCTCCGGAAATACTACTATTGCATTTTCCAGTTTCCCAGCCTGTCGGTGGATTCACAATTAACTCTCCCTGTGCGGTTCTTTCTAATCGTAATTCTCGGTTACTGGCGGCTAAGGCTTCAAATTGTTCTGGGGTAACATAAAGCTTTAAAGTTCTGGGTAACTCAAGTGAGAGTGTTTCAATTTCCGATTGTGCAGGTGTTTGTACCATCTTCACCTCTGATATTGATAGTTTTTCGTTATTAGGCGATCGCAGCTTCTTTTAGTCTACTTCTGAATGCATGACTTTTGACTGGCGCTATACTAACCCCATACCCGAGGTAAATTCAACACAAAACCCGGTAAAACTTCCTCACCCGATAACTCCGTTGGATTAGATAATACTTCGACTTCTACACCGACGCGATATACTTCCACTGTGCGATTTTTCGGATCGATTAACCAACCTAATTTTGCTCCATTATCCATATACTCTTGCATTTTTTCTTGTAGAGATTTAAGAGTATCAGAACTAGAACGCAATTCTACGGTAAAATCAGGGCAAATATTGGCAAACGTTCCCTTTTGTTCATCAGTTAATGCATCCCAACGTTCTTGACTCACCCAACAAGCATCGGGAGAACGATTTGCACCATTGGGTAAGAAAAATCCTGTATTACAGTCAAATGCTTTACCCTGTTGATATTCTTCGTACCAGCGATCAAGTTGTCCGATGATACTGCGGTTACGTTCTCCAGTTTCCCAGCCTGTTGGTGGATTCACAATTAACTCTCCAAGTGATGTTCTTTCCATTCGTAATTTTCGGTTACTCAAAGCCAAAACTTCAAACTGTTCTGGAGTAACATAGAGCTTTAGAGTTCTGGGTAACTCAAGTGAGAGTGTTTCAATTTCCGATTGTGCAGGTGTTTGTACCATCTTGACCTCTGCTATTGTAGAGATTGGCTGGTTAAATTTTAGCTGATTTACAACAAAGGAATACTACACAAAAACTCTCTAATGACCTCCCCTAACCCCTCCTAAAAGGAGAGGAATCAGAAAAACACTTAAACAACTCAACGATATGACTCAATCACCTGCCCCGCAAACATATCAGCGATTTTAGGATTCTAAGCCCCTCTCCTCGCAGGAGAGGGGTTGGGGAGAGGTCTGCCCTGACACTAATCGAATTGAGGTTGAAAAGGCTACGGTCTGAGGATAAACGTCCCAATCTTTTATGATATTGCTCGTGCGATCGCTCTCTAATGACCTCCCCTAACCCCTAACCTCTCCCTATCCCTCTCACCTCTCCCTAACCCTCTCACCTCTCCTAACCTCTCCTGAAAGGAGAGGAACGAATGGTCTCCCCCTTGTAGGGGGATGTGGTCGGGGGTTGGAGAGGGAACGAATGGTCTCCCCCTTTTAGGGGGATGTGGTCGGGGGTTGGAGAGGGATCAGAAAAACACTTAAACAACTCAACGATACGACTCAATCACCCGCCCCGCGAACAGATCTTTAAGCCCCTCTCCTCGCAGGAGAGGGGTTGGGGAGAGGTTAGAGAGGGGTTGGGGAGAGGTCTGCCCTGAAATTAATCGAATTGACGTTGAAAAGGCTACGGTCTCAGGATAAACGTCCCAATCTTTTATGATATTGCTCGTGCGATCGCTCTCTAATGACCTCCCCTAACCCCTAACCTCTCCCTATCCCTCTCCTAAAAGGAGAGGGAACGAATGGTCTCCCCCTTTTAGGGGGATGTGGTCGGGGGTTGGAGAGGGATCAGAAAAACACTTAAACAACTCAACGATACGACTCAATCACCCGCCCCGCGAACAGATCTTTAAGCCCCTCTCCTCGCAGGAGAGGGGTTGGGGAGAGGTTAGAGAGGGGTTGGGGAGAGGTCTGCCCTGACACTAATCGAATTGACAGCACGTAGCGCTAAAACCCTTTCTATATATACTATTGCAGCAATCCGCCTAAACAGCCTCGAAAAAAGTTTCAGCAGGTGATAAGAATCGCGATATCTCTGGGTAAGTTAGGCTTACTACAAAAACACTCAAGCATTCCTCTTAAGGAGAAACACGGATGAAAACTGAATTTAAAGCAAAATTTTTACAACACGTCGCTAAGAGAAAGCGGGAAGAGGGTTTTACCTTAATTGAACTATTAGTTGTAATTATTATTATTGGGATTTTATCTGCGATCGCCCTACCTTCTTTTTTAAACCAAGCTAATAAAGCCAAAGAATCTGAAGCGAAGCAATATTTAGCGTCCTTAAATAAAGGTCAACAAGCCTCCTACACAGAAAACAGTCAATTTCAAACAGAGATTGATGCTCTAGGTGTAGGGATTAAGACTCAAACAGAAAATTATGCTTATGCTTGTCCAGAAGCTGAGAAAGGGAAGGCTTCAGTGAACTGTCAAGCCACCCCTGAGAATGCATCTGTTCGAGCTTACCTTGGAGCCGTTTATTTGGTTCAGGCTCCTGATGAAGCTGGCGGAGAAGCAACCTCCAGGAGTATATTGTGCGAGGGCCTTGACCCTGGTGAGGCTCCTGGTTCAACTGGCGCAGTAGACGAAGCTTACCAAGCAGGTGCAGATCCTAAATGTAGCGAAGATGCTGGTATGACAGATGTCTAAGCTGATTGTGATTTAAGATAATTTACGACTAATGTGGGTGGGTGGCTGAAGCGACCCACTTATTTTTATGAGCAAATTTTATTTTTCTTTAGCAATACCCTCTTCTGACTCAAAACCCATGAATTGGCAACAACAAGCAAATCAATATCTATTAAATGGAGATTATCTACAAGCCAGCCGTCTCTATGAAGCTGCCATTGAAACTGAGCCGGATATAAAATCTCATTACTGGAATTTAGGGTTAATATTATTGTTGCAGGAAGAGGAAGCCGAAGCACAAACCACTTGGCTATTTGCCATGGCAGAAGGTGAGCCAGAAGAGATAGAAAAATGGACAGTAGAATTAATCCAGGTTTTACAAAAAGAAGCTCAACGGCGAGAATATTTAGAAGATTGGGCTGTTGCTTGGGCAATTCGGCAGCATATCCGAGAAATTGATCCGAGAAATCTCAATAATATATTAAGTTTAATTGGGCTGAGTATTTTACTCAAAACTTATACAGGAGAAGATCTAACTTCTTTTGGAGTTTTTGAGCAGCTTCAGTCTATTTCAGAAATAACAGAAACCGATAGTCAATTATTATTCATAGTTTTAAAAGAAGTTCTAGAGTATGCACCTTTAGATCCTCAATCCTTAGCATTTACGAAAGCTTGTCTGCCTTGTATTTTTGAACGGACTGCATTAATTAATTTATTAACAACTACTTCAAATAAAATTGCAAAGATTTATTCAAAACCTAGTCTAGGAGTTCAATTTGCAGAATTAGGGTTACAGTTAGAACCAGAAAATAAAGCAATTTTATTACGTGTGGCAACTCTGAATCAAGATATCGGAAATATTGAAAGAGGCATTGAGCTAGCAAAGCAATACTATGAGATCTGTGAAGATTTAGCAGATAAAGTTTATGCTAATCATTTAATTTTGCGAGGCTTAATGTGTGCGGGAGGCGGAGCGGTAAAAGAAGTCAGTTCAACTCTAAAACGTCATGAAACTTTAGTTCAATCTTTAATTGAGTTAGAACCCACTGAACTCTCTCAAGAGATTACAATGCGCTTGTTTTCCACTCAGTTTTTCCCACTCTATTTACGAGACGAGCCACAAGTAAATAATAAGTTACGGCAACAAGTGGCTCAAATTTGTCAAAAGAATATTAAAACCTATGCTGATTCTTCTATCTCTCAATATCAACAAAAAATTATATCTCGTCAACCGATAAAAAATTCTGACAAACCTTTAAAGATTGGTTATCTTTCTCAATGTTTAAGAACTCATTCTGTGGGATGGTTAGCACGATGGCTGTTTCAACATCATGACCGAGAAAAGTTTCAAATTTATGCTTATTTAATTAATGCAGAAGGTCGTCAAGATAGTTTACAAGATTGGTATGTCAGTCAAGTTGATGAGGCTTATCAGTTTCCGATGGGATCTAGGGAAATTCCAGATCAAATCTCAGAGGATGAAATTGATATTTTAATTGAGCTTGATAGCATTACTTTAGATGTAACTTGTGAAATTATGGCAGTTAAAACGGCACCTATTCAAGTTACGTGGCTCGGTTGGGATGCTTCTGAAGTACCAACGATTGATTATTATATTGCCGATCCTTATGTCTTGCCAGACAATGCACAGGAGTATTACAGTGAGACAATTTGGCGGCTTCCGCAAACTTATATTGCTGTGGATGGTTTTGAAGTCGGTGTACCAACTTTACGACGAGATCAGCTTAATATTCCCAGTGATGCAGTGATTTATATGAGTTCTCAAATGGGTTACAAATACAACCCAAAAACAGCAAAAATGCAGATTCAGATTCTTAAACAAGTTCCGAATAGCTATTTTTTAATTAAAGGGTTTAAGAAGCAAGATATCGTCACAGAGTTCTTTATTCAACTGGCACAAGAAGAAGGAATTAACCCAGATCGTTTGAAGTTTTTATCCGGAGTACCCACTTCAGCCATTCATCGCGCTAATTTAGCGATCGCAGATGTTTTTCTCGATACTTATCCCTACAATGGCGCGACAACCACCTTAGAAACGCTATGGATGGAAGTTCCAATGGTAACACGAGTCGGACAACAGTTTGCTAGTCGTAATAGTTATACCATGATGATGAATGCAGGCATTACAGAAGGCATTGCTTGGACAGATGAAGAATATATTGAATGGGGAATTCGTCTCGGGACTGATGAAGTGTTACGTCAGCAAGTGGCTTGGAAATTAAGACAGTCTAAGCAAGCAGCGCCATTGTGGAATGGCAAACAATTTACTCATGAAATGGAGAAGGCTTATCAACAAATGTGGCAAAATTATCTCGATGGTAAACATTAAAGGTATTACTATTTTCCCTCTTCTACGCCAATGCATATCCAGTATGTTGACGAACAAAGGGCGGATGAAATGCCAGAACAATATGATCTTTTGGGATACCCGCAGCCACTAACTCTTCTGTAATACTGTCTTCAATACCATCATAATGTATCCACAATTTATCATCTCGAATTTCTACATGAACCACACAACCATGAACTCGGCGCTGTTCTTCCCAACCCTCATGCATTAGTAAATAGTGATTGCGATCGCGACTGACCACAACATAGCTGCTGACATCTCCATAACGATATGGAAGATTAGCATGATACTGGAGAATTTTTTCGATAATTTCACGCCATTGATTTAAGATATCCATTGAATAATCTCCTCAGTTTTTGGATTAAAAACAATTAAGCGAAAACCTGGTTCTGCAAGTAACAGTTGCCCAGCTTCTTCATTAAATAAAGTGTCAAATGTAGTACGATTTACTGCTAAATATAAGCAACGGTCTGGTTCTTTGCGTTGGAGAACTCTAGCGTATAGAAAGAACTGTCCCCATGCATTTTCAAGATCATTAATTGGGGAAGGATTGAGAAAACTTTTAATTTCAACTGCTATCTTTTCAGAAGCTCGCTGTGCAGCAATAAGTTTCTCAGCTCCCATATCAATGTACACAGAACGTAATCCTAACCTGAGAACTAAAGGATCATCTGTAATTTGCCAGCCATCTTTGATCAAGGCAGCTTTGACAACTTCATGGTAAAGATCCTTTGCTGGCATAAGTAAATTAGTATAAAATAAACTGAATCAAAATCCTTTTCCCTCTTCAATTATCTCGCGAATTGACGGCTTGTCAATAGAGATTTCCTGCCGAAGTTGTCGTATTCCAGCAATAGCATCTTGAATCGATTTTTGAGTCACTCCCTTTCCCCAAGCGTTATAGTGAGGTTGAGGTGACTGCTGAGATAAAGGCTGAAAAACAACTGTTACTTCTACATCTACATCTCTAACCTCAGGTGGCATTTGTAATTGTAAGACTCCATCTGCCCCCACATAGGTTTTTAATTGAATATTCGGCATAATGAACCTCTACTTCACTCCTAATAGCTTAAACTATAACTCTCGAATTTTACTCGACGTAAATAATGGTTCAAAGAATAATATTTAGGAATTAATCTTTATTTTAAGCTATCTAATCTTATTTTAGCTAAACTATCTGCTTTCGCTTTTTTGATCGCTTCTTCATCTTCATTTTCTAATACAATTCGACCCTGCAAACGTGGCAGCAAAGCTAACCACTGAATT
>CAYSWY010000063.1:0-32205 GCA_964434975.1 uncultured Lyngbya sp.
GTTTATTCTCTATTATTAGATGTTATTCGCTATTAATTGAAAATTATTAGGTTTTTTGTATGACTCAGATCGCTAACAACTAATCGCTAACAACTAATCGCTAACAACTAACAACTAACAACTAACAACTAACAACTAACAACTAACAACTAACAACTAATCTTAAAATTGCCACAACGTTAATAGCAAAATTAAACCGATGCTAAAGGTGATTGTAAAAACATAAAATTGAGATTGACCCGAAATACTGTATTTTAATCCTTCTCCGCTAAATAGTGTGGCTAAGCCAAATGCATTAACCGCACCATCAATAATATAGCGATCTATCCAAGCACTTAAAACAGAAATTCGGTTCACCAAAAATACAACCGTGACTTGATACAATCGATCAATATAAAAGTCGTATGCTAATAGATCTTGTACCGATTTCCAAGGTAATTTAACGGGTCTACCGACGATATCATAAAGATAAAGTGCGGCTCCAATTGCCATTCCAATTGCACCGGAGAGAACGAGTAAAGGCACGGCTGAGCGTTCTAATATTGCAGCCCATCCAGTGGCTGGGGCTATGACTAGAGGCGCACTCCAGGTGAGTAACAGTTGCCAGTGCTGCAACATCATTGGCACTAACAAGCTGACAATTGTGAGAGAAACCATGGGTACTGCCATCGGCCACAATACCTCCGGGGCGCGGCGGGTTTTCGGTTGCGGATCTCCGGCAAACACTAAGCCAAATAACCGGGTTAAATTGAGCGCAGTCAGAGCGTTGACGAGTAGCATCACCAATAATAACCACCCAGGCACAGCCCAAAACTCAGTTACCCAGCGTCGCATCGTCCAGAAGGTTCCCAACGGCATTAATGTTACCAGTCCGGCTGCACCCACCAAAAAGGCTGTGGTTGTTGCAGGCATCCGTGACCACAGTCCCCCCATTTCTGTGACATCCTGGGTATTTGTGGTGATAATAATTGAACCGATACTCATGAATAATAACGCTTTGGCGATCGCATGAGTAAACAGCAATAACAAAGCAATATCGGGTTGTTGTAAGCCCACGGCAATAAACACAAGTCCCAGATATGCACTGGTGGAATGGGATAAAGCCCGTTTAATATCAATTTGGGCGATCGCCACTAAAGATTCACCAATGGCGGTAATAATACCAATAATAATGATGGTATCACTGGCAATCGTAGAAAGGGCCAGCACGGGTTGCAGTTTAATCAACACATAGGCCCCAGCCGCCACAACCACAGAATTTCGTAGAATTGAAGCGGGGTTGGGGCCTTCCATGGCTTCATCAAGCCACAAATGTAACGGAAATTGAGCGCATTTTCCAATTGGCCCTGCAATTAAGGCTAACCCTAAGGCATTGGCGACCAGTGGCGATAACTCAGCGGTTTCTGACCAGATCTCAATATTGGTGAAGGTCATACTACCCGCTAAAGCCGATACCGCGACGACACCCATTAACAGCAATACATCTCCGACCCGTTTTGTTAAAAAGGCATCCCTGGCCGCAGTCACAACCAAAGGTTGAGCATACCAAAACCCGACCAATAAATAGGTAGAGAGGGTCAGCATTTCCAGCAACCCATAGGTCAGGAATAAAGAGTCACTCAGGGCAATGCCACTAATGGCTGCTTCAAAGAAGCCAATTAAGCCATAAAAGCGAGCTAAAGACCAGTCTTTTTCCATGTAACCCAGGGCAAATACTTGAGCCAATAGACTAATACCCGTCACCAGCGTCACCGCCCCGATACTGACATGGGACACTTCTAGGACGAGAGGAAGATCTAAATTAGCCCCTTGTAACCAAGGAATAATTAACTGTTGAGGGGGATGCTCCCAAGTTAAACGAAAAATAATTGTTCCATGAATCAATGCAACAATGGTCATCAATACATTAAAGTACGCCGCAGGTCTTGGGCCTGTCCGACGAATTACCCCAGTAGACCAAGGTAGGGTTAAAATTGCTCCCACCAAGCCATACAAAGGTACTATCCAACTTGTTTCTAAAAGCCAATGGGTCATTGATTTTGACGGGTAAAGTCTGTCACAGACGTATAAATAAGATTTTGTTAAGGATCAGTCTTCATTAGTTTATCGTTAAACGAGAACGGCTCTTCAATCAAGGTATTATCTTCAGTAATCATCAGATCACAACCGATTTCTATTTTTTACACCCCAGCCTCATCAAGTGTGAACAAATGTATAGTTATGTCCCCTAAGGTCAATGTAAGTTGAACTTATACGTTACATAACTTAAAACTATCAAGTTTAAATTTATTTTCTTTTATTTAGCTAAAAACCAGTGCTAGAGAGAACTTTAGTCTTTTCTTTAAACAATCTATATTTTTATAATTACTCAAGTTTTTACAGATGAAACCTATACTGTGAGGGAGTTACAGGAGAATTAATACTCAAAAAGAGAGATTGTTTACAATAGGGTTAACAAAACTTCACTTTCGTGAATATAATAGAAGTGTCAGAAATAGGTATTTATTCTCACTGGCAATTATGACTCACTTTCCTTGGCTCACCACAATTATTTTGTTCCCCTTAATCGCTTCCTTAGCGATTCCTCTCCTACCCAACAATGACGGCAAGACTGTTCGTTGGTATGCCCTCGGGGTAGGGCTGATTGATTTAGTTCTCACAATTGTTTGTTTCTGGCAAAACTACGACCTCGATAGTTCTGCATTTCAACTCTCTGAAACCTACGCCTGGGTTCCTCAAATTGGCTTCAATTGGTCTTTAGCCGTTGATGGCCTGTCGATGCCTTTAATCGTTCTAACAGGCTTGGTCAACACCATCGCGATTTTAGCATCCTGGCGGATGACCAAAAAGCCTAAGTTGTATTACTTCCTAATTCTGGTTCTCTACAGTGCCCAGATAGGTGTATTCGCCGCCCAAGACTTATTATTATTCTTCTTAATGTGGGAACTCGAATTAGTTCCTGTCTATTTATTAATCTCTATTTGGGGCGGACAAAAGCGTCTTTACTCTGCAACCAAGTTTATCCTTTACACTGCTTTAGGTTCCGTCTTCATCCTGGCTGCGGCCTTAGCCATGGCATTCTACAAAGGTGATGTCACCTTCGACATGGCAACCTTAGCCCACAAACATTATCCTATCGGTCTCGAACTATTACTCTACGCTGGATTCTTAATTGCCTTCGCGGTTAAACTTCCGATTTTCCCCTTACACACCTGGTTACCCGATGCTCACAGTGAAGCACCTACCCCAGTTTCAATGATTTTAGCGGGTGTGTTGCTGAAGATGGGGGGTTACGGTTTGATTCGGATGAACATTGAAATGTTCCCCAACGCTCACCTTTACTTTGCTCCAGTTTTAGCGGTTCTCGGTGTTGTTAATATTGTCTACGGTGCTTTAAGCGCCTTTGGTCAAACCAACCTCAAGCGTCGTCTGGCTTACTCTTCCATCTCTCACATGGGTTTTGTCTTAATTGGGATTGCTTCCTTAACTGAATTAGGACTCAACGGCGCAGTCTTACAGATGATTTCTCACGGGTTAATTGCAGCGATGCTATTCTTCCTGACTGGAGTCACTTACGAACGCACCCATACTTTAGCCATGGACAAACTCGGCGGTATGGCTCAAACAATGCCCAAAGTCTTCGCCTTGTTCACTGCTGGCGCGATGGCATCCTTAGCATTACCTGGAATGAGTGGGTTTGTCGGTGAATTAACTGTCTTCCTCGGGATTACCACAAGCGACGTTTACAGTTCTAGCTTCAAGATTGTAGTTGTTGCCCTGTCTGCGATTGGATTAATCTTAACGCCGATTTATCTCCTCAGCCTGCTGCGTCAAGTCTTCTTCGGTGAAACCAGCTATGGTCTCGTGATTGATGAATATCTCGGAGATGCTAAGCCTCGGGAAGTGATGATTGCCACTTGCTTACTTCTACCCATCATCGGTATCGGTTTGTATCCGAAGTTAGCCACTCAAACCTACGATGTTAAAACAGTTGAAGTTGCCTCTCAGGTGCGTGAAGTCTTCCCTGTCTTCGCCCAGCAACAACAAGATTCTGTTCTTTACTCGGGTGGCTATACTGCACCGACAATCTTAGAACCTCAAGTTCAATCCATGTTACCCACCAACGATATGAATACCTAATCCAAGTTCACTCGCAAGTGAGTTGAGGATAAACAATAGTAGTGGTTAATTCACCACTTCAATAGCCAAGGTGTAGGGCAGACTAATAATTGGTCTGTCCTATTTCATATATAGGTTTGTTTTTAATAGACCTACGCCGCAAAAGTATCTTTCCGATACTATATCCATCAATGCTTATATCTGTTCCCTGTTGCCTTCTCGATGGGTTCTCTGACAACTGCGGCGAAGTCTAATATGACGTGAGTCAGACGAGGTTAGAGATGGGCTTGTGCGCGAAGGCGATCGCGAATCACGAGTGAGAATTGCGATTTTTCCCCTGTGCCTCAATTAGATGTTTGATTGGATACTCCCTGGGGTGAGCCTGATTAAGAGCCTGTAGCGCTATACTATTGAAGGGTTGGATTCTCTACGGTGTTTGATGTGACTTCTTCTGAGGCTAAGACAGCTTCAGTTTGGGGCTGTTGTGAATCACCCGGCCATCGGTCAAGGATATCTTTCATCACTGCTTCTTCTATCCAAGTTTTGCAGACAACTGCTAAGGGTAAGGCTAAAACTAATCCCAGAAAGCCAAAGAATTGAGCAAAGAAAATTTGAGCAATTAAGGTGGCGGCAGGTAACAAAGACAATTGTTTTTCCATAATCATCGGACTAAACCAATAACTTTCTAGGTTCTGCACGACAATGTAAAGCACAATTACAATTAAAGCTTTCCAAGGGGCATCTAATAAGGCGACAGAAACCGGAAAAATCACACTAGCAGCCGGGCCAATATTGGGAATAAAGTTAAACACTCCCGCCAGTAAGGCATGGGCCAGTACAAAGGGTATCCCTAAAATCAACAGGCCAATGGCACAGAGAACTGCAATAAAGGTAGAGTTAATCACACTTCCGCCCAGCCACTGTAACAAAGCCGCTTCACACTCAGCAAAAATTTCATCAGCCCGACGACGATAAGACGAGGGAAACAGACGAATTATTAACTGTCGATATCCCTGGGGATTGACGAGAAACATCAACGTCATCACCACCACCAGCAAGACTTGCAGCAGCGTGGCAAGAGAATTAGAGAAAATTGCAAAAAAGTTCCCCAGAAGATTTTGTGCTAGTGGCCCAATTTGCTGGGCAATTTCGGAAATATTCGGCAGTTGTAGTTCAATATTGGGTAACCAAGCGGGAGGATCAAGCATCACCCGGTCAACCCACCGAATAAATTGTTCAAAGCCTACGGGAACCAGTTTGAGGAGTTGTTCAAATTGAGTCAGAAACGGCGGCATCACCAAACTTAAAAAGACAATGGCAAACACTGCCACCAACGCTAAAGCTAACAGAACGGATTTTCCCCGTGACCCGCCTAACTTCTGAATTTTTCTCACTAAGCTATTGAGGGCGATGGCGAGTACGATAGCGGTAAAAATAAGTAGTAAAATCTGCCGGAATTGCCACAGAATGATCAAAGCAATGATCAAAGACAGAAAACCAATCCAGTCTGCTAGCTTCACAGTCGTGACTCCTAATGCCAGGGTTGAAGGAGATTAAATCTAATTAGCTAGAGCGTAGCAGATCTTGGCGCGATACAGCTTAATCCGATCCGCAATCATCATTCATCAGCTATAGTCACGCTAAATTAGTCATGCTTGTGATGGCTGAGACAGTTTTTGCCGATTGTAAAATCTGTTGTTAAAGCGATTTTCTTGGGTAAATCCCTGAGTGGAGGATGAGGGACATGATGGGTTAGTACCCACTCGCCAAATTTGTAGTTTGTGTTAGAAGATTAAGGGTAAGAACAAATCTAATTTGTTCCCTTTTTCTCAAACAAGATGTAGTCACTTTCTTATCATTTGAAAAAACTACATCTTTTAAGGGCTGTAACTCTTTACTGTATCACAAAATGTGTTGGCAAAGATAGCAGCTCTGTTGTTAAATTCAGGGTTCATCTCATGAAACATATTCTTCTACTGCTTGGACTAATTGCGTCTACTGGGTTGACAGCGGCTCAAGTTTATGAACCAGTTGCAACGGCCTCAAAATCTGATCTCAAACCATCAACTCAGGAGTTACTAATCTCCCTTAATTATGAGGGAACAAATGAGGATGGAGAAAGAGAAGGAATTGATACTGGCCGATAACAATCAACTCAATCTCCATGATATCTATTATATAAATTGAATCGTTGAAACCCTTGCTATTGATAGAACTGAAACCTACTCAGTTTAATTAATCGGGTGATCGCTTTGCACAGTTCTCATTTACGAGTGATTTCTAATTGCTCATCAGATGGGTTGCCATCATTGCAGCTTCATTTGACTTCTAAATTGTCTATTTTGTAACTTCATATCTACCAAATATTCTCTATTCAGTTGACATTGAATAGAGTCATTTTTTTCAGTAGGAATCATCGTCTGATTTCAGTTATTCCTGATTCACTTTGTTAGAATACCAGCAATGATTTTTAGCAATGAGTTGACCTGCTTGATGGCTATTTAAAGGTTTAGAAAATAGGTTTCCTTGCCCCCATTCACAGCCCAGGCTTCTGAGGCGAGACAGTTGTTGTTTTGTTTCTACTCCCTCGGCAATTGCCCCGACCCCCAAATTATGGGCTAAATTGACAATCATTTTAACAATCTGCAAGTGATCTGTATTCTCCGCCATATTTTTAACAAATGAGCGATCTATTTTTAAAGTGTCAATTGGCAGCTTTTGTAAATAGCTTAAAGAAGAATATCCTTTACCAAAATCATCAATACTCAGTTGAATTTTTAAGGCTCTAAAATCTTGTAAGATTTGAATCACTTCCTCAATATTTTTCATAATTGAGCTTTCTGTTATTTCTAATTTTAAGTTACTGCCTTTAATATCGTGAGATTGCATAATTTCTTGAAATTCATTAACTAAATTCGGCTGTAAAAACTGCTTTACAGACAAATTAACACTTAATTTAAAGTAATATTTTGACGGGTCTTGATCTTGATGAAATCCTTGATTTTTCCATAGATTAAGCTGTTCGCAAGCTTCTCGAAAAACCCATAAACCAATCGGTATAATTAATCCGGTCTCTTCAGCAATAGGGATAAAATAATCCGGATAAATTAAGCCGCGTTTGGGATGATTCCAGCGTAATAAGGCTTCAAAACCAAGCAACTTTCCTGTTTTTAAACTGACAATCGGTTGATAGTGTAAAATAAAATCTTGTCGTTCAACCGCGAGGCGCAAATCTGTTTCGAGTTGTAGTCGAATTAATGCCCGAGTATGCATGGTTTGATCGAAAACTTTATAGCAGGCTTTTCCTGCATCTTTAGCCGCATACATTGCTGCATCAGCATCTCGCAAAACCTCTTCTGGATGTTCATAGTCTTCTACCCCCAGAACAATACCAATACTGGCATTGATAAAAATCTCGTAGGTATTTCTGAGGTAAAAAGGATAAGTAAACTGTTCTAAGATCAATTCAGCAATTGTAATGGCTTCTGAGGGATCTTCAATTTCTTCTACTAAAACGGTAAACTCATCCCCACCTAAGCGGGCTAATGTTTGTTGTGAGTTTAGACAAGAACGTAACCGAAAAGCCAACGCAACTAAAAGTTCATCCCCCACTAAATGTCCTAAAGAATCATTAACAACTTTAAAATGATCAAAATCTAAAAATAATAAAGCAAACTGATAACCTTTATCCTGCTGAATTCGATCAATCGCTTCGCTTAATGTACTCATTAATAACGCTCGATTGGGTAAGCCTGTCAATGTATCGTGCCACGCCATATGTAACAATTTTCGTTGTACACGCTGACGTTCTTTAATCTCTTGCTCTAACTCACTATTACTGGCTTTAAGCTGTCGCTGAGTTCGTTTGTGTTGAGTGATTTCGGCTTCTAGCTGAATGGTGCGCTGACGAACTCTTCCTTCTAACTCGGCGTTGAGTTTACGGATTTCTGCTTTGGCTTCGATTAAGTTAAATTGATTTTTAATTCTTGCTAAAACTTCTGCAATATGAAACGGCTTGCTAATATAATCAATTCCTCCCATATTTAATGCCTTGACTTTATCAACCACATCATCTAAAACACTAATAAAAATAACTGGAATCTCTTCAGTGGCTGGATTGGCTTTGAGGTGCTGGCAAATATCATAACCGCTGATATCAGGAATTTTAATATCTAGTAGAATTAAATCTGGAGGATGGGTTTGAATTAATTTTAAGGCTGTGCTTCCCCGTTCAACACCTTGCACATGATATCCTTCTTTAGATAAAATTCTTGATAGGAGGCGAAGATTTTCAGGTGTATCATCAACCACCAGAATGTTGGCTTTTGAATTGAGAGGGTAATGATTTTTCATTCAGCAATGGCCACTTACAAGAGTTATCATCTTTGCTATAACCGTCAGCCTAAATCCCATCTCTCACCACTTTCCCATATTTAACGGAACAATTGGGAATGGGTATATACAGATTCAGGCTGATGATTGAGATCAACAGATTTTATTGCTGAATCAGAAAGACAAGTTAAGCTATATTGTAGATGAGCACCCTAAGATTCGACATTCAGTGTTGTCAATGCACAGGCATAAGCTTTGCTTTTCAATCATCAACTCACCCTTATATGTTTGTCATTCATCATTACTCTAAACAGAGTTAAATATGATTGCTAAAATAAGAGTTATTATGGTGGGGGTTATTCCCTAAGTTAATGATTTTGCAGAGTCTTACTAATAGTATACTGTTTCTAGAATAGCATGGAGACTTGAATAAGGATTAACAAAGCTCATATTTAGCGTCAATCACGAACTGACTCTATTTTAACAAGCCATATCCTGTATGATTAATAGACTTCTTCAAATTCAAAGTTAAGAAAATCAACTAGGCGAGCTTTTTAGGAGGGCTAGGTTATCCGGATTTTATATAATATTCTTCATTGAGTTTAATTTCAGAAGTCATGATAAGAAACATCAATAAGATCAGCCATTGATGCTTGTATCAGAAAGTTATTTAGCTCGAGATAGATTCTAAAATAATCATTAACTATTCAGTAAAAATTTTCTCCAGATCAGAAAATTGGTGATCCACCTTCTCTGAGGAAAAGGTTAAAAAGTTACCAAATACACCAATCGTTCGATACTGACGATCCCATAATTGTGTTTTATAAATACTGAAAGCCACTAGATTTTGTCGCTGTGTGGCGTTGTCTAGATGCCGTCTCAAAGCCGGACGCTGAGAAGTGACTAAGTTATTGCAAACATCCGCAAACGCCCCGGATAAGTTGAAATTCTCAAGAATTTTGGGCGCTTCTGACTCTTTGCAATAACTGCCCTTTATTTCTGCTGATAACTGTCCGGAAGCGTACTCAAGATATTCTTCTTTGGGAGGGTTTGTCAATGCCATAGTTCCCGCCAAGATGGCGAGTAGGATAGCGCCCGTGCCTAAATATCCGCTTGAGTTTTTGGACAGATTTTTATCCCGAATCATCTTTCTTAACTCAATATGCCCTTCCATTGTATCTTTAACTTTGGATAATGGGTGATTGTCTTAACTGCATCTTCAGTATAATATTAGCCAGTTCCGGATGAAGACTCAACTTCTTTACCTCAGGCATCCCTGAGGGGCGGTAGCCTCAAAAAATTGTTACCTGAGATGACAAGAGCGGTAATACAGTTTTTTTCAAAGATTTTAATGTGACCGAAAAATCAGTCATTTTTTACTCTCTATCCAATCTCTTAAGGAAAATAAAATTTTGAGATATGATGATTTTTTATTTTAATTCCCCCTTTTAAATAGCCCGGCTCTTCTCGATCAATTGTTTCTGTTTTTACCCGTACGACAATAGGCTTAAGCTGTTTAATCATTGAGTCAAGCATAATATCCTCAAGGTTGCTATCATTTTCGACAAGATAAGCCGGCAAGCCTTCTAACAAATTAATACTATTATGCACTTATTTCAGTTGAGCATAGAAAATTAAATAATTGAATTTTTTTTTATTCACTTAAACATATAATTTCTCAATCAATCTATTCACAGAGTGAATAATGACTCACTTTTTTAATCATCAAACTCATCCCAAAGCGGACAGGTACAGAATCTCTGATCTCAAACAACTATTGCATCGCCAAGTTTAGATCTGCACCGAATTTTACGATCTGATATTTTAATCAAATAATCTATTTTTTTATTTAATTAAAGATATTAATTTATAATAAATTGTGTCTGCCAATACAGTTTGCTTTAATTGCATCAAACCCATGTAAAACTATCAAATAAATTGGTATAAATGTAATTGTAGCTACATTTTATTGAGGTATCAGACACTAGCATGATGGGGATTTAAGTTGTTAGATTTTATTTTATTAAAGTTAACGCTACACCGGACGTAAAGTCACCAGAGGTGCGTCTCAGAGCAACAACGCGGTGAAATAATACACAGCTTATGTGCATCTAAATCTACGCAAGCTAAACATGATATCAACTCAAGAAACCATTGATGAAAGCATTTCTCAACCGCAAGAACTATCTTATTTTGCAATTATTTGCTGTGCAGCAATTGTCGGCACAATTGGTGGAGTTGTTGCAACAACCTACTATTTTGTTTTAGAAGAATTAATGAAATTAGTCTGGGAAACAGGGAAAAGTTACTGGCTACCTCTATTTCCCACCTGGTTACCGGACTGGAATTACACTTTAATTGTTGCCAGTCTTGGCGGTTTATGTGTGGGGTTGTGCTTATACTTTTTCGGCTTACCCGGAGAGATGGCAATTGTAATTGATAAAGTTCACGATGCCGGACGACTAGACCCCCGTCAAACCCCCGCAATGGTATCGACTTCTTTGGTTTCAATTACCGCCGGAGGCAGCCTCGGGCCAGAAGCACCATTAGTACAAGTAAACGGCAGTATCGGAAGCTGGCTAGCTGAGAAACTCAATTTAACCGTTAAAAATACACGAGTCCTCACATTTTGTGGTATGAGTGCGGCACTAGCAGCCTTTTTTGGCGCACCCATTGGAGGGGCGTTATTTGCCTTAGAAATTCCCCATCGTCGTGGCATAGAATATTATGAAGCGATTACGCCAGCAATTGTTTCTGGTATTTTTAGTTTTGCAATTTTTCGTTATGCAACCGGTTTAACAGTGGGAGGAATTTATAACTTTGATTACTTTGATACTTTACCCACATTAAACTGGCTGAATTTAGTTGAAGGTTTAATTTTAGGTGCAGTCGGTGCATTGGCAGGGATTTTATTTATTGGGATTTTCCGATTGATTAAATTCCTGATTCATCGGATAGAAAATCAGCATATTTTATTGGCTGTGATGGGAGGAGTCGGAATTGGTAGCTTAGCGATTCTTTATCCTCAAACCCTGTTTTTTAGTGAACAGCAAATTGAAACTCAACTGATTGAAGCGGCTTCTACTTTAGGATTAGTCACACTATTAGGCATCACTTTAGCAAAAATGTTTGCCATTAGTTTTACCATTCATGGCGGTTTTCGGGGCGGATTTATCTTTCCTTTGTTTTTCACAGGCGCAAGTTTAGGACTGGCAATTTCTGCGGCAATTCCAATGCTTCATCCGACTATTGCAATGTTGTGTTGTATGGCGGCAATTAATGTTGCGATTACAAAAACCCCTGTGAGTACATCTATTATTCTCGGTGTTTTATCTGATACTTCGATTTTACCGATTATTGCTATTGCCAGTTTTACTAGCTTTTTAATTACTAGCAATATCACCTTATTAAAGACCCAAAGATCTCGCGGTCAGGAAACCATTTCCGGCTTATCTTTGTCAGAATCTGCCGTTGAAGAGAAAGTGGCTGCAACATCACCGGTTTGATTAACCGTTCAATTTAGATTAAACTAAAATGAAGCTGTAATTTTTTATGAGAATTGCAGCTATTTTTTTAATTAGTTTTATCTTTAATTATGAGTTTAAGAATTTATGGTAACCGTCCGCTGAAAACATTACCCGGTTTAGAAACTCGTCCCACTTTAGCGCGTGTCCGAGAAGCAGTATTTAATATTTGGCAAAATCAGATCACAGGCTGTCGCTGGTTGGATTTATGCAGCGGATGTGGTTCAATGGGAGCAGAGGCATTGTGTCGTGGTGCAAAAATTGCGATCGCAATTGAACAATCTCCTCAAGCTTGCCGTATTATCCATTCAAATTGGCAACAGGTGGCGACAGACGAACAAGAATTTCAAATTATTCGCGGCAATGTGGTAACGAAACTCAAAACTTTAGCAGGACTTCAATTTGATCGAATATATTTTGATCCACCTTACCAAAGTAGTCTATATCAGCCTGTGTTAGATGCGATCAATCAATATCAACTTTTAGCAATTGATGGAGAAATGGCTGTCGAACATCACCCGAAGCGTTGGACTATTCCGAGTATTAATGGCTTAGAAATTTATCGTCAAAAAGTCTATGGAAATAGTGCCGTTACCTTTTTCCGAATTGAGAACACAGGGAATAACCCAGAACTAACAAACAATCACGAATTATAAATAGTAAAGACGTTCACAATGGAAACGCCTCTACCTGAATCATTTAGTCAATATTCAACTGATTTCCCCGACGGTACTGTTGATAAGCCGCAAAAAACAGTCCGGCGAGGGTGACAGGAATTAGACCAATTACGATACCAGACAATAAAGGTTCAACCACAATATTACTCCTTAAAATTGAGTCAAATGATGTTTATTTTATCGGGTTATTTTTCCAAACTAAACCCTTTAAGTATTTTACCTTAAAAAAGAAAACAGATCAAATGTCTTAATTAATATCCCCAGAAATGCTAATGTACCGATGGTGACTAACGCTAAAGCCACTGTTAGCCCCAATGAACGCCGAGGAGTGTAATAATATGCTTCATCTCGTTGAATATGCCGTAACTCTTGGTAATGTTCCATCACCGCCGCTAACATTGCGTAAGTTCCCAAAGCAATAAACGAAAGACCCAGCAAGCGTGAGAGACGAACCGGATTAACATCATTTCCTACTAAAGAACGAATGGCACTGACAACGGTATCAATCCCGAAGCCAAAACTAATCAATGCTAAACAAGTCCGAATCCAGGCCATTAAGGTTCGTTCAGCAGCAGCGCGGTTCCGTTCTTTGGCAAGTTCAGCTTGAGGATTAAAGGGTTTAAGAGGGGGAGTCGCTGCCATAGCTATAATGAAATAATAGTATCAAAACCTTACTCTTTTTGCAAATTTTACTATACTTTCTTGATTGATAATACTCTATTCTCAATATTCTTAGTCTCGATGATTAAAATGCTATTATTAAAATCGTTAATTTCTCGTCTATGATTAAGCAATTTATGAATTATTTCAATACTGAAAAAAGTAGGTTTCTCTTATCGCCCTGGTAGATGTAGAGACGTTACATGTAACGTCTCTACAGAAGTAGTAACCCAAGCCATGAATCAAGGGACAAGAAAATTCGGAAAGTTTTGTTTCTATCCACGAATAAATTCGTTCGCTGGTATCTAGTTTATTTTTGGGTCATCCCTTATTAGAGTATAGTCTAGTTTTGTCAGGGAAAGATGGAGCCGATGCTAATAAATATCAGGAAAAAGATGTTAAAAATGCAATCAGAGATTTAAAGGATTTATAAAAATAATCAATTGATGAAAAATGAAGGAAAAACACTATAGTATTCTCATTCAATGGTCAGCAAGTCGATCAAACTTACATTGCTAGTTTGCCAGAGTTTGGGCCTTACGCTCATACTCATGGCGATAGTCCAGAAGAAGCGCTGAAAAATGCTAAGGAAGTTTTGGCACTATTGGTAGAAGATTATCAAGCGAGAGGCAAACAATTACCTCAGTTAAAAATAATCGTTTAGTTTACTATTTTATAATTAACTTTTTAAATTTATTTAATTTTATCAGCAGCTTTATTTAACTGTATATTCTCTTTGCGTAATTCAAACTCTTTTTCGAGTTCATGATTGAGAAAATAGTTTAAAAATGTCCGAATTAAAGCAATGGCTCCCAGTTGAATTAAAGCTTGAGTAGAAGGGGCAACGGTTGTGGCTAAAATATCTGCTCCTAACTGAAATTCTAACGCTAAAGCCAGCCAAACTCCAAAGCGAATTCGCAGTTGAACAAAAGGAAAAGTATCATCTTTAAAACGAGACAGTTTTAAGGCAAGCTGAAGCGTTTTATAACAACCTAATAAAACACAAAAAACAGAAATAGCTTCTAAACAGAGTTTGCCAATAGAAACAAGATTTTCTAGTCCTCCTTCTACAGGATGTATCAATTCCATATTGTTTAAATTAACAGAAATAGTGAGAGGGTGCGTCCCACAACACACCCTACTTTAAGCGATCAATGACTGAATTTTATAATAAGGCCATCGAACAACTGGTTAATGTATGAAACTGCTCAACGAGGGTTAGATTCAACTGCTGAGTAATGGGTAAACTATCGACGACAATGGCAACACAGAGCAACATCATGTAAAAAATGGAGTACTTAAACATTGCTCGCGCCACATCTCGCTCTGTTGGAGTTTGCAGGAGTTGCCAAGCTTTTTGTAAGAATATAACGCCTAAAGCAATTGCTAATCCGGCATAAACTACCCCACTGGAATGAAGAGGATAAACCAATAATAATGTACTGGGAATTAGGAGTAAGCTATAAATCCAGATTTGTTTAGCGGTGACTTCATCTCCTTCAATCACAGGTAACATGGGTACGCCGACTTCTTTATATTCATCGCGAATCATCATTGCCAATGCCCAAAAATGAGGCGGAGTCCACAGAAAAATAATCAGAAATAATAACCAAGCTGTCCAACTTAAATTACCCGTAACAGCCGCCCAACCGACTAACGGAGGAATGGCTCCAGCCGCTCCACCAATGACAATATTTTGGACGCTATGACGCTTTAACCAATGAGTATAAACCCCAACATAGAAAACAATACCGCTCATTGCCAATAATGCCGCTAAAAGATTAGCAAAAACGGTTAATAAAGTAAAAGAAATTAAGGTTAACGCAGCGGCAAACAGTAAGGCATGGCGAGGTTTAACTCGTCCAGAAGGAATCGGCCGCCAGCGAGTCCGCTCCATAATATAGTCAATATCGCTATCGTAAAGACAATTAATGGTATTCGCCGCTCCTGAAGCGAGTGCTCCCCCGGTTAAAGTCACCAATAATAATAACGGATCAACTTCACCTTTTGCACCCAGCCACATTCCGGCTGTTGTGGTAATCAGTAATAACAGAATAATTCTAGGTTTAGTGAGTTGATAGTAGCTTTTGGCAACCTGCAGGAGGTTGTCATGATGGCGAAGAGCAGGAGTTTGAATCAATTCTTGCATGGATATTTCTACAACAAATTAGAAAGTAAAGATTAGGAAAAAGAGTGAATTAGCAACTACGCTTGGGAGTATTTGACTTTGCGATCGCGAAACCCGAGAACAGTAAATGCAACTAAGGTTCCGAGTAAGGCAGCACCTACAGCCTGATGACTGACCGTCAGCGGTTCAACTTGAAGATGGAGACGGAAGGTAGCAACTCCTATCACAATTTGAGCCAGTAAACAGACACCCACCCCAGTGGCTAAACGACGTAATACAGGATTAAGGGCAGAAGTGCGCCAGGCTAAAATCACAACCGCTAAACTGCCGACTGTTGCGGGGACAATTCCGGCAATGTGGCTATTCATCACCAAACACAGTTGGTTACTGCCGAAACATTGGTGTAGGGCCCAGCGAGACGCAACCAGTCCGCCTAAGATACTTTGGAGGTAAACACAAATTGCCGCAATTAATCCCAGCCAAGGTAAACGCCCCACTGTGCCGATACTGTTGTAGGGCATAATCGCGCAACCCATCACCAGTAAAGTACAAAAGAATAGTAAAGCTGTGCCGAGATGAGCCGTTACGATATCGAATCGTAATAGTTGTGTCACCGTGAGTCCGCCTAAAATCCCTTGGAAAACAATTAAAAATAAGGCAAACGTTGCAACCCAAGGAAACCAACGGGGTAGCTTGAGGTGATGCCACCAGGATAAACCCACCAGCATAATTGTACCGACTCCAATTAAAGCCGCATCTAGACGGTGAAACCACTCTAGAAACACTTGTAGGTTCATTTGAGCCGTCGGCACTAATGTTCCGTAACATAAAGGCCAGTCCGGACAAGCCAGTCCCGCATTCATCACTCGTGTGGCGCTACCAATTGCCATCAGCAGAAAAGTAGCGATCGCCAGCTTCCACACCAGGCGACGAACCCGATCTTGGGCTGAAATTGAGGAAGAAATCTCTATTTTTTGATTGAGAATGGTGTTCGCCATGAGTTCTCCCGAAACTTGAATGGATAATAGCTGTGTTTTTTTGAGAGGTTAACTATCTGGGTTCTATCCCATCATGGCTGATTAAATACAAGGATTTATGATGGCTTTTGAGTTAATTCCCTGTGCTGTCAGCCAACTCACCAATAAAAATATATTGTGCTATTTATCTAGCTTAGCGATATCAACTCGAAATGAGCAGACTTTTATAAAGTTTTTGGATTCTGATTGTTTATTACCGTTCGTTACGGAGATTCTCATCAAGATTAAAGAAAAATTTAATTTTTAATCGGATACTCGCGGAACGAAATTAAGTTTAGGGGGGTCTTTGTCATGAGAAAAATTCTCAGTCCCCCCTCGTTCAAGTCCCATCGCGTCTAAAAGTAGCTGATTTTACCTAAATCCCAATCAGGGGACGACAACTACAGAAAAAAAATGATAAAATCACAACGGATGCGATGCGCTCACTCATCTGAAGCCTCAGAGGGGTCAGCATAATTCTAAAGAAAATCCTAAGAATTGCCAGGAATTCTAACCGACTTCTGTGATCTGTTTTACTTTAAAAGAAGTAGAGTTAAAGCCCATAATTTGGATCGATATCTTTGGGAATCTTGATGGGATTAAATCATGTCTTCGGTTGGCAATTCCTTTATGATTAAATATGGAAACATCATCGTATTTTTCCCAGTGTTAAGGGAGTACGAAATAAGGAGGTAGAAGATTGAATATTCCCAGTACAATTTTGACCATGCTATTCGGGATTGCACTCACCCTAGTCAGTCTCTGGTATGGTCAACATAACGATTTAATGCCTGTGGCTGCCTCGGCAGAAGCGGCTGAGGTCGATACTTTATTCCGGGCGATGCTAACCGTTGCCTTCGGTCTGGCCTTATTTGTTCAATGTATTCTGGTGTTTTCGATGGTGAAATTCCGTCGTCGCCCCGATGATAATACAGATGGCCCCCCGATTCATGGCAATATTCCCTTAGAGATTGTCTGGACAGCGATCCCGGCGTTTATCGTCCTCGCCATTGGTATCTATAGCTTTGAGATTTATAACCAAATGGGCGGCTTAGATCCAATGGTCGCCAATGTATCCGATATTCATGCCCATCATCACCGCAGTGGGGCGGCGATCGCAGCTCCCTTACCCGGAAGCGAAGACTCACTTGATACCCCAGTCCAGGCCCGAACTCAAGTCGCTATCGGTATCGGTGCATCCCCAGCCGCAGAAGGAAGAGCCGCTGATGTCGTGGTTGATGTCATGGGTTTACAATATGCCTGGATCTTTACCTACAAAGACAGTGGTGTAGTAGCGGGAGAATTACACGTTCCGGTAGGTGAAGAAGTCCAGCTTAATATCGCCGCTCAAGATGTGCTACACGCCTTCTGGCTACCGCAATTACGCTTAAAACAAGATGCCATTCCCGGACGTACAACTCAACTACGGTTTACACCCACAGTAGCGGGTACTTATCCAGTGGTCTGTGCTGAGTTGTGTGGGGGTTACCATGGTTCAATGAGAACTCAAATGGTGGTTCATACTCCAGAAGAATATCAAACTTGGGTAGAGGAAAATGCTATAGCGCAAAACCCAAATAATCCGAATGCGATCGCGATGAACCCCGCAGACATGACAGAAACGGAATTTCTCGCCCCTTATGGCGCAGAGTTGGGCGTAAATGCTCAAACCTTACATTCTTTACATCCCGCAGAATAACTGATCATAACAACGTTCTTATGGCACAAGCACAGCTCGATATGACTGCCAATATGAACGCCGAACATACCGAAGAAGAACGGCGTTGGCAGGATTATTTTACCTTCAATACAGACCATAAAGTGATCGGGATTCAATATCTTGTCACTTCTTTTATCTTCTTCTTAATCGGAGGAGCGTTAGCCGGATTAGTTCGCGCCGAACTGGCCACCCCTGACCCGGATATTGTTAGCCCAGAAGTCTATAACAGCCTGTTCACGGTTCACGGAACGATTATGATCTTTCTGTGGATCGTTCCGGCAGGGGCTGGATTTGCCAACTATCTGATCCCGTTGATGATCGGGGCAAAAGATATGGCGTTTCCTCGGTTAAATGCCGTGGCGTTTTGGTTAATTCCCCCTTCGGGTATTTTACTATTACTCAGTTTCTTTATTGATGCTCCTCAAGCCGGCTGGACATCTTACCCTCCTCTGAGTTTAGTCTCGGGTAAAGTAGGAGAAGAAATCTGGATTCTGAGTTTACTCTTGTCCGGGACTGCATCAATTCTGGGTGGGGTAAACTTTGCCGTCACCATGTTCCAGATGCGAATTAAGGGCATGACCTTAAACGACATGCCCCTGTTTTGCTGGTCAATGATTGCAGCTTCGGCTTTAATTTTATTATCGACTCCGGTACTCGCCGCAGCGTTAATCTTACTCTCATTTGACTTACTCGCCGGGACGAGCTTCTTTAATCCCCTCAGTGGCGGCGATCCGGTGGTTTACCAGCATTTATTCTGGTTCTATTCCCATCCGGCAGTTTATATTATGGTGCTGCCGTTTTTTGGGATTATCTCAGATGTGATTCCGGTTCATGCCCGTAAACCTATTTTTGGTTATAAGGCGATCGCCTATTCCAGCCTGGCCATCAGCTTCCTCGGCTTAATTGTTTGGGCGCACCATATGTACACCAGTGGTACTCCCGGCTGGTTACGGATGTTCTTTATGATCGCCACAATGGTGATTGCGGTTCCCACAGGGATTAAAGTCTTTGGTTGGATCGCTACCCTTTGGGGCGGTAAACTCCGTCTCAACAGCGCCTTGTTATTCGCCATGGGTTTCCTCTCCACTTTTGTCATTGGTGGGGTAACCGGGGTAATGTTAGCCGCTGTGCCGTTTGATATTCACGTCCACGATACCTATTTTGTTGTTGCCCACTTCCACTACGTTCTATTTGGTGGGGCAGTATTTGGGATTTATGCTGGGATTTATCACTGGTTTCCCAAGATGACCGGACGGATGATGAATGAAACCTGGGGACGGGTTCACTTTGTCCTCACCTTAATTGGGGCAAATATGACCTTCATGCCGATGCACGTCCTCGGTTTACAAGGAATGCCCCGGCGGGTTGCCATGTACGATCCTCAATTTGCCGATCTCAACATGGTTTGTAGTATTGGAACCGCTATTCTGGGTGTTTCAACCGTTCCCTTTATTATCAACGCCGTGTGGAGTTGGTGGAAAGGCCCCAAAGCCCCGGCAAACCCTTGGGAAGCTTTAACCTTAGAATGGATGACTTCCTCTCCACCCCCGATTGAAAACTTCATCGTTGACCCAGTCCTGAGAACAGGTCCTTATGACTATGGTATGAAGAAAACCTTAGCCATTCGGGCGCGTTTGAAGGAAATGGCAGCGGCTGTTCCTCCTCGCCAGAAAGAAGCAGGTATTGCCCTATCTGAAGCTGAATCTTCCACCTTATTTGGTGACTCTTCAGATAAAGATTAGAATTTGTTCTGAGTCATTTGTTGTTAGTTGTTTATTATTGAATTAATGAATAGCTAATAACGAATGACAAATAATCCACTACTATTTAAAACATTGATTTATGCAAGGTTCAACCGTTGACGATTCTCAAAGTGTGGCTGGGTATCAACCCCAAGAAGCAGCCCATGCCGAAGGCCATCACGAAGAACATCCTGATTTACGAATGTCTGGGGTGCTTGTATTTCTGATTGCAGAAAGTATGATCTTTCTCGGGTTATTTACGGCTTATTTAATTTGTCGAGCCAGTACAGATGTTTGGCCGCCTGATGATATAGAAAGAGAACTTTTACTGCCCGGAATTAATACTATTATTCTGATTTCTAGTAGCTTTGTGATGAATCGTGGTAACTCTGCGATTAAAAAAGGCAATGAAGCTGGATTAAAAGGGTGGTTTTTAGCCACTGCAATTATGGGAATTATTTTCCTTTGTGGTCAGGTTTATGAATATTCTAATTTAGAATTTGGCTTAACCACCAACTTATATACCAGTTTCTTTTATGTATTGACCGCCTTTCACGGAATGCACGTGACCTTTGGGGCCGTTATGATCTTGGCTGTTCTCTGGCGCGCGCGTCAACCCGGTCATTACTCCGCATCCTATCACTTCGGGCCAGAAGCTGCTGAACTTTATTGGCACTTTGTAGATGTGATTTGGATTGTTCTTTTTGTTTTGCTGTACATACTCTAAGAATAGATTATTTTGAATTAAAATGATAACCCCAGAAGGGGTTTTTTTATGTTTAACTGAGCCAACAAATATTGGTAGCTAAGGAGATAATATCATAGCGTCTCAGGATCAATATTTAACTCTCTTAATTTAGCCGCTAATTTTTCCTTTTGTTGACGTTCAATTTGTAATTGTTGTTGAGTTTCTAATGCTCGTCTTTCAGCGGTTTCTCGCTGCTGTTTCTCAGCTTGTGCCGACTCTTCAGGAGTAGGAACTAATTCAAATTCTGGAGTAAAAAACCTCAATTGTTGCTGATGAATTCCTAAAAATAATTGTAATTGTTCACTCCAGAGATAGCCTTGTTCATTAGAGTAAATTTCCTGATAAGTTCCATCCACTAAATGAAAGCCCTGAAATTCTAAACTGTCTGGAGAAAACCAAAAATAGTCCGGTGTCCGGAAAATATCTTGATAAATTTTTTTCTTTTCAGTTCGATCAACTGTTGCCGTTGAAGGAGATAATAATTCAATAATCACATTAGGATATTTTCCCTCTTCTTCCCACACCACCCAACTTTTACGGGGTTTACGTTCTGTATTTAATACCACAAAGAAATCCGGCCCTCTAAAATATTCTGTTTTTTGTTTTTTTGGACTATAATAAATTGTGAGATTTCCGGCAGCAAAATAGTCATTACGCTCTTGCCAATGCCAGTCTAAACACTTAATAAATAACAGCAATTGTTGGAGATGTAAATAACTTTCTAAAGGTGGCTCCTTACTTTCTAAGTTTCCAGAAGGGGATTGTATTTCTTCAAGTTCGGTTTGAGACTGGAGAATGTCTAAATCTTGAGTCGTTGTCATTGTATCCTCCGATTGGTTATTTTTAATTGTAATAGATTTTAATCGAGCGAATTTATAACAATTCAGGCATTTATATTTAAAATCGTAGTGATTAAGGATTGACGAGAGGCAGATAACGTTTAATGATTAGGAATAGTTGATTCTAAACCCAGCACTATGTCAGAAACTGATTCTTTGCTTATTCGTCATGCCCGTATTTTATTACCCAGCGGTGAATTTATGGTGGGTGATGTCAAAACTGAGGCTGGAAAAATTATTCAGGTTGCAGCAGATATTGCCAACGAAGAAGGGGTTACAGAAATTGAAGCCGAAGGATTAACCTTATTGCCGGGCGTGATCGATCCTCAGGTTCACTTCCGAGAACCGGGTTTAGAGCATAAAGAAGACCTGTTTACAGCCAGTTGTGCCTGTGCGAAGGGGGGGGGTAACCTCTTTTCTTGAAATGCCCAACACACGCCCTTTAACGAAGGTAAAATCAGCTTTAGCGGATAAGTTACAGCGGGCAAGTCAAAAATGTGTTGTCAATTATGGCTTTTTTATTGGGGCAACTCCTGATAATTTACCGGATTTAATCGAAGCAAATCCTACCTGTGGAATTAAAATTTTTATGGGGTCAATGAAAGGGGAACTTTTAGTTGATCAAGAGGCATTTCTTGATCCTATTTTTGCGAATGGCGATCGCTTAATTGCAGTTCATGCTGAAGATTAAGCCCGAATTCAACAACGAAGAACTGAGTTTTCGGGAATTAGTAACCCGGCAATTCATTCTACTATTCAAGACGAAGAAGCAGCATTATTGGCGACAAAGTTAGCCTTAAAACTCTCGAAAAAATATCAACGACGCTTACATATTTTACATCTTTCAACGGGAATAGAAGCAGAGTTATTACGCCAGGATAAACCCAGTTGGGTGACGGCTGAAGTCACACCGCAGCATTTATTATTAAATCTGAGTACTTATGATAAAATTGGCACGTTAGCACAGATGAATCCGCCCTGGCGATCGCCAGAAAATAATGATATTTTGTGGCAACCTTTATTAGATGGAGTGATTGATTTTATTGCAACGGATCATGCGCCTCATACCTTAGAATAAAAGGCTCAAACTTATCCGAAAAGTCCGTCTGGAATGCCAGATATGATGCAGATTTAATATTAGTAGATTTAGAAAATTATCGTCCGGTTTTACGAGAATAACTGTTAACAAAATGTGGTTGGAGTCCCTTTGTAGGGTGGAATTTAACCGGGTGGCCAGTGGTTACAATTGTTGGCGGAAAAGTTGTATTTTAACAGGGAAAAGTGAATACAGAAGTCAGGGGACGGGCGTTAAGTTTTGATGCCTCGTAAATGATTCAATCAGTCAATTGTAGGGTGGGTTAGTAACCCACCATCATAAAATAATTCTAAATTCTTAAAACTTTTGGATAAATTAAGCGGATTCCTTTTAACGCGATTAAACTAAAAGATTCAGTATAAAGAGTGAATTTTATCTAAAAATTACAATGTCAATGTCTACTACAGCAGCATCTATCGATTCTACAGTGACACAAGATACCATTCATCATCAAATTGTCGTTGTGGGAGGGGGTGCAGGTGGAATTACAGTCGCGGCACAACTTTTAAAACAGCAATCTTCCCTGGATGTTGCTATTATCGAACCCTCTGATAAACACTATTATCAACCCGCTTGGACGTTAGTGGGAGGGGGAGATTTTAAACTAGAAAAAACGATTCATAACGAAAAAGATTGTATTCCGAAAAAGGCTAAATGGATTAAAGCCGCAGCGGCAACATTTGAACCTGAAAATAATATTGTAGTTTTGCAAACGGGGCAACATATTCATTATGATTATTTAGTGGTTTGTCCGGGAATTCAAATTAATTGGCATCAAATAGAAGGTTTAGAGGATGCTTTAGGTAAAGACGGTGTTACTAGTAATTATTCTAAAGATTATGCCCCTTATACTTGGGAAACGCTGAAAAACTTTAAGGGGGGAACCGCAATTTTTACCTATCCTGCTACTCCGATTAAATGTGGGGGTGCGCCTCAAAAAATTATGTATTTAGCGGATGAAACGTTTCGCAAAAATGGAGTCAGAAATCAATCTAATGTGATGTATTGTACGGCTGGCGGGGCAATGTTTCCAGTGCCAGAATATTGTCAAACGTTGAATGAAATCGTTGAAGAAAAGCAAATTGAGGTGAAGTTTAAACATAATCTCAAGAAAATTTTACCGGAAACAAAAGAAGCGATTTTTGATGTTACGACAGACAATGGTGTAGAAGAAATTCGGATAAAATATGATATGATTCATGTGACACCGCCGATGAGTGCGCCGGATTTTATTAAAAATAGTCCTTTAGCCAACGAAGCAGGTTGGGTAAATGTAGATAAACA
Organism: uncultured Lyngbya sp.; assembly: GCA_964434975.1. GTDB lineage: Bacteria > Cyanobacteriota > Cyanobacteriia > Cyanobacteriales > Microcoleaceae > JAAURB01. The sequence continues at coordinate 23,886 of CAYSWY010000063.1, forward strand.
TACCTTGCAACATCAGGTTTACGAAAATATTTTTAGTGTGGGTGATGCTTCTTCTGCCCCGACTTCAAAAACCGCCGCAGCCATTCGTAAACAAGCCCCCGTTGTAGTTGAAAATATCTGTGGATTAATTCAGTCTAAATCAACACCTGGCAGTTATGGGGGTTATACTTGTTGTCCGTTGGTCACGGGATATGGTAAAACGATGATGGCGGAGTTTGACTATGACAATAAACCCAAGTCCAGTTTTCCGATGAATCCTGCCAAAGAACGGTATAGTATGTGGGTATTTAAGCGCTATATTTTACCGTGGTTATATTGGAATCGGATGTTAAAAGGAGAAGCGTTTGAGGGGGATTTATTGAAGTTTTTGCAAAAGCAATAAATTGAGTATTTTAGGATAAAAAAGGTGGAAGGGTTGTAGGAGTTTTTTACCTCAACCCCACCTCTGATTCAATCACAATTAATGAATTAGATAATAGATAAAATAAGTCTATTTATTTAGCAAACCCCTATTCCTTGGCAATATTCTCGCCCTTCTCGTCTATTTTGAGTTTCAGGTTGAGGAAGTTGCGATTCTTCTGGGGGTAAAATAGATTCAGTAGACGTTTCAACAACAGGCTGAATTTCTGGCGTGGGTAAGGAAAGAGTATCTACCTTTGTCTCTGATAAGTTTGCGGTTTGACTATTCGCCAGCAAAAAAGGTAATGTTAGTACTAATCCGAAAGTTTGATAACGCTTTTGTAGCATTTGTATGACCTCTCATTGATAAAATATAAAAAGGAAAAACATAGGAAAATTGTATTAGCCTGATTCATGAGACTAACAAATGAATAAACCCTTTTAGGTGGGGTATGTTACAGCCTAGAGTGGGGTAATTTCAGAAAGATTTCCTAATATCACTTTACAGCTTAAAATTATAATAACAGGATAAGTCGTTTTATTTTAAAGCATTACTTGAGTGAAAAAAGGGGAATTCAGTCAAGGATTGAGGGCAGAATAATAACGGATTATTATCGACTTCATGGATGACGAATCAGCAGATAGAATGACTGTAAAATTATTAATGGTTTGGTATGGATAGACCTCTATACACTTTAAGTGGATTCGATAAGTTCTCCTACCTTCTATTTTAGATTAATTTAGTATGGAACTTAGCAATCACCCACTTTTTATGACGATTGGGAGTTGAACTCTTGCTAAAATAAGGCAATCAAAACAAAAGCTAATTTTTATACTTTTTTGAAAGGTTAATGGTGAGGGTAAATCTTGCTAACTTGATTGACTCAATCTTTCGCTTCTAACTATATTTTAGCAAATCCGACAAAACTGACTGTGATTAAAACATATCTCCATTTTGGAAACTGATAACAGTGTACTATTGCCGATTCCCTATCCCTTCACTTTTTATCAATCCAAAGTAACTGAGTTAGTATCTTTCCCATGCATCCCCCTACAATTATCCAAGTTAAACTTAAGCCAATGACTTCTGCGAGGAATACATTGCTAAGTTGTCGCAACAGTCCACCGAATACCCATCCTGCCCCGAGTCCAATTCCCCAAAAACAGGGAGTCCACCACAGCCAGCAATGAGATTTTAATACTTGTAATCTTAACGCCCACCAATGCCATAAACCTAACCATAAACCGATGAGAAATCCATCTCGACATCCATAGAATAATCTCAGTCCTAAATTCAGGCTACGAGGGGCCACCCAACCCAATACCCCTAAATCGCTATATCCCAGCAGTCCCCAGGCGATAATACTGGTTAAAATCCATTGCCAGGGTTGAATGATATATTGTCGCAAAACAAACCATTGGGCGATACCAATTGTTATACTTCCCAATACTCCCTGAATAACGCCTAAGTCGGGTCTTTCGCCGATTTCAATCCAAAATAGACTGATGGCAAAACCCGCTATTGTGGCGAATATCCATTTTGATAGAAAGCCGAATTTTGTTTTGATGGGATAAGAATGTGTTTGCAGCTTCACTCTGGAAGATTTACCTTGTTAACGCAACAGTTTTATTTTTCCCGATTTGAGGCAAAACTAACATTCTTCCCAATGCCAGTTTAGTCTCAATATTGCTTTTAGCTGGAAGCCCCCCGATAAAAATACTTAAAATCTCCTAAAATCCTAATGGTATCGTTATTATAGTGATTGGTGTGGAGGAATATGTATTCATGAGGAACTTTCAGTCTGAGAGTAGCAACTAAGTTGAAGATTAGCGGCACAACACGCTACTACAAGCATGTTGTCAATAGTGTTTGAGGTAACAAAGTAGCTAAAACCTAGAGAAGTACAAGGGGCAAATATTGAACGACCCTGAACTATGCAACGAGCCTTCAATACCCAGTTAAAACTCAATAACAAGCAAAAGACCTTAATGGCGCAGCACGCCGGTTATTCTAGATGGGTTTGGAATTGGGCTTTAAATCTTTGGAATGAAGCGGTGCAAGCCGGATTAAAACCTACAGCTAACAAGCTGAAAAAGTTCTATACCCACCATGTAAAGCCTCAATATCCCTGGATGAAGACATTATCCTCAAGGGTTTATCAATTCGTCTTCATGCACTTAGGGGAAGCCTTTAGTCGCTTTCAGGCGTGCGCACTCCTGAGAGGGAACGCGCACGCCTGAGACCATAAGTTAGCGGGGGCTATAGCTGATTCAGCTTTGTATGAAATTCGTCGCCAAGCTGAGTATAAAGTCTTCAACAAGGTTAGTAGCATTGATTGTCAATGGGTAGGTCTTAAAAGTTTGATTCAAGTCTATTGTCATGGGACTCGTCACCATAAAAGCTTTGAGGAAGTTCGATACTACATTAGTTCTTTGGAGCTTTCTGCTATAGATTTTGCTGAAGGAATACGACGACATTGGAGTATCGAAAACCAGTTGCATCTTCGCTAAAGATGTGGTTTTGAAAGAAGACTATGCTCCCGAATGTAATTATAATGGTGCTACTAACTGGTCACTCATACGCAATATCACCCTCAACCTAGTGCGCCAGAATGGTTACACTTCTTTAACCAAGGCATTTCGATTCATTTCTCATGACATAGATAAGATTCTTTCTTTTCTACAGTGAATAATCCCTGCTTTTACCAGAGGGGTCAACGAGCTATGTTCATTATACAGCAAGCCGTTTAGCTATACCGTCACCCCGTCAGCCTGAAGATACAAAACAGGGTTCGGCAGTCCGCTCTTGGCGGTTCGCGTCGAGGAGGAACTGCCGAACTCCTTGGGGTCAAAAACCATCACTTGGCTAAGTCAATTTCTGATGCAGGTTGGTATCAGTTCACTCAATGGCTAGATTATTTTGGGAAAGTTTGGAATAAGACAGTGATAGCTGTTTCTCCTAACTACACCTCCCAAGATTGCTCAAGCTGTGGTCATAGAGTCAAGAAATCTCTCAGCACTAGAACTCATCAGTGCCTTAAATGCAAGACAGAAATCTGTCGAGATACGAATGCGGCTTTGAACATTTTAAAGAAGGGCATGAACATTCTAGGGGTTGAGTGGAATAACAGCGGCGCTCGACCGCGTCGTCTCACGGTGAGACCAGTGCGGTCTTCGGTCACGCTTGATGCAAGCTTTAGCGCTGCGAAGACAACGTCAAAGGGGTTCGCCTGTGTGGAGCAACTGGCGTTGGCTCCGCCTTTGCGTAAGGAAATACCCGAAGGGCGCTAGCGGTGCGACCGGGGGTGATTCGCGCGTACCCCAGGGAACGCGCACTCCTGAGAGGGAACGCGCACGCCTGAGAGTACCCAAGGGCATTGGGAAACTGCCGGGGAACCGGGAACGCTTGAGGAGAGTTCAACCGCTGTTGATGATGAGAAATCAGATTTAATTAAGTTGTCTCGGTGAATCAAGAATCACAAATTGTGAGAATCCCGCGCTGTAATCCTTGCGATTCAGCGCCGGGAGTATGTCAACTCTAGAGGAAGACTAAGGAAGCCGAATGCTCGATTAAGTTACTCTATCTTTTGATAGAAATTAATCGAGTTTATTCAGTTTAGCAGTACTTGCACGAGACAATAGACTCTGAATCCTCTAAGATAATATTATATAAGCTAAAGTATGAGATATTTTTATCTCTCTAAAAGCTAATATAACAGTTAATTTGTTATTAATAATTACCTCATACTTTTACGTTTTCAAATTTTATTTTTTAAATCCTATTTTAGAGTGAAATGACTTTAACTTACCAACAACCGTTTCATCAATTAGAACAAGTAGAACGACAAGTCAATCAAGTTTTTAATGAATTAGAACAGCTTGGTACTTGTGTTTCTCCTGTGAGTCACTTGGCGAATCTTCAAATCTATCAAACCCCTGCAATGATTAAGTTAATTGCAGTGTTACCCCATTTATATTCAGAGCAGTTAAAAGTAGAAGTGATTGATAAATCTGTCCTAATTTCTGGCCGAATTGATGAAACGATCCCGGCTGTTCCCTCCACTCAGTCTCAATCGGTTAGTCCATGTCGCTGGCTTGTCGCTTTACCTGCATCAGTTATCTCTCAGCCCGTGAGTTTAGATTATGAAAATGGTATTTTGACACTTTTATTACAAAAAATAACAGCGATTTAATTTTAAGCTAGGCTGCAACAGAAGATGATGAATTTTCCCTATATTCGGTTTTCCGTTACAGCCGACAGTAAAGTAAATACGTTACACTATCATTAATTATAAATTCTATTAAAAATCAACTGTTTTATCACGAAAAACTTCTACACTACATGGTCTAAAAATGGCATCTCAACTTCAAGTTAAACAATATCTGGCTCACTGGTTCCAACTTGGAAAAAAAGTAGTCCTTCGCAACGGTGAAGATCTCCAACTTCCTAATCCTATTCTGCAACAAGAAGGTTACAGCCCGGAGTTTGAGCGCTGTTGGCAAAATCTCCTTGCACCTCAGTCAGGAGACTGTTACCTAGAAGGAACCGATCAAACTATTGCAGAATTACTGTCTCCGGCTTGGGACATTGAAGGCTGCGCCCGCTGTGGTATGCCCGTTCCTATACAGACTAAAGGTTTGCCCCCCTTGGGTTGTCCTTGTTTCGATTTGAATAATTGGCCGGATTTGGAAATGCCGGGGCCTCGCTTACCCGTAAACACAAAGAATCATCTCACAGATCTGTGCCAACGGTTAACTCAGTTTGCAGAAACAGACAATACTTCTCTACAGGAAGACGGCAGATGAGAAACATCTTGTTACAATAGGTAACATTATTGCAAAGGGTTACTTCTTATATATGAATGTAAAGACGGTTAGCCAACGCCAAATCCCGGTAAACACCAACTCTCCAACCATGACCCCAGCCACAACTCCTAGATCTGAGCAAATCAGCCTTAACCCCCCCACAGTAGAAGTAGAGTCCCGTACAATTGTGATCGAGGAAAAACCCGACTCGACCGCCAGCCTTGAAGTTGAGCATCATCTCGGCAAAGATGTGGCAATGCGTTACGATCCAGTGGCGATCGCCAACCACTATCGATCTCGCACCTTTGAGGTATTAGGGCGACTGTTTAGTGTGTTGTGGAAATTTATCTCCTATGGTTTTGGATTATGGCAAGATCGTCTTTTCCGTCGCAGCGTTAAAAATGAACGCAAACGCGCCATTCGACTGCGAGATATTCTCACCGATTTGGGTCCTGCGTTTATCAAAGTCGGTCAGGCCCTCTCCACTCGACCCGATTTAGTCACTCCGATTTATTTAGAAGAATTAGCCAAATTACAAGATCAACTTCCCCCGTTTTCCAATGAACAGGCCTTTCAATTTATCGAAGAAGAATTAGGCGCACCGCCTCAACAAATTTATGCCGAATTATCTCCTAATCCCATTGCCGCTGCTTCTTTGGGACAGGTTTATAAAGGTAAATTGAAAACAGGAGAAGCTGTTGCAGTTAAAGTCCAACGTCCGGGTTTATCTGAACGAATTGCCTTAGATATTTATATTCTCAGAACTATTGCCGTTTGGGTACAGAAACGGTTTACAGTTATTCGTAGTGACCTCGTTGCCATTATGGATGAGTTTGGTCATCGAATTTTTGAAGAAACAGACTATACTCATGAAGGTCGTAACGCCGAACGCTTTCAAAAGCTTTACGGACATTTAGAAGATATTTATGTTCCTAAGATTTATTGGCCATATACTGGGCGACGTGTCCTCACCATGGAATGGGTCAACGGCACTAAATTAACCAATTTAGAGGCAGTTTCAGCTCAAGGAATCGATGCGCGTTACTTAATTGAAGTTGGAGTACAATGTTCTCTGCGACAGCTCTTAGAGCATGGATTTTTCCACGCTGATCCCCACCCCGGTAACTTGCTGGCTAGTCCCGATGGTAAATTGGTCTATTTAGACTTTGGGATGATGAGTGAAGTCAAACCCTATCAACGCTATGGACTGTTAGAAGCGGTGGTTCACTTAGTCAACCGAGACTTTGAAGGGTTGGCTCGTGATTATGTGAACTTAGAATTTTTAAGTCCAGACACAGATTTAACCCCGATTATTCCCGCTTTAGCCAATGTCTTTAATGATGCATTAGGAGCCAGTGTTGCGGAGTTAAACTTTAAAAGTATTACCGATCAACTCTCAGCATTAATGTATGAATATCCCTTTCAAGTACCAGCGTATTATGCTTTAATTATTCGCTCTTTAGTGACGTTAGAAGGGATTGCCATTAACGTAGATCCAAACTTTAAAGTATTGAGTAAAGCCTATCCTTATGTTGCTAAGCGTTTACTCAGCGATCCGTCTCCTCAACTCCGAGCCTCTTTAAAAGATCTCTTATTTAAAGAAGGTTCTTTCCGTTGGAATCGTTTAGAGAATTTATTAAAGAATGCTCGCAGTAGTGATGATTATGATATTAATCAGGTTCTAGATCAAACCCTTGACTTTTTATTCTCAGAACGAGGAGAATTTATTAGAGAAAGTCTGGCGAATGAATTGGTTAATAATATTGATTCAGCCTCTCGCCGTGCTTTAAATACTGCTCAATATAAAGTGGCGGAATGGATGGGAATAAAGGTTGATCGTCCGGTAACAAAAACGCTCACGACTCAGCCGAACAATATAGAACATATTCAACGAATTGTTGAAATTTTACAAGAGACAAAAGGATTCGATCCACTCGTAATTTTACAGCGAGTCCCCGGTTTATTAGCCAAACCAGAAGTACGGCAGTTAAGTCAACAAGTTGCTGGAGAATTGGCACAAAAAGCTGCTGCCCGTTTAATTCGGGAAATGTTAATTACCGACGATACACCCAAAACCCATCCAAACGGACGTTATCACCCAACTCAACCCACGACTCAACCCACTAAAGCTTTACCTCAACTGTCTTTACCGTCTGCTTCTCGTAGTAATTTTAAAGCTTAGTTATTAACTCTGTCAGACTTAGACAAAAAAAATCAATTGTTATCTAATTCCCAATCCTACCATTTGTGATACTTCAAGTGGGGGATTTTTTTATTACAGTCTTGACTATTTTGTAGTATTTGTGTATTATAAAAATAAGGTATAACTTTCACCCACCCCTTAAACCTGGAAAATTTATTGATGTCTGTATCTTATTTGGATTTCAAGTGAATTGATAGTTTCTAAAATAAAATAACTTTAATCAAAGAAGAAACGATGGGGTTCTAAGATCTTAAGTTGATTTGCACAACAAGGCTGTAATGCTTTAGTTTTAGGCGTTTGGGGTTGTGGAGTCTTTAAAAATGATCCGGTTGTTATTTGCAAAATGTTTACCGATTATCTATTAAAAAATAGAAGATTTTATGGCAGATTTAAAACAGTGTTATTCTCAATTTTAGATACAACCCAGACCCATTTTATTATCTCTCCATTTCAGACTCAATTCTTAGCTTAATTTAAATAGGAAGTGATTATCTTCTTGAAGTTTATCTAGATTCCTGAGTATCATCAATAGAGCGTAACCTAACTTTTAGAGTCTACATACTAGTACGAGAGGAAAAGTAGCACTGTTCTAATACAGTGTGCGTTTGTGAACCAGGAGTGCAAAGAACCTGAGAGGTTAGCTTAAAAGTAGCAATCCTTTAAAGAGTGTGTAAAAACTCATCAGCGGAGTCCCTTTATTAGCTGAGAAAACGCAAAATACTCTAATCACTTTTATGCTCTTAACAAATACTCAGCAATAAAAAACCCCCAGTAAATGGGGGTTACTTTGTATTTATTACAGTTCACTTAAGCGTGACTACAATAATTACAGTGCGTTACCACGAGGTAATACTTCTTCAGGGAATACAAAGTTTTGGTGAGGTTGATCCATTGGTGCCATCCAGGCGCGGA
>CAYSWY010000064.1:0-31943 GCA_964434975.1 uncultured Lyngbya sp.
TTTGCCTGTTGATAGACAGCATTCGCCGCTTCAACCTGTCCTAGTTGCTGCAAAAAATCCCCTAATTTTTGATAGGCTGATAACCGTTGAGGGGCAATCTGAATGACTTGTTTGTAGCTAACAATCGCTTGTTTAATATCACGATTTTTTGCCCAAAGATCTCCTAATTTTTCCCAAACAATTGCTAATTGAGGATTTTGTTTAACTGCGGCTTGATAACAAGCAATGGCTTTACTCGACTGTTGTTGAGCAGCTAATAAATCACCCATGGCAACTTTTACCTCAATATCTAAAGGTTCAATTGCCATGACGTTACCATAGGCTTGTATTGCTTGGTCGTAGCGTCCTTGAGCTTGCAACACTTTACCCATTAACTTATGAGCAGAAGCCTGCTTTGGATTTTTCGCTAAAACCTGACGACAAGCGGCTAAACAGGCTTGCCAATTTCCAGTGTCTAAATCAACTTTGGCTTGGCGCAAAATGGAGTCTGGGCTAGTCGTGATCTGTTGCGGTTGATGGGGAAAAGGAACAAGTTTGGGCTCTGGCGTTTGATCTACAGCAGAAGTCGGCTGCCGGGCGGGTGAAACCATGGGTGGGGTGGGAGTTGGGGCGATCAGTTTTTGAGGCAGGGGGGGAAGTTGGGGAGCTTCTGATAAAACAGTATGGTAAGAGGGATCGGCATTTAAACTGGGAAATTCATCGGGTTTAGCCCAGGCTAAGATCGTGGCCCATTTCATCCGCTCTAACAGTCCCAATAACCATTTCCCTTTTTTAGAAAAGCTGGGAACATGAACCAGTAACATGGCAACTTCGCCGTCTTCGGGCATTTCTAAAGCTGGGGTAGAAGCATCAGCCACAGGTTGAACGGTTTTAGACTGTTGAGAGACAATATTATAAGCCTGACGATAGTGAACTAAGGCTTTTTCTAACTCTCCTGCCTGTTGAAACCCTTCTGCCAGGCGTTGATGAGCGATCGCATTTTGCGGATCTCGTACCAAGATTTGTTGATAGCATCCCATGGCAGGAGTCCAGTCTTGCCGTTGCCAGAAAGCGGCTGCTAACTCCTGATAGTCTTGTAATGTCCCGGTTTCAGGTTCTAAATGGAGCGCTTGATAGAGATTAAGCTGAGCTGAGTCTAAGTCTCCTATCGCTTCATAGGCTCGAGCCAGTTGACGATAGCCAGCGGCTGTGCCTCTGTGTTGCAGGGCAGTTTGATATTGACTAATGGCAGCCTGCCATTGTTGCTGTTGGCTGTAGAAGTTACCCAACTCAATATAAGCTTCTGGATCGTTGGGTTGTAGGGCGATCGCTTGTTGATAAAATTGTTGAGCGCGAGTCGGATCGCCTTGAGCGCTTAATGCTTTACCCCATAGTAAATAAGCTCTTCCCGCTTTCGGTTGCCACTGAATGACTTGACGACAGGTATCAATACACAAGTCATAGCGTTGTTTATGATAATAATCTTCTGCTTCAGTCAGCCGCGCCACGATGTCAAACTGAGGGACTGCTTTAACCAAAGGCTGAGAAGGGGTCTGTTGAGGCGGTTGTATAGCCGTTGGGGCGGGTAGTTGTTGGGTCAGAGCAGATTTCGCTTTGCCGCTGACTGTGGCGGTTGTCAGGTTTTGGGCTGCCAGTAATAGTTCGGGTTTGAGGCGAACGGCTTGATTGTAGCAATTCAGGGCTTGTTCTAAATCCCCAATTGCCATGTAAGCTTTACCTAAACTATTATAGGAGGCAAAGGAATCAGGATTGAGTTCAATGGCACGGCGATAGTGAGCCATGGCATCTTCCCACTGTTTTTGAGTCGTGAGTAGTTCTCCCAGGTTATGATGGGCTTCTGCGTGGTCTGGGTTTAAATCTAGGGTACGACAGTAACAGTATTGGGCTTTTTCTCGCTTCCCTTGCTGGAGTAAGGTATTGCCTAAAGCGTGATATTCTTCTGCCCCCCCGAGATCTGGCTCAATTTGAAACGCTTGATAGAAGCAGTCAGCAGCCTTCTCCATTTCTCCGGAGCGCTTCCAAACTCGCCCTAAATTTTGGTAAGCGATCGCCAAATCTGGCTGTAACTGAATGGCTTTCTGATAACAGACAATGGCATTTTTCCACTGTTTGAGCAGGGCATAACAGCTTCCGAGGTTATTGTATGCCGTAATATTCCCCGGTTGCAGGGCGATTACATTTTTGTAACAGTCGATCGCCTGTTGAGTTTGTCCCTGAGCTTGCAACGCTTTACCGAGCAATACATTGGCTGATACTGCAATCTCAATCTCTGGATCGGCTTTTAAAATTTGTTGACAGAGTTGAGCGCTTGCTTCGTATTGCTGTTGCTCATACTGTTGTTGTGCCTGTTGTAGTAAAACAGAAATATCTTGTAGAAGTGTTGCCGTCTCACCCTCAACGATGGGTGCTGCTTCTAAATTAGGTGCTGCTTCTAAATTAACAGTACTGTTTAAGATAGAATCATCTATTGTGGTGGGAACTAAAGGTTTGTGAGTAACTGTTTCAACGGGTTTAACGGTAATCACTTCCGAGTTTGATTGCATCAGAAGCGGTTGTCGCCGTTGTTGAGCTTGCTGTAATCCTACTTTTGCTGCTTCTAAGGTTTCATCCTGTTTTAGGGCTTGTTTAAAACAGAACACTGCTTTAGTCATTTGACCTTGTTGCAGCAGTTTTTCACCTAATTGACAATGATCTGTGGCGCTGACACTGTCTGGTTCTAACCGATAGACTTCATACCAACAATCTGCTGCTTCGATTGGCTGATCCACTTTTTCCCAGACCCGAGCCAAGTTACGATAAATCTCAGCAGATTCGGGTTGATAGGCGATACCATTTTGATAACAAAAAATAGCTTTCTGCCACTGCTTTTGCACCGCATATAAGCTGCCTAAATTTGTATGGGCTTCTGCATAATCCGGCTGTAATCGAATCGCTTTACTGTAGCTTTTCCTAGAGTTTTCCCACTGTTTTTTGATCCGATAAACATCCCCTAAAAACTTATAAGCGGGGGCAAATTCTGGCTGTTTCTGTAAGGCTTCTACACAGAGTTTGTAAGTTGATTCTGTATCACCTTGTTTCAAATAGGCTTTGGCCTGGTTATTAAAGGCGGTAACTGTTGTTGTTGGAACTTCTAAGGATGCGTGAACCATAACTTGAGGTAGTGAGCGCTCTAGGGTTTTATCGGGATTATGGTAACTTAATGATGTTTTAATATTATCAGATAACCCTAACATTTGCAAGGCAGTTTTCAAGGCCGTCATTGAGATAAAAATATCTTCTGTTAACGGGTTTTGATACATTAAACTCCGCAACGTAGAGCAATTAAACCGTTCTCCCAAAATATAGTAAAAATCCAAATCTAATTGTAGAGCAATCGTCCAGTAATAAAACCGGAGATAATGGGGAGAAATTAATTCAATTACCTGAGTTTGGGGACGACAGAACATCAGGTTCGTTAAGCCAGCACCATGGGGAGCAATAATCACTTTAGCGTGGGCAAATAATGCGGCTTGCTGTTCAACTGAAATCGTTTCTAGGACAACGGTTTCAAAGCCCTGCTGAGTTAAATATTCAATCACCTCAGATTCATTAAAAATCCGGCGATATTGAGCTTTTTTCCGAGTAATATAAATCCGTTCTGGATAATCACCCTCAGGGGCAGAAATAGCCGCTGCAAACAGTTGACGCTGAAAGTTAATAATCCAAGGAGAAACCCACCCCACAGAGGCAGCATAAGCCGGAACAATCAGTTCTTCAGCTTGCAGATGAGAATTCACATCACTTTCAATTACTTTAGACAGAGGAATGCCTAACTTTTCTAGGGTTTCTCGTTGGAAAGGACGCTGAATACTATTAACAACAAAATGATCAATTTCGGCTAAATTAATTCCCTGTTGCTTGAGAATTTCTAGCCGGGGTAACACATCCACCATCCAATGAAAATAAACATTTCCTGACAGACTCGATAAAACTACTGTTTTCCCTTTTAAGTATTCTAATTCGGGAAACTCATCTAAGAAAAAAACTTGATGCTGACTATAATCTGGGTTTTGACAGTTGGGTAAAGGAGCCGGATAAAATCGAGAATAGTTAATATCCAGTTGATTATTGGGGTGAATGGTAGCAATGGCATTACAAACATTCCACCAACTCTTTCTCGGTGCAATCCAAGTTTTGCCTTGGGGAATTACAGCCACTTCATCCGGAGGATTCTGATTTAAATAGGGGGGTTGTTGTGAACAGCGATAAATTCTTTCTCCTAAATGAATCGGTTCAAATTCTCCAAATAATCGATTTAAACAAGGCTGACATTCCAATCCAGCGCAAGGGGGTAAATTAGAATTCGTAATCGGGGCATCTGCGGGTAATTCTATAGAATTTTGAGTAATTTTTCCGGCTTTTTCTTTGAGTTGCTGTTGTTGTTGAATCGTATTTTTTAATGCCTGCTTGAGTTCTTCAGAATCGGGTTTAATTTCTAATCCTTGACGGTAAGTGGTAATGGCTGCACTCAGTTGGGCTTGCTTGGCAAAACAGCGTCCTAATTGTAAATAGGGTTGTAACCAATGGGGCTTAATTTTAATTGCTTTTTGATAATAGGCTTCTGCCTGGGCATAATTACGATATTCGATTAATGCATTACCCAAATGAAAGTAGGTTTGGGCTAAATTCTGATAAACTTCAGGATGATTAATATCTGTTAATAACGCTTGTAAAAAACGACCACAAGCAATCCGAGAACGGTTTAATTCATCCGTATCTTCGATTACATCTAGCCACTGAATATAAGCTTCAACAAATTGGGGTTGTTGGGCAATGACCTGGCGAAATTGTTGCAGGGCTTCTGAGATTTTATTTTGTTCGAGTAACGACCATCCATAACGACTACGAACAGAAATAGCATCGGGTTTTTGTTCTAAAACTTGCTGAAAATAGCGAATCGCAACCGTATGTAATCCTTGTCGTTGAAAAGCCGTTCCGAGGTTAACTTTGGCATCAATTAAATCACCGTCAAGTTGAACAGCTTGTAAATAATAATCAATCGAGCGATCTAACTTTCCTCGAGTAAATAAGGCATAAGCTAAATTATTATAAAGAATTGCATTTTTAGGAAAGCGTTGAATCCCATCTTCTAATAATTCAACCGCCCGATCAAAGTTTCCCTGTTGAGTCAGGGTAAAGCATAAATTACTGTAGAGACTCGGTTCTGTCGGGTTAAGTTTAATCGCCTGCTGATAACAGTCAATTGCCTCTTGCAATTGCCCCTGTTTTTGTAATAAAATCCCTAAATAAGAGTAAGCTTGAGCATAATCTGGCTTCGCTGCGATCGCCCGACGATAACACTCAATTGCTGCGGTGAAATGCTCTTGTTTTTCTAGGACAATACCGAGACGATAATAAACCTCTGGCCAGTTTGGTTTTAGGAGTAAAGCTTGTTGGTAATAATTAGCAGCTTGTTGCCACTGTTGTTGACGTTGATAGGATAAAGCCGCTTTCGCTAAATCAGTTGCAGATTTTCGGGGACGAGGGTTTTCCAGACTTACCATAATTAACTTTTCTGGCTTCGTTTGATGTTTAGTATACTTTCAACAATTCCCTTATTCCCTTTTGTTGACATTGATAAGGACGCAACGGTCGGAATAGACAGTTCCCGAACATGCAACTCTTGTTGCGCTGCGCCCCTAATGTTGCGAATCAATCACACTGATTTTCCTGTTGTTGACATTGATAAGGACGTAACGATCGGAATAGACAGTTCCCGAACATTCAACCATTGTTACGCTACGCCCCTAATGTTGCGAATAGATCACACTGATTTTCAACTGCGTGCAAAAGCTAATGTCAAGTTAACATTTTATAGGAATGTGAAATCATCCATATCCCCATCTTCTTCTGGCTGTAGAATAGCGATTTGCTCACCATCAATGCTTAAAGAACCGGTTGCAGCATCAAAAGTCACATTAACCGCATCTAAGTCAATAGGAGTACCTTCAAAGACGATTTGATCTTCGTCAGCATTGAAGCCAACAATTGTATCAACACCGGAATCAGCGCTGAAGACGAAGGTATCAGCACCTTCACCACCGTCGAGGGTATCATCCCCTTTACCACCAACAAGGGTGTCATCACCAGTACCACCGATGACGATATCATCGCCCAAGCCACCAAACAGTTGGTCATCGCCGAGACCACCGTCGAGGACATCATTACCTTCGCCGCCTAAGCCGAGGTCATTTCCTTCACCAAGGGCGATATTATCTTCACCTTCGCCACCGGAGACTTGATCATCACCAGCGCCTGCTGTAATTTCGTCATTACCACCGCCACCGCTGACAACGTCATCACCACCAAAGCTAAAAATTAAGTCACTGCCTTCGGAACCTTCAAATGAATCGTCAGTATCTGCTCTAAAGTCACCACTAATAATTTGACCACCATCATCAGATGCAGGGTTATCGTCTTGGAAAAAAGGAGTATCCGGATTGGGAATAAGAATTGTTGACATGAGAAGTGCCTAACTACTAAGGATGAACATTAACCAATGCATACAATCTAAGCTCAGGATAAACGTGCTACAGACAAAAAAATTTTTTCAGTTGAAAAGGGCTAAGCCCTGATTTTTGCCTTTCTGTAATTAAGATTTATGTAAATCTCGATGCACTTTTCCTGAGCTTATGTTACAATATACTGCCTCGTTTTTTACTTGTCAAGAGTATCCGCAGAAGTCGCTTGTTTTGAAGCTTTTGCTAGGTTAACTAAGTATTTGAACATTAAACACTCGATAATCTAGCAATCTGATGGATGTTGCAGCAAGATGCTGCTTCTTGAGCTAGTCGTGATAACTCTGGGGCAGTGCCAGTAATTATCACGTGTCTTTACAAAAGATTGTATCTGAAGTGATATAAAGATCAAGTGCTTTTTGAGGATTTCTTGTTGTTTTTACAGAAGCTTTAAGTAATATCGGAAGTTTTGTACCATACGTTCATGAGAACTTGATATTCTTTGTATCTATTGTTACAAAAACTCCTGTAATGGATAGTCATTTACCACGAGACTGTGAGTGAAGTGAAACAAACGAATAATATATTGTTCTTTCTAGAGGATATAACGACAGCAGGATTTGTGTGAAGATTTGTTACAATAGCAGAGCGCTTGAAAATTTGAGATTGTCTAGATTGCGGGTCTGCGCTCATTCCCCTAAAGCATTGATATCAAGGGAGTACAGACTAAGCCAGTTAGCTCTCGACCGCAAACAATTAAGGGTAATATTACATATAAGTGATATTTCTCTACAATTCTCTAGCCCACTCAGTCGTCCCTGTTATACTCACTTAGGTAATCTGCTTTATGGCTTTACACGCTGAACTTCATCGTCACTTAGGTGGGTCTGTCGTCCCTAGGGTTCTCTGGCGGTATTTTCAACGCCACCATCCGGAAATGGCCCAGAAGTATCCAAAATACGAAGAATTTGAAGCATTTTATACCAAACCCCGCAACACCCTAGATGAATATTTAGAGTTGCATACGATGGTAGAACATGTCCAAACTCAGGAGACTTTACCCTATTTTATCTATCGATTAATGCGGGGAGCTTATACGTTTGAGAATTTGGCCTATTTAGAATTACGCTACACACCTTATTTACGTACACCTCAACATTTAAGTCAATCGGAACGAATTGAATTAATGAAAGAGATTGTTCGGTTAGTGGGGGAAACCAGCCATTCAAGTGATTGTCCGATTATTACCCGGCAAATTTTATGTATGCATTCCCGCTTACCTTTTGAGGTGAATCAGGCTATTGTTGATTTAGCGGTTAAAATGCCAGAATACGTCTGCGGCATCGATGTGGCGGGGGGAGATTCTCACTACCCAGAACGTTTAGATGAATTTATTCAATTATATCAGTTGGCGCGATCGCGCAATTTAAAGACAACGGGACATCTCTACGAAACCCCGGAAGGATGTTATCCAGAGTTATTACCTTATCTGATGCGAATTGGTCATGGGATTCAAATTCCCCTACAATATCCCGAATTATTACCAGAATTAGCGCAACGAAATCAATGTTTAGAAGTCTGTCCCACTACCTATATTAAGACGGGAACTTTAGACAGTATGAATCCGCTGAAAGTGGTGTTTGAACGGTGTTTTGAGGCGGGAGTCGATATCGCAATTTGTACCGATAATGCGGGGTTACATAATGTTCGTTTACCGTTTGAATATGAGAACTTACTCACTCAAGATATTATTGATTTTCGTCAGTTAAAAGCCTGTCAAGCGGCAGCATTTCGTCATGCGTTTGCTTGGCCCTATGATCATCCCCCTAGCGATATATTAACGGAATTGATTAATTCTGAGTTATAGCGCGAAGCGCGAGGCAACAGGCAACAGGCACTCCTGCTACGGGCAACAGTTAAGAGAATTATGAAACTCATCAAAAATCCTGTCTCCTGACTCGGTGACTACTGACTTCTTTCTACTTCGCCTCCATCCAGTTATTCCCCGCGTGAATATCAATCACTAATGGAACGGTTAAATTAATGGCATTTTCCATTGTAAACTTAATCTTATTTTGTAATTCCTCCCATTCTTCCGGAGGAACTTCTAAGACTAATTCATCATGAACTTGTAGCAGTAAACGAGCTTGATAATCTTTTAAAATCTGATCAATTTTTACCATGGCAATTTTAATGATATCCGCACTTGAGCCTTGTATTGGTGCATTAGCTGCTGCCCGTAATAATTGAGCATCAGTTTGATTCATTCGTTTTAATTCATCTAAATCAATACTTTCCCAAGGCTGCCCTTTTAACGCTCGTAAACTGCCGCCCGAAAAGTCAAAATAACGCCGTCTTCCGAGAATAGTTTCTACATATCCTTGGGCAATTGCTTTTCTTTTTTGATTTTCTAAATATTCAAATATTTTAGGGTAACGTTGGTTAAATCGTTCAATAAATTCTTTCCCTTCCATGACTTTAAATTTAGCTTCACGGGCAAAACGTTGCGCCCCCATGCCATAAATCACACCAAAGTTAATTGTTTTTGCCAGTCGTCGCTCATCTGAAGTGACATCTTCTTTTTCAAATAAAAATTGAGCGGTTAATTTATGAATATCTTGAGCATTTTGATAGGCTTCAATTAAAATCGGTTCTTGACTTAAATGCGCTAAAATTCGCAATTCAATTTGAGAATAGTCAGCCGCCACTAATTTCCAGCCTTGTTGTGGAATAAAAGCTTTACGAATTTGCCGAGAAAACTCTGTACGAATGGGAATATTTTGTAAGTTGGGATTTGAGGAAGATAAGCGCCCCGTTGTGGTTACAGTTTGATTAAAATCAGTATGAATACGCTGAGTTTTAGGATTAACTAATTCGGGTAATGCATCAACATAAGTAGACTTTAATTTTGCTAAAGTTCGATGTTGTAAAATACTATCAATGATGGGATGATCACCTTTTAATCTTTCTAAAACTCTGGCATCAGTTGAATATCCTGTTTTGGTTTTACGGCTTTTCTTAACATCTAATTCTAATGTTTCAAACAATAGCTGACTCATTTGTTTAGGAGAAGCTAAATTAAACTCTGTTCCTGCTTGTTCATAGGCTTGCTTTTCAATTTCTAATAACTGCTGCTCTATTTGTTCAGAAAGATTATTTAAATAGTCTG
Source organism: uncultured Lyngbya sp. (assembly GCA_964434975.1). Lineage (GTDB taxonomy): Bacteria > Cyanobacteriota > Cyanobacteriia > Cyanobacteriales > Microcoleaceae > JAAURB01. Next base: position 9,667 of record CAYSWY010000064.1, read on the forward strand.
TATCAATCCGAATTCCTGTATATTCCATCTTAGCGAGTACAGGTTCTAATGGCAGTTCAACTGTGTCTAATAATGTTAAGAGTTGTGGGGTATTCTGTAGCGCTTCTCTGAGTTTGGGTACGAGTAAAAATGTTGTATAAACATCCATACCACAATATTCAGCCACCTCTTTAATGGCAATATCGGCAATAGTTTTGCCTTTGGGAACAAGTTCTTCATAGCTTTGAGAAACTATTCCATCTTCTAAATATTTAAATGATAGTGAACTTAAGCTATGACTTTCTTCTACTGCTAAAATATAGCTGGCTATCATTGAGTCAAAGACAACACCCGCTAGATTAATTCCCTGAACGTTTAACACTAAGCGATCAAATTTTGCATTTTGTAATGCTTTCGGATAAGCGGCACTTTCTAAAATCGGTTTGAGAGATTCTAGAACAATTTTTAGATCTAAGTTATCTCCCTTAGAATGAGCAATAGGAATATAAGCAACATCGGTTTTTTCATTTCCCCAACAACAACCAATTCCCACTAATTCTGCTTTGTAAGGATCTAAATCTGTGGTTTCTGTATCCCAAGCAACAGGAGATTTTGCATCGGTATATTGTGTCAGAGTTTCAACTAATTGAGAGAGTTGTTTTTGAGTTTGAATAATTTGAGGTTTAATCCATTTTTGCGCTTTTGATTCTAAAGCAAGCTTTGTTTCTTCAGGACTAAAAAACCACAGAGATTCATCATTATCAGGATTTTCATCGTCATCCGTTTCCTGACTTTCATCTGTAGCTGTAGTTGTAATAGATTCCGTTTCTGTTCCAGCTAGGGTTTCAAATTGCTGCTGGATTTTATGAACTTGAATAATAAAAGAGGTGAATTCTAACTGTTTGAGTAAAGGAATAATGCGATGGGTTTCAAGGGTTTTAATTTGACAATCATCTAAACTAATCTCTAAATCAATATCTTGAATAATTTTAGCTAAATGCTGAGAATGATCAGCCGCCTCTTTTCCTTCTTTAAGTTTCTTCTGAGTCGCGCCTTTAATCTCTTCAATGGATTGATAAATCTTCTCAAGAGAACCATACTCATTTAACAGTTTAGCAGCCGTCTTTGCCCCAATTCCTCGCACCCCTGGAATATTATCTGATTTATCTCCACAAAGTGCTTTATAATCAATCACTTGTTCGGGATAAATTTGCAGTTTTTCATAGACTTGTTCTGCATAAAATTCTATCGGTGTACTTCCTTTCCCATAACTTAAATGCAGTACATTGATATTTTTTTCTTGATTAATGAGTTGAAATAAATCTTGATCTCCTGAGAGGATTTTAACTTCATATCCGGCTTCACTGCCTCGTCTGGCTAAAGTCCCTAAAATATCATCCGCTTCATACCCGGCATAAGTGACAACAGGAATTTGAAATGCTGCCAATAACTCTTTTAAATTTTCTACATCAATGATAAAATCTTCTGGTGTCTCGGCTCGATCTGCTTTATAGTTTTCATCGGCTTGATGTCGAAACGTGGGTTCAGCCCGATCAAATGCGATCGCCATGTATTGTGGCTGATAGGTTGCCATCACATCCAATAACGATTTGAGAAAGCCATAACAAACACTGGTCGGAATTCCTGTAGAGGTTTGTAATCTCAGACCGTAGTAGGATCGAAAAGCGAGGGAATGACCATCAACTAAAATAAATATCGGGTGAGAATTAGCCACGTTTGACAACTGATACAACATCGACTCTTTATTGTAGCGAGGGGGAATCGGGTTGGCAGAAAAAGTCATCATATCGATCCGCTAAGCAAATGCTAAACTCTTCTCTGTGTGGTACTCCCCCAACTTCTAAGACTGAAAAAATTCCAAGATCCCTCTCCGGGAAAGAGAGGGTAAAAATATGAGATTATGCTTTGGGACTCAGGAGTAACGCCTGAGACTGTTTCAATTCAAAACAACTTAAATCAGACAATTGACTGCTTTGATCGATGCCGGGAGAAGCGATCACAATCTGCCATTTTTCTAAGTCTAATCCGAGTAATTCTCCTAATTTAATTTTAAACGGATCACCCTCAAGATGAGTCACCATGACAATTTTCTCATTGGGATTTTCGGGATTTTGACGGAGTCCATAAAAAATCGTTCTTTCTCCTTCTATAATTTTGTGGAATTTGTCACTTTCTTTGAGGTTTAAATTATTGCCTAACCAAGGATGATTTTTACGAAAACGACGTAAACTGAGGTTGAACTGAGTTGTAACCGGATTAACAGTATCTTGATAGTGAGAAACGTTACACATCTCAAAACAATCTTCCATAAAAGAAATAGCAAATTGTTTGAGTTCAGCAACATCGAGTTGTTTAAGAAACGCTACCATATCCGGACGATTGAGTTCTTTTAAGGCTGTGATATCACAATGCTGTGTATCTTCCCCAAAACAGAATTGACAGGCTTTGGCGACGGCTTCCAAATCATAATCTTTTTCCATCATGCTCATATTTAATGCATGACTAAATTCATGAAGTTGCAAATAGGTTTCAAATCCGAGGGACTTTAACCGAGGAAACGCCCAATCTTGTTGATAAAGTTCCGGGCTAATTTGCCAGTCTAAAAAGCTAACTTCTTCAGCAACAACTTTTACGCCATAACGCTCATCGGTGTTGCGGAAAAACATCCAAGGGGCGTGCATTAATGAATTAATAAAATCCATCGGTAACCCCGGACAAAAACCATAAACCCATAATATGACGGCGGGATTATCGTATGAATTTTTTAAGACTTCCGGTAAAGTTTGACCCAAATCCCAGTTAATTTGATCGTCAAGTTTCGGATCAATTTGATTCCCCCGCCGTACCGTATCATGATTCGCACAACCCGTGATCCAGCGATCGCCAATTTCCATCACTTGCTGAATTCGTTCCCATTTTTTATCCCAAAAACCTTTTAATGCTGGGGTATTGTGGGCAAAAATGAGTGGCCCCCATTGATAAGAATCCGGTCGTAATTCTACCAAATGGCGATAGGTTGAACTTTCTTCCCAACCCGGTTCTGGCCAGGGCCGACCATCTTCAAAAATGGTAAACATCAAGCGTTTATGTCCGGCAATTTCTTGGACGACATCACTCATTGCCAGCAGATACATATCGTCATATTCCACTCGTCCGGAGAGGGGGTTAAAAAAGCGAAAATCCTGCGCCCCATCAATTCGGACTCCATCTACGCCCGTATTGAGTTTACGCCGTTGCATTTCGAGGAAGGTGGCCCGTACCCCTGGCAATTGATGGTTTAAATCCAAACCATACATATTTGGCCCGGCTAAAAACTGACGGCTAATTAAAAATTCAGCTTGGTTATCAGCATGGCCATAAACTAAATCATAAATCAGTTGAATTGGGCCAGCAGAAAAGTTATGTAGGGTGGCAATAAAATCAACCACTTCATCCGGGCGTAACGTACTCAACATCGCCGGACTGGTTGTACTTGAACCGATAATGGGGACATCGTAACCCCAGTCTTGGGTATTGGGTTTTCTCAGGCGAACTTTTACGCTGTCGTCTGTTTCCTCAATACAGGTAAAGAACTGACTTTGTAGGCTATCTTTTTTTTGGAACTCAATGGTGGGTTCGGTGGGTAACAGTTGAATGGCATCGTAGCCGACATAATTTTCCTCAGCCGGGGTTAAGGCTTCCCCTGCCGCTAGCTTGTCGGAGATGCGCTGATAAATTCGGGTTAAACCTGCAAGGGTTCCTTCCTCTGAGGCTGTACCGACGTGAATTTGTAGAATATTATTGGGGGCGGGTAAACGGGGAATTTGACCATCATTGGAGACGGCTGTCCGTTTCAGATAGTCTAAATCGGCACGGTTTTCCTGTAAGCTATCAATGTCATAGAGTTCGGCAGGGGCAAAGATCCCGTAAGGCAAAGAATAAGGAACAATATCTCGAATAATTTGATCTTTACCTTGTCTATCTTGATAACGCAACCAATAAAATGAACCCAACCGATCACGGTTTCCAGGGCGCATTCCCTCAATCACACCAATAAAATATTCTCGTTCTTGAATTAACGCAACGCGATCGCGACGAAAAGAAACGGTTTGTTCTGCGGCGGTTGGATCAATGTCATCTAAGGGGGTTAACACTTCCAAATAGAAATCATTCGGACGCATGACCTCTTTTGTTAATTTTGGAGTCCAAAAGACGACCGCAGTTAAACCATTGCTGCGATAATGAGCACCAAAGCGACGGGCAAAAGCGCGATCTTTTTCTAGGATAGTCAGGTCGGACTTGTATATTGCCGTAACCCACTGAATGAGTTCTTGAGTTTGGTCTTCAATTAACCGAATCGAATCTTGAGTTTCTGTAACCACTGTAATTTTTTGGGTGAAGATAAATAGTTTAATTTTTGTGTTCGTGGGTGAGTTGACAATTGCCACATTCGTTGAGAGACAACTGTTTAAGCTGGCACGCTGATTAGATTCTTAATATAGGTTAACTCACGCACGAATCTTCCATGTTGCCTATTTTTATTATCCCTATGATTATGTCTAATCATCAGAATGACGATAAAAAATGTTACAAAAATTACTCAGTTTACTTGAATTAATATTAACTTTTGTTAAGCTTCGGGTTGCAAAAATTAACTATTAGCGGTACTGTACTTTTGGTGAGATTAACTCTCTATATGATTCCAAAGATAGATGAAAATAATCGCGATAGTCTTCTTTTTTTAGGGTTATATTTTAGTTTCAAGGTATGATACGTCAATGAGGAGCTGTTTTTTTCTGTTTAGCTATTCCTCACTATTATCTAATGTTATAAAGTGAATAAAACAGAAAATTCTAGAGAATTCTTCACTGACTCGATAATCTGCTTCTGTTTGCTGTTGTTAAAAAAGTGCAATCTATAAACTATGAAATCATCACTGGTTATTCTATATCATCGGGAACCTTATGACGAAGTCATTGAAAATGGGCAAGTTCATTATCGCCCCAAGAAAAGCCCTAACGGAATTGTTCCAACATTAAAAAGCTTTTTTGCTAATGTTAATAAAGGAACCTGGATTGCATGGAAACAGATCGAACCCGAACAAAAATCTAGCTTTCCCCAGCGGGTTGAAGTTGAAGGAGATGCCAGTAACTACAGTGTTCTACGGATTCCTCTGACGGCTGATCAGGTCAAACACTTCTATCACATCACCTCAAAAGAAGCATTTTGGCCAATTTTACACTCTTTTCCCTGGCATTTTACCTCCGAATCCTCTGACTGGGAAAACTTCCAAGAAATTAACCGTTTGTTTGCGGAAGCCGCCTGCGAAGAAGCCGCTGATGATGCCTTAATTTGGGTGCATGATTATAACCTGTGGCTAGCCCCCAAATATATCCGCGAACTTAAACCCAAAGCCCGGATCGCGTTCTTCCATCACACTCCATTCCCGGCGGTGGATGTGTTTAATATTTTGCCTTGGCGCGGGGCAATTGTCGATAGTTTACTCTGTTGCGATATTGTTGGCTTCCATATTCCCCGTTATTCGGAAAACTTTATTAACGTGGTGCGGAGTTTACGAGAAGTTGAGGATATTCAAACCGAGATGGTTGAAGGCCACATGACGGCTGTGGGGACGGCTTTAGCCCAACCTGAGATGACAACTCAGCTTTCCTATAACGGTCAAATTGTTAATATTGATGCCTTTCCAGTGGGCGCAAACCCGCAGTTTTTGTTATCGACCTTACACAAAGAGGAAAGCGAGAAAAAATTTGCTGAAATTAAACAACAACTCCAAGGACGCAAATTAATTATCGCCGCTGGCCGGATTGATTACGTTAAAGGAAATCGGGAAATGATCGAAGCCTTCGGTCGTTTACTGGAACGTCAGCCAGATTTACATGGTAAAGTTCACTTTATGGTGGCTTGCGTGACTGCGGCAAAAGGAATGCGAGTGTATGAAACGGCTCAAAATGAAATTGAGCAACTCGCGGGACACATTAACGGTAAATTCGGGCGTTTAGACTGGACACCGATTTTATTGTTTACTGAACCCTTGCCGTTATCAGATTTGCTTTGTTATTATCGAGCGGCAGATATCTGCTGGACAACTCCCCTGCGGGATGGTTTAAACCTTGTGGCGAAAGAGTATATTATTACCCATGAGGGTAAAGATGGGGTGTTGCTACTGTCTGAATTTGTCGGCGCAGCCTTAGAATTACCCGAAGCGATTTTAACCAATCCCTATTCTGTCAGACGCATGGATGCGGCTATTGATCAAGCCTTAGTCATGCCCTTAGAAGAGCAACAAGAACGCATGGCGAAGATGTATGAAACCGTTACTAAGTATGACGTTGAGCATTGGGGCGATCGCTTATTTGAGCTGTTTAAGAACCTACGACATGAAACGGTGACAGAGGAAGCAGCGAGTCTGGCTTAATTCTACTAAACTGTCAGTGTAGGGTGTCATTGAAGTTGTTATTAGTCATGAGTCATGTGTTATTCGTAGGCAGAAGAAGTAGCGGATCAGGGTCAATCAACTGTTGCCTATCATTCATTGTTAGCATTCTACATCCTAACAAATGGTAAAAAACGTTGGCGATCGCCTGTGCGGAGCGCACTTATGACTAATAACGAATGACGAATAACCAACAAAGAATAACTGAATTATGCCTAATTTGCAATCGATTCAAAATACAACCTACGACTTAATTGTGATTGGCGGTGGAATTAATGGGGCAGGAGTGGCGCGAGATGCGGCATTACGGGGCCTCAAAACAATTTTGATTGAAAAAGGAGATTTTGCCGGAGGAACCTCTAGTTGGTCTACTCGGCTGGTTCACGGTGGGTTACGATATTTGGAGTATTTTGAATTTCCCTTAGTGCGGGAGGCTTTGCGAGAACGAGAAATTCTGTTGCGAACTGCCCCCCACTTAGTAACGCCTCTGGTTCTCACCATTCCCATTTATCGCCGTCGCTCCCGTCCCTATTGGAAAATTTGGGCGGGAATGATTTTATATGATTTATTGAGTTTGGATAAAACCCTACTACCCCATCGAATGCTACCTTTATCTGCATTTCGACAGCTTTTTCGTTCGATTGAACCAGAAAATTTAAACGGTGGCGCTCAATATTTTGATAGTCAGGTGGCTTATGCTGAACGGTTATGTTTAGAAAATATCTTAGCCGCAGAAGCAGCGGGGGCAACGGTTTTAAACTATACAGAAGTGACTCAACTGCACCGTCAGGGGAGTTTAATTACGAGTTTAACCTGTCGCGAAGGGTTCAGCGGTACAGAATTCACCGTTAAAGGAAATCCTCAAGTGGTTGTGATTAATACGTCCGGCCCTTGGGTGGATGAAGTGTGTCAACGGGGGACAGAAAATGGTACACAAACCCCTATTACTAAAACTCGTAAAATTGGCGGAACTAAAGGCAGTCATATTATTGTAAATCCCTTTCCTGGCGCACCGGAAACCACATTATATGTTGAAGCCAAATCAGATGGTCGTCCATTTTTTATTGTGCCTTGGTTGGGGATGTATTTAATTGGAACCACAGATTTACGGTATCAAGGTAATTTAGATCGAGTTAAAGCCGATGATGATGAAGTGGATTATTTGTTAAGAGAAACAAACGGCATTATTCCGAATGCTCAGCTCTCCCGAAAAAATATTAAGTTTACTTATTCCGGTGTTCGTCCTTTACCGTATCAAGAAGGGAAAAAAGCAGGGAGTATTACCCGTCGTCATATTCTCTATGATCACAGTTCAGAAGGGGTGAAGAATATAATTTCTTTAATTGGTGGTAAGCTCACCACTTATCGTCATGTCGCAGAAGAAATGGTGGATGCGGCATATAAAAAGCTAGGAAAATCAGCTCCTAAATGCCCGACTTTAGATAAACCGCTACCGGGTTGTATTTTACCGAATGATCCAAGAGTGCAGCAGGCAGTAACAGAATATCAGGAAACAATTCCTCTTTCAACGATTAATTATCTGTTCTCAATTTATGGTGCAAGAACCCTTGAGGTTTTAGAATTGACTCAAAAACATCCTGAATTAGCCGAACCCATTTATCACCCGATTCCTGATATTAAAGCTCAAATTTTGTTTGCAGTTCGCCATGAATTTGCTAAGACTTTTGTGGATATTGCACGCCGTCGAACCGCTTTAGCAATGCGAGAAAACTATGGCTTAGATTTACTGCCTGTGTTTAGTGAAGTTCTACAAAAGTATGGAGATTGGAGTCAGGAAGATTGCGATCGCGCGACGGCAGATTATACAATCTTTATGAAAGAAAACTGCATCCCAGACTTTGAGTTATCTTCATAGGATTAGGAGCATTAAAACAGTAGGGTGCGTTAATAACGCATCTTACAATCTACGACTAATAACTATAATCTGATGAAGTCATTAGAGCATCTATTTTTTATTGCCTTACTTCCACCGCCAGAGATTCAATCTGAAGTGACTCAAATTAAACAATATTTTGCTAAAAATTATGATAGCCGCCATGCTTTAAAATCACCACCCCACATCACATTACAGTCCCCTTTTAAATGGTTAACTTCAGATTTAAAACGGTTAGACCAAAGCCTAAAAACGTTTGCAGCGCAGCAGGCTGGTTTCCCGGTAACACTTTCGGGTTTTAATGCCTTTCCGCCGCGTGTTATTTATATTGATGTGGTTAAAACACCAGCCTTAATGAATCTACAAAATAATTTAGTGACTGATTTGCAGGACAATTTAGGTGACTTCAATAGCCGTTCAAACCCTGATAATTTTACACCTCACATGACGGTGGCTTTTCGTGATTTAAGCCGAAAAAACTTTAGGGTAGGATGGACAGAATTTCAAAATAAACCGATTCAATTTGAATTTGAGTCAAGCCAACTCACCTTACTCATTCATACCGGAAAGGATTGGCAAGTACATCAAGAATATATTTTCGGTAAATCTCAGCACAATTGAGCCACCAAATATTTAGTATTCTTAGATCTAACAAGGAGATAACTCTAAGCGATGATGAGCCATTTCTCGAATTAAAGGAGTACGAGAGCGAATATAAACACCAACAGTTTGAGTTTCCTGTCGGCACAGAGGACATTCTGCGGTTAATTGAGCAACTAAGCGCTCAACCAAACTATCATCATCTAGATTGAGTAAAGTGGTGGGTTGAGTGGTTTCCACTAAAGACCAGAGTTGTCGTAGAATTGAAATATTCATAATTCGATGTGGGTTTATTGCTAACCTCTTCAAAACTTAATACTTTCTTTAGATTTTACCTTGATTATACTTTACGATATTTTACTGAGTTCCTGCCATAACCTTTTCAAAACTTAATAATGCTGGAAGCAACTAAAACAGAGGCGCTTACCTAAAACACCTCTGTTTATTCACCTATACTATTTTAACTTCCCTACAGACTAACGAGTTGTTGTTGTTGGGAAACTTTGTAATAGGACTGATACCAATTCACAAAGCGTTCAACTCCCGCCTCAATTGAAGTATTGGGACTAAAACCCACATCTTGCATCAAAGCATTCACATCAGCATAAGTCATGGGTACGTCTCCCGGTTGCATCGGACAGAGATTTTTAATTGCTTTTTTACCGAGGCAATCTTCCAGGACTTCAATCAACCGCATCAACTCGATAGGTTTGTTGTTACCGATGTTGTAAATTTTGTAAGGTGCATCACTCGTTGCACTGCTTTCTGCGGTTTTTTGCTTATGATCTAGCAAGCGAACAATTCCCTCAACCACATCATCAACGTAGGTAAAGTCCCGCTGCATTTTACCATGATTGAAGACATTAATGGGTCGTCCTTCCAAAATGGCTTTAGTAAAGATAAACATTGCCATATCTGGCCGTCCCCAGGGACCATAGACTGTGAAGAAGCGTAAACCCGTTGTCGGAATATTATAAAGATGACTATAAGTATGTGCCATCAGTTCGTTTGCCTTTTTGGTTGCAGCATACAAACTGACTGGATGGTCAACGTTATCCTCGACGGAAAACGGAATTTTCTTATTCGCGCCATACACTGAACTCGAAGAGGCATACACCAGGTGCTCGACATTTGCATGACGACAGCCTTCGAGAATATTCATGAACCCAACCAGGTTACTGTCAACGTAAGCGTGAGGATTAGTTAAAGAGTAACGGACTCCAGCTTGAGCCGCTAGGTGAACCACCATTTGAAAAGATTCGTGAGCAAATAAATTTTCCATTCCCGCTCTATCTGCTAAATCAAGAGGGTAAAATGAAAAATTGGAAAAAGGTTGAAGCTGAGCCAGTCGATCTTTTTTCAAAGAAACGTCATAGTAGTCGTTGAGGTTATCTAAGCCAATCACTGTATTTCCCTGCTCTAATAGTCTCTTAGAGAGGTGAAATCCAATAAACCCTGCTGCTCCAGTCACCAAAACTTTCACGAAATTTTCTCCCAAAATATGTTGACTCGATAAATCGTTGAAAAATGATTGCAGTGGAACCATGACATTGACTTCAATTTCGACAACCTGAATACAGATTCCCAGAAAAACTGGCTTGAAGTCGGATTAAACGGAAACATGGCTCACTTAGTAACACACACTCAAAGCTATAGGGTTTCAGAGTTATCATAAAACTTTTCAACGAAATTTGGATCTGCTAGAGGCAAGAATTATTAAACTCTTTACATAACAGATGTAATTAATTCCTGAATTTTAAAAAGGCTTAACATTTCACAAAAAGAAAGGTTAACACTACAACTCTATTTCTTCAGATGCAATCAGGAATCTGTATAGCCTATATGGCAAGTTTCCCAGTAAATGATGCTACTCTACGATATCGTAGATAAAACTGTGGTAGATTTTGGCAGAGTGAGTGGCTCTATAGATTAGTCCAACAACAAGCCAGATCTAATTTGATTCAACCTGCCTGGGTTGGGTTTAAAGATGCTACCCCATACCAATATCGCTTTATTTATCTCTTTACTCCTCGGAGTGGATTGAGGGAAAGTGACAAGGAAAATACCTCAACAGTGCGCGCCTGAATGATTGAGTTTTCAATCCCTTAAAAACTTTCTTACCACTAGCATACTCGATGCTTGAAATCCTGTACAAGATTACTGATGAACACTTTTTGACTTGTGCTGGCAGACAATTGCTAAAAGCGATGATACCGTAGTTACATTTAACTAACTGATTTAACTTATACCATATATTCTCCGAACAATGCAAGTTTTTATGAAAATGAATTGAATTGAGCTATGTTTCTATATCGCCGAGTTGCTACCCGCTCAACGGAACTAATGTTAAGGTGAGCTGACAAATTCAAACTTAATATTTTTTGTTTAAAGCAGCATTGGTGGGTTGAGATAAATCTTTATGAAGTAGTTCACGCAGATTCTGGCGACGTTTTGCCAGAGAGCAAATTCTGCTGAGCCATTTTTTTGATTGTCAGATGATTGATTTGTTTTGCTAAATATAAGGCTTGCTTTAATAGATCAGTTCCTGCTTGATTATGTCCTGGATAGGTTTTGCCAATACCCGAATCATCAAAGGCACGAGCAGCTTGTAATTTATGATAATTTTCCGTTGCTAGGTGTAAAGATTGTTGACACCAGTCTAAAGATTGTTGATATTCTCCCATGGAAATATAAGTTGAGCCAATTAATCCTAAAGCATCAGCCTCCCCAGAACGATTTTGAGCCGCTTTGTGAAGTTGCAGCAAGGTTTGATAAGCTGAAATTGCAGCTAGATGCTCTCCCATTTTAGAATAGGTTTGTCCCAGTTGATGCCAAACTTTAGCTTGCTGAAGTTGATTACCCATTTGTTGGGAAATCCTCAAAGCTTGTTGCAGTTGCTGAATCGCTTGATAATGTTTGCTGATTATCGAATATGTTGAGCCTAACAGGGTTAAAGCATGGATTTCTAAATTTTGATCCCCCATACCTTGAGCAATTTGTAATAACTCTTCAAAAGATTGAATCGCCTTTTGAGGTTGTTTTGTCATGTAATCCGTATGATTCAAACCTTCCAAAACAGCTTTTTGTCCTGTTCGATTGTCAAGTTTTTGTTGGATTTCTAAACTTTGTTCTAAATATTGAATGGCTAGACAATAGCGTTGTAGAGACACATAAGCCAAACCCATCGCTCCCAAAGCCACTGCTTCTGCCTGAGTATCCCCCACTTCCCGATACAATTCTAATGCGGTTTCCCAGGTTTCTAAGTCTTGAGAATATTGCTTTTGCCGATCTCGTTGAGCCGATGACTGCAAGGGTTGCTGTGCTTGATTTTGTTGAGAAGAATCACTGTCTGCGGCGCTTTGAGCCGGGAAACCAGGGTGACCCGCAGACAAATTTGGCAACTCAGTTGCGGTGAGGGTTGTGGCTTCAGCCATTAAAGTAACAGCAAAAGACTGAGACAATGGTAGCATTATGCTTACTCTCCTGAGTGGTTCTACCTCTATATATTTCTCAGCCAAAAGACCTTATGCAATTTCATGCTAATCTTCTGCAACTGTGTCTACCTCAAATCCCGCTGAAGTGAGTAAATCTAACGCCATCTCACTATTTTCTATCCAAAAATTTGTACCAAACCGTACGAGTTTTTGATGCTCAATCCCTTGGACTAAGGCTTCAATGGGAATGACTTTGCCATCTGCGTTACCGGAAGCTTCCTCTAGAATTCGCTTTAAAGATTCCAACTTCTCTGATTCTTTGATCAGATGTATCGGTAGATTTACTCTCAAGATTGATGTTGCTAAGACATGAGAATGAAGATTTGGACTTGAAGTTTGATTCAGCTTCACTTGCTCCAGCAAATTTTCGGCTGATTCCATAGTCTCTATAATAATTTGTATCTTATCATCTGACTTATCTACTTTTCCTTCGAGCATCACTAACTGGTTTTCGATTAACAATTTCTGAACTTCTTGATAAGTCCGAGGAAAAACAATTGCTTCTAACTGTCCAGATAAGTCTTCAAGCTGTACAAATGCCATGTTATCCCCTTTTTTCGTCACATGGGTTTTAATCGCATTCAGCATGGCAATCACTTTCACTTTTGACTTCGCTTTCTTTTCTCCTAATTCTTGTAAGGTAACATTTTCTTCGACTAAACCTGCGGTAATAATGGATTTTAAAGGATGTTCAGATACATAAAAACCGAGTAATTCTTTCTCAAATTTTAATTTATCCTGAGTTGAAAAATCTTGGGAATTAGAGGGTAGAGGCGCATCCTCATAAGTCTTTTCAGTAGAAGATTCACCTAGTAAATCAAACAGGTTTCCTTGACCTAAAGCGCGATCTTTTGAGCGTTTTTGCGCCCAAGGAATCAGTTTTTCAATATGTTCAAGGGCTTGTTTACGGTTGTTAGCAATTTGATCAAAAGCCCCACATTTAATCAAAGCGTCTATTCCTCGGCTATTCACCACTTGTAAATTCACCCGATCACAAAAATCTATTAAATCTTTAAAGTTTCCGCCTTCTTGCCGCACACTAATTAAATGATTAATTGCACCCTCACCGACATTTTTAATCGCCGATAAACCAAAAATAATTTTATCTTCCATTGGCAGGAAATCCAGTTCAGATAAATTGACATCTGGTGGAATAACTTCTATTTTTAATTCTCGTTGACAAGAATCAATATACTTTTGAACTTTATCAGTATTATCACTATTTTCTGTTAATAAAGCAGCCATATATTCTACCGGATAATTGGCTTTCAAGTAAGCGGTTTGATAAGTTACATATCCATAGGCAGTAGAGTGGGATTTATTAAAACAATATTCGGCAAACTTCACCATTTGATCATACAAATCTTTCGCAATTCTTTGATCTACCCCATGTTTAGTAGCGCCATCAATAAATGTGGCTTCATGTTTTTTCATTTCTGATATTTTCTTTTTCCCCATCGCCCGCCGTAATAAATCGGCTTGACCCAAAGAATAACCCGCTAAATCTTGAGCCATTTTCATAATTTGTTCTTGATAAACTAAAATGCCATAGGTTTCATTTAATATGGGTTCAAGTAAAGAATGCTGATATTTAATCGGTTCTCGTCCATGTTTTCTATCAATAAATTGGGGAATTAAACCTGCATCTAATGGCCCCGGTCGATACAGTGCTAAAATTGAAGAAATATCCTCAATACTAGACGGTTTTAATTCCCGAACAATTTGACGCATTCCAGCAGATTCTAACTGAAAAACCCCTTCTAAATCTCCTCTGGCTAACAGTTTATAAGTCTTATCAATATCTTCTGGTAACTTCTTCGTATTACCTCGTGCTAATACTTCCATCGCTTTTCGCTCATCGGCTGGTAAATCATAGGGATCGATTTTTTGATGATTTTTCTTCTCAATATAATTTAAAGCTCTTTGAATAATCGTTAGGTTTTTTAAGCCTAGAAAGTCCATTTTTAATAGACCAATTGCCTCAATATCCTCCATAAAGTATTGAGTAATCACTGCACCATCATTATTGCGTTGTAGCGGCACAATTTCATCTAAAGACTCTTTAGAAATGACCACACCGGCTGCATGAACCCCAAAGGTTTTATTCGTTCCTTCGATGCGAATTGCCATATCTATCCATTGACGAATAGGAATACTACCGACTTCTTCGCCTAATTCATTTTTAGTTACAACTGTTTCATTATCATAAGCCGCTTTAAATTCGGGTGATGGGGTTTGATCGGAAATCATTACTTTTAACTTGGCTGGTTTTCCCCGTGCAACCGGAATTAATTTTGCCATTTGATCTGATTTACTATAGGGAATTCCTAATACTCTCGCCACATCTTTTAGTACCGCTTTAGAAGTCATACGGTTAAAGGTAATAATTTGAGCTACCTTATCTTCGCCGTATTTTTCTGTGACATATTGAATCATTTGATCTCGTTTTTCGATACAAAAATCCGTATCAATATCAGGCATTGATTTTCGTTCTGGATTGAGAAACCGCTCAAATAATAGTCCATGATGAACCGGATCTATATTGGTAATTCCTAAGGCATAAGCCACCAGTGAACCCGCTGCCGAACCTCGTCCGGGGCCGACCGGAATCTGATGATCTCGTGCATATTTAATATAATCCCAAACCACTAAAAAATAAGTTGAAAATCCCATTTGCTGCATCATCTTCAACTCATATTCTAAGCGTTCTTTATAAACAGGTTGAATTTCTGCTCTACTTTGACATTTCAAACGTTCAAATAAACCTTGCCAGGTGACTTCTTCTAAATAAGTATCCGGTGTATGATCGGGTGGAATGGGATAATCTGGGATGCGAGGTTCTCCAATAATACCCAGATAAGGTTCTACTTTTTCAGCGACTTCTATTGTATTGGCAATGGCTTCTTGTATGACTTCATCGGGTAAATGATCTCTAAATAGCTGCGCCATTTCTTCAGCCGATTTTAAATATTCAGTCCCACTATAACGCATTCTTTTTTCACTCATAATCAGCTTTTGAGTATTAATACAAAGAAGCGCGTCATGAGCCTCTACATCATTACAAGAAATAAAGTGAGAATCATTTGTGGCAATAATTTTAATGTTTAATTCTTTTGATATTTTTAATAATTCTAGATTAACAATTCGATCTTCTGGCGAACCATGATCCTGGATTTCTAAATAATAATCTTCACCAAATACATTCTTATACCAACTGGCAACTTCTCGTGCGACATCTAATTTCTTTTGTAAAATCGCTTGCGGAACTTCACCCCCTAAACAGGCACTTGTCACAATTAAGCCTTCGTGGTACTGTTCTAATACCTCTTTGTTAACACAAGGGCGGGCAAAAATTCCGGAACCTTGAAATCCTTGTAAATGGGAAATTGTTGTAATTTTTACTAAGTTTTTATAGCCTTGTGTATTTTTCGCTAAAGTCACTTGATGATATTTTTTACGACGGCGGTTTTTATTACCTAATTCGCCATTGACCACATACATTTCATTGCCAATAATTGGCTTAATTCCCTTACTTCTACACTGTTTAATTAACTCAATTGCGCCATACATTACACCATGATCGGTGACTGCAATTGCTGGCATTCCCAGTTCGACGGCACGGCTAATTAACTGAGGAAGTTGAGACGCACCATCGAGTAAACTATAATCACTATGAATATGTAAGCCAACAAAAGACATAATTATTTTTTAATAACTGAATTGAATATCTAAAAAAATTTATATTATCGAGTTCTGCAACAATATCAGAGTTAATCAAGGTAAAATTTAATATGACTTAAAGCAACTATAATTTTATCAATATTTACTTCATGATTGATTTTCGTAACATTAATACAGTTTGGGCTTCTGTACTGGTAGAAACATTATACCGCTTAGGACTAAAGACAGCAATTATTTGTCCTGGTTCCCGTTCTACGCCGTTGACAGTGGCTTTTGTTCAACATTCACTCATTGAAACCATTCCTATTTTAGATGAACGTTCAGCCGCTTTTTTTGCCTTGGGTATGGCAAAACGTTCGGGTTTACCCACTGTATTAGTGTGTACGTCTGGGACTGCGGGTGCTAACTTTTATCCGGCTGTTATTGAAGCAAAAGAAAGTCGTGTTCCTTTAATGATTTTAACGGCAGATCGTCCGGCTGAATTACGCAATTCTCATGCTGGACAAACCATTGATCAAGTTAAATTATATGGGAATTTTCCCAACTGGTACACTGAATTATCTCTACCTTCGATTAATTTAGAGTTACTCTCTTATCTGCGACAAACAATCATTTATAGTTGGGAACAATCATTATTTCCGGTTAAAGGTGTGGTTCATTTAAACCTGCCATTTCGCGATCCTTTACATCCTATTCATCAAATTGAATCTAAACAATTAAAAACTAATTTTCCTGATAATTTTTTTGATCATATTCGTCCGTTAAAATCTGACTATTTAATATCTTTATCAATTAAATCCGATCTAAAACAATGGCAACAAATAGAGAAAGGAATTATTGTAGCTGGAGTCGTACAACCTCAAAATCCAGATGATTATTGTCAGGCGATCGCGCAATTTGCACAACAATTAAACTGGCCAGTTTTAGCAGAAGGATTATCTCCGTTACGGAATTTTTCTCATTATAATTCTTTGATTATTTCAACTTACGATAGCTTTCTCAGACATCCTAAAACTGCTCAAAAATTAACCCCAGAAATTGTTATTATTATTGGGGATTTACCTACAAGTAAAGTCTTAAGAAGCTGGCTTAAATCTCTTCAAACAGAAACCATTGTAATTGATGAAACCTATCAAAATTTAGATGCATTACATTCTAGAACGGTACATTTACGAATATCAATCGAGCAAATCGGTAAGTTTTTAAAAACCGATAACAATAATGATCAAGCTGATTTAAAATCGCTGTATCTTCAAACTTGGCTTAATTTAGAACAGCAAACTCAGCAATATATTAATCAAGAAATGAACCAGATTGATCGATTAATTGAGCCTAAAATTGCTTGGTTATTGCCACAATATTTATCTTCAAATACTTCTATTTTTATTGCAAATAGTATGCCTGTTCGAGATGTTGAGTCATTTTGGCGGGTAAATTCTACTCAAATACAACCTTTTTTTAATCGGGGTGCAAATGGCATTGATGGGACGTTATCGACGGCTTTAGGAATGGCTCATCATCATCAAAATAATATTTTATTAACGGGTGATTTAGCGTTACTTCATGATACAAACGGGGGATTAATTGGCTCTAAATTTAAGGGAAGTTTAACGATTATTTTAATTAATAATAATGGCGGCGGTATTTTTGAAATGCTACCAATTTCTCAGTTTGAACCCCCATTTGAGCAGTTTTTTGCGACACCTCAATCTATTAATTTTGCAGATTGGTGTCGAACTTATCAAATTGAATATGAGTTAATTCAGTCGTGGGAACAGTTGAAAAATCGAATCAGTTGTTTACCGATTTCGGGAATTTATCTGTTAGAAATTCAGACAAATCGTAAGGAAGATACGAAATGGAGAAAGCTCTTTTTTGAGCAATTTAGCAGGAAATAACACCACAAATAGACAAAGGAGAAGTTTAAGTGATTTTATCCAGCGGGTTGGGTTAAAAGAGGGTCTAACTGCTTTTGGGAGTCGAGTTGATAAAGGTCATCACAGCCGCCAATATTACGAAATGGAGAAAGCTCTTTTTTGAGCAATTTAGCAGGAAATAACACCACAAATAGACAAAGGAGAAGTTTAAGTGATTTTATCCAGCGGGTTGGGTTAAAAGAGGGTCTAACTGCTTTTGGGAGTCGAGTTGATAAAGGTCATCACAACCGCCAATATGTTGTTGATTAATAAAAATTTGTGGTACGCTGCGTTTACCGTTGGCGCGTTCTGCCATTGCGTTTCTGGCTGAGTTATCTCCGTCGATTTTATATTCAGTAAATTCTACCCCTTTCCACCAGAGTAAGAATTTGGCGCGAATACAAAAGGGGCAAGTTTGCCAAGTATAGATTTCAACATTGGCTTTAATATTTTCCGGATGCCGCCCTAAAATGGGATTGAGAAAATCAAACATAGTCTGGGTTTTAAATAAAGAATAAATGGATCAAATTTAACTGGCTCTTTTCATTAAAGAAACCGCTTTACTCATAATTTTTAAATCTTTCAGCATTAAGCTGTGATAATGTGCCATAAAAATCACATTTGCCACAAAAAAGCCTAGGGTTAACAACAAGCGCAACACTGAGCCAACACTAAACACCGAAAACATCGTAAAGATTGCAAAAATAATCGAGCATAAGCCAAAGCCAGAGGCAAACGAGCTAATAATTAATAAACGAACTTTAGACATTACTAAAACACGTGACCTGAATAACAATCTAAACTCAGCAGAATAGTAGAAGTGGACTCACTCCTCAGTTTCTTCTGAAATTATTCCTGATTTGTTTCAATTACGCAAGCTTTTTTGAGATCAAAAAGGGCCAGTACTCGCATCGCTGAGCCAACGAGACTGACCCATCCCATCCCACAAAGAATCAATTTACATTTTGTCGAGTTGCTGACGCAATTCATCTAATTCTGCATCTACTTCAGAATTAGGCGCATCAGTAGTTTGAGTCCCTTGTCCTTGGGGTAACTGAGCTTGGTTAGGGCCTGCACCCGAAAGTTGCGCTTTCATCGCGGCTAACTCGTCATCTACGTCGCTTCCGGCTTCGAGGGCTGCAAATTGACTTTCAAGATCAGATCCGGCCAGTTCACCTGCTGCTTGAGAACGGGCTTCCATTCCTAGGACTTTTTCTTCCATCCGTTCAAAGGCGGCAGTGGCACCACTCGGATTAATTCCCCCCATCATACCTTGCAATTGCTCATTGGCTTTGGCCGCCTGGGCGCGAGCTTTGAGCATATTTTTCTTGGTTTTCGCTTCAGAGATTTTGCTCTCTAAGGTAATTAAATTTTTCTTTAACGTATCCACCTGCCCTATCTGTTGGTCGAGGGTCAGTTTAATCGTATTGGCGCTCTCTAGGTAACCTTTTTTCCGTTGTAGGGCTTCACGAGCGAGGTTTTCATCACCTTTTTGCAATGCCAATTTAGCACGAGATTCCCATTGGTCGGCCTGAGACCGATTCTGATTATACTGTTGCTGAGAGCGTTTTTGAGTGGCGATGGCACTGGCTACAGCTTGGCGCAGTTGCACCAAGTCTTCCTGCATATCAACAATTGCTTGTTCTAGAATTTTTTCGGGGTCTTCTGCCTTGCTAACCATATCATTGAGGTTAGCTCTCATCAAACGACCAATTCGATCAAATAATCCCATAAGACTATATATTCCTTTACAACGGTTTAAAAGGGTAGTTAGGGCAGGCTACATGAATAGACCTGCTAAATATATTTCAGTAAACCCTCGGGCAACTGTTATTAATCACATACAATCAGTTTAACGCGAGAACAGCGAACTCAGGGATCAGTTATGGGTGATTGATGATTTATGATTGCTTGTTTGCTGCCATAACCAGAGTATCTTGTCCTCTGTTCCCCGTTTCGGGGTAATTTTGAGCTGTGGGATCAAGTCAAACTCAATTGAGGAGATGATGGCGCTTGGTACATCGCTACCGTAATTCTCTGATCGCTAACTCAGTAGTGATCCGGCTGACTCAGGAGCGATAATTCAGCGTTGTTGTGGTTTTACCCAAATATTAAGGTAACAATGGATATGTTGATCAATTCTACCCACGACTAACGGATCGAAGGATTATAAATTTTCTCTCAAAAAATCAATAAACGTTTTAACCCGTAATGAATCTCTGCGGTTGGATGGATAAAGCGCATAGATCCCCATATCCATTCCGGCTTGAGGGTGGACTTGAAAATCAGTTAGCACCGCTTCAACCCGCCCCAGTCGAAGATCTTCACCGATTAACCAAGTGGGCATCAGAATCAGTCCTAAACCATCCAAACAAGCCTGATGTAATAACTCTGAATGATTGGCAACAATAGAGCCTTTTACCTCAATTTCATACTCTTGATGATTTTGTTGAAATCGCCATATATTCCGACTCATTGAATAAGCAAATAATAAACAATTATGATGAGCTAAATCATGGGGATGATTCGGTCTACCAAATTGTTGGAAATAGCTCGGGCTACCGCAAACCAAACGAGTATAATCCGCTAACTTACGAACAATTAAAGTGGCTCCAGAGCGATCTAAATTCCCCATCCGAATCACTAAATCTAACTCATCTTCTACTAAATTAGATAAAGCATCACTTAATCGCAATTCTAATTTTATCTCTGGATATTGCTTGAGAAACTGATGTAATAACGGAGCAATACACAGTCGTCCAAAAGCCACAGGCATTCCTACTCTTAATATCCCCCGTGGAATATCTTCTCCTTCCCTCACAGAAGCATTTGCCTCTTCTAAATCTTGTAAAATTCTGACCACTTTCTGGTAATATTGGCGGCCTCGGGGAGTCAAAGTAATACTGCGAGTTGAGCGGTTTAATAACTGAGTATTTAATAAAGCTTCTAAAGAATTAACCTGACGGGTGACAGAAGAAACGGCTAAATTCAACTGTCGAGCGGTTTCTGAGAATCCACCTGTTTCTACAACCCGTGCAAAGGCTTGCATCGCAGCAAATTGATCCATAAGTCATAAAGATGCTTTTGCGTTTTATGCAAAAGTCCTTGGTTTAAAAGGGGTATTCACATCAATTGTAAATGGAGTTAGAGTGAAATTGTTCTCGAAAAAGTACTAGCTCAATTAAACAGAGCATCAACAAAACGGAGGTATCAATCATGACGACAACTACAGCATTCAAACTACTCTCTCCCGCGACTTTAGGGGAAATCGAATTGGAAAATCGCATGATTCTGGCCCCGTTGACTCGCTCTCGCGCCGGTGAAAATTTTGTCCCACAGCCGATGAATGTGACTTATTATGCTCAGCGTGCAACGTCGGGATTAATTATTGCAGAAGCGACTCAGGTGGCCCGCAATGGTCTAGGATATGCTAATACACCGGGAATCTATACACAAGCCCAAGTTGAAGGTTGGAAACAGATTACAAAAGCGGTGCATGATAAAGGGGGCAAAATATTCTTACAATTGTGGCATTCTGGACGAGTGGCTCACCCCGACTTATTAGAAGCCGGAGATCTTCCCGTTGCTCCCAGTGCGATCGCGGCGGACTATTTAGCCGATCTTCCCAATGGACAATTTCCTCATGTTACCCCGAGACAACTCAAACGTGAAGAAATCCCTGGAGTGATTGAACAATTTCGACAAGGGGCAGAAAATGCTAAATTAGCAGGGTTTGATGGGGTAGAAATTCATGCGGGTAATGGCTATCTTCCCGATCAGTTTCTGCAAGATAATTCTAACCATCGAACTGATGATTATGGTGGATCAATTGAAAATAGAGCGCGTTTTCTACTAGAAATTACTCAAGCTGCAATCGATGTTTGGGGTAAACAAAGAGTAGGAGTGCGTTTATCTCCGAGTAGTACATTTAATGATATGCACGATAGCGATCCAGTTGCAACGTTTAGTTATGTGGGTCAAAAGTTAGATCAAATGGGTATTGGTTATCTTCATATTGTTGAACCTCGGATTAAAGGCAATGTCACCATTGAAGATGATGGTACGGGTTTAGGCGCTCAGTTTTTCCGCCCTATTTTTCACGGAATAATTATTAGCGCTGGTGGCTATACTCGCGATACAGGAGAGGAAGCCTTGAACAATAATACTGCTGATTTTATTGCTTATGGTCGTCTGTTTATTTCCAACCCTGACCTACCTAAACGTTTCGCTCTTAATGCTGAACTAAACAAGTATAATCG
>CAYSWY010000065.1:0-30934 GCA_964434975.1 uncultured Lyngbya sp.
ATTCCCTATCACCTATTCCCTATCACCTATTCCCTATCACCTATTCCCTATCACCTATTCCCTATCACCTATTCCCTATTCCCTATTACCTATCACCTATCACCTATTCCCTATTCCCTATTCCCTATTCCCTATTCCCTATTCCCTATTCCCTATTCCCCATTAAGTTTTCTGATTGTATGACTTAAACCGACCCTTTTCAAAACCTCTTTTAGTTGCGTGTTTCGTTTTACGAGAGGTGACTCGTTTACGCCACATTTTAAAACTCGATGCTTTCATATCCCGTCGCATTAGGGCAATGACTTCTTTTTCTTTTAAACCAAACTGCACCTCAATGGCTTCAAATGGCGTTCTATCTTCCCATGCCATTTCGATTACCCGATCAATCGTTTGTTGATCTAAACTCTCCAGTTTCGTATCTTTTGCCATTACAAAATCATCTCTAAAATCACTAAATTTAAATTAAACTTATCCTAACTCCACCCGTAAATCTAGGGAAGATTACCGTAAACTTGCCCTCTACAACTTCAAGCAATTGACCGAGGAAGGCGGTGAACGCAGGCATCGGATTTTACATCGGATGTACCGTTCACTTACAACCAATGACGATTAAAATAGATGCAAATGTGACTTAACCGTAGATCAATTCCCCTTATGGCATCAATTGCACGAAAGAACCTGTTTGAAGATATTCCTCGCTTCATTGCAGCCCAGGCAGGAATCATGTTTGCAGTCAGCCTGGTAACCATTCAGAATGGAATTCTCAACGGTTTTGTTAAATCAGCCTCTTTACTCGTTGACAATGCTGAAGCCGATATTTGGATAGCCTCAGAGGATATGGTGCAACTGGTTCTAACCATGCCTGTTTCCTTAGAACAAATGAAGCAAGCCCAAGAAGTCCCAGGCGTTCAACGGGCAGAACCCTTAATTGTCCGCAGTGCCCGCTGGCGTGACCCCAGCAAGCAAATTCAGGCCGTTACCATTATTGGTTCATCGGTAAATGGCGTGTTATTCAAGCCCTGGAATATCATCAAAGGAGATCTCGTTGCCCTGAAAGAACCCTACGGCGTCATGGTGGATGAAAGTACCTTAGGAGGCTTGAGAGTCGATGATATTGGGGATACAGTCACCATTTCTGGTTTAGAAGCCCGTGTTGTGGGCATAACACAAGGAACTCAAGCCATTACCAACAGTATTTTTGTGTTTACCTCCCTCAAAAATGCTAACGCTTATCTCAATACACCATTACAAACCCAAACTCGCTGCAAACTTGAAGATGGGGATGTGAACTGTATCAACGTCTTCGATGAACCTGATACCCAACCCGGTGGCAGCAGAGGAATGGCAGCCCCTAAACCCCTTAGCCTCACTGACCCCATTACCTATATTTTAGTTAAAGCAGACGACGGCCAAGATATCGAACAGTTACAGCAACGTTTGGATGAAGCCTTGCCCAATACTCGCGCCTATACCCGTGACGAAATTGCCGAAAAACTACAACTCTATTGGAAAGATCGCACCGGAATTGGATTTATCCTCAGTTTAGGGGCAGGCGTAGGGATTTTGGTGGGTATGATTGTGGTCGGTCAGATTTTATATTCTTCTGTATCGGATCACTTAAAAGAGTTTGGTACCCTCAAAGCCATGGGCGCACCGGATAAGGTGATTTATAGCGTAATCTTAGAACAAGCCTTGTGGATGGCTTTATTGGGTTATCTTCCAGGAATTGCTTTGTGTATTGGGGTTGCCAGTTGGGCTTCTGTTACCCAGGGAATTTTAATCTTAATTACCCCAATTTCTGGCTTAAGTGTATTCGGTATTACAGTGGTAATGTGTGCTGCATCTGCTATATTTGCCATTCAAAAAGTGACAAAAGTTGATCCAGCCATTGTGTTTAAAGCTTAGATTTCGCCGCAGTTGTGGGGAACAAAGTCGTACTACTATTCCCCACATTCGACACCTTATTTTAAGAGGGCATAACGCTATAAAATCGCTTGTTTAATTCCTTCAGCAGTTAATTCTCGTCCAATAAACACCAGGCGAGTTTGGCGAGGTTCTTCCATTGCCCAAAAGCGATCATAGAAAGAATCAAACCGATTACCAACACCTTGTAATACCATCCGCATCGGTTTATTCGCGACATCAACAAAGCCTTTAATCCGATAGATTTCTTGTTGTTGTACCAATTGATTCAGCTTTTCGATTAACACTTTTGGCTCAAATGATTGATCTAATATGAGTTGAACAGAGTTAATATCATCATCATGTTCATGTTCTGCTTCATGATCGTGATGGCTGTGACGATGATCTAAATTCTCTTCAACGGCCGCATTAAATCCCAGTAAAATATTAGAATCAATCTCTCCTTGATGACAAGGTACAATTTTTACACCCGTAGGTACTTCCTGTTTCAACCAATGATCAACTTGAGTTAAACTTGCTTGATCGAGTAAATCACTTTTAGTTAATAACACTAAATCTGCACAAGCTAATTGATCTTCAAATAACTCCTCAATTGGGGTTTCATGTTCTAAATTGGGATCGGCTTGTCGTTGGGCTTCTAATGCGGCTAAATCTCCCACTAATGTCCCCGCTGATAAGGCTTCCGCATCAACCACAGTCACCACCCCATCAACCGTTGCACTGTTACGAATTTCCGGCCAACGAAAGGCTTGTACTAACGGTTTGGGTAAGGCTAAACCCGAAGTTTCAATCAATATCGCATCGATTTGATCTCGCCGTTTTAACAGGGCTTGCATGGTGGGATAAAATTCTTCCTGAACCGTACAACATAAACAGCCATTCGTCAATTCTACAATATTATTTTGTGGCGTTTCTTCTTCATCGCACACTTGACAAGAACGGAGTAAATCTCCATCAATTCCAACCTCGCCAAATTCATTCACCACTACTGCTATTTTTCGTCCTTGATTATTTTGCAAGAGATGACGAATTAGAGTCGTTTTTCCGGCTCCGAGAAAGCCTGTAATCACAGTCACTGGAATTTTATGCATATCCTTTAAATAATCAATAATGACAACTTGAAAATCGCTTTCCTAATATAAAGTATCAGCCATTATATTGACTAGCGGAAAAAGGGGAGTCGGTAACGGAGAAGAGAATATAATACTTTATATATGATTCATTATAACCCCGATTTTACAGGAGAGTGGTAGTTCGTACCCTGGAGCCTAATCTCCGGTATCTAACCCGTGTTCTTAAAACTTTTATGAATAACTAAAAGAGAAGGTTACAATATTAAGTAGGTGTACTAATTGATAGACGATTATGAGTTTCTTTGATCGATATATCGCTCCTCTCATTGTGTTGTTTATCATCCTATTTATGTTGATGGGTATCATTTTTATGATCTGAAGCACTGCTAATTCACTGAACTCAATCAGTGTGATACACTCTAATCTGATCATCCGCTTCACCTTTCTACTGTGTATCTTCAGATCAAGCTTGAAAAAAAACGATAATAATACGTTACAATCTTAAGGGCATTCAGTCAGTTACAACTTTCTATGGCCTTTTTTCGTCAATACATCGCTCCTTTTCTGGTTTTATTAATCTTCTTAGTCGCGTTGGCAGCCGTTAGCGCCCGCATCTTCCTCCCCAGTGACATGGCTGCACCTGCGCCGATGGGTGAAATTGAATATCCAACTTCAGCCAGTTAAGCCAGCCGGATGAGCAGGGATCACTCATTGACTCCAGGTTATGAACTGCGTCAGGGTTCAGGTTTAGACCGAGCGTTACTGCTGAAGTTCATGCACCTGACCTATGAGGAATTGTATCCTGGGCAAGATTTTAGTCATTTAGCTGATACTGTAGAACGGTATTTTTCGGCGGCTACACCGTTATGGTGGGTCAATGTGCGATCGCCACACTCCACACCTCAACCGTTCAGTTTACCCCATCACAATTCTGTTACACCCGTTGCGGGTTTGTGGTTAGGAAGCGCTATCGATCAAGTCGAAGGCGATCGCATCACTCATATTTTCCTGTTGTATGTGATGCCGTCACACCGCCGCCAAGGTATCGCTACAGCGCTCGTTCGTCATGCCGAACAGTGGACAAAACAACGGGGCGATCGCAAAATTAGTTTACAGGTTTTTGTACAAAATCAACCCGCCCTCAATCTTTATCAAAAATTAGGATATCATCCTCAGTCCATTTCTATGATTCGGACATTGTCTTAAAAAAGGGGGTTGTTTTCAAATTTCAGCGAAATTCCCGCTACCACCCTATTCTAAACTAAACGTTCAAGTTAAATTTAGAGTTGATAGCAGTACGTTCTTTAATGATGATCCCCTTGAAATCCCACTAAACGCCGGGGGATATTATTTAACTCAAATCAATTTTAAAATTCTCACCAATGCCGTTCTATTTGTCCTGTTCCCTCAGATAGAATTGATCGCTAAATATCAGTTAAAATTGCGTCTATCTCAAGCAAATAGGTATCTAACTCTACACATCTAATTGCATAAAATCTACCAATTGACTCTTTAAAAAATAATTGCTATTCGATAAAATTGCCACAGATTAATTTTTAAGTAAAATTCATTATCAATAGCGGAGGGATCTGTATGCGTTGGCAACTTGGTCGTCGGAGTCAAAATGTTGAAGATCGGCGGGGTCGTAGTGGTCGGGGAACTGTTGCTGCCGGCGGGGGAGTGGGGGTGTTAATTATGGCAGTGGTGGCGATGCTGTTTGGGGTTGATCCTCGTATTGTATTGGAACAAACCGCATCCGTTGATAATGCCCCTTATTCAGATACTACAGCCACTCGTCGTTCTCCAGAAGAAGATGAATTGGCAGAGTTTGTCTCAGTGGTTCTGGGTTATACAGAGGAGACCTGGAGCCGTTTATTCCGGCAGATGGGTAAAGATTACCGCGAACCAACTTTAGTATTGTTCTCTGGTTCGGTGCAGTCCGGGTGTGGATACGCTCAAGCCGCTTCTGGCCCGTTTTACTGCCCTGCGGATCAAAAACTGTATATTGACTTGAGTTTTTATCAAGATTTAAAATATCGCTACAATGCCCCTGGAGATTTTGCTCAAGCTTATGTCATTGCCCATGAAGTCGGACATCATGTTCAGACTTTACTCGGCATTTCCCAACAGGTGCGATCGCTACAACGTCAAGTCAGTCAAACTCAAGCCAATCAATTATTGGTGCGTCAAGAGTTACAAGCAGACTGTTATGCGGGTGTTTGGGCCCATCATACTGAGGAAGCAGAGCAAATTTTAGAACAAGGTGATATCGAAGAAGCACTCAATGCCGCCAGTAGTATTGGAGACGACCGTTTACAACAAAAAGCTCAAGGTTACGTTGTGCCAGACTCTTTCACCCATGGTACCTCTGCTCAGCGAGTGCGGTGGTTTGGCATTGGCATTCAAACCGGAGATATCGATCAGTGTAATACTTTTACGGTTGAAACGCTTTAAATTGAATCGTTGAGTTTGATCGCGCTAGACATTAGGAATAGCTAAGAGTGGCTATTCTCTCTGACTTAAATAAATACAATCTATCCAAATTGATAATCATCTTAAATCATGTTGCCCTCTCCCAAGCTTGGGAGAGGGATAGGGTGAGGGCTTTTTATTAGTCAATTTTCAGTGTTTAGAAACTAAGCAGCCAGTTGTCCACCCGTGACATCATATAATGCGCCCGTAACAAAGCTACTATCTGAAGATCCGAGAAATACATAGGCAGGGGCTAATTCTTCGGGTTGAGCGGCTCTTTCCATAATGCCATCCGTGTCATAATTATCCACTTTTTCAATGGGCATTGTTGCGGGGATATTGGGTGTCCAAACAGGGCCCGGAACCACAGAATTCACTCGGATTTTGCGATCGCCTAAATTCTGCGCCAGAGATTTTGTAAAGGTATGAACCGCCCCTTTACTGGTGGCATAATCGACTAACATTCCTTTACCCATTTTACCGACAATACTACCTGTATTGATAATGGCATCCCCTTCTTTCAGGTGAGGTAAAGCAGCTTTTACCATATAGAAATAACCGAAAACGTTAGTTTCTAATGTTTGGCGGAATTGTTCAATACTAATATCCTCAAACTTCTTCTGAGTCATCTGATAAGCGGCATTATTAATCAAAATATCCAGATGGCCGAATTGCTTAATCGTTTGGTCAATTGCGGTTTGACAAGCTGTAAAGTCTCGCACATCTCCTTTAATCACAAGGCATTGCTGACCTTTAGATTCTACCGCTTTTTGAGTCACTTCTGCATCCTTATCATTATGAAGATAAAGAATCGCAACATCTGCCCCTTCCATGGCATAAGCAATGGCAACAGCCCGACCAATTCCGGAATCTCCCCCGGTAATAAAAGCAACTTTTCCGATAAGTTTTCCAGCAGGTTTATAGTTGGATAAATCACTATCTGGTTTCGGAACCATATCCTCTTGAGAAGCGGGATAATCTAACTTTTGTCCGGGAATTTCATCAGGAGTTGGGCGAAATTCTTCTGTTTGCATCATTAATTCTCCTTTAATTTTCAATTATTTATTTTCAATCTTTAAGCGGTTACGAGTCTACTATCAGAAGATATATTTGAAGCCGCAGTCATTTTATCTTTAAGATGATCTGCCACTCGTAAAGCATTTGCCACAATCGTTAATGTAGGATTAACAGCACCGATAGAAGGGAAAAAACTAGCATCCACCACATATAAATTATCAACATCATGGCTGCGACAATTAATATCTAGAACACTCTTTTGAGGATCAGTTCCAAATACACAAGTTCCGCCTTGATGCCAAACGGCACTGATAGGAACTGGCTTTGTCCAGAACATATAAAAATCTAATTGTTTAAGATGTTGTTCTAGAATTGCGATTAATTCACGATGGGGTTTAAGGTTATTCCGGGTAAAATCAACGGTAATTTTTCCTTGAGAATTGACAGTAACTCGGTTTTCATACTTAGGAATATCTTCATTCGTTACCCAAAAATCAACAGAATGACTGGCAATATATTCTAAAACGGATTGAGGCATTTCCTCATCTGCCATGTGTTTTAAACGTTGCCAAACCGCTTTACCGGTGAGTTGAATTTGTCCTAAAGGATAGTCCTGTTGAGGCCCTTTTAAGTAATAATCTGTGATGGCTAATGTTTTCTGAAATGCCGTAGGATTTGGTTTATGGGAAATCGAAATTAAAGCCGAATGATTATGCAATGTTAAATTTCGCCCGACTAAACCGGAAGAGTTTGCTAAACCATTGGGATGTTGATCATTAGCAGATTTTAATAATAAAGCCGCCGAATTAATTGCCCCACAAGAAACCACGACAATATCCCCAGTAAAGTGTTGGATTTCGCCATCAATTTCTGCTTCTACACTTTTAATAGTTTTACCATCACTTTCTGTGATTAATTGAGTGACTTTAGCATTCATTTGTAATGTCACATTATCATATTGCAATGCCGGATCAACACAAGTAACTTGAGCGTCACATTTAGCATTAATTAAACAAGGATAAGGATCGCAAGTTCCACAGCGAATGCAAGCACTTTCTTGGGGATTATCTACATTTCTATCAACGGCGAGTGTAATATGAAATGGATTTAAACCGCGCTCTTTCAGCCCATCTGCTACTTCTTGAATTCGGGGTTCATGGGGAACAGGCGGGAAGGGATATTCGGCTGAAGCAGGGGGTTCTGTGGGATCTTCTCCTCGTTTTCCATGGATTTTATAAAGACTTTCTGCGCGAGTATAATAGCTTTCAAATTCTTCATAAGGAAACGGCCAAGCGGGGGAAACACCATCATAATGTTGAATTTCTCCGAAGTCTTCTACCCGCATTCTTTGCAAGGCTGCGCCATAAAGTTTAGTGTTTCCACCGACTCCATAATGTATTTCAGGTTTAAAGCTTTCTTGATTGCGATCTAGCCATTTTTCGTTAGTTGTATAACGCTGTTCTAAGAAGACTGCAGTGGGGTTCCAATTCTCTTGTTCACGAGGTAAATATTCTCCTCTTTCAAGGATTAAAATTCGTTTTCCAGTCGATGCCAAGGCATAAGCTAAAGTACCACCGCCAGCACCAGCACCAATAATAATCAGATCGTAATGTTGTGTCATTTGAGGTAAGTATTGATGAATAATGTACGAATGTTTGTGTTTAAACTCTCTTAATAACTTGGATATTTATTAGGAGTTACTGATGTAATTGTTGCACCCAATTAATCGGTTGACGTAGTGCATCCGATGTTGGCATTTGTTGCAGACGCATTAATTCTGTAATGGCAGCCAGATCGCGATCGCGTCCACAACTTGAAACGGCTAAAATCTGGTTATCCTTGATATAAAAAGCGAGAAATTCTTGCTGATTTAAATCACCGTCAATGATGATTTCATCCCATTCTTCAGCGTGTCCAGCATAGCGAAGTTTTACGTCATATTGTCCACTCCAAAAGAACGGAATTCCAGCAAACTTTATTGCTTTTCCTAACATATTCTGAGCGGCAATTCGCCCATGTTGTGCTGCCAGTCGCCAATGTTCAATTCGAGTCATTTTTCCAGTCGGTTGATAAGGAAACTCAGCGATATCTCCGGCTGCATAAAGATCTTCAGTGGCTTGCAAATATTCATTCACAATCACGCTGTTATCTTTATCGTTAAGTTTTACACCCTCTAAAAAGTGAGTAATGGGTTTAACACCAATCCCTACAATTACTAAATCAGTGGGTATTTTTTCACCATTTTCTGTAATAGCCGCTTGTACTTTGGTTTCCCCTTCAAACGCTTTGACTTTCGTTCCTAATTTAAAAGAAACACCATTATTTTCATGCAGTTTTTGGAACATTTTCCCCACATCTTTCCCTAAGATTTTCTCAAAAGGAACGCTATCTGGAGAGACAACAGTCACCGCAATTCCTTGCTGAGTTAAACTGGCAGCCGTTTCCATACTAATAAAGCTAGAACCCACTACAACAGCTTTTTTAACTTGTTTAATCTCTTCTAAAATAGAGTCTGCATCGTTGAATTGATGTAGAGTATAAATATTCTCTAAATCTACTCCGGGAACATCGAGTTTTACTGCTTTTCCACCCGTAGCAACTAACAATTTATCGTAGCTTAATGTAGACTGGTCTTCAAAGGTAATTGTTTTCTGTTTAGGATTAACCTCAGTGACAGCACGACCACACCGTAATTCGATATCATATTCTTGGTAAAATTCACAAGAACGTTGCGGCAAATCCTCGGCTGTTGCACCACCTTGTAAATACTTTTTACTAAGTTTTGTGCGGTCATAAGGAAGCTTTTCTTCTTTCGTAATTAGAAATATTTGACCTTGAAAACCTTCTCTTCTTAACGTTTCTGCTGCCATATTTCCAGCCGCACCTGTACCGATAATTGCAAAAACTCGACTATCAACACTTGGCTGATGTTTTGCCATCTGATGTATTCGCTGCATCGGCACTTTTTCGGGCAATTCGACGATGACATTTTCCCCATCGAGATAGACTGGAAAACTGGGTAATGCATCAAGTCCTGGAGGCTGTTCTTGGTCACCTGTAGTAATATTAAAACAGGCATTATGCCAGGGACAAACAACTCGCTTTCCGCTTAAAATTCCTTTTTCTAAAGGTGCGCCAGAGTGGGTACAATTGGGTGCTGTTGCATAAAATTTTTCCTCTTCCAGTCGAGCGAGTAAGATTTTATTATTATCAACCTTAAATTGCTTCATTTGACCGACTTTAAGATCATTAATATGAGCAATTTTTACTCCTGTTTTATTCATAAAAGTAATGAAATTTTAATGAAGAAAATAGTTATTGCTTAATATGGCATTAGCAAATCTCATATCAAGCAACGGGTTAAGTTATATTCATAGTAATTTAACTTTTCTTCATAATTCCTCTATCATTCGACAGAAGTTATTGTTGAGGTTAGGAGTTTATACTCAAAATATACCTAAAGCAGTTTGTTCAATCATATAGTCCACAACATCTTGCCAGTTTCCGGTTTTTTGGTAAACTTGAGCTTGACGTTGAGCTGCATTTCCATCTGTTAAAGTTTTCTGCACCAAACCTGAAACTTCTTCCCAGTCTCCTAATTCTTCTAGTGCCGGACGAATATAATTTAGAAACTGATTGACTAACTCTGTTGCCGGAGTGGAACGTTTTTCAATCACATCAATTAAATCACTTTCTAAGCCATACCGTGCCGCATTCCAATGCGCTGTTTTCAATAATTCAGGATGGACTAAAACGGGGGGATTTTGATTTTCAATCTCATAATAGCAGGTTAATACTAAGCCTCGAATTAACCCAGAAATCATTACGGCTTCATCGACTGTTAAACAAATATCCGTCACACGAAATTCTATCGTTGGGTATCTGTCAGAAATCCGAATATCCCAATAAATTGTAGTTGGATCTTGAATGACTCCGGTTTGAATCAGAGATTGAACTAATTCTTGATAATCTTGATAGGTATTAAAAGTCGCAGGAGGACCTGTCAAAGGAAAACGATACCACAGTTCAGTTCGATAGCTCGCATAACCTGTTTCTTCCCCCAGCCAAAATGGAGAATTAGCGGCTAAAGCGAGTAAAATTGATAGCCAATTTCTAGCTCGATTAATAATAGCAATAGCATTTTCTTGATTGGGTACTCCAATATGAACATGACAACCAAAAATAATTAAGTCTCTAATAATTTGTTGATAATCTTCTTGTAATTTCTGATACCGCTCTTTCTGAGTTATTTTTTGATCTTTCCAATGGGAGAAAGGATGAGTTCCTGCCGCAGCAATCACTTGAGCATTTTGTTGAGCAGACTCTATAATCGCTCGACGAGAATGTATTAACTCCCGACGAACTTCAGCTAAATCTTGACAAATAGAAGTAGCGATTTCAATTTGAGAGCGGTGCATTTCGGGCTGAACAATATCTTCTCCCAGCACTTCCCTAGCTGCCGGAATAATCTGTCCTGCACGTCCAATCAGCTCTCGACTTTCTGGATTAATGATTTGATATTCTTCTTCTACACCTAATGTCAAGCTGCTGATATCTACCATAATTTTATATGTAATAAGTTTACGATTTTTTCACAATATTAAAATACACTTTTAGTTATAAAAGTACAGTCGCTTATATAATGATTGGCGGATTTTACTAAATATTATCATACAATAGTCTTTTGCTCGGATTATTACCTCTATCTCAAGACAGAAACGATGACTTTAAATGCAGCAAGTAAACTGTTCAATTTGAGAGACTTAAAAAACCGGAAAAGTCAGCCCATAGATTCAGGTATTAAATCTGAATATTGCTTAGTATGTTAATTAAGTTTGTTAGCTAAGTATGAGTTAAACTCAGATACTTAACTATTTATCTAAAAATCGCCAATACTTTTTGAGACACTAATATGTTTTTCCATAGAAAAGAATTAATTGAAAAAGACGTTAAAATTGATGATCCTAATCCTAAATATGCTCAACTGTTATTAGAGCAGTTTGGTGGTGCAACAGGAGAATTATCTGCGGCATTACAATATTGGGTTCAGTCTTTCCATGTAGAAGATGCAGGCATTAAAGATATGCTGCAAGATATTGCAGTGGAAGAATTCAGTCACTTAGAAATGATTGGTAAGTTGATTGAATGTCATACAAAAGAAGTCGATCAAACTGAAGCGTTTAAGAGTACTTTATTTGCTGTTCGTGGTCAAGGACCTCACTTCCTCGACTCTCAAGGTAATAATTGGACGGCAGCTTACTTGAATGAAGGCGGTAGTGTTGTTCGAGATTTACGCGCCAACATCGCAGCAGAAGCAGGTGCGCGTCAAACTTACGAAAACCTAATTTTGTTAGCGCCTGATACTCAAACCAAAGAAACGTTACACCACCTGCTAACCCGTGAAATTTCTCACACAAAAATGTTCATGAAAGCATTAGATTCACTGGGTAAATTAACTGATCCTTTCTTCGGTAATATTCAACCCGATGAAACAGTTGATATCTACTACAATCTCTCTACAAATGGTGAAGATCAACGGGGTCCTTGGAATTCCGATGAAAACTTCAGATATATTGCTGACCCCATGAAAGAGAAAGTATAACCTCTTGAACCATACCCACATACAATCTATCCTCAACATCAAGCTAATTTACCTCTTCCTTCTGATAAAAGGGAGAGTTTTTTTTATCTATTTATAATTATTTTTAATCGATACCTTGACAAGCTCGTGAAATCAATTTAACATACTGATGAAATAAAATTTAATGGGTTAGGAAATTGCAAACCTAATCAAATATAATTTTTATTCGGTATAGATATATTTAAAATTGACAGAATATGACAGTTATTCTAACTAATGATGATGGCATTGATGCTTTAGGAATTCGTGCCTTAGCCACTGCAATTGAGCAAACAAATCTAATCAATAAAAATAGTATTTTTGTTGCCCCTAATACTCAGTATTCTAGTTGTGGCCATCAAGTTACAACCCTTAAACCGATTCAAGTTGAACATCGATCTGAGAAAGAATATGCTGTTTTTGGGACTCCAGCAGACTGTATTCGACTCGCAATTTATCAACTTTGCCCTCAAATTAAGTGGGTAATTTCTGGAATTAATCATGGCGGAAATATGGGGGTTGATGTTTATATTTCTGGAACGGTTGCAGCAGTTCGAGAAGCCGCATTTCATGGCATTCCAGGTATTGCTTTATCTCAATATCGTAAAGGTAAAAATCCGATTAATTGGCAACAAACCACTCGCTGGACAATTCAAGTTTTAAATGATTTATTGCATCGTCCGCTGCAACCGGGTTGTTTTTGGAATGTGAATTTTCCCTATGTTGAACCTCAAAACCCCGATCCAGAAATTGTCTTTTGTCAGCCTTCTACCGAACCTTTACATATTGACTATCAGATTGATGGAGATCAATATTACTATAAAGGTGTTTATGCCCAGCGTCAACGCCGTCCGGGAACAGATGTTGAGGTTTGTTTAAATGGGAATATTGCAGTGACTCAACTACAGCTATAAACTCCCAGATTTTATTAATGTTTTGAACGCCATTCATCGGCTTGTTGCCGAATATCAATCCGTTGTTGTTCTGACATTTTATTTAAATGACTCAGCATAAATCCCATGCGTCCTTGAGACTTTAATTGCTCATAATGACGATCTATAAAATCCCAATAAAAAAAGTTAAAGGGACAGGCTTTTTCTCCGGTGCGATCGCGATAATTATAATCACAATTTTTACAATAATCACTCATTTTATTAATGTAGTTGGCTGAAGCTGCGTAAGGTTTGGATGCTAATAAACCGCCATCTGCAAATAATCCCATGCCAATTACATTAGTTTGCATCACCCAGTCATAAGCATCAATAAAAACAGCATGAAACCATTCTTTAACCTCTTGGGGTGATAATCCGGCAATTAAAGCAAAGTTTGCCAATATCATTAATCGTTGAATATGATGTGCATAACCAAACTGTTCGGTTTGACGCAAAACTTGATGTAAACAATTCATTTTGGTTTTCTCAGCATCCCAGAAAAAATCTGGTAAAGATTGGGTGTGATTAAAATAATTCTCTTCTGAATAGTCTTGATCTACTGTTAAATAAATTCCCCGCATATATTCTCGCCATCCTAAAACTTGGCGAATAAAACCTTCAATACTATTTAAGGGTAAATCTTGTTCATAATAAGCCTTCTCAACAGCCTCAATGACTTCTATAGGCTGCAATAAACCTAAATTTAAATAAGGAGAAATTAAAGCGTGCCACATTGTTTCTTCTCCCGTCACCATCGCATCTTGATAAGTACCAAATTGGGATATATTTTCTTCAATAAAATACTGCAAGGCTTTTTGTGCATCAGTACGAGTAACCCCCCAATAAAAGGGTTCTAATTCCCCGTATAAAGAAATATTTTTTAAGTTTTTTACCTGTTGAATTACTTCCTGAGTCATCTCATCCGGTTCAAATAAAATTGGAGAAGGTGGCTTTAACTGATCTTTAGGTGGTTTACGATTTTCCTTATCAAAGTTCCATTGGTTTCCGATGGGTTGATTACCTTCCATTAAAATATCAAATCGTTGTCGTCCCTCTCGATAAAAATCTTCCATCACGAGCCGTTTACGATCTTTTTTCCATTCTTTAAAGTCAGCTTCACTCCAAAGAAATTGATTATTAGGAATAAAATTAACGTTACAGGATAATTCTAAATTTTGAATATATCGAAGAAAAGGACGATCATTGGGTTTCATCACTTTTAATTCAGTAATCTTATTGGCTTCTATCCAATCTTTTAAAGGGTTTTCAAAGTTATCCGCTGCTTTAATATAAGTTACTGATAATTTTTTTTCTCTTAATTCTTCAGCAAAATGTCTCATCGCTGACCAAACTAAAACGAGTTTTTGCTGATGATAAGATCGAACCTGAATATGTTGTAAAGACTCAATGAAAATAATGGGTATTTCTGAAGATAAATTACAGCTTTGAATCGCCGCTTGATCTTGCCAAAGTTGATCGCCTAAAATCCAAATACCATCACTCATATTAAACTGTATCACATTTACTTAAACACAATGGCAGGTTATCATACTCTGTGATGACTAGCCTCTACTCCAAGAAAGAGAGATATATAAAAATATTATGACAATTTAAAATACTTTAAATTTTTCACTCAAGTATTGATTTAAATTTAAATCTCTGTAAATTTACGCAAACCGACCTAATTTTTTTTATTCTAATACTTCTCAATTAAAAATATACTTATTTGTTATAAGTATTTTTCTCGGTTGTAGTGCATGCATCAATATGAAATACTGTGATCACTAGTACTTCTTCTTAATTCTCTCATCTATAGGACTCTCTACTGAGAGATATTCCTTTTCGCGCTGTAACTTTGTATGGTATATTAGATATCCAAGTAGATATGAGATTAGAGCACAGGTCAATGGACTTTACAAATTTTACATCACTCCCATTAACAGTTAAAAAAATCCTTAAATCCCTCTCATATTCATAATTTTTACAGGTTTGAATCAGCCTTTGAGGAGTAAAGTTTGATAATTCTGTTAGTATTGCGTAAAAGAGGTCTATCTGAGCCGGAGTTTTAACTCATGAGAAAAGATTGATCCTCATTCAATCTGATGACGGAGAGCTGTACCATGACATATAACCCTCAGTTACCCTCAAAATAAATTACATCAATATCGAATAAATGATTTTATATAATTGAAGTATACACAAACGTGATATCAGTGCTAAAGGTCTGAAGTCAACTCAGTCATATGATGTATCTATCCACAGATGATAGTTACTGAAATGGAGGTATTTCATCTCTCGCAGGGAATAGACTATGTTTAAGTTAGGTCAATCCTCATTCCGTCGAATCTTATTATCCCGAATTTTATTGTTAAGTGTACCTGTTTTACTGCTAGGGGAATATGTTACCTATCGTAAAGCTCGTTCAGGTTTATTGGAGACTGCCCGCCTCAATCTGACAGAAAGCGCTGTTCAAAAAGCAGAAGAAGTCGAGCAGTGGGTGAACGTACTTCAGTCTAGCTTGATGTTGTCAGCAGAAAATACAGCCTTACAGTCATCTAATACTGCAAATTATCAGGTTTTTTTGGAAGAATTGCAACAACAATTTCCGAGTGAAATCACCATCGGCTGTTTACAACTCACCGATATCCAAACTCAACAACCCATTGCCAGCACCTGCGAAGATGAGGCGATCGCACCAACACCTGAAAATTTTTGGTTACAACAGCAGCCCATCGAACGGACATTAGGATTCTCCAACGTCTACGTTACCCTTGACGAGAAAACCTCAGCCAATTACAAAAATCCAGAAACACCGTGGCGAAATCAAATTAACTTGGTGTTAATCGCACCCGTTTATCTAATCCAAGCAGACAGTCGCCAATTACGTTACGCTCTGACCTTGCAATCTACCCTATATCTCACCGCTGATGATCGCCCCAAATCTTTAAGTGGGTTTACTGTTGTTCTCAATCAAAATGGTAAAATTATTGCCCATCCCAGTTTAGAACGAGTGGGGCGTAATATTGAACAAGAAGCAGATGCGAACCGCTTACAAAACTTGATTCGACGGGCATTGGCTGGG
The DNA here is from genome assembly GCA_964434975.1 of uncultured Lyngbya sp. Taxonomy (GTDB): domain Bacteria; phylum Cyanobacteriota; class Cyanobacteriia; order Cyanobacteriales; family Microcoleaceae; genus JAAURB01. The sequence continues at coordinate 16,120 of CAYSWY010000065.1, forward strand.
GAGATTGACTTTATTCACCTGTTTTCCTTTGAAGAAAGTGATGTTGAACTGTTAGCTGGATATGATGCAATTCCTAGCCCTTTAACAGGCAGTAAAGAAAACAAATGGGTAATTTTAGCGGCAACCAGTCTAGAAGATGCTTTATCTGGTTTAGAAGACATTAACTCCATTTTATTTTATCTAACGTGTAGCTTGATTATTGCCAGTATTATAGCTGCACTTTATCTCTCACGGGACTTAGCAAAACCGCTCGAACAGCTTCGAGATTATGCCCTAACCGTTAATAGTTTAGAATCTGAAACAACAGTTCCCAAAAATTTAAAAATTCGTGAATTTAATCAGATGGGAAAAGCGTTAGAAGTGATGGTAGAGCGGCTAAAGTTAAGAGCGGAAGCATTAGAATTTGCCTCTCGAGAAGCTTCCATCGCCAATCAACTCAAAAGTGAATTTTTACGAGTGGTTTCCCATGAACTGAGAACTCCATTAAATGGAATTATTAACTCTCTTCAACTTTTAATTGATGATTTTTGTGACAATAAAGAAGAAGAATTAGAATACTTAAATATGGCGAATGACTCGGCATTAAGCCTTTATGAAATTGTCAGTGATATTTTAGAAATTGCTTTAATTCAGGAAGGAAAACTGACAATCAAATTAGAGGATATTGATTTATCTGCCACCTTAAAAGATGTGATTAATCTAACAGAATACGAAATTCAGCAAAAGGGATTAAAGTTACAGCTCGATTTAATGTCAGAACCGATTACGGTATTAGCAGATAAAGATAAACTAAAACAAGTATTCTTAAATATTATTAGTAATGCCATTAAGTTTACCTCCAGCGGTTCAATCACAATTTCCACCCGAATTTACACTCAACCTTCAAAGCAAGACCAAGTGATCATTAAAATTCAAGATACAGGAATTGGTATTGCCGAAGAGAAACAAGAAAAGCTATTTCAACCCTTCGTTTTAGTCGATGGTTCCACAACACGAGAATTTGGCGGAATTGGATTAGGACTAGCACTCTCTAAAAGCTTAATGCAAATGATGGAAGGATGGATTACCCTAGAAAGTCCAGGAATCGATCAAGGAACAGTTGTAACAATTACTTTACCATTATCCCAGAAAACACCCCAACCCCTTCAATCTCAACACCTTAAATCAGTCGTGTCTTAAATCACTGTTTAAATCACTTTTTCTCAGTTTGAAAAATTCTTAAAATTGAATAAAATAGGGTACGCTTTTGACGCACCCTACCTCAACTTAGGCTTCAGTGTTTTCAGTTAATTCAGGTTGTTGTGAACCCGTCAGATTTACCTTAACCACCCGATTAACAACTTCTTGAGCTTTGGGTAAACGCAGGGTTAGAATACCTTCAAGATACTCTGCTTTAACTTCCGTATGATTAATCGCTTCGGGTAAAGCAATCACACGAGAAAATTGACCCACTGGAAACTCAGAATAAAGGGATTTATTTCCGTCGGCTAGCTCTGCACGATTGACTGTACCAGAAATTGCAACCGCTTTTCTACTCGCCTCAATATTGAGTGCTTCCGTATCCAAACCCGGAAGAATTGCTTTTAAAATATAAGCATCGGCAGTTTCTTGTAGTTCAATAGCAGGAGTCCAACGGCTTGTTTTTTGAGGGGTTACACCTGTATTCAAAGCACGGTCAAACTGACGTTGAATTCTTTCGATTTCAGCAAAAGGATTAGTCGTGAACATCATCATGAACCTTTCTCCTAAAAATGAAGCTTGATATAAATCTGAACAACTGATTGATTACATTTCTGATTATGCACTATTGAAATCATCAGTTGAAAGGAGAAAGAACCGTACTTGAGATGAGAACTTTCTCTACCTCTCAATTAATCGTCTGAGGCTTTGAAGAAAACCGAACTTTTATTGTTGTATTACCCGAAAAAAAAACTCTCCCTTTTTTATCGGAAGAGCATTAAACATTTACCAGGAGCTAAAGTTATATTTTATAAAGCGGCGTATCCAAAGGTGACATTAAACTGGCGACACCAAATCGCAACGGCTTTAAAATCACTCGGATTAATATTAGCGGGAATTTCGTAACGTTGCGCTCCATCAAAACTTTCAAGGGTTGCTAAAGTCACATAATCAGCTTCTGCAATATTGACCGGAACGCTACTATTGCGGTACATAATAATTTCTACAGCAGGGCCTCGAGCCGTCGTAAACCCTTGGTCAAATTCTAAATAACGCTTGCCATTTTCTGTAATAATTTTGGCAGTTCCTTCCGTCGGATGATCTTGTTCTACAGTTACAAAGCTACCGGAGGCGATGATATTTTGAGCTAATTGTTGAGGGGAAGATTGGGCAGAAATTGGCTTGAGCGGTAAACTAACACTACCCAACGTCGTTAACATCAAAGCGGAAGCTAAACTCACTGTTTTAATATTGTTCAGGATCATCACGTTGACTCCGTTGCTTAATTCCTACAGTTCTTAATATAAGGGCTCTATTTGGGAACAACATGATAAGAAAACGAAAAAAAACTGAAAATTGATGAAATTCGTTTCAGACCATTCTCAGGAAATTCTCATTCTGTCGTTGCACTTTACAGCCGTTCCCCGTTGCCTATAATAAACCCAACTAATCTTGATAGCGATCTAATATCACCATTTTTGTCCCAATCACAGGACTACGCGCCACTAATTTCCCTTGAGAATTCAGCAATTCTAGGCGAGTAAACCCTAACTTTTCAGCTTGACTCAATAGGGTTTGTGCCGTTTCATCCTGTTGGCCTTCTTCAAGCTGATACCAATCCGGCTTAATTTCCACCTCTAACAAATGTTGCGATAAATCCATCTGAATTGATGTGACCCGTTCATCCCCATAAGAACGAGCCAATTTTGTCAGATTTGCTTGTAGCGCTAGAATTAAAGTCTGTTCAGGGGTTAACGAAACATAGGGTTCAACCACCACTTCTTCCGGTTCTAATTCAGCCTCAATTGTTAAAGGAACATCTGGATCGACTATAATTTCCTCAGGTTCTAATTCAGCCTCAATCGTTAAAGGAACATCGAGATCAACCAAAGGTTCTTCCGTTTCTGAGTCTACCTCAACCACTGATATCGGTTCAACAGTAGAGGTTAACTCCGGTGTCACCTCCTCCAACGCCAAAACAGGAGACAGAGGGAAAACAATTGTTGTCATCGCCAAAAGTAACGCGATAATAATAGCTTGAATTTTCATAGGAGTTAAAATTGTTAAAAATATTTGTGCCAACTGAATCAATAGAGAATCAAATTTATTAAGAAAAACCCTCTCAATAAACAATTATCTGATGAGCAGGTCATCTCGCGATCGCTTAATCTCTCCTCATCCTATCAGATTCAAAAATAACTTTGTTTGGTTGGCAATATCGTGTTAACCTGCTCTACGATGTGAGAATCCTTGCCCAAATGGCAATTTTATGAATTATGGCTAATCCAAAGGTATATTTTGATATGACGGCAGATGGCGAAGCCCTCGGTCGTATTGAGTTTGAACTGTTTGCTGATGTTGTTCCCAAGACAGCCGAAAACTTTCGCCAACTTTGCACGGGTGAACCGGGTTTTGGTTACAAGGGGAGTTCTTTCCACCGTGTCATTCCTCAATTTATGTGTCAGGGGGGAGACTTTACCAATCATAACGGTACAGGCGGCAAGTCCATTTATGGCAATAAATTTCCCGATGAAAACTTTCAGTTAAAACATACCGAACCCGGTTTACTTTCTATGGCCAATGCCGGAAAAAATACCAACGGTTCACAATTTTTTATTACAACCGTAGAAACCCCTTGGTTAGATGGTAAGCACGTTGTATTTGGTAAAGTGACAAATGGGATGGATGTCGTCAGTCAAATTGAATCTTTAGGTTCAGGCGGTGGCGCACCCCGTAAAAAGATTGTGATTGAAGATTGTGGCTTGCTATAAACGATCCAATATTAATTATTGTCGGTAATCGGTGCGTCCCACAACGCACCCTACGACTCAAATGATTGATTGAAGAGATTAATTTAAGGTAAAAGCTGGGTTAATATATAATACAAAATTTATTAAGATCTATATATATACATTGACATTTTATGCCACTATGCATTATGTTTTAAATTAAATCAGAGCATAAAATAAAATAGAATAGATTAGAAGAAATCAGAGCATAGAGTAAATCTGAAGAAATTAGAGTACAGAACAGATCAGATTAAACAACAGGAAAATTAGCCCGCAATTAACTCAATCTTTGCAACCTGTCTAGTATATTTGCTCAAGAAAGAGCGAATGAGAAGACAACAATAAGGCGGATTGTGATTGATGATTAATTCGGTCTGAGACTTAAAATCAGTTTGTGGAACTATCAGAAACTAGAGTTGAACTTGATAGGTATTTCAAGTTTATTCAGTTTCGTATGGCAAAAATTACACGAATTTTAAGAAAGCATTTACCATGGTTCAAGTTAATCCAGTTACTGTAGAATTTGAAAACGCGCCCGCTTCTCCGTTGGAATTTATAGAAAACTTTAATTCTCTTCTCGGAGACTTTAATGGCGATGGTTTGATCGATCAAGCCCAAATCGAAACCTCCTTTTCGTACTATTATTATGGGCCTCCCGATACAACTGTTTCAATTTTACTGGGAGATGAAAACGGCAACTTTGAACCCGTCGAAAATTCCAGTTTCAGTTTTGATGGGTTTGTTAATAACGTAGAAATTGGTGAGTTTAACGGGGATGGTAACCTTGATTTAATTGTTGAGCAAAACAATTATTACTATTACGGCTATACTCCATCTAAAACGGTTACATTACTGCTAGGAGACGGCAGTGGAAACTTGAGTTCAGAACAAGTTGATCTCGGTATTAATGTGAATTTTATCTCTAATTTTGAGGTTAGCGATGTCAACCTTGACGGCTTAGATGATATCCAGTTCAACTACTATAGTTTTGATAGACAAACATTTATTTTGTTAGGGGATGAAGATGGATTTACCCCGGTAGAAGGTTCTCCTTTTTTCGATAACGATTTTAATCGTCAGGTTTTCGGAGACTTCAATGGTGATGGCTTTATTGACAAAGCGGTATCCGAAACTGTCTATTCTTATCCAAATCCACCCACAACAACCCTTTCAGTTATCCTCGGCAATGAGGGTGGAGGATTTGAGGATAATCAAACTTCAACCTTTGATTTTATTGGCAGAGTAAATTCTCTAGAAATTGGTAACTTTGACGGAGATAGTAACCTTGATCTTGCGGTTGATACAAGGGTTTATAGCTATTATTACTACGGCAACAGCAGCGAATTCAACCTAACCTTATTGTTAGGAGATGGTGAGGGAGACTTTAGCCTCGATACAGAAATTGAATCTGAAGATTTTCCCAACTTTACCGTTGCAGATGTAGACAACGATGGTTTAGAAGATGTCACATCAAGCGATTTTTCCTTCGTCGAAGCGGTTCAAATATTCTTGGGAGACGGCAACAACAACTTTGAACGAGATCAAGGTATTCGATTTGAAGATGTCCGGGTCTTTGCAGCAGGGGATGTTGATGGAGATGAAAAATCCGACTTAGCCGTGGTGACCAGGTCTTTTAATAATGTAACTGGTAACTCTGAGAGTCAGGTTGAGATTTTCCTTGCCAATGAAGATGGCGAATTTATCCCAGGTGAAATCATTGATCTCGGTGATAGCTTTGATTTTATTGACGAACTAAGCTTAGTCGATCTTAACGGTGATGGCGATCTTGACATTTTAGTCAAGGATAACTTTGTTTTTGATGACGACACAAATCAGTCTATCAGTCAAGCTTCTATCATTTTAGGGGAAGGAGACGGGGATTTTGTTGATCCTAGTGCTGCTATTGAAGTTGATCGTGATTTTGACTCTCCCTTCACAGTGGGTGATTTTAACGGAGATGATGATTTTGATTTAGCCATCTACACAAACACCTACAATTCTTACAACTTCGATCCCCAACTGACTGTCTTACTAGGAGATGGTGACGAAGGCTTTACACGGGGTGGTACAGTCGAAGTTGATAATCCAGAAGATTTTGTCCCAGGTGACTTCAATGGCGATGGAGACGGAGATGTGTTAGCTTTCACCACTGACACTTTCCCCTTTCAACTTGAATTCTTCTTCGGGGATGGTGATGGTGATTTAGAAGCCCAACCTGACTTAACCATTGAGTCAGAGGATTTCATTCGCGACTTAACCACAGGAGACTTTGATGGGGATGGCAACGTCGATATTAGCTGGACGAGTTATTCCTATTCCTATTACTACTACTACAGTTCCACCCGTAATGTTACCGTGTTGTTGGGTGACGGTGATGGTGAGTTTAGTTCCCCTGTTACCTTAACTCCTGAACGTTTTGGTGATGTGGCGATCGCAGATTTCGATGGAGATGGTAACCTAGATTATGCTAACTCAAGTGGCTATTCTCTCCGGACGGTTTCTGTCCTGTTAAATCAAAGCGATCAGCCGACAATTGATACGATTGAGTCAGATGAAACTTATACGTTGCAACCGGGTGAAGACAATCTAATTCTGATTGGCAACAGTAATATTGATGGCATTGGTAATGAATTAGATAACGAAATAACAGGTAACCGACGACGAAATCGGCTTGAAGGTTTGGATGGAAATGATACCCTTGATGGCGGAGATCAGCGTGATACTTTAATTGGGGGTAACGGAGACGATAACCTGACGGGAGGCGACAATCGAGATACGTTTGTATTTGCGACCGATGAAGCGTTTAACGCAGATATTGGTGTCGATACGATTACTGATTTTGACCCCGATGATGATTCTATTGAGTTGAGTCAAACTACCTTTACAAGCCTTGAAAGTGAAGTCGATGATGAGTTTAGTATCCCTGCTGAATTTGCCATTGTTGCAGACATCGCGGAGGTAGAAATCAGTGAAGCATTGATTGTTTATAATCAACCCACAGGGGAATTATTCTATAACGAAAATAGTGTTGATTCGGGTTTAGGTGTTGGCGGCTTATTTGCCACTTTTGATAATCTGCCTATTCTTGAGGGCGATAACTTTACCATTATTGCCTAACATCTTTTAATCTGTAGGGTGCGTGACTGTCGCGCACCTTCTCAATTTGTTATATAGTTCCCTGCGCTTCGCGCTATAGAATAATAATGACTTCATCCCCACCCAAAATCATTGCCTCTGGTGATTTTTTAGATTGGTTACAACAGGAAAAAATTAGTTTAGCCTTTACAACTTATCAAACCTCTCGCTTATTATTAATCGGGGTCGATAAAAATAAAAAAATTTCTGGGTTTGAACGCTTATTTGATCGGGCAATGGGATTGTATGGCTCAACAGATCGGTTATTATTAAGTACAAAATATCAACTGTGGCAATTTGAAAATGTATTGAAATCTGGGCAGTTTTATCAGGGATACGATAAACTTTATATTCCCCGCATGGGTTATACGACGGGAGATTTAGATATTCATGATATTACAATAGATAAAACAGGGCGAATTCTATTTATTTGTACGTTATTAAATTGTTTAGCGACATTTAGTCAACAAAATAGTTGTCAACCATTGTGGAAACCGCCATTTATTTCAAAAGTTATTAATCAAGATCGTTGTCATCTGAATGGTTTAGCGATGGTGGATGGAATGCCAGGTTATGTGACAGTAGTGAGTCAATCAGATCTAGAAAATGGATGGCGAAAACATCGACAAGATGGCGGCTGTATAATTGATATTTCATCCAATGAAATTATAGTAACAGGTTTATCCATGCCCCATTCGCCTCGATTTTATCAGGGTAAATTATGGCTACTTCATTCAGGAATCGGATATTTTGGTTATATTAATTTAGAACTTGGTACTTTTGAACCGATTACGTTTTGTCCGGGTTATTTACGGGGATTAGCCTTTTGGAAAAAATGGGCAATTGTTGGATTATCAAAGCCGAGAGAAAAGACGTTTTCCGGATTAAAATTAGATCAAGCATTAACTCAGCATCAAGTACAACCTTGTTGTGGATTAATGGTCATTGATCTAGAAACTGGGAAAATTGTTCATCGTTTGCAATTAGAAGGCGTAATTACAGAATTATACGATGTTCAAGTTTTACCGAATGTTCAAAGACCGATGGCATTAGGATTTAAAACCGATGAAATTAGTCGTATTTTAACTTTAGATCCGATGCAATCTTTATAAAACCCATTTAGGATCAATCAAGATTGCACAAGTATTCTATCGGCTTAAATCCTTGATTGATGCATTAGGAATTGACATACATAAACTGACTACCTGTTAGATCGATATCTGCTTCTGTTACACCAGAAATAACACCAACCAGTTCACTCTCACTCACCAATTCACCTTCACCAACGAGTTCAGTTTGAGTCAAGAAAATACCCACTCCGGCGGGTAACTCACCCTCTGTGAGTTGTAACTGATAGTCGGCGACATTACCGTGAAGATAGATAGTATCTACATCCCCTTCAAAACCTTCAATTAAGGCATAATCATTTACGTTTTCATCATCATAATAAGCCTGATGAATATCCCCCAGATAAAATTGATCGTTGCCAGATGCGCCAATTAAGCGATCAATTTCTCCTTGTCCTGGGTTAACCGCTTCTGGATCAACGCCAGTGAGGGTATCATGACCACCGCCACCGTTGAGGGTATCGTTACCGCTGCCACCGATCACGATATCACGCTGACCTCCACCATTGAGGTTATCATTACCTTCTCCACCCTCAAGGGTATCTTTTCCTGCTTGTCCCCGGAGATCATCATCTCCCGATCCCCCCATCAGTTGGTCAGCATCATTTCCGCCTTGGATCACATCATTACCATCTCCCCCATTGAGGGTATCGTCTCCTGCATCTCCAAACAAACGATCATCGTCTGCTTCACCATTGAGAAGATCATTGCCATCATCTCCTCGTAGGGTATCATTACCAACATCGCCATTGAGTACATCATCTTCTGTACCGCCGCGAAGGAAATCATTACCCTCACCACCATTAAGACTATCGTCTCCTGCATCTCCAAATAGGCGATCATCGTCTGCTTCACCATTGAGAAGATCATTGCCATCCTCTCCTCGCAGGTTATCATTACCAACATCGCCATTGAGTACATCATCTTCTGTACCACCGCGCAGGAAATCATTACCCTCACCACCATTAAGACTATCGTCTCCTGCATCTCCAAATAGGCGATCATTTCCCTCGTCTCCATTGAGGCTATCATCTCCAGTTGCACCCCGTAGAATATCTCGGTCTAAACCCCCGCTAAGAATATCATCTCCCGCTTGACCAAAGAGGCGATCGCGATCTTCTCCCCCCTCTAAGAGATCATTACCATTCCCGCCTTTGAGGGTATCCTCACCCGATCCACCCCCGAGGAAATCATCCCCTCCTCCTCCTAACAAACTATCATTGCCATTACCGCCGTTGAGTCCATCATTTCGTCCGCCACCGGAAAGGGTATCATTTCCATCCTGACCCGCCAGATAATCTTCTTCTGCACCGCCTGTTAAAGTATTATCTGTTTCATCACCGTCTAATAGCAACCCATTACTAAAGGTTGTCGTGTTGCGGGTTTCCCACCAACCGCTATTATCTTCATTAAAGTCTGTAATCGCATCCCATCGCGGAGTAGAATCTTCTAGATGAGACAAGGCCCCCCAACTGCCCCATTTAGAAGGACGACCCACATCCACAAAGTGAGCAAATAACGTCCCTCCGGCATCTTTCCAACCGTCCAAAATATCTTTATAGAAATCTGCCATTTCGGGACGACGGTTTAATTCAATGAAAAATTCCGTCATTTCCCGGTCATTGACCACATCAACCCATTCTCCAGCCTCATTGCGGCCTGCTACACCGACAACGTGAGTCCCCCCTTCATAGACAACCATTTCTAAGCCATATTCAGCCGCTACTTCGCCGTGATAGTGAAAGTCGGCAATGGTGGCTTCGACAGAATCTCCGTCTTCGAGAAGTGAACCATCCCGAAGTTGTTGCAAGGCTTTTTCAAACCCACCATCGGGATCATCAAACCAAGATTTAACCGTTTCAACATTTTGCGCTCGTCCCAGACCCCCGCTAAAATAGCCCGTAATGGCGTAGTTATCGAAGCGAGTGTGGGGGGCTTCATTGCCTTCTGCAACCCAAGCTGGGGCGTTTAGCAGATACTGCTGGAGACCTTTATAACGGGTTTGGGTCGCAATAGTCAGTTCAAGGCGATCATCGGCTTCTTCCCCGAATACCTCGGTAAAAATATCTGCCATTTGGGCTGAACGCATACCGTACCACTGCATCCAACCCCCTTGAATTTCGCTTCCCCAGCGTTCTTCTGCGGCTGCTTCGGCGTATTTCGATTGGGAAAAACCCCAGTTCCAAACTTCGTTAGAGAATTCTACATAGGCTTCTAAACGCGGGTCAAGCTGTTGGTGAACCTGTTCGGCAAAGTTTTGGATATAATCGTCTGTGGCTTTGTGGGGGATATTAAACCAAGGATCGGCATTGACTTCGTTTGCCAGATCGATCATCACTTCTAAAGGAACTCCTCCATCCCAACCGCTTCCCCAAGAGGCATTATCAACCTGGGGCCTGTCTTCCCAATGTTGCTGATCAGAACCGTTGGTATGCATCCAGTCCATGAAGCGCAAACTACGGAAATCTTCGATTTTTTCAATCCAGTCTGGATTAAAAGTAGCCCCAGCTTCATATAAGGGTAATTGATCTTCGTGAATCACTCGAATATTGCGGAGATAATCCCCTGTATTATTGGGGTCAGTACTCGCAATTTCAAGGTATATTCCTCCTTCCCCTGGAGTGACTTCTAAAATATCTCGACCGGGGACAGATTCACTGGTGATTTCTTTGGCATCAAATTTATAGTTAAGTTCTCCTTCTCCTTCGTAGAGAACAACATAACGACCCCCTGGATATTGTCCATTAATTCCCCTTAACATCAAGGTAGAAACGGGTCTTTCTTCTCCATCTACAACCGGGAGAGATGTCACCCAGCCTTTGTCATCGAGGTTCATTTCTGAAGCCTCTATTCCACCCCATCGACCGGGTAAATGACCTAGCCAAATCCGTGACGCTTTGAAATGATCGATAAACGGAATCTGGGTACTCCAATCCGCAACCCCATTCAAACCCATCCCTAAACTAGGATTTGTTAATTCTGTTGATTCAGTGTTGGTGTTGGTCAAAGTGTCTGTAGTATTTTCCATTGATGTTTTAAAACAGCAAAAATTGCAGGTGAATGATACTTGAAAAGCTGAATTTATAGCTCTACGATTGAATGCACCAAGACTGAACTGACTTAAATTGTGGACTGAAGTGAAAATAAATGATTAGATATATCAAAATATATCTACCTTTAGAATAATAAAAAACATATGTATTATCAACAGAAAATTGTAAATATACCATCAATTTTGTGTAAAGATTCAGTAAAAAATAGAGAATCCTAAATCATTTTACCTTGATCAAAAATAGCTATAGTTTTTACTATCAATAATTTGTATAATAACCGGATAAAGGGGTAATATGAGATTCAAATAAAACGGTATAGTGCTGCATATCAGGGGGGCAAAAGGGTAGGATATGATTTAATAGATAGAGCTGATCCAATTTTTTTATTGATTAAATTGAATATTTTTTGTTAATTAGAATATCAAAAATCTACTAAAAATGTATTAAATATTCTAATTTTTTCCCTTAGCCAACCTTATTTATAGGTATATTTTAAATCAAAAATAACTTTAATAATAGTTCTCTTTATTAGCAATCATAATAATTCATTGCCACTGAATCAGAATTCCTAAAAAATCAAAAAAGTTCCACTCTGAGGATGGAGTAGATAAGGGGTTACTGCATGATCATCAGCCAAATTGATTTAACTTAGGTTTAGGATTTGATTGTTGAGCTGTTTTTAAAGATTAACGAACTGTAACAGAATAGGTAAAATTAAACGGTTGAAAATCATTACTTTCTTTGGGCGTTCCGACTAATTCTAGTTCGTACTGTCCTGTGGCTGGAAAAATAATATTTGTTCCGGGAATACCTTGATATTTTTCAGCCGAAATCGCCTCAAGTTCAGGAGTCATTAACGGTTGATCGGTTTGGGATCGAGGTTTAGCATAAATGGAGAGTTGACACTGACATTTAGACAAAGGAATGATTTCGCCCCCTTTACGAGTCAGGGCAAACCAAACTTGAGCCGTTTCTCCTGCTTTGGGATTATGATTGGGTTCTAGGTGAAATGTAGCGGCAACATTTCCTGAAACTTCCACGGTATGGGCTAAAGTTGGAATAATTTTCGGGATTATCGTAATTGTAAATAACCCGAAACTACAGGAAATAACCGCTAAAACAGAGGTTAATTTTTTATTGAGAGGAACTTGATTGATCATAGAATTTCTCTAGAGATAATAGTGACCAAACCCAGCGCGATCGCACTAATAATACACCAATAGTAACCCCAATTAATATTCCCACACGCCATCGATTTAAGGCGGTTAATTCAAATCCACCTAAATAATGAGATCCGCTAAAAATAATATGCAAACTGGCGAGTAATAAAGCCGGAACCGTTAATAAATGGATACTACGCCAATATTTACCTAAACGTCGTTGCATCCAGTCAAAACTGGTAAAAGCGGCTGGAGTTATTAATAATAATGCTAGAAGTCCTAATGCTATTCCCCATTGTTGTTGAGGCAGCATAAATTCAAACGCCGCTAAATTCCATTTAAATGTATGATCGATCATCTGGCCTGTATGCACAACAGCACAAACAAAAGCACCCACTCCCAAGGCCCGACGATACTGTAACAGTTGCGGCAAAAATCTGCTGAGGGGACGGGCAATTAAAGCTAAGACTAAACAGAATAAAGCGGCGTGTCCCGTATAATCAACATGACTCCCGGTGCGTAACAATGTCAGAATACCGATGATTAAAGTCAGCCAACCTCCTAAACGATACAATTGACTGCGTTGGTTACTGCTGAGTTGACTGGCAAATATCCCCATTCCCAATAGCGTCGGTAATGTTCCCAGACCAAATGCCAACATGGTTAACAGTCCCTGCAACCCATTTCCCGTTTCAGCCGCTTTAATTTGGGCCGTGTAGAGAAAGCCACAGGGAATTAATCCCCAAACTAACCCTAATGCTGCGGGAGTCCACCAGCGTTGATGCATGGAAACCGCCATCATTGCCTGATTAAGACGGTGATGCCAAGCTTTAGGGGATAGAGGATGTAAAAAAGGTAAACGGGGTAACCAGGCGGGTTTAAGCTGGGATAAGCCTAAGCCAATCAACATTAACCCGGTCAAAATAGCAATGCCTCGTCGGACTCCGCTACCGACACCCGCTATTTGTCCGCTAGCAATGAGAACAGACCCCACTCCCCCAATGACAAGTCCAACAATGGCATAGCTGAGGATACGACCCGCATTTAGCAACAGATGAAACTGCCAGGGACGTTGTTGATGCTCTGGGGTAGCATGAGAAAGGGAAAACGCAACCGTTAGCGGCCCACACATTCCCGCACAATGACCAAAACTACCCAAGAAACCCAGAAGACTGATTAACAGTAAATCGAACATGATGATATTTGCGATCGCCACAGCCATCGCTAATTTTGACACATTCACTTCCCTAAATTACAAGTTATAGTCAATGTGTTATCAGTAAATTTCTGATCCCAGTCTGCTCAGGAATGAAAAAGAGTTGTTAGAGTTAAAAAAGTAGTGCGATATATCTCGAACCGATGTCTATTTCTGGGCTAGTCCCTGTGACTCGGTCGCGACTCGTACTCACACAAGATATGGGTTAACGTTGAATCACACACTCACAACTGTGAATTCTTTTTTCTGGACTTCGATTGTACACTCCCAACAAAACGAACAATGGCAGTTTTGTTCCTCTCAGTTTAAAATCCGCAGGGCGACAAGCGGGGACTTGATGGCGCTGACAGAAGTCTTGACCCTCAGTTTTCACTCTCGTGAGGGAATTTTAGCTTGGGTTTACCCTATTCTGCGCTTAGGAATTTATGAAGATTTACGTCAACGCCTGGCTTCAACCTCCCAGCGTTATCTCTGCTTAGCCGCTGTTAGCCAACATCCGTCAGAAAACAAAGAAGTCGTCATTGGTACTGTTGAAATTGGAATGCGATCGCGTACTCCTTGGCCAGTGGCAGGCGGAAATCACATCCTTTATATTTCTAATCTAGCGGTTCATCCTCAATATCGTCGATTAGGCATAGGCCGACAACTGTTACTGAGTTGTGAGTCTATTGCCCAGCAATGGGGGTTTTCTGAGTTATATCTTCATGTGTTAGAGAATAATCATCGGGCGCGACAGCTTTATCATAATATTGGCTATCAACTTCAAGAAGTAGATTGGAATTGGAATACCCTTGTATTTCGTCAACCCAGGCGTTTATTTCTGCGTAAACAGCTTCAAAAGCAATAAATAGGGAATAGGCGATCGCGCACAGAATCATCAAAAATCCTGTCTCATAACTCCTGACGGGCGCATGCAATGCGCCCCTACCAGACTCCTTCTCAAATAACACCTGAGTTAGAATTTTCTCTCAGCTATCGGCTGAAATTGAAGTCACGCTTGAGGGGACAATTTCCTCAATTCCTAACACTTCTACCTCGACTCCATTGTCTGATTTGACTTCTGATTTGACTTCTGATTTGACTTCTACCTCGACTCCATTGTCTGATTTGACTTCTGATTTGACTTCTGATTTGACTTCTGATTTGACGGGAGTAT
>CAYSWY010000066.1:0-25197 GCA_964434975.1 uncultured Lyngbya sp.
GTGGTACTTTAAATTGTTACTCTGAACTCGGAAAAGGAACAGAATTTATTATTACTTTGCCACATCAATCGTAATTCGTTACAAATGAGGACGGATGCCAAAATGACGATATCGCAGATAATCTTTTAAGATATGATCATGGTCGAAACACAAATCTTTTGGAAATTGCCAAGGTGCAAAAATTGCAATATTTTTAGCATCATCTGCGGCTTGTGGTTCTCCTGTTGCTGTGGCAATAAACACTACACTTAAAGTATGTTGACGGGGGTCTCGATTGGGGTCAGAATAAACATAAAATTGTTCGATTAATTCAACTTCTAAACAAGTTTCTTCTTTTGCTTCTCGTTGTGCTGCCACTTCTACAGGTTCGCCATAATCTACAAATCCTCCAGGAATTGCCCATCCGAAAGGGGTATTTTGCCGTTCAATTAAAACAATAGGACGTTCTGGACGGTCGATTAATTCAATAATAATATCAACAGTAGGGGTGGGGTTACGATAAGCCATTTGGGTTTAATTAATCTGCTAAAAACTATTTAATTTTGCTCGATATTAGGGGGTTGGGTCAATGTTTTGGTCAGAGATTGATCGGGAGATTTCAACACACTCGGAATGGCAGTTACAATCTTCTGCATCGTCTGTTGGGGCGAGTCTGCTGGATTGACTCTAATCCTCAAATCGGCTATCTCATAGAGGGATTTTCGCTGGTCTAAGAGGTGTTGTAAGGTTCCTAGCGGATCGGGTTTTTGTAATAATGGCCGCGTTTTATCTCCTTTTAAACGGTTGTAAAGTTGTTGAACAGGCACATCCAGCCATACAATTAAACCATGACGTAAATAACTCCAGTTCATTTTTTTTAAAACAATACCGCCGCCCGTTGCGACGACGAGGCGTTTATAAGCACATAATTGGGAGAGAACTTGAGATTCAATAGTACGAAATTCAGCTTCTCCAGATTGTGCAAAAATCTGATTAATAGACTGATTTGTAGCTTGAGTAATCAGTTTATCAGTATCCATAAACCGATAACCTAACTCTTTTGCTAAAGCTTGACCGACAGTGGTTTTTCCACACCCCATCATCCCAATTAAATAGATATTAATTCCCTGTAATCGTTGATCAATACGGTTCATTTTTGGATGGTTTCCATTTCTGCAACTGTTGACTTAAAATCTGTTGAATTTGTTGAGTGACTTCATCCATATTTAAACTGGCATCAATTGGAATGATTCTATTCGGATTCGATGCGGCTAACTCAGTAAAACCTAATCTAACCTGTTGATGAAATTCCAAGTTTGCTTGTTCAATACGGTCGTTTGCGCCTCGTTTCTGGGTTCGTGCCAGTCCAGCCACTACATCAATATCAAACCACAAAGTTAGATCACTTTGCAAACCTTGAGTGGCAATATCATTCAGTTGATTAATCAAATTTAGATCCAAACCGCGACCATATCCTTGATAAGCAATGGTAGAATCAGTAAAGCGATCGCATAAAATCAGTGTTCCTTTTTCCAGATGAGGTTTAATAAACTGATTAACGTGTTGGGCGCGATCGGCGGCATATAAAAGTAATTCTGCTTGATTACTGATAGGTTCTGTTGAATTGATATCTAATAGTAAACGCCGTAAGCTTTGACCTAAAACTGTTCCCCCAGGTTCTCTTGTGGTGACAACGTCATTGTAGACGCTATCAGTTTGCTGCTGTAGCCAATGATAAATTCGTTGAAGTTGTGTTGTTTTTCCGCTGCCTTCCACCCCTTCAAAAACAATCAATTTTCCCTGCATTTCTATTAATTTTGCCAATTTTTACGGATTGGTGGCGTATTTATCAGAATGACTCTATATTGAGCTTTTATCAGTTTACCGTAAGCGGGTAATACTGTTCAACAATCTTATTTCATATTGAGTTTACCCCACAACGGGAGTGAGCCTTATTTTGATATAATCCAAGGCAAGTCCATTGACCTTGAAAAATTCTGGAGTTTTTGTATGGCACGCTACAATGGTTTTTTTGCCATTGCTCTTCCCATTGAAGAATTACGGCAATTATTATTAGATTTGTTAGAATCTTGTAACTTAGAAATTATGTATGAAACCCCTAGTTCGATTTTTGCCCGAGAATTTGTGGGTTCAGTCCCAAAGTCTAAGTTAGTCACTGTCGAGTTAATTTTTGAAACCGCAACTTCTACACCCGATAAAACTCGTGTGAGATTAGAAGCAACGAATGGAGAATTACCCTTACAAACCAAGAATCATTGTCGTGAATTGTTTGATGCTTTGACAGAGGTTATTGTTGAAAACTATAACTGGGATACAATAGAAAGTATCGCTTTGTAATCCTTGAAATTGAGTGATTATTCCCAGTGGTCAAACTCGGTGAATCGATCCTGAAATAAAGAAGCAACTTGTTCTCGCCGAGTTTCAAAATTAGCCGCTATCCAGATAAATAATAAGCCGATCATAAAGCCAATAATCCACTTTAAAAAGGAGTAAGTTGAATTTAAAATAATCAGTTGATTACAAGCATTAATTAAAAAAGTAGCGGTTCCCACATAAAGAAATGCTCTAATTTTTAATCCTAAGCCTGAAAAGATTGCAATCAGGCTAAATAGACCGGGAATAATTCCTGTCCATTGATGGGTAAATAAAGCCGTCACACATATTAATCCTGTGGCAATACATCGAATCAAGTGGCGATTTTGTCGTTGTTGGGGATGTTTTAAGCTAGAATCCACTTGTGCAATATAAAGACAAGATAATCCCACTGGAGTAATCCACCATAATAATTCTGGATTAATGGTTGCTGAAACAAATTCTCTGAAAATGATTAAATTAGCCAGAACGACAGCAAAGTATGTGAGGCGAATTTGCTGATTTGACTTAGCTAAAATCAAATAATAAATTATTGTTATACTGGTAAAAATATAGCCTAAAAATTCATTTGTATTGAGTAAAACAATTAAACTAACTGTGGCTAAAACTAAAGGAATCACAAACCAAGGAGTGGGTAAATTTATATCGGTTTCTCGTCGGTTTAAGTAATATCCTAATCCTTGAGTGATCAGTCCCACGAATAAGCTAGTTATTGCCAGATAAATTGTCGGCAGTGAGGCAAAATCTAATATTTGAACAATTAATAATTCTAAGACTAAGGCATAGGAATAAATTAAAAGCGGGGGTAACCTAAATATTTTATTTCCGACTGTATTACTATCTTGCTGAGTTATTGTCCAGCCGCGATAAACAATCGCAATCAGGGTCATAACTGTGGCAGCTAAAATGGCGGTAGATTGGGGTAATAGTTGATTATAAACACCCGCAGAATAGTTGGTTAAACCGATGATTTCAACTCCACAGATTAGATTTGCCCAAGAGTAACTAGCAGTAGAATAAGAAGGCGTTAATCGGCTAGGATGAGTGATAAAATAATCCTGTGAAATCCATAAACTGATTAAAATCATCGCTAAAACTAACCAGATATTTGTTAGGGATAAAACAACTAGATTCGGAATTCCTTCCCAAAGAAAAATCAGAATACTTGCAATTATAAAACCAATGGTTATAGTGGCTTTAGGAATATTAGGCTGAATTCGGCTATTTAGAAAGAGAATAAGACTACAAACTCCTAAACTCATTAATCTGAGGCGAGGTAATCCGATGGTTAAACATTGTAGTAAAATACAGCTAACAATACTCCACTCACTCGCTGGAAATAAAGGTTTAATTGGTGTGGTATAAATAAAGTTGCGAGAGTCAGTATCTTGTCGATAATAAGAGTAGGCTAGCAGGGTTAAAGTGATGGGTGTGACTAACCAGAATAAACCCCAATTATTAAAACTAGAACACAGAGTTGTACGACAATTGACTAAATTCGTAAAATTCAAATTATTGAGTAAGAGTATATAACTCATTCCCGCAAAACCAAAACCGAAGTAAGCCGAACTTTTCAGTAAAGCCTTGCTATTAATATCAGTCGATGAGTCGTTGAGTTTCCAGCGATATAAACTCCATTCTCCTATCATTAATATCAAAAATATAATCGCCCAGTATTGAATAGTCAGATTCGGTATCAGCCAATTTATCAAACTAACAATTGTTAAGAGTAAAGTAAAGTGAGTAACAATAATTCGAGCAAAACTAGGGCGACGTGAGGTAACAATAAATAGTGTAATTGTAGAGAGAAGTAAATTGAGCGATCGCGTGATAGGATTATAGATTCCAAAAGCAGCCAGAAAACACCCTAAACCAAAGTTCATTTGCTCGCTAAATTGAGCTAATTTAGGTTTAGATTTTCGCTGCAACCATTCTGTAATCAAAACCCAAGCAATAATATAAGGAAACCAACTTAAACTGATTAAAATATTAGCTTGATTTTGAGTCTGTGTAACTTGATTGACTGTATTTAATAGAACTTCTCTTGCTGTTACTGGAATTAATCGCCCGATCAGTATATAGGTTTGTAAGCCGATTATAAATAAGGCTAAAATATCAAATCTTCGCCAGAATTGTTGTAAGCTTTGAATAAAAAGATAAAGGCTAATTAGACTAATGCCAAAGGCTTGCCAGGGTTGAGAATCAATAGCCAGTCCCCAGCTTATTCCTAAAATCACATAAGCAATAATTCGCCAAAATTGAACATTACGACTATAAAGTAATCCTCCCGCAATCCCAATGGCTAATGCAATAGATTCTAACGAAACTTGACTGGCTGAAGTAGCACGAGTTAGGAGAAAAATAAACGGTAAAATATAGGCAAGAAAAGTAGGACTTGCATGGCGTGAAGCAGACCGCCAACTGACAATTGCACTACTCAATACTCCAATATAAATGGCAATAATCGGAAAATTAGGTAAACTCCAGCCTAAATGTAAATAACTAAAAAGCAGTTGATTAAAAGTCGGTAAAATATTATAATTGTTAAGGGAAGAATTAAATAAAATAACAATTCCAGTTAAAATAATAGCGGCAACTGCAACGAGCCAAACTGTGGTAAAATTTTGCCATAATCCTAACCCATGCATTGCCCAAAAATTTAAGGGAATTAACAGCAATGTCACCCAGCGAAGGGTTTGACTGGTTAAAGGTAATTGGTTAGAACGATTTGCCCAAAAACTGGCAGCAAAAAAGCTTAGAGTATAAGCAAATAGTACCCCATATTGTCCTAAAGCGGAGACTCTTTCCCACTGACTGGCAGCCAGTACTCCAGAGGAAACCACCACCATAAATAACCCTAAAAAGAGTAACCAACGCACACTTAATTCTGCTTTAAAAGACTGCCAAAGTTGCGTTAATAAATTCAGTTGAGGAGGTAGAGAAATTGCCGGGGAGGAGGATTGAATGGTAGAAGAATTTGTAACTGATTTTTGTGATAAAGGTTGACTTAAATATTCCTGGCAGAGATATTTAACTTCGGCATTTGAAAGTAAACCGAGTTGTAACCAAGTCTCTAAACCCTCTAAGACAACAGGGTTATCTGCCTGAACTCGGATTTGGAGAACAATAAATTTAGGAATTGATGAAGACATTTAAGTAAAAACCCAGAACATAGGAAAAATAAATAAATTTTATAATTTCCCTTTTAGCTGTTCCATTTCTTCAGAAGTTAACGTGACTTTCACCTCAGTTAATTGTTGTGTATCTCGCAATAAAATAACACCCGTTTGACTCACTGCAATTTCCGGATGATTAATCGTAATCGTTTGATATTGAACTTTAGGTGATTCAACTTTGATCACAATTCCCGGTTGAGATTGGGGAAAAATATAAAGTTCTTGCTGTAGCCGATCCAACTCTAATTTAATCGGTGTAAAGCTGCGTTCTTGTGGATGACTAGGTTTAAAATAATATAACGTGATTCCCCTAATTTCAGGATCAGTAATCATAAAGGTTTCATCAAACTTTTGCGTTTCCCAGTTAATACTATTTAACTCTGTATTCTCCGGAATTAACCGCTGTTGTAAATTGATTTCTTCCCCTTTTAAATTTCCCCACCATTGACGAATTATATCGAGGTTAGTTGCATTATCCGGGTTATTACTGCCATACTGCCAAACAGTAGTTGTATCCATCACGACTCCTTCATTAACATTACTATGTTTATAATGTAACTCCCATTCTGCCACTTGTATGGATTTGCCTGTTGTTTATCATCCCGATTATGTTGCCGCCTTACCCGATACCCATCGGTTTCCCATGCCGAAATTTCGCCTATTGTGTGAAATGCTATTATCCGATGGCGTAATTGAACCCGATCAAATTCATACTCCCCAACTTCCCCCCCGCGAGTGGATAGAGTCGGTTCATGATGCCGCTTATGTTCAAGCTTATTGTGAGGGAAGCCTCGATGCTAAAGCCCAACGCCGTATCGGCTTACCCTGGAGTCCAACCTTAGCCAACCGGACTTGTATCGCCGTCGGAGGGGCTGTTTTAACCGCTAAATTAGCCCTTTCTCAAGGTTTAGCTTGTAATACCGCCGGAGGGACTCATCATGCTTTTCCTCAGTTTGGATCAGGGTTTTGTATCTTTAATGATTTAGCGATCGCTGCCCGTACTATTCGCAAATTAGGACTGGCTAAAACTATACTTATTGTAGACTTAGATGTGCATCAAGGAGATGCCACCGCCGTTATTTTTCAAGATGATAAAGATGTCTTCACGTTTTCGATGCATTGTCAAGCAAATTTCCCTGCCCGTAAACAAACCAGTGATTTAGATGTTCCTTTAGATGTGGGAATTGAAGATGAAGAATATCTGCAAATATTAGCCGAACATTTACCGGATTTACTCTCACAATTTAAACCCGATTTAGTCATTTATGATGCCGGAGTTGATCCTCATATTAATGATCGTTTAGGGAAATTAGCCTTAAGTGATACAGGTTTATGGCGACGAGAAATGCAAGTTTTAACCACTTGTATTAGTCAAGGTTATCCCGTGGCTGGAATTATTGGCGGGGGTTATTCTGAGGATATTAATAGTTTGGTGTATCGGCATTCACTATTGCATCGGGCGGCGGCTGAAGTGTATCGTCAATATCGGTTGTAGATTGTAGAAGATTGAATCATAATTGTTTCTAAAATACCCAATATTAAGACAGCCATCCTGCTTCATGCAATCTGTTCCAAGCTAAATGAATATGACGAGATGTAAACATACGTTTACGTTGATTCCAAGCATGAATCTTTATAACAGCTTCCTCCGGTGTTGTAGCCTTTTCATGAATTGCTACCCAGTGAACACTAGATAACAACTCCATACCAAAAGTTGTTTCAAAGCCTTTTATTAACTCTGCAACATTATTAAATCGTTTCTGGGTTGCTTGATACTGTGAAAGAAATATCTCAGCTTGCTCAGAAGCATTGAGATTTAAATCTAACGGTTTATCGGGTTTATCTTCAGCGTCACCATAACCACTAATAAAATGCCCTTCAATATGGTTAAGAACATGACGTAAATTTTCAGCATAAGGTCCATAAGGAGCTTTTGTATATTTCAAACGCAGTGGTTCACCTGCTTCTTGCATAAAATACATTAGCTTATGTACTTCTAGAAGAGTAATTGTAGGGTCCATTACTGCTGCTAAATATCGACGCATTAATCCTAGTAAAGCAGCCCGTCCAATAGTCATATTGGGTACTTTACTTTCTTTAGCCATTGCAGTCGCCTGAGGTGCTCCAATAGGTTCAAACAAAAGGACTTCTACTGTTGGTACAGACTGAAAAGCTTTAGTAATTAGTGGTCGTACCTCTTCCCAATTTAAGCCCCCGTTACCACAGCCCAATGGAGGAATTGCTATAGAGTGAATTTGCTGTTGTTCTACAATATTAATTAAGTTTATCAGTCCCTGTTTAATATCTTCAATTCGACTTTTATTTTTCCAATGGCGCTTAGTAGGAAAGTTAATGATGAAGCGAGGATTATACAAGCGATTAAGGTCATATACAAACATCTGACCTGGTTTAACCTGATGAGCCTTACAAGCCGCTGCATAAACTTTGAAGTTTTCTGGAAAAGCTTTTTTAAATTGCAGTGCAATACCGCGCCCCATAACACCAACACAATTGACTGTGTTTACTAATGCTTCAGTATCAGCTTTAAGGATATCACCTTGAGTTAGTTTAATCATAGATTTAGCCCCTTCACTCAAAAGTACCAGCTATGCTCTACAGCTACAATAGGCTGATGCCCAATGTTTGCTAAGACTGTTTTAACCTTCTTTTCTATTGTACTATTAATTGTCCCAATTTTATGAATTAATTCCCAGGGAAAAACATCAAACATTAAAAACTCTGCTTGCTTACCTTCCTTAATCTTTGGATTGCCGAAATCTGTAGAGTTAATAGCATCCCAATTCAGATTATAGATAGCAGTAGCATCACTATAAAAATTAGTAATATAAGCACCAGCATTACCATCAGTAAAAGCCCAGCGTATTCTATTTCTATTAGCCCAATTTATCACCGCCTTAAAGTCAGCTTCTAGATGAATGATAGGCTGCTGCCCACCTTTATAAGTTAATTCTGGATGATTTCTCTTATACAGAATGTAGAGCATGACAGAACGTGGACAGAAATAGAATGGTACATACTGTCCTACTGTTGTTCCTCGATGACATGAAACTTCTATCTCATTGAGTCGTCGCTGCTTAATTTTAGACATTCCTACAAGCGAGAAATTTAAGTCCTCTGCAACCCGCTTTGCGTCCGAAACCAGTTCCATACTGTTAACAATACTTGGTAGATTGTCTATATGAGTGATGTGATAAATCTTAGGATTAGAGGGAATTGATACCATGCCACATTACCATTTAAATTCTTATTGATTTTTCTGTATGGGCTAAATAAAATCTCATTGATAATATTTTACCGTGCAACACTAGTTTTGCTATTTTGTATCTTAATCACCTCTTTCTCATTCTTCCCATACTCCCAAGCTGTCTCAAAATTGTGTAATCTATTACTTAGCTTTAATTTATTCTTGAATTAGGGTGTGACTTAAGTTGTTACTAGTGTGTGTCAAAGGTAGTAATATAACTAGAAAACCCTTTACTCAATATCTTGAAAGAGTGCTTTTAAAATTAAATAAGTTGAGACTGCACCGGGATCGAGATGATCTTTACTACGTTCCCCTAAGTAGCTGGCACGACCTTTTTTTGCCACCAGAGAAAAAGTTTGATTCATTCCCTTTTCGGCGGCGATTATTGCTTGTTGTAGAGTTTCAGATAAACTATTTCCGGATAGTATTGCTGCTTCGACAGCATCAGCGGCAGGTTGGAGAGTATCGAGCATTGTTTTGTCTCCCAGGGCTGCTTTTCCACGGCTGACAATGCCTTCAACAAACGCTTGAAATACTTGAGCCAGATCGGATTGATTCAATTCTGACTTTCCGGTTGTCACCAGACTGGCGCGTAGAAACATCGTACCATAAAGCGGGCCGCTTGCTCCTCCGACGCTGGAAATTAAGGTCATACTAATGGCTTTAAAAATACTACCAATATCTTTATTGGTTAAAGTGGTAACTTGAGTTTGAACCTTTTGCCATCCACGATTAAGATTAATCCCATGATCGCCGTCACCAATGGCCGCATCAAGTTCTGTGAGATAGTCTTTATTCTCAGCAATAACGGTAATAATATTTTGAAATCCTTGTAAAATTTGAGCTTGAGTGATCATATCTTTTATTGTAATTCGGGATGGTTTTTAATCACAAATTGAGTGATTGCATTTAACAAGGCTTTCGGTTTATCGACGCGAATTAAATGACCGCAGTTTTCAAATATTGTTAATTCGGCTTGAGGAATAGCTTTGGCAATTTCTTCTGAACATTCTGGCGGACAAATCCAATCTTGTTGTCCTGCTAATATTAAAGTAGGTGCTGTAATTTGATGCAGTTGCGGCAGAATATTATAAGTTCTTAAAAATCCACCAAAGGCAATATTAATTGCGTCAATAGATAAAATAGTTCGTTTCCAAGCTTTGGCTGTAGCAACAGGATTATAATTGAGGGCATATAGAGGCCCTAAGAGTTGGAAATACTCTTGTAATTGCGCTTCATTTTCAAAGTTTCCTTGCCATAGATATTCAGCAATTTTCTGTTGTTCGGGAGTACCGCGCTGGGCTAGGTTTTGTTTAGCTTTAGATAAAAAATCGGAGTTAGCCGCAGTGGCAACAACAATTAAATCGGAGACATTTTCAGGATAACGAACAGCATAACTTAACGCCACCATCCCGCCGTAAGATGTACCAATAACCACTATTTTTTCTAAGCCTAAATGTTGACGTAAGGCTTCCATATCTTCGACATTATTTTCTAGGGTATAAGTGGCTTTATCTCCTCTGGCAGAGCGTCCTTGTCCGCGATGATCAAAATAAACCAATTGTAAGGCAGATGTAAGATGAGAAAAGGTCGGTTTATAAGAGGTATGATCTGCGCCGGGGCCGCCATGAATCACAAAAGCAACTGGTTTTTCTAATAAGTCATTGCCTTTGACGACTAACCCCGAACCTTCGACATCAAAATAGAGTTCTGTATCCCGTATTTTAGCTTTCATTATTTTTATTTAAATCCCCCATTGTAAAGCCGATGTTTTGACGGGTGCATCCCAAAGTTTTATCATTTCCTCATCTAGCTTGAGTAAGGTAATTGAACAGCCTTGCATTTCTAACGAGGTAATATATGCACCAATAAAATTACGAACGATATTCAATCCTTTCTGTTGACAGATTTCCGCTAACTTGCGATAAATAATATATAACTCTGATAACGGTGTGCCGCCCATACTATTAACGAAGGCTAAAATATTGTCTCCGGTTTTAAATGGAATATCTGTTAATTCTACATCGATCCATTCCGCTTTTTGACTATTCCATTCTCGGATAGTGCGAGTATAAGGATAATCTTCTAAAATGGATAACGTTAACATTTCCGTTAATTCATCAACCGATTTTAAATTGATTCGTTCTCGTCCCGGTTCTCCATGAATCCCTATACCAAATTCTATTTGATTTTCTTCTAATTCAAATGTAGGACTTCCTTTCGCCGGAACAGTACAAGACGTTAACCCTAAACCTAAACTCCGCCCAGATAAATTCACTCGACGACATAAATCTGCTACTGCCTTTAAATCATATCCTCTCTCTGCTGCTGCGCCACAAATTTTTTCCGCTAAAATCGTGGTTCCAACTCCTCTTCTGCCTTGGGTAAATAGACTATCTTTAACCGCAACATCATCATCAATTAAAATATTAGCAACTGGAATATTTTCTGCTTGTATTAATTCAGCCGCCATCTCGAAATTCATCACGTCCCCAGAATAGTTTTTAACGATATTCAAAATACCTTGATTTCCATTCACTTTCTGAGCGGCTGCTAATAGTTGCTCGGGAGTGGGAGAAGTGAAGATTTCTCCAGGACAAGCTGCATCTAACATTCCTAAACCCACAAATCCACCATGCATTGGTTCATGTCCACTACCGCCACCGGAAATAATCGCCACTTTGTTCTGTATCGGCGCATCACAACGATAGATAAAATCAGGGTCAAAATTCACTTTGATCAGGTCAGAATGAGCGATCGCCATTCCTGCTAAACTTTCCCGAACGACATGATCGGGGTGATTGATCAGCTTTTTCATCACTTATTCAGTTATGAAGAAATTCATATTGTTGTACCGCAAAACATCATTTTAAATGGGGAGTTTAGTCAAAGCTGAAATTGTTTACAACACTTTATCCATTTTATGGTGATGCATATTTTTGTGATTTTGTCAAATGGCGGTTTTAGAAGATTGTGAGAGCAAGTCATTGGCTCTGACTATCTAATTTCCCTGAAATTACGATTTCTTCTGAATTGACTAACGGACTTTCAAGGTTTTAGCTTTTCTTTTCTTGAACTTGTAGCGTCATAGATACAAAAAGAGCAGCTTATAACTTGACAAGATATTACGATCAATCGCCTAGGCTTGTCAACCCCTATTTTCTCGTTGCTTTTTTTCTTTACATTCTGTAACTTTATCAAGATTTTCTGACGTATATAGTTTTTTGTGATACTATCGCTGATTCTAATAACTGAAAATTATTAAACTCCACCAGAGAGGAAGTCATACGGTAGAAAGACTCATCTGTAACAATAGAAAAAAATGTGCATCAGATGACTAGACAATTGTAGAAGTAGAAATTGATGCCGTTCAACTGCGTATCAGTATAGGATAAAGATTATTATGAAGAAATCACACTGAATTCTTAGTGTAATATTTTAACCCTGATTATAATCCCCCAAAGGACGAACCTTTGATGAAAAACTCCTCCACATACCATTCAACCTATCAATCTGTGCGGTCGCTCCCCGACATCTGGCCGATATTAGTTCATACCGCAGGAGAAGCGATCGCCTTACATGACCCCCATGCAACACCCGAAATCCTACTGACTTATCGAGATTTAGGGATACAAATCCAACAGTTTGCCGCTGGCTTACAAAGCTTAGGAATTGAACCGACAACCGATTTAATTCCCACAAGAATTGCGTTGTTTGCCGATGATAGTCCGAGATGGTTAATTGCCGATCAAGGAATTATGACAGCCGGGGCAGCGGATGTGGTACGAGGTGCGACGGCTGACCCGATTGAACTTGGTTTTATCCTGAAAAATAGTGGGAGTACAGGCTTAATTGTTGAGAACTTTGCCTTATTAAAGAAATTACGATCTAGTATTGAAGATTTACCGATTCAATTTATTATTTTACTTTCAGATGAAGAACCAAAACTTGAACAAACTCCGACTGTTCCTGTGTTAAATTTCTCTCAACTTTTAAGTAAAGGAGAAGATATTACTCTGAAAAATCCTCCTAATGTTCAACCCGATACTCTCGCGACATTACTCTACACTTCCGGTACAACCGGTCAACCCAAAGGCGTGATGCTTACCCATGGTAATTTACTGCATCAAATTAATGCGATTATAGATGTGATTCAACCCGAAATCGGCGATTGTTTCCTCAGTATTTTACCCACTTGGCATTCTTTCGGTAGAATTGGACAATATTATGTTTTGTCTCGCGGCTGCAAAATTGTTTATACCAATATTCGTTACTTTAAACAAGATTTCAAAGAATTTAAGCCCCGTTACATGACCAGTGTGCCGCGAATTTGGGAATCAATTTATGAAGCAGCTCAAAAACAATTTCGCGAACAATCCTCAACTCGGCAGAAATTAATTCAATTCTTTTTTAAGATTAGTGAAAATTATATTTTAGCCCGTCGCAAAGTGAATCATTTAACCCTAAATTCGGCGGTAACCGGTGGGGAAAACATGATGGATAAGTTAACGGTGAGTTTACTTGCGCCATTACATAAATTAGGCAATAAATTAGTTTATCAAAAAGTGCGTCAAGCCACGGGAGGAGAACTTAAAGCTGCCATTAGCGGCGGCGGTTCATTAGGAATGCATTTAGAGAACTTCTTTGAAATTGTCGGAATTGAACTATTAGTGGGATATGGTTTAACTGAAACTGCTCCTGTTTTAACCGCACGACGATTTAATTATAATCTTAGAGGTTCTGCTGGAAAACCGATTCGAGAAACAGAATTGTTAATTGTTGATCCTCAAACTCGTCAACCTTTACCCCCTCAACAAAAAGGGTTAGTGATGGCGCGCGGCCCCCAAGTAATGTCAGGCTATTTTGAAAATCCCACCGCCACCGCGAAAGTGTTGAACCCACAAGGTTGGTTTGATACGGGAGATTTAGGCTGGATTACGGCGGGTAATGACCTGGTATTGACGGGACGGGCAAAAGATACGATTGTGTTAACCAATGGCGAAAATATTGAACCTCAACCTATCGAAGATGCTTGCACTCGTAGTGCCTATATTGATCAAATGATGTTAGTCGGTCAAGATCAAAAAGCGTTAGGAGCCTTAATTGTGCCGAATCTCGATGCTTTAAAGCAATGGGCAGAAGGTCAAAATCTGAGTGGAGAGATTTCAGAGACTGATTTAGACAGTCAACCCATTCAAGATTTATTTCGCCAAGAACTGAATCGAGAAGTGAAAAACCGCCCCAGTTATCGCCCCGATGATCGGATTGTATCGTTTCGCTTGATTTTAGAACCGTTCTCGATTGAGAATGGAATGATGACTCAAACCTTAAAACTTAAGCGTTCTGTAGTCCAGGAACGGTATGGGAGTCTGATTGCTCAGATGTATGCCCAATAATTCCCGTTCTGCACAATCTGTGTGATTCTAACACTAGCAACAATACCGTTTACTTCTATGGATAATCCCAATCTTCAACTTTTACTCAAGCGCGCCATCAATATTAAAGCGATTGTTACCCCTCGCTGGAAAGAAGAAGCCCAACAACAACTCCAAGCCCAGATTAATCAAGTCGATAGTCAATTGCAACAATTAGAAATGCAAGGCCAACGCATGATTGCCGAAGTCAGAAAGCAAACCGTACAACCCCCCGGCCCGGAAGCATTACAACAAATTGAAAATATTCAACTGCAAGTCAATGAACAAAAAAGTAAGCTTTTAGATCAAAAAAATCAAAACTTACAACAACTGCAACAAGTCCAAACCTTGGAATTAGAACAAGAAGTCAGTCAAGGACAAATTGAAAGTATTTTTACCGTTGAACCGGGTGAAAATTTAATTCAAAAAATGCAAGTAGAAGTTTTATTACGCGATGGCGTGATTGAAGAGATTCGCGGCGATGTTTAAATCCCCATAAAAAGGCGAATCAGACTCCCTCATGGGGGTCAATTCCTCCGCCTGTTCCTGGTATGATATGTTCTGCTCATTCTCACTCTTATCATCAAGAAGTCACATGATACACGAAGTCTTTATGCCAGCCCTCAGTTCAACTATGACCGAGGGTAAAATCGTTTCTTGGCAAAAATCTGCTGGGGATAAAGTTGAAAAAGGAGAAACCGTCCTCGTCGTCGAATCAGATAAAGCCGACATGGATGTTGAAGCGTTTTATGAAGGGTATCTCGCCACAATTATTGTCCCCGAAGGAGAAGCCGCAGAAGTCGGGAAAACCATTGCCCTGATTGCTGAAACCGAAGCCGAAATCGAAACGGCAAAACAACAAGCCGCCAGCCTCAGCGGAGGAGCAACAACTGCTTCAGCCCCTGCTGAGACTCCTACCGCACCCGCTCAACCCCCCTCTACATCCCCCTCCCCATTAGAAACTCCCAGTCGCCGTAACGGCCGTACAGTTGCTTCTCCTCGCGCTCGCAAATTAGCCAAAGAATTAAAAGTTGATTTGAGTCAACTCAAAGGCACTGGCCCCCATGGTCGGATTATTGCCGAAGATGTACAAGCATATGGCGGAAAAACCCCAACCGCCCCGACTCAACCCACTCAAACTGCTCCCCAGGCTCAACCCGTCGTTACTGCTGCCCCCGTTGCCCCACCGCCGACATTAGCCCCCGTCACCGCCGCTGCAACTCCCGGACAAGTCGTGGCGATGAATACCCTGCAAAATGCAGTCGTACGGAATATGAACGCCAGTTTAGCCGTCCCCTGTTTCCGCGTGGGCTATACCATTACAACCGATGCTTTAGATCAGTTGTATAAACAAATTAAGCCTAAAGGGGTAACCATGACGGCATTATTGGCAAAAGCAGTTGCCGTGACGTTACAAAAACACCCCTTACTCAATGCCAGTTATGTTGAGTCGGGTATTCAATACGCCAGCAGTATTAACGTTTCCGTTGCCGTTGCCATGCCAGACGGTGGCTTAATTACCCCAGTGTTGCAAAGTGCAGATCAGTTGGATATTTATTCTCTGTCTCGCACTTGGAAAGATTTAGTTAACCGTTCCCGAGCGAAACAACTTCAACCCGAAGAATATAACAGCGGTAACTTTACCCTCTCCAACCTAGGAATGTTTGGCGTCGATCGCTTTGATGCAATTTTACCCCCTGGACAAGGATCAATTTTAGCCATCGGTGCGTCTCGTCCTCAAATGGTAGCCACTGATGATGGAATGTTTGGGGTGAAGCGACAAATGCAAGTTAATATTACTTGCGATCATCGGATTATTTATGGGGCAGATGCCGCTTCATTCTTACAAGACTTAGCGAATTTGATTGAAACTAACCCACAATCTTTAACGCTGTAAGGTTCATTATTGCTTCCCCGCCTACGCGGGGACAAGCATTTGTTATTTGTTGTTGTATCAACACTACAGAGGATTTAATCCCTCACCTCTTGACAAATGACCACTAACTCACAACAAATGACATCTTCTTCCCCAAAAATAACTACAAATTAAGATACACTTTGCCCGAAAAGGGCGCGCGCGATCGCGTTACAGTTTTAATAGGTAATTAATCACACAAAGCATAACTTTACTCCATGAAAGCTGTTTTAATGACTGAACCCGGAACTCCAGAAGTCTTGCAACTGCGGGAAGTTTCCAAACCTCAAATCAAAACCGATACAGAAATATTAGTCAAACTCAAAGCAGCGGGAGTCAACCCCATTGATACCAAACTCCGTAGCCGAGGCAGCTTTTATCCCGAAAAAATGCCGGCAATATTAGGCTGTGATGGGGCTGGGGTGATTGAAGCCGTGGGGGCTGGAGTGACTCGATTTAAAGTCGGGGATGGGGTTTATTTTTGTGATGGCGGCTTAGGGGATGATACGGGTAACTATGCTGAGTATACCGTCGTCGAAGAACAGTTTGTCAGTCTAAAACCTGAATCAATCAGTTTTGCTGAAGCCGCCGCTGCTCCCTTGGTTTTGATTACCGCCTGGGAATCGTTATATGATCGGGGAAAGCTGCAACCCGGACAACGAGTGCTGATTCATGCTGGGGCTGGGGGTGTCGGTCATATTGCCGTCCAACTGGCAAAATTACAAGGGGCGGAAGTGGCGACTACAGTAAGTTCACCAGAAAGTGCCGCCTTTGTCAAGCAACTGGGCGTAGATTTAGCCATTAACTACAAAGAAACAGACTTTGTGCAACAGATTTTAGAATGGACAGATGGAGAAGGAGTAGATTTAGCGTTTGATACCGTTGGCAAAGATACTTTCTATAAAACCATTCCGGCAGTTAAATTGTATGGGGATTTAGTTACTATTTTAGAACCCGATACTCGCATTGGAAATTTAAAACAAGCCCGCTTAAGAAACTTACGCATTGGTTTAGAATTAATGCTCACCCCAATGTTACAGCGATTAGTAGAAGAGCAAAAAGATCAAGCTAAAATATTACAACAATCTGCCCGTTTAATTAGTCAAGGAAAACTCAAAATTCATCTCCATCAAACTTTTCCCTTAGAAAAAGCAGCAGAAGCCCATCGCCTCTTAGAAGCCGGAGGAATGATGGGGAAAATTGCCCTCACAATTTCGTAAGCTGTTCATAATGTAGGTTCGATCAAGTGAAGACAATAATGAAGAATATGGCAATCGTTTTGTGAAGCGGTGAACGCTGTGATTTCATAGAGATGAGCGGTTTAATTTTAACTTTTGCGCTCAAATATTTATTCCAGTCTTACCGACTCATTGATGATAAATTGACAAAATCCACCTCAGTATACTTAAGTATGCTGAAATTTTTAACATATAATTCAATAGTTTATTTTTGGTGATTATTTGGGAAACCTGATTGCAATAGAGAATAATAGCAGTCAAGGTAATAAAAAGAATGTTTCAGCAACAGCAATTATTAGATTTACCCAATTATCAAATCTTAGACTGTCTACATACAGGCTCTAAAACAATCGTTTATCGAGCCACTCGCAAATCAGATACTCAGTCAGTCATCCTCAAATTTCTACAAAATGAGTATCCTAGCTTTGATGAGTTATTACAATTTCGCAATCAATACACGATTACTAAACATTTAAATATTGCGGGGATTATTCATCCGGATAGCTTAGAACCCTACAACAATAGCTATATTTTAACGATGGCAGACTGCGGGGGAATTTCTCTGCAAGAGTATGTTAAAACACACTCCCTTACCCTTTTAGAAATACTGAATATTGCGATACAATTAGCCGATATTTTACACCATTTACATCACACTCATGTAATCCATAAAGATATTAAACCCGCTAATATTCTGATTCATCCCCAGTCTAAACAGATTTGGTTAATTGACTTTAGTATTGCCTCTTTATTGCCGAAAGAAACTCAAGAAATACAGAATCCGAATGTATTAGAAGGAACAATTGCCTATATTGCACCGGAACAAACCGGACGAATGAACAGAGGAATTGATTATCGCACAGACTTCTATTCTTTAGGAGTCACTTTATATGAATTATTCACAGGGCAATTACCCTTTAAAGCAGATGATCCAATGGAATTGGTGCATTCTCACTTAGCGAAACCTGCGCCATTCATTCATCAAAATCAGAGTAATGTTCCTATAATTATCTCTCAGATTGTTGCTCAGTTAATGGCAAAAAATGCTGAAGATCGCTA
Organism: uncultured Lyngbya sp.; assembly: GCA_964434975.1. Lineage (GTDB taxonomy): Bacteria > Cyanobacteriota > Cyanobacteriia > Cyanobacteriales > Microcoleaceae > JAAURB01. The sequence goes on from CAYSWY010000066.1 coordinate 18,441, forward strand.
TCAAAGTGCATTAGGATTAAAATATGATTTAGAACAGTGTTTAATTCAATTAAAAGAAACTGGAAAAATTACAGAATTTAAACTAGGAGAAAGAGACCTCAGTGATCGCTTTAATATTCCTGAAAAACTCTACGGACGCGCAATAGAAGTTCAAGAGTTGTTAGATGCTTTTACTCGTGTTGCATCTCCTCCCGAAAAACAGGCGGCAAACGGTAATAGCGAAATGATGTTAGTGGCGGGATATTCAGGAGTAGGTAAAACCGCTGTAATTAATGAAGTTCATAAACCCATTACTCGTCAAAAAGGGTATTTCATTAAAGGAAAATTTGACCAATTTAACCGTAATATTCCCCTGTCTGCATTTCTCCAAGCTTTCAGAGATTTAATCGGACAATTATTGTGTGAATCTGACGCACAACTAGCACAATGGAAGGATAATATTACTGATGCATTAGGTGAGAATGGGCAAGTTTTAATTGAGGTCATTCCTGAATTAGAATTGATTATTGGACAACAGCCGAGTGTTACGGAACTCTCAGGGACTGCGGCCCAAAATCGGTTTAATCGACTATTTCAAAAGTTCGTTAAAGTCTTTACAACTGCAAAGCATCCGCTGGTGATATTTCTAGATGATTTACAATGGGCAGATTCAGCATCGCTTCAGTTAATTAAATTGTTGATGAATGAGAGTCACTATTTGCTGATGTTGGGGGCTTATCGTGATAATGAAGTATCAGCCACTCACCCCTTTATTTTAACCGTTGAAGAACTCAAGGAAGCCGAGGCAGTTGTTAATACGATTACGCTTAAACCCCTGACGTTTGCAGATACCAATCATTTAATTGCCGATACGTTAAATTGTTCCATAGAATTAGCCCAACCCCTGACTGAGTTAATTAATCGTAAAACCTCATGTAATCCCTTTTTTACCACACAGTTTCTCAAAGCATTATATGAGGATGGACACATCACCTTTAACCGCGACTACCGTTATTGGGAATGTGATATTGTCAAAGTTAATACCCTGGCACTCACCTCGGATGTGGTGGAATTTATGGCAATGCAGTTGCAGAAATTGCCCGCCGAAACCCAACAGGTCTTGAAGTTAGCCGCTTGTATTGGTAACCAATTTGATTTGAATACTTTAACAATTGTTTCACAACAATCTAACACTGATGCAGCAACGGCATTGTGGAAAGCATTACAATGCGGTTTAATTTTACCCACCACTCAAGTTTATAAGTTTTTCCAAGATGTAGAACAGTCTAATACAGAAGATACAGTTAATCCTAAATATCGTTTTTTGCATGACCGAGTGCAACAAGCGGCTTATTCTTTGATACCTGAAAACCACAAACAAGCAACTCATCTACAAATTGGTCAACTGTTACTAGAAAAGACTTCAGAATCAGACCGAGAAGAAAAACTATTTGATATTGTTAATCATCTTAATACTGCTGAATCTCTAATTACTCAATCATCCCAGCGTCAGCAACTCGCCGAGTTAAATCTTACTGCTGGAAACAAAGCAAAATCTTCCACAGCTTATAATGCTGCCGTTTCTTATCTCACCATAGGGATTAAATTACTAGAAGATAATTGCTGGCTAAAGCAATATCCATTAACCCTTGCTTTGCATGAAGCCCAAGCCGAAGCAATGCACTTAAATCGAGCCTTTGAACAACTTTCCGGCGTTATTAATACAACTCTAAAGTCTGCCCATACCCTACTCGACAAAATCACCGTTTATGAGACACAAATTCAAGCTGACATCGCACAAAACAAGCTCATAGAAGCCGTTGAAACCGCACTTTATGTGCTGAAACAGCTTGGCATCAATTTACCCCAAACGCCTAACACAGTACAGATATTGCTGGGATTAGCCCAAACTAAATGGATTTTAAGCGGCAAAAAAACCCAAGACTTGGTTAATTTGTCCACCATGACTCATCCGGAAAAACTCGCAGCCATGCGGATTCTCTCGAGTGCTTTATCCGCAGCGTTTAATGGTGCGCCAAAGTTATTACCTCTATTAGTTTTTCAGCAAGTCAACTTATCAGTAAAGTATGGCAATATGCCATTATCAGCGTTTAGCTACGCTTGGTATGGAATCATCTTATGTGGGATTGTAATGGATATTGATGCCGGCTATGAGTTTGGGCAGTTGGCTATGCAAATATTAGAACGATTTAATGCCCAAAATCTTCGCTGTCGGACTAGCGTGGCGGTAAACGGTTTTGTTAATCCCTGGAAGGAGCATCTCACACTGACCTTGCCGAGACTGCAGGAAACCTATCAGAGTGGAGTTGAAACGGGTGATATGGAGTATGTCGCTTGGTCAGTTTTAATTCTGGGCGCACACTTATACTGGAGTGGACATGAACTGTCTGATTTAGAGCAAACCCTGGCTCATTATGGTGAAGCGCTGAATCAGTTAAAGCAATATAACGCTTTAGTTTACACTAATATTTACCGTCAATCTGTATATAACTTAATCGGCAAAGCCCCTCAGCCGAGCATTCTCAATGGCCCGTATTATTCAGAAACTGAGGAGCTTCAAACACACATTGAAACAGGCGACCGCACTGGACCATGCTTGTGCTATGTGAAGCTATTGCAGTTTCGCTATCTATTTGGTGAGTTTGAAGAAGCTGTTGAAGCCGCTAACCACGCAAGGCAATATGAAGATGCAGCCACAGCACTGTTCCAGAATGTACCGTTTTACTTGTATGATTCTTTAGCACGGCTTGCACTCTGCGGTGATACGACTAAAACCCAGAGAAAAGACTTGTTGCGTCAAGTCACTAAAAATCAGAAAAAACTGAAAAAATGGGCAGATTTTGCCCCGATGAATTCATTACATAAATGGCAATTAGTCGAAGCAGAGAAGTACCGAGTTTTGGGAGAAAAAACAAAAGCCATTGAACTTTATGATTGTGCCATTGCAGGTGCAAAAGAAAATGGTTATATCCAGGATGAAGCGCTAGCAAACGAACTGGCAGCTAAATTTTATTTAGATTGGAGTAAAGAAAAAGTTGCTGTCGGCTATATGCAAGAAGCGTATTATTGTTATGCCCGTTGGGGAGCAAAAGCTAAAACTGACCAACTAGAAAAACAATATTCATCACTATTATCTCCGATTCTTCAGCAACAGCAACAAACCCAGCTTGATACCTTACAAACCTGTACTAAAACGAGCAGTCATACCTATCGTTCTAGCAGTAGTACTAATACCCATTGGCTTGATTTAACCAGTGTAATTAAGGCTTCTCAGGTTCTGTCAGGAGAGATTAAACTTGAAAAATTAATGACAAAATTAATGCAAGTTATCTTAGAAAATGCGGGGGCAACTAAAGGGGTTTTAATCTTTAATAGAAACGAACAACTGACTATTGAAGCTATTGCCACTCAGTCTTCGGAAGTTGATAATAATGTCAGTATTGCTCAAAATACAATACCCGTTGAGAATAGTTTAGAAGTTCCCCTTAAACTGCTGTACTCGGTTAAACGTCAGTTACAACCCTTAGTCATAGATGATGTTTTTCAACAACCACAATGGGCGAGTGATGAGTATTTAATTCAGCACCAACCGAAGAGTTTGCTGTGTTTGCCGATTTTGAATCAGGGTAAATTACTGGCAATTCTTTATTTAGAAAATCGCTTAATCAAAAACGCCTTTACTCCTAACAGAATAGAAATCCTAAAACTCTTGTGTTCTCAGGCTGCGATTTCATTAGAAAATGCCGAACTTTATCGTAAATCTCAAGATTATTCCCATCAATTAGAACAGTCTTTAACTCAATTACAAGAAGCGCAGGTGCAACTTGTACAAAGTGAAAAAATGTCGGCTTTAGGAGAAATGATGTCAGGTATTACCCATGAAATTAATAATCCTTTAGGCTTTATTTCGGGTAATCTTAATCAAGTCAAAGAAACGACAACAGACTTATTGAGTTATCTAGAACTTTATCAACAATATCATCCCCCTGGAGAAGAAGTAACGGCTTATGGTGAAGAGATTGAATTGGAATATCTGCTAGAAGATTTACCGGAAATGGTTACTTCTATGAAAACAGGTGTTGATCGAATTCAAGATATTAGTAAATCGATGCGAATTTTCTCTCGCGCTGACCAGAATAATAAGGTTGAATTTGATTTACATGAAGGGTTAGATAGTACTTTATTAATTCTCAAACATCGTTTAAAAGCATCAGAAAAACGTCCAGAAATTAATATTGTTAAAGACTATGGAAACTTACCTAAAGTTAATGGTTTTCCCGGTCAACTCAATCAAGTGTTTATGAATATCTTAGCCAATGCTGTAGATGTGTTTGATGAAATGAGTCAGAAGCAAGACATGGCTGAAATCAAACAAAATCCCTATCAAATTACTTTGAAAACTGAGTTATATCCCAATAACACAACTGTAAATATTCAAATTCAAGATAATGGTTGTGGGATGTCTGATGCTGTTAAAAATAAGATATTTGAGCATTTATATACGACTAAAGCCGTCGGCAAAGGCACAGGTTTAGGATTATCTATTGCCCGTCAAATTGTGGTTGATAAACATAGCGGTAAACTAGAATGTTATTCAACCGTTGGAGTGGGTACAGAATTTATCATTCAACTTCCCGTCATACTTCTGACTTCTAACTCCTGACTTGCTGACTTCTTTTAACAAATATCCCCCGTAAGAAACAGGGGATATAGGCAATAAAGTTGCAATTTCTTAGCCAACTATTTAACTTTTTTTCGCTGAACCAGGGTTCCGCCAAGACACTTTCGGTAAGATTTGATTTTTATCAACCCGATGCTTATACTTTTGAGCAAAGTTCAGCAAAGAATCGAGTAAAGAATCAGACAACTTGTGGGGTTGTAAGCCTAAATCTAACAAGTTAGTATTTTTGGCATTGAAATAGTGTTGTTCCAGTTCAACCCGAGGATTTTCTAAGTTATCAATTTCGACTTTTAATCCTAAATCTGATCCCGCTTTTTGCACCATATTCGCTAAATCACTGACGCTGAATAATTCAGTGAATTGGTTAAAGACGCGGAATTCTCCTGGTTCGGCTGGGTTGGCGATCGCTAACTCCATACAACGTACCGTATCACGAATATCTAATAATCCGCGAGTTTGTCCGCCTTTACCGTATACCGTTAACGGGTGACCAATGGCTGCTTGAATACAGAAACGGTTTAACGCCGTACCAAAGATGCCATCATAGTCGAGACGGTTAATTAACAGTTCGTCCATGCCTGTTTCTTCCGTTAGCACCCCATAGACAATCCCTTGGTTTAAATCCGTTGCCCGCAGACCCCAGATTTTACACGCAAAGTGGATATTGTGGCTATCGTGAACCTTGGAGAGGTGATAGAAGCTTCCGGGCTGTTTGGGATAGGGTAGCGTATCCTTACGGCCGTTATGTTCGATGGTAATATAACCTTCTTCAATATCGATATTGGGAGTACCATACTCACCCATTGTTCCCAATTTCACTAAGTGACAATCTGGGAAATGTTCCCGCATGGCATACAGGATATTTAAGTTCCCGATGACGTTGTTGGTTTGAGTTAAAACGGCGTGTTCTCGGTCAATCATGGAGAACGGCGCAGAACGCTGTTCACCGAAGTGGACAATCGTATCCGGTTCAAATTCCAATAAACTCTCAATCAGGAAGCTGTAATCGTTAATATCGCCGATATAAAGGCCAATGGATTTTCCGGTGAGATCCTTCCAACGTTGCAGGCGAACTTGAATCGGAGCAATCGGAGTTAAGGTTTCAATACAAAGCTGTTGATCCCAGTGTCGCCGCACCAAGTTATCGAGAATGGCAACTTCATACCCTCTGTTGGAAAGATACAAGGCGGTTGCCCATCCACAGTAGCCATCACCACCAATTACTAAAACTTTCATACACGTATATGGACTCTCGTTTTGCTGATACTCGGTAAATGTATCAGGAATTGGTACACTATGAACCGTTTTGGTCAAAGTTATTGGTGATTTTTGGGGAACAAGTAGTCTGAACAGGTGACAAATCAAGCAGGGTTGACATCGGGTCGGATGAGTTGCTTGAACCCCGGACTCACTCAGAAGTCTCAGCAGCGATACTACAGTCAGTTAACAACTCTGTTCGATCCCAGCCCAGTGAGTCGAGTCAAACGGCACAACTGACTTCCTACTTTCCCAATCAAGACAACTCCTGTACCTTTTTTGATCTGAGCTGCCTAGTTTCTTGCAAGACCATTAAGCGTAATGGACACCTTGATTCAATTCTGGGTAGATTTGAAGTAAGTTGTGATTAATCAGTATTCAATGATCACAATTCTAGATGGCTGAAAAAAACAGCTAGCCCAAGCCCTATAATCCCTAAGACTTGGGAAACAGACTTTAAAGCCATCGCGATCAAGTAATAGAACTATTCCTCTTCAAAAATCGTTAACATCTGAGGGTGAGTTTGTTCAATATCTATAAAAATTCCCTCAGCTTGTTCCATCGTCAAATCTTCCAGATAACCCGCCTCGTAGATTTTTGCTTCTTCATCGCTAGCAAACGGGCCAAAATAGTAGGTACACACTGGAACAGTCGTTTGAATTTTAATCCACCATGGCAAATGGTTAACCACAGCTTGAGACAAGATTGGATTACTCATAGACTATAAACGTTTGTTAAGGATATGACTAAATTAAAATACCGGATTAAACCCGAAATTTAGATTTACTATAGCAATCCTCAAGAATTTGTAAATACCCA
>CAYSWY010000066.1:25297-28786 GCA_964434975.1 uncultured Lyngbya sp.
TCTTCCCGATGATCGGGATTGGTCACGAGGAAAAAGCCAGGAGTAATGGCAATATATTCACTCATTTGGAAGCGATAGAATGCTTCAACATGAAGGCTGGTGTCCTGATCTTCCAATTGATCAATATCATGACTGGTGACTTTGGGTGGCATCCCCACCACAATTCCTCCTAGACTTCCTTCTTTTAATAAATCGGGGAAAGCCAGGGTCACCGCCCAGTTCAGAATAGTGGCATTATTATCACCGCCATTCTTTTGATCGGCCCAAGTGGCACCAAACCAACCGCCAATTTCAAACGAATCTGCGATCGCCCAATTTAACTCAACCCCAAGGTTATCGGTTGTAGTGGCATTCTCTCCGAATGGACGGTTCGCAATGAAACTCCCGGTGCTTCCGGTAACAGAGACATCCCCATTAACAAAGTGGCGACGGTTGTAAGCTACTGCAAAATCAATCGTATCAGTGGGAGAGATGACAAACTGAGCGGCTGCACTATATGAACCGTTGAATAAACCCGCCCCATCATTGGCATCGGAGGCATTATCCGTCAGATAGCCGATATTGAGTTTAAATGCATCACTAAAGGCATACTTTAAAATCAGTCCAGTCCCTTCTGGGCCACGGTAATTGGTGGGGCTGAATTTTCCGTAACGTGAAACGGTACCCCCTCCAGTACTGGCCAATGGACTCAGCGGATCTTGTAAGTCGTCTAAATCTAAGCTACTGGCACCGATAAAAACTTGACCATTCCCATCGGCGATGGGAAAGCGATAATACAAATCATTCAGTTCAAATCCATCCGTGCTACCGTCTGTGACTAAACGACTCATTAAGGTGTTGGTGACATCGCTATTACTGAATCTGGGAACATTCTTAAATTCAATTCTAGTTCGTAGCCGATCTCTACCAGTAAAGCTAGTATCAAAGGTTAAACGCGCCCGAGCACTGGCTGTGGTTTGAGTCGGGTCATCATTTTCACCGATTAAACCCGTACCATCGGGGCCTTGATCGCCATTGACATTAAATAAGGCCCGCTCACCAAAACTGTCAGCGACAAAGATTAATACTTCCCCACTCAATTTTGTAGTGGTTGAGAATTGATTGGCTTCTAATTCTGCGCTTCGCGCTTCGAGTGCAGTCACCCGTCCCCGTATAGCAGCCAATTCAGCGGCAAATCCTTCCATTAAGCGCTGTAAAATTGCCAAGTCTTCGCGGGTGACTAACTCGGCAGTTGCGGCGTTAATCAGTTCATTAATCCGTTCTAAACAAGCATTTACCCCAGCGGCAAATTCATATCGGGTTAATGCTCGGTTACCTTTGAAGGTGCCATCAGGATAACCGGCAATACAACCATAGCGTTCTACTAAAGATTGTAAGGCTTGAAACGCCCAATCTGTGGGTTGAACATCTGAAAACTGAGAGACAGAAGTGACTTGAGATTGTTTCTTTTTCCCTCGTCCTTCCCGACTATATTGATTCAGTTGATCGAGCGTATTAACATCGACAGAGTTGGATAAATCAACTGTATCTGTACTGGGACTGACTGGAACTTGAGCGAATGTTTCAGGCGTTTTTACCTCTGCTATGGCCGCAGATGATGCGATTAAACTAGCCCCTAAAATGACCGGACTAAATAACCAATTCGCCATAGATAAGCGGTCTGACACGGCGTTCCTCCTCACAAGTATCTAAATTCGAGCGACTCTAAATTATACCCAGAGCCTGATTCTTCCAACACATTCTACACTGATTAATATGAGTTAAGGTTAAGAGCAGGTATAGAGCAAAAGCGATCGCAGTATCATCAGGATTTAACCTTAGCCCAATTTGCATAACCTCCCACAAACCAGAGATATATTGGAGTAAATGGTTATGTCGGTGAGGAAATCCTATTCATGCGTCTCCCCAAACAGTGGCTATCTATTCTCAGCGTTAATAGTATCTTTCTCTTCAACTTGGGTTTCCCTTTGTTAACCCTACCTACAATCCTTCATCGTGGGGAAGTTATTGCCCAAACTGACCCCAATGCAGAAGCAGATAGATTATTGAGACAGGGAGTTGAACTATTTCAGCAGGGGACAGCAGAATCTAAAAAACAGGCAATTGTAGCTTGGGAGAAAGCACTACAACTTTATCAACAAGCAGGAAATTTGCAAAGACAAGCTGTTATTCTCAACAATATTGGCGCTGTCTACAATGGTTTAGGAGAAAACCAAAAGGCCCTCGATTACTACAACCAATCTCTGCCTCTAAGACGACAGGTGGGGGATAAGGCGGGGGAAGCGAACACTCTCACCAGTATTGGCCTTGTCTACAATAATTTGGGAGAAAACCAAAAGGCCCTCGATTACCTCAACCAATCCCTTCCTCTATCGCGACAAGTGGGCAATAAGGCAGGCGTTGCGACCACTCTCAACAATATTGGCCTTGTCTACTTAGCTTTGGGAGAAAACCAAAAAGCCCTCGATTACTTTAATCAATCTCTTCCTTTATCGCGACAGGTGGGGGATAAACGGGGGGAAGCCACTACTCTCAACAATATTGGCGGTGTCTACGATGCTTTGGGAGACAAGCAAAAAGCGCTCGAATACTTCAACCAATCCCTACCTCTATCGCAACAGGTGGGCAATAAGGCAGGCGTTGCGAGGACTCTCACCAATATTGGCGCTGTCTACAATGATTTGGGAGACTCTCAAACCGCCCTCGACTTCTTCAACCAATCCCTTCCTTTAACGCGAGAAGCGGGGGATAAGTGGGGGGAAACGAAGACTCTCAACAATATGGGCAAGGTCTACTTAGCTTTGGGAGACTTTCAAACCGCCCTCGACTTCTACAACCAATCCCTTCCTTTAAAGCGAGAAGTGGGGGATATTGCCGGAGAAGCAACCACTCTCAACAATATTGGTGGTGTCTACGATGCTTTGGGAGACAAACAAACCGCCCTCGACTTCTACAACCAATCCCTTCCTCTAATGCGACAGGTGGGGGATAAAGCGGGGGAAGCGGTCACTCTCAACAATATTGGCCTTGTCTACTCTGATTTGGGAGACAAACAAACCGCCCTCGACTTCTACAACCAATCCCTTCCTCTAATGCGACAGGTGGGGGATAAAGCGGGGGAAGCCCTCACTCTCTCTAATTCCGCCTTCCTCAAAGGCAGTCAAGGCAACCTGACTGAAGCTTTAACCGATATCGAATCAGCCATTAATATTATTGAAGAACTCCGTACTAAAATTATTAGTCAAGACCTGCGAACGTCTTACTTTTCCAGCGTTTATTTTTATTATGAATTTTATATTAATTTATTGATGGTGTTGCACCAACAAAACCCCAATCAAGGGTATGATACCAAAGCTTTACACGCCAGTGAACGGGGTCGGGCAAGAAGTTTATTAGATATTTTGGCGGAGTCGGGGGCAAATATTAAGGAAGGAGTTGACCCGCAATTGTTGGCAGAAGAACAGAAGTTATTGCAGCGATTGAATACGT
>CAYSWY010000067.1:0-26817 GCA_964434975.1 uncultured Lyngbya sp.
CCCAAAGATTATTATAATTCTCACCAGTATGTAGCCCGGTTGCGGGGAATTCTCCTTGGCCAGATCGATAATAAGTTCCGAATACAATATCCCAAAATGGGAAAAAAGCGGCAAAGTTTTTATCAATATGTTTGTCTTGAAAAGAATGATGAATGCGATGATGTTGTGGCTCTGTGACAACAGGAGAAAACCAGCCTAATTCTAATCGTAGATTCATGTGAATAAATTGTAGCCAAAGAATTTCAATAAACGCTAAAATTCCAATTTCGAGGCTGTTAAACTGAAATAATATTCCCATCGGAACAGCAAGAAATACAATAATTAATGATTCTTCCAGCCAATGCACTCTCTGGGTACTGGTCACATTGAGAGAGACTTCACTATGATGAAACTTGTGCTGTTCCCACAAAAACGCTTTAGTATGTTGCCAGCGATGGAACCAATAATAAAAGAAGTCCGTTATTAAAAGGTAAAGTAAGCCTGCACCAATATATTCCCAGGTATTTTGTGGAGCAGGAATTCCAATATAGGGAGCATTGAGCCAACGTTGTGTTAAAGTAATAATCGAGCCAATCCCTGCTGCTCGAATTAATAAAGTAATGAAGCTATAGAAAACATACCATCTCAGGTTAAACCAGATGTGACTGAGGGGTTGACGGGGTTCAGCCGGACGTAGACGCTCAACCAGCATAAAAACGCCGTACATCACAAATGCAGTTAAAAGATATTTGAGAAAGTCTATCGGTGCAGCCAGCCATTCCATTTGAATTCTATTTCTTAATGAGTCTGAATCTCAATAAGTATAATAGAAAAATCAGCGATGTGGGTTAACCTACCTACGCCCGAAGCGCATACTCTGTGATCTTAAAGTCTCAGACTAAATCCGGGCAACACATCTTCTCCACTTAATTTAACAGGCATTTTTACAATCTCTACTTCTGGGTTTTGTCGATAAATTTCAACACAATTTCCTTTACGATTAATTAACCATCCTAAGCGAACACCATTATCAATATATTCTTTCATCTTATCTTGAGCATCTACCAGTTCATCACTCGGAGACATCAATTCTAGGACAAAATCCGGTACAATTGGTGGAAATCCTTCTTGTTGTTTTGGGGTCAATTGATTCCAGCGTTCAGTCTGAATCCAGGAGACATCAGGAGAACGAATTGCACCATTAGGAAACTTAAAACCCGTAGAAGAATCAAATATTTCTCCTAACTTAGCTTGCCGATTCCAAATTCCAAAATCAATAATTAGATTTGAATTAAATCGTCCTGTATCTCCTCCGGTGGGTGGGTTCACAATGAGTTCTCCGTTTGCATTTCGTTCTAATCTCAAATCACGGTTAAACTGACACAGACGATAGAACTGTTCATCTGTTAACTCAATAATAGGATTAAGTTTAAGAGTTGTAGTCATGGCTGCCTATTTCCTCAATAATAGTATTTCAACGAATATAAATTTAACTCAGCTTAAATTGAGAATAAATCCGGGTAAGACATTTTCTCCACTTAATTTAACAGGCATTTTTACAATCTCTACTTCTGGGTTTTGTCGATAAATTTCAACACAATTTCCTTTACGATTAATTAACCATCCTAAGCGAACACCATTATCAATATATTCTTTCATCTTATCTTGAGCATCTACCAGTTCATCACTCGGAGACATCAATTCTAGGACAAAATCCGGTACAATTGGTGGAAATCCTTCTTGTTGTTTTGGGGTCAATTGATTCCAGCGTTCAGTCTGAATCCAGGAGACATCAGGAGAACGAATTGCACCATTAGGAAACTTAAAACCCGTAGAAGAATCAAATATTTCTCCTAACTTAGCTTGCCGATTCCAAATTCCAAAATCAATAATTAGATTTGAATTAAATCGTCCTGTATCTCCTCCGGTGGGTGGGTTCACAATGAGTTCTCCGTTTGCATTTCGTTCTAATCTCAAATCACGGTTAAACTGACACAGACGATAGAACTGTTCATCTGTTAACTCAATAATAGGATTAAGTTTAAGAGTTGTAGTCATGGCTGCCTATTTCCTCAATAATAGTATTTCAACGAATATAAATTTAACTCAGCTTAAATTGAGAATAAATCCGGGTAAGACATTTTCTCCACTTAATTGAGTTGGCATTTTTATCATCTCTACTTCTGGGTTTTGTCGATAAATTTCAACACAGCGGTCAGAACGATTAATTAACCATCCCAACCTGACACCATTATCGATATATTCTCGCATTTTTGCCTGAACATCTACCAGCTCATCACTCGGAGACATTAACTCAATCACAAAATCAGGGGCTAACGGTGGAAAACGTCGCTGTTGTTGAGGTGATAAAGATTCCCATCTATCCAGCCTAACCCAAGATACATCAGGAGAACGAGTTGCCCCATTTGGCAGTTTAAAGCCAGTAGAAGAGTCGAAGCAAATTCCCAACTGAGTACGCTTGTTCAATGCTCCCAACTCTAAATATAGGTTAAAGTTTATAGCACCAGTCTCTCCTCCAGTGGGTGGGTTCACAATTAGTTCTCCTTTTTCATTTCGTTCTAATCTCAAGTCACGGTTAAACTGACACAGACGATAGAACTGTTCATCTGTTAACTCAATAATAGGATTAAGTTTAAGAGTTGTAGTCATGGCTGCCTATTTTCGTACGCTATACTATTTTACTGATTTTCTGGACATAGCCTGTTGTAGAGAACAGCGTGTTCAATTCATCTGAATATTATTTAGTTTTTCTTCATCAATAGTAACCTTTAAGAGGTGGAATGCAAGTCTGTTCAACCCCACCTCAACAACTTTGAGAAAATTTTGTTAAATTAACCCAAGGAAACGTCGGGGGTAATTACGAATAAATCAGCGATTAATTCTAAAGGTTCAATTCCATCAAGAATTGCTAAAGTTTCCCCTGTTGCTGTTGCCTGAATAGCAGCATCTTCATCAATATTGATAATTGCAATATCCTCAAAGGTCAGTTCGCCTTCAACTAAACCAATCAAATCTTCAGTCACATCAAAATCAGTAATAATATCCGTTCCGTCACCATTACCAAAGACAAACAAATCAGCACCACTCCCACCAGAAAAGTCATCGCCTGTGAGAGTGTCATTTCCAGTTACACCCATAATAGTGTCATCTCCGGCATCACCCCAGATTTTATCATCTCCGCGATCGCCACTGAGGAGGTCGTTACCGCCTTTACCGCCAATTTGGTCATTACCGTCACCACCAGAGATGACATCATCTCCACCAACCATACCGCCAGGGTCACGGCTATCAGCATCACCACGTAGAGTATCATCTCCATCGGCACCAAACAGCGTATCATCCCCCAGAAGTCCCGCTACCAGGTTGTCAACATCATTGCCTTCGAGAGTTTCACTGTCGTCAGTACCAATAATGTCAAAGTTATTTGTTTTTGTTGTCAAACTTGCATTAATTCGGGTATCGCCAACATCTGTACCGACTGTATCATCCAAGCCTAAAATTGCAGCTAATTCAGGGGCTAACAATAAGTCCGCGTCCGCAATAGTTAATTGATTATCCGCTACTATCAGACGTTCAGGTATACTGACATCAAACAGAATATCAATTCCTAAGCCATCTTCTAATGTATCGGCAACAAAGAAACCGCTGTTGGTGTCGCTAACTCGGTTGGCATCAAAACCAATAGAAAAATCACCAATGGTTAGTAGGGTATCGCCACCGACAAGGAAGGTAATATCCCCAGTATGTTCAATGGTGCCACCCGTGGGCGTAAAGGGAACTGACTCAAATTGAAAATCGGTAGTTTCATCAATCTCAAAACCCAGTTGAAACTGATTAGAAAAAGCTGTAGCAGTGGGTGTAGCATCTTGAATAATTAGACCCGCTTGTTCAAATAAAGAGAAATTAAGGAATAAACTGGTAATACTCACCGATATTAATACCGAAGCTGGGGAAAATCCGACCGCTACCTGTACCCGCTTCAAATGGGTCGTAAGTCCGGTTGCCTAACTGCGCCACACCGACATAATAGGTTCCATCTGTTTCGGCTGTATACTCTAAGTATGCATCCCGATTAGCGTTAAAGATTTCATCGGGGGCAGGTGCGCCAGTCTCTAACAGTAACTTGTTCCCCTCTGCATCGAATAAGCGCAGTTCAGAGTCAAACCGTTGGGGTTCATCAGCCAGTTCAGGATCGTCTTCTTGGAAGTATTCTATCGAGTCTACATCGACTGAAACTGTTTCCCCAGCCACCAAGTCGAAGCTGTACATATCCACATCTTCGGAGGCATCCACAAAGTTACGAGTGGCGCGATCAGAATTAATTTCTCCGCTGGTGGAGTAGCTGAGAACAGAACCACTTAACCCGGTATCAATGGCTGTATCAATCGTATCATTGGGTTCCGGTGGGGGTGCAACTTCACCGTTATCATTGTTACCACTATCATCAATGGGTACAGAGTCTGGGTTGTCGGAAATGGTGTAGGAGACCGCAGCATTATCGCTGTCAATGGTATATCCTGGCCCTTCAACCAAAGACAGGGTAAAGTCTTCAACCCCTTCTAAAGCATCTTCAGGATCAATTTCAGGGTTGAGGGTTTCATCGAATACATTTAGAGTAATGCTGGCATCATCTTCAAATGCCTGGAAGTAGAAACCAGAGGAAGCAAAGTTACTGCTGGGGAAGACACCCCCTTCGACTTCTGCGGCAAAAATGTTGAATTCACCAATTGCGCCTCGTTCGTCGGTATTGGCATAAATTAATACGCCACCGTCCGGAATTTCCCCTTCAATATCAAAACTGAAAGTAACTGCGGTTCCTTCTGACTCAATTAGGTCAGTTTCGCTGATGCTGATACCGACAGTGGGTTCAGAAGTGGGGGCGGGAACATCGGCTAAGGTATCGTATACTGTGGCAGAAATCGCGTCTGCGTCTTCGTCAACCACATAACCCATAGAAGACTCTAGATTAAAGTTGAGGACTTCTGGCCCGTCAGTTTCGGCAACTTCTGGTTCTTCGATATCAATATTAATTAAAGCATTAGGGCCTGTGGCGAGGAAACGAATTCCAGTAGGAACTCCTGCATCATCATAAACTGCGCCGACAACATCTCCGCCTAAGGTGAAGGGAGAACGTCCTAATTGACCGAAGTATTCAGTTAAATTGAAGTCACTATTAATAATAACTTCGACTCCTTCTGCTGGAATTTCTCCATCAATATCTAAGGCAAGAGATAATAGAGAAGCACCCCGTTGTTCTCCGAGGAATTCAACTAAGTTCGGCGCTAATACTGTATCCCGTAATTCGTTGCGATCGCCGTTAAATGTACCTTCAACAGCTTGTAAGCCAACAGTTGGGCCTGTGCCATCGCCAGGGGTAATGACAGTGGCTTCGGCAGTTGCTTCTGTATTTAAGCTAACGTTGAGAGTATATTCACCACTACTGCGACCTGTACCACTAGCGGGTTCAAAGGGTTCGTAGGGATTATTGTCAAATCCAAATTCAGCATTCGGGAAACTACTCACTCCCACATAATAAGTGCCGTCAGTTTCTGCCGTATACTCAATGTAAGAATCCCGGAAAGCAACAAATACTTCATCCGGTGCGCCGTCATCATCACTATCGGCTAATTCATTACCTTCGGCATCAAATAACCGCAAGACAGTATCCAACTCAGAAGGTTCTTCTAGGTTCGTTTGACTGGCATCAGTTTCTAGTCGAACTGTATCTCCGGCGGCTAAGTCAAAAAAGTAGATATCAACATCTTCAGTGAAGTCAACGTAGAGACGATTTCCATCTTCTAATTCATAACGATTACTATTTTCGTAATCAATTGAACTATCAAAAGAAACTTCGGAGTTAGACGCACTTAAACCGGTTGAAACAGCCAGTTCAATGGTATCGTTGGGTTCACTAACTTCTGTGGGTGCTGGAACTTGATCCAGAGTATCAACTAAACTAAATGTACCGACACTGGCATCAGGATCAACTTGATAACCATCTCCAGATTCTAGAGTAAAGACAGCTTCTTCTATTGCTTCATCTTCGCCATCATCTGCAATCGGTAGTTCGATACTCGCGTTGATATCAGTAATAGTAAATTGTAGTTTAGGTGGGAAGCTTTCTAGAATTTGAATATCCCCATCAATTCCAGTCGTAACAATTCCGCTTGGATCGAATTCTTCTAATCCTTCGGCTACTACTGTAACTGTTATCCCTTCCTCAGGCGGTGCTGTACTTAAAACAAAGTTATGAATACCAACTGTTTGTTCAGATTCAACTAAAGTCGCAGGTTCAACAAAATAGGAAACCTGAAGTTGAGAATCTGGATTATCAGCAATGGTTAGATCAAATCCACTAGCATCACTATCAATTGTATATCCAGGACTATCAACTAATTCAAAGCTAAAAGATTGAATTCCTTCAACAATTCCTTCTTCAATTTCTGGGTTAGTTGTTTCATCAAAAGCAGGAAGAGTAATTGATGCGCCATCTTCAAGAATATTGAAGTAAAATCCACTGGCGGCAAAGTTACCAAAAGGAACTGTACCGCCAGAAATTTCGGTGTTAAAAACATCAAATTCACCCAAAGCACCAAAGTTATCACTGGTGCTATTAACGTAAACGACAACCCCACCTTCAGGAATTTATCCATCAACATTAAACGTCAGAGTTGTGGTATTGCCAACTGATTCAATTAGTTCAGTTTTACTAACAGTTAAGCTAATTTGAGGTTCGCTATCCGATGTGGGTGCAGTTTCTAAACTATCGTAAAAAGTAATAGTTGAAGAAGCATTTCCTACAGTGAAACCCTCTCCTTATAGAAAAAATGTGGCTGTTTATGGGCCGTCAGTTTCGACTTCTTCTTTGTTTTCTAAAGTTAAGCTAACCAGTGCATTAGGAGAATTAATTTGTACCCGAAAACCGGTTGCAATACCGTCTTCATCATAAACGGCTTCTGTTACTTCACCGCACACACTAAAAGGTAAACGACCAAGATTTCTAAAATAATCTGTTAAAGCAATATCACTATTAACCGTAACTTCTACACCACCGTCCGGGATTTCTCCCTCTGTTTGCAAACTAAAGACGAGTACAGAAGCACCTTCTTGTTCTCCTAAAGATTCGACAACTTCAGGTGTTAGAATGGTGTCGCGAAGTTCGGTGCGTTCACCGTTGAAGGTTCCGGTTAGAGTTTGTAATGAAACAGTTGGCATTTTTTCCCTGATAAAGTTGACTGAGTTGTTGACATCTAGGGATGTCTATTAAAATGAATATTTCTCAATTAAGAGTTAACAATGCACCCCATATTAAAATTCAGATCAATTCCAGTATCGGGTTGATTCAGAAATTTTAATTTAAATTAAAACTATTGCTAAAACTAGGATTCACAGATTAAACAGATCCTAATTAGCTAGGCGAATACTGTATTGAATGAGACATTATTATTTAAACACTCTTGAGAATGATTGCAATAAATTTAGAAAGTTTTTAGAAAGTATTTTTTATCATTTTATTGGCATAAAAAATTGCTGGATTTCATGGATAAAAAGTCAGTTTAAAGTGATATGAAATAGAAAAAATATCGCAGTTGCAATAATATATCTATCTCTATTTTTTAAGAGATAAGAAAGGGAGAATATCTTCCTCTTAATATATAGGCAAGCGGGTAACAGTATGCTACCAATATTTTTATTAATTTATTTCATATTTTTCTCAAGCTCCAATATTGATAAAAAAGTAGAGACATACCTGAGTAAATCCCTACTTAAACTCACCCCCTTTTTGAAGGGGGAAAGAGGGATAAAATGAAGCGAAGGAAACGTCAGGAGTAACCATGAACAATTCCTCAGTTAATGCTGAAGGTGCAACTGATTCAATAACTGCTAAAGTTTCCCCGGTTGACATTACATTAATAGCAGCACTTCCATTGCTATCGATGATTTCAATATCCTCAAATGTTAGTTCTCCTTCAACTAAACCGATCATGTCTTGCATGGGGTCAAAGTCAATAATCAGGTCTGTACCGTCGCCATTGCCGAAGACAAACAGATCAGCACCATTACCACCGGAGAAATCATCCCCCGCTAGGATATCGTTTCCAGTCACACCCATAATAGTGTCATCGCCCGCATCACCCCAGATGATATCGTCGCCCGCATCACCGCTGAGGAGGTCGTTACCGCCTTTTCCGCCAATACGGTCATTCCCGTCACCGCCAGATATGACATCATTACCGCCAATAGCACCACCGGGAGAACGATTATCAAGATCCCCTCGCAATACATCATCCCCACCGTTACCATACAGCGTGTCATCTCCTAACAGTCCGGCTATCAGGTCATTATCCTCACCGCCATTGAGGACATCATCATCATCAGTAGGAATTGTGCTACCGCCTTCAGACAGTTGAACCCATTCTTCCGGCAGTAAGTTGGCAATGATATCAAAACCACCCACACCATCGGGTTCGAGAACGTAAGCAATACCCTGTGGATCGGGATAAATACCTGTTCCGGCTTCAAATAGATCGTCATGTCCAACGATAATAGTATTGGTTCCCTCTTCAGGTACTTCCGTTAAAAATGGGGTAATATTAGCCCGCATTTCTTCGATCTGTTCGTCGGTATAGTCTTCAAACGGTAAGAAATTGAGATCTGAATCTTTTTCATATTCCCCAAAGGCGATCGCAGCCGTTTTAATCGCACGACCGTATTCGCTGGTAATGACATCATCATAGGGGATATTCGACAGTTCAAACCCTTCCCCAATAGCTAAAGATTGTTGGATACCAAATTCACTTAATACTCGTTGTGTGGAGAAGTCAGTCACATCAGCCGTCACCTGATCGGCAAAGTCTCTTTCGGTGCGGGCATGGCGGAAGTAGATGACGTGGCCCCCATCTTGCAACTCTTCTAACAGTGCTGCACCTTCTAAAAGATCTTCAAACTCCGCATTGCTTTGTTCTCCAGAATTGAGTTCACCTTCATAAGTCGGTGCTGGCGTGACTAAATCAAAACTATCTCCCGGTTGATAACCTTCGCGTTCTGGAGGTGTAACATTATCTGCATCGCTAATATTAAGGGTAATAGAACCTGCATTGGGATCAACTTCGTAGGCTTCTCCATCAATTACCTCAAAGGTAAATACTTCTGACTCTTCTTCTTCGTCTGCCCCTTCATCAAATACTGGTAAAGTAATGGTGGCAGTCGGTTCAGTAATGGTGACAAAGAAACCACTATCTCCGTCGGCTGGGGTGGGAAAACCCTCAATTCCGGTTAACTCAATATTGGCAACATCAAATTCTGTTAGCGATCGCGCTTGATTTTGTAAACTTTCCAGGTCATTAACTAAAACTTGCAGCCCAACTGCTGGAATTTCACCCTCAACGTTAAAGGTTAAAGTAATCGTATCTCCTTCGACGACATCACTCTGATTGACTGTTAAGCCGACAGTTGGGCCGATAGGTTGGGGTTCATCGACAATATTTAACGCGATATTGCTAGCATCAGGGTTAACTTCGTACAATTCCCCATTGGCGACAGTAAAAGGCAGTTCTAACGGTTCCTCAGCCAAGATATCATCAAATACGGATAGGGTAATGGATGCTTGTGGTTCAACTAAAGTCACGAAGAAGCTACCGCCGCCGCCATCTCCCACAGTGGGTAAACCGTCAATTCCTGTGGTGGTAATATTGCCTAACTCGGCTAAGTCAAATTGTCCTAACGCACCAGATACCGGACTTTGTACTAATATTTCAACGCCTTCTGCTGGGATTTCACCCTCAACATCGAAATTAACGGTAAATGCGTCACCTTCGGCTAAATCACTTGCAGTTGTAGAAATACCAACTGTGGGGCCAACACCAGGGCCGCCATTATCATCAGTGATCGTGAAGATATTACCGTTTAAGTTTGGATCTACGGTGTAGCCTTCCCCGTCTACGAGTTGGAAATCAAAAGTTTGAGTTCCTTCTTCGATAATGTCATCAACGAAGTAAAGTTTGAATGAAGCCGACGGTGCAGATAATAAGATATTGAGTCTGCCTGTTTCTTCGTCAAAGCCTACGATATCCGAATCAATAAATTCTGCTGGAGGTTCAGCGGCAAACTGTTCGGTAAAAGCAAAAGCAAAACCCCCTCCCGATGTATCCAAGTTGATTATGATCCCTTCTTCGGGGAAATCACCTGTAACTGTCCATTTCCACTCGACTAAATTATTTTCAGATTCTTCAGAGAAAGTGGTGGGTGTGGTTTCAAAACTAACAACTGGAGTGTCTCCCGGTGTGGGTTCGGGTGTTGGAGTTGGAGTGGGTTCGGGTGTCGGAGTTGGAGTGGGTTCGGGTGTCGGAGTTGGAGTCGGTGTCGGTTCTGCTTCAGACACATTAAACGCTAAAGTATAGTCAGAACTGGCTCCGAGTTGTTGTAGTGCAAAAGTATAGTCACCGCTGGGTAATGGCCCGTCAAAACCTTGAGCATTCAGACCATTGCCAATTTCATCTAAAATATCCGTCCCAATTTGTCGCGGGTTACCAAACAGGGTATCCGGTTCAATATTGTCAAAAATTTCGAGGTTAATTGTTGCGCTGGTTGAACCTTCTGTAATTTCAACAGCCAGTCCTGAATTGTCTAGATTCGTTTGGGTCGCAAACTGGTTGAGGTTTTCCGCCTGGGGATTGGCGATCGCACCGGGTAAATCTAAGCGATTTAAGATTTGTACAACGTCACTATCAAACATATTCCTTTAATCCCCCAGTAGGAGCGGGTTCATCGAGGTCAAAGCGGACAGTTAATGATGTCCCTTGATCTTCTACCAAAGCATTTTCATTGCCAGCAAAAGTCGTCGAGGTCGAAAAGCTAACTTGCACCATCGTTGAATTCTCTCTGTTATTTTTTGTATGTCTGTTAAGACTGATACTATTTTTTATTTAGTTTCTCATGACCATAGCACTATTGATAGTTATTAGCAATAACTTGATAAAATATTTATTTTATAAAAATACATAGCAAAAAATGCCGAGTTATTCGGACTAAAAACTCAGTTAAAGCCTTGCTAGCTAAATATTACAGCTTAGTGTTGAATCAAATCATTTTGTCTTTTACCCCCTGAAAAAGTTAGCCAAAAACTAGAGATATAGTATGAGTATACCTCTAGCTAGACCTAAATTAGCCCAATGTTACGTTACTGAGTAGTTAAGAATAATTCCTGAGTAAGTTCTGAAGCTTCAACTCCATTAAGAACGGCCAAGGTTTCACCCGTTGACATCACGTTAATGGCAGCATCACCACCCATGTCGATGATTTCGATATCCTCGAATGTCAGTTCTCCTTCAACTAAACCAATCATGTCTTGCGTGGGGTCGAAGTCGGTAATTGTATCTGTACCGTCGTCGTTACCGAAGATAAACAGGTCAGAACCGCTACCACCAGAGAAGTCATCCCCTGTGAGGGTATCGTTTCCGGTTACACCCATGATGGTGTCATCGCCAGCATCACCGAAGATTATGTCATCGCCTTCGTCACCGCTGAGGAGGTCGTTACCATCTTTACCCCCAATGCGGTCATTACCAGCGCCACCGAAGATAACATCATCGCCACCCATTCCGGTTGAAGAGGCACGGCTATTGGCATCACCCCGGAGGACATCGTCACCGTCGTTACCTAAAATGGTGTCGTTACCTAAACCACCCGCAACTAGGTCATCTCCGGCTAAGGCATCGATAGCGTTATCCATGTCATCACCGACAATTTCATCTGCATCGGGAGTACCAATAATTCCTCCATCTTCAATAGTGACAGTGAAGGAACTTGCTGCTGGGTCAACTTCGTATAATTCCCCGTTTAATAGGTTGAAGTTGATGGTTTCTGTACCTTCTGGAACAATATCCTCGAAGACAGGAACACTTCAGGGGGCGACAAGCCCCCGAAAAGCCATACCCAGAGGAGGTTAGGGCAGTTGAGGTTTGTCAAAAAAACTGTTATCTAGCTAGTCACCGCAGCCCTACTCACGTTCCGTGGCAGAAAGAGTCAATGATTGTGGTAAAAAAGAAAGGTCTCGTAAATTGGACAAGACCCCGATTATTAAATGTTACCTTTATTCTACCAGAATCATCTACAAAAATATCTAAGTGCTTGCCAACTACTGACCTTGAATTTATTAGTTGGGCTACTACAAACCTACAAGCAAGTCCGTATAGAAAGACTAGCAGCGCTACTGCCTTTACCCATTAAACAGAATAGTCGTCGCCGTCATCTACAAAGATTTTTAAGCTTGAACAGCTTAAGTGTGGTCTTACTGTGGTTTCCAATTATTAAAGAGATAATCAAGCTCTATATTCCAACTGGAAGTCAACTAATAATTGCTATAGATAGGACTCAATGGTCAGACAGAAACTTATTCATAGCCAGTGTAATCATACAAAAGCGAGCCTTTCCGATATTCTGGCTCATACTTAATAAAAAAGGTAGCAGTAACTTGAGGGAACAACTTGCCTTGTTACGACCCGTCATCCGATTATTCAAAAGTTTTCAAATCGTCATTGTCGGAGATGCCCGAATTTCATAGTATAGAGCTAGCACAATGGCTACATCAGCAAAAATGCTACTTTGTATTACGTCAGAAAAAAGAAACCACATTTCTAGAAAAAGGAGCTAAATTTCAGCCTCTTTCAGCTCTAGAAATTCGACCGGGAGAACAAAGATTTTATCAACAAGTGTACTGGACTCAAACCCGGAAATCTTGTCAGTTTAATCTAGCAGTTTATTGGAAAAGAAGATACAGAAGAAAACAGCAGCAAGAACCTTGGTATCTATTAACTAACTTGCCCCAACTCGAAATAACTCTTCAAATTTACCGTCAGCGTTTCGGTATTGAAGCGATATTTTGTGATTGCAAAACCGGAGGCTATAACTTAGAGGGTTCTAAAGCCTCACCCGAAAGATTAACCCGTTTAATTCTCTTAATTGCTTTAGCTATGACAACAGCTTGGTTGCAAGGAAAACGTACTCAGTCTCAAGGCTTATCCGATTATATTTGTCGTTCAACAGAAAATCATCGAAACCGGAGAAGACATAGCAATTTTTGGAGGGGTTTGTATGGTTTGAATTGGATAGCTGCTTGCTTAGTGTATATTGAGCTTGTTGAAGAAATCATTAGATTACACGGAGAGAATCAGGTATTTTATCAGAGAGGATTAAGGGCTATAAAGCTTATACAGCAACCTTTGTAGACCTCTTGTCGCCCCCTGAACCGAGATACACTCAATGGTAGCGGCGGCGGTGACACTTTATTCGGCGCTCAGCAAGAAGACGAACTATTTGGAGACCCAGGGAATGACTTTCTCTATGGCAATAAAGGCTTAGATAACCTTGACGGCGGCGATGGCAATGATTTGTTATTTGGTGGTCAAGAACAAGATGCTTTAGTTGGTGGCGCGGGAAATGATACTTTATTCGGGGATAAAGGGGAAGATTTTTTAATCGGAAATGAAGGTGCAGATGTATTTGTTTTAGGTTGCGATCCTTCTGGAGGAGCGAATCAATATGGTGATTTTATTTTAGACTTTGATGACACCGATTTAATTGGATTACCTCCCGGATTAACAGTTGGAAATCTTAGTTTTGCAGAGAGAGAAAATCTAACTATTGAAGATGTGGTTAATTTTGGATTATTACCCTTTGATTTGGGGTTAGCAGACCTATCAGAACAAGGCGTTTTTAATCTGAGTTCTTTATTTAATGCTTCTGGGATTATTAGCTATACAGAAATATCAGGTAATGGTCAAATCTTGGCTTCTGTGGTGAATCAAACCCCTGAATATTTAGCAGGGAGTATAATTTATGTACAGATTTAAGCAAGAAAGATCACTGTTTTTCTGCTGTTTAGTTTTATTGTTACTCTTAATTTTGTGGACTTAGCTGCCTCAAGTATTTCTGATGAAATTCGGTGCAAATTATCGGTTATTGATCTCGACAACCTTGATGAGTATGGGGGTGACTCCTATTGCGTTTGCTGAGTCCACTTGTTTACCCAAAGAAGCTAAAGCATTTAATTCTCATACAACGCTCCCAACTGCTGAAAATAAACCTACAATTCATTGCCATTTAAAACAACAAACTTTAACAGATGATTCTGCTATTGCATCAACCGTAATTCTGAATTCAGATACACCAGAATACTCTACATTTTCTCATCTGCAAACCATAGAACAACCTTTTACCCAAGCGAAATATCTGTTTCCTCAATTCTCATTTTATTCTCCTCAATCTTTTCAAATTACCCAAGCAGAAGCAGCAGTCGTACAAATTACTGGAGTCGGTTTAAATCCCATACCGGGAGGGGTAGATGTGATCTGAGAAACCGTTGATGCTATTCCCCTGCAAACTTCAACCACTGTAGAAGGAAATACATTAACAACCACAGTAGAAAACGCAGTATTAGCCTTACCCAGTGGTGGAGATTTTATTACTGAAAATCCAGCAACTGGCATCTTTTCAGTTGAGGTTCAACAAGTAACAAATAATCAAATTAAAGTCATTATTGTTGGGGAAAATTCGATTCCCAGCGTAACAGTAAATCCAGCCGATACAGGTTTAGTTTTATCGGTTACCCCTGAAGAAATTATTCAAATTACTGTAACCGCTACCCGGACGGAAGAAAGACCTAAAGATATCTCTCGTTCAGTGACTGTAATTAACCGGGAAGACATCGAACAACAGCGCAATATGTCTGTGAATTTAAGAGAGATTTTAGGAAGAGAAGTTCCTGGATTTTCACCCCCCGATACTCAACGAAATGTCAACGGAACATTGCGAGGAAGACCCCCTTCTTATTTAATTAATGGGGTTCCTGTTGACTCTAACGGTATTCGAGGCTCATTTTTAAATATTTCTCCAGATGCCATCGAAAGAATTGAAGTAATACGCGGTCTCAATGCAATTTATGGTTCAGAAGCCACAGGCGGAACCATTAACTTTATTACTCGAAAACCCAGTGAAGAATTTGAGGCTACTGTGAGAGTCGGTGTTGATGCAACGGGTGCAGATGATGCATTTTTAGAAGGAGATAGTTTTGGCAATATTATAGAATCTTCCATCTCCGGATCGTTGTCACCCAAAGTCGGTGTGCGGGTTAATTTCTCCAGAGAATAAACCGGAACTTATTACGATGGTGAAGGCGATCAAATTTTTAATTTTAGACCTTTAGATAATAGTGAAGCCTACAATATTTTAGCCAATTTAGGGATTTATTTTACCGACGAACAACGACTCAGTTTAACGTTTAATTATTATGATAATGAGCGAAAAGAAAATAATTTAATTATCGACCAAAGTGTTAATGAACTGCCACCTGGAACCAGTAAAGCCAGGGCCATTGAAGTTGGAGAACAAGATTTTATTGAAACTACGCCTGCATTTAACCGTACAACTTTAGGTAATATTGTTTATAGCCACGATAGCTTATTTTTAAATAGTGAATTTTTAGTTCAAGGATATTATACCTCTAAGCCAGAATCTCAAGGGGTTCAGGATGGTCGGGTTTTATTACAAGAAGTTTATGTTAGTCAAATTGATGTACAAAATTGGGGCGGACGGTTACAAGTCAATACCCCTGTATTTGACGGATTTAGCCTATTTTGGGGAACAGATTATAAAAATGATCAACCGAGTAATACCTTTGATATTGTTGATGCTGAGGAATTTGATGCCAGTGGCGGACGAACGATTCGTAAAGTTGAAGAACGAACCTTTATTCCTGAATATACCGTTGAAGAATTGGGAGTTTTTGCTCAAGTGAAGTGGGAATTAGGGGATGATTGGGTGATTAATGGTGGCGCACGTTACTCAAAATTTGATGTAGATATTCCTAGTTATACCAGTTTCTTTGGATTTGATGTAGAAGGAGGAGATTTAAGCTTTAATAATATTGTCTTTAACTTGGGAACAGTCTTTAAAGCCACTGATAACTTTAATATTTTTATAAATTTTTCTCAAGGATTTTCCTTACAACGATTTAGCGATTTATTGACGTTTCCCGATGAAGGATTTTCAGTTTATAATGATGTGGAAGAACTGCAACCTCAAGAAGTCAATAACTATGAAATAGGATTTCGTGGCACTTGGAGTAACTTTGAATTTACAGTTGCAGGCTTTTATAATGACTCAGAATTTGGTGTAGTTTCTGTAGATAATGGGGAAGGTTTATTCCTGCCTGTACGCGCTCCCCGGCGCATTTATGGAGTAGAGACAACGATTGATTGGGAACCGTTTAATTGGTTAGGTTTAGGGGGAACTGTAAGCTGGCCATAAGGGGAAGTTGATGTCGAAGATAATGGTAATTTTCTATCAATTACTAGTCAAGAAATTTTACCTTTAAAAGTTACCGCTTATGTCGAAAGTGAATTTATCCAAGGTTGGTCTAATCGTTTACAAATGATTGTTGTCGGCGGTCGCAATAGAGCCTTTGAGGATAAAATTGATCCGGCTAATGTTGATGCTTATACTGTAGTTGATTTAATTAGTAGTGTTCAAATCGGCCCTGGAAAACTCAATATTGGCATTGAAAATATATTTGATAACTTTTATTTCCCAATTGAATCTCAAGTTTTAGGTGCAAGTAGTAATGATAACCGTCGTCCTAGTCGAGGTCGAACCATTGGTTTTAATTATCGAGTTAATTTCTAAATGAATCATCAGTTTTAGACTCAATTCTGGCAACAATTTTGGACAATTGCTCGACCTTATTGGTTTTCGAGAAATCAAAGAAAAGCCAAAGGTATACTGTTGCTGCTATTTGTTTTATCCATTGTCAGCAGTGGATTTCTGATTCTAGAAACATTACAAAGAGGAGAAATTCTCTCTGGTCTTGCCGATCAAAATTATCCTCGATTTTGGCAAGCGACATTACTTTTTTTAGGTTTAATTTTAATTGGAGTCCCCAGTTTAGCATTCAATAACTATGTTCAAGCCGACTTAAGCTTACGTTGGCGGCGTTGGATGACCCGCAACTTTTTAGAACGATATTTAGCGCATCAAGCCTTCTATCATCTCAATAGTAACCCTGAAATTGATAACCCCGATCAACGAATTTCTGAGGATATTCGAGCGTTTACTCAACAATCTCTCTATTTTTTAGTATTAGTTTTTGGTTCAATCATCCAACTCATATTTTTTATTGGATTATTATGGTCAATTTCTAAATTTTTAACGCTATTTTTAATATTATATACTTTAGCCGGAACTTTAATTGCGACAGTTGTTTTTGCTCGAAACCTAGCTAAAATTAATTACGTTCAACGGCAAAAAGAAGCCGAACTTCGCTATGGCTTAGTTCATGTTCAAGATCATGCGGAAGGCATCGCACTTTATCGCGGTCAATCTCAAGCATCCCAAAAACTTTATCATCGATTCTTTCAAGTTTATCAAAACTTTAACCGCTTAATTCGATGGGAATTTAATCTCAGCTTATTTCAAAATAGCCTACAATACATCACATTTATTTTACCTGCTGTTATTCTCGCACCAGGTATTTTATCCGGACAATTAGAAATTGGTGTAATTGTTCAATCTGAATCTGCATTCGGTCGGATTTGGTTTGCACTCAGTCTGATTATTAATGAATTAGAACAATTAAGTGCTTTAGCCGCTGCAACAACTCGCTTATTTGTTTTAAATCAAGCACTCAAACAAACCAACTATTTTCCGCAAAATAAACAGATATAAACCCAATAATCTCAACAATTAAAAATAGAAAATATGACCTTAAAAACCCCAGATTATCAAAAAAAAATCATTCAAAACTTATCAATTATTATTCAATCCAACGAATCTTTATTAATTACTGGAACCAGTGGAGTTGGCAAAAGTTCTTTATTGCGTGCAATTGCAGGTTTATGGACTTCAGGAGAAGGAAAAATTACTCGACACCCACGAAAACAGATGTTTTTTCTGCCTCAACGTCCTTATATGATTTTAGGTTCTTTACGTCAGCAACTTCTCTATCCTCATCCAGAAAATCAATTTAACGATCAACAACTTTTTCATGTTCTTAAACAAGTGAATTTACCCAATCTTGCCACTCAATTTGGGGGATTAGATACTATTAAAAAATGGTCACAAATCCTGTCTATTGGAGAACAACAACGCCTTGCATTTGCCAGGTTATTATTACATCAACCCCAATACGCCATTTTAGATGAAGCCACCAGTGCATTAGATCAAGATAACGAAGAATTACTCTATCAATCTCTTCATCAAACAGCCATTCATCTGATTAGCGTTGGTCATCGTCCTACACTCTTAAAATATCATCAAAAAGTATTAGAACTTTCTAGTGATTTTAACTGGCATTTGTTCCCCGCACATCAATATAAATTTCACGATGAAAAAAATTAACTTAAAACTGGGTAAACAACTCTGGTCAATTACTCGTCTATACTGGTTTTCTTCAGAAAAAGTAGGTGCAATAACCTTATTATCTTTGATTATTATTTTATCCATTATTGTTTCCGGCTTATTAGTTGCCGTTGCTATTTTTTTAGGAGAAATTACATCAGCATTAGTTGCACAAGATACTTCACGTTTTCAACAATCATTAGTTATCTTCATCTTCGTCACCTTCATCGGAACCCTTTGTGCAGGATTAAAAGTTTATTGTCAAGCTAAATTAAGCCTCTATTGGCGACGATGGTTAACCCATTATTTTCTGAATCATTATCTAGAAAACGCCACGTTCTATTTTATCAGCGAAAGTTCTGATATTGATAATCCAGATCAAAGAATAGCAGAAGACATTAAAACATTCACTCAACAATCCGTTATTTTCTTCTCTATTTTACTAGATTCCTCGCTTCAACTGATTGCCTTTACGGGTACACTTTGGATCATTTCAAAGTTTCTGATGATTTTTCTGAGCAGTTATTCCATTATTGGAACTTTATTTGCCACCTTATTTTTTGGTCGAGTTTTAGTGGGGATAAATTATCAGCAACTTAAAAAAGAAGCAAACTTACGTTATGGATTAATTCACATTCGAGAACAAGCAGAATCAATCGCTTTTTATCAAGGTCAAAATCAAGATATGAATCAAGTATGGGGCAAATTTATACAAGCTTTCATTAACTTTAAACATTTAATTCGATGGCAACTCTATCTCGGTCTTTTTCAAAATAGTTATCAATATCTAACGTTCATTGTTCCTGGCTTAATTTTAGCGCCTCAGATCACGTCTGGAGAACTTGAAGTTGGAGTAGTAACCCAAGCCGGAACTGCATTTAAAACGATTTTAATTGCTTTGACTTTAATGATCGCTCAACTGGATAAGCTTAGTATTTTAGCCGCTACTATTAATCGCTTAGAAAATTTAAAACAAACAATAAAAACTGTCAATACTCTTAGTTCAAAACCCACAAAAATAGAAATTATTGAAAGTCCACAACTGGCTTGTCAAAATCTCACCTTAAAAACACCAGATGCTCAAAAAACAGTGCTCAAAAATTTATCTTTTTCTGTTTCTCCACACGAAAATATCCTAATTATGGGAGCCAGTGGAATTGGAAAAAGTTCTCTGTTACGAGCCATTGCAGGTTTATCAAAATCTGGATATGGAGTTATTTTTCGACCTAAACTTGAAGAGATTTTATTCTTACCCCAACGTCCTTACGTCTTTGAAAGCTCTTTACGCGAGCAATTACTTTATCCTCAATTAAAGTCAACTATTTCTGATGAAAAATTCTATAATATTTTACAGAAAGTTAATCTTTTAAATTTAGTAGAAAAACTTAAATATTTGAATAAAATTGCTGATTGGAGTCGAATATTATCAATGGGAGAACAACAGCGCTTAGCTTTTGCTCGTCTATTTATCTATCAACCTAATTATGCAGTTTTAGATAAAGCCACGAGTGCTTTAGATATTAAAAATGAAGAATTACTCTATCAACAACTCCAAGCATTAAATATAGCTTACATTAGTGTAAGTCATCGGATTAATTTACTAAAATACCACGAAAAAACTTTAAATTTAGAAATATATAATTTCTGATAAAAACTATATATTTTTATTTTGATAACTGTATTTTACTACTCTATGTTATGCTTAAATGTACTGTCAATAAATAGCAAGCAAAATCACCTTTTAGGCTGGGTTACTAAGTTGACATGATTATTTCTTTCTTTTCCAGTTTTTCTGATTGGCTTGCCGAGAAAGTTGATAGCGTTCAATCGTCTGTTGATGGTCTTTGGGATTGTAACGATTCTCAATCCTGTCTCTCAGCAACATTTCGTGATCTCAGAACTTAAACAATAAAAAGAGTAAAAATAGAGTATACTATTTAATAATAATTGTGCCAAATAATCAGATGTAGATGTATAGCAATCAGGAATGATTTATGAGAATACTCCATACATAGATAGCTTGGGAAAACAAAACATATCTTGACGAATAACCCACTCAAACAACCACTTGACTACTTGAAAGTTTTTGCATAGATGCCAACACTTCCGTAGTAGTTCCTTAGCTTGTAACCAGACATCTTCGAGCTTGGTTCTGCTCTGGGGCATTGGGGGCTAATCTTATACATTTGAGCAGCCATTCTTCTTCTGTTTTTCCAAGATTTACGGACTCTAAATAATCTCTAAATTCCTGACTATAGTGATAAGTTGCTCCATCCCAGATTAATACTAGTCTAGCTTGGGGATATTGATTGATCAAGTTTTCAACAAATTTAATAGTGTTAGCTGTATTTCCTATTGGATCAGCTGGCAAAAACACTTTCCCACTTTGACAGTTTAATGCACCTGAGTCGGTTTGTCGAGAGTTTTTCATTCTGCATTGGAACTTCAATTCTGATATCAGTTTTTCCCCAGACATATCCACAAACATCTCCCCAAAGTAAATGGCATTCATCCAGAAATAAAACTACCAGTTCCTTGGCTTCTATCTGTTGTCGATGATTTTCCATCCACTGTTTTATCTCTTCTCAGGCGTGCGCGTTCCCTTGCTGAGGAAACCGAGCGCGGGGTCGTACCGCTTTTTTTTTCATTGACTAATTCCGGATTTTTACGGGGATTTGTCTTCTGGGATTTCTTCCAAGATATTCCGGCTTCTGAGAATAAATCATAGTAGCTTGACTTAGCTGCAAATGTTACATCAAATGTTTCCGCTATATAGCATTCTAATTCGTTGAGATTCCAATAATTTTTTCTTTTGAGCCAGTCAATTACTTGTAGATGATGCATCTTTGTCAAATATCCAAGCGATCCTCGATCACCCAACTTAATACCTTCTACTCCTTTCAGAATATATGTAAGATCCATTTACTAATAAATCCAGAGCTTACTTGTAATGTCTTCATAATTTCTGTATGAGTATGTCCCCTCAGAGTCATACTAACTGCTAATGCCCGCTTTAGTTCTCTTCTGTCTCGATTCGATGCAATAAAGGAGTATAGTTCTTCCATCCCAGTCACCTATCACACTTTTCTCAGTGTCTCACATTTGATTCCTGATTGCTATATAGGCTATTTTGTAAGGAGCAACATAAAGATGAGTGCAAACCTTCAGAGAATACAAATCAATGGACTATACGGAACAGAAAAATGTATTGATGCTCACCTCAGTGATAATACTTTAATCCTAGTTGGCGAAAATGGTTCAGGTAAAACGACTTTCCTGCGTATATTATTCAATCTCCTAGCAGGACGCTGGCACTCACTTAGGCTCTTTCGCTTTAAATCCGCTATCTTAACCATAGATGGACAAGATATAGAAATCTCTCATAACGATATTAATAGTCGGATGAAAGAGATTATGAATGAGAAATCACTACGTAGATTGCCTCGTTCTTTACGTCAAAGAATGTTAGAGATTGCCGATTTTGGTGAAGCTCTTAGAAGACCTGAAGACCTTGAAAGGATAGCGAATTTATATGATATCCCAATGTCTTATGTAGTAGAGCAATTTAGTTTATTTGATGATGAAGACAGTCTTTTTCCGCAAACCTTACAGAATATTATTAAGCAAATTGATGCTCAAGTGCTTTATTTGCCAATATACCGCCGGATTGAGCGAGAGCTTGCAAGCGTAGTTGACGGGATTGATCCTGACGATTTACGTCGGCGAAAAAGGCAAAAAATGCGACGATTGAAGTCGGATGGTGACCGAGCTTATATCGAACTTGTAGAATTTGGTATGCAGGACGTTCAAGATTCTATAGATACTAAACTTGACCAATTAGAAAAATTTCAAAGTGAAGAGCTTAATATATTAACTCTTAGACATTTTAATGACATCGTTTCATCCGATTATCAAGCAGAAGATATTCAAAAGCTAGCCAATCTATCTGATGATGAGATTCAATCTGTACTTGCACGTGTTGATGAGTCTATTGTAGGTAACGAGCAACGCGCTGAATGGCTCAAAGCGATCCGAGATGCTCGTTCAAAAGAAGAACCAACTGAGCGAGATCAGATTATCTGTCATTATTTTCTCAAAATTCTTGATTTTCAGAAATCGTTACAAGATAAAGAGAAAAATATTTCAACTTTTTGCAAAGTTTGTTCAGAGTATATTGTGGATCAAGAGTTTGTTTACGATAGTGCTTCATTTAAATTCTATATACGCCCGAAATTTGAATATCCTGCTGGAAAATCAGTCGAGCTTAGTGACCTCTCTTCTGGAGAAAAGCAGGTCGTTTCACTATTCAGTCATCTATATCTTTCAGGAAATTCACGCTACTTTGTTTTAATAGATGAGCCAGAATTGTCGCTCTCAGTACCTTGGCAGAAAAGATTTCTTGTTGACATTCGGAGAGGAAACTTTTGTGAAGGTTTAGTAGCTGTTACTCATTCGCCATTTATCTATGATAATGAGTTAAAGCCTTATGCTCACTCTCTTGGGGAATTTACATCGTTATGACGGATATGAAACCTTCAATGCTGGAGGTACACAATCAAGCCCTTGAAGACGTTGACGAAGCATACCATGAGTTTCTATTCAGTTATCAAAAAAATGCTCGATGGGTATATGGATTTGTTGAAGGTAAAGATGATCCAGTATTCTATCGTCACCTAATACAAAGTCAGCTCCCTGAAGAATGGTCAATCTAATTAATTCCAGCAGGAAATAAGCAAAAGGTATTGCGATCTTTCCAGAGCATCAACCAGAATAATTTTTCTAAGAAAAGAGTCTGCTTCTTGATAGATCGGGACTTAGAAGACTTTCTAAACTCTCCTGAACAGATTGAGACTAATATTTACATCACAGATGGTTACTCGATAGAAAATTATATTTTACAAGACCGAATACTCATCAGTGTGCTTGAGGATGTTTATCAAATAACACTACGCTGCCCAGAATAAGAATCTATAAAACAGATTTTTCAGAATAACAAAAATGTATTTTTTGAAGCAATTATGTCTTTGATGGGACAGATTTTACTCTGGAGACGATTAGGTTCTAAGGCAAATTTATCAAATCTAAATCTTGATTATCTTTTCTCATTTTCTGAAGCAAACTTAATTGCTAAAGATAAAAATACTATGCTGCAAGTCGCTGCCAGACAAATCGGTTGCGACATCTGTAACGAAAATGATATCAAAGTTGCAGAAACTGAGATTCGTAATCATCCCAATTCATGGATGATGGTGCGTGGTAAGTATGCTTTATGGTTTTTTGTGAAACAGTGTGAAGCTATATGGAAAACTATTCCAAAGTTGTTCCCAAGGTTTCAAGATAAGCCGAATAAAAAAATAGAGTATACAATCAAAAATGCAATAATAATCCTTGATCCTCGTATGCGTACTCCGAAAAGTTTGAAAGAATTTATTGAACAAAATTATCTATCATTTATTCATGAAGTAGGTCAGTCATAATTCTGGTTAAATCTTAAAAACTGCCTTACCCAAGCATTATCCCGTTCTTAAACAATGGATTATGTGTTTGGGTTGAGAACATCTGGCAATCTCGGTCTAGATTCAATAGACCTCTTGCAAAAGTAAGTTAGATTGAGGATTAAAATATATTTATCTTGTGCCTGTTGAGGGGGGAAGATGTGGAATTATGTCAGTAGTTTTAGTAATGAAGCCTTTAAGCGTCATACCGGCGTAAGCCGGAATGTGTTTGATTTGATGCTCTGGGCTATGCATCAAAGAGAAGACAATAAAATTAAAAGAGGACGTCCATCAAGTTTTTCTTTTGAGGAGCAGTTACTTATAGCATTAGAATATTGGCCAGAGTAGCGCACATACTTTCATATTGCCAATAGTTGGGGGACACAGGAAAGCACAGTTAGCCGGATTGTACGGCGCGTGGAGGATGCCTTGATGGCAAATGATTTATTTCCTGAAGGTTGGCAAGAAAAAGTTGTTGGAACAACAGCCTTATGAAGTGATTGTGGTTGATGCTACCTCGGCCTAATCGAGCCGCCTAAAAAAAGCGCACCGCGATTAGGCCGAGGTTTCCGGGCGCGTAAAGACGGAGCAAGCACAGCGAAAATGCTACAGCGGTAAAAAGAAAAAACATACCTTAAAAGCACAGGTAGCCGTCGAGCACAACAGTAAGAAGATTTTGGCGGTAGCGTGTGAAAAAGGAGCCTGTCATGATTTTAAGTTATTGAATTAGAGCCAAACCAGCTTCCACCCAAAGATACAGACTTTAATGGACAGCGGTTATCAAGGGCAACAAAAGCGGCAGAAAAACACCTTACTGCCCCATAAAAAAATATTGGCCAAAAGCTGACAAAACAGCAAAAATCGATCCATCTGAGCTTTGAGCCAAAAACGCATTCTGGCTGAAAATGTGCTCAGACGACTCAAAATTTTCCGTATCCTCAAACATGATTACAGAAATAGACGCAAGCGCTTTAATCTACGGGTTAATCTCATCGCTGCCATTGACAATCTCGAAATTGATCTCAGCTCATGACTTTTGCAAGAGGTCTAATATACCCTGCGTAGTTTTCATAAAGTGTTCTCACATCATACCCTGTTAGCTCAGCCATCATTACCTGATTCATGCCTCAGAATATGCTGACGGAACCTTTCTTTGAACGGCTCACTCGTCTCGGCTTCCGTTAAACTTGTCTCACCAATTTCTCACCAATAATAGCCTAATAATGAGACATCATGACCCATCAGTG
The DNA here is from genome assembly GCA_964434975.1 of uncultured Lyngbya sp. Lineage (GTDB taxonomy): Bacteria > Cyanobacteriota > Cyanobacteriia > Cyanobacteriales > Microcoleaceae > JAAURB01. Next base: position 25,133 of record CAYSWY010000067.1, read on the forward strand.
AGACACAGTGGAGGTCATTTCCCCTAATAAAACTGGGGAGAGAGTTGTCAGCAAGACCCCTTGGTATGAGGATTTAACTAGAATCGGAGCGGCGGGATTTGAACCCACGACCCCCACTACCCCAAAGTGGTGCGCTACCAAGCTGCGCTACGCCCCGAAATGCTTTCCTAGTATAACACCTTTGTAGGAATTTGTAAATCAAAAAACTTTCAAAACTTTTGTTGCTTTGAGCAGCGCTGGGACTGCCTCCGCTGACCAATATCCCTCACCCCGTCTTCCAGTATTCAAAATCAGTTGCAAACTATAGCTATCAGGATAACCTTCTACTTGCAGCCACAGCAAATCTGTCTCAGCTTCACAAGCTATTTTTTCTTCATCCATTAATTCACTACTCATCTGAGTCATAGTTTCTGCAAGCTGAATTAATAACCGGCAGAAATCGTTAAACTCAGCTTCTGTTAACTCTAATGCCCATTGATCGCTGCCAACTAATCCAGTGAACTCAGTCGCCTCGCCATCCCATCCAATTCGCCAACCCAATCCACTCTTAACAATGCGCTCCATAGTATTAATAGGAACTGAGCTAGATCAAGAAGCCTATCACAAAAATTGGAGATTTGACGAAACTTCAGCTTAAACGTTAAAATTCGATACATTCATCCGACCCACATTCCGCACTTCAAATTGAAGTATCAATGATTACACAAGTGATTCTCAATTTTCATGAGAAAAAACTCGAATTTCATCTCCCAACTCAAGACAATTTCAGGAGCGTTGAGAATCAAAGGTAGATTAAGCCATGATCAAATGGAGAGGAAAACATTACTCCTCTCTCTATTTTATTAATTTTTCCATAGACATCCTAATTCATAAAATATCAAGCTTATAGATAATATTTTTGAACTGATGTCGGTAAAAATTCTAAAATATAACTCCGCTCATTTGTGAGATTGACAATAGGGTTGAGTTTCATTCATTTTCAGTAAATGAATTCCTTGAAAACATTGAAATATCCATCGCAGTGTGGGAATATCTGTTAATTTCCCCACTTGATTTTTGACTCCTGTTTTTGCTCTTTTTAAACTCTTTCTTAGTTTTCTTTGACCTAGATTATATACCATTAAGCACAGAGACATTAAAAACAAAATTGTTTCTACTCTTTCCGGCTTTTCTACAAAAAAGCTATCGGCAAAAAACATCGGGTCTTTGAGAAAACCGGTAGTAGGTCGTCAAGTTGGAATTGAGGGATAAAGTCGCTTCAATTTGATGCGAGCATCTGCTGTGGTAAATCGCCAATTAACAGAATGGAATTTTTGATTTCTCTCTTCTTCCCAAGCAGCAATTTCTAGTTTGAGAGTATCTTGGTCAGGAAGACGACGATTCAGGCACTGACGATTCAAAACGCTCAACTCAATCTCTGCCATATTCAACCAACTGCCGTATTTAGGAGTATAGTGAAACTCTAATTTGTCTAAAATCCGTTTCGCTTCTTTTCAAAAGCTTTTAGGACTTACGCATTGACAAAAACAACTAATCATGCAAAACCCTGACGAAATAGAGTCAGATCATCCAGAATATACTCACGTACAACGGAAGTAAACAAGTTCTTTTGAACTTCATAACTCTCTTGTGTCAAACTGGTTCGGTTAAATGGAGAAAAAAGCGACCCAAGCTAGACACAGAAG
>CAYSWY010000068.1:0-25897 GCA_964434975.1 uncultured Lyngbya sp.
TCTCAAGGACGTTACAGTGAAGCTGAACCGTTGTTGAAAGATGCTTTAGAAATGAGACAACGGCTATTTCAAGCAGATCATCCCAACGTTGCCACTAGCCTGAATAACTTAGCCGGACTTTACTCCTCTCAAGGACGTTACAGTGAAGCTGAACCGTTGTTGAAAGATGCTTTAGAAATGAGACAACGGCTATTTCAAGCAGATCATCCCAACGTTGCCACTAGCCTGAATGATTTAGCCTTACTTTACCACTCTCAAGGACGTTACAGTGAAGCAGAACCGTTGTATAAAGATGCTTTAGAAATGAGACAACGGCTATTTCAAGCAGATCATCCTGATGTTGCCAGTAGCCTGAATAATTTAGCCTCTCTTTACGACTCTCAAGGACATTACAGTGAAGCTGAACCGTTGTATAAAGATGCTTTAGAAATGATGATCAAAATAGTGGGTCAAGATCACCCCAATACTCAAACTATTCTAGGAAACTTAATCGGATTTTTAAAGAAAGTTATCCAGGAAAACAAAATAGATCAACTCAGTGATGATGAATTGATTCAATCTTTAGTGTCTCAAATTCAACAGCAGGAAAATTTATCAGATGAATTGGCTTAAATTATCTCATCCCTAATTTTAGAGTGTGAGAGAGTTACAGAATTTAGCAATATCCTAACTAAAGAAAGTAGTACTATACAATTGAAGTAAGAACCCAACTGAATAATGATTGTAGCAAAAGATAATTCCTCACCCTTAACCCCTCAAGAGTATTTTGCTTGGGAAGAAAAGCAACTCGAAAAACATGAATATATCGAGGGTCAAGTCTATGCTATGGGTGGCGGCAGTGTTAATCATGGCCGCATTGCCATCCGGTTTACTGCTCTGTTTGATACTCATTTAGAAGGCAGCGGTTGTATCACTGGCAACTCTGACATCAAGGTTAATATTGTTGAAACCAATAACTATACCTATCCAGATGCGAGTGTAACCTGCGATCAGCGCGACAAAACTACCCCGAATTACTTTAGCTATCCCTGCTTAATCGTTGAAGTTTTATCTGATAGCACTGAAGCCTATGATAGAGGTGCAAAGTTTAGAATGTATCGCAAAAATCCAGTTCTAAAAGATTACTTATTAGTGAGCTCTACCCGGATTGAAATAGATCTGTATCACAAAAACAATGCCGGTGAATGGATTATTCTAAATTACCAAGCAGGAGACATTATAGAACTTAAAAGTATTAATCTCAGTTTCCCTATCGAGCAAGTCTATCGCAGCCTTGTTCTTACTCCAGAATCTAAAACTTAATCGAATTTTTAAACAAAGTTATCCAGGGGAAAAAAACCGATCAATTAAGTGATGATGAATTCATTCAATCTTTAGTGTCTTATCTTCAACAACAAAACAATTCATCTGATTGATCTTCTCTCTCAGAATAACATAGAAAAAAAACCTAAGTTCCTCTCTGTTCTTTGTGCCTTTATGGTTCCTCTCTAAAAAAATCACCTGAAAATTTAAATAGCAATACATCTAAGAAGCTATACTATAATTAACCAAAAATATAATATCCTCAAAATAAGATGATGCTAAATGGTATTAAACAGCGAGGAATCGTTAGTAAAGATGGCAAAATTGAAATTCAAACGCCTGAACTCCCAGAAGGAACTATTGTTGAAGTGATTGTTTTAGTCGAAAAAGAGACAATAGAATCAGAGACTTCTTCGCAAATTCCACAAGATACAACAGAGTATTTACTCTCAACTGAAGCAAATCGTCATCACTTAATCACTGGAATTAAAAATATAGAAAATAATACAAATCTAAATATCCAATAGGCTGATCATTATTCATCACAATAACATCTTCTTCTGTGCCTTTGTGGTTCCATTTCCTAAACAAAATAATGATAAATCTCCCATCCATTAACTACAAAAATAGATAGGAGAAGACAAAATTCTAGATACTATTTAATCACAAAACCCTAAAAAGGAATCGGATCATAATCAGGATCATCGGACTCTGTGGGGATCAGCGGTTGGGCAGCGGGACTGGGGGAAGTGGGTTCTGAAGGTGGAGAGACCTCCGAGGGAGAAGGGGTTGGACGGTTTCTAGACTCCAGCGGCACAACGTTACTAGGGGCGGCTGACGAGGCGCTGGAGGGGTTAGAACTATCGGCTATCTCTTCGACTCCCGCAACACTATAAACGCGCTTAGCGGTTAATTCTGCCCGCTTTTCCTTAAAGCCTTCGGAACGATCGATCATCGTCATCCCTAAGCGTCCTTCAATGATAATGCGATCGCCTTGATGATATCGTTGACTCAGTTCTTGGGCTAAGTTTCCCCAACCCACAACCTTTAAAATAGAAGGGGGATCGTCTTGCCGTATACTGGGAAATTGAACCATCATCTCCGCAATGGGAATTTGACTCTCGGCAGTGTAGCGCAGTTGCGGATCTTGAACAATTTCTGCCATTACAATACAGTTATTCATGAGGTATCTCTGACTTCAATCAGTTTTTACTTCTTAGAGGATATTTGATCAATTATACAACGTTTTGCATTTACCTTTTCAATTCCCTTATTTTAAAATAGTTTAATTGAGTTTTTCCCTTATTTTGGGCCGGGCTGTTTCATTGTTGGCAAACATTTGCCTTGACCTCTCCCTAGCCCTCTCCTGCGAGGAGAGGGAAAAGGAATAAATTTTTTTATTTGGAAGGGGGAGTAATTAATAGTTTTATAGGCTTAATAATAGAAAAAATTCTCCCCTCTCCTACCAGGAGAGGGGCTGGGGGAGAGGTCAAGAGGAAAGATTTCTCAACGCATGAAACAGTCCTGCCTATTTAGGAAGCTAAGAGGCTAAAAACTTTAACTAACTAAAATTTAACGGATCAACATCAATGCTTAAGCGAACTGACTGGGGACAGCGATCGCGTAATATTTCAAATTGGGGTAAATCAACGGTTTGATTCCTATTCAATTTTAAGATAATTTGCCAACGATATTGATTGGCGATCCGTAAAATTGGCGCAGGGGCTGGCCCTAATATTTCATGGTTCTCTGATTGTAGCATTGTCGCCAACTCATGGGCAGTCTGGGTCACGTCAGTTTGATTGAGACTACTTAATCTTAGCAAAATTAAGCGACAATATGGGGGGTAATTCATGCCCTGACGAGATTGTAATTCAGCGTTAACAAAGGGTTCATAAGCGTATCGTTGTAAGGCTTGAATGACGGGATGTTCTGGGGTATAAGTTTGAATAATCACTTGTCCTGGATCGTCCCCGCGTCCTGCTCTTCCGGCGACTTGTAATAGGGTTTGAAATGCCCGTTCACTGGCGCGATAATCAGGTAAATGAATCAGTCCATCAGCAGCTACGACGGCAACTAAACCCACGGAGGCAATATCTAAGCCTTTGGTTAACATTTGCGTCCCGACTAATAGGTCAGCTTCTTGATTAGCAAATTGGGTTAATAGGATGCGGTGGGCATCTTTTCGGCGGGTTGTATCGCTATCAAATCGAATCACTTTGAGTTGGGGAAATAGCTTGGTTAATTCTTGGGTGACTCGTTGAGTTCCGCTACCAAAATGTTTAAAATACTTAGAGTTACAAGCCGGGCAATTTTGCGGATAAGGCTGATAATCATTACAATAATGACACTTTAATTGTTGGGGGGCGTTACTGTGTATTTGATGATAAGATAACGATACGTCACAGTGGGCGCATTCCATCACATAGCCACAACTGCGACAAGAAACAAATGTACTATGTCCGCGACGATGAATAAATAATATTCCTTGTTGTTGGCGTTGTTGTAATTGTTGTAATGCCGCTTGTAAACGGTTACTAAAAATAGAACGATTTCCCTGTTTTAATTCTTGCCGTAAATCTACAATTTCTATGGGCGGTAAAGGGCGGGATTCTACTCGTTCGGGTAAGGATAAATAGTAATAGTTATTATTCGTTTCCGGATAATTTTCAGGGTTTAATTTAATCTGTTGCCAACTTTCTATTGAGGGAGTGGCTGAACCTAAAATTAACGGACAATTCTCTAATTCTGCCCGCCATTGCGCTACTTTACGTGCATGATAACAGGGCATGGGTTGATCTTGTTTAAAGCTGCTATCATGTTCTTCATCTAATATAATTAAGCCTAAATTCGGTAAAGGGGCAAAAATTGCCGAACGAGTACCGATAATAATTTGAGGATTTCCTCGAATCATATTTCGCCAAGTATCGTATCGTTCCCCTTGAGATAATCCGCTATGATATACACAAACTTGTTCTCCAAATCGTGCGCGAAATCGATCTGTCAGTTGCGGCGTTAAACCAATTTCCGGCACTAAAACTAAAGCGGATTTATTCTGTTCTAAAATCGGCGCGATCGCCTGTAAATAAACTTCCGTTTTTCCTGAACCTGTGACTCCATGTAATAATATTTGAGCGGTGTCTGAAAGATTATTAATTGTATTTAATGCGGTTGTTTGATGGGGCGTTAATGCTTTTGGTAAATCCGGTGCTTGTAAAATTCCTTGCTCTCGTCGCAGAATTTCCTGTTGAGTAATAACAACACAATTTTTCTGTTCTAAAGCTTTAATTAAAGAAGAACTGGTATTACAAGTTTTTAATAATTCTTCGAGCCATAATTCTCCCCCACGCCGCCCTAATATTTCTAAGACTTCTCGTTGACGCGGCGTTAAATTTGAGGGAAAATCATTAACTGTTAATGTCACCGCTTGCTTTAATTTTGGACGCGGTGGCGTTGGCGGTTCAAGGTAACTTTCAATCCATCCTCTTTTGAGTAAATCTCGAATACCTTGTTTTGCGCCTTTAACTTGGCGTTGTAAATATTGCCAGGTATAATCTGAACCGCTAGCGCTTTGTAACCATTGCAAAACAGCAGCCGCTGCCGGGTGAAGAAACTGTGAACCGTGAGGAGGAATAACATCAACACATAAGCGAATTCGCCGTTGACTGCGTCCTAATAAACCCGGCGGTAAAGCAGTACGAATGACTTGAATAAAAGGGGTTTGATATTCTGTTGCAACTTGTTCTAAAAGCTGCCAATAAGTACTCGGAAAAAATCCCGGACAAATGACTTCTTCTACTGCTTTAAGTTGTTGCCAAGACACCCCAGAGGGGAGATGAGAAACAAAACGAATGGCAATTGCACCCAGTTGTTGAGAACCAAATGGAACGCTTAAAATATCTCCAGGTTCTATTGTTAACTCCGCCGGAACTTGATAAGTAAAGAGTTTCTGCGCTTCACTCTTAGAAGAACTCGAAACTGGAATATCCACTAAGACTTCAATCAACTGTTCTGATGAAGTTGAAGTGTAAGTTGAACTGGGTTCACAGAGTATTGATGATGATGATAACGTTTGAGAAATCACTGGAGACATAAAGCAATTTCGTTGATAAGGCAACGGGGAACGGGGAATGGAGAAGTAGGCAAGTAGGCGACGGCGGAAGATTCTGAGTGGGTGAGTGGGTGAGTGGGTGAGTGGGTGAGTGGGTGAGTGGGTGAGTTCTAACTGGCAGTCTCGCAGTCTCGCTGACGAATGACGAATGACGAATGACGAATGACTTCTAACTCCCCCACACCTCACACCCGACTCGCTTTAAATAGAATCGGCTTCAGGAGTTTAAGGATGATTTTGACCTGAAACCGATTTCAGGGGTATAGAATCGTCTGCTAGGAGCCGGAGAGAATATCTGCAATGGCTTCGCGTTCAGCCGGAGAGATAAACGAGGCTTGGCGAGTATCTGTAATTAACCAGTCTAAAGCGGCTGCCTGAACATCAATTGAAGCACCGACTTTATCCACACAATAGCGCCCGAACACCAGCTTATCAATTAAACGAACCCCTGGCCCTAAACGAGAATATTCAAAAATAACGCTATTGCTGACATAGGCATTGCTACAAATCCAGCAATTCGGCCCAATCATCGTCGGCCCAACAATTTCAGCACCGTCTTCAATCCGGGTCATACCGCCAATATAAACAGGCCCGCGAATATCGACTTTATCCCAGTTAACAGCAACATTAATCCCGGTATAAATGCCAGGACGGACCTGAGTTCCGGGAACTGAAACATTTTTAATTTCTCCGGTTAGCACACTGCGAATGGCTTGCCAATAGTCGGGAACTTTACCGATATCGACCCATTCAAAGTCCATGGTAATGCCATGAAAGGGTGCCCCCATTTCAACTAATTTCGGGAATAAATCCCCCCCAATATCAAATTCACACCCCGAGGGAATATGCTCAAAGATTTCGGGTTCAAAAATGTAAATCCCGGTATTGATACTGGTGCTTAAAGCATCCTCAACGTCGGGTTTTTCTTGGAAGGCTTTAATTTTGCCATCATCGTCAGTGACAACCACGCCATAACTCGAAACCTTATCCCGAGGAACAGATTTCATCACAATCGTTGCCAGCGAGCCTTTAGACTTGTGCCATTGAACGGCAGCGGTTAAGTCTAAATCAATTAACGCATCACCACACAAGACAATAAACGTGTCATCGAAAAAGGGTGAAAAATCCTGAATTTTCTTCATCCCACCGGCTGAACCCATCGCTTTACCGAAGAGTTTGCCATCTTCAATTGACCCTTCAAAGGAATAGGCAATATCGACTCCAAAGCGTTGACCATCTCGAAAATAGTTTTCGATTTCATCAGCTAAGTGACTGACGTTAACCATAATCTGGTCAAAGCCGTGATGACGCAACAATTCAACTAAAAACTCCATCACTGGTTTTTGCAGGATGGGAATCATCGGTTTAGGGACGGTATAGGTAATCGGACGAACGCGCGTTCCCTTACCGGCGGCCAAAATCATGGCTTTCATAATTCACTGCCTCAACCCTTGGCTGTTGTTAAGTTTGCAAATCAAAGGAATGGATTGAATGGAATCATCAACGCCCTTGAAAGAAGTCATCGGTACACGCTTACGTGAAGTCCAGTGCCTTCTTACAAAAGTTGCGCATGGGGGTTTCCCCCTCTGACGTTGTCTTCGCAGCACTAAAGCTTGCATCTCTTGTGACCGAAGAGCGCTGCGGAAAGCGCTGCGATGAACGCGGCAACGCGGTGACTCCTCAAAATTGTCCAACTTTAGTCAGCTTTTAGATAAAACTGATTAATCCCTTTATCCCAATTTACATAGATTTGTAGCGCTTGTCGCGTCTGTGTTAATCATACAGTTTATGGGAATTGCTAATACCAGAATTACTAGCTGAGGATGAAAAGCTGATTCAGTCAAGTTTGGGTGAGATGATTCAGTGACATCACTTGTCTGAAATTTAACGAATTCTACAAAAGTTCTGTCTCAGTGCAAAAGCTGCGTTGGAGCAATTCGAGATCTAAATCTTTCCCTACTTCAACTCAGCATCTCTGAACAATTCTACAATGTAGGTCGCCACCGTAAATAGTTCAGACAAAGAAAAGATCTATCTTGAAGCGAGTTGATAGATCTTTTCCATACTATGTTCAGATATGAGCATCAAGTTTTAACAGTCCATTTATGCAGCCGTTGTTGCCTTGCGAACAGTTTCAATCTGATCAATTTTTGCTTTCAAGACTTTTACATCTGTCTCAACAAAACGCTGCTCGGTTGTGGGGTCGTAGGCTTCCCACTCTTGGGAGACTTCTCCATCGTACCAGATAAACCAGTCTCGATACAGTTCTCCTTCGTTGATGTCCGGACACAGAGATAGCCAATCATCAGCACCGAAATCATCAGCGGTATGAGCAATTAAATTTAACCAGGCAATGGTGAGACATTCATCTAGATGCTGGGATGAGTCCATTTCCATTACAACAGTGGGAGATTGAGAGAGTTTCATTTGTTTTTGTGTCATTGGTAACACCCTTACGCAACACTTTCAATGTACAAAAATCGTTCTAAGCATTAATGGTAGCAGTGTGACACTTAGTGTAGTGTGACACCCCTCACACGTAACAAAGATGACATAGGATAATTTTGAATGGCATTTTTGCGCTGCAATCATTGCCCGTCACAAACAATTGTTTTTGTCCCTGAAATATTACGATGTCTAAAGTTTTATTGCCAAGAGACACAAGCCGAGTAAACACTGACCTAAATTGGTGGAATATATACGATAATCCAGCTTTAGAACTGGCTTTTTAATCGACCACTGCTGTCAATTTACAGCAAGACTAGCAATCCTTTAGAGAGGTTATTCAATGTCTCATTCAGTCAAAATTTACGATACCTGTATTGGTTGCACCCAATGTGTTCGGGCTTGTCCGACAGATGTTTTGGAAATGGTGCCTTGGGATGGCTGTAAGGCTGGCCAAATTGCGGCTTCTCCTCGGACTGTGGACTGTGTAGGTTGTAAGCGCTGTGAAACAGCTTGCCCTACAGACTTTTTAAGTATCCGGGTCTATCTGGGTGCAGAAACCACTCGCAGTATGGGTCTGGCTTACTAACATCACAACAGTTGGGGGCATTCCCCTATTTTTCTGTATTTACAGTCTTTGAGAGGAAGCTTATGGCTTTCTCTTTTTTTTTGAAACGATGGCGCAGGTGAGGTGAGGTGAGTCAGAGGAAACATAATCGATGCTTATAATTTGGTTAAACAAAGAGTTAAACGCTAATATCATTACTTTGGATGTATGAAGGTTTACTGCACTCGTCCAGGCTGTCCCCGTCCAGAAAATCATGCCAGCGATTTAGATCACGAAAAAACCCTCAATGAAGTACAGCAAAAATATTGCACCACTTGCGGAATGCCTTTAATTTTAGATGGTCGCTATCTCCCAGAACGGTTATTGGGCAAAGGCGGGTTTGGTAAGGCTTTACTGGCTCATGATCGCCGTTCCCCCAGTTTACGAAAATGTGTGGTGAAACAGTTCATGCCGCCATCAGACTTAACTGCAGATCAATTAGCAATGGCTCAAACCCTGTTTGAACGCGAAGCAAAGGTATTAGATCGTTTAGGTCATGCTCATCCTCAAATTCCTAATTTACTGGCTTATTTTCCCTTAGAAGTTCCCGGTTGGCATTCGGCTCAACCCCAACAATTTTTTTATATCGTCCAGCAATATATCGAAGGACAAAACCTAGAAGATGAACTCGCCGCAAAAGGGCGTTTCACAGAAGCCGAAGTCCGAGATGTTCTAGAGCAAACGTTACCCATTCTTCAGTTTGTGCATGAGGCTGATAATATCCACCGAGACATCAAACCCTCTAACCTCATTCGTCACCACAAAACAGGAACTCTTTATTTACTTGATTTTGGGGCAGTTAAGGAAGTGACACAAGGGGCGGGTGGTGCGGGTCGTTCTACAGGTATTTATACCCCAGGATATGCCCCGCCTGAACAAATGCAAGGACAATCAGTCTTTCCAGCTTCAGATTTATATGCGTTGGCCGTTAGTTGCATCATGTTACTGACAGGCGTTGAACCTAGCCAGCTTTTTGATAGTTTTAGTAATTCTTGGCAATGGACGAGTAAAGCACAGGTTTCGGCTTCACTGACAGCCATTTTAAACCGAATGTTACAGTCTACTCCTAGCGATCGCTTTAGTTCAGCTAAAGAAGTTCTCGAAGCGTTAAACCCGCCTTCTGTGACTGTTTCTCCCTCATCTCCTCCATCTCCTCCATCTCCCCCGTCTTCTTCGTCTCCCCTATCTCCTCAACCTATAGTTTCACCGACTCGAAAATTCTCTACAATAGAGTTGCTAGGAGGTGCTGCATTCACGGGATTTGAAGCAGGTATCTTAGGGATGGGGTTGAGTGTTGTTCTGAATTCTGTTCCCGTTGTTGTGGTTGCAACAGCAGTTATTTTAGTGGGCTTAATGCTGGCTCAGTTTCGTCGTTGGATAGAAAGAACGGATTTAATTATTATTGCTGGAATTTCCTTGGGTTTGGGATGGTTTCTCATTCCCGGTTTACAATCTCTAGATGGCATATTGATTCCAATTTTTATTGCTCTTGGGTCTATTGCCATTACTGCTATGTTTCGTTTGATCTATCTTATTCTGGATCGATTGCTCAAATAATTGCATCTTCTCATGACTCAAAAAAATGAAGCAAAAACATTAATTTTAACCTTTCTAATTACATTAGGATTGCTCGGAATCGGTTACTGGTTTTTTCGGACGATGACATCCGAGCCTGATTCTCCAAATATTACTCAACCTGGCAATAGTAAACGGTTTGCTGATATTAAAAACGTCCCTTCTGGAACTTTTAACTATGGGGGTAGCACCACTTGGGCACCCATTCGTAAAGAAATTGATTCAGTAATTCAAGCGGTTGAACCCAATTTTAATCTGCGTTATGTTCAGCATCCGACTTTAGCGCCCGGTTCAGGAACTGGAATTGCCATGTTATTAGATAATCAACTGGCATTTACTCAAACATCGCGTTCTATTAATCAGCAAGAATATCAACAAGCGGCTCAAAAAGGATTAAGATTAACAGAAATTGCAGTGGCGATTGATGGGATTGCTGTTGTGGTTAATCCTCAACTCGATATTCCAGGATTAACGATTAATCAAATTCAAGATATTTATACGGGGAATATTACAAATTGGAGTCAAGTTGGCGGAAATAATATACCCATAAAGCCTTATTCTAGAGCCGTTGAAGCAGGCGGAACGATTCAATTTTTTGTGGATAATATTTTAGGCGGTGCCGCATTTGGCGATAATATTGAATTGATTCAAACGACAACAGAAGCTTTGCGAGAAGTAGCTGAAAATCCGGGGGGAATTTATTATGCTTCTGCGCCAGAAGTCGTGAATCAATGTACTGTCAAACCGATGCCAATTGGAATTGAGACAACAAACTTAATTCCGCCATACCAAACTCCATTTGTACCTTTAGAAAATTGCCCCGCGCAACGCAATCAACTGAATAATTCCGCTTTTCAAACGGGACAATATCCGATGACTCGTCGATTATTTATAGTGTTCAAAGAAGATAATCAAATTGATCAAGAAGCCGGACAGGCTTATGCAAATTTTTTATTAACTGAACAAGGACAAAATTTATTAGAGCGAACAGGATTTGTTAGAATTCGATAATTTAGTATTATATATTATTAATAAAGATGTCAAATTCTCAAAAGAATGAAACTTTAATTTTAGTACTCGCTCTTTTAATTACGGGGGGATTACTCGGTGGCGGATATTTATTATTTTCTGGTTTTTTCTCGGGTTCAGATCCAGAGATTTCTCAAGCCGATAATCAAACGGATAATAACGGACGTAAAAATAAAATTCAGCCTAAATTAAGTCAAGGAGAAACCCTCTTATTCCCTCAACTAAAATCAGAAAATAAACAAGCTGGAGTTAATGCATTTTCCAATCAAGATTACCCGCTGGCGGTGGAACAGTTTGAAGCCGCTTTACGAGAAAATAAAAATGATCCAGAAACTCTAATTTATTTAAATAACGCCAGAATAGGCAATCAAAAATCTCATCAAATTGCTATTGTCGCTCCAATTGGTGATATTCCTAATGTCGCCTCAGAACTCTTGCGCGGTGTTGCTCAAGCACAAACTGAAATTAATCAAGCAGGTGGCATAGATGGAGTTCCTTTAAAAGTTTTGATTGCAGATGATGAAAATCAGACTGAAGTTGCAAAAAATGTAGCTGAAACCTTGAGTAACAATTCAGATATTTTAGGGGTAATTGGACATTTTTCAAGTGGTGTAAGTTTAGCTGCCAGTCCAATATATAAGCAAAATCAACTGGTGATGATTTCTCCCACGAGTACTTCTACGAAACTGTCTAGTGCAGGTGATTTTATCTTCCGAACCGTTCCCAGCGATCGCTTTGCCGCAAATACACTCACTCGATACTTTATGGAGAATTTAGGGTTAAGTAAAGCCGCAATTTTTTATAATAAAGAAAGTGCATACAGCCGTTCTTTGAAAGATGAACTGACGACTGCAATTTATGGAGATGGCGGAGAAGTTGTGGAAATGTTTGATGTTTCTTCAACAGATTTTGACCCGTTTAAATCTTATGACGGCCTGATAGAGCAGCAAACCGAAGCAATTATTTTAGCTCCCGATTCTGCTATGTTAGAAAAAACGCTACAAATTGCACGAGTCAATGATCAAAATTTACCGATTTTAGCGGGAGATAGTGTTTACAGTCCCGATACCTTAAAAAAAGGTGAATCTGTCGTCGGCATGGTGGTTGCAGCTCCCTGGCACATCGAGAATAACCGTCTTTCTGATTTTGTACAAACAGCAGATCGCTTATGGGGAGCAGATGTTAACTGGCGCTCAGCCATGGCTTATGATGCCACAAAAACCTTTGCCACCGCGATCGCCTCTTCCCCAAGTCGTAGTGGCGTTGCAGAGAGTCTCTCAAGTTCGGGTTTTATGACTACAGGTAGTAGCGAAACCATTCGATTTTTGCCATCAGGCGATCGCAATCAAGCTTTTGAGTTAGTTACCATTCAACCGGGGACTCGAACCAGTTTTGGTTATGAGTTTGTGCCGTTACCATAGCTCTACCTGTCGATTGATGCGAAGATTATTATAAAATTTTATAGTTATTTTATAATTTACATCTCTATCTGCTACTCAGCAGAGATTTATTAACGAAACTGAGAGATCTTGAAATATGATAAATATTTGAGTTCTGTTTTGTCTAGCAGCTAGAGATCTATACTGATTGGAGATTATTTATGGCGGAGCTACAAACTCGAGGACAATTAGAAAGAACCCTTTCTCAACGGATTCAAGCCTATTATCGTCAACAGCTTGGTCATCAACCCAGTAAAATTTCTTGCCAATTATTTGATAATCAATTAGCGATGATTGTAGAAGATTCAATTACACCAGCAGAAAAATTACTACTGAAAGAAGGTAAGGAAACTTTAGCAGAAAAAGTTCGCTTTAGTTTAAATGATGCCACAAAACCTGAGCTGAAAAGTTTGATTGAGGATATTCTTTCTGTGAGTGTGACTGATCTGTTAAGTGATGCCACTTTAGAGACAGGTCGCACGGGAATAATTGCCGTTTTAGAGAATCCTCCTCAAGTTCGTCATTCCAGTGCTTCTTCTAATAAACCTCGACGGAAAACAACAGGCTCACAGGAGTCTAGTTAGCAAGTAACTGATCTTGAAAAAGTCAATGACAAGGAATATCAAAGCTGGACTGAATTTTTTATTCTGTCAGTTATAGTTTAAACATGAATAAAATTGAACTGAAAGCTTTAGATCAACAGCTCTCAGACAAAATTCAGGAAATTTATCTTCAGGAGTTGAATCATCAAGTGGGTTCAATTTTTTGTCGATTATTCAAACAAGCTTTAATTATTCTAATTGAAGAATCTGTAACTTTACCTGAAAGAAAGCTGAATAATCAAGAATATCACCAACTCGCTTATCAAATCAGGACTGTGTTCGATCAAGTTATTCAACCTCAAATTAAGCTCATTATTGAGAAAATGACTGATATGCAGGCTGTTGATTTTCTCTGTGATACGACCCTTGACACCGGTCGAACGGGTATTATCGTAATATTGGAGCTTAAACCTAAAACCGTAACAATCGGTTATTGATAAACTATATTAATTAGTTTTATTAGCTGTAGCGAACGGTTCAATGTATTGTTCAATTAAAGCTTCTAAATCGGAGATGAGATAAGGCTTACTAATATAATCATCAAATCCTGCTAGCAATAGCCTTTGGCGATCTTTTGGAAATGCTAACCCCGTGGTGGCAATGACCGTCATATGAGCGGTTTGGTGATGTTTTCTGAGATGGTGAAGCAGCTCAAAACCGTCTTGTTTGGGTAAAATAATATCTAATAAAATAATTTGAGGTTGCTGAGAAATAGCTAAAGCCAATACCTCATCACTATCGACTGTACTTGAAACTTGATAGCCTAATTGTTCTAAGACATAAGTTAGCAGCAGTAAGTTATCCTCATCATCATCTACTGCTAAAATTGTGGGCTGTTGCTGAGAACAACATTGAGGTCGAACTCCTAAGTATTCTGAAGTCATGATATCCACCGTGTGTCATAGGAGAAACGAAACACTCCTGGAGTGGCGTGCGCGGCACTCGTCACGGATTGGGTCGTACAGCAGTCTTCAGGTTAAGTGCTTCTTGCAATAGGGACAGAATATTCTTTCGAGAAGAAAGCACCTTAAGCTAAAGTAAATTGCTATCCTGATATGATACTACATCTATTTCATTATTTTTTAAAAAATGTAACGAAAGTCCTGTCGTTGTATTAAAATATTTTCTCAATCGTAACAGAACTGCGTGAAATCAACTAAATCTCTGTTTTTCTGTAACACTTCTTTGATTTTAGAACAATAAACTTAACTAATTTAAAAATGTAATATTTAATCTGATAACTTATATTAACTTTCCATTAACAAAGTAAACTCAGCTTCTCTCTCTGGGGTAGCCTCATCCAGTAGTGAGTAAAATTTGGGGATAAACTAGGGGGAATTGATTAAACAGGCTCATATTTTGACAAAAATTAATCATCTAAACTTGATCAAATATTAACCTGAGAATAATAAAATACTACATATAGCAATACTTCAACGCGGTGAAGTGAAAATCGAATTGTAGAAGGGAACGGGGAACACCGGATAAGAAAACTTTTCTAACTCCTGGATACTGACTCCTAACGGGCGTGACTTCCAGACCCTCACAAGCCATAAATGAATTACTATACAGACAAAACCCAGGGAAAACTCGCTTCCCTGGATGATACTTGCTATTTGATTGATTTAAAGTTAAGCGTTTTTTTCATTGACAGACAGGTAGAAAATCTCAAGATAAAATCTGCTGGGTTTAATCTATAATCTTTCTAACGTTTGATCTAATCATTTGTAAAAAACAGTACTTAGATTAATCAATGGCTTTTTTTACCTGATCTTTAGCGTCTTCTACAGCGTTCTGAGCTTTCGCTTCACCTTGCTTTGCTTCTCCTGCAGCCTTATCCTTAGAATCACCGGTGACTTCACCCATGGCTGCCTGAGCTTTTCCTTCTAAATTTTTTGCAGTTGCTTTTGCACGATCTTCAGTACTCATGGTAATATTTCTCCTAAAACTTGTTGCTACCTTCAACTTATCGTTAGTTGGGTTGTCTGTGTTCTATCTTTGGAGGGATTAAACTGTAATAGACACACTTCAATTAAGACTAGACTCTAGATAGAGGATTAATCACACAATTGTCTCTATTATCGGTCTAGTGTGTAGAGATAAAATCTTTACTAAAACTTTGAAAATAGAGGAATATAGGATGTTTAGCTCACTTAAACAAAATATTCAAATTGTTAGCAAGCATTTGATAAAATTTAGTTTTTTAATTGTAGGAATAGCAGTTTGCGTTAATACTTTTATCCTAGCTCCTTTACCGGCCAATGCAGCATTATTAAACCCAGTACAAATTATTGGATTTGATACGCCTGATGCTTTAGAAGGAACCCTGGATAAAGTTGAAGGAAAAGTTCAGAAAGATGTCGGTACAGCTCAACGTCAAGCCGGAGAAATTACTGGACAAACTGAAGGCGCACTCAACGAAGCAAAAGGAAAAGTACAGCAAAGTATTGGTACAGTTCAACGTGAAGCTGGAGAAATTGCTGGACAAACTGAAGGCGCACTTAACCAAGCCAAAGGGGAAGTAAAGCAAGGTATTGGTACAGCTAAAGATCAATTAGAAGATGTTGCTGATAGCGCTGAAGATACTGCTGATAATATTCTAGATGCAGTCAAAAATTTATTTGATTAGTCCATAAAACAGCCTCAACAGAGTTTAAGTTTGTGACCGCTGAGTGTCACAGCAAAAAAACCTTCTCAATATTGGATGGGGAGGTTTTCTATTATGATTAAATTTTACTGAGTTATCTAAATAGTCAAATTGCAGGAGAAACAACAATGAAAGGATTAAAAGGAAAAAATGTATTAGTAACGGGTGCAACTTCTGGAATTGGACAAGCAATAGCCGCCCGTTTAGTCACAGAAGGCGCAAATGTTGGATTAAATTATCGCGGAAGTCGGGAAAAATTAGAAGATACAGAAAAAATGATCCATCAGCTTTGTTCACAACAACAAGGCTGTGATGGAAAACAGTTAGCCGTCGAAGGAGATGTTACCCAGGAAGAAGATATCATTCGGATGTGTAACGAAGTGGTGGAAAAGTTTGGGAGTTTAGATATATTAATCAATAATGCGGGAATACAAAATGCTACTCCTTCTGATCAAATTAAAACAGAAGATTTTGATCAAGTCATTGCGGTCAATCTTCGCGGTGCATTTCTCTGTGCGCGGGAAAGTATTAAGCACTTTTTAAAACAAAATAGCGGCGGAGTCATTATTAACGTTTCAAGTGTACATGAAATTATTCCTCGTCCCCAATATGTCAGCTATTCTATGAGTAAAGGGGGAATGGAAAACATGACTCGAACTTTAGCTTTAGAATACGCCAGAAGGAACATCCGAGTCAATGCGATCGCACCCGGTGCAACAGTAACACCGATTAATTCTTCTTGGACAGAGGATGAAGCGAAGAGAAAAGAAGTTGAAAGTCATATTCCCATGGGTAGAGTTGGAACTTCCGAAGAGATGGCAGCCATTACAGCTTTTCTGGCTTCTGATGATGCCTCATATATTACAGGTCAAACACTTTTTATTGACGGTGGCTTAACCCTTTATCCTGACTTTATGACTCCTTGGTCTGCGGGAGAATAGTATAGTGCAAAGCGCTGTAGGAAAGGTCTGTTTTAAATTCGTCTCCCTCACGTATTAAACAGGGAGTTATTCAAATTAAGCTTGCGAATAAAAAAAGGAGAGGTATTAATTACTTCTCCTTTTCTACTATTTATTAATCTGATTTTATTCAATCAGCAGAGATGTTGGCATTAAAGTTGATAAATATGGTGATGGCGTTTCCAATAATTCCGATTCACTCAATCGGTAGAGAGTGTATTGATGCACCTGAAGCTAAACAAACAGGAGGGTTTTCAACAATTCCGATTCACTCAATCGGTAGAGAGATTAAAAAAAAGTATAGCATTCCTAGAACTTTTGCCACAACAACTTAAACAGGCCATAACTTTTTAAATTGTTTTTGTTCTTCGTAGAGAAAGTCTAGAAACGCTTCAGAATCTGCTGAATTATCCGGGAAAAAAGTAATTAATTCCAAGTATTGTGGAGTTTTGCGAGGAATAGGTTTCTTCGGATCATCGGGATTTTTTGTTAAAATTACCCTGGGAAACATCCGATGCCAAATATGCCCAACTTGACTCACTTCACCCGTTAAATGGGATTTATAAATCGTTCCTTCTTTAATGTTAAATTGGCGATACGCCTGACGGCACGCTACGCGATCGCCTTTTCGGTAAGCTTGATGAAACCAGAGAATAGCGCGACTATCTTCCGCTTCCGAGGCTAAACGTCCCCAAACTTCGACGGTGTTGGGATGCCATGCTTCTCGCCAGTCTTTTGCATAGTTATTTGGTGTGGGAGTAATGCCTTGTAGTTTCATCCAGTCTTTGGCTGCCTTCAAGACTTTATCATCAATATATGAAGTAATTTTGTCTAGCGATCGCACACCGACATCATTAACAAGCGACCGCGTCCCACTCCATTGCCAATGACAACCAATTAAAGGTTTACGGCTATCCTCGTAATAGTCGGGGAAAAATAGCCGATGATCCCCTCGTCGCCAAGATTTCCCAAAACCACCAAAAATCATCCCAAAGCGGGTCAGCGCTTTAATTAACAGGGTTAGAGCCGCTGTTTGATCATCTGGCACAGATTGAGTCAGGAACCATTTTAGTTTTCCTTCGACATTGTAAGTATCCACCTTGTAGGCACCTTGTCCGAATTTCCCCATTTTGAGGGAGTTTTCCTCAAAGTGCATGGTTAACAGTCCCACAGTCCCGTGATTTTGCACCCCACCGAATAGGGTTTCTACCAACTTAGTGGCTTGATCTGCTGTAGTTAAACCGCCAAAAATTCGCATGGCATGACCCCGAATTGCGGCGCGAAAAATATTAGGACGAAATTCCCCTTCACCATCTAGCAGTTTAGCCGCCATTCCTTGACCTTTCAATTGACAGGAATAGAGAGGTTTTGTCTGTGTTTTAGATTGTCCATATCCGGCACTAACGCGGCAACCGAGTCCTTTTGCCATGGCTTTTTCCCAAATTTCCCAGATTTCTTTCCACTCATCCTCGGTTAGTTTTTGAGTAGCAGAAATACCAAAAATAAGTTCGGGTTGGTATAGGGAAATTAAGGCAAACGCCCCATCTTTTTTATCTTGAGGAATTCCCACTTGCCAAAACTGTTGCGGATGGACAATATCTACTAAATTATTTCGCCATTCTTCATCAGTAGGATAGCCACCATGAAACCGTAAAATTCCCGGTTGGCAGTCATTATTACCGATATCTTTACCACAATATTTTGCTTTTTGTTCAGTATTACAGGCACTGCGAAAAATTCCTTTCATGCTGCTACCGGGATAATACGGCCAACCATAAGCGCCAATAACAGGACGAATAATACCATCATCCTGACCACTATTTGTAACAAACCGCCAATTAATTGTATAGGTTTTATTCTCAACTTTTGAAGCAGATAAAGGTGCATCAGAATAGGTTTTATTTTTAACTTTTGAAGCAGATAAAGGTGCATCAGGATAGGTTTTTTCTATCCATTCAGAAGTCCATAATTCGACATCTTGTTTTTCTTTATTTTTTGTTTTTTGAGTATCAATTCATTGAAGTTGACACCGTCCGTTAGTTTGCGCGCGAAACATCATCGGAATTTTATTAGCTGCATCTGGAATTTTAACCATGATTTTAGTTCTGTAATTATCGTTTATTTGCCCTTTTACTTTCTAGTAATTTCGGATCAGTCTGTTGTTACAATTGCCTAATTCGCCCCCCTTGCCCCCCAATTCTGGGGGGAATTTTAAATTTTGTTAGCTTTCAAAGTCTCTCATCTGTCAAAGCCCCCAATGTTGGGGGTTTGGGGGCAGCAATTTAAGAGAAAAGGATTTAGGGAGTAGAATTATTGCCTTTGTAACGTTGCGTCCACCAAACAATACAGTCACATAATTGAGTTAAAACCGCGATGGCAATTCGTTGTTTATCAATATCTAATTCAGTCCATAAACGCTCACTCATTGCTTTAACTGCTTTGGTGTTATCAGCGTTTACTTCATCATTCGGAATAGTAACCTCTGCTTGTTTCATCACCTTTACTAATTCATCCCAGGTTGCTTTCCAATATTGAGATTTATTCGGTTCTTTCTTCTGAAGCCGTAAATGTTCACCCCAAAAACGTTCTAAACCATAAGTAACAGCCATCCGCATTTTATGAGATTGATTTAAAGAATCTGGATCGCGTAATTTAGCTTCTAAGACTAATTTTTGCGCCCGTTGATCGAGGCTATAAGATTTCCAACCCATTATAATTTATCTCCTTTATTTTTAATTAAATTACAGTTGATTTAAAATGACATTACACCGACCAAAACCAATCGATTCTAATCCACCAAAATAAAGTTCTTTCTTTACAAACTCTTTTAAATTTTCATTATCTGAAACGTCCCATTCCTTATCTTGCTTTAAAGTATCTGTCCAGCCTTTTTGCTTCGCCGCTACAGGAAAGATTAATACGCTGCCTTCCGGTAATGCTTCGGTGTTAAAAAATGCGCCTTTTTCCGTATCGACTTTTTTGACATCATCTAATAACTTAACTCGACTTTGCCGATACAACCCCATATTATGCAACATTGAAATATCATTATCTCCCACAATGACTAAATTTGAGACCGGAATATCAACCCCAGCAGGAATCCATTTTTTCATATCTTCTTCTATGACTTCATTCTCAATTTCCATGAATCCTAAATTAAAAAATAATACTGTTTTATTGGTTCCGACTTATCGTCGAGGTAAAGTTTTAGCGGCGGTATAAGGTAGAGGAATTTTAGCTTTTATTCCAGTAATTAATTGATATCGTTTCAATAAACGCGGGCAACTAATCCAAACAATAGGCTGTCCTGGACAAAACACCGGAAACCAAACCAAAGAAGCATATTCAAACTTGACAATTGCTTCCGTTGTTCCCCCATCTTTCGGTTTATTTTTCCCTTCTATTGTGTCGTGACCATACCATTTATTCGTTAAAGGATAAGTTTCATTTTGGTCATTCAGTCGCATATCTGCCCGAAATTTTCCCCGAATTGAACTACCCGGAATTATCCCTGTTTGAGTAAATTGATCTCGGAAAATTAGGTTTAAATTTCCTGTTTCTTCTCCTGCGCTTGCACCCACATGAACAGGTGCTAATGTTTCAATAATACCGTAACCTTTATGATACATTTTTTGAATTTCTTTTTTGTTGTTTGTATGTAGTAAAGTCTTTACTTCTGACTTCTGAATAGCTGACTTTTGACTTCATAAAGGCAACGCTAACCTACACCCCCAGCGTTTGAAAGAATAACCTTCTGTGGGAAACCAATTCACTGGCCATTCATGCCACGGTAAATTCAGGGGATTTTCCAACACATAAACTGTGCCACCAGGGACAGCGTAACGCCCCCGAGACAAGCGTTTTGTCTTTCCAGCTTCCCCCCCCAAGCGATAGCGGAACGTTTGGGGACGCTGCGTTAATAGCGCCTGAATACCGTTTCCCGGCCAGCCAGGTTTGTTGATTTTGGGGTCACATTCTGGACTGCGATAAGAATGACGGTTTGACCCCCAGACCGCCTGGTTAATGAGTGCAAAACTGTTTTGTAGAGGTGTTTCTAACAATGATTTTGCTGGATTTTCTAAGGGTTTACAACTCAAATTCACGATATGACCTTCTCCGCCAAAACGATACCAACCCTCAGGAATAGGAGTATTTGAGAGATAAATTAAACAGGTTTCAGGGTCAAGTTGAATGGCATTTTCTAAGAATAAACTCCCCTGATTTTCATCGGCATCGGCTGCAACTCTACGTTGATCTTTTTGTAGTCTGGGATGGAGATGAGGTAAGAATTTCCAATTCTAAAATTTGTTGCAGAGAATAATGACAAATACAGTATTTATCAGTACAACTATTTTCTATTTCTTTAGCCGTGAGGCGTTGGCGTAGCCTGTGCAATCGCACGTATCGCTAACTGGATGAGTCTTATAAAATAGGCGTTCGCGGAGCGTTGCGCTAGCAGTATCGCGGACTTCTTTATAATTAAAAGGTTGAGGTAAATCATTAACCCAATTTGTCTTTAAACCATAGAAATATTTTAACAGCATCCACAGCCGAATAGAACGTTGTAAACGACTCGCTAACCGTCCAGCCGCTAGCCATTGTAAAGTCTCAGTTGTGGGAGTAAAGCTAAAGTGAGTCATTTTCGGGGAGTAGGGAATAGGGAGTACTGATATTTTTTCGCGCTCTATCTTGTAATGTTGTAATAATTTCTATAACGTTTTTTGGTGTATCATCTAAAGTTGAGTTAGCATGATTAATTAAAGTTTTCATCCAGTTATTTTCATCTAGATTACCTCGGTTTATTTGTTTCGTTAGTAAACTGGTTCCAACAGTTGAAATAACAAAGCGATTTTTAGATTTATAATTTATTGATAAATCTCCTAATTTGTATTTAGTCTAAAACTTCTCAAGCTGAGTAATAACTTTTTTAAACTCCTGTTTCATATTTCCTTCTATTTTATAACTGGATAATAGAGATTGATAAAACTTAAATGTACCTGATTTACCGCCGCGAAATTGCTGCCAAACCCCTTTACCTTCTTGTTGAAGTTGCAAGAGTAAACAACGAGAATTATGCAGTTTATCCGCTAAAAAAACTCGCTGTACAGCCTTTGAACCTGCGCGAATTTGTTGTAAATAACGGGATTTTCGTTCTTTCCAGGGCGGCTTAGGAAACGTTTCTGATTCTGTACACCCCGCAACAATTTTAGCAACATTTTCACCAAAATCCTGTTTAATTTTTTCCAGTATTTCTAATCCGCCTTGGTCTTCAACGCTATCATGAAGTAAAGCCGCGATCGCCTCATCTTCACTGCCGCCATCTTCTAATACTAAAGCCGCTACTGCTAATAAATGAGCCACATAAGGTGTACGTCCATCTTTACGAATTTGATGACGATGAAGTGAAGCGCAAAGTAATAATACTTGGTCAAAACGTTCGGTAATTTTAGTCGGATAATATTTAGTCAAGTTAAGCTGTTTTCAATAGATCTGTAATAACTGTTTTCAACTATAACAGGTTGTAGAAGAGATGATTTCAACCCTATGTTAGAGTGAAAACGTGATATTAACGCAGGTTGTTAATTGTGAGTGTAATTCAGTTACAAGTAATTCCCCATCAAACAAAACAGGGATTAAATTATCAGCATCTACAGATTCAAGTTACAACGCCAGATGGTTTAATTGAAGCCTCTGATTTAAAAGGGTTAGAAATCCCCAAAAATATTGACTGGAAACAGGGTGTCGTCATCGAAGGTAAAGCGCCAGTCTGGTTATATGGCTACTTAGTCCATGAATGTCATCCCGCTGCTTGGGTCGGTTGCTACGATCCCCGACTGGGTGCGGTTGTGGTTGCCACTCATAGCCGTATTGTCAGTGTCGGACAAGTTTTGGAATTGGATTTACCGGCTTAGATTTTAGGAGTATAAATTGATGTCAACAATCGCAAAATTTCCTGTAGAATTTAATGTAATTGAATCATCAACGCCTAACGCTAATTACCAAACTTTAGAAATTATTCTTAAACCAAAAGTATTAATTAAACCCTCAATATTACAACAGTTAGAACTTCCCTTAGAGTTGGATTTAAACCGAGAAGTAATTTTATCTGGCAGTAGTCCGATTTGGTTGTATGGTTATTTGGTAAACCAATGTAAAATGGCTCCCTGGGTGGCTTGCCACGATATCAACACAAACAGGGTAATTGTGGTTCAAAGCCGTGTCAAGGCTCATAAAGTCGGGGATATCATACCAATTTTCACTCATCGTAACCCTGGAACAGCGATTTTAATGGGTGGCCCGCCTGATAGTGGTAAAAGTGTATTATCCTATGCTTTATCTCAAGCTTTGCGAGATCAAAAATATAACCTGAATGTATTTTTAAAACGGGCGAATTGGGATGGTGAAGGAAATTGGGTGGTTGAAATGGGCGATAAAACGACTGCAAAGCAACTGAAAGAACGTAATACTTACCGACTTCCTAACCAAGAAAATGGCGATCAATTAATGATAGAGTATTTTCAACTACAAGCTAATAATGTCAAGAATCTTCAAGATACAAAGGATGTTGTTTTAGTAGATATTGGCGGTAAAGTTCAGAATCATAAATTACCAGTATTGCAGCAATGTAGTCATTATATTATTATTAGTCGAGATAGAGACAAAGTGCAGGAATGGCATGATTTTTTTAAGCCAGATCTCAAGCCATTAGTCGTGATTCATAGTATACTGGAGGAACGTTTAGAAATTATCCAAACAGACCCTTTTTTAGAAGTGATTGCCAGGCCGTGGATAACGGGAGAAACGACAGTTCCAGATGTGATTTTAAATCATATTTTACAAGTGATTAAAATGGTTCAATTTTAGCTGGAATCCGATTTCGAGTCAGTTGTTGCAAAATTTGATTGGCTTCGTTGCGATCGCGAAATGCCCCAACTTGAATCACCGAACGATTTTTAACCACTGTGCGAAATGCTTCTGGTACAAATCGCTGTACCTGTCGGTAAGTTTGTTCGCTGATATCTTCTACAACGACTCGGTACTGAAGTCCTAGCAATGAGGTAGCCAGGGGAGTCAGAGAAGAAGCGGTTGAACTGGGTTCTAAGCCTGTGGGTAAATGGCCTTGATTGCTGACGGGAATATGACTTCTGGGAACGGGTAAAACCCCCGAACCTGGCGTTAAAGCGGGTGTTACACTGGGCTGAGTGGATAAAGGATAAATGACTCGCGCTGACTGATTCGACTCCGGTGGTGGTACAGAAATTTCAACGGCGTTTAGCGCTTGTGAACGTAATTGTGAGAGTAAATTGGTGGGCGGGTTACTCGGTTCGGGTTCGGGTTTAGAATTCGCAATGGGCTGTATTCTAGAACGAATGGAGTTATATTGGGGAACAGTTGGTTCCGGGAGAGGTTCAAGGGTAACGGTTTCAGACTCTGGTGGCGGTACAGGAATTTCAATGGCGGATGAGGTTTCTGGGGTTTCAATTGTGGGTGAGATTTCTTGAGTCACTGATGCCACAGAATCACTCTCTGGCACAGATACCGTATTTGGATCGGGAATATATATCGGTAAGTCAGCGGCAATATTCACAGGCGATCGCCGAGATGGGTTAGACTCAGCAGTAGCAACAGTTGCGCTTGTGAGTTGTTGAGTTAAACCCGCAGGATTGGCTTGATGGCTTCCCCAGTCTACTGCCCCTGCAATTCCCTGTTGAGAGAGTTGATTACCGTAAGCCACCATCGGCTGTCCGTTTGTACCATTGTGAACATCGTAGCGGCCGTTATTTTGAATGGTATTTCGTCCCGGTTCTTGAATATTACCTAAATCTGCGATACCCGATGCGATCGCCACAATACCATCTCGTTGATTTTGTTCAATATAATTTTCTCGTAAAACGGGTCGAGCATCCCCTTGAATAACAACTCCATCTTTATTGTAAATAATACGATTACCGACAATAAAAGGAGCTGCTTGCTGGGCTATATTAATCCCAAATCCGGTATTTTGAAATTCATTTTCTCGGATTTCAGGTCGAGAAGAACCAAAAATTGTGATACCATTTGCACCATTATCACGAAAGATATTATTTTGAATTAAAGGTGCGCCCGCCCCCACAATTGAGATGCCGTCGTGGGTATTTCCTGTAAATGTATTTTGAGAAACAATCAAAGAACTTGATTCTATCCATAAACCATATCCGCGATCATCAGGATTGGTAATCGTCACCCCACTTAAGCGCGCCCCATTTGCCGCTAAAATAGTAATATTTTGTTTGGCAGAACTGCGACTAGTATAAAATCCGCCCCCGTAGATAATAATTTCTTCTCCCTTCGTCTCGGGGTTACCTTGAATGGTGACATTGGGGCGTAACATTAGCGGAAACTGTTCTCCGGTTTGTTCGCTGTAGGTTCCGGGAGCCAGTACAATGGCTGTATTCGGTGTCGCTAATTGTAACGCTCGGGTCAACGTTTGCAATGGAGACTGCTGACTCCCTTGTGCTTGATCGTGACCGACTGTTGGACTAACGTAGAGAATTTGAGTCGGTTGATTTAAATGACTCGGTTGTTGAGCCATTAACACCTCCGGTGGAAGCGTAGCATGACTCGGGCTAGCCAGACTCAAACCCAATCCAGTGGCGCTGAATAAAACCAGTAAATACTGGGCTGTTTTTGCCAGTGGAATACCTGTCGGCAACTGATATTGATTCGTTCTACCCGCCCGTCTCGTTAGTAGAGCAGTCTGAGTAGAATTAGAAGAATGATTGATATTGTGTGGGAGTGTTGGACTCACGGCAGTACTCCGACAAAGAAGTTATACGCTGAGTGAACAATAGGATTCGTAAAGTATGACCTATTATGGTTTTCTTTGAAAGGGTAAAATCGGTATTCGAGTGATGAAGATTTCTTAAGTGGGTTAAGCATCGGCTAGAAATCAGTCATCTTGTTCGGCGATCGCCGTCTGAATATCAAGAAAATCAGCGCCTCTGCACAGCTTCAGTGTTCAATCTGGCTATACCTCTCAATTTATTTATGATAATAGTGGAAATAATCCATCAATTCAGATCACTCTCATATTTTCTGACCAGGGCTTCGCCCATCCATGTGCGAAGGAAGACGGTGACATATAAGTTCCCTCTTCCCTCTTCCCTCTTCCCTCTTCCCTCTTCCCTCTTCCCTCTTCCCT
>CAYSWY010000069.1:0-22558 GCA_964434975.1 uncultured Lyngbya sp.
TCTAGCTTGGGTCGCTTTTTTCTCCATTTAACCGAACCAGTTTGACAGAAGAGAGTTATCAAACTTTCAATCGCTCGTCAAAAGCCTCCTGAAGGAGCTTCCTGATGATGACTATCGAGTCTTGAATACATTCTTATTTGTATCAACCTGGTTAAATTTTGCACTTGACCAAAGTCAAACGAGTATGAGGAGCTTATTTAAACGTCTGAATGTGCGGGGAATAGATGTACATATTTCAACTTTCTCTAAAGCCAGTCAAAAACGAGACCCACTCCAGTTCTATAATCTGTTTTTAAAGCTCAGAAAAAAACTGAAAAAATCTCAAAAACAGCAGTCATTGCAACTGTCATTATTTCCCTTAGATTCAACGATTGTGACTTGGACAAGCAAGCTTTTATACTCAAGAGGATTTCATCAAGTTAAATTGTTTGCGGGTCTGAATTTATTAACGGCAGAACCGGGAGGGATCTTGATTCCTAAAGGTCAAGGGCATGGGGAGCATCCCAGTTTTTCAGTAAGTAAAAATACTTACGCTAAAATCATACCAAGAAAAAACTCTCTTGAATAAAATATGACACCAGAAGAGCAATTAACTATTGACCAAAACTTGAAGGAAGTGGCAGAAATACTTTACAACAACACCTCTAAGGAAGATTTGGCTACATTTGAAACGATAGAGTTAAGTCTAAGAAATCATTTGCTAGAAAGAGTTTCCCCGATAGTCGGTGAATTTTTTTCCACAGAGCAGGCGGTACTAAAGCAGGAAAAGAGCGAAAAATAAAAACTTGTATCGGCAGAATCAGTATTTCCAGTAAACAAGCAACGAGACTGAAGTTAAAAAAGGGAACTCGTATGAGTCCTCAAATAGAAAAATGCTGTTTGTTGCTGGTCGGGAATGAATCCTTTGTCAATGCCGAACGAGATCTAAAAATTTTAACTGGGATAGAAGTGGCTCACAGCACGCAGCATCGGCTAGTTAATAGATATCAGTTACCAGAACCAAAGATTACTAGAAGAGCAAAGTCTTTAAGTGTAGATGGTGGGACAGTGAGATTAACCCTCTTTTGTCACTTTTGTGAGAAAATAAATAGTGGATAAGTTGAAATACTTGCAGGCACTATGGTTGAGCGTCGTCAACCCCAACCCACGATAGATTTCATAGATGAATATTGCCAGCAGTATAGAAAGCTGTTTTCAGATGTTAGAGGTTTTGAAGCTTTTAAATATCTGCACATGGGGATGATATCTGATATAAAGCGTAAAACCTTACCTGCAATATCAAAAGTTGTAGGATTAGAGAATCATCAGCCATTACATCATTTTTTAACAATTTCACCTTGGGATGTAAAACGATTAAAAAAGCAGAGATTACAGCTAATTTTAGATATACTTGCTGGTCGTCCAATAGTCTTGATTATAGATGAAACAGGAGATCAAAAAAAGGAAAAAGTACAGATTATGTTAAAAGGCAGTATATCGGGAATTTAGGAAAGACAGAGAATGGAATAGTCGCAGTAACAGCCTATGCTGTTTTTTGTGGAATGACATTTCCATTAACATTTGAAATTTATAAACCAAGAGAAAGATTAAAAGAAGGAGATCAGTATCGCACCCAACCAGAAATTGCTAGTCAAATGATCAGAAACTTGAAAGAATTAGGATTTAAATTTAATCTTGTTCTGGCTGACAGCTTGTATGGTGAAAGTGGTAAAATTTTTAGACAAGTATTAGATGAATTGGACTTAAATTATCTGGTTGCAATGAGCTCAAACCATAGAGCTTGGATAGCTGATAACAGTCGAGTACAATATTTAAAGTGGCATAAATTTAAACGTGTGTTTTCTAATTTAACTAGAGAAAACAGGTATATAAGAGAAATTATATGTGGTAAACGTAAAGATATTAGATATTGGCAAATCACCACTGACCCAGAAGAAATATCCTCTAATACAACGTGGTTTGTCATGAGTAAATATCCAAATATAATCCCAAGGGAAGTTGGTAATTT
The DNA here is from genome assembly GCA_964434975.1 of uncultured Lyngbya sp. GTDB lineage: Bacteria > Cyanobacteriota > Cyanobacteriia > Cyanobacteriales > Microcoleaceae > JAAURB01. Next base: position 2,009 of record CAYSWY010000069.1, read on the forward strand.
TTATGGTTTAAGAACCTGGGTTGAATAGGGTTTAAAACAAAGTCGCGGAATGCGACCGGCCGCTTGCGAGCTTGAATGCATTCAAGCTCGGTCAGCCGGTAAAAATGAACTGGGTTGGGCTGATTTCCGTGTAACTAGTTATCCACAGATTGAAAGGTGGTGGGAGATTGTATGTAGTGCTTATTTGCTAGTTAGCCTTCATGGTGAACAATTACTCAAATTACCCCCACAATCCGATTCTAAATTTTCTTCGCATCCTTGGTGGAGTGATAAAAACGGTTGGAATAATATTCTTAATAATCTTCGTTTAATTCTTCAACCCTTTATACTTTTTAATTGAATTAAGCCTGGGCTAAAACTTTTTAAAATACCTGAATTGTATCAAGGTTTCTTAAAGCTTCAAAAGCTAATTAATTATGTCACCGATTCAATTTTCAGTCAGATGGATTATTGCGATTTCTATTTTTCCTCTGCCTAGAGTGATAAAAGAGGGTTAAGAACACCACGAGGATGACATTGTGAGTGGAAAAATTACAAGGCCGTCAAAGTTCACGACCGAATTGGAATGGCGTTTTTTCAAGATAACGAAAGTTTACTGGCGTTGGGTCAATCAACAACCTTTAAGTCGAAATATAACCTGTCTGGGAGATGGTCATGACGGAGTTTGGAACATCATCGAACAGATAGGAACAAGCCAACAAAGAAATTAGGTCTTAGATTGGTATCATTTAATGGAAAATCTGCACAAAGTCGGCGGAAGTATTAGAAGATTAAAGCGGGTTGAAAACTATCTCTGGCAAGGGTTCATTGATGATGCCATCGCTCTCCTAAGCCAACTAACAAAAAAACCAGCCCAAAATTTTAAAAATTATCTTCGTAAGCATCGTTCGAGGATTGCAGATTATCAACTTTATCAGGAGTTAGGTATTTGTATAGGTTCGGGTTCAGTTGAATCTTGGATCAAACAAATTGCTTCGAGGGTCAAGATTGTTGGCGCACAATGGAATTCAAAAAACGTACCTCAAATTTTAAAACTCCGTTGTGCTTACCTTAACTGTCAAATTAACTTGAGTATTTCTGCTTAACGCATTCATTGGGATGCTCCCAAGGGCATGATAGTAAATCTGGAGACTATACGATAGAGTCTACCCCATCAAATGGCGTTAGTATAATGGATAGAGGATTTTCAAGCCTAGAGGCGAATCCCAAAACTACTGGGTGAACGAGAGCGATATTTTTTATTAAGAATCAAAAATAATATCCATCTAGAAATGTTAGAGAATAGTCAATGTTTAGTGGGAACAGGTCGCCAAAAAGTTGCCGTCAGAGTCGTTAATTTTTGTGACCTAGAAAGCCAAACTGAATGCGCGCTTCGTTACCAACTTGCCTGAAACAGGGGAAGAAGGGATTAGCAATGAAGAAGTGGGAGATTTTTATCGGTTACGCTGGCAAATCGAGTTCTTCTGGAAGTTCTTAAAGATGCAGCCTTTACTTGAGCGTTTAATTACTAAAAACACCAATGGAATGACTCTTCAAATTTATACCTGTTTAATTGCTTATGTGCTGCTACAATTAGTCAAAATCCCTAAAGAGTTTGGAGATAAATTATTAGATAAATTACGTGATTTACAGGCTTTTATATGTGAGAATATTAGCGATGTTCATGGGTTACCTAAATTGATTTTATGTTGACAAAATTTGCTTGTGGTAGGTGTAGTGTATCTAATTTTAAAGATCTTCCTTTCCTGATTCAACATTTATGGCTTTGTACTTTAATGCCAATGCCATATTACACGATTCTAATTATTTGTCAAATCATTGATTTTTCATGGGCAATTCTTTAATAAAAATTAAACCTGAATCATTCATCAATACATCAAAATATACAAAAGATAGCTATAAATGTGGTATCGCTAAGTTTCGATATTATGTTTAGCGTGAGCATATTAAATTACCATTACCAATTTATTTTCAGGTGGAAAATCGATTCCAACAGAAGGATTCTAATAAGGGATCAGATTTTTGTTCTAATATCCAATTTGCCATCAGTTTGGCAGTGACGGGGGCAAGTAAAATACCGTTACGATAATGACCCACAGCCAAGCTAAGATTAGGAAACGGACTGGGGCCTAATATGGGTAAGAAATCCGGTGTTGCGGGTCGAAATCCCCACCAAAATTCTTGTATCGGAAAGTATTTCAATGCCGGATATAATTGGATGGCGCGAGACAGTAAAGAGTTGATGCCATCGGGGGTTAAGCCTGGGGTAAATTCCACATCTTCAGCCGTTGCCCCAATCACAATTAAACCATCTCGCCGAGGCACAATATAAATATTCTGGCCAAATAAGACTTGTTTTAGGGGTAATGTTTCGACGGTATCGGGGACTTTTACCGATAGCATTTGTCCTTTTTTCGGATAAACCGGAATTTGTGGCAAGAGTTGACTCGTCCACGCCCCGGCTGTGAGAACATAATGATATCCTTGTAACGTTCCTTGATGGGTTTGAATTCCGGTCACTTCTCCGGTGGATGAGGTTAAAATTTGCTGAATTTCAATATCAGTTTTAACGATAATATTTAATTCTTCGGCGGCAACAGTTAACGCTTGCATCAACCCGCGACGGTTATCGACTTGTCCATCTTTGGGATACCACCAACCGCCAACCACATCCGACCCCAAACCCGGTTGATGACGATGAATTGCGGCAATATCAAGCCAGTGGGCGGGAGTATCATCCGATAAGTCAGATTGTATAACTTCTGGGATATGATAAACGGGGGCAAGAATGCCACAAGGCCAGTAACCGATATTTAAGCCTGTGAGAGATTCCAGTTTATTTATCCAGTCGGGATATAAGTTGCGACTGCCTAAGCATAATTCCAACATCGGCCCCGGTGGAATGGCTTCTGCTTGGGGGGCTAACATTCCGGCCCCGGCATAGCCTGCGGCTTGTTGAGGGTTACGACTGATAACGGTGACATTTGCGCCACGCAATTTCAGTTCAATCGCGAGGGATAAACCCATTAACCCTCCGCCTAAGATTAAAGTATCATCTTTTGTACCCATTGTCATTCAAAGATCAGTAATTCTTTAAAATAGAAGATATTATCTAGCAATCCACTCAATTATTATAAATAATATTTTGACAATTTATGGCTCAACTGTTTAATAATACAGTCTCTGCTTTATGTTATTCAATTATCGATCATCGCTGTTATCATAATCATGAAAATACAGATTTTCCTCATAATCGAATTGTGCAGTTTGTATTGCAACAATATCAGCGAATGCCGGATTATTTGAAATTACCTATTTTTATCTTAACGATATTGTTTAATATTTGGGGATTTTTTAGAAAGGGTTGTTTGTTTCACCGACAGTTAGATAAAGTTCGTTGGCAGCAAATTGAAGCTTGGAAACAATCTCAGTTTAGTATTTTTCAAGATTTAATCCGATTTTATGAAAGTTTAGTAATATTTTGTTGGCAAGCTGAGAGATATGAATAATCAAAATCAAACTATTAATTGTGAAATTGCGGTAATTGGTTCGGGGCCAGGGGGAGCGATTACGGCTTGTTTATTAGCAGAAGCAGGACGAGATGTTTTATTAATCGAAGAAGGAGATTTTTTACCGTTAGAATCTTGTACGCCGTTTTCCCAACAAGAAATGATTCAAAAGTATCGCAATGGGGGGTTGACGGCTGCTTTTGGTAACCCAAAAATTCAGTATGTTGAGGGGCGTTGTGTGGGAGGTGGCAGTGAAATTAATAGCGGACTTTATCATCGTATCCCAACAGAATTATTAGAAGATTGGCAAACAGAATTTGAGGTTGATGGGTTAACAGAAACGGATTTAAAGCCTCATTTTGCAGCCTGTGAAAAAGCGGTTCATGTTTGTAATTTACCGGGTAAACCTCCCGCTGCTTCACTGAAGTTATATCAGGGGGCGATGCAGTTAGGATGGAATGCGGTAGAAGTGCCTCGCTGGTTTCGTTATGACACAGTAAAAGATGAGAATGAAACCCCCAAAGGAACTCGGCAGTCGATGACAAAAACCTTTATTCCTCGGGCGTTAAAAGCAGGATGTAATTTTTTAGAAAAAACTCGAATTAACAAAATAAAAAAACAGTCTAATCAATGGTTGCTTTTAGGTAAAACAGAAGCAAAATATCCTATTAAAATTATCGCAGCAACAGTATTTATTTGTTGTGGTGCAATTCAAACCCCAGCATTATTACGCCGCAGTGGAATTAAACGAAATATTGGTAATTCCTTACAGATGCATCCCACAGTAAAAGTGATTGCTAAATTTCCTGAAGTTATTAATTCTATGGATATGGGAGTGCCAGTTCATCAAGTCAAAGAATTTTCGCCTCAATATAGTTTTGGTTGTTCTATTAGTTCGCCCCCTTATTTAACGGTTGGGATGAATGATTATCCTCAAGACAGTCAAGACGTTCAAGAACATTGGCAAAACATGGCGATTTATTATGCGATGATTACCAGTGAAGGAAGCGGAACAGTTCGTAATCTTCCCGGTTATCAAGACCCGTTAATTCGTTATCATTTAACCTCACAAGATTTAACGAATTTATCCACAGCATTACAGAAGTTGTCTCTATTGTTATTTGAAGCAAACGCCGAAACTTTATATCCTAGCCTATCTCAATTTACCAAAATAACAAAACCCCAAGATTTAAACTTAATCCCTAAAACCTTATCCAGAAAACATACAAATTTAATGACCGTTCATGTATTTTCGAGTTGTCCGATGGGAGAAAACTTAGAAAAATGTGCTGTTAACTCTTTTGGTAAAGTTCATAATTTTGAGAATCTTTATATTAATGATGCCAGCTTACTCTGTACGGCACCGGGTGTAAATCCCCAAGGAACAATTATGGCAATTTCTCGCCGAAATGTTTTACAATTTTTAGGCAAACTTTAGTATTATATCAATGAAATTAGCTTATTCTCAGGTATTAGTCACAGGTGCATTAGGTTGGCTAGGAATTAATTTAGTTAAAGCCTTAACTCAAGGATTATCAGATTGTCCTCAACTGAGTAAACCTCAAAAAAATATAAAAATTCGCTGTCTAATTTTACCCCATCAAGACGGTTCAATTTTAACCCAATTTTCAGATAACATTGAAATCATCAAAGGAGATTTAACCCATCCGAAAGATTGTGATGTTTTTTGTGAAAATGCCAAAAATGCTATCTTATTTCATACCGCCGGAATTATTCATCCGCAGAAAGTATCAGAATTTTATTCTATTAATCTAGAAGGCACAAAAAACCTATTAAATTCAGCGATAAAATCAGGCGTAAAACGAACAGTTATTGTTTCTTCTAATTCTCCCTGTGGTTGTAACCCTCACCCTGACCATTTATTTGATGAAACGTCTGATTATCATCCTTATATGAATTATGGCAAATCTAAAATGTTGATGGAATTAGCCGTAAAAGAACAATCTATTCAGGGTAAAATTGAAACCGTTATTATTCGTCCCCCTTGGTTTTATGGGACAAATCAACCGCAACGACAAACCTTATTTTTTAAACTGATACAACAAGGTAAATTCCCGATAACGGGAAAGGGTAACAATTTACGTTCGATGGTTTATTTAGATAATCTTTGTCAAGGATTAATTTTAGCTGCTATTACAGAAAAAGCGAATCATAAAACCTATTGGATAGCGGATGAACGTCCCTATTCGGTGAATGAAATTGTTGATACTGTTGAAAAATTGTTAGAAACAGAATTCAATCAAAACTGTACTCATAAACGTTTAAAACTTCCGGGAATAATCAGTGAAATGGCACTTGTTGCCGATGCTAGCTTACAATCTTTAGGATTATACAATCAAAAAATTCATGTTCTTTCAGAATTAAATAAAACCATTGCTTGTTCTATTTCTACGGCAAAAAAAGAATTAGGGTATGTCCCCACAATTTCTTTAGAGGAAGGTATGAGAAGAAGCCTCAAATGGGTATTTAAAACCTATGGAGGACTATAACTTTAATTCATTTAATATTTAGCCATTTTCTGGTATTTCTGTATCCGGCAGATGCTTTAACCCCCACTTCGCCATCATTTTTAGCACCGGACGTAGACTTTCTCCCCGTTCTGTGAGATGATAATTCATACGTCGAGGATGGTTACTGTAGGGCTTTTTTTCCACTAAACCCGAGGCTTCCAAGGATTTTAACCGACTCGACAAAATATTCGTAGAAATGCCTTCAGCAGAGTCGAGAAACTCATCAAACCGCTTTTTGTCGAAAAACATCATATCTCGAATAATCAGCAGCGTCCAGCGATCGCCAATTAAATCTAAGGTACAAGCAATGGGACAATTAGAACGAATAGGTTGATTCATCAGTCATTTTTAAGCAACAACTTGCATTTTACAAGTAACTATGATTATATTTAAGTTGTAACTTGCAATTTAAAAGTAAATACAGATGGCAACTCTACTTTCTCAAGCCGTTAAAGATGGGGAAAACTTTGCTGCGGTGAATCTAGGAGAATTTTCTCAACTGCATCAATATAATTTTGAAATTCCAGAAAAAGGCTTTCAAGTTTCAGGAAAAGTCTTTCTCAATCAAATTCTTAATCTCACCAGTGCAGAAGTTTCTCTCAATAGCCTGCCACCTAATAAGTCTATTCCATTTTATCATAAACACCGCTTAAATGAAGAGATTTAGATTTTCGTTCAAGGAGAAGGAGAATTCCAGGTGGATGATAATACTTTTTCGATAAAAGAAGGCAGCGTTGTCCGAGTCAACCCAGAAGGAGAACGGTGTTTACGCAATACTTCCGATACAGATAATTTGTGCTTTATTGTGATTCAGTCGCGGATGAATTCTCATCCTGATTCTACCATAGAAGATGGATTTGCCACAGAAAAACGGGTTAGTTGGGTGAGGAAAGAAAAGATATAAATTATTGTGATAAACATCAGAGAGATGTTAAATGTAATATCTCTCTCCCGAATATAACGCAGCGGTTTGATATAATTTTTACTATTTTCAAATCGATTAAGATGACAACTCATATTATTGTCCCAGAAGGATTAGCTGCAATTGATAATAATCCTGAAGAAACGTTTTATTTATCAGATTATTATGAAGCAGTACTTCAACAGGTTTTAAACGCTGCATCTTTAACTGATATTGTTATAATGACTCCCGGTAATTCTTTTGGTTATCCTCATTCCGAAGAAGAATATGCCAGCTTGTATTTAAAACAGAGAAACCCAAAATTAAACGTTATCACCGTATCTCAACCAAAAGATAGTCTTTATTTAGATACCTTTGATAACGCCAGATTACTCCAAAACTATTTACAACAAAACAAACTAATCATAAAATCTCCAATAATTTTATATTGTCACTCCCCCCATTATTTTCGCAGTCGGGTAATGTTTCGTTTATGTGGCTTTAAAATTCAGCAAGTTATGGGATGTCGTCCTATAAAAATTAAGCGTCCAATTGTCCCGCGACTCTGGTTTTATCACTATTTTCCCATTCAATTACTTTACGAATGTGCCGCCTTCGTTTACGATTTGTGCAGATGGATGATATGGAAAGCAAAAGGAAATTTATGAAACATCTTGTCACAGGCGGTTCTGGCTTTTTAGGCAATTTAATTGCGAGGCGGCTATACGAAAGGGGTGAAGAAGTCAAAATTTTAGATATTTGGGAAGATAAAACTCGTCCGTCAGAAATTGAATTTATTCAGTGTGATATTCGTAATGCTGAAGGTGTAGAAACAGCGATGCAAGGCATTGATATTGTGCATCATAATGTGGCATTAGTTCCTTTAACAAAATCTGGTAATAAGTTTTGGCAAGTGAATGTAGAAGGCAGTCAAATTGCAGCCAAAGCAGCGGCGAAAGCTGGAGTTCAAGGATTTATTCATATGAGTTCTAGTGCTTTATTTGGAGATGCAACTTGTCCAATTACAAATAATACAAAACCAAAACCGATTGAAATTTATGGTCGGGCAAAATATGCCGGAGAATTAGCTGTTAGAGAAGTTTGTAATCAAGAAAAGCTACCTTTAATTGTAATTCGACCTAGAACAATATTAGGAGAAGGACGACTGGGTATTTTTCAGATATTATTTGAATGGATTCAAGAAAATAGAAATGTTTATGTTATTGGCAGTGGAAATATTAAATTTCAGTTTGTTCATGCTTTAGATTTAATGGATGCCTATTTATTAGCTTTAGATTTAGGTAAACCGGGAATTTATAATGTGGGAACCAATCAATTTGGTACATTACGAGAAGGCTTAGAACATTTAATTCGTTATGCCGGAACAAAATCTCAAGTTAAAAGTTTACCTGAAAGCCTCACAATTGGAACCTTGAGACTTTTAGATATAGTCGGCTTAAGTCCGTTAGCGCCTTGGCATTATTTAACCTATCATAAACCGTTTTATTTTGATGTAGAACCTTTACTACAGTTGGGTTGGAAACCAAAATATTCAAATGATGAAATGTTTCAAGAGAGTTATAATTGGTTTCAGGAAAATTACAATCAATTAATAGCAGAAAAAGCAGGTTCAGCGCATCGTCGTCCTGTGAAAGAAAAGTTGCTGTGGTTATTAAAACAAATCTCTTAATTTGAAAATAATAAAAGTTATCATGATTTTAAATAGGCAAACGCGGCATCATCTTATTATTTTAATCAGTTGCTTATTACTCAGCTATTTAAGCTATTTTAATATCATTAATTCTTTCTTTTTAGCAGATGACTTTAATTGGGTACATCAAATAAAAACTAGAGGTATATTTGGAGTATGGACAACTGCACCGGATGTATTTTTTCGTCCGGTTGTTTCACTTACTTTATTTCTAGATGATACAGTTTGGGGATTAAATTCTATCGGATATCATCTAACAAATTTAAGCTTTCATGCAATTTGTGGATTTTTTATTTATCGAATATTATCACAACTTTTAAATCTACTTCAATTACCCTCAAAACAAATACAACTCACGGCTTTAGTTGCTGCTTTATTGTTTATCATATTACCCAGTCATGTCGAAGCTGTTACTTGGATTTCGGCACGTTCTGATTTAGTTGCCACTTGTTTTTGTTTGGCTTCTTTTTGTTATTACTTATCCTATAAAAATACTCAATCTAAATATCGCTTAATCTTATCTTATTTTTTATTTTTATTGTCACTTCTTTCAAAAGAATCAGTCATTATTTATCCTGGGATTATCTTCTGTTATGAAATCTATGATTATTTAACTCAGTCTAACGATAGTAAAAAACAAATTAAAAATATTATTCTATTTCCTTTAATTTATACCAGCTTATTCCCCATTTACTTAATTTTACGATACTTAGGACTCGGTCAATTAATTGGTGGTTACGGCGCAGGAGTACATCTTCAATATAATTCAGATATTATTTTAAGAGGATTAACTTCAACTTTAAGAGTGTTAATTCCCCCTCTACCTGATTCTAATTATTCTGATTGGCAGCTATTTTTTATATTGATAATTATTACTGTATTAACGATTATGCTAGTCTACGCTTGGAGAAGCGATTATTATCAAAAGATCTCAAAGCTTTTACTATTTTTAATTACAATATTTCTAACTTCTCTTTTACCGATTATTAATTTAGGGGTTTCTCTGCAAGATAATCAAGGTGAAAGATTTTTATATTTTCCATCGGTATTTATCATTATGATATTCACGATTTTAGTCTCTACACTATTATGGCGGTATCAATTTTTACTGCTACTCTGCCTGACAATTCTTGTTATATTATTTAGCGATACTCTGTATCATTCTAATCAAAACTGGAAAATTGCCAGTCAAATTTCTCAACAAATTATAGAAGATATAAACTCTATCGCTACAGATAATAGTTTATTCATTATTAATATTCCAGATAACTTTAATGGCGCTTATATTTATCGAAATGGTCTTTATCCAGCCACTCAACTTTTTTGTGAAGATAAAAATCTAAAGTTTTTACCTCTGGTATTATTTAATAATGTTATCCACATTAATGATAAAGTTAAAGTGACGGCTTCAAGTAAAAATCAGTATCATGCACAATTAATGCAACCACAGACATACTTTCTACACCCAATGTTACCCATACAACAGCGACTAGAAACACCTAATTTTAAGATTATAGATTTTGATTGGAATAGCCGTCAATCTTTTAAAGTTGAAGTTAAAGTCCCCGAGTTTCAAGATGATGTGGTTTACTATTCAGCAGGACATTTAATCCACTTCAACCCATCTCTATAAATTATACCTAATCATAATTTTAATATTAATTCAATCAAAATGAGTCTAATTTACTTGAATATCAATGCTTGGTTTATACTATTTATTGCTGCTTTCAATAATTGTTTAGGTAGTTTACTGTTAAAAAAGTCAAGATTAGTAGCATCTGACCCCAGCTTGCTGAAACTAATTACTTCTCCCTGGTTTTTAGCCGGGTTAGGTGTTTATGGTGTTAATGTAATTCTATTTACAAAAGCACTTGAAAAATTACCTGTATCACAAGCTTATCCTGTATTAGCAGGTTTAGGATTTGGTTTAATTGCTTTAGCGAGTCATTACTTTTTTGGAGAACGTTTTGCCTTTCAGCAATGGGTGGGTTTAGGTTTAATTTTATGTGGAATTGTTATCATCTCTCGTTAAGTTGTAATTTTATTATCAAATAATCTGATATTATCTAAAACAGTTGAAATGCTTTTAAAGCGTGTGAGGATAGAGTGGTGAAAGAAACAGATCGATATAGACAAAAAGAGACTTCCCAAACACTTCTAGAAAATACTAATATTTCTGCTAAAAATAAACAGGAATTTAAAAGTAAAAAAATATCTATTCTAGACTTGATTAAACTAATTCGTCCCCATCAATGGATTAAAAATGGCTTTTGTTTTGCTGGATTAATTTTTGGAGGACGACTATTAGAACATCAGGCTATTTTACTTGCCTTTATCACCTTTTTTATCTTTTCCTTTGCGGCTTCTGCTGTTTATATTTTTAATGATATTCAAGATATTAAGCGAGATCGTTGTCATCCGAAAAAGAAATTTCGCCCTTTAGCCAGTGGCAAAGTTAGTATTAATATCGCTAGCTTTATTGCTATATTTTTATCGATTATTGCTATTATTATTGCGGCTAAAATTAATACAGCTACTTTAGTTTGTGTGATACTTTATCTATTAAATAATACGGCTTATTCTTTAAAGCTTAAAAACTTACCTTTATTTGATGTAATTTGTGTTGCTTTTGGTTTTGTCTTGCGACTATTAGCCGGAATTTATGCTTTAGAAGATATGCCAACCGCATGGATTATTCTATGTACTTTTTTCCTAACATTATTTCTGGGATTTGCTAAACGACGGGCTGAGTTATTAACCCTACTCGCTCAAAATAATTCATCTATTCACGAGACAGAAGACGCTGAACTTTCTTATCTCAAGCTATTTTATCAGCGAGGAAAAATTAACTTACAGCGTCCGGTTTTATCCCATTATACTTTACCTTTTTTAGATTCATTATTAAATAATACGGCAACAATGACAATTATGTGCTACTCATTATTTACAATTACATCCGGTAAAAATCCATCTCTTGTTATCACTGTTCCCTTAGTTTACTACGCCGTCATGCATTACCAAAGAATCGTAACGGTTTTAGAAACAGGAGAAGAACCCACACAAATTCTGTTACGAGATCCCATTATTCAAATCAGTTTAATAACCTGGTTTATTTTATACTTGGCAATTCTCTATTTTGATTTAAAATTATTTGTTTAGACGACTCCAATTGATGCAAATAATATCTTTAAATCACACAACTGGAGTATTAACTATTACTCAGATTATTGAATAATGGGTGAAATTGATCAAGTCTTGACTCCAGTCTAAGAAAATTAGATTAATCGATTCGTAATTGTCCAAACATCCCCGTCAGAACGCACAGAAGGGACTGAAATATCTTTAAATCCGGTAATAAAAGGTTTATAATAAACTTGCCAGTAAGAAGGACTAATGTCATCGGCGATCGCTTTCAGCGCTTTAACTTCTGTGGCTAATTCAGCAGCCAGTTGATTAATGTGCTGAGCATGGATATGAGCCTGCTGACGCGCTTGTTCGACCTGTTGTTGCATGGGGGTTTGTTTTTGCCATCGTTGCAGTTGTAGGCGCTTCTGAGACAGTTGAATTTTCAAAGCCGAAATCGCATCATCAATCCCTTTAATTTCAGCCGATTGTTCGAGTGTTTCCCGTGCCTGACGACGGTAAGCTTGAGCAATATCAGCAGGATTGTCTGTTTCTGGCAGTACCTGCTTCGGTCTCAATTGGTTTAGTTCTTGTTGTAGCGCTTTAATTTGAGATTGTATGGCAGAGATCTCAGCTTGTATGGATTCCATAGGTAATGGGAGTGAGTTTTCTTTACTTAAGTTTATATGAATAGAAGTCACATTTGACAGTTGTGTAAAGTTTGGTTGAATTTACTTGCGGCTATAAACTCAACTGCGCTACTTTAATAACAGAAGCAAGAACAGCTTCTAGGACAGATAAAAAAGGCGATGTTAATTGGTTAAATCCGAGCAACAACTTAAATCGATAGAGTTGTCATTAATTATCGCAATTACTGTTTGAAATTAGGAGGTCAACCCACTGTTTCATCTCAAGTCTGTTAAGTTCAGACCCGCAGCACCTTCACCAGTTACTGATATTTCCTATACTGTTCAAATGGAAGCCATGCAACTCAAGCATCATTTAAAGATTAATTGATTGTAACTTCATTTGTGTTATTGAATAAAAAAGGAAATCACTCAGTTAGATTAGGAGGAAAAACGCTGTTTAGTCAAATGTCTATCTTGTTAAATAATAACTACAGTACCCAAAAAATCTTCTGATAACTTCTCTACTACTAATCTGGGAGCAATGAAATTTTGGCAAGAAGCCAAGTTCAACTCTAGAGATGATCAACAAAGATGAGAAGATCCCTGAGAAAGGTTAATGCGGGTACTGTAGTTGTGTGTATTAAAGAAATTTGGAATCATTGAAGTTGGGATAACTGCAATCAAAGCCAATTCAAAGTTTGGTTAAATAGGGAAGGTTCTACCCGTCAGCAGAATAGATTATAGTACCTCCCCTCAGTTTAGGTCGTCCCCTAATTAATAATTATTAGAAAAAGATTCTTCTGGCTCTTCAACGGCTTCACTACCGCCACCCACCGCAACTAAATCAATTTGCTGACGATAATAATCCACGCTTTTAACCTGAACCTCAACATTATCCCCTAAACGGTATTGATTGCGGTTTTTACGACCCACCAGGGTTTGTTGACGAGAACGATATTCATACCAGTCATCTTTCAAAGAAGAGACGTGTACTAACCCTTCTACCCTCAACGTCGATCCTGTGGGAGAATTCACTTCAATTTCCACAAAGAAACCGTAAGACTGCACTCCCGTAATTAAGCCAACAAATGTTTGTCCTGTGCGTGCCTTCATGAAGCCTGTTTTCTTCAGTCCTTCTAGATCTTCTTCGGCATCGGCGGCAACACTTTCCCGTTCACTCAAATGCACCACTAACTGAGTCAATTGAGTTTCTAATTCCTGTTGTAAATCTGGGGGTAATACATTCCAAGAAATTTTATCATGACAAGAAGAACTGCCCAAATTAACCCCTTCTTTAGAACGACTCGAACGGCGATCGCGACCTTCTTCAAACAACGCTTTCATCACCCGTGACAATTGTAAATCACCATAACGCGATAAAGGAGCCGTGAAGTGAGCATAACTCGATAAAGCCAAGCCAAAATGAGGTTTAGGCGTTGTACTATATACAGCCGGCTTCAGGCAATCTTCTAATAAATAACTTAAAACCCGTTCCGCTTTAGAACTGGCTAAATCTTGGGTAAAACTTTGAAAATCTTGGGGTTCAACCTCTTTTTCTTCTTCTAAAAATAGATCGCATCCTAAATGATTCGATAACTTGACAATTTCAACCACATCACTCGCATCAGGTGCTGGCTGAGCGCGGAAAATACCCGGCAGTCCTAAAGCTTGTAAATGGCTGGCAACAAATTGATTGGCTAAAACAATTAACTCAGAAACCATAGCATGAGTTGGAGTTCGGGAGGCGACAACCATTGGCCCGAGTTCCCCTTCATCATTAAAATGACAGTGAGTATCGGGTAAATTCAACTCAAAAGCACCCCGTTGTTCTCGAACGTGACGAAGCGCTCGACTGACTTCGAGTAAATTCTCTAAAATTGCACTCACCGCCGAAGAGTCAGCCGTCTCCCCATCCAGAATAGCCTGAGCATCTGTATAATTCAATTGCTGATCGACTCGAATTACACTGGGTTTCATTTCACATTCAGTCACTTGACCCGAATCTTCGATGGTAATCCAAATGGTATTGGCGAGTCGATCTTGACCGGGAATAAATGCCAGTTGCTCACAAGCCAATTCCGGCGGCAGAATGGGGATATATTTATCCGCGAGATAAACCGCAACGCAGCGTTTACGTGCTTCTCGATCTAAGGCAGTATCGAGGAGTATATAGTGCGCCACATCCACCACATGAACCCCCAAGCGCCACTGATCTTGATCGGTTCTTTCCAAACTAAAGGCTTGTTCAACGCAATATTTGGCCTGATCTGCCTCTTCGGGTTTAATTACAGAAAAGTCAGGATTACCTAAATCAGGTCGGAAGTTAATGGTCAAAGTCTCCCGTAAGTCCTGTCGCTTGTCTATTTCAGCCTCTGGAACTTGAGGCGGTAAAGCTTCGGCTTCTTTTAACGCTAATTCTGAAAAACGCCTCGGTAAGTCATGCTTACAACAAACAATATCAAGATCATCGGCTTCTTCAGCATCTGATCCTAAGACTTGTACCACGTCTCCGAGGGGTCGATGCGCGCCAATGGGGTAGCGACTGACTTCAACATGAACCAAATGATCTAAAGCATTGCCTAATAATTCTGAGTCGTTGATTAGATCGAGTTCAAATAATAACCGATCATCGAGGGGAACGGCTCGATATCCCTTTGAAGATTGTTTAACCCGTGCTAATACAGAAGGATTGGCTCGTTCTAAAATCAGATAAACTTCTCCTTCTGGACTGCGGCGGCGACTTCCTTCTTTAATCACTTTCACCAGAACGCGATCGCCATTCCAGGCACTGCTGAGGTGACTTTCTCTAATGTAAACATCTTCGGCTCCTTCGGCATCTTGAATGGCAAAACAAAAGCCTTTACTCGAACAGCGTAGTTTGGCTTCCACCACGCCGTCTTGTCCGACTCGACGATAACGACCTTTGTCTTTTTCCAATAAACCAATGCGTTCGAGAGCATCAAGGGCAATTTGAAACTTGCGTAAACTTTCCTCGTCTGGGGCCAGTTTTTTTTCTAAGACTTTAGGCGCGACGAGTTTATCTTCCGAAAAATTAGCTAACAATGTAGCGATTGAAAATTCCATGTAGCGATTGTTCCTTACTGAGACTCTAATAGGACTCCTACACGATTGAAAAGGATAGGTGTAGGTTTCTCCAGACAGTTGCTGAAGGTTCCTATCCACGCATAGCTGTTGTGACTGGATTAGGAGTCATTCCATTATCATATCAAAACACTTACCATTCCTTAGAATAAAGTCATCTTTGATTGTGCTTGAGCCGAGTGAACGAAGCGGTGGAGGCTGATTCAAATCCTTATCAGCCAGCAAGACAACAGAATTGTTAAAAAGTTCAGGAGAATTTAAGTGTAACATCAACCCTGTTCAGGCTACTGTTTCAATGCAATACTGCTAAAAGTATTAACAGGGTGAGTAAATTGTAACGTTAGGACTATTATGAGATGATCAATCAATTTAGAAATCGCTATCCCAATGCCCGGTTCATTTCAGAGTTACTGGCTATCGATCACGGCAAGTTTATTGTACGGGTTCTGATACAAGTTGAAGAAGTGATTCTATCAACCGGTTTAGCGGCGGCTGAGACGGTCGAAGGGGCAGAAGACCAAGCCAGAAAACGGGCAATTGATATTTTAGGAGATTCCGAAGAGAATCCCAAACACGAGCCCACCGCTGCCAGTTATCCCAATCTTCAGACTTCTTCATCCCCAATAACACAAATTCAACCCGTTGCCAATACAGATGAATTTACCCCAACTTTTGATTCGGAGGTTGAGAGTGCTACCGAACCCTTGACATCAGATGATTGGCTGTCGGCGACTTATTTAAAGCCAGAAACAAAGACACCCCCAAAACGATCCTCGAAACCAGACAGTTCTCCCTCAGGACGAAGTGCTTCTTTACCTCCCTTTCCCCTGAATAATCCTGAGGGGAGTAGTAATGAACCGACACTGATTGATGAAACTCCCGCACCTACTTCTATCAATACTCCCATCACGGCTTCATCCCGAACTCAGGAGTCACAAGACTTTTCTTCTGATATTGCTAAAACCGATATTCAATTACAACGTTTAGGCTGGACTGCAGAACAAGGGGCCGCACATTTGCTCAAAACCTATGGCAAGCGATCGCGACGTTTATTAACTGAGGAAGAATTATTGGATTTTCTCAATTATCTTGAGTCTTTAGATACCCCCATTTCTCCTGAGTAAAAGTACAATTTTTGATTGAGATTGATAGTATGTCAGAAAAATAACATGACCCAATAATAAGACTGATGATTTGTTTGTTTTTTGAAAAATTGCAGTTGATGTTGTAGTCTAAAACAAGATTAATGATAAATCAAAAAGATTAAAATAATTTCATGTATTTATTTTACTCAATAAAGAGTAATAATAGAAGAGTTTGAAAGGTTTTATTGGTAGTATTTAGAGTCAGTTTACTTAAAAAAAAAGCTGATTATAGAACTGTTAAAACTGAAATAATTCAAGGATAATTAATAGTATTCAAAAATATAGAAAAAGTTTTATAAATATGATGTGGGATCAAATCGCAAATCACATTGCTCAAGTGAGCGGAGAAAATTTTATTATCAAAGAACGTCATTCTGTCAGTGGCGGTTGTATCAATCAAGGGTATTGTCTCAGTGATGGCGATCGCCAATATTTTGTCAAACTGAATCAAGCGTCTCAAGTGGCTATGTTTGAAGCTGAGATGTTAGGCGTTCAGCAAATGTGGAACACTCAAACGATTAGAGTTCCAAAACCGCTTTGTTGGGGAACAGCAGATAATTCCGCGTATATTGTATTAGAATGGATAGAAATGGCAGGGGGTTCGGGTCGTTCTGCTCAGTTAGAAATGGGTCGTCAATTGGCTCAGATGCATCAATGGCAACCCCCTCAAGATTATCCCGGTTACAGTCAATTTGGTTGGGATATCAATAATACGATTGGTTCGACACCACAAATTAATACCTGGACAGAAGATTGGACACAGTTTTGGAGAGAACATCGTATCGGCTATCAATTAAAGTTAGCAAAAAAACGCGGTAAAACCTTTCACCAAGCAGAACATTTATTAGAAAAAATTCCGGAAATTTTAGCAAATCATCAACCGCAACCGTCACTGGTTCACGGAGATTTATGGGGGGGAAATGCATCGGTGACTTCAGAGGGAGAACCGGTGATTTTTGATCCGGCTGCTTATTTTGGCGATCGCGAAGTAGATATTGCAATGACGGAATTATTTGGCGGATTTTCTGCGGCATTTTATCAAGGATATCAAGAAGTGTGGCCGTTAGAATCGGGTTATGAACGCCGGAAAACGCTTTATAATCTTTATCATATTCTGAATCATTTTAATCTCTTTGGTGGGGGTTATGCTTCCCAAGCTGAGCGGATAATGCAACAACTTTTATAATCATCTGAGGGTTGACGACGGATGAAGTAAAACTATATGATAATAGGTATATTAAATGTGCGCTACCGGGGAATCAAATCTTAACCCCTAAATCTCTTCAGTATAGTTGCGGTGTGTAAGTAGGTGGTAACAACCATCTATTCATTTTTTATTACTACTTTTCTCAATTTTAAGTGTGTCTTACCCGATTGTTTTGACCACAGCTATAATCTGCTTCATCTTTGCCCTAATTCGTCTTTCTATACAATTAAAATGAACGACTCTCTAAGTTCTTTATGCATCGGTTCACCTGAGCTGGTAATTCTTGATGGCAGCGTTAATGATATTCAACAATTAATTAATGGCATTAAACCCGGTATTGACTGGGAAGTGCTGAACCCTCACCAAGATGGTATTAAACAGATTACAGATATTTTAGCAAACCGTTCACCTGTTGAAACCCTACATATTGTTTCTCATGGTGCGCCGGGATGTTTACTGTTGGGAAATACTCAACTGAGTTTGGATAGTTTAAAAAATTATACAGCTCAATTACAAAATTGGTTTGGTTCCCAAGTCGGGAAGTTAGCCCCCCTCGCCCCCCAACTTTGGGGGGAACAAGTCTTAAACTCCCCCATCTATCAAAGCCCTCAGTATTGGGGGTTTGGGGGCAGAAGTTTACGGAGGCAGAAGTTTACGGAGGCAGGGAATTTAGGGGACGGGAAACCCTCAATGATTCTCTATGGCTGTAACGTTGCAGCCGGAGATGCTGGAGAGGAATTCATCGATAAACTACACAATATTACTCAAGCTTCAGTAGCTGCTTCTAATACCCCAACCGGAAACCCAGACAAAGGGGGAAACTGGAACCTCGAAGCCACCTTTGGAAACATTAAACCCGAACTGGCTTTCACCCTTCAAACTCAAGCTCTCTATGCAGGAGTATTCGATTCATCGGGTGAGGTGATTATCACAGGAGACATTCAAGAAAAAAGCACCATTACAGCCGTTGTGAATGACCCAGAGGGGATTTTACAAGTCATTGGCTATCAATGGCAGTCTTCCTCTGATGGCAATACTTGGACAGATATTACCGGCGCAACCAATAATACCTTTATCCCCGATGCTCCTGAAGTGGGTAAATTCTTACAACTTAGCGTTGGTTATATTGACGGTAACAACAACTTAGAATCTCTGACTCGCGTTGTTGGAAATCAACAATCGATTGTCACAAGTACTGTTGATACCCCAAGCTGGGCGAGGAACATCTCAGTGGTGGGGGACTATGCTTATATTGCCGATGGTAATAGCGGTCTGCAAATTCTTGATATTAGTGACCCCAATAATGCCACGATTGTCAATGCGGTTGATACCCAAGGCTCAGCTCGAGGCATCTCAGTCGAGGGGAACTATGCTTATATTGCTGATTTCTATAGTGGTCTGCAAATTATCGATATTAGTGATCCCAACAATGCCACGATTGTTAATACGGTTGATACCCAAGGCATAGCCAGAGGCGTATCAGTCGAGGGGAACTATGCTTATGTTGCGGATTATTATAGCGGTCTACAAATTATCGATATTAGTGATCCCAACAATGCCACCATTGTCAAGACCGTTGATACCCAAGGCTTAGCCAGGGGCGTATCAGTGGCAGGGAACTATGCTTATGTTGCGGATTACGATAGCGGTCTGCAAATTATCGATATTAGTGACCCCAACAATGCCACGATTGTTAATACTGTTGATACCCCCAGAGTGGCCCGAGGCGTATCAGTAGCAGGGGATTATGCTTATGTTGCTGATGGCAGTAGCGGTCTACAAGTTATCGATATTAGTGATCCCAACAATGCCACCATTGTTAATACTGTTGATACCCAAGGCTTGGCTTGGAACGTATCAGTGGTCGGAAACCATGCTTATGTTGCTGATTACACTAGCGGTCTGCAAGTGATCGATATTAGCAATCCTGAAACAGCCACGATTGTTAATACTGTTGATACCGAAGGCTTGGCTAGGGACGTATCAGTGGTAGGGGATCGTGTTTATGTTGCCGATAGTGAGAGCGGTCTGCAAATCATTGATCTCGATAATGTTGTGCCTGAAGCTGTTGCCAATGTTAACGATGACCCAACTGAAATTAATCTTTCTCCAAATACCATAGAGGAAAACCAAGAGGCAGGAAGTACTGTCGGCACATTCAGTAGCGTTGACCTCGATACAGAAGATACTCATACTTACACTTTAATTGAAGGAGAGGGAGACAGCGATAACGATCAATTTGTAATTGTAGACGGACAACTTCAAACCCTAGCCATTTTTGATGTTGAACAGCAAGATTCCTACAATATTCGGGTTGAAACGAATGATGGTAATGGGGGCAGTTTCGAGCAACCATTAACTATTACGGTTGGGGATGTGAATGAAGATCCAACTGAAATTAATCTTTCTGCCAGTAGCATTTCAGAAAACCTCGCCATAGGAAGTATTGTCGGCACATTCAGTAGCGTTGACCCCGATACGGAAGATACTCATACTTACACTTTAGTTGTAGGAGAGGGAGATAGTGATAATGACCAGTTTGAAATTGTAGACGGACAACTTCAAACAAAAGCCGTTTTCGACTTTGAAGTAGAAGATTCCTACAATATTCGGGTTGAAACGAATGATGGTAATGGGGGCAGTTTCGAGCAACCATTAACTATTACGGTTGGGGATGTGAATGAAGATCCAA
>CAYSWY010000070.1:0-21852 GCA_964434975.1 uncultured Lyngbya sp.
GTGGTACTTTAAATTGTTACTCTGAACTCGGAAAAGGAACAGAATTTATTATTACAATTCCTATTCACTAATAGACTAACCCTCTGTGTCCTAATCACCTAGTAAGGTTCAATCATTACAAAATAGGGTGCATTTTTCGGACATACCCTACCTATAAAAACTAAGAACTAAAAACTAAGAACTAAAAACTAAGAACTAAAAACTAAAAATCAATTTAATTCTTAATTCCCGTGGTTGTAATTCCTTGAATAAATTGCCGCTGACCGATTAAAAATAAAATTAATACAGGTAAAGTTGCAATCACAATAGCCGCCATTAACAAAGACCAATCACTGGTAAACTGTTCTTGAAATTCAGCTAAAGCCAGTTGAACTGTTCTTAACTCTGGACGAGTTGTAAATACTAACGGCTTAAATAAATCATTCCATTCCCCAATAAAAGTAAATAAAAATAATGTAACTAATGCAGGGCGAGAACAAGGAATTAAAACTTTCCATAAAACTTGCCATCGACTCGCCCCATCTAAAGTGGCGGCTTCTTCTAATTCTTTAGGAATTGTGAGAAAATATTGACGCATCAGAAAAATACCAAAGCCATTAACTGCGGTTGGTAAAATTAATGCACCATAAGTATTCAATAAATGTCCCCATTTCAACACTAAAAAAATCGGAATGACGAGTAATTGAAATGGTATGACTAATGTCGCAATGACTAACAATAATACAAGCTGCCGTCCTTGAAATTGTAATCGCGCTAAGGCATAACCTGCTAAAGCCGATGTTATAACCTGCAAAGCCGTCACTGCTAATGCCACTACGGTGGAGTTGGCAAACGCCAATAAAAAGTTACCCCGTTGCCAAGCTTGTTGATAATAGGCAAATGTTAAACCCGATACTCCAGTGTTGCCTACCCCAGAGAGAGATTTCCATAAGACAACTCCCAAGGGTAACAAAACCAGTATTGCACCCATAAAGAGCGATAATGAGATGAGTCGGTGAGGACTCAGAAGCGGATTAAAGATTTTTTTCATAAGATATTTAGGGGGTAAGCTCAAGGTTAGATCAAGCGAAACTTATGAAAACAGCAATATTTAGTGACTGAAGTCAGCAATTTACCAGGATCAAAGGATCAAACTAGCCAATTCTTCGCTTAAATAGTTAAAGTAATCAATATGCTAACCTATCCCGTTTTCCTTTAAGAGGACGAGCATCCTTGAGATGACCCGCCTGTCTATGGGGGAATTCCGTTAACTTCAGGTGATGTTCAAGTTCAATCTCACCCTAAGGCAACTTAGACGTAGACAACTGAAAAACACCCTGAAGAGAAGGGAAAATTTTGAACCAGTTTATTTTAATCGCTGGTTATATCAATGATCCATCGGGCTTTAACCCTTTGTATCTCTTGGACTCATCAGCAATGCGACGCACCATTCAACTCAGGTGAAACACCTACAGTAGCCGATATAACGGTCGAATGCGTAAGCCGCAGAAGCTGACAAGAGATAATTGATCGAGAAACTCTAGGCTTATTGTGCGGTAGAGTGACTACAAAAACTGCGGACTTTTAACCCGTGGAAATGTCAATAAATTTGTGATGAGGAAATAGTAAACCTATGCAACAGCTTGAAACCACCCCAGAAATTGATTTTCATACCGATACTTACAAAGATGCTTATAGCCGAATTAATGCAATTGTGATTGAAGGGGAGCAAGAAGCCCATGATAATTACATTCAACTTGGGGAGATGCTGAGCGACTCTCAACAGGAGCTAATCCGTTTATCTAAGATGGAAAAGCGCCACATGAAAGGGTTTCAAGCCTGTGGTCGCAATTTAGAAGTCACTCCCGATATGGAATATGCGCGGGAGTTTTTTGCACAGCTTCATGGTAACTTCCAAGCCGCTGCGGCTGAAGGAAAAGTGGTCACCTGCTTGTTGATTCAATCACTCATTATTGAATGCTTTGCGATCGCAGCCTACCATATTTATATTCCTGTGGCTGATCCATTTGCCAAAAAAATCACTGAAGGTGTGGTCAAAGATGAGTACACTCATCTCAACTTTGGTGAAGAATGGCTCAAAGCTAACTTTGAAGACTCTAAGGAAGAATTAAAGCAAGCAAATCGTCAAAATCTTCCCATTGTTTGGAAAATGCTCAATCAAGTTGAAGCAGATGCGGCTACTCTAGGGATGCCTAAAGAAGACTTAGTGGAAGACTTTATGATTGCCTACGGAGAGGCCCTCAGCAATATTGGGTTTACCACTCGCGATATTATGCAGATGTCGGCTTATGGCCTGACTGGGGCTTAATACACTCATTTAAGACACGTAGGGGAAGTGAGTCTTGTTTGTTATTGGTTGGAGCGTCATTCGTTTTGGGTTGTTTTTACAAGGCAACAAGCGATCAGATTACCTAGACGATCTGTTGCTGACGAGTCACTTTCCAACAAGTAACCCATGATCAATGACTCCCTATCCCCTTTTCTTTTACAATGTAAAGATTTGAAAATCTCCAAAATTAACGAAGCGGTTGCAAAGTTGCTCATGGAGAAAGTTAACTTCGGAATTACAATCACATTATGTTTGGTCTAATTGGTCATTTGACAAGCTTAAATCATGCCCAAGCCGTAGCACGAGATTTAGGTTATCCAGGATATGGCGATCAAGGATTAGATTTTTGGTGTAGTGCCCCTCCTTTGGTGGTCGATGAAATTAAGGTCACTAGCATTACGGGTCAAGTGATCGACGGTATTTATGTCGAATCTTGTTTCTTACCAGAAATGTTAGCCAATCGCCGCGTCAAAGCTGCAACTCGCAAAGTGATCAATGCGATGGCTCATGTCCAAAAGCATGGCATCAATATTACTGCATTGGGCGGATTTTCTTCGATTATTTTTGAAAATTTTAAGCTTGAGAATATTAAACAAGTTCGTAATATTAAGTTAGAGTTTGAACGCTTCACCACCGGAAATACCCACACAGCCTACATTATTTGCCGCCAGGTGGAACAAATGGCACCGCGCTTAGGGATAGACTTATCTAAAGCCACCGTTGCCGTCTGTGGCGCAACAGGAGATATTGGCAGTGCTGTCTGTCGCTGGTTGAATAGTTGCACAGATGTGAAAGAATTGTTGCTAGTGGCCCGCGATCGCGAACGGTTAGAAAATTTACAGACAGAGTTAGGACGGGGTAAAATCCAAGGGTTACAAGAAGCTTTACCCCAAGCTGATATTGTGGTCTGGGTGGCGAGTATGCCCAAAGGGGTTGAAATTGATCCCCAAAGCTTAAAGCAGCCCTGTTTGTTAATTGATGGCGGTTATCCTAAAAATATGTCTTCTGCCCTGCAACATCCCGGAATTTGTGTCGTAGAAGGCGGTATCGTGGAACATTCCCTTGATATTGACTGGAAAATTATGAAACTGGTTAATATGCAAGCCCCAGCCCGTCAATTATTTGCCTGTTTCGCAGAGTCGATGCTATTGGAATTTGAGAAAATTCATACCAATTTCTCTTGGGGACGAAATCAAATTACAGTCGAGAAAATGAAGCACATCGGTGAAATTTCCGTTAAGCATGGCTTTAAACCCTTATTGCAGTCCGTCTAATATTTTCACCACAGACTGAGCAATTCGAGACGCTGCACCGGGTTTTCCGAGGCGGCGTTGTCCGTTTTCAGC
This sequence comes from uncultured Lyngbya sp., assembly GCA_964434975.1. Taxonomy (GTDB): domain Bacteria; phylum Cyanobacteriota; class Cyanobacteriia; order Cyanobacteriales; family Microcoleaceae; genus JAAURB01. Next base: position 3,676 of record CAYSWY010000070.1, read on the forward strand.
GATTATTTTTAGCTGTTGGGAATCTTGCCACAAGGATAGCAAAATCTCTGGCACTTGACTCGGTTGTGACACAACTTTTAACGAAATTCCGAGTAACCGACTTTGGGCTTCCGCAAATTTTGGGGTAAATTGGGGGCCTTTTCCGGGAATTGCGATCGCGGGTTTTCCTAAGCCCACAAATTGTTCTGTTGCTGTCCCTGCCATCGCTATAGCCATTTCTCCTGCATCGAGACAAGCATTATATTCTGAAGTTAGAATTAGTTTAGCATTTTGATAATAAAATACAATATCTGTTGAATTCAGTTGATAGGGTAACGCTTCAACACCCTTTAATTTTTGCCAGTTTTTAGCTTTTAAACTTTGACAAAAGGCAGTTAAGTCTAACGCTGGGGCAATGGCTGCAAATAATACTAACTGTTGCGGTAACGTTAAACTGTCAGAATTAACGGTATCTATTAAAGCCGTAATAGCCTGTAAAATCATTTCCCAATTCTGATAGGCTTCCGGAACCCTTGAACCCGGTAATAACGTTAAAGTTAAAGTATTGGTATCCTCTCTAAACTTGCGCCACTGAGAAACTATTGCGGGAGGGTGTAAGTTATCCATCATCGGGTTACCCGCATCAAATACCGGAATTGACCATTGACTTAAAATTTCCGCTGTTAAACCATCTCTGGGAAACACCGCTTTACACCGCTGACGACTGATTAACCACCGTTCCCAGGGCAGATAATCCGAGCCAGACCATCCCTCCCATTTTTCCGGCCAAGAAGCCCGAGAAAGCCATCCTTGTTCGTCTCGCAGATAATATTCTGACTTTGCCGTCCCCACAAAAGCATAAGGCGCACCACTCACCCAGGCCATCAATAGCGGCACAATATCCCCCACCGCTAAAATCATACCGCCCTGTTTTGCCCAATTACGAATGGCTTTAATTTGTCCGAATGTTAACCCAATTAACCCTTGATTAATATCTCGTAAAAATTGCCCTCCATCCATATAAATAAATCCTCCAGATGGCATAGCTTTTACTACACTAATAATCGGAACATTTCCCAGTTTTTGATACGCTTGTCCTGTCCCCACGATTGGTAACGCAGCAATTTGAGGTGCATCTTTGAGTTGTTGTAATTGCGTTAAAATTTGTACCGCGATCGCATCTTCTCCATGACCATTACTTAAACACAATAATCTCACCACTTTCTCCCCCACATTAAATTTTGATTCACTAATTTGTATGCATCAGTTTATAGGATATTGAACTCAATAAACTATTTGGTAATTATATATTTTGATATCAACTTTATTCAAGTACTGATTATAATCTGTAATCTTACGGATCTCCTTAAATCTCTAATTACACAATTTCAGTAAAACCATCGTTACAGAAGACTGAGCGTTCTGTTTAATATAGAAATAAGTAGTTAGAGATATAAAGCTATGTCTGTTAATAGAAAATACGCTCAAAAATTATATCGTTTTAGTTTGCTATCTTTGCTCACAACAACAGCTTTCATAGCATCTACCCCCCCCCGATTTTAAAGAAACATTAGCTCAAGAATATAGCGGTTGTTTCATGGTGGATTCAAAGGGTAACTATATGAATTTAAGCCATCTTTGTACAGTAGAAGAAGAAGTTGCAGAAGATCCAATTATTATGGATGGAATCATGGTTAATAACCTAAATTTAGTTCCAGAGGGAAGCGGTTATTATATAGAAGGATTAATCAAAAATGTCACAAGTGAAGTGAAAAAAGTAAGTCGGATAAATATTCAATTTGAAGATATCAATACTAATGTTGTTTTAGGAAACTCTCTTGTAAATATTAATAGTATCTTGTCTCCACAGCAAAGTCGGTCTGTTAGAAGTTTAGTTGAAGTTCAAAATATCATTCCGGGAATTGAGTCAAAAAGTGTAAGAGTTGTATTTGTTAGTCTTGAGTGAAAAATTAAAGCGATAGGAATATCCTATGTAGAGACGTTCTATAGAACGTTTCTACGAGGGGTGAATTGATAGACAAAATAGAAAAAAGAATAATATATATCGAACGTCTCTACGATATGTTAATTTAAAGACCGAAATAGAAAGAACAACAATATACAATTTTTGTTTAAATTCCAGAGTTTATCTACTCCCCAGGATATTCTCAGCTATTATTCAGGTAACTAAGCTGGAATAATTGATATGTGGGTTCGTTTCAGCCATTAACACTGATTCACCCATAGACAAACTATAGGTAGAATCATGGCAATAGAATACGATATCGTAATTATAGGCGGTGGATCGGGTGGTTTGGTGGTTGCGAGTGCCGCTGCCCAACTGAAAGCCAAAGTCGCCTTAGTCGAACGCGATCGCCTCGGTGGGGACTGTTTATGGTATGGTTGTGTTCCCAGTAAGTCTCTCATTCATGCCTCTCGCGTCGCTTATGAGGTGAAAAATGCCAGTCGCTTCGGCATCCATACCAACCCCCCAGACATTGAATTTGCCAAAGCTACAGGTCATGTCCAGAAGGTAATTAAAGCTATTGAACCCCATGACTCCCCGGAACGATTCCGTGGGTTAGGGGTTGAGGTAATTTTTGGGGATGGTAAGTTTACAGATGGTAATACATTTGAAGTCAATGGCCGCCAATTAAAAGCGAGGGCATTTGTGGTCTCTACCGGATCTCGTCCCGCTATTCCTCCTATTGAAGGGTTAAAAGAAGCGGGTTTTCTAACTAATGAAAAAGTATTTTCTTTAACAGAACGTCCCAATTCTTTAGCCATTATTGGGGCGGGGCCAATTGGTTGTGAGTTAGGACAAGCGTTTTCTCGGTTAGGTTCGGAAGTGACGATTATTAACAGTCGAGATTTGATTTTACCGAAAGAAGATCCAGAAGCAGCAAAAGTCGTTGAAGATCAGTTTATTGCCGAAGGAATTAATATTTTATCTCAATCTCGGGCAGAACGAGTTGAAGTGAAAGACGGTAAAAAATATTTATTTTGTGGCGGAAAACAGGTGATTGTTGATGAAATATTAGTATCAGCCGGACGACAGCCCAATGTTGAATCTTTAAATTTAGAAGCGGCTGGGGTTGTTGTGGGTAAAAAAGGAATTGAGGTGAATGAAAAACTACAAACAACCAATTCTAAAATCTATGCTTGTGGGGATGTAATTGGCGGTTATCAATTTACTCATGTGGCTGGATATGAAGCGGTTGTGGTGTTAACCAATGCCTTATTTTTACCTATTAGTAAAGCCAATTATCGCGTGATTCCTTGGGCAACGTTTACTGCTCCAGAATTAGCTAGAGTGGGGTTAACAGAAACACAAGCCAGAGAAAGATATGGTAAAGATGTGTATGTTTTAAAACAGGATTTTTCCGGGGTAGATCGGGCGCAAGCAGAAGCGGCAACGCAAGGATTTGGGAAAATTATTACTCGAGGAAATGGTGAGATTTTAGGGGCGCATTTAGTGGGGCCGTCAGCCGGGGAATTAATCCATGAAATTGTACTGGCGATGTCAAATAAATTAAAAGTTTCTGCTTTAACGGGAATTCATATTTATCCCACACTTTCAGAAGTGAATAGTAAAGCGGGATTATTATTGAAAAAGCGGAAGTTTGCCGAAAATCAATGGCAGCAAGATCTATTAGAAAAATTCTTTAATTTACGACGATCCATATTTTAATTCACCACCGTAGAGACGTTATATATAACGTCTCTATCCTATTTTGTGATACAGTAATTAAATCAGAAGCGATTAACCAACAAAAGATAAATCTGTATTGGTATTGAAACCTGAACCCCCGACAAAACCCACTAAGTCATCTTGAGGATCTAAACCTGCAAAACCATTATTGCGGAAAATCAGAGATGAACCTGCAAATAGATAGTCACTGGCGCTACCTTCAAGTTGAATTTTGTCGAAACCGCTTTGAAAGTCTGTGATATAACCATAACCTTCTAAACCGAAACTAGAGTCATCCAGATAGAAAGAGGTTTTGCTATTCCCTAATACAAACTTATCCCGATCTAAGAAAGTTGGGAACAGAAGGCGATCTTCTGCCACTAAAGATCTTCCTCCTTCTACAGAGAGAGACTCACGGGTTAAACTATCAACATTAGCACTATTAACATTAGCGCTACTAACGCTGCTTTCTACTAAAGTTTCAATTTCACTGATATCTTTGAACCCAGACACACTACTCTCAGCAACGGCTGCTTCAACTGCCAGAGGACTGGGGAAAACCCAAGGAAACCCACCCGTTAATACATCCACTTCACCCGCACCCGGTTGGCTACCGTCACCGACTCCGACAATATGATCATCTCCCCAACCCCCTTGAACCGTATCCTCACCTGCGCCACCTTTAAGCGTGTCATTACCCCCATCTCCTCGAACAAAATCATTGCCACTGCCGCCATCTACCGTATCATTTCCTCCGTAACCAAAGATATTGTCATCCCCACCTATACCCGATAGACGGTTATTTTTATTATCTCCTGTGATTTTATCGTCGTTGTTGGTTCCCGTCACATTGACAAAGTTCTCAACCGTCAAGCTGAAATTTCCTAAGGTTGGAACGTTTTTGACAAGTAAGTTCTCAGAAAATAGATTGGCTTCAATTGAAGCATTATTTCCGCCCGTTGTAGAAGCGTCAATACTATTGGATTTATTCTCAGTCCCTTTAATGACTTCAACATCAAAAAATTGATCGGTTCCTAATTTTCCTTTATTAATTTTACCGCCTGCTTCTAAAGTAATGGCTTGATTAAAGAAACGATAATCCGCTGTATCCGTGCCATTTCCCCCAATCAAAATATCATTACCACTACCATCAATAAATCGGTTTCCACTCCATTGACGAAATTCATCATTTCCACCATCCCCAAACGCCAAATCATCACCACTACCAGCGTAAATTTTATCTGCTCCTTCTTGAGCAAAAATTAAGTCATCTGATTCTAATGCAAAAACAAAATCGGCTCCTTTTGTACCAATTAAAAGATCTGGATTTGGTGTTCCAATTTGAATCGGAGTCGGAAAACTAATTGAATCAGATGTAGTTAAAGCGGCATCCGATGTTAACGATTTTAACTCTGCTTCACTATCTGCTATCTTTGAGGTTGTATTATCCGCATCCGCAATACTCAGTAAATTAACTGCTTCTAAACTAAATTCTGATGGAATTTCTGCCAATTCAGCCACAGCCGTTGCTTCTTCTGAGCCAGTAACAATATCAGATTCTAAAATTTCTAATTGATTAAATTCCATTCTTGCTCTCCAGAATATTATTCTTGCTTTGGTTTAATTCTCAGCGAGGAAAGAAAAAAAATGTTGCCGAATTGGCATATTTCAATTATTTTTTGAATATTAAAAAATCTGTTATATTGATTGCTTTAATAAAAAAATATCTGATCTGTACTGTTATAGTAATCAGAAATTATTTGTAAACTGTATTGCCCCAAACCCCCAACTCGCGCGTTCCCTTGCGTCTTTCGCCGACGCGGGGTCGCTCGTCAACTCTGGGGGCTTATATAGACTACTTTTGTACAAATTAAGTAAAATTGCTATAGATATAAATAAATTTTAAGTAGTGTTTTGATTGAAAAAGTGAAATAATTTAAATAATATTATATAGTTTGAGTAAATAGCTAAACAACTAATGATCGTCTATAATCAGGTGTTAATGGTTTCGGATAATTCGATTCTGAACTAAACTTTTTTTATCTTTTTAATTTTCTCGAATCTAATAGAATTTATCTCTTGATTCATTTCAATAATATAGGTATCTCTATAATTGTGATCTACTCATGTTTGAGCTGAAAATAAAAATAAACTTTAATAAAACTTAGAACTGAAATGTTACTCATCCAAAATTAGGTTAATTCTATTGTAAGAATCCTCAAGTAATTTAAACAGTCAATTAATTAAAATAGTAGGTGCATCATGGACACACCTACCCTGGTTTTGATCTTGATTGTGCATTCTTTTTCTTAAAGATTTATCCTTGACGATCCTCCGTTTTCAATAACATTTGCCAATCTCGAACCAGTTGATTAGACCATAACCAATTTTGTGCTAAAGTTCTAGGTTTAAACAGATCTGCTCCTTCTGTCATTACTTTTTCTCGAAATTTAATAGCTTTACTTAAACGTAAAATTTGATCTTCAGCCGATAAATTCTGAGCCGACTTCATTAACACTAACCCTAACCCTGCATAAGTATTGAGTGCTTCTTGTTCTAAGGAATTGGCGGGTTGAGTTTGAGAAGGATTAGATTCATTAAATGCAATACCTAACCAAGTTTTGTATGCTTTTTTAATATCACCTTCCAAATAATAAGCAAATCCCAGAGCGTTTTGATATTCCAATAATTCAGGACGTTGCTGAGCCGCTTTTTCCCAATTATTTCGGACTTGACTAATTTGATATTCTGTGTTTCCATACTCAATGGATTGCCACATAAATCGCCCTCGCAAGAAGTTAATCTCAGGCTGATTTCGAGATCGCAGAGGAACGGCTTTTAGGGCTGTCCGGGCTTCCATCCAAGCCCCGCGATTAAGTAGTTCAATTGTGGCTTGAACGCCTGTTTCTATATTTCCCTGACGAAACTGTTCTAGGGCAAGATCTGCAACTTGCTCAGTCAACATACTTTCCAATTCAACCGTTACAGTTTTAGTTTGAGTCAGTGACAAATAACCCGAAGTTGCAGGTGCGCTTTGACCCTGAGTTGAATGCCAAACCCCTAAAGGTAATAACACTAAACTGCTAATCAATAAACACTTAATCGGGGATTTTTGTGCTTTTGATTTTACTTTTTTCCACAAGGGTTTTAACTTAGAAATAGATTCAGATAATGGTGGAATTTGCTCTGCAAAATTGCGTTGGATCAAGGGTAGGAGATCTTCAAGTGTCCCAATTCGATCCGAAGTCGGCGGTTCAACCGGACTAGGTTTAACAGAATTCTGTTTAATTTGATTTAAAACATCCCCGATAAATTCTGTCTCTTCTACCTCCTGGGTAACAGGTTCATCAGCCAGATAATCAATATCATTGAGAACATCATCCGGAAATAGAGGTTCTTCCTCTTCAAAGCTATGAAATGCTGCTAGAAATTCGGACTCTTCACGGTTGTCTAAAGTAACATTCTTTCCCGGAAATAAAGCATTTGACAACAGTAACTGACTTTCCGGTAAACAAGGCTGAGTCCCAGTCAGACGGGCATCAAACGCTCGATGTAAGTATAAAACAGGTAACGCCCAATACAGTTGACGCGAACCATAAGCAGAAATTAGTCCCTGTCTGGCGCGACTCAAACTCAGATCAACGGGATACCCTTGATTGAGATTACGATATAACAACCGAGTTAAAGTTAGGGCCACTTCATCCGGGATGCGTTCAGCCATCGCCAATACCCCAGGAATTCCCCGCTTCACCAACATTTCAGTTAAATTGATTTCGCTGGTTTCTGAATTAGTTTTAACGGCATGACGATATGCACCCCGGCAAGAGTTGAGAACCGCCATTTGTACCCCATTATTCACCAATAACCCGGCTAAATCTTCGCCGCCGAGAATTTCAGTTAATCCTGTTTTACGATTAACTAAGTATAATTCTCCTCCGGCTGTGGCTAAATTACTATGGCCGGCATAATGAAACACCTGATATTGTCCTTGTTCCAACGCCTGAGTTAATTGTTCGCGATCGGGCTGTTCTAACAGGGTCAATTGAATTTCTGGGGTATGGCGGGTACGTTCATAGCTATTGACCATCATCCGCTGAGTATCTCTCTGCAATTCCTCCTTCAGATGATGGACTTCTCTTTTGAGTTGGAGACTGTCTTGATCGTTGGGGGCCGCGATCGCCATTAAAATCTTTAAAGGTTGGTTGGCTTGCAGGGGATGAATGTGAACGGAAGCGCTGGTATTGGGTTGATAGCGAGAAAACACCACTTCAGTCCCGGTGGCAACGGGGCGATCGCCTGCGTGGAGGACTTCCCAAGGTAAACTGGACAGTTCTCTGCCTTTAACCCCTAATCTTAATTGCAGTAACTCACTACGATTTTGAGCGATCGCCTGGGCGCAAGTCCAGCTTTCTCGTAAGGTTCCTTGAAATAATCCTTGATAAAGTTGTTGACCGAGTTCTACTAAACTTAAATTCTGAGTAGAGGTGCTAGAGTGACGATTAGATAACGATCTTTTTCCTTCCAAAACCCCCAGCAAAGGGTCATTCATCAACTCACGGGTTGCACTCAGCCACTCTTGAATGGGCCATTTCACTTGTTCTTCAGCTAAAGGAACACCTGATGCGACTTTTTCCGTCCGCACTAAATATTCATCATCTCCTACTGGGGTTACAGATATATCAAACTCTTGCGTCATTGTTTGCAGCTCACAATCTAATATTAAGTTAAGGCGTTGGACACTCAACAATTAATTTCATCACTTAAGCGTTCTTCTCCTCATGCGATGGACGAACAATAGAAGAAATTGATTCTCCTCTCATACGAGGGACGAAAATCATTTAAACCGAGTCTCTGTGCTCAACTTACAGCTATAAAAAGATGGGTTCAGGAGGGACTGGACAGTTTATCAACTGCTATATTCCCTAGATAGTCCTTGCAGGTTTATGTAACTTTAATCGCTTAAAAATGAGTGAGAGAATTGATCAAATCACTTTTTGAGAGAGATTAACAGCTATTAACAAGACTACTCAGTCTACCCATCACTCTTATCATACACTTTTTATTGAATAAAGTAGTACTACCCCAGAATTAAATTGAAGAAATTTTAACAAGGGTTGATCAACAGGATATACATTCTTTGATTCCCCCCGGCTTTGATCCGTACTATTTTGAGCCATATCCCTATTGGATCGCAGTGGGAAAATAAGAGATTACTTATCAATTTTCTACCTCACTGAGTTTTTCGCCTGATTTTATCGCTTTACCCGTCCATTTCTCTCTTTTAGCTGAACGTTGGGAGCGTTTTCAAGGGACTAACCTGTATTGAGTTTAAGAATATTCTTAATATATGGAGCCGAAAATATTAAATCACCCCCTCAGAATGACTTAAAATTAGTCTAAAAAAATTTACTGTTATTCTCAGGTTGAGTCTTTTTCCAATCTTGTAACTTTAAAAACTTCGTTAATATTTTTTTTCGGTTAAAATAAAGCGCAGCAAATACTATTGATTCATCCACCTCAGTTTTACCAATAATTTTTGATTGCTTTAAGAGAACCACTGACAGTAAAATAAGACAGACCTAGTTATGAACGCTCTTAAATTACCTATGATGGCTGCTACTGAATCAAATCAGGTTCTAGTCTCTCCTGAAATACCCGATCTATTTATACCGGGATCAGCTTTAAAGCTGGGAATTTTAGCTTCCGGAAGTGGCAGTAACTTTGAAGCGATCGCCCAAGCAATTCAGCAACAGAAATTAAACGCTAAAGCTGAAATTTTAATTTATAATAATCCTAATGCTAAAGTAGTAGAACGGGCTGATAAATATAATGTTCCGACTGTTTTATTGAATCACCGCCATTATAAAAAGCGAGAAGACTTAGATCAACATATTGTTGAAATCTTAAAACAACATCAGATTCAATTAGTGGTGATGGCAGGTTGGATGAGAATTGTTACCCCTGTTTTAATTGATGCCTTCCCCAAAAAAATTATTAATCTTCATCCCAGTCTGCTGCCCAGTTTTCCCGGAATTCACGCCATTGAACAAGCCTTAAATGCAGGGGTTAAAATTACAGGCTGCACCGTTCACTTTGTTGAATTAACCGTTGATAGCGGCCCAATTATCATGCAAGCCGCCGTACCTATCTTCTTAGAAGATACTCCAGAAAGCTTACACCAGCGCATTCAGGTACAAGAACATTTAATTATGGTCGGTGCGATCGCAAAAATTCAGAGCATGATGAACGATGAATGATCAGTAGAATTTCTGATGATCATCAAAGATTTATACTCATAACTTCAGAATAGCTGACTTCTAATTTCTGACTTCAACTATACTCCCACGGGTAAAATTAAACCTTCCCGTGCCATAATTGCTTTGGGAAATTTGGCTTGAACTTCTTGAGCAATTTTATCTAATATCTCATCACTGTGAGTCGGGTCGTGATGAAAAATAACAACTCGTTTTACTCCCGCTGCTTCTGCCATCTTAATGGCTTCTTGCCAGGTTGAATGTCCCCAACCCACCTTCGGAGATTTAGGATTGTGATATTCCTCATCGGTATACATCGCATCATAAATCAGGACATCCGCATCACGGGCTAGGTTAAGAACATTCTCATCTAAGCCTTCGGGGAAATGTTCGGTATCCGAACAATAAACCACGCTGCGACCCTGCCAATTGACTCGATATCCAATCGCTGTGTTGGGATGATTCAGTGAGCCTGTTTCAATAATAATATCGTCTAACTGCACCTTATCCCCAGCTTTAAGTTCATGGAACTGTAAATCCGCTTTAATTCCTTGCATGGGTACAGGAGAATTGGGGTGTAAGACTCGTTCAATAAAGTGTTGCTTCATTGATTCTCCGTCCGGTGGAATAGTTCCGTAAATCTTAAAATGGTTACCCGAGGTAAACGCTGGAGTAAATAAGGGAAAACCCTGAATATGATCCCAATGATAATGGGTGAAGAAAATATATCCTTCCACAGGCATTTCCTGCTTCAGAGATTCACCTAACATCCGTAAGCCTGTACCCCCGTCAAAAATTAAGCGAATTCCGGCAACCCGCATTTCTAGACAGGACGTATTACCCCCATAGCGAATGGTTTCTTCTCCCGGAGTGGGGATACTTCCTCGAACACCCCAGAATTGAACCACAAACTCTTCCGGGTTATGGGTGGAAAATTGAGGATTAGATTGGGTTTGGGGAATAGCCCCAACTGATGAGCTAGTGTGCATATTCATTTGCAGATTTCTAGATTCCACACTGAGCGTGATGACGTAACAAGTGGTCACACAACACCAAAGCAACCATCGCTTCTACCATCGGAACAGCTCTAGGTAAAACACAAGGATCATGTCTACCTTTGGCTGCTAGCAGTTTTGCCTCTCCCTGCTGGGTAACTGTGCGCTGCTCTTTCCGAATTGTAGCAGTTGGTTTAAATGCTGCTCGTAAAATAATATTTTCGCCGTTTGAAATGCCCCCCTGAACACCGCCAGAGCGGTTAGTCACTGTCCGAATCACACCCTGTTCGTCAGTATAGAATTCATCATTGTGTTGGCTGCCTGTCAGCAAAGTACCGGCAAAACCAGAACCAATTTCAAATCCTTTACTGGCGGGTAAAGACATGACACCTTTTGCCAAATCTGCCTCTAGTTTATCAAACACAGGGCTACCGAGTCCTTTGGGTAAATTCCGGGCGATACATTCAACGACTCCCCCAATAGAATCGCCTTGATCTCGCACTTGTTCAATCAATTCAATCATTCGTTCGGCGCATTCTGCATCCGGACAGCGGACAATATTGCTTTCGACTTCAGCTAAAGTCACTGTCTCGGGATCAACGATTCCCTCTAGGGTTTGAATCCGTTTAACGTAACCGACAATTTCAACATTGGCAATAGTCTTTAGAATTTTTTTAGCAATGGCTCCGGCTGCTACTCGGCCAATGGTTTCGCGGGCCGAAGAACGTCCTCCTCCTTGCCAATTGCGAATGCCATATTTTGCATCATAAGTCGCGTCTGCATGGGATGGGCGATACGTTGCTGCCATCTCTTGATAATCTTGGGGGCGCGTATCTTTATTGCGAACTAAGATTTGAATCGGAGTGCCGAGGGTTTTTCCCTGAAACATTCCGCTCAAAATTTCGCAGGTATCGGTTTCTTTGCGCGGTGTAGTAATCTTGCTTTGTCCGGGTCGTCGTCTATCAAGTTCGGCCTGAATTTCAGATACATCAATTTCAAGGTTCGGTGGACAACCATCAATCACAACACCCACCCCGCCGCCGTGGGATTCTCCAAATGTTGTAATCCGAAATAAATGTCCAAACGTATTTCCCATTACAGCTCAATATAACCCGGTAGATTTTATAGTTTAACAGATTAACCTGGCTTTCCGGGATGATTCAATTCTGTTTGAAAGATGAAGATCTGTGACTTTGGGATTACCATTTTGACAACTACACTGGGATTTTTTCACGCCGGACGGAATATTTGTCGGGTATACACCTATTGGTCAGTCGCGATCGCTTAAAAATTTCCAACTGATTGCCATTATGTCCAAGAACCAACCAGTCCAATTGTTTGAAGCATTTCTTGAAAAGAACGACATCGATTTATTTTAGGAGCATGGGAGCTAAAAAGCCATGCTTCCCATTCATCGTTATGAATAATTTGCGGGTTAAGCAAGACTACTTCACAATCTATATCATCGCTGATCTGTAAAGCGGTTTGCAAATATTTTGTCCGCATAGGCTGATTCCAAGACAACCCATTATATTCATAATTAAAATATGCTTTGTCAGAAGCGTATTCAGGGCAATCACCATGCCAAATGTTAATCCAATCCTGATTTTCAACACAGAACCAATCTATTTTTTCTACAGGTCGCAGTTCTAAAATACCGGGATAGTAAGGCCATCCATTTGTCACTTTCAAAAAATTTCGATAAGACGGAGGCAACGTAATACCTAAACGAGTTTCAGCAGCGAAAATTTGTTCTTCTGATGCTCCAGGATAACCTAACCATTCCGATTCAATCACTTCGTCTGAAAGTGTATCCAGGTTAGAATATCGCCCTTGATATTCCTTTTTTCTCCTGTTATATCTCTCGATAGCTTTTTTGCTCTCTTCTTTGAGGAACATTTCCCAATTAAATTGACTCATCATTATTTTATGTAAATATGCTTTAGCACTTTTTATAGCTATAAAAATTCAACAATAGTGTTTGAGTAAATAATAATAACAGTAGTTACTCTGTATGTAATTGATCTATATTTCTACGATAGCAATACGCCTATATATTAACAGAGTACTATAACGCGCTAATCAATAACGAACAACCCATAACAAATATACAGACATTTCGTTAAAATATGGGCAAGTCTTCACAAGGATTCTACAACCATGAGTAATCCAAAAACTCGACGACAATTTCTGCTCACAGGTGCTGCGGTTGCGGGCGGTATTATCGGTCACGCTGCGTTAAAACAACAGGGTTCAGAAATTGCTGCAACTTCTAACCTTCAACCCCCAAAAACATCGACTTTACCGCAACGAGTTTTAGGGAAAACAGGTCTAAATTTACCCATTTTTGGCTTAGGCGGGGCCGGACAAACTCCTTTATCAAAACGGGGACAAGAAGCCGAAGCGATCGCACAAATTGAAGCCGCGTTAAATTTAGGTATTCGCTATTTTGATACCGCCGCGAGTTATGGCCCGAGTGAAGAACATTTAGGCAAGGTTTTACCCCCATACCGCTCTCAAGTGATTTTAACCACAAAAACCGCCCGACGAGATCGAGATGGCGCTTGGCGAGAATTAGAGCGATCGCTAAAACGTTTAAATACAGATTACTTGGATTTGTGGCAATTACATCATGTTTCTTTTCATGAAGAATTAGACCAGATTTTAGGTCAAAATGGAGCCATAAAAGCTATTGAAGAAGCCAAAGAACAAGGTATTATTAAATATTCTGGCATTACCGGACACCACGAACCCGATGTGATTGCTGCTGGGTTAAGACGTTATCCCTTTGATACCACATTAATTGCCTTAAATGCCGCTGACCCCCATCATCCCCGTCCGTTTGCTTCAACTGTCTTACCCGTGGCACAACAGCAAAATGTGGGAGTGATAGCGATGAAAATTCCCGCTTATGGCCGACTATTTCGTAATGGCGTTTTAGAGAACATGGAACAGGCCATGGGTTATGTATTATCCTTAGCGGGTGTACACTGCTGTATTATTGCCGCAGAATCGGTCGAACAGTTAACTTCTAACTTTAGAGTCGCTCAACAGTTTCAACCCCTCAATGCTGACCAAATGGCAGCGATTAAAGCCCGTACCGCTCAAGCTTGGCAAGAGAATACTTTTTTCCGAGCCTGGACATAATTTTATATTAAACCTGAAAGGATATCTGTCTAGTGAGATACTATAAAAAATAGAGAGAGTTAGTGCAGGCTATTGCGGACTTGAATAGAGTCTGAGGAAAGTCCGGACTCCCGAAAGACCAGACTTGCTGGATAACGCCCAGTGCGAGTGATCGTGAGGAGAGTGCCACAGAAACATACCGCCGATGGAATGGAGGATAATTTTTATCCCTCCTTCACAGGTAAGGGTGCAAAGGTGCGGTAAGAGCGCACCAGCAGAGTCGTGAGGCTCTGGCTCGGTAAACCCCGGTTGGGAGCAAGGTCGGAGGAACTACGGTTGGTCTTTTACCCGTTCCGTTAATGGAGGTACCGCATGAGGTGTTTGGTAACAAATATCCTAGATAGATAATGGCCGTCCTCTTAACTGGAGGATAACAGAATCCGGCTTATGTCTGACTCTCTCTTTCACTCTTTAGACTTGTTGAGATTTTAAGGCAAAGATGTCTATCGGCTATCCCAAACGGCAGCAACAATTAAAGCAACTGGTTGAACGGTTAGGGATTATTTCCACATCCATTCAATGGCATTTACTGGATTTGGCTTTGACTCATCCCACGATTGATAGCAAAGCTAATTATGAACAATTAGAATTTATTGGAGATGCTGTGGTTCGCTTGGCAGCCTCTGAATTGTTGTATGAAATTTATCCAGAGTTACCTGTAGGAGATTTTGCCGCAGTTCGTTCAGTGTTGGTTAGCGATCGCAATTTAGCAGAAATCGCCAATTCTTATGGCTTTGATCGTTATTTACTGATTGCTGAAAGTTTACGCCGCGATTCAATTGCTTTAGAATCCACCGTAGCTGATAGTTTTGAAGCGATTCTAGCTGCCCTGTATTTAGGCACTCATACCCTCAGCTTAATTCGGCCTTGGCTTGATCCGCATTTCAAACAACGCGCCGCAGAAATTATCAGCGATCCGGCTCGTCAAAATTACAAAGCAGCATTGCAAGAATGGACCCAAAACTATTATAAAGCCTTGCCGAAATATCAGGTCAAAGAAATCGAATTCAGTAATCCGGATGAGCGATTTTATGCTGAAGTTTGGTTTAAAGGAGATAAGTTAGGATTTGGCAAAGGACGTTCCATTAAACGCGCAGAACAAGCTGCTGCTAAACAAGCCTATTTATTGCTTGAATCAAAACCAGAAATTCTCAAGTCTTAGTTATAAAGATAATAACGTTCCCGGTTCAAGATTACCTTCAATTTGTACTGTTGCCGTTAACCCTTCTCGAGACTGAACAATCGCTTTTTCTAACCCGTTAGATTGAGAATTAATTACATTAAATAAAGTTCCTGATTGTAATCCTGCTTTTTGTTGTACTGTTAATCCCCCTAACCAAACCTTTGCTTGATTTCTTTCTGTTTCCATCACCACTGCATCAGCAATTGGACGCGGGTTTTGAATAAAATACATCGATTGATTTGCAGAATTACTATTAATTTTAGCTTCATACATTGGATTTTGAGCATACCTTTGGGGAATTGTCTCATTTGCGTAGGCGATCGCCGTTTCTGGTGTTGCTGTATTTTGCCAGAGATATTGAGTGAATAAATAGCTAAAAATCCCAACATGAAAATCTAGCAGTTTAACATCTTTCGCTAATTGATTAGGTTTGGCAGAAGCTAAAACAACACCTTTAGCAACACCCGTTTGATAGGCTTTAATAAATTCTGCTTGAGACAGATCCAAGCGTGACAGCCATTGATCTTGATAGACTTTTTCTTGAGGAGAAATTTTAATATTTTTTCCGCCTTCTCGAGAACGAACTTTATAATCTCTGGTGGTTAACCCAGAAAAACAACTATCAAGAATTGCCGTAAAATTTTCAGTTTTAATCGCAGACATTAATAAAAATAAAGTATGCCCCATAATATCATTCACCACACCCCCTGTTTTGAGGTAATTCAGCGGATAAGAACTATCTACCGGAACTAATGTTCCATTTAAACCCACACTATCAACAATCGGACTTTTAAGCGGAATTGGATTGGGATCTAAAACACGAGAACCATGTCCGGAAAAATGAAAAACAGCTACATCGCCTGGTTTTGCTTGATTAATTAAATGGTTTTCAAATGCCTCTAAAATACCTTGACGAGTCGCTTGTTGATCGGTTAGCGTTACAATATCTTTGGGATTAAACCCAAAGCGATGAATCAGTAACATTTCTTGCATTAAAACATCATTCACACAGCCATCTAACGGGTCATTTTTATATTGATTAATCCCGACTAATAAAGCCAATTTACGCGGAGTATCCTGGGCTAATACTTTACCATGTCGATCAAATTGGGAACGTAAATTTAAAGAATTAAGTCCGAGAGTGGCAAGGGTTGCACCTGTAAATTCAATAAAACGACGACGAGAAATTAAAGACATTTTTTATTATTTTGTATGAGAGTAAGAGACAGTTTATAAATACAATCTTAATACAGCTTAGTGAGAAAATCAGAGAATGATATCAGTATAATCATCATGCATGAATACTTGCCCACCCTAATACTTCTGACTTCTGACTTCTAACTTTTGACTTGCGCTACGCGCTATATCTTTCCATTCTCCTTGAAACACAAATGGTGACCAGAAATAAGGGGCATTATATTGATCAGATTGCAACATTTCTAACTGTGTTTCTCGCATCGCTGTTGCTGGGTTTGCACTATTTTCTAATATTTTGCCATAATAATCTTGCATAAATTCCGAAGTTGAACGATCAGCAACCGCCCACAAACTCACCACAAGTCGTTCTGCCCCCGCATACATAAATCCTCGGGTTAAACTCACTAATCCTTCGCCGCGAATCTCCTGACCAATTCCCGTTTCACAAGCACTTAATACTACTAAATCAGCCGATAGGGTTAAATTAAAGATATCATTCAGTTGTAAAAATCCCGGTTTATCTGTACCTTGTTGATCGTAGAGAGAAAAGACTAATCCTGATAACTCTGGCTGCGTTTCATTTAAGAGTCCGTGAGTCGCAAAATGAACAATTTGATATTGACTTAAATTTGAATCTGTAGCCGTTTGACGGTTAGCATCAAAATCTAAGGATAATTGTTCTAAATTATCGGGAACTAAGGCTAATATTGCCATGGCTTCATTGCGAGTATGGTCTAAACGACCGAAATTTTTACCGAGGAAATCATCAATAGATTGTCTTAATGCAATGTAATTAACATTATTTGTTTGTGTTTCTATTTGCGCTTGATAATCACCTTGAAAACGAATATCATTTTCTTCAAAAACCGGGTCAGCAATAACTGCAACTTTTTTCGGGGCAGGGGTTCGTCCTTCAACCTGTTCTCTGAGAATAGCGAGACTAGAAGCAGAAGGTAAAGTGATAATTTCATGTTGAACAATTAACGGTGTGTAACCCCTGTTTTGACTCCCCTCGCCTTGCAGGAGAGGGGTTGGGGGAGAGGTCAAAATCTGCTTGTAACCCCCCTCAGTTTCCCCTAAAAGGAGGGAAGCAGAATGTTTCAAACTCCCCTCGCCTTTTAGGAGAGGGGTTGGGGGAGAGGTCAAATTACCCACTTTCTCAGAGGTCATCGGTAACGCCGCAAAAGGAACCGTTTGTAAAATGCCATCGCCAACAATCACTAAGCGTTTATTTCCTAACTGATTAATCACGGGAGATAATAAAACTTGACTTAATTCTTCTCCTGATGGCGGGACTACTGCTTTTGATTCAATTTCCGCTAAAAACGATTGAGATAACTGTTCAATTTCCTCACGTTTAGGCAATTCATAACTTTTAACTTCCGTTGTACTGACTAACCATAAAAAACTGCGATCGCGTCCCAACGAATACATGAGCAACACCGTCTCATCATCTAAAACTTGTTGCTGAATTTCAGAAGCCGTTAACGGTTCAGGATATTTTAAATTAGCATATTGGGGACTATTGCGTTTAATTTCAACTTCTAGGTTTTGCAACTCCCGCCGAACTGTTTCAATTTCCTGCTTTAATTCCTCAATATCTCTTTCCCCTGGATTCAATTGTCGAGATTGATCTAACGTATTCAATCGCTGCAATAACTTCTGTTCTTCTGCCAACAATTGCGGGTCAAC
>CAYSWY010000071.1:0-21670 GCA_964434975.1 uncultured Lyngbya sp.
GTTTCAGCAACAGCCTCTTCAGGACTTTCCACAGGTTCGGACACAGTAGTCTCTTCTGAAGGTGGGCTGGTTTCAGCAACAGCCTCTTCAGGACTTGGCTCAATGGGAATTTCCACCTGCTCCCAAACGGCTCCCGAAATATTGCCGTTATTGCCATTAGCTGTATTGTCTTGAATGGTGCTGCCACTGCCTTCATTCACAAGCCAGTAACCCACTAAGCCTGCTTCATTACCCACCAAACGGTGTGAGAAATCTGACTGAATTTCAGCTTCAGTGCGGGCCTGACTCCAGATGCGAACTTCAGCTATGTAGCCGGCAAAGAAATTATCAACTCGTCCGAGCCAATAGCTGGTGTCGCTGGTATAAAATTGCTCGGGTGCGGGTTTGGTGGCAAATCGTTCGCCATTGCGGTAAAAGGTGTATTCTGTTCCCTGTTTCACCCAGGCAATGTGTACCCATTGGTCTTTGGCTTCAAAGAAGTTGGGTAACAAATCCCAATAGCGTTGACCTGAAGGGTCGTAAGAGTCGTAATGTAAACCGCTATCGCCAGGACATACCCACAGTCCCGGTTTGCGATACTCGTCCCCTTCCTTGCCAATAAATCCATGATATTGTTCATCGTTAAGGATAGATGGGTTGACCCACAGGGAGATAGTGAAAGCTGTATTGTTTTTAAATGGCTCCGGAATTTCGACATAATCGTCTAGCCCGTCAAAACTGAGAACGAAATTCCCTGAAGCCGTATTGGCTATCGGTGCTTCAACAGCAGGACTTTCCTGAAGCGGGATTTTCACCTCCTTCCAAGTCGCTCCCGAAATATTGCAGTCGGAGCAATTCCCTGTAAGATCTTTTACAGTCGTGCCACTGCCTTCATTCAGGGGCCAATAACCCACTAATCCCGCTTCGTTACCCGTGAGTCGGCGGTTGATGAATTGTTTGATTTCTGCGGATGAACGGACTTGGTTCCAAAGCCGCACTTCCGCAATTTGTCCCATAAAGAAAAAGCCTGGACTTTTTTCAGTCCGGCCGGCACCAATGCGTAACGGAAAGCGTTGATTGAGATGAATTTTTGATTCAACGGGGGTGCCGACCTGTTCTCCATTAATATAAAGTGTCATCTTAGACCCATCATAGGTGGCTGCCAAATGAGTCCAAGCTCTTAAAACAACATTTGAACCCGTTAGAGTCACCCACTTCTCGCCATTTCCAGTCCAAAACTGCCAATTATTGTCAGTCCCGGCGTAGAGAATATATCCGCCTAGCGGCCCCTCGGTTCTACAAGTAATTGGCGATCGCCATTGTTTCGGTTTGCCCGTGACTTTAGCCCAACAGGATAGGGTAAATTGATTGGGACTGAGGTGAGGTTGATAAGGGATTTCAATATAATCATCTTTACCATCAAAGCCCAGCACTGAAGATTCAACCATTTCGGGAGATGATTCCTCCGAGGCGTTGTCTGTGTTATTTTCTTCTGTGTTATTTTCTTCTGTGGTGTCTATTTCTGTGGTGTCTTCTTCTGTGGTACTACTGACTTCAATTTGACTACTACAGATCACTGTTGTCAGAACTTCTTGAAAGCCGAGAAGAGAATCTTGAGCCGTAAATGCTTGTCCTTGTGTTTCTGTTGCGAATCGAGCATATTCTGAGAGCAGAGTATGTCGATATTTACTGTTAGAGGTACCAAAATAGGTATGTACAATCACTTCATTTGTCTTGGCGGCAACAATGGCTTGATTTGCGGCTTCAACATCTTTCTCTGTGGTTCGATCTCCCCCTCCTTCTAAGGCTTCATCTCCTAAGTAAAAAATGGCTTTATGGGTTCCTTCTCGCCAATCAAAATACTTAGAGATATCTTCAACAGCACGAGCTCCATCTTCCTGGGCCCCTGCACCGGGTAGTGATCCTCGTTTACGGGCTCGCAGATCTGATTCATTAATGTTACATTCTGTGAGCAAATAATCTCGAATCCTGCGTTCAAATTTGGTATTTTTCCATCGTCCTTCAATCCCAAACCACTCGACTCGTAAGTCACAAGGACAACTTGATGCAGCGCCTTCAATCGCTTTTAGTGCGGCTTGGCTTAGGTCTGTGGCTTCATCTTTCATCGAACCACTCGTATCAATCACGATTACTAAATCTACTGTTTTAGTCATGGGTTGATTCTCTCCATTAACTGTAAATTACTCCTAATTTCAAACGTTTTCTCAGTCTGAATATTATTCTGTTTAGATGTTAATTGGCTGATTGTGCAGATTTTGTGTGACAGCGTTGCTCATGGGTCAATCCCTGATGTGTCTTAACAGCGCTTTGAAGGATTTGCGCTACGCGCCCTTGATCGCCCATGAATACTGTCTACAACAGCTTTTATTCTATGCTGACTCAGGGTTTCTTGATTCACAGGGGAAAGCATTCTGAGGTAACAGAAGTTTTCTCAGGTTATCTGAATCTCCCCTCGGTGGGCGACAGCTTTAGCTCAGTTGTGATTTTTGATCCTACCCATAAACACTCTCTCTTATCAAAGGGCGAGCGCAACTCAGAATCTCCAATTCTTCTTAATAAGCCATTGCGATCGCAATTACTATTGCTGGCCGATCTAGAGAGAAGAGTTTCCTGGCTATTTGATCTATATTAACCTCCAAAAGCTAGCTAGCATCAATGGTTACAGATTAAACCCTAGTATAGTACCGTATTCTATCAGATCAATACTCGGGTTTCAATCACATTAATTTTTGTTTAATTTTATCAGGTTAACGATTTAGGCGATCGCGAGTTGATCAAATTTAATTTAAGTTAAAAACGCCCCTATTTGTTAGAAGAATTATCTTCTCAATTGAGGGCAATGTAATCCTACTTTGATCATTATTAATATGGCCCCAAAAAAGCTTGACGACGTTGTGAAACTATGATAGAACGTGTAGGGTGGAAACAAAAAAGCCTGGAACACCCGCAAACGTAGTTCCCCGTTACTCACCCGTATTAAAAAGTAATTATCATGTCTAAAAACACAACTCAAGAAATTAAAGCAGTTCCTTTCTTTGCTCGTTTCTTAGAAGAGCAAGCCGAACCGCCAGCTACACAACCCGAAGAGACTCCTCCTGAAACAGAAGAACCTGGCCCGATTTGGACAATTAAGTGGCCATCTGATTGGGAAGAGATTTAGAAACAACAAAGAGTAATCTTCATCTTTATCAAGGGAAAAAGGGTAGCTTTTAGTCAATTTTTAGTGAATTGCTAACAGCTACCCTCAATCCTATACCTATTGCAAAAATAGATTTATCAGCTAGTTCATTTTGGATTGGGAATGGGAAAAACCTTGATAGAATCCTGATTCGATCCATTTTTTAAACGATTTCAAAAACCCTAATTCCCTAGGATTAGGGAAGTGGGTTAAGTTGGATTTTCAAACAGGAATGCTCTGCAATCTGACTGAGTATTATGAGGGAGAAAGAACTTGATGGCTCCGTCACAAGACATTATCTTATTAGTGACTCACAGTAAAGATTTTTTCACAATAGATAGAGTCGCTGAAGCACTGTCTAAAAAAGGGATGCAACCTTTTCGTTTGGACACCGATCAATTCCCCTTAAACGTAGGATTGACCGCTCAGTTTAACCCATCTAAAAGTTACCATACTCTTGAATATAAGGGGCAGACAATTAGTACAGAACAAGTCAAAGCGGTGTGGGTGCGGCGGGTCTGGGAACCCCAATTTAATCAAGAATTAGATCCCAAATATCAAGAAGCTTGCGTGCGAGAATCTAAGGCAACCTTAACAGGATTTTGGGATAGTCTCGCCCAAGTCCGTTGGGTGAATGATTTAGATTGTGTTCATGTAGCAAACAATAAACTGCATCAACTCCGAGTGGCATCAGAAGTTGGGTTAATTATTCCTCAAACTCTCATTACTAATAAAGCAGAGTCAGCGCGGGAATTTTTTCAACAAGTAGAAGGAAAAATGGTGAGTAAGCTATTAACAACCCTTCACTACGGTATGGAGTATTCATCCTTTTTTGTTTATACCAACGCCGTCAAGCCCGAAGATTTAGAAGATGCAGAGTCATTGCGTTACTGTCCGATGGTGTTTCAAGAACAAATCCCCAAACAACAAGAATTACGGGTAATGTACGTCGATGGTCTGACCTTTGTTGGGGCGTTAAATGCCTCAGTTTACGAAGATTCTACCGTAGATTGGCGACGACCTGGAGTGAATGCAGGTTCCTGGGAACATCATCAGCTTCCAGAAGACTTAGTCAGTCGAATTAAAGCCTTTATGGATAAATTTGGGCTAGTGTGTGGTGCATTTGACTTTATTGTTACCCCGGATGGAGAATATATCTTTTTAGAAGTTAATCCCCAAGGAGAGTGGGGAATGCTAGAGAAAGAATTAGACTTACCCATTGCGGCGGCGATCGCAGATGCTCTTTTGGTTGAGTAATGAGAGAATTAAAGCATTTAAAAATACGATTAATCGCTTGAATTTTATCAGGATTTTATCCAACATCAAGAACTAATAATTATGGTAACGAGCGCTACGGCTAACGCCACGCCATGGGAACATATATTTACAGATTTCAATAACGAATCAAACAGCGTTTTATCTAACCCCTAAAACCTAACCTTTAAAACCTAAAACCCAAGCTCTAAAATCCAACCCCTAACGTCTTCACTATAACGATTCATCATGACAGCATTAATCATTACCTTCAGCCGAGATAACGAAAGTATTCCTTTAGTAAGCGAGGCGATAGAAGCTAAAGGAGAAAAAGTTTTTCGGTTTGACACAGACAGATATCCCACAGAAGTCAAACTAGATCTTTATTCCGGCAAATCTGAGAAAGGAATGATTACCGATGGAGATAAACAAATCGATTTAGCAGATGTATCTTCTGTCTGGTATAGGCGAATGAGATACGGACAAAAATTACCGGAGAGTATGGACGGGCAATTTAAAGAAGCAGCCATTCGGGAATGTCGCGCGACTGTCCGAGGGATGATTTCTAGTCTTGGGGGATTTCACTTTGACAGAATGGCAAATGTTGATATAGCCAATAATAAACAACTCCAATTAAAAGTAGCAAGAGAAGTCGGTCTTGACATACCCCGAACTTTAACCTCCAATAATCCCCAAGCGGTGAAACAGTTTGCGACTGAATGTTCTGAACAGGGAATCATTAGTAAAATGCTCTCTTCCTTTGCCATTTTTGGAGAGAAAGGAGAAGAAAATGTGGTTTTTACTAATTCAGTCACAGAGGAGGATCTAGACAACCTAGAAGGACTCTGTTTTTGTCCCATGACGTTTCAAGAAAATATCCCTAAATCCTTAGAATTACGAACAACAATTGTGGGACATCAGATATTTACTGCCGCAGTTGATTCTCAAAAAATGGAAGGATCAACATTTGATTGGCGCAAAGAAGGTAAAGCCTTGGTTAAAGATTGGCAACCTTACAATTTACCGGAAGATGTGGAGAAAAAACTACTTAAACTCATGGCTTATTTTGGCTTAAACTATGGGGCGATTGATATTATTGTGACTCCCGATAACCGCCACGTTTTTCTAGAGGTTAATCCCGTGGGTGAGTTTTTCTGGATGGAGATCTTTTCACCTCATTTTCCGATTTCTAAAAGTATTGCTGAAATGCTACTCACTGGAAAAAATTGTTGAGGATTCGTTTGACAGTTAAACTTATGGTATGCTTCAGCAATAAGTCAACCAATAAATAGTATCAAGATTAAGAGGTAACTAAAATGGACGAACTTATGAAACTCGACATTGCGGGTTTATCAATGGACGAAGTTGTTAAGAAAATTTCTGGACTGGGTCTTTCTGGTGTATCTTTAATCATTGCAATCGTCACCTCAGGAGGCAATAGTGCGGCTGTTATGGCTTCTCTGGGATTGTTAGGAGGACCTTTGGGTATTGTCGGAGGTTTAGGACTTCTGAGTATGATCGGAATTTTTGGAGAAGCGATTGGACAGTTTGGATTTGAAAGTATTCTCACAGGTACTTACGCAGAACGAAGCAAAACTGAATCCACCCAAGCACTGCTGAAAGAAATTAAAGAATTACCCATTTCAGAAGGGCTAAAAGTGAAACTGAAGCAGAGCCTCCACTTAGACACGACTCCTGACCCTGAAGTCCCTCAAGAACCTGTAACAGTTGTCGTTGTAGAGGAGTAATTAACAATTTACGCCAGCATTGTAGGACAATCTCTATAAAGTAATAAATTCGCGCTGTTGTAGTGAGTTAGTTAAGGTGATCGGGATCATCCCATGGGACCTGATCGCCTCAGCAAATAATAGACCAATATTGGACAACTTTTATCCTATACTGAAGTGCGAAGTCTACATTTTTAATATCTTCAGGATATTTTTTTTGTCTTAATAGTTGTAGTACATAGGAAAAAGACTCTATTAAAATTGCCTCAAAGATATACGTTAATCTTTTTAAAATATGTTCGATAAAACTGTTAATGATAGTCATCAAGCTACAACAGATCCTGCTGTTTCTTTAGCTCAATTGTGGGAAAATTTTAAAGTTACCATTCAACCTTACTGGTATCCCACACAATCAGCAGAAAGAGCATCTTCAGAGGTCATTCGCTCTTGGGGTATGTTGGCTTTATTAATAGTATTAATTGTGAGTTTGGTTGCTGTCAATGGCTTAAGTAGTTTCTGGAATCGCTATGTACTCGATATTGTGATTGAGGATAGAGATCTCTCTAAATACTATAGTACTCTAGGGGTTTCTTGCCTTTTAATTGTTGTTATCACGCTGCTGGTCGGATTCTCTAAATTAGTTAGAAAAAAAATTGCCCTGGATTGGTATCAATGGCTAAGTCATTATATTTTAAGAAAATACTTAAGCAATCGCGCCCATTATAAACTTAACTTTAAGACTGATCTTGATAATCCAGACCAACGTTTGGCTCAAGAAATCAAGCCAATTACTGATGGTGGTATTCTATTTTTAGCAACTATACTGGAAAAAGGTCTAGAGATGACGACGTTTATCATCATTCTCTCGACTATTTCTCAATCAATTGCGATCTATTTAGTGATTTACACCATTATTGGTAACTTAGTTGCTATTTATTTAACCCAAGAATTAAATAGAATTAAGAATGCAGAACTAAAATTTAAAGCCGATTACAGTTATTGTTTAACTCACGTTCGGAATCATTCTGAATCTATTGCTTTTTTTCAGGGAGAAGAGCAAGAATCAAAGATTATTGATCGCCGATTTAATAAAATTTTAGATAATACAAAACGTAAGATAGATTGGGAAAGAGGGCAAGATATTTTTAATCGAGGTTATCAGTCAGCGATTAGTGTATTTTCGATGTTTATTCTGACTCCTTTATTTATCCAAGATAAAATAGACTATGGTGAAATTAGTCAAGCCAGTTATGCTTGTATGATGTTTTCTAGTGCTGTGGGAGTATTAATTGCTCAATGGGGAGCCTCTGGAAAATTATCCAGTTATATTGAACGTTTGGCTAAGTTTTTAGAGACCTTGAAAGAGGTGATCAAACAACCCGAAGAATTAAATAGAATTAGAACAGTAGAAGATAACCGTTTTGCTTTTGAAAATGTGACTTTACAGACACCTGATTATGAAAAAGTAATTATTGAAAACCTCTCCTGTTCTGTAGAAGCCGGACAAGGTTTATTAATTGTAGGTCCTAGTGGTCGAGGAAAAAGTTCTTTGCTTCGGGCGATTGCGGGTTTATGGGATGCGGGAACAGGTCGTTTAGTGCGTCCGTCTTTGGATGAAATGTTATTTTTACCCCAACGTCCTTACATTATTTTAGGAACGTTACGAGAACAGTTACTCTATCCTAAAAAAGATTGTCAACTCAGCGATCAAGAACTTGAAATAATATTACAACAGGTCAATCTTCAACACTTATTAAATCGTATTGATAGCTTTGATGTAGAATTACCCTGGGAAAATATCTTATCATTAGGAGAGCAACAGCGTCTGGCATTTGCTCGAATTTTGGTGAGTCGTCCTAGCTTTACGATATTAGATGAAGCAACCAGTGCTTTAGATTTAGTGAATGAAGAAAATTTATATCAAAAATTACAGAATACTCAAATGACTTTCATTAGTGTTGGTCATCGAGAAAGTCTGTTCAATTATCATCAATGGGTATTGGAATTTTTAGAAGATTCGAGTTGGCAACTGGTTCCGATAGAAGAGTATCAACAGCAAAAAATTAACTCAATTAATTCTACTCAAAAGAACGGATTTAAAAAAGAAACTTCTGTAGATAGTGAGTCACAAACTCAGTCCAATCAATCAATAGTAGAAAATTCAATTGAAACAGCCGATCAAGATCATGTAGAACCAACGATAATTGATGTTTCTATAGAAAATAAACCTGAAACCAATGGTGATAACTCTCCTTTTGAAAATCAAGCACAAATTGAGACTTCTGTCGGGAATATATCTCTTGAAGAAGCTCCAATTCAAGCTCTTTCTCATCAGCAAATGGAAGATTTATGTAAATATAGAATAGGAACCATTAGAAGCAAAGCCAGCAAGGGTGAATCTATCAAAACAAAAGATGGCTCGATTTATCGCTATAACAAAAATCCAAAAGTGAGAAAATGGATTAAAGATATTGATTCATGAATGACTGGCTCAAATATAATATTTTAGAAATTGCAAAAAGAATGGGGATGGGGTTATTTAGTGATTCATAAACAGGACAATACCTTAATGGGTCATATTATGCTTAAAATTATCCCAGATCAAGCAGGTTTACCCACAGGTTCATGTGAATTAGGCTATTTTATTGTGCCATCTTATCAACAACAGGGATATGCTACTGAAGCGTCTAAAGCAATCGTAAATTGGGCGTTTGATCAACCCAATGTACAAACATTAACAGCAGGGTGCGATGCTAATAATATTGCTTCAAAGCGGATATTAGAAAAGATTGGTATGCAGCATATAGCAACACGCGGTAATATGTTAGTCTGGAAATTAGACCGTAAAGCAGATTAAGCATTGATCAACTAAGTTTTTAAAAACTTAGCAATCATCACCTCTCAAGGTAATAGTTTACAAGCTTCAACTTTAGATAAAAACAGGTGCATTTGCCAAAGTAACCAAGAGTCAATGCGCCAAGCACTCACTGGTTGAATTTTTCCCGACGAGACAGATGAAGCATCTGACATTTGTTGATCGTAATTTAACCAATGAGCGGGTAAATGTCCGATGGGTGTCGTCGGAGATAAATCAAAAGTCAATTGTTCATAGCTTAACCAACGTCCATCCTCACGCCAACCGAGGCGATCGCCGAGTTTCTTGTCCGTTTCATAATCAATGTGTCCTCCAATTGCATTCCAAATACTTTTTTGAATACTAAAACCAAAATGGCTATGACTATGTTGTATCCAAAGTTGATCAATCATCTTCAGTTGTTGACAAGAAAAATTATCGATATCCTCTCGATAAACCTGATTCCAGTAAGGCTTACCCATAACCCTCAACAACAAATCAGTGGTTTCAATATCAGCAGCTTTCCAATCACAACAACTCAGTAATCTGCGTAATTTAGTATAGTCAATGCCGTCACAAATATAATCTAGCTCCTGACTTTTATCTGGCTCGTCGCTTTTATAATCTAATACATTCACTGATTTCTTTAATATTTGCTGCTCTTTTTCCCCTTGTTTGATACCATTTAAATTCAAATCAGATGAGACAATCTGAACTGAACTTGTTGGAGAAAATTCTTTTTGATTAGTGAACTGTTCCGATAAATAAATAGACAGTTTATTGATAATTTGTTCCAAAGAAGTAAATTGATCGGAAAACTGAAAGCTATTTGAGGTTAAATCCGTGGATTGAAAAGACAAAAAAGCATCTTTTAGCCGCTCACCTTTTTCATAACCCGTTATCATAAAATCCAGAAAAAACTCATCAATATTGTCCGAATCTTCAGAATTTAACTCCAGATACTGAGACTGACAAACATTCTCCACTAACAGCTTAATTTCTCCCACCGTTGCATAAAACTGTTCATCTACTTTTATCACCTCATCAATTAGAGATTGAAAAGGTGCAAAGTAATCCTGTAAACTATTCTCAAAAGTGATTGCATTTTGAGCTAATTCAGCAATTTCCTGACGCACCTTCTGAGCTTTAGCTTGATATTCGTTCAGCTCTTGGTATACCGCTAAATCCTCAATAAATCGCTGAATAATTTGCTTCTGTTTTTGCGTATCTTCTGCTAACTTCTTAACTCCTTCGCCTAACAAACTGATCTTTTGTAACATTAGGAAAGAGGTTTTCCCTAATAGAACAATAGCACGAAGATTTTCATTTTTTTCTCGTCTTAACTCATTGATAATTTTTGGATTATTATTATTTTTAATTTCTAATTTAATTCGCTCAGAATCTAAGACCTTTAATTCTTGATATTTCTCAGTAAATAATTGTTTTAAATTATCGCTTAAAAGCAGCAAAAAATTATAATAGCTATCTTGATATAATTCTAACTTCTTAATAAAAAGATGATAATCTTGGACTAATAATTGAGTTTCACTAAAAATTGTTTGCCGATCAACTTTTTCCTTGCGCTTAACTATTTTACAAAAATAGTAATAATAGCGAATTCCTTCCTGGATTAATCTGCGACGTTCTTTGATGTTATTTTTAAACTTTCTGAGCCGAGCATTTTGAAAAAAAGGTAATTGATAACTATGTTGATAAATCTTAATTTTCCTATAGGTAATCAAGTTATTTTTAGATTTGATTAACATAGCTATCTTTTGCCAAAAATATTAGCCTTTCTAATTCTTAAATTGAGTCTATATCCATAAGTCACTCTGAATTAAGGAAAATTATAAAATCGGTTGATCCTTAACTAACAAAAATTTTTGCTTGCGCCTACTGTTTGCTTTGACTGCACTTCTTGATCTGGATTAATAGTCGTATTTTTTTTGCTGAGTTCTTCTTTGAGTTTATACTTTAAATCCCTTGTAATGAATAGGGTGTCTATTTCTTCCAGCAGAGACTGAACAGATTCTTTTTTACTCCGTTCTGCGTAGACCGCATTCATTACCGCTTCAATACCATATACTGCAATTGCATCTCCTAAAACCGTTGTCAGACCCAACGCACCGATTCCAGCAAGTATGACAAAAGGTTCGCCCAGCGTTAAAATAGCAACGATCACCGCCATGATCGCAGTACCCAAATATAAGCTTGCTACTTTTTCAATAATTTTGTCAAGTTCCACGGTAATTCTCCTCGATCCTCATATTATCATTTGTAGTTAAATCAAACTTAAAGCCCTGGTTTTGAGCTTTAGCCGTCGTCCATTATTCAAGTATAAAATGATATGTGATTTTTTTTCCTCCTATATTAATTTCTGACATACGTTACCTCAGAACAAAGTATAACACACCAAAGATGCCCATGTTAAAAGGAACGACACTACATCCCAAACTTAACAAATGTGGGCTTGAGGCAGGATTCATATAATATTCATTATTCTTCAATGATTTCGATTTTTTTTATTTAGTAACACGGCTTGGAAGGTTTCTCAAATCAAGAAAACTGAACTCAGTTCATAAATACTAGGAATGCATTATCACCTCTAGCAATGATTATGGGTTTATGTTTGCTGGTTTATATTCGGCTGTCTTAGGATGATCAAACTCTTGTTTTTTGGTTGTTTTAACTGTTTCTCTAGTCCAATTTATTCCATTTTTATTTTCAAATCGGATTTCTTTAAATCACTTTTTTTTCTCTCTTTAATTGCTAGAATTAACTATGTTAATCCATTTTAGAATTTGAGAATCTTTGTTGTAGCGATAAGTTAATCCATTGTTAGCAAGAATAGTCTTTCCTTGACTTGCTTTAGTTCTGATTGTACTTAAAGCGTAATTTGTTAATTGTTGCATTTCTCTATGGGAAAGTCCCATCTCAATATCCATTTCTACAGATGTTTCTGCTGGACTAGAAGCATCTTGATTAGTTGTAGGATTATCTGTTTCCAATTCAGAACTAGGGGCAACATTGACGAATGACTCCTGAGTCACTTCTGATGTATTTGATAAAGATAAATAATCTTCAATATCAACTAAGCGCCAACTAGAATCATCTAAAAGCTCTAGTACTTTATGATGGTATTGAAATAAACTTTCTCGATGTCCAACACTAATAAAAGTTGTTTTTGCTTCCTGTAGTTGCTGATATAAATTTCTTTCGTTTTCTAAATCTAAAGCACTTGTGGCTTCATCTAATATCGTAAAACTTGGATCTGTAACGAGTAGTCGGGCAAATGCCAGACGTTGTTGTTCTCCCAAAGATAAAAGACTTTCCCAAGGTAATTCTAAATCAAAACCCTCAACTCGGCTCAAGACATTTTGTAAGTTAACTTCTTGCAAAATTTCCTCAAGTTCTGCATCCGTTATTTGACGGTTTGTATTGGGATAAAGTAACTGTTCTCGCAATGTTCCGAGGATAATATAGGGACGTTGAGGTAAGAATAAAACATTTTCTAAAGAAGGTCGTACCACACGCCCTGTCCCTGCATTCCATAAACCCGCAATAGCTCTTAATAAAGAACTTTTACCTCGACCACTGGGGCCAACAATTAATAAGCCTTCTCCCGGTTGAACTGCTACTGATAAATTCTCAACAATGACTTGTTCATAGTCAGGAGTTTGTAAAGTAACATTCTCAAAAGCCAGATTATTTTCTTCTATTGTTTTAATTGTACTAACATTTTCGGGTTGTTGAGTAACTTCTTCTAACGCATTGGAAAACTGAGATAAACGTTCAACATAACTAGAAAATTGCCCAGATGTGCCAAATTCACCAATTAATGTTCCTAAAGCAATAGCAAACATATTACAAGCTAAAGCTGCTTGTCCCATTTGTCCAAAATCAATTTCATTTCTGAGATATAACGGTGCGAGTACTAAAAAAGGAAAGATTTGGATAATCGATTGATATCCTCTGTTGAAAATATTTAGGCTTCTCTGCCAATTGATCTTACTTTCAATGCTGTTAACCAGATAACTAAATCGACGTAAAATTATATTTAATTCTTGTTTTTCTCCCTGAAAAAAAGCAATGGATTCGGTATGATTCCGAACATGAGTGAGGCAATAACTGTAGTCAGCTTTAGACTCTATCTCGGCTTGACTAATCTTAATTATTTCTTGATTCAAATACGCTGAAATGATATTCCCAATAATGGTATAAGCCAGCATAATCAGCGCGATCTGTTTGGAAATAATAAAAATAATGGTTAGAAAAGTTGCCATTTGCAATATTTTTTCCAGGAAAGTCGCTGAAAAGCTGAGAGCATTCGTGGTAATAGGTTCAATTTCTTGAGAAATGCGTTGATCGGGATTATCAATATCCGCTCTAAAGTTGATCAGATAATACGCACGGTCACTCAAATATTGATCTAATATTTTATTATTCAGCCATTTGTACCAATCTAGGGCTATTTTTTGTCTGACAAAGTTAGAAAAACTGAATAAAAGCGTTACGAATACTAGGCTAATAATATTGAGTATTAAGTTATTCAGAAATTTAGAATAATTTCTTTCTTCAATTAAACTATCGACTAAATAGCGACCAATAAAACTCTCAAATGCTGTTGTCGCAACAAAGGCAACAATTAAGAAAATTAACAGAGCCAGCATTCCCCATGAACGAATCACATCTGAGAATGCTCTTTCTCCGGGTTTTTGAGGATACAAATAAGACCCGGCAACTACTTTTAAAGCGTTCCAAAATCGAGTAAAATCTGAAAAAACATTCTTTGAGGGTTGAGCCGGAAAAATTTGAGTAACCATAAATAATATAGAAATAATTAACCCTGTAATTACAACAGAGTCACACCGCCATCGACAGGCAAAACAACCCCTGTAATATAAGGATTCGTGATCAAACTTAACACGGCTTGTGCGAGTTCTTCTGGTGTCCCCAGATGTTCCACTGGCAAGGCTGTGTTGGCCCATTTTGTCAGCTCAGAGCGCTCCGACTCGGCTTGACAGGTCCAAATACTGGTATCTTCTATGATTCCTGGAGCAATAACGTTGACTCGAATGGGTGAAATTTCTAAGGCTAAGGAACGTCCAAAGGCGGCAACAGCGCCATTTGCGGCGGCGATCGCGGAAATTCCTCCCATTTTTGAAGATTTGAATAGTGTCACACTGGAGGTGAGGGTAATTGAGCCGTGAGTGGCTATCTTTTTCGCTCCGGCACGTACTGCAAAGAATGTTCCCCAAAACTTCTGCATCGCCCCTTCAGCCGTCTCTGTGGTCATTTCTGCTAACAGCGATCGCGGCATATTTCTGTCTCCCATTGCGGTGACTACGAGATGATCGAAATCGCCAATTTCTGCAAAAAAAGTATTAACTGAATTTTCATCTTTAATATCAACTGTTTTCGTCTCAACTTCTCCAGAAAGTGACTCCATTGCTGCATTTAATTGCTCTTGTGAGGAATGTGACAGGACAACCGACGCTCCCTGTTCAATTATTTTTTTGGCAACGGCTAAATCAACTCCTGAATTGATACCAATAATTACAACTTTTTGACCGGATAGTGATTCAAACATTGTTTTTCCTTAAAGTTTTTAATCTGATTTTATTTCATCGGTTTCTTTGCCGAAACCAAGGCATAAGTTATGTCTGAAGTACTGAGTAAATTATCGATGGCATCCACATTGGCTTTACAAGTTTGTTCATCGACTTCTCCAGCTTTAAATTCTGCTTCCATCCAAGATTTTAGATGTCGGAAATGTCTAAACCAACATTCCTCTGTTGCCTCTACTAATTCTACCTGCTCAAAGCCTGCCTTTTGGTAAATATTTTGATATTCTTCAATATCTTTGATCGTATTTTCAGCAAGAAGTAAACCGCCGAAATATTCTGTTTTTTCACAGATAATATCCGAAACAATGAGATAACCTCCTGGTTTTAATACACGCCAAGCTTCTTTGAGGAATTTCTCTCTGGTATTAAAGTAGAAAGCTGCCTCAACACAGATAATATTATCAAACTGATTCTCCTCAAACTTCATCTCTGCTGCATTCATTTCCATGAAGTTACAGTTGGGTGCATTAACTCGACATCTTTCGAGTTGTTTTTCTGAAAAATTAATCCCGACAATATCAGCAGAAGAGTAATATTTCAGTAAATAGTTTGTTGTTGCTCCCAAACCGCAGCCGACATCGAGGATATTTCCTATTTTATCAGGAATAAAACTGAGAAGCTTTTCCATCAGATTGACACAAGATTCTTCCTGGCTTTCAGTCTCTGAGTCCCAATAGCCTACATTAAAAAATTCTTGTTTGCCATACATATTTCTCGTGACATCATTGAGAATTAACTCATCAAATATTTCAAAAAATTGTGTTTTTTCCATTTTTACGCGAGTGCCATATAGATATTACCAGAAATAGCTTTCTAGTTCCTATCCCCCCTTGAAAAGGGAGGAGGTTGGGGAGAAAGATGAACAGTTAGAGATTAATATTTGCTTTTTCAATTGCACCTTTTAACTCTTCGGCTAAAACCTGAACATGAGGTTCCGCCGTAATACTAACATGATTTCCCAATACAAAATGAACATCTACGGGTTCTGTCGTAAACTGATTCCAACCCAAAGAAAAATCCTCAGAAACTTCAGCAGCTAACTCACGATTTGGATCATCCGGTAGATCCTCTTTTGCACGTAGAACCGTTAGTTTACCAGGATACATCCCTTTGGGTACATAATCAACTAAACATAAGCAGCTATTTTTATAAGCTTGGACAATATTTGTAAGCTGTGTGGTTTCAGCATTAGGAGGCAGCATATTTGCTATTTTGAAATAGTGTAAAACGTAATTTAATTGCTCTTCCACTGTTAAAGGTTGGAGTGTTTCGTAGGAAATATCAACATCTTTGTCCAAATAAACTTCTATTCCTTTACTGACTTCAGTGAGCCATCTAGCATGATTCCAATCAATATAATCCAGCAGCATTTGTTTATCTTTATAAGTGGGTGCTGAAGAATCAACAATTGCCAATAAAGCAACCTCTTCTCCCTGTTTAGATAACTGTTGAGCCATTTCAAACGCCACATTTCCGCCATAGGAATGTCCCCCTAAAAAGTAGGAACCTCGTGGCTGAATCACTTGCATTGCTTTAATATAAATACTCGCGATTTCCTCAATTTTAGTAATTGTTCCAAATTCTTGATAGAGATTATTTTCAAAACTGTAGAAGGGTTGATCTTCTCCTAAACAACGTCCTAAGTGATAAAAGTAAAACGGTCTACCGCCTGCACCAGGAACACAAAAGAACGGCGATTTTGAACCCTGAGGTTGAATTGCCACTAAACAAGATGGAGAAGCATTATCTGCGTTAGAATCCGTTTGAATAATTGTCGCCAACTGTTCAATTGTAGGATTTTGAAAAAACGTTACTAACGGAATCTCTTTATCAAACTGCTGCTTAATTTGAGTCATTAAATAGGAGGCTAACAGAGAATGTCCCCCGAGTTCAAAAAAGTTATCCTGTACCCCGATTTTGTTAACTTTAAGCACCTTTGACCAAATTTGGATCAGTTGTAATTCTAATTGATTACGCGCTTCAATAAATGTATCCAATTCACTACTGTTAGACGGTGGTTTTAAAGCCCGTCGGTCTACTTTTCCATTCGCAGTCAGTGGCAGAGATTCTAACAGTACAAAAGCATTGGGAATCATGTATTTTGGCAGTTTATTTGTTAGAAATTGCCGCAAGTTACTGGCTGTGAGTGTAACCTCTGGTTGCGGCACAATATAAGCCACTAAACGCTTGTCTCCGGGCGTATCTTCGCGCACAATGACACAAGAGGCTTGAACCTGTTCATGCTGGCTTAATACGGCTTCAATTTCTCCTAATTCAATCCGAAAACCCCGGATTTTAATCTGATTATCAATCCGTCCTAAAAATTCAATATTGCCATCGGGTAAATAACGTGCTTTATCTCCTGTTTTATATAACTTTGAATTGTTAAATGGGTTAGGAATAAATTTCTCTTGGGTTAATTCAGGACGGTTAAGATAGCCTTGTGCTAAACCATCACCCCCAATATGTAATTCTCCCGGTACACCAAGAGGAACAGGTTTCAAATATTGATCTAAAATATAGATTTGTGTATTAGAAATTGGACGACCAATAGGAATTGACTCAATTGTTTTTTCTAGTTGTCGAGGAAGAGGATAACAACAAGTAAACGTTGTACTTTCTGTCGGCCCATATCCATTAATAATTGTTGTTGAGGGCAGTGCTTCAAGTGCTTTTTGAACATGAGTAACTGAAAGGGCTTCTCCACCGATGAGTAACTGTTGAATTCCTGATAATGCTTGGGGGTCAGAATCAATAATTGAGTTAAATAAAGCCGCAGTTAACCATAAAATAGTAATGCCCTGTTTGTGGATTTCTGCCTGTATATTTTTAGCAGTCGGAATATGTTCTGAGAAAATAACACATCTCGCACCGTGTAATAAAGCCCCCCAAATCTCAAGTGTAGAAGCATCAAAAGAAATGCTCGCCATCTGTAGAAATCTCTGTGTTTGATCCAAATGAGCGTAGTTTACGCCAAACAAAAGACGATTAACGCCACGATGAACAACTTTAACGCCTTTGGGTTGACCTGTTGAACCGGATGTATAAATTACATAAGCTAAATTGTCAGAATGGGTTATATTGTTGAGATTATCTTGATTGCCTTGATTAATTGTTTGCCAATCCCTATCCAAACAGATAATACGTTCCGGGTGTTGAGAAAAAGACGTTGCTTGCAATGTTTCTACAAATTTCTCTTGCGTCAACAGTAGGGAAACTTGGCTATCTTCTAACATATAGCTTAAACGCTCACTCGGATAATCTGGGTCTAGAGGAACATAAGCCCCACCTGCTTTGAGAATGCCTAACATTCCCACAATCATGTCTATTGAACGTTCTAGACAAATCCCCACTAAGGTATCAGGAACTACACCCAAAGATTGTAGATAATGGGCTAATTGATTAGCGCGATGATTTAATTCACAATAAGTTAGTGTTTGATTTTCGTATACAACTGCGACTGTATTAGGTGTCTGTTCAACAATTTCTTCAAATAACTGATGAATACATTGATCTTGGGGATAATCTGTTTGAGTATTGTTCCATTCAACTAATAATTGATCGCGTTCTGCTGGACTCAATAACGGTATCTCAGCAACTCGTACTTCTGGGTTTGCCACAATAACCTCAAGTACCGTCTCAAAATGTTGACCGATGCGAGTAATAGTCGCTGCATCAAATAAATTACTGCTGTAAGACCAAACACCCTCCAAACCGTCTGGAATTTCCCATATAATCACTTCGAGGTCAAACCGGGCTTGTATATCAACCGCTATCGGCAAACTCTCCATTTTTAAGCCGGATAAATTGCCCTCTGACTGGGAGGCATTCTGCAGAGAAAACATCACCTGTACTAACGGATTTCGACTTAAATCTCGCTCCAATTGTAACTTCTCCACCAACATCTCAAAGGGTAAATCTTGATGAGCATAAGCTGAGAGAGTTGTTTGTCTAACTTGGGATAAAAAGTCCTTAAAACTAGGATTATTAGATACATCGCCTCTCAATGCTAAAGTATTGGCAAAAAATCCAATCAGTGGTTCAACACTTTTATGATTACGGTTAGCAATGGGAGAACCCACAACAACATCTGACTGACGACTATAACGAGAAATAATCACAAAAAAAGCAGCCAACAGGGTCATAAATAAGGTTGTCCCTGACTCCTGACTCAGTTGCTTGAGGCGTTGAGTTAATTTACGATCTAATTGAAAACATTCAGCCGCACCTCGAAACGTTTGAACTGGGGGACGAGGCTTATCTGTCGGCAATTCTAAAACCGGAGATACACCGGCTAACTGTTCTTGCCAGTAATTGAGTTGACGTTCGAGAACTTCCCCCGTTAGCCATTGACGCTGCCACAGGGCAAAATCAGCGTATTGGATAGATAATTCCGGCAGAGGGGAAGCAAGTCCGTCAGAAAAGGCAGCATAAAGCTGAGACAACTCACCGAAGAAGATATTAAGAGACCAACCATCATAAATAATATGGTGCATCTTCAACAGCAGGACGTGTTCGGTTTGACTCAGTTTCACCAAGGTAAATTGCACTGGCGGTTGACTGACTAAATCAAAAGACTCGGCAGCTAGAGACTGCACTTTTTGTTGAATTTGAGCCATTTGTTCGGTTGCAGACAGCCCTTGTAAGTCATCGATGGGTAGTGTTAAGGGAGTCGCCTCAGCAATGTGTTGAATACCTTCTCCATCTACCGTGGGAAAAGTTGTTCTGAGGATTTCATGGCGGCGAACCAGTTCACTCAGGCTATTTTCCAATGCAATAATATCAAGGGAACCCTTTAGCCGCAGCGCATCCAGCATATTGTAGGACTGACTGTCAGGGGAGAGTTGGTGTAGAAACCAGAGCCGTTGTTGGGCAAAAGATAGCGGAATCTTATTGTCCCGTGACATTGGAGAAATTACTAATTCAGCCGATTTAGAGGTGGCTTTTGCTTGTTTTAAAAATGCCAGAATTTCTGGTTTTCTTGCTGCGATTTCTTGCTTGATTTCCGCTGTCATTGCCCCCTTTGGCGCTTTATATCTGAGCTTTTCTTCCTCCAGCCACAGTTTAATCTCTAAACGATTTAAATCAGACAAAAACTCTACAATATTCATCTGTCTATTACCTTCCAAATTTGTTGTTTAATTCGCTATAAATTATGTCGCTCAATTTGATAAACAGTCGATTATCATAACTCACCTTCTTCATAATCTTCTTGTATTTCTGAGAGAGAAGGTTGAGAATTTTGTACCATTTCCAGCACCTCAATATTCTGGGCTAAACTCGCAACAGTGGGATATTCTAGGAAGTTTTGTAAGGACAATTCTACCGAGAATATATCACTCAAACGAGAAATGACTTGAGTCGCCAATAGGGAATGACCCCCAAGTTCAAAGAAATTATCCTGAATTCCAATTCGTTCAATTCCCAAAACTTCACCCCAAACTTGAACCAATTGAGTTTCTATTGAATTACGAGGTGCAGCAAAACCACTGGAAAGATTACGAGTAGCGTTATCGGGGGTTGGTAATGCTTTACGGTCAACCTTACCATTGGGAGTCAACGGCAAAGCATTCAACAGTACAAACGTCTGGGGAACCATATAATTCGGCAGCTTTTGCTGGACAAACTGACGAACTTGCGGCACCAGTTTCTGGACTAACTTACCGTAAAGCGGATTATTCGTATACTCATTCCAGGCTTTCGTCGTAATAGTTTGGGAATGGCAAAACGTAACAGTAGAAAAACTATTGCGATGGAACACCACATCATAACAACCATCGCTGCGACCTTCCCACCAACTGACATCAACTTGGTAACCGAGATGCTGTCCTAATTCCCAAAACTGTTCTGGGTTAATTCCTGCTGTCGGTTGTTGTCCTAATAACTGTTGCAGTTGACTAACCGTTTCAACCTGTGGCGGTTCTTCCAACCATTGACAAACCTGTAATGCTTGCTGTACCCGTTGGTTCGACACACCCCGAATACCCAATATTTCCGGCTGCTGTTGTTGAAGTTGAGTTTCAATTTGGGTAATAGAAAGCTGTTCAAGTTGCCAATTCAACCCAGAATTAACAGGACTCGCAACCTCACCGCCAACATGAAGCGTCACATCGTAACGGAATTGAGTTAATTCATTATTCTCGGCATAACCCCGTTTCGGCTTAATCTCAATAGAAGTAATTTGAGGAAAACGGGTTTGTAAGGCAATGAAAAAGCGAGGGTCAATCACCAATTCTTCCTCAGCCGTAATAGTTTGATTAACCTGTTTTTGCCATTGTTCAACCGTTGTATCTGCTGAAGATCGGGATAACTGTACAGCGGCATGATAGGCTTCCAATAACGGTAAACTGCGGACATCTCCGACAAAAATAGCCCCGTTCTCGCCCACAGTTGCGATCGCCCCATCAATCACCTGTAGCAGATACTCCACACTCGGGAAATACTGCACAACAGAGTTAATTACAACTGTGTCAAATTCAGCTTGAGGGATATCTGTAAAATCATCCGCCATTTGGTGTAGCAGTCGCACCTGTTCGAGACCCTCAACGGTTTGAGATATCTGTTCAACCTGTTGTAAAGCCGCACTAGAATAATCTGCCCCCCAATATTCCTGACATTTTGGCGCAATACGAGATAACAGTAACCCAGTCCCACAGCCAATTTCTAACACCCGTTGCGGAGACAGAGACAGAATACGACTAACGGTTGTATCCACCCACAGTTGCATTTCCTCGGCGGGAATGGGTAATCCTGTATAACTACTGTTCCAACCGCTAATATTAAACGTGACATCAGACTCATCTGTTGCGGCTTGAGGCTGACCATAAGCCTGTTCATACAGCATTTGCCAGTCACTGACATATTCACTCTCCCACTGCGCCATTTGTTGGGGTAAGACCTGATTTTTCAACGCAGGAACCAGATAAGCCACCAGACTTTTATCGCCCGTTGAGTCAACTTGAGGCACAACCACTGCATCTTGGATAAACGGATATTGACTCAAAACTGCTTCAATTTCCCCGAGTTCAAT
>CAYSWY010000072.1:0-20147 GCA_964434975.1 uncultured Lyngbya sp.
GAATAACAAAAACGCTCTCCTACGGGGGGGCGTTTTTTATTGGGATATTTTATTTGAAGTAGCAACAATAGGAGAACTATTACTCTTTGCGATGATTTACTTTCTTAAGTAAGGGAAACAAACATAGAATTATTCCCAGTATTAAACTTAGAAAAATAGACAGTTGATGACCTTGTTCAATTGCATATTTTCCAGTTACTCCTAAACTTGTATAAGCTAATGTCCCTGGAATAATACCCAATAATGTACCAATAATATAAGGTTTATAGCCAATGGGAGTCAGTCCAAACAGCAAATTAGATAAGTTAAAGGGAAAAACAGGTGCTAAACGAACAAATAAAACAAACTTAAATGGAGCGTTAAGAGTCGCACGATTAAATCGGATTAAAGCATGGTGATGACCTATTTTCTTTTGTACCCAGTCTTTTAAATAAGATCGAGTTAATCCAAATGCAGCAATGGCTCCTAAAGTCGCACCGAATACAGATAAAACGGTTCCCCAGATGATGCCAAAACACACACCCCCTGCAATTGTAATGGGAATAGCGGGAATGCCAATAATTGTTAAACTAAAATATAGACTGATAAATCCAATAATTGACCAATTTCCCCACTGTTTCATCTGAGCTACAATGGCAGTTGGATTGAGATCTAGTGATTTCATCAGGCTATATACGCACCCTGTAATGATGATTAATAATAAAATTAATAAAAGATAGCGCAACTTCAAGCGATGAAATAATTGAGTCAACATAAATCCAACTTTAATCGTAATTTGCTATGTGACAAACTGCCTCATAAGCTAGAAAAATATCTTTGAGTTAAGTAGTAATACTTTTATTTAATTAGTCTCCATTTGAACGGCATCATCTGTATTGTCTTCTATTTTTTGATTTAACGCTTTCTTGGCAATCTTAGTGACATAAATAGTAACTGCAACCGTTGCAACTAAACCGACTCCGTAAAGAATCCATTCTGCGGTTGTCCGGGTTCTTCCTTCTGCTCCTAATGTGGCTAATTCTCCAGCAACTGAACCGAGATAAACATACATCACTGTTCCGGGTATCATCCCTATCCAAGAGGCTAAAAAATAATCTTTAAACGTGACTTTTGTTAAGCCGAAAGCATAGTTTAAGAAGTTAAAAGGAAACAGAGGAGAGAGTCGAGTTAATCCTACAATTTTCCAGCCTTCTCTGGCTACTGCTTCATCAATGACTTTAAACTTTTGATTCTCTTCAATTTTACTAGAAACCCAACCTCTTGCTAAATATCGTCCAATTAAAAAGGCACATCCCGCTGCAAGTGTAGAGGCAGCAGAGACTAAAATAGAACCTCCAACTACGCCGTATAAAACACCTGCACCGAGAGTCAGTAAAGAACCCGGAATAAATAATACAGTTGCTACAATATAAATAATAATAAATGCGGCAATTCCTAACGTTCCTAGATTTTTGATCCAGTCTAATGTATTAATTAAAATTTGTTGTATACCCAACATTTTTCCTCCAATAATTACAGCGGCAATCCCAACAGCGATTAGAATGAATTTAACGATTTTAGACATCAGGTTATTTTAATATAAAATAAGTAGTAATCTGTCTTGATCTAAAAGTGGAAGTTATAATAAAGAACCACCACAACTTGAACCTGCTCCGGCTGTACAGCCATAACAATAGGGTGCTGTTTTAATATCTGTAATCACATCTAATTGATTCATTTCTAGCAGCTTTTTAACGGTTAATATTTCTCCGTTGGGTAGCTTTGCCGGTTTATTTTCCATCTGATTAAAGTCACAATCATAAACATTTCCTAAGTAATCAATTGAAAGTTCATTACGACACATCAGATGCTCAACGGTTGTAGAGTTAAAGTTTTCTTCTAAAAATTTTAGATAACTTTGATGTAATTTACGATGATTCAGTTGAAACTTTGTTCTGCCAATCGGTAAATTTGTAATCGTTAGAAGTTGATTAAATTCTAAATCAAATTGTTCTTTTAAATAGGCTTTATAGGCTTGTTCCAAACCTTGCTGTTGGGGAGGTAATGAAAAATTATCTGAAGTGGGAATAGGCGGATTGTAAACTAAATCTAAAATTAACTGAGGATGGCGAGCATATCCTAATTGATTTAAAATTTTAATGGCTTCAATTGAATCATGATACACTCCTTTTCCCCGCATTTTATCCACGTTATCTTCTAAATAACAGGGTAAAGACGCAACAATCCGAAGTTGATGATGAGCGCAATATTCGGGAATATCATGAAAACCTTCAACAAAATAAATTGTTAAATTAGAACGAACAATCACTTCTTTGTTTTGCTGCCGCGCCGCTTCAACCAAAGGTTTAAAGCCATAATTCATCTCGGGTGCGCCCCCGGTCAAATCCACTGTTTTGATTTGAGGAAAACGGTTAATAATTTCAATTAACTGTTGGCAAACTTCATCTGATAATTCTTCAGTTCGATGAGGCCCTGCTTCCACATGACAGTGAGTACAGGCTAAGTTACATCGTTTACCCAAATTAATTTGTAAAACCGTAATCGATTGCTTCTTTAATGGATCACTTAGCTTTCTTTCAAACGGTGTAATCGTTGTTTGTATCATGTGAATAATACGGGAGTAGGGAAACTGCCATCTTTTAAATGGCAGAGGAACTACGACACGAGCGGTTTTAACCGCCGTAAAGATTGAAAACCGTAAACATAACCATCTTTTCGATGAATTTGTTTACAGTATTTGTGGTTAATACCTTGTACCGTCTCGAAGACAGTTTTGACATTAAAAGAACCACTGGTGCGAACAGCCACTTTACCTAAGTAAAGACCAATTTTCTTGCCTTTGGTAACTACTGCTTTGACAATATCTCCAGTCTGAAAACCTTTGACTAACTTA
The DNA here is from genome assembly GCA_964434975.1 of uncultured Lyngbya sp. Lineage (GTDB taxonomy): Bacteria > Cyanobacteriota > Cyanobacteriia > Cyanobacteriales > Microcoleaceae > JAAURB01. The sequence continues at coordinate 2,894 of CAYSWY010000072.1, forward strand.
ACTAATGCAGATTTCCTCACTAATTGATTAGCCTTGTTTCTTCTAGGGAAACCAAACTGATCGACATGAATCACTTGTCTCTTGCCATGACCACTACATTTAATTAGTAACGGCTGATTGGTTAATATCTCCAACTTAGGAGTATCACCAACACAAGAAGCGTCAAGATAATGAGCTTTGCTTAAACCTTGCCCTGTCCGATTAAACTTAGTTTGTCCACCTGTTCCAGTAGTTACAGGCAAACCAGTTTCCTTGAGACTAATAAATAGTTTCCAGCGAGTTGAATTAACCGCAGCAGCATCTTTGAGTGGTACTTTAACTTGAGCTAATACTCGCTTGAGAATAGAAGGTTTATCTACTAGAAACTCTTGGATATCAAGATTAGATTTAGCTTGATTACAAGGTACGCAAGCAATAGTTAAGTTAGATACACGATCTTGACCGCCTTTAGACTTGGGCTTAATATGCTCTACTTCTAATGGTGTCTCTTTTGCTCCACAATAAATACAGGTTCGATTGAATTTCTTAAGTAAATATTCTCTAACTTCGTACTGATACAAAGTCCCTTGCTGATATTCAGTGCCAGATATCTCTGGATTCTGAAGTTTCTGCGAATCGAATCTAACTAATTCTTGGGCAATCGAGCCGATAGGACAAAGTTTAATTAATCGACGAACCCAAGTCATGGTAGTCAAAACTCGATGATCTAAGCTTGGGGGTAACCATCCTTTTTCTCTGGTTCTATTGAGAAATCTTGGCTGACGATAACGAGTTTTTCTGCCCCGACGACATCTTCTAAGTGAGCGACGAGATTCTAGATCGTCTTTGATTTTTTGACCACGATGGGTAAGTTCTGCTGCCCAAACAAGCCTGTTGTCTTGCAAGATAGCTATACCAGTGGTTTTAGAGCCTGGATCTAACTTAAGTTGACATGGTTTAACCTCAATAGTTTGCACTGCCTTCTTAAGAATGATTGTGAATGGATACTGTCTAAATACCGCAGCTTTACCCGCATTCAGTAGTTTTTTAGCTATTGTTGGCGAACAAGGTTCTAACGGCTGTTTGTTGGTATCTATGACAAATACAAAATTAGACATTTTTGCGTCTATTCTCCGTTAATGGATAATGTGTGCCTCGTCAAAGTTATTTAAGCTTGAAGAATGTTAACTACACTTCCTTACCTCTCGTACAGATGTTTAATAGTTAACGACAGAGCGGAAGGCTGGCAAGCACCTTGAGGTGTCGTGACTTAAATAACGTAGCTCTTTGAGAGCTTAGACTGGTCAGCTATCTATCGATCTGAGGCATGAAGCCTCGTCTCTTTAGAGCGAGGTGCTGACCTTCTTCAGCGAAGTCCTCGTCTGATAAACAGAGAAATTATAACAATAAAATCACCAGAAGTGATTATTGTCTGATTTTTATATTCAAATTCAATAACCTGAAATTCTGCTGAGAATCACCTGAAATATTGATAATTTAATCAGTTATGGCAAAGTCATTACTTTACGTTGACAAATTGGCAATATCCCAATGACGAAATACTTGAATAATTAGCTTAACTCGTTGTTATCATTCGAGAATGAAGACTCAGTTATGGAAGAAACATCTGCATTGATTCTTTCTAAAAAATTTAGGGTTTTTCAGCAAAGGACTTCAGACTTCTTTTTGTTTGATGCTGTGAGTGAACTATCTCCAGAATCTGGGATAGATGTTGTTGAATATTATAATAGCGCACAAAGAGATTAACTGATGATTGCGACTTCTGAAACGATTGTCACGGATGAGTTTGAATAGAATGACTGAGAATGGATTGTTATCGTATCAAGAGACAAATTTTGCTCAACTTAAGAACAAATCTAGACCTTGTAACAGAAGATGATTGAGTCTTTGATTTGTATGCTGGGATTTGTATGCTGGGTCTTTGCTGATACTTCAGAACTTTTTAGAGGGAGAGTTGGTGTTCAATACAGATTGGGCGGTTGTCCCCTAGTATCAATAGCTTTCAAGGTACGCCGAAGGGCGCACCTCAGCTATCAATTGTTTAGCACTCGTTGCTATACGAAGGATATCGGATTACTTTGTTTTAGAATTTGAATCCATAACTTGTGTAGAGGCAAGATTACAGCTTGCGCGGCTATCACAAAAGCGTGAATACTGTTCAAAAATTATGAATCAACCCAACGAAATATAGCCTTCAAAACGGAATAACTCTGTGTTGATTTGATACTGAGTCAATCCCTAAAACCGTCTGCTGCGGTTACGCATTCTGCGCCGTTCCCGGTGTCTGGCAATTTCCTTACGCTTTTGCTTCTGAGCGATCGTCTCATAGTAACGATTTTTTTTCATATCTGCAAAAATATCCGCTTGGGATACTTTGCGCTTAAATCGACGTAAAGCGGACTCTAGTTGTTCGTTTTCACCGACAAGTACCTGGGCCATGCAATATCCTCCTAATTTTTACAATTCCTAATATTCTGACACATTTAGGTAGAGCTTTTAATGATAATAGGACAGAGTAAAACCCTGTCCTAAATTAAACTGAGAACCTGGGCTTTAACTTGATCTTCTCATCATTGAGGGATTAAAACCTAGTAGCTACTGCGGTAGCCGCCACCACCGCGACGACCACCACCACCATAGGAACTTCCTCCTTTTTTTTGCGTCTCTTTCTCTTTGGCTTTGTTCACTCGTAGATCCCGGCCCATCCATTCAGCACCATCTAGAGCTTCGATTGCACTGGTTTCTTCAGCATCTGATGCTAATTCAACAAACGCAAAACCCCGAGGGCGACCCGTCTCACGATCCGTGGGAATATGCACCCGCGAGACTGTACCATATTCCGCAAAGACGTTGTTTAAATCTTCATTTGTAACTTCATAGGATAGATTACCGATGTAAATTGCCATACATTATCTCCAAAATCAGGTCGTTTTCTGTAGAGATAGAGATTTCGGAGGCGAGCTTAGCAACATGAAACAGAAAAAAAACCTGTCAACACTGAGAACAAAAACTGCAACCGACATCCAGTCTCAACCGATGTTATTATAGCATAAGGATACTGTGATCTATAAGTGGCTCGAGGCAGATTATTTACAGGAAATTGCTGCCCAGACTTGTTTAGTAATACGGTGATTGTGAGGCTATAGCGTTCGGGAAGTAGGAACAAAAATACTGATTTGATTAAGCTTTCACCCCTTCAGGTGTCTATGATTGTCTGTTAAGAAATCATCCCCAACAGCAATTTTCAAAGATTGCTAACTGATTGAATATCTGAGCTGATGTGCAAAGGTCTCCTGACTGATTTAAATATTATTAGATCGATGGTGATGTTGAGACTGAGCGCTTTGCGCTTGTACCGATGAGCCAAAAGCACACAAAAATTGCGTTAAACTAACATCTACTAACGAGAACAAAGCCCAATATTAAGTATGGCGAACCGTCTAGCTCAGTCTAACAGCCTCTACCTTCGCAAACACGCAGATAATCCGATTGATTGGTGGCCTTGGTGCAATGAAGCGATTGAAACCGCCCGTCAAACTAACCGACCCATTTTTTTATCCATTGGTTATTCTAGCTGTCATTGGTGCACTGTGATGGAAGGGGAAGCGTTTTCAGACAGTGCGATCGCCGACTATATGAATACTTATTTTCTACCCATTAAAGTAGACCGGGAAGAACGCCCCGAAATTGACAGCATATATATGCAAGCGCTACAAATGATGACAGGTCAAGGGGGCTGGCCGCTGAATATCTTTTTATCACCGGATGATTTAGTCCCTTTTGTCGGCGGAACTTACTTCCCCTTAGAACCCCGTTATGGTCGTCCCGGATTTCTAGAAGTCTTGCAGCGAGTGCGGAACTTTTATGATGTTGAAAAGACTCGTTTGCAAAACATCAAACAAGAAATTAATCAGGCTTTGATTCAGTCTACGATTTTGCCGGATGCTGAGCTGGGTGAAACCTTATTGCAGCAGGGACTAGAAACCGCTACAGGGGTAATTAGTCGCTCCGACTATGGAGGGCCTCGTTTTCCCATGACTCCCTACGCTCAGGCGGCATTACAGGGGACTCGGTTTGAGATCGAATCCCGTTATGATTTTCAACAAGTCTCTACTCAACGGGCTAATGATTTAGCCACCGGAGGGATTTACGATCACGTCGCTGGGGGATTTCATCGCTACACGGTTGACCCGACTTGGACAGTTCCCCATTTTGAAAAAATGCTCTACGATAATGGGCAAATTGTCGAGTATTTGGCGAATCTTTGGAGTGCTGGCATTCAGCAACCCGCATTTTACCGGGCGGTTGTGGGAACAGTTGCATGGTTGAAACGAGAAATGACGGCTCCGGAGTCGGGTTATTTTTATGCCGCCCAAGATGCGGATAGTTTTACTATACCAGAAGAAGCTGAACCAGAGGAAGGGGCGTTTTATGTTTGGACTTATAAGGAACTGGAAACATTACTAACACCCGAAGAACTCGTTGAACTTCAAACTCAATTTACTATGACAAAATCGGGTAATTTTGAAGGAAAAATTGTGTTACAACGTCATAACTCCGAAGAATTTAATCCCAATATTGAGGCGATTTTAGCGAAACTCTTTAAGGTACGTTATGGTGAAACTCCAGAAGAAATTACCACGTTTCCTCCGGCTCGAAATAATACCGAAGCAAAAACCAAAAACTGGCCGGGTCGAATTCCAGCGGTGACTGATACTAAAATGATTGTGGCTTGGAATAGTTTAATGATTTCGGGTTTAGCGCGGGCGGCTACTGTATTTCAACAGCCAGACTATTTACAATTAGCCACTCAAGCGGCAGATTTTATTCTAAATCATCAATGGGTAGACGGACGTTTACATCGGGTAAATTATGAAGGAAAAACAGCCGTATTGGCTCAATCTGAAGATTATGCTTTATTGATTAAAGCATTAATTGATTTACATCAAGCCAGTGTATCAATTGATCCGGGTTCGACTGAAAAATGGTTTGAAAATGCAGTTAAAGTTCAGGCAGAATTTGATGAGTTTCTCTGGAGTTTAGAAGCTGGGGGATATTATAATACGGCAACAGATACGGGGTCAGATTTATTGATGCGAGAACGTAGTTATATTGATAACGCGACACCTGCTGCGAATGGAATTGCGATCGCGAATTTAGTCCGATTATTTTTATTAACAGAAGATTTACGCTATTTAGATCGTTCAGAAGCAGGATTGAAGGCGTTTAGTAGCATTATGCAAAGTTCTCCTCAAAGCTGCCCAAGTTTATTTATGGCGTTAGATTTGTATCGCAATAATACTTTAGTCAGAACTCATCGTCAGCAGATTAATGATTTAATTTCTCAATATTTACCTGTGACTATTTTTAAAGCGGATGATAGTTTAACGGCTGATATTACGGGATTAGTTTGTCAGGGTTTGCAATGTAAAAAACCCGCTAAAAGTTTAGAAGAAATGCAGCAACAGTTGATCGCAAGTCAAACGAGGGCATAATAAGATAACGATCAATACAAACACAGAAGTTAATCCAGAATGAATCAGGATTATAATATGATTATTCAATGATAAAATAAGGAATAAACGCTATGTCTATTACAATACAAAAAAATAGTTTTGAGGAATACTTAAATTATGACGACGGCAGGGATACCCGTTATGAATTGGTGGATGGAGAACTAATTCCAATCAGTTTAGGGACAGGTAAACACGGTGCAATTATTGAGTTTTTATACAATCAATTTCGCGCTCAGATTAGACAACGACAGCTTCCATGGACTGCTAAGCAAATGTTGGTTGGGATTCGTTCTCCCCGTGGACGGCGCTGGGATACTTCCCGCATCCCTGATATTACAATTTTATCTCAAGAACAATGGGAATCGATGGCAGAACGAGAAGCGGTGATTGATTTTAATCAAACCCCACCTTTTTTAGTCGTTGAAGTGGTGAGTCCTTCGACAAAAACAGATGATTATCGTTCCAAACGTTCCGAATATGGACTATTAGAAATTCCGGAATATTGGATTGTCGATCCGATTGAACAAAAAGTAACATTAGGTATTTTAGATCATAGTTTTTATGACTTAGTTGAATATCGAGGAGATGATTCGATTAATTCCCCAACTTTTCCTGAACTCAATTTAACAGCCCGTCAAATTTTAGCCGCAAAATAATATAGTCCTATTCCTGCCCATCTTGGATCAAAATGATCAACAGTATAAATTTATCTTGACAAAAGTCACAGAAAGTCATTATATTTAGAGTTTGTGTGTTGTTTCTTGGCGTGGGAGACCCTTGGCTAACGTAATTGTTGTCGGTGCCCAATGGGGTGACGAAGGAAAAGGTAAAATCACTGATTTGTTGAGTGGCTCAGCTAATGTAGTAGTACGCTACCAAGGTGGGGTAAATGCAGGTCACACGGTGGTGGTCAATCAGCAAACCTTTAAGCTGCATTTAATTCCTTCAGGTATTTTGTATCCAGATACAGAATGCATTATTAGTAATGGTACAGTCATCGATCCAAAAGTTTTGATAGAAGAATTGGATCAAGTCGAAGCCTTGGGGGTCTCAACACAGAACCTGATGATTGCTCAGACGGCTCATGTTACCATGCCTTATCATCGCTTGTTCGATAAAGCTTCAGAAGAACGGCGCGGCACACGCAAGATTGGTACAACTTGCCGAGGAATTGGCCCAACGTACGCGGATAAGTCGGAACGTAGCGGCCTGCGTATAATTGATTTAATGGATGCAGACGGGTTGCGATCGCAGCTTGAATGGATCATTCCGTATAAGAATTTTGTCTTAGAAAAACTCTACAATTTACCGCCGTTGGATCTAGAAGCGGTATTAGCGGAATATTTAGGCTATGCTGACAGGCTTCGTCCTCACGTGATCGATGCTTCCCTCAGAATTGATCAGGCCATTCGACGACGGGCAAATATTCTGTTTGAAGGGGCCCAGGGAACCCTGTTAGATCTCGATCACGGTACTTATCCTTATGTAACCTCTTCTAACCCGATCTCTGGCGGCGCTTGCGTGGGTGCAGGTGTGGGGCCGACGGTAATAGATCGCGTTATCGGCGTAGCAAAAGCCTATACCACTCGTGTTGGAGAAGGGCCATTCCCAACCGAAATGGTGGATGGTGTGGGAGAAATTTTGTGCGATCTCGGTGCAGAATTTGGCACAACAACCGGGCGTAAACGGCGCTGTGGCTGGTTTGATGCGGTCATTGGTCGTTATGCAGTGCGCGTCAATGGCCTCGACTGTCTAGCCATTACTAAGCTGGATGTATTAGATACACTGAGTGAAATTAAAGTCTGTGTCGCTTATGAAATTGATGGTGAACGTTGCGATCATTTCCCCAGTGACTCCCGTCTATTTGCCCGTTGTCAGCCCGTTTACGAAACCTTACCGGGTTGGAAACAGTCTACTTCCAACTGTCGGGTATTAGAAGATTTACCTCAAGCAGCATTAGATTACTTGAAGTTTCTGGCGGAATTAATGGAAGTTCCCATTGCCATAGTATCACTGGGAGCCGGACGAGATCAAACGATTATTATCGAAGATCCCATTCACGGGCCAAAACGGGCGTTATTGCATCCTGAACAAGCAGTGAGTTAAAAATGATTTATTCTGCATTCAAAGCAGGTTGAATTATCGGTGGAAAATTAATCATCCACCAAAAACTTTCTGTTTGTTCAGGTGAAAATGCACCCCAGGGATATTCAGGTTGTTCGAGTAATTGTTCTGGATCTAAATAAAAATTACCAATAAAAGCATCTTTAAAAGCGGGCTGAGTTTCAACAAATTCTATGCCCTTAGTTTGGTAAACATAATCTTTTGCCCATTCTTCTAAATAAACAGGATAGGTGACTTGATTTTGATCGAAAATAAGATTAGATTGAATTTGAATATTTTTAGCTTCTAAACCTTGAGGCAAATAGTCTCCACTGTATCCAATTTGAAAATAACTATTATCACTTAAAATATTATTAAAGACTTTAACATCTTTGACGTTTGTTGAATAAAAATATAATCCTCCAACTAACCAATACGGTTGATCAGAATTGCCATGACCATAGCCATTGTGATGAATTGTATTCTGATAAATTTCGATATTTTTCCTCAGATTATCCTCACCCCAACGGGCAATAATTAACCCAGTTGCCCGATTATTAAACACAATATTATGATGAATTTTAATCGTATTCACTTCAGAACCATCCTCAGCCCCAATGGCAATTCCACACTCACAATCATGCACAATATTATCAGAAAATTCAATGTCTTCTAATACACCGCCCCAAGCATCAACATACAATCCTTGACGGCGAAGATGATGAATATAATTATGATGAACTTTGCCTTGAGAACAAGTTTCTTTACAGTCAATTCCTTCTTTGCGACAGTAAGCCACATGATTATAAGCCACTTCAAACTGTTGAATACTCCCCATACTAATCGCTTCATGGGGCGGGTTTACTTCGGCAATACCATCATATTGAAGTTGCATTTTTCGGTCATTGGCATTGATGATTGTGTTGCCTAAAACTTTCAAGTTAGAAGATTTTTTCCAAATTGCAATTCCTGAAGCAAAGGTATTAATTACAGTATTATTATAAAAATGAATATAATCACTATCTCTGACGGTAAAACCGGCATTATGAGAATTAATTAAAGTGATATTTTTAACGATAATATAGCGTATTTTTTCGATTTGAAATGCACCTTGATCTCGAGCAAATGGCGGTTCTCCTGTTGCAGGTTCAACATACACTAAATCAGCATCAATCATTGCTTTTTCACCCGGATATCCAGCATAAGTAATCCATTGATTTTCTATTCCAGAATATTTGGGGCGGATTTGTTCTGTAATATTATAAGTTCCTTCACGTAGATAAACGGTTTCACCCGCTTTTAAAGTATTGGCTGCTTTTTGAATCGTTTTCCAGGGTTGTTCAAAAGTTCCGGGATGTGCATCGTTTCCCGAGGGAGAAACATAATAAACTTGTTTCTCTGTCGCCGTTGAGGTGTGAGTAATGTGGGCAAAACTCAGTCCCGTCAAAGTTCCCGCAGCTTGAATAAATCTGCGTCGATTTGTCAAAAACCAACGTTCATTCATGTACAAATATCTCTCTAAATTAATCAAATTAACATGAATTTCAGTCAGGGGTCAACCCTCAATAAACACGGTACGTTACCCCTTCTGGAACTTTGATTTTATCAAAGACTCGTTTACCATTATGTGTGTGCCACTTCACTTCGATTAAACCTCTGGGGTGAGGAAAAGCCCCTTCGACAGCATCAATGCTATCAGTCTTAACAATCAGATCAACTTTATTCAAATTAGGTGCTTCAGGAAAGTTAATACCCAGAACATTTTTGGATAAATAGTAGGTGGGAGCGGCAGACCAACCATGACAAAAACTAACCCGAGGTGTTTTAATATCAAAGTGTTCAATTGTTGTCGTTAAGCCTTGAGATCTAGCCCAACCCCAACAGGTTTTCATCAGGTTTTCCGCAATATTAGTCAAGCCGATTTTGTACAACGCATCCAAGGCATAAAAGGCGTAACTGGTTCCCACTAAAGTGCCATCATCTGGGTTAAATCCATTGATAAAATTATCCCTGAGTACCCGGCTCAAATGCTTTTTGACACCTTCGATTTGCTGGGCAGATGCAATTCCTGATCGGACAACCGCTAAATTCGCCTGAACAGAAGATGTTGTCTTTTTTAAGTTATCCACAAAACACTCTTTTTGTGAGTCCCAAAATTTTGTTGTAATGGAGGTAGAGAGCTGATTAATCCTTTGCTGGAGACGGCGATAGTCTTGGGTTTGTCCTAAAACCTGAGCAAGTTTGGCCGCAAACTGGAGGGCAATTAAGTATGTCGTGGAAAAGTAGCAATGAATCCCTGTAACATCAAAGTGAGATTCAGGAGTAAAACGGTCTCCATAAAAGCCCTTATTTCTTACCTTTATCCCCTGCTTTTTGTTCCATTCTGCATCCAGTAAACCATCTTCTCTTTGATCAGAGAGTTGATTGAACCACTCCAAATTGGTCAAGATCCCATCCCAATCCTCTTGAATTCGGTTGATATCACCAGAGTGCTGATAGTAAATCCAATACCCTTCAACCAGTTCAAGTGAAAAGTCTGCCAGCGTATAGTCCCCTGTATTGGGGTAGACGGCTCGAAACTTCCCCGTTGCATCAGCAGATTGCCCATAGAGTTGTAGACAACGCTGCATCAGTTTCTGATCTCCAAAGGTGGCTAAATTAACACAGTATTGGATCACAGTATCCCTAATATACATTCCTCGCTCTCGAACAACAGTGTCAACATAAACATCTTCCATGTTGGTCATCACCGTCCGTTGTCCCATTGCCCAAATCTCATTGAGAAGAGGGTCTGATGAGTTGAAATATCCCTTAACTTCAACGGGATAATGAGCCGAGCGCAGTTGCAAACTCCTGATTCTGAAGTTCTGTTGAGGGTTGCGAATGGTCAACTTGAGGTATCGCATCCCTCTGGGTTGAATGGGTCTCCAGTTCAGTTCATCCTGATGGCAGATTAGGCGATCGCCGAGAGGAAAGTTAAAGACACTGAGGAAATGGCTTTGGTCTGGGGCAAGTCTTTCAGTATAGAGTAGATCTACTGTTGCTCCTTGTACACCACTGATCTTAATTTGAGGAAATAGTAATTGGGTTTGTCCCAGATCAAAAATAATTGAAACACCGTTAGTATATTGCTCTTTTTCAAATTCGTAACCCATCAAGTCCGCTAAGGTGGTGAATTGAATTTTCTCATCTTCATAGTCATCCCAAGCGCCTTCGAGACAAGGATTGTAAGCAGTATCTGTATGTTTAACTTTTATCCACCCACCCACATCCTGTAAATTCTCATCTGGGAGATAGGGAAAGGACTTATCTTTTAAAAATTGATTAAACTCATTCTGGGTCAAAACTTTGAGATGTCGAAATGAATAGGAAGATTCGCGATCCTTCTCAGCGGAGAAAATCAGACCCGAGTTTTTTGGCAGGACAAAGTATTGATGTAGACAATCATAGTAAGCTGTTACATAACCAAATAAATAATTCCAACCTGGATTGAGAGACCACATTTCCGTGATGCGCTGTCTTTTCAGGCTAGAGTCAACTCCGGTTATTTCCTCACCATTTAACCATTTATCTGACCAAAATGTGGCAATGGGTACAGTTTGCTTGCGAGGTGAATAAATCCAGCTAGAAAAAATAATTTTGTTAAAATAGTCTGCCCTGTCATCCGAAAATCTGTGGGGAGTTGGAACAGTGAAAGAAACCCGATCTTCAGGAGTCCCTAAGGGAAGAACTTTAAAAATATTTTGAACAGAGAGTTCTTGATTGACCATAAAAGGAATACTCCTCGGTAGGAGTTGACCATGGGCTGATTGATCGTCAAGTTCTACTGCATTGTTCCAGTCGCGATCATCATATTCAACTTTTGTCCAATCACCAACCGAGTCATGTTGCTCGAAAATCATCTGACTGTTTAATGCAAAGCTGAGTTTTTGGCAGTATCGTTGCATATTTGCCTGATCAGGTATGACTTTCCACGAGTTTTGACGGGTGTCAAGTGAGATTTTCTCGTTCTGATCGCTTAGAATATCTCCCCAAGCAATCATTCCGGCTTGACAAGGCATTGACTTGTATGTTTTCATGCCAAAATAGTTGACATGAACCGCAATTACGTTACTGCCAGACTTTAATCGATTTCTGATATCATGGGTGTCAAAAAGTGGAAATCGAGGGTCAAAACGAACCGGACCAAATTCGACAAATTCACCATTAATAAAAAGCTGATAAACTGTGTCGGCAAAAATGTTGAGCCTAGCAGTTTTGGGAACACCTGTAATTTGGAATTTTTTGCGAAATAATGCAAATCTATTACGACCCTGATCTTTTCGATCAAACCAAATATATCGGGCTGAATGAGACTCTGTAGATGTCTCGGGTTGCATTGGATGTACAATCCTTGAATGTGTCAATAAGGAAGTAGCCGCAGCACCAGTCGTCACTAATGAGGATAACTTAATGAATTCCCGTCTATCCATCAGTTGAACTTGAATTGGATAGTGACTATCTTACCAGACGTAGGCGTTGAAAGTTGGACTGTCGAGGAAGTCATAGACGGTACAACCCTCAATTTCACACAGAATGGGAAAAGCTGCCAACTGCAACTCGGCGTATCGCTGTTGAACTAAGTCGCACAGCATTGAGCCAATACCACACTCACAATCATGCACAATATTATCTATCATAACATTCAATCTCTTCTAAGTTATTAGCAGCTTTTTGAATTATTTTCCAGAGCTTTTCTAACGTACCTGGATTTGCATCATTTCCAGAGGGAGAAATATAATAAACTCGTGATTCAGCAGTCTTTGCAAAAGCTGATTCTTCTTTAAACTTTTGGCTGAATACCAGACTTAAACTACTGCCCAATACGAGCTGACTCAGTCGAATAAAATGTCTCCGTGTGGGTTTAAAAATACTCAACATCTTCCCTGAAATCAATGACACCTATAAATCATATTAATTATATCTAAGTTTGCTCAATTTTACAGAAAAGTTAAGAGAACGAGCAGCTAAATTGTTTGAAGAAATATTTCAACGGCCCACGAATATTAAATTTTGTCAATCATTGATAGTATTTTTCAAGCTTAACCTACTTCTCTAGAGGGATGAATTTTAACGACGATCAGTTCATGATAAAAATGAGTGATTTGACTCTAAAAATTAAGTGTAAGAATTGAATCGCTAAACTGAAGTAAAAGTGAAAAAATATAATGAATTCTAAAAGTAATCATTCAAACTCTCGCGCCGTTGGACTGTTTTCGACTCGCGTAGAAGCTGAGCAAGCCATGTATGAGTTACGTGACTCCGGCTTTGATATGGACAAAATCTCTATCATTAACCGTAATCTAGATATAGACCATATCAACGAAGATATACCCATCACAGCAGAAAAAAGCAAAACTCAACAAGCCAAAGGGGGTGCAGGTGCAGGCGCTATTATGGGGGCAGCCACAGGCGGTGCAATGGGTTTACTCGGCGGTTTAGGGGTCTTACTCATCCCCGGAGTTGGGCCAATCGCTGAAGCAGGCGTGTTGCTGGCGAATATGCTGTTAGGGGGCGGACTCGGAGCCGCAGGTGGTAGCTTAGTGGGTGCGTTAATGGGTTGGGGTTTGCCTGAAAATCAAGCAATTTATTACAACACTCGCGTTTATGACCACGACGAATATATGGTGTTACTCGAAGGGACTGAAGCGGAAATAAAAGCGGCTCAAGCAATTCTAAATAATTATGGTGTCCGAGATTGGCAAATTTTCGGTAACCCTGGAAATAATGAAAATACTCAATTACATGAAATTCCTCAAGTTTAGAATCATTCTGGCTGATTAGTAAAATTAAATATTAATAGGAAAAAATCTATGTTATTTGATAGTTTCGATACCCTTCTGAATACATTTATTGTCGGTACTTTAGCCTACGCTATAATTGTTTTCTTGATGCGGATATCAGGGAAAAGAACCCTGTCAAAATGGAATTCTTTTGACTTTATTACAACCGTTGCTTTTGGTTCAATTCTAGCATCTGTACTGTTATCAAAAGATACATCTCTGGCGCAAGGTTCACTCGGCTTTGCTTTACTGGTTGGCTTTCAATACGTGATTACCTGGATTGCTGCCCGTTCTAATGTTGTGCAAAAGTTAATTAAATCTCAGCCTACGTTATTATTATATAAAGGACAATTTCAACAGGCAACCCTTAGAAAAGAACGAGTCACAGAAGGGGAAATTTTAGCCGCAATTCGCTCCAACGGAAGTGCATCAGTAGAAAGTATAGAAGCAGTGGTTTTAGAAACAGATGGGACGTTTAGTGTCATTAGTAAAATTCAAGGAGATTCTGTTTCTGCGATGAGGAATGTTCGTGGTTTTCCACGGGATATAACGGCTCAAAGTTCTATGCGGTAAATTCAATGATTGTGTTGTAAAATGCGATTCACAATCTCAGTGGTTGAAGTGGGTATTTCAATTTGAATTAACCGTATTTCTCCGCCGTAAGCCTTTACAGCAGGCGCTTCTGGTAATGTTTCAACGGTATAATCTCCTCCTTTTGCATAAATTTCTGGCTGAAGGGTTTCGATGAGTTGAGTTGCCGTAGGTTGATTAAAAATAACCACTGCATCCACTGATTTAAGTGCTGCTAATACTTCAGCCCGTTGGAGTTGGGATACAATTGGACGCGGTGGAAAACCCGGTTTAGGTGGCTTAATTTTTCGGATTGATTCATCACTATTAAGTCCGACGATAAGAGATTTTCCTAAATTTTTTGCTGCTTGTAAATAGCGAGTATGTCCGGGATGAATTAGGTCAAAACAGCCATTGGTTAATACTAAAGGTCGCCAATTGTCTGGGGAAGTATTAATTTTAATACTAAGTTTTTCAAGAGTATATAAATTCATAATTTTAAAAGTTCGCTGGCTTCACCTGGATAAAATTGATTGTCAAGAATTTCTGCTAAATTATAAAGACAATTTTGTGGAAACGTTTCTGCGGGTAAATTAGTTTCTCCCATTGCTAAATCTTTACCATTCTCATAAGCGTCTAATATTGCCTCATTCTGATAGGATTTAAGGCTGGGATTATCTTTTAATAATCGTAAGATATCTCGCCGTTGCACACGAAGAGTCGCTAGCCAACTTCGACTACGATATTGAGGTTGATACTCCCATTTTAACAAATGTCCGATTAATAGACTGAGACAATTTCGTAATTCTTGGCGTTGCTGTTTTCCTAAAGATTCAATTTCCTCTATTAAGTTTTCTAAGTCTAATTGATGCCATTGATGATGACGAAGTAAAGCCGTTTGTTCTTGCGTCCAAGCATAGAAATCTGTTTCGTATAGATTATGTTTGGAATTTGTTTCAGGAAATTGCATAAAAAAGCTCTAGAATAAGTAATTTAATTTTAACTTATTATTTTTTGGATTTAATCTGATTAACGATTCTATCCATATACCAATTAAGCAGCGGAGACAATAAACTATGAAAACGATGTAACAGAGAGATTTCTAAACCTGGGGTAATTGCAAATTTTTTATGTTTAATTCCTCTAATAATTTCCATCGCTACTGCTTCTGCCGTCCAAGTTTTTGCTGTTTCCGTAATTCTTTTAGTTTCTAGTGGTTTGATTTTATTTTCAGCTTCTAATTGAGGAGTATCTGTATCTGGGGGATAAACAATTGAAACGCTTATCTTAAAAGGCTTTAATTCTGCTCTTAATGCCTCTGCTAAACCCCGCAACGCAAATTTACTCCCACTGTAAGCCGTATAACCATAAATTCCCAGAATTCCAGCGCCTGAAGACACTAATACAATCGTTCCTTTTTGTCGTTGTTGCATCATCGGAATAACTGCACGAATACAATACAAAGAACCAAAGTAATTAACTGCCATTGTCTGTTCAAAAATATCAATTGGAATCTCTAAAAAATATCCCGGATGAGCCATTCCAGCAGAAGTGATTAACACATCCGGAAATCCATTTTGAGCAATTGCTGTTTCAATGGCAGTTTCTGCTTGCTTTTGTTGAGAGATATCAGCCTTTAACGTTAAAATCTGCTGATTTGGATATAATTTAACCGCTTCAATTTCCGTTTTAGCAGCTTCTAACGTCTCCAAATTACGAGCAATAATTGTAATATTACTCCCAGATGATGCCAATAACTTTGCGGTGGCTTTACCTATCCCACTCGAACCACCTGTGATAATTACGTGTTGCATTATTCATGATAACTTCACTATTAATTCTTCACTCTTTGCTGTCTAAATAAGTGAGAATGTTCTGGATTATATAAACCCGAACGTCTGTTAGAATTCTCCTGACTTAATGCCAATGCCGGACTAATCACATATAATGTGGTTCGGATGAGTTGTTCTTGTTCAGTCGTGACTGCCATCTTTTCTAAAGGAACAATTCTAATTTTCTCATCCGGCCATCCCAAACGATAACAAATTGCCACAGGAGTTTCAGCAGAATAATGTTCTATCAGTTTTGCTTGAGCCGCTTCCACATGACGAGCGCTAAGATAGAGGCATAAACTGGCGCGATGAGCGGCTAAACTGGCTAATTCTTCCGTCTCGGGTACAGCAGTTGCTCGGCCACTAATTCGGGTTAAAATAATCGATTGAACCTGTCCTGGGACTGTTAGCTCAATTTTCAGCCTGGCTGCGGCATCCTGATAGGCGCTAATGCCGGGAATGACTTCTACCTCCACCTCAGCTTCGGCTAAACGTTGAATTTGTTCATGGATGGCGCTATATAAACTGGGGTCACCGGAATGTAACCGAATAACGGATTTACCTTGACGCACTCGTTCAATCATCAAGGGTAATATATCTTCTAGGGTCTTATTGGCTGTGCGAACTAATTCAGCATCAGCGCGCACTGTTTTTATAATTTGTTGAGGAACTAATGAGTCGGCATAAACAATAACATCGGCTGTCTGCAGAAGTTTCGCAGCTTTTAAAGTTAATAACTCAGGGTCACCTGGCCCTGCTCCCACAATGTATACGGCGGCTTTTAAGGCGTTTTGCTGAACTGCATTCATCATAAATTACCCGAAACAATTGACAACTTTTTTCGTAAACTGTTCCGGATATTATCAGACTTTCATGGATAAAAGAAGTGGTAGATGCACCCTGGTTGAGGCCCTGGAATTTTAATCCGGGGCATTTTTTTGGCTATTTTCCGGATTACTTTGATTAATTTTAGAGAAAACTAATGGTAGATACACCCTGGTTTTGGCCCTAGATACCTTATCTGGGGCATTTTTTTGGCTATTTTTAGATGCGGAATAATTCACTGTTTGGGATGAGTAAAAACCTGAGATATTTTTTTAATTCTTCCCGATTGAGTGAATTTTAAGATGAGAATACAGATAGTAGATGCACCCTGGTTGAGTCCTGGATTTAATTATCTGGGGCTATTTTTTTTTGCCATTAAATTCACTATTAAAGTGAGGTGTTTCTACGGAGAAATTTTCAAAGTTAAGCGAAACGTGTTTATACCTAACTGGGAAATTCCACAATATTTCTACAAATCTTCCGGAATCGTTAACCCTTCCTCCGAGAATACAAATAGTAGATGCACCCTGGTTGAGTCCTGGATTTAATTATTCGGGACTATTTTTTTTGGAGGTATTTCTGCGGA
>CAYSWY010000073.1:0-19704 GCA_964434975.1 uncultured Lyngbya sp.
GAAGCCTGTCAAACGCTCAATTCAACAGTTGCAGTATAGTTCGTTAGTCACGCCCTCTACAGGATTTTTGATGATTCAGATCCGGTGTTCCCTCGCACGTAGCGTTATAAATTGAATTAAGCCGGATCTAATATTTTCCCAACTTCTGCAATATTCATTTTTTCATACTTTTCAAACGGTTGATGAATCCAGGGATTATCTGAGAGATAGGTAACATAATAATCGGGTTTAAAAATAGAACAATCTTTATACCACAAAACGGCTGTTTTTATCGTTTGAATCTGAGGATATTTTTGTTTTAGCCATAATATAGATTGTTCCAAAGTAATCCCAGAATCAACTAAATCATCCACTAATAAAATATTACCTGTTAAGTTTGCTGTTGTCATGGTGACGCAACTTGCAATATTAAGTTCTCCCCGAATATTTCCGGCTTCTCCGCCATAAGAAGAAGTCGATAAAATCCCCAGGGGTTTATCATAAATTCGAGAGAGTAAATCCCCAATTCTTAAGCCGCCTCGCGCTAAACAAACCATCTGATTAAACTGCCATTGAGACTGATAAATTTTAACAGCAAGTTGCTCAATGAGTTGATGATATTCTGACCAAGAAACATATAAGTCAGTCATAGCTTTTCAATTCTATAAAAATAAACAGAATAATTTAGATTAAAGGATTAATATCCTATTTTATCGAAAAATTAGGATAGTTATTGTTACTCACTTTCAGCACACATATTTAGAGTGACTGAACCAGTTAGCAAGTTTCTGTAGCTTATCATAAGTTCTAGCGACAATAAAGCCTATTTTTAAAGTTTTGATGACATCAGTAATTTTTTATTTTAAATCAAGCTGATTTAACATTCGATTAATTTGATCTTGCTCCACGGCTTCAAATAAGGCTTGAAAATTACCTTCCCCAAAACCTTCCGCTTGAATCATTTTCCCTTGAATTTTAGCTAATCTTCTTTCGATAAATTCAAAGAAAAAAGTAGGTTGATTAAAAATAGGCTGAGTAAAAATTTGTAGCAATACGACTTCTGGACTAGAGTCTTTCCAATCCATTAAAATCTGAGAGGTTTTGAGTTTATTCCAGTTTTGCTTCAAATAACTATTGATTCCTCGCTGTTTCAGCTTAATATAATAACTATCAGGCACGGATAAAAAAGATAAGTTTTGCTGGATAAGTTGAGTGACTGTATGAATAATGTTATTTGTTTTTAAGGCAAGATGTTGAATTCCAGAGCCTTGATTATATTCTAAAAATTCTTGAATTTGAGACGTTTTAGAAGTCGGTTCATTAATCGGAAATTTAACATTCCCTTGAGGACTCTTTAAAACTTTACTGTGTAATCCTGAACGTTGGGTTTGAATATTAAAGCTTTGCTGGGATTCAAATTCAAATAACTTTTGATATTCAATCATTGCGCTCTCTAACTCTCCCGCTTCCACATTTAATACCACATGATCAATCCCCTCTAAAGCAATAGAAGAAGGGGTAGACTTGATCAGAAATGGAATCCGAGGAATCACTTTTTCTGGGATATTTTTTTGTCGTTCAACTAATGTGTGCCGCAGTCCACCCCAACCCAAAACTGTTGCCCATTTTAAGACCTCAGCACCTAAATTGTGATGTTGTATCGGCTGTAATATTTTACCTCCCCTAGCTCTTATTTTATTCACAATAGCATCAAGATGATTAACTTTAAATGCCACATCAATAATGCCTGGAGAATAGTGACGAAGGTATTCAGCCGCATCAGAATGCAGAGATAATGGGGAAGAAAGCAAAAAGACAACAGAACCATTATGCACTACTTCTGTATGAGTATGAGAGTGAATAACTGTTCCTGCTGCTACAAACTTTAGTTTTTCGATGAACCAGTTGCGCGAGGTTTTTGCATCTTCGACATAAAAGTGAATATGGTCAAATTCCATCATTAACTCCGCCACCTTTAATAAAATTCCTGGATTGGTTATAAAATATTTTCCGGGATAATTCAAGCATGAAAGAATTCTGTCACATCCCTCAACACCCCATAGATAGAGATTGCCTCCTAAAGTTATTATTTGATTGGGTATGTGAAAATGAAGATAGAGAAGCTATAGAGACGATGAATTCAATCAGTATTTACACATTGGATAAACGGATCTTGATGATAAATATTGAACTAATATGATTAGGATAAACGAGAATACGATATAAACCTGACTCCAGTAAGGAACCCTGCCATGTATGTTGTTGATCTGGGTGGATGGTTAACTGAGATAGAATCTGTCCTGAAGGAGAAAATAAGGCGACTGCGATGGTTTCACTCTCACTACAAAGCTCAATACTTTGATCGGCTTTGGCTTCAAATAAATATAACGTTGGCTGTTCGATCTGATCTTCAATCCGAAACCGTTGAGGTGTAACCGGGATCACTTTCTTAATCGGTTCAATTGAAGCAGTAGGATGACTTTTTTTCTGTGATGTTTTCTGGATTTGAGACACTTTTTTACTATCAATCATCATTGCTTCATTCGTGAAAATACTTTGAACGACAGTCGCGATCATTTTCTAGCCCACTCAAATCATTTTTTGAGAGCCGATTCAGAAATGATACTGATTACATTGCTTGAGAATTGTAACTTAATTCGTTTTAGATATTGTAGATGATAAAAGCTTGTTTTTCAGATAAAATAGATTATTTTTGTTATTGTTATAGAATTTTGTTATTGTTATAGAATTCGGAGTGAGTTTAGGGAGTTTGAGGTAAAATAAATCGCACTTCTCCATCTTCTCCTATTTCTTTTTTCGCGCCTAAAGCTAATAATTCCTCAGTTGCCCGCTGTTTGACTAATTCATCTGTGGTTTGATAATAAACCGATAGCCAAGCATTGAACCGCACTAACAAGTTATCAGGATTCTGTTGCAATGTCTCAGCCGCTTGACGAAACTGACGCGCAAAATCTAGATCATCACTCTCTTGCGCCCAGTCAGCAGCGCGAAGTAGAGATTGAATTGCTCCTTGTGTATCCCCCAACAATAAAAGCTGATCAATTCCCTTGATTCGCCATAGAATCCAAGCTGTGGGATTAACTTGGGGAGAGAGCGCCGATGTTCCTCGATTCATCAATTCTACAGCAACTTCAGGAGCCGCTTGGTAAAAAGAAACTGAAGTTGAGAGAAACAAATACATCTCCAGCCAGCGGGGATCAAGCTGAGAAATGACATCAAAATAGTCATCATTCAGTTGATAACCCGTTACTTGTCGGGCGGGTTCATCCCCAAAATATTGCAAAAAGTTCAGAAAAGTCCAATCAGCAATCAAATTATCATAACCCAAGGTGGGCAATATTTTTAACAGTTGTAATTGTAAAGCTTGCTGTTGGTTGCGAATTTGTGTCGCTTGAACAAACTCATTTCCCTCTGTTTGCAGTTGCGTTTGTTTGCCAAAGATAGATGACTCTGGCGCTAGAAGCTGAAGACTGACAACCCCAGCTAAGGCAGCAACCGAAAACAGTACCGGGACAAGCCCGTTGAATTTGTGGCGACGAGAAGTTAAGCCTGTGGAGTTCAATGGTTTAAGATAACTTGGGAATTCATTTTTCAATAATTTTAGCAGTTGTTCTCGTCATTTCCACTCAATCTGTCGTTAAACTGGTAGTAAGTTGGATTCAATCCATACAATGATTGTATTAATCACTCTGGCTTGATGCAAGGCGCTTTGTCTGGTGAAAACTCACCCCAATGATGCTCGTCAACCTGTCAATGTGACATTTTTACGAAGTTACAGCAGCGCTAAAGCTTGCATCAAGCGTGAACTGTGACCTTTGCTGTTCACAAAGAACAGAAATTGACAGCTATTACTGACTGCGATGACCCAATAAAGTAAAGGATAAATTCCCCTGATATGATCCTTAAAGTAAATTATCCTTAAATTATGCAGACCGGGAGTGAGCCTGTCGATTGATACAATCATGTTTGGTGTGGAGTTAACAGCTAATCGTCGCTTGCACAGATCAAATCGCCCGCACTGTTCAAGCGCGCAGACCGTTGAGCCGGGTAACTTGTAAACCTAACCAAGGATGAGGACGGCTGATGATCTCAGACCTAAATAAAGGTAAGGGAGACAGCCAAAGGATGACTCGATGAATCAAAAAGCAAAACCGTTTTCTCTAATTCGTACAGCCCTCGTCAGCGGGGCGATCGCAGCTATTTCAACAATGGCTATACCGGGGTTCAACTTCTCCGTTAATGCCGAACTCAAAACCAGCCCAAAGGCTATTGTTGATGAAGCCTGGCAAATTGTCAATCGAGAATATGTCGATGGTACATTTAATCAAACCGATTGGCTGGCTGTTCGTCAAGATTTACTCGGCCGAGACTATACGAGTCCCGAACAAGCTTATACGGCTTTGCGAGATGCTCTAGAATCTCTTGAAGATCCTTATACCCGTTTCATGGACCCGAAGCAGTATGAACGCCTCACCAATCAAACAGCGGGAGAACTGTCTGGGGTTGGGATGCAGTTAAAATTAGATGAAGAGTCTAAAAGCTTAACCGTGGTTTCCCCCATTAAGAATTCTCCCGCAATCGAAGCAGGTATTCAAGCTGGGGATGAAATTCTGGAAATTGATGGCACCTCAACCAACGGTATTAGTGTAGAAAAGGCCGCCGAAAAAATTAGAGGTGCGGTGGGGACAGACATTACTTTACGCATTCGCCGCGATAATGTAGAAGATTTTGAAGTCACCCTAACCCGCGCCCGGATTGAGTTAGAAGCGGTTCGTTATCGCCTCAATGAAGAAGGCGATCGCAAAGTGGGTTATATCCAATTGCGCGAATTTAATTCCCATGCTTCCGAACAGATGCTAGAAGCCATTGAAGAATTACAACAACAGCAAGTAGAAGGGTTTGTCTTAGATTTACGCGGAAATCCTGGGGGACTACTCCGCAGTAGTATTGAAATAGCCCGGATGTGGATGGATGCTGGGGCCATTGTCAGTACCATAGATCGAGAAGGCGATCGCCAAGAAGTCCGGGCCAATAAAACCGCTTTAACCGATTTACCCACTGTGGTTTTAGTCGATAAAAATTCGGCCAGTGCCAGTGAAATTGTCGCAGGGGCGCTCAAAGACAATAAACGAGCGGTAATTATGGGCGATCGCACGTTTGGCAAAGCGTTAGTTCAGTCTGTGTTTTCCCTCTCCGATGGTTCAGGAATTGCGGTCACCATCGCTCACTATTACACCCCAAATGGCACAGATATTAGCACGACAGGGGTGACCCCAGATGTAGAAATTAAGTTGACTGAGGCGCAAAAGAAACAGCTCTCCCGCGATCCTCAGTTAGTGGGTACTGTTGAAGATCCCTATTACAATCAAGCGATTTCTATTCTCAACGCTCAATCTACACCACGGCCATTGGCAGTGAAGTAAAAACGGCCCATCTCACACCCGAAAGTGAGAAGTTATGAGTTGTTCGTTGTTGCTCATTTGTCATGGGAGTCAGGACTAATGAGTGGTGGCCAGAGAGGTTTTCAATCTTTTGCTCAATCGTTTTTAACGATTCCTAAATCTCCCCCAACAACCAACAACGAACAACCAACAACAAATGGCTGATTTTCCCTTTTCCCCCCGTGTCTAGATTGTCAGGTGAGAGGCTAGCGGTTAATCTGTATTTTAATGTTGATAGAGTCAACGACTATGACACAATCAAATATACCAAATATACCGCCACCCCCGGAGCCACCCACCAGCGATCCCTCTCGTAACCGAGATGAATGGATTGCTGTGTTAGTGGCTTTATTGGCCATGGGGGGTATTTTCTTTTGGGTGTTCGGCACGGATCGTCCTAACGGTTCGTTACTCAGCCGACGCTCAGGTTCATCTTCGACTCAGGTTGAAGATCTTCCCGGCTTATCAGAATTGCTACAAGATTCTGATTCATTCGATACTTCTATTCCATCGGCTCGTTTTGATCGCGATCAAGCTGTCAGCGGTTCAAATTCCGCCTTACTCTCACCCAACTCTTCTGCATCTCGACGTAGAGCTTGGCAAGCCTGGCGCTTAAGAACTTTACAGCAAAACAGACAACAAGTTCAAATCGTTCCTGAAGTAGAGACAGAGGAAGAACTTGAAACTCCTGTCGAGGGAGAAACTCCCTTAGAGGCTACAGACAACTCAACTCCTGTCGAGGGTAATGCCTCAGAGACTACAGACGAAGCTACAGAGGAGGAAACAACCGAAGATCCCACTGTTGCTCCCACAGACGAGACTGAAACCCCGGACACTGAGGCTGAACAGTCGCAGGATACCGATGAGTCCGCAGATACCACTGCAGAACAGTCCCAAAGACCTCGTTTTGGTATTCCGATTTTAGGCTTGGGTAGTAAACCCGAAGCATTAGGAAGTAAAACGGATACTGAGGAGACGGACGCTGCAACGGAAGAAACGCCGACAGAAGCAACTGCAACCGATCCCGAGGCAGAGGATACTCCGACAGAAGCAACTGTAACCGATTCTGAAGAGGAAGAGGCAGAAATTGCTGAAGCTGAAGACACTCCGACAGAAGCAACTGTAACCGATTCTGAAGAGGAAGAAACGACTGCAGAACAGTCTCAAGGACCTCGTCTTGGTATTCCGATTTTAGGCTTGGGTAGTAAACCGGAGGCATTAGGAAGTAAAACGGATACTGAGGAGACGGACGCTGCAACGGAAGAAACGCCGACAGAAGCAACTGTAACCGCTCCTGAAGCAGAGGATACTCCCGCTGAGGCCACTGCAAATGCCGATCAAGATGAGGATGTTCAGGCCGATGGTAGCGCTTCTCCGACGGAAGAAGAGCAGGCTACAGCAGCAAAATCAGATAAACCGAGTTTAGGTATTTCTATTCCTGGATTTGGTCGTAACAGAGACAATACAGCGGCTTCTGGGAGTGAATTTTCCGATGTGCCAGATGATTTTTGGGCAAAAGATTATGTTCAGTATTTTGTCCAACAAGATATCATCACAGGTTACAAAGATGGAACGTTTAAACCAGAAGAACCCATGAGTCGGGCGGCTGTTGCAGCTCAAATTGAAGAGGCTTATGGGTTTGCTGAAATAGAACGAGAAAAAGCGCTGAATTTTGAGGATGTCACTCAAGAGTTTTGGGCTGAATCTGCGATTGATGAAACCACAAAAACCGGTTTCTTAGCGGGTTATCCAGGGGATGTTTTTCGCCCGGAAAGACCTATGACACGAACTGAAGTTTTAGTGGCTTTAGTGAGTGGTTTAGATTTAAAACCGTCGGGTGATCCACAAGAAATTTTATCCGTTTATCAAGATGCGGATCAGATTCCTGAATGGGCAGTTGAGAAAGTGGCAGCGGCAACTGAAGCGGGTTTAGTGGCAAGTTATCCTAATACGGATACATTTAATCCCAACGAACCAGCAACTCGTGCAGAAGTTTCTGCCATGATTTATCAGGGATTAGTTCAAGCTGGAAAAGTGGATGCGATGTCCTCTGAGTATATTGTGAATCCGAAAAAATAGTGAAACGCTGAACGTTTAATTTTTCAGAATATCACTCATAATTATACAATGACTGAGGTGTAATTTAACGATATGCGTTAAATCCCTCAGTTTTTTTTATCGTGCTATCGCAAAATTCGAGTGGCGTTAAAAATGGCTAAAAGAGCCACACCGACATCTGCAAAAACGGCTTCCCATAATGTGGCTAATCCTATTGTTCCGAGGAGGATAAATAGTCCTTTAATTGCCATAGCAAAGATAATATTTTGCCAAACAATTCGACGGGTTTTATGGGCAATTTGAATCGCTTCTACTATCTTTAATGGAGAATCTGTCATTAAAACTATATCAGCAGTTTCAATAGCAGCATCTGACCCCAATCCTCCCATGGCTATTCCGACATCGGCTCTGGCTAAGACAGGGGCATCATTAATTCCATCACCCACGAATGCAACTTTACTATTTTTATTTTGATGGGTTTGATGGATCAGTTTTTCTATGACAGTGACTTTATCTTCGGGTAATAACTCAGCGTAATAACGATCTAAACCTAATTTATTAGCCACAGTCTTAGCAACGGCTTCACTATCTCCGGTTAACATTACGGTTTGTTGAATCCCTATTTTATTCAATTGAGAAATAGCCTCAGTTGCCTCGGGTTTAATTTTATCGGAAATAGTAATATAACCAGCATAGTTTTGATTCATGGCGACATGAACAACAGTTCCTTCAACATCACAAGTATTATGTTCAATTTGTTCTCGGTGGAGTAGTCGATCATTACCCGCTAATACTTTTTGATGATTGAGTTGAGCCACAATGCCATGACCCGCGATTTCTTGATAATCCGTCAGTTGTGTCTGATCGGTTGATTGCCCATAATCGTCTAGAATAGACTGAGCAACCGGGTGATTAGAATGGGATTCAATTTGAGCCGCTAGGGTTAACAATTCTTCTGTTTTCCAGCCGTTATTAGGTACTATTTGATTAACTTTAAATACGCCTTGGGTAAGAGTTCCTGTTTTATCAAAGGCAACTGTTTTGACGGCGGTTAAGACATCGAGAAATGCAGAACCTTTAACCAAAATTCCCCGTTTTGCTGCTCCACCTACTCCTCCAAAATAACCTAAAGGAATACTAATGACTAAGCCACAAGGACAAGAAATAACCAGTAAAACTAAAGCGCGGTAAACCCATTCAGCCGATGTTGTATTGGGAATAAATAAAGGCGGAAAGATGGCAACTGCTAAAGATAAAAAGACAACAACTGGCGTATAATATTGAGCAAAGCGCGTCATGAATTTTTCTGTTTTTGCTTTTTTACTACTGGCGTTTTCAACTAAATCTAAAATTTTGGCGATAGAAGATTCTTCAAATTTGCGGGTTACTTTTAAGGTTAATACTCCGGTTTTGTTGATGCTACCTGCTAAGACTATTTCTCCGGCTTGTACCATACGGGGAACCGATTCTCCTGTTAATGCTGAAGTATCTACTTGAGAGCTTCCTTCTATAATTTCTCCATCTAAAGGAACTTTTTCACCCGGTTTAACGAGGATAATATCATTGACTTTGACGGTTTGAGGATTTACAATTTTAATTTGATTATTAACTTTCAGGTTAGCTGAATCTGGACGAACTTCAAGTAAGGCTTTAATAGAACGCCGAGAACGACCCACTGCTAAATCTTGAACAAATTCCCCAATTCGATAAAATAACATCACTGCGACAGCTTCTGGTAGTTGGTGAATGGTAATTGCGCCTAAAGTGGCAATGGTCATCAGGAAATTTTCATCAAAGATTTTACCTCGAAGGATATTCTGACCTGCAATTTTTAAAACATTCCATCCCGCCACTAGATAAGCTGGAATAAATACTAAATACGCGCCAATAGAATAAGGGGTAGCATTCAGTTGTTCTTGAAAAAATAATCCAATACTTAAAAGAATGATGACCAGCAAAATTAGCAAAAGTTCTTGTTTAAAATTAAATTCACTACCCGCTTCATGGGAATGTCCGTGACCATGACTACCACAGCAGCCTGAATGTTGGGATGGTGTTTGACTCATTTCTAATCATAAAATAATTCAACAATTTTCCCAGAATTATAGCATTTTTTAAAGTTATTTTTGTTATTTTAAAATGATTATCATTCTCTGAATTTGCTAATATTGAATCTATTTTTCAACGATTTTCTCTTGATGGAAGTCCTTTTAGTTGAATCATTATTTCTGCTATTGGAGTTAAATTTTTACTCTGAATCAGTATAATGAAATTACCTAAATCCATTGGATTCATTAAAATTTTGTTTGTTACTTTAAAATGATTATCATTCTCTGAATTTGCTAATATTGAATCTATTTTTTTTAACGAGTCTATATTGATTGAAGTCCTTTTAACTGAATTGATTTTCCTTCCCTAGCTGTTATATTTTTACTCTGGATTAGCACAATAAAATTACCTAAACCCATCGGGTTAATTAAAGAATGTAAGGCTTCTCGTCGTCTTAATGTTTCTGAGATAGAAGTATTCGTTGATTGAGCAATAGATGCTATGCGATCGCCAAGTCCTAACGCCATTAAAAATAAGGCTTGTTGAGTCGATCCAATTATTTCTAAACCGGATAATTTTCCTTGTTTTTCTAAGGCGGTAAAATCAACATGAGCCGTGATATCTTGCCTCCCAATATTGATATAGGGATCGTTATGATGGGAATGTTGATAATAACATTGTAAAGTGCCAGATCGTCGCGCTTGGTTATAATATCGTTGCGCCGGATAGCCATAATCAATGGTAATAATAAATCCTTGATGCATTTTTTCTGCAACGGTTTTTATCCATTTTAAAGCATTTAAGTTTACTTCTGTGCGGTATCCTTCACCATAAATATCTGAGAGCAAGTCAATTTCAGCTTGTTTGAAATATTCTTTGATTTTAGGGGTTGACAAATTACCCACCGTTTCTGTAAACTTGACATCAATAGGATATAGTGGGGAAGATGCTGACCTATAAGCTCTTATGTAGACTTCCTGAAGCTGATGGTCTTGAATAACAACCCTGTGGACGGGTAAAGCATCCACTAATTCGTTAGAGAAGAAACAGCCTGTAATCGAGTCGTTAGGGATATCTGATAATTCACACCACTCAATAGAGATAGAAGCATTAATCTGACGTTGAAGTATTGAGCGCTGTTCAGCTTTAAGACTTGGAGACTTTTCGATAATAATGTAGTTGATGGTTTTTAAAAACTCAGGATAACGCTTCGAGAGGTAATTAAGAATATCGACAGCGAGGATACCTTGTCCTGCACCCATTTCAACCAATGTGAAAGTATTGGGATATCCTAATATTTCCCACATCTCAACCAACTGTTCAGCCAGCATTTCACCAAAATCTGCACCTAAATGAGGAGAGGTAAAGAAGTCTCCGGCGGCACCAATTTGCGGCTGTTGAGTGGCATAGTAGCCGTATTGAGGATGATACAGTACTGTGTCCATATATTCAGCAAAGGTTATCTGCTGTTGAGGACTATTTGTAATTTTATCAAACAGGAATTCACAGAGTTTAGGATTATTATCACTGAGGGGAGTGGTTGAACTGTTCACAGATTTTATCAGACTCCTTAATTTATCGATTAATGATAGCTGGCACAATAATCGAAGCTGTCGCTGCAACAATTAAGCCAAAGGCGAGATTAACAACTTGTTGGGATGCTTTTTGATAAGCATCGATGCGGATATCAAATTCTTTAATTTGTTGGCTAATTTGATCATTTTTTTTCTCTAAATGCTCAAAATTTTTCTCTAAATGCTCAACTTTTTCATTGGTTTCTAAAACTAATGCTTTAATTTCAGCGAGTTGTTCTTGTTCTGTCATGGGTATTAGTATTTTTCCTAAGTTATTAGTTTTTCGAGTGAGTCAAAACTCATCAGCAAAAGACATAATTTATAACTCATGACTCTGACTTATTCCCTATTGTAATATCAATCATCCGTCTCGATGCCAAATAGTCTTTCCTCCAGGTTGGTCAATTAAAGCAATGCCTGAGGCTTTTAATTCATCGCGAATACGGTCACTTTCTGCATAATTCTTCGCTTGCTTTGCCTCTTTTCGTTGCTGAATTAAAGCTTCAATTTCACTCTCACTGAAACTCCCTTCTGTTGAGACTTCATCTTCTGTCTGCATCTCTAAACCTAAAACGTCAGCAAGTTGAACTAAAGTTTCCCAAGTTTGCTGTAACTTATTTGGGTCTGTTGTTATTTCTCCTCCATGCACTAATATATTTTTTTCTTTTTGTAACTCTTTGGCTAATTCAAATAAAACAGCTAACCCACCGGGTGTATTAAAATCATCATCCATCGCAGTGTTAAATCGTTCAATAGCGATATTATCCAATGGAGTATTATCTATTTTCCAACCTAATTTTTCACCATATTGTGAACCAAACAATAATCCATCATTTAAAGTTTCCCATCCGTTGGCGGCTGAAGTAATAGCTTCATCGGTAAAATCTAAGGGTTTACGATACTGCGCCTGTAGCACAAATAAGCGAATTATCATCGGATGAACCGTTTCGAGTAAATCTCGAATTGTTGTGAAATTGCCTAAGGATTTTGACATCTTTTCACCACTAATTCTCACCATGCCGTTATGCATCCAATAGTGAGATAGAGGCTGACAATTTGCTGCTTCTGACTGGGCAATTTCATTTTCATGATGGGGGAAAATTAAATCTCCACCGCCGCAATGAATATCAATCGTATTTCCCAGTATTTGTTTAACCATAGCAGAACATTCTATATGCCATCCGGGGCGACCTTTTCCCCAAGGAGACTCCCAAAAAGGTTCATCTGGTTTTGCGGCTTTCCAGAGGGCAAAATCAGCCGGATTTTTCTTTTTTGTTGCTTCTGCATCGACACGTCCACTTGCACCCGCTTGCTGTTCATCGAGTTTACGCCCAGATAATTTACCGTAATCTTTAAATTGATTAACTTGATAAAAAACATCTCCAGAAACCGCATAAGCAAAGCCTGAAGTTTCTAACTGTTGAATAATTTGATAAATTTCAGAAATATTATCTGTAGCGCGAGGATAAGCATCCGCATCCTTTACATTTAAACAGCGAATATCTTCAAAATAAGCCTCAATATATTTCTCCGAAATATCCTGCATGGTTACGCCTTCTTTTTTAGCGCGCTTGAGAATTTTATCATCAATATCGGTGAAATTTTGCACATATTGAACGCTATAACCAAGCCATTCCAAATAACGTCTGACCATATCCCAGACAATGTAAGAACGGGCATGACCTAAATGGCAATAATCATAGACAGTTACTCCACAACAATATATTTTTACTTTGCCTGCTTCTAAGGGAGTAAAATCTTCTTTTTGACGAGTTTGAGTATTATAAATTTTGAGTGAGTGATGAGTCATTTTTTACTTACTGTTAGTCATGAGTAGGAATAGACAATCTTGTTATAGTAAAGCCGGATATCATCACAAAAATACCTTTGTGTCATGAGTATCTTTGTGGTTTAATTCAAACGAACACTATTAAAAAAACAACTTCTTTTTCCGGTATGACAGGCAATATCACCAACTTGTTCAATTTGAATTAATAACGTATCTGCGTCACAGTCATAATAAATTTCTTTGACCTTTTGGATATGCCCAGACGTTGCGCCTTTATGCCATAACTCCGAACGGGAACGACTCCAATAATGAGCTTCTTTTGTTTCTAATGTTTTTTGAATAGAATCTTTATTCATCCATGCCATCATTAATATAGTGCCATCTTTAGCATCTTGAGCAATAGCAGGAATTAATCCTTTCTCGTTAAATTTTAAGGTTTCTATCCACAAATAATCTTGATTCATGATTAACTTTGAGATTCTAAAGCTTTTTTCTGTAACGTTTTAAAAATATTAAAAAATCCATTAGCGCGAGAAGGCGTTAAACTGGCTTGTAGCCCAGTTTCAGGAATAAAATCAGGAGTCACTTTAACAATATCTTGGGGTGGTAGTCCGTTTAACCCACGAATTAATAAAGCTACTAAACCTTTCGTCAGTTGGGCATCGGAGTCTCCTTGAAATTGAACGTTTCCGGCATCATCTAATTCCGCAATGATATATACTTGAGAGACACAACCGGGAACTTTATTTTCTGCTATTTTTTGCTCAGCGGGAAACTCAGGTAATTTTTGGGCTAAGGATAATAACTGTTCATAACGCAATTTATTGGATGATGCCCGTTTAAATCGTTGTACAATACGGTCTAATTGAGGGGGAAGTGGAGTTGCAGTGGAAGACATAATTTCAAAAAATAGGTGATTTTAGCTTAAGCGTTGTGTCACACTTTAAAATGCTTGGACAAATACACATAATATTATAGAGACATTTGCTAAACAAACGCCTCTATGGGAAAATTAGATAGTGTTGATTGACTAACGGAGAATTAGCGCAAGATTAAAGCCACTTCTTTGGCAAAATAGGTTAAAATCACGTCAGCCCCCGCCCGTTTCATACTGGTTAGGGTTTCTAACATGACTTTTTTCTCGTCTATCCAGCCTTTCTCGCCCGCTGCTTTAATCATGGCATATTCCCCGCTGACGTTATAAGCCGCAACCGGAATATCTGTGGCAGAGCGAACCAATTGAATAATATCAAGGTAAGCTAAAGCTGGCTTTACCATCACCATATCCGCCCCTTCTTCAATATCTAAAGCCACCTCAGTTAAGGCTTCACGGGAGTTTGCGGGGTCCATTTGATAGGTTTTCTTGTCGCCAAATTTGGGCGCAGACTCTAAAGCATCCCGAAATGGACCATAATAAGCAGAGGCATATTTGGCTGAATACGCTAAAATTCCGACATTAATATATCCGGCATCATCTAACCCTTGTCGAATAGCCCCTATCCGCCCATCCATCATATCAGACGGTGCGACAATATCCGCCCCCGCTTCGGCATGAGACAGGGACTGTTTCACCAACACATCCACCGTTTCATCGTTGAGAATTTCCCCCGCATCACTGACAATACCGTCATGACCTTTACTGGAAAATGGATCGAGGGCAACATCTGTTATAATCATGATGTCGGGAATTTCTTGTTTAATTGCCCGTACTGTCCGCTGCACTAAACCATCCGGGTTATAACTTTCAGTGCCGGCATTATCTTTTTTCTCTTCTGCAACCAGGGGAAATAATGCAATAGCAGGAATGCCTAATTCGTATGCTTCTGCAACTTCTTTGAGGAGTAAGTCGAGGGTATAACGATAACTTCCCGGCATAGAAGAAACTTCAACTTTTTGATTTTCTCCTTCCATCACAAACAGCGGATAAATTAAATCATTCACTGTCAGTTGTGTTTCTTGCACCATCCGCCGCAAGGCATCTGTGCGACGCACCCGCCGAGGACGTTGAATGAGGTTGAGTAAGTTAGAATTATTAGTCATAATCGCTGAAAGTGTGAGATAAAGTGCAATTTCAAGTTATAGAAAGATAAATTAAACCGTGGTAAATATTGCCACACAGCCATAAATTATTGCACCTGTTGGCTGGGTTACGGGGGTTAGATACAATTCAACACAATTTTGTTACAAAGTGTAAAGTAGGGGCGCATTGAGTGCGCCCTTAATCATTGATTCTTCCTTGTTTGTTATTCGTTATATTAATCAGGTATATCTCTCGCCTAAGGTGTTTTGAAGAAATTCAGTAATTTTCATACAATTTAGAATGGCTACAGTGATAAATTCTGATGAATTATAATTTCTATAAATCAATAGATGACAAAGAAAGAATAACAAAGAAGTAAGTTATGGTGCTATTTTACCATTGGGTAAAGTGGCTCCTTTCAAGTCAGCATCTCGTAAATTAGTTCCTCTTAAACTCGCTCCTTTTAAGTTAGCACCTCGTAAATTAGCCCCTTGTAAATAAGCACTTCTAAGATTAGCCCCTTTTAAATAAGCGCCGCGTAAATCTGCCCCTTCTAAATTGGCTTCTTTTAAATTTGCCCCGGCTAAATATGCCCCCAATAAATTGGCTCGTTGTAACTTAGCGCCTTCTAAATTTGCCCCCGATAAATCAGCATTTTCTAAATTAATCCCTTCTAAAATAGCATCAGTTAAATTAGCATTTGTTAAGTTGGTATCCTTCATTTTCGCATAACCCAGCTTTGCTTGTTGTAGATTAATTCCTTCTAAATTAGCCCCTTCTAATGAAGTCACCCATAACCGGGCTTCTTGTAAATTTGCACCCTGTAAAACCACATCAATTAGCCGAGCATCTCCTAAATCAGCTTGATATAAATTAGCCTCAGTTAAATCAGTATTTAAAAGTAATGTATTTCTTAAATTAGCTCGTTCTAAATTAGCCCTTTGTAGATTAACTTTCTCTAGGTTTGCTTGTTCTAATTGAGCATTCATTAAATCAGCTTCTTGTAAATTCGCTGAAATTAACTTCGCTTTTCTTAAGTTGGCTCCGCGTAAGTTTGCCCCTTCTAAATTTAACTGAATTAAATCAGCTTCTTGCAAATTTGCTTGCCAAAGATTGGCTAAATTTAAGTCAGCATGAGCCAATTTAGCCCTGAATAATTTAGCATAGCCTAAGTTTGTTTGTTGTAATAATGCATAACTTAAATCCGCTTCAGTTAAATTCGCACCGCGTAAATCTGCTCTTTCTAAATAGGATTCTCGTAAATCAGCTCGGGTTAAATTGGCTTTCCATAAATACGCATCTCTTAAATTCACTTGCTTTAAATTGGCCTGTTGTAAATCACATTCAGGACATTGACGAGTTTGTAAAAGCTGTTGTTTTGGAGATAGCTCAGCCGTTGTTTTATCAATCGGTTTATTAAGCTGAGGTTTAATTGAAATTTGAGAAGAAAAATGTCTTTTTTGTAGTTCTTTACCCAGAAAAAATGTAATTCCAAATAATGCTAAACTGGATAACATTACCAATGCAACAGATTTAAATATATTCTGCTTTTTATGAATTTTATTAGAAGTTTGCTCAGACTTTGTTCGATTATTCTCAGTCAAAGATGGTAAATCTGGCTGAGCAGTATTATGGGTAACCGTAGGAAACGATTCAGTTTTACCGTTAGACTCAGACATTTAACTTGTAGTTGAAAGCTCTATTGTAATAGATTATAGTACCTCTGTCTGTATTCGATCAACTAATATGATTGAATTTCTGGGAAATGATCTTTCTAAATCATTGGGAGAATCGGGACTGTATTTAATGCGCGATTAAACTTAGATTAAAGGGTTGATGAATAGAAGCTAAATTTATTCTTGTTCTGTTTCAACTGGTGTCGGTATGGCAATTGGCACTTCTTCGACAACGGGATGCTTTTCTAATGTTAAAGTAGATTGCTGTGAGCCTGACAATCGCTTTAATAATTTGGGCTTGGGGTCATGTAATAAATAAATAATATGATCATTGGCTTGCCAATTTTCAGACGCAGATAACACCTGAAAACTATCTTGACGTTTTAACAGTAAAGGGATCAGTTCTCCAGCCCGAATTAAAGCGCGTAAATGCGATCGCTGAAATTCTAATCCGGGTTGTTTTAAAACCGTTTCACCCAATTTAATCTCTTGATCTTCTAAATATTTATTCCATTGTTTTAAAGGAATATCGGGGATAAAGGCTTGCTGTACACTTTCTATCGTGGAGTTTTTAGTTTGAGGGTCTCGGGGAAACACTGCTAACACTCGCGGGGGACGGAATTCTTCTGCGGCCCGTTGTGCTAAAACTAAATTAACCTCTGCATTTTTTGTCATTGCCAGAAACGTTCCGACAGATTCTAATCCCGCTTCTTCTAAAACATTGGTATCGAGAGCGCTACTTTGATAAACTCGTAATCCTTCTTGTTTTGCCCGTTCACAGGCTTCTGCGTCTGTATCAATGATTACCACAGATTCCCCTCGTTCCTGGAATAATCGTCCAATTAAGCGACTCATGGGGTTAGAACCGACGATAACCGCCCCTTTGGCTGCACTAGAGGTAATTCCTAAACCATTGGCAACCCAGCGGGCTGTCAGTCCTTGCACCACCACTGTCATGATAATGGTTAAGAAAACCAGTGCTTTAATCGAGTCTCCCCCGTTAATTCCCCGTTGAGTTAAAATGATGGCAAACAGAGACGATACAGAAGCCGATACAATTCCCCGTGGCCCTATCCAACTGATAAATAGCTTTTGCCGCCAATTTAATGAACTGTTGAGGGTACAAAGCCAAACATTAAGGGGACGTACAATTAACATTAAAACGATAACGGTTAATAAACTTCCCCAGCCCAAAGCGACAATACTTTGCAGAGATAAATCAGCCGCTAAGAGAATGAATAAGACCGAAACCGACAGCATGGTTAACTGACTTTTAAACCGCAGTAACTGCCGCATTTCGGGTAGACCCACAAAGCGCACAACAATTCCAGCCACAACGGCGGTCATTAAACCTGATTCACTGATAACAACTTCAGATAAATCATATAATCCCCAAACCGCAGCTAAAGCAACTAAATTTTTTAAATCTTCTGATAAGAAACTGGCACTCTTTAAACTCCATCCTAATAAAACCCCACCCAACACCCCAACAATTAAACCCGTCCCTAACCGGATAATTAACTGTTGAAATAAAGCCACCGGGTCGGGTGTGCCGCTTTGCACCACATTCAGCACCAATACCGCTAAAATGGCCCCGACGGGGTCAATCAGTACCCCTTCTCCTTCGAGTAAAGCTGCAACTCGACGGTCAACTGAAACTTGCTTCAGCAAAGGGCCAACGACGGTGGGGCCCGTCACCACCACTAACGAAGCGTAGAGAAACGCAATCGGCCAAGGAAATTCACTCAACCAATGGGCTGCCATGCCGCCACCCATGAGGGTAATTAATGTACCAATGGTGACGAGGTTACGAATACTACCGGAAACTTGGCCAATTTCTCGTAATTCTAGGTTGAGTCCCCCCTCAAACAAAATCAGCGCCACACACAAAGAGACAATCACCTCTAACCCATCCCCTAACAGGCTAGGGTGAACCAGTCCTAAGATATCGTTTCCGACTAATATACCGAGCATTAGCAGAAATACAATTGCAGGGACTTTAAAATAGTCTGCTAAGACTTGAGCGCTAATACCGCTGACAACGGTAATTACCATCAGTAAAGTAATTTCAAACGATGTTTCCATAAGCGTCCTTATCGCTCTTGACTTGTCTTTGCTGTAGATGCTCTCTCAGTGGGGTTCAACATCATTCGTTGCTTAGGGCATTCATTTAAGACTCAATCAATTCAATTTTCCTTAGATTTAGTGAATCAGTCCAATTGAGGGTTATCATAACTTGATACCGGAGAAAATACATCAACTCTCAGACGAAATCTCAAAACGGACGTTTAATTTTGTAGCGAATCTTAACATCTGGCGTGATTGATCATCGGTTGAAATAGACTGTCAATCATGATTGTGACTCAATTGCCCATTTTCCTCATCACCCCTGGCTGCTTTTGTCAGCACCTGGCTTAGTATCGAATCAAAATATCATATTGATCAATTTTACATTATTGAAAATACTCCTGCTCTAAAATTGACATAATTAGCATGGAGTCATATTGATCTGCGCGTTTAAATACCTCTCTTAATTTTCCTTCTTCTTTAAAACCCAAAGATTGATACACATGTCTGGCCCGATGATTATGTTCAAATACATCTAACCACAGTCGATGCGCCTGATAATCTTGAAAGACTTTTTTCATAATTAATTGTAGCGCAATTTTACCAATTCCTTTTCCCGGCTGGGCGATAACGATTCGTTGTAAACAGATACAGCGATGAACGGATTTTAAATCCCTTAAAATGGCATAACCTAAAAGTTGATCTTGTTCATTTTCTATCATCCAATATCCAAGATTCGGATTTTTCAGATTACTGAGATGTTCATCCGGACTCCAACGCTCAATTAAATTTTGAAATTCTTCACGGGTTTCTTGATTAAGAATAAAGTGAAGATCTTTATTCACAGCAGATCTAAGTTTCATAGAGAATATACCTCATGCTAATCTATCGTTTTTTTACTTACGAATAAAGACTGATACTATCCATGATTGATTTCACCTTTACCCCCTCCTGTTAGGAGAGGAAATATAGGGTTATTCTTCTACCCAAACAGAAACCGACCCACCGTTACAGCGAAATTCTGCCCAAC
>CAYSWY010000074.1:0-19568 GCA_964434975.1 uncultured Lyngbya sp.
GATTGCTTGGTACTATTCTACAGAAACAAAGCGATTTTATCCAATGATTTAAAATATTCGTTAATATAATATTACGCATTGACGCTATTGATATTTTGAAAAGGCAGAAAACCCTGTAATATTTACTGTTTCCTGGGCGCGTAACGCTATAAACTTAATTAGAATGGTTTAAACAAACATTCCAACCCGAGCCATTTTTTTCTAACTGAAAAGAATGACAAACCTCAATAAATTTTGTTAATTTTCCTCCCGGTAAAAACTGTTTAATCACGCTCGTAATAGCTTGACCATATTGACGATTAAAATAACTCCCTAAAACTGATAAAGATACACAATTTTCAGGAGAGTCAGCGAGTAAATCTTGTAGAATTTGTACGAGTGCTTTTTCTAAATCTTCTAAAGATTGAATCGTTGGTAAGTCTACAGTTGAGGGGATAATGGTTGAAGGTTGAGTCGATGGACTAGCTGTGGCTGAAAATAAAGTGACATAAGTATTAGATTTTTCTGAGGGTTGATGAACTGCAAAATATTTAGGGTTTTTATAAAAAATATCACTGGCTTTATCATCCGGAAAATGAGTCGAGACCACTGTACTCAATGTAATTCTGTATTTTTCTTTATAAAGAACCAAAACACGAGAGATTTTTATCCATGGATTTTTAATTTTTTTTTGTTCAGCAACAATTAAGCTTTGAAGTTGTTTAATTAATTCATCCACTGGGGGAATTATTGGCGCTTCTAATAATGAAAACTGCTTCATTTCTCCAGTTTTACTATTAAAGACACACATCTCTGATTGCTTTTTTGTGACCTGATAAACGGTTAAACCGTGAGATTGAAGTGTATTACAAAGATGGATTAAAGCTTTATCAGACGAACACACAAACACTTCTTTTGCTGTGGGATAATAGACAAAAATTGAAGATCCAACTGTTGCCATTTTTAAATCAGCACTATCTTTTCCAGGCGGAACATGAATCAGTTGATATCCTCGGGTATGAAACTCAATATCTCTTTTCCCCATGCTGCGCCAGTTGGCAAACGCAACACGAATTTGAATCGGATAGCTACAAATTTCACCTAAGAATTTCTCGGCTTTTTGATCGAGTTGAATATTTTCAACATCTAATAATATAATTCCTATTCCGGGGGAAGAATTAAATCCATTATTTAAATAGAGTTGTGGCGTTTGTCCGGGTTCAAAATTCCCAGGAGAAGCGGTAAAATTAGGCTCAATAAAAATTAACTGTTCAAATTTATGACATAATAAGGGATATTCTGAGGAAGCCAAAAACTCAGGACTTAATAAAGTTTTTAAGTAGCCTTTAACTTTAGTAAAAAGTTCCTGTCGATTTTCGGCAGAATTTAATCCTTGAGCTAATTTATGCAATAATGTATCTCGATAACGGGATTGATGCCAGGGCATTTCCCGATACCGTATTTTCAACCCCTGTGGATGTTTTTGTTGCAAAAAGACCAGGGTTTGATAAAGATACTCACTAACCGTATGAATAATGGTTGTACCGTTGGTCGCAAGCTGGCTGAAGTGATTGGGCATGGCCCTAGGCAGGCAACTGAGATATATCTGTATATTATTTAGGGTAACACGAAGTTTCCTGTCTGAGTGAAGTTTGCTCTATGGCTCATCACGCTTGAACACAGCGAAACCCTGCTAAAATTTCTCGTACACCGGGATGATACCAATTCCGGAAACTATTGCGTAATGCCCAGGGACGAGTGGCCCAACTTCCCCCTCTTAAGACGTAATGTTCTCCGTCGAAATAGGTTTGAGAATAGCCTTTGTAAGGATAATATTGAAATCCAGAATAGGGTTCAAATACACTCGATGTCCATTCCCAGACGTTTCCCAATAAATCATCAACCCCATAATAACTGCTGCCTTGAGGATAAGCAGCCACGGGTGTTGTTTGGGGTTTGAGAACTGTATTGGTTAAATCTTGTTGTCCGAAGTTACAATTACAGAAATTAGAGTTGGGTAAGGTTTCTCCCCAAGGATAAGTATATTTTTCTTGGGTTTGAGGGTTCCAACTGGCGGCTTTTTCCCATTCTGCCTCGGTGGGTAAGCGTTTGCCGACAAAATGACAATAGGCTTCGGCTTCAAAATAACTCACCCCACACACCGGATGGTCATCAAATTGGGGGTTATTCGTCCAATACAGCGGCTGAGTCACCGGGTTTTGTTGTAACCATTGCCATCCTAAAGTTGACCACCACTGAGGGTTTTGATAACCGCCAGCTTGGATAAATATTCTGTATTGACCACAGGTTACCGGATAACGATCAATATAATAGGTTTCGACATGACGTTGATGCAAGGGACGTTCATTATCCATCGCTTCTGCCGTATCATTTCCCATCCAAAATAGACCTGCCGGAATTTCTACTTGATAAGCATTGGGAGAAACAGGCAGTTTATAGGAAGATGAGGGTTGAACAATACGGGGTTGGTGTTGAAATTGTTGTAGCTGGCGGACAAACGCAATCGTTTCTCCATGTTGACTCTCATGTTGCAGGATAAACCGCCACAGAGGATGCTGTTGTTCGATGGGATACTGTTCTAAATGCTGCCAAATTTGCGATCGCACTGTGGTTAAATAGTCTACAATTTGATCAAATTGCGGTAACTTGACTCGTTGATGTTTCGGCAAACCATCGGCGCGAAATAATAGATTATATTCCGGTAAGTTAGAAGAATAATGATCGGTTTGGGCCAGTAACCACAACGCTTCGGTGTAAGCAATATGTCCTAAATGCCAACCAATGGGACTAAAATCAGCATGGGGTTGACCGCGAAACGCTGTATCATCCACACCGTTAAATAGGTGAAGTGTCCCCTGGCGACATTGAGTGAAATTGTTATAAAAATAGTCTCTAAGTGAGTTTTTTGAGATGAAGATCACCATCTTCTCCGACATGAATAATAGTTTGTTCAGGACAAGGTTGCCAGTCTGCGTTGAACAAAGGTTCTGAGGCAATAATCACCGACTCTGGAAAGCGAGAATCATCCTTTAGCCAGTATAAACTAGGGGCTAACCCACCCACGACAAATCGGGATGCAACCATTTGATGCCCATCACTTACAATAATATTAATTAGGGCTTTTACCTGATATTTTTCGGCTAAAGTTTCAACGGTTTCTAAGGTTTTTCGTAACGCATCCACGAGATCGGGAGTCGAGGCTGTCGTTAGTTCGTTGAGAAACAAAGCAAACAGATGTTCTGAGTCTGTTGTTCCTTCTATTTTAGTGTAAATCTCATCGCTGAGGCGTTCGCGAATGGGACGATACATACTCTGACGAAAATTATCAATATAGCCGTTATGGGTAAAGAGAAGTTGTTTATCCTGAAACGGTTGACAGTTGGATACAGTGACCGCTTGTCCGGGTGTGGCGCTACGAACATACCCTAAAATGCGTCCCGACTCAATATATCGACCCAATGAAGATAAATTATTATCATTCCAAATTGGCTGAGTATTTTTGTAAACATAAGGTTTTGTTTGTTTTTGCGGATGATACCAACCAACTCCAAACCCATCAGCGTTGAGGATAGCCTCTTGCATTTCTTGGGGTTTATAGCTTTGAACAATTAGAGAATGTTCCGGTTGAGATAATATTTTATCCAGTTGAATCGGTAACCCCAAATAGCCCAAAAGACGACACATTTTATATGAAAAATTTCGGTCAACAATTGTAGTATCTTAACACACATTTATTGAATTGAGTTTTAACGATGAATCCAACCGTTGATGGTAAATCGGCTATTCTCAAACTTTTGAGACGGACAGATCACAGGCATCACTTCATGCTTAGCACGGCTATCAAAAAACACAATCGTATTATTCTGAGGTTCAACTTCTTTAAATTGATCTTTAATCATAACATTTTCTCCTTGAATTATCGTATCATAAATTCGCAGATTACCCCCATAAAAAGATTGAGGTTCTTGACAAAAATAATAAACATAAGTCAATACCCGATTCCAGCTATGTTCTCCGGGTGCCGCATCATTATGAATTTTATAAAAATCTCCATGATTAT
The DNA here is from genome assembly GCA_964434975.1 of uncultured Lyngbya sp. Classification (GTDB taxonomy): domain Bacteria; phylum Cyanobacteriota; class Cyanobacteriia; order Cyanobacteriales; family Microcoleaceae; genus JAAURB01. The sequence goes on from CAYSWY010000074.1 coordinate 4,061, forward strand.
GAGCAGTGAGTTGCATTTCTAACCAAGAAACTAAAAACGGGTCAAGATTAAGCTGTTCAAGGACTTGCGGTCGAACTTCTAAAACTTTATGGCGCATCATTTCGTAAAAATCGGGAATATTTTTCATCACAAATACGGAAGATTTACGATGTTCTAGTGCATCATTTAAAACTTGAGATCCAAAGAAGTGTTCTTGATTGGCAAATGCCAATTCTAAAGCCGCTTGATGTTCTTCGGAAGATAAAAAATTATCAATTTGAATATAATTAGCCGGAAGTTCTATAATCTCTTCAATATTGGGATCAGGTGTCGCAATATGATCTTTTTCTATTTGAGGTTGATGATGAGCAATTTCTAAGATTTTGAGAGCAACTTCTACTTTATCTAATTTAGAAATACTCGAATCATTTAAAACAGATTCTACTAATTGATAAGATTGATGTAATAGCTGGTTAAATTGTGGCTCAGAAAAGGAATGATTCATCGGGTTAAATAGATTGATCCAAAAAAGAAGTAGTCATTGACGCACCTACAATATTTGATTAAATTATTACTCAGAACGGGTTAAATAAATTAATCCAAAAGATTTAAATCTTATCATAGGTTTTGCACAAATGTAATCACCTAAATGGACGAATCAGCATCATTCAGCCAAAGTGGGTCATGGACGACAATGTCTGAATTTTGTAGTTTTTAATACTGTTTTATCCCTCCGAGGTTGTTAAACTGTGGCTGGCAAAACAGAAATAGCTTCTAGGGTTCCGACTCAAAGCATTGTACTTTGGGTGACAGGTTCAAGAGAAGCAGGCTACTACAGCAATTTTCCTATATTGCATTAGTTCAACTTAATAGGCACTCTATTAGTAGCCCCACGGCGGGACAAAAGCCTAGGAGATTTAGGTAAAGATAACCTCTTTATCTGTCTCTTGGGTCTTTTGCGTTGATGAAAATTTGGAGAAATCGTGATGAGTGAACAGTCCCCCTTTCAACCGCCCAATGCCAATCCAAATGGCTATTCTAGCGAAGCACAAAAAGCGCTCTTAACGAGAACAACACTTGCCTTTAACGGGGTGGCAACAAGAAGTAGACCAGGGCTTAGAATACGGTTTAGAAGCAGCTTCGAGTATTAAAGATCGAACCATTCCGACGTTTTCGCTTCGGAGAACTGCCCCATTATACCGGAATTAATACCTTCAACTTTTGCAATTGATAACACTTTGTTGTAGATTAATCATCCGATTTTTACCCCAGATTTTGATGGGTTTGCGACGTTAATCAGTCCCTTAATGGGTTTAATTTTATTTCTGATTATTTAAAATAAAACTTATCGAAATATATCTGCTGAACAGTAGTAGGGTGTGTCCGATAGACGCACCCCATAATAGATTAATTCAATGCCTAATTCTCTTCAACACGACGCAACCAACCATTGAGGGTAAAGCGTCCATCTTCAAACTTCTGAGACGGACATTTCACTGGCATCACTTCATGTTTACAACGACTATCGAAAAACACAATACTATTATTTTTAGGTTCAATGGTTTTGTATTGACCATTTGTTGTGGCAACTCCTGCTTTGAGTTCTGTTTCATAGAGTCGTAATTCACCACCCGAAAAGTTCTTCGGTTCCTGATGAAAATAGTAAACATAAGTTAGGGTTCGAGTTGCTGTTTTTTCACTCCCCGAGTCATTATGTATTTTATAAAAACAGCCATCATTATGAGCCGTAAGTTGCATTTCAACCTGAGAAACATCAAAAGCATAATGATTTAACTTTTGTAAAACATCAGGCAATGTTTTTAATAACTTCTGCCGCATAAATTCATAATAATCTGGAAACAAAGTAGCATACAATATTGATGAGCGGCGATAATTAGCGGCTTGAGTGGTTGTTTTAGAACCGACAAAGTCATCGGCTTGGTTTAAGGCAAGATCTAAAGCTTTTTGATTATCTTCAGGACTGAGAAAATTTTCAATAAAAACACAATCACCCGGTAAAGAAACCGATTCTTTTTGAATAATAGATTGCTGAGAAACGGGTGCTTCAATTGTCGGAGAGATAGCCGATTTTGCAGGTTGAATAGGTTGGGGTGATGAACCTCCCGTTTGTTCGAGTACTTTTAAGGCAATTGCAGCCCGTTCTTGCGGTGGCAGGGTTTGATCTTGTAGTAAAGATTCCAAAGTCTCGAAAGATTGATTAACCAGGCGTTGTAGCCGGGAGTCAGAGATAAAGTGATTCGGGAGAATGGGTTGAGAATGAACAGGAATTAAAGACGTTAAGAAACGTTGATCTTTGACCATGGGTTGTGACTTCAGGATAAGTAGGGGATACCGGGAGGAGAGATGTCCCTGATTATCTTTTTCAGCGCCAACGCGCCAAAATCCGATGATAACTAAATGTCGTATTGCTTTTCTTAGATTATATCAGTTAAACTAATTAATAAGTTTGAAAGTGAGTAAAGCCATAGCAAAGAAAGGGAGAATTAGGATACTCATATAAGCTGTCATTCCCTGTCCCAACCTTGCGGAAGGGGAGTCTGCGGGAATCCACAATGATCTATATCTTAATCAATTCATTTTCTGCAATAGGTTAAAAATCTTTAATTTTTATATTAAATTTTACTCAATTGATTTTAAAAATCTTAATAATTAAACGGTGAAGTCAAATGATTTGGAATAATTCGGTTAATTGGGGTTTAGGTCTAATTTTACTATTTTTTCACTGCTTAATCGGTAGTATTGCGGCTTTAATTGCTAGACAAAAAGGATATCGCTACAATCGATGGTTAGCTTTAGGATTAATTGGAGGAACGCCTATTTTTATCATCGCCCTCTGGCTAAAACCTCAGGTGACTGTGGAGTGATGACGAAGAGATTATTTATAAAGTAAAAATAAACAAGACGGCGCAAGCCACAAAAGTAACTGTAAGAAATTATCCTGAAGATCTTATCTTAATAAAATATAGGATACTCTTAATTAACGAGGTTTTCAAATTTTCAGTTTGTATGTACAACAAAGCTGTGATGCTGTTGTTTTAGATATAAAAAAGAAAGATGTTATTATCTCTGCATTTAAAACTGAATTCTTAGCTTCATCTCAAAAAAGAATCGATATCAATGAAGGATTTAGCTGAAAACCCTTAGATATCATATGAAATACGGCTGATTCATCACATCATACTTTTCTTCTCTTCCACAGTCTACCCTCTGCTGCTGGCTGTTTTATGAGTTATAAAATAAGGATAGCTTGTCATCACTACCCTTTTGCGACTCATTGAATTAATTTTATCGAGATGCGCTGAGTGCTTCTAGATCAGCCGCAGAAATATCAGGGGGTAAAATCACTTGGTTAATGGTATGAATGACACCATTACTCGCTTCAAGATCAACTGCTATCACTTCAGCATTTCCAACTTGAACAGTGCCATTAGTTATGTCAATAGCAACCGGAGTTCCTGCTGCTGTTTTAAATTGTCCAGCGGTAATTTCAGTAGAGTTTGCTGCACCTAAAACAACGTGATATTTTAAAATTCGAGTCAGTACATCTCGATTTTCAGGCTGTAATAACGCTTCTAAAGTTCCTGCTGGTAATGCTGCAAAGGCTTCATTAGTCGGCGCAAACACAGTATATTCACCGCTGCCACTTAAAGTTTCTACTAAACCCGCTGCTTTAACGGCTTGAACCAGTACACTAAAAGATTCGTCTTCTGAAAGCTGTCCTACAATGCTGTCTTTTACGGACATTTCTTGGCTCATTGAGCCACCTTCAGTCATATGATCGTCAGCAACCGCTCTATCAATATTACCGACAGTCGAGAGAGTTGCTAAGCCGCCTAAACTAACAATAGTTGCCAGTAACAGTTTAGAAAATTGAATGTGTAGTCGTTTCATGAATGATTAATCTGAGCTCTTTGAATAGTTACAATCTAATTGTTCACGCCTGAGCTTGTGTTCCTTCCGATGATAGAGATAAAAGGTTCAATTATTTTCAATTTTATTCCTTTTGGCTCATTATATTTGCCCGTTCTCTATCCAAAGAATGATTCCCAAGCTGTAAATTATTTGATATGCAAATAATAATAGAAATTAAATCTAATTTTCTAAGAAATATATGAGGCGCGCGATCGCCATTATTTAAGGAATAAAAATATCTTCTTATCCCTATTTTCTACAGAGATGCAGTACAAAGATATGGAACAAACCTGATTTTTTAGTCATCGTAGATATTGAATTGTGTTATGGGATTAATGCCTGCTTGTTAATTTTGAGGGCGGTATTTAATATTTATACCCCACAGATAGACTTTGCGATCGCTTGGAATAGTTGCTGATATAATTGGCTCAGTTTATACCTCAAATTATTAATAACTATATTATTATTTTTTACTCATTTTTGGGCTACTCATTCTTGATTAATTGACAGATTTATCTATAGAAATAAAAGATATATATTTTTTAATTTTATACTGAGTTCAATTAGAAATACCGCCGCTTATTAAAAAAATTAGTGTGCAAAATCCTCCTGAATGTTGAGGCAACTAGGAGACAATTGCGATCGCAGCGGTATAATTCATAAGAAAGGTAAACTGTTGTGAATAAACAATAGGATGAGTTGGTTGAAACCCTGATAGATCTAGTTCACAATAGAGATAAATACCATTAAACCGATTTTCAATGGCTGAACTACTGACAAAAATTACAATTAATCCCAAACAGTGTGGTGGTCGCCCCTGTATTAGAGGGATGAGAATTCGAGTATCAGATGTATTAGACCTATTTGCAGCAGGTTTAAGTGCAGAAGAAATTCTAGAGGAAATGCCTGATCTCGAAGCAGATGACTTAAAAGCATCTCTTTTATATGCCTCACGGAAACTCAATCATCCGGTATTAATAGCGTGAAAATTTGGGTCAATGCACAACTGTCTCCTGCAATTGCAACTTGGATCGCTAATACATTTAGAATTGAAGCAGTCGCCTTACGGGATCTTGAGTTAAGAGATGCTGAAGATGTTGAAATATTTGAAGCTGCAAAAGCGACTGATGCTATTGTAATGACTAAAGATAGTGACTTTGTGGATTTAGTTGAGCGCTTGGGTTCACCGCCACAAATTATTGGGTTGACTTGTGGAAATACCTCAAATGCTCAGTTACGCGAAATTTTAAGCAGGACATTACATAGAGCATTAGAACTTTTAAGAGCGGGTGAAGTATTAGTGGAAATCAGCGGAGAATAGCAGTATAAGTTAATGTTTTTTGATGGTAAAAGTAGCGATCGCTATAGCCGTATCGCTTCCCTGCTAGACGAAATCGATCTAGGTTGTACAGAATACTTGATTAAAAGTGATATCTAAGCTAATTACTTATCTTTACCAACGGCGTAACCTGCTCCAAATCTTCCAATAGCAGATATACTTGCTACAAAAATCCTTTCAGATAAGTCTTTATCTTTTGTCAGACCTGCATAAACCAATACAATAATTACAAGAGATAAAATTGCTCCTATTCCTAATCTTTTGGTATTCTCACTAATTTTGCTCTTTTCAAATTCCCTTTGACTATCTTTTTCTGAGTTTGCAATAATTTGAGTAACATGCTCAGGCTTAACCTGTTTTGCGATGGAAGAACTCTGTAGAGGACTCCCTGACATCGACATAATCGATAGACTACTTTCTATCCGTCTTTGATCGTTTTGAGACAATCTTTCAACAACTTCCGGTGGTAATATCTCTTCCATTAATGATGATGAATCGTCATCGTTATCGCTTCGCTCCGAACTCTGAGAACCTGAACTTTCGTTCTGCTGGTTACTCTCCTCAACCAGAGAAGATATATCTCCTTTACTCTCTTCATTTTCAGAGACTGCATTTATATCTTTCTCTTCTGGTGATTGTTCAGATGTCATACTTTCAATCAATTAATAACTAGACAAACTTCCGTTAAAGAAATAGTTAAGCAAGTGGTAAATCTTCTCAAGTTTCTATTACGAAAACCAGCGATTAATAGCTTTCTCAAGATAAATATCATATTTTCCTAGAGCTTTTGCTATTCTTAACTCTACTAATCGCTCGGCATAAGACTCAGCGGCTTGAGTCACCATCAATGTATAAGTTGACTCACTAATCTCACCTGTCTTATACAAACGACTTGCATAAGACAAGAAACCTTTAAACAAATGCTTGTCTATATCCTCAACCTTGATATCTTCTTTCTCAGATAAAGCCTCTAAATGCTGGCGAAAAACTGTAGCTTGTTTGAGCAAGTTATAATTAGCAAGTCTTGATTGATCAGATTTGCGATATCTTTTTTCTAACAATAAATTTGTTTTATCTTCTGAAGATATATTCATTTTTTTATCCTCATCTGATTCTCTAGCACTAAAAAACTGATTGTTGAGATATTGATTACTCACGGCAGCTTTTTGACACTCGCAAGATATTTTCCCAAAGAGATTCCAGAAAGAATCCCCGTTGGAGTTATAGCTTGACTATTATCTCTAGTATACTATACATATCTCTCTCTTCCTTAAAGAATTAGTAAGCCACTTTGGAGAACTGCAAACGCGCTCTTGGAATAACTTAGGCTGGGCGCAACCTTCACCAGAATAGTACAGTTGTCTTCCCGGAGCGACAACCAGTATCAAAAAGGAAAGGGCGCACTCAATGCGCCCCGACAGTAACGATATCAACAGTCGTTTATAACTGCTTCACTTCAGAGGATAACTGCGCCACAACGTCTTTGGCACTACCAAATAACATCATGGTTTTATCTTTGTAAAATAGCTCATTATCCACACCGGAAAATCCTGTATTCAAACTACGCTTAATCACGATAGTATGTTTAGCATTATCGACAGCCAGAATAGGCATTCCGTAGATGGGACTATTTTTATCTTCCCGCGCCGCTGGGTTAACAACATCATTTGCCCCAATGACTAACGCTACATCCGTTTGATCGAATTGAGGATTGATATCATCCATATCATACAACTGAGAGTAGGGAACATTCGCCTCAGCCAATAATACGTTCATGTGTCCCGGCATCCGTCCAGCAACGGGGTGAATTGCGTATTTGACATCAACGCCATTGCCTTCAAGTTGATCGACTAATTCTTTAACCGAATGCTGCGCCTGGGCAACCGCCATCCCATAACCGGGAATAATCACCACAGAACGAGCATAACCTAACATCATGGCTCCCTCTTCAGAGTCGATGGAATGAACGGTTTTATCGCCCTGAGAACCACTTCCTGCTGCGCCTGTGCCGCCTTCACCTGTACCAAAGCCCGCAAATAGAACGTTGGTAATAGAACGGTTCATTGCCTTACACATGATGATGGTAAGAATGATACCCGATGCCCCAACTAACGCCCCAGCAATAATTAACAGGTTATTCATTACCACGAAACCTGCCGCACTTGCTGCCAAACCGGAGAAGGAGTTTAACAGGGAGATGACAACGGGCATATCGCCGCCGCCAATAGGAATAACAAACAGTATCCCCAGAATTAATGAAATTACAGTAATGGCGAGGAAAACGTTGATGTTGAAGGGGTTAACGCAGATATAAACACTACCAACCACAAAACCCACTAATAATAAAATATTAAAGGGTTGTTGCAGCGGGAAAGTAATCGGAGATCCACTCATCACCCCTTGCAGTTTAGCAAAGGCAATCATCGATCCGGTAAAGGTGACACCACCAATGAGAACACCCAATACAGCGGTAATGGTGGTGGGTAAAGGGGGCATATCAGCCGTGGCTAAATAGCGCCAAAATTCACCGACGGCAACTAATGCAGAAGCCAAACCGCCTAAACCGTTGAATAACCCCACCATTTGAGGCATATCGGTCATTTCAATTTTATAGGCGGCGATCGCACCAATCACTGAACCAATCACGATCCCAACTAAAATCATCTCATAGTTGAGAACTTGCTGCTCGAGTAAAGTCGCAGCGATCGCGATAAACATCCCGATAGAAGCCCAAATATTCCCATTGCGGGCCGTTGCGGGAGATCCTAGCTTCTTTAAGCCGAAGAAAAATAGGGTAACAGCCACTAAGTAGCTGAGTTGAATTCCGGTGGGTAAAAACTCGCTCATGCTTTAGCCTCCTTTTTCTTGAACATTTGCAACATCCGATCTGTAACGAGAAAACCACCAACGACGTTAATAGTCGCCAGTACAATGGCAATTAAGCCGAGAATAACCGTGACATTCCAGTCGCGATCGCCAGCAATAATTAATGCCCCGAGTACGGCGATACCCGAAATTGCATTCGCACCGGACATTAGGGGAGTGTGTAATGTTGGCGGGACTTTTGTAATCACCTCAAACCCGGCAAAGGTTGCCAGGACAAAGACAAATAATGCCGAAATTAGTGTTTCTGTACTCATAATTGATTCGTTGTTTGTTGTCTGTTATTTGTTCTTCGTTCTTGTCACAAATCAACTCATGACTTCAGAAGAATAACGAATAACCAATCACTAAGAACTAACGGTTGTTCCTAAGGCATCTTTAACCCGTTGAGACCGAATTTCGCCTTCGTGGGTCACACAAGCGCCGTCGATAATGTTGTCTTCAAAATCCAGTTGAAGTTCACCTTCTGTTGTTGTCATCAATTTCAATAACGACAATAGGTTTTTGGCATACACTTCACTGGCATGAATGGGCATTGTCGAGGGTAAATTCATCGGGCCAATCATCGTTACCCCTTGTTTAATCACATCTTTACCCGCTTCTGTGCCTTCGCAGTTTCCCCCTTGAGAGGCGGCTAAATCAACAATTACCGATCCCGGCTTCATTTGACTCACCATTCCTTCCGTCACCAATACAGGGGCTTTTCTACCGGGGACTTGAGCCGTGGTGATCACAACATCAGAAGCCGCAACGTGCTGGGTTAATACTTCACGGGTATATTCTTTGGCTTTTTCGGAGATTTCTTTGGCGTAACCCCCTTCAGCCACGGTGTCTTCTTCTAACGTGACATCAACAAACCGCGCCCCTAAACTTTGCACCTGTTCTTTCACTTCTGGGCGAATATCAAACGCTTCGACGACTGCCCCTAAACGTCTGGCGGTGGCGATCGCCTGTAAACCTGCAACACCAACCCCCATGACTAAGACTTTTGCGGGTCTAATAGTGCCTGCGGCGGTGGTTAACATCGGGAAATATTTCGGTAAGGCAGTCGCCGCAATTAACACCGCTTTATAGCCCGCGATATTCGCCTGAGAGGACAATGCGTCCATGCTTTGCGCCCGGCTGGTACGGGGGATCATTTCCATGCTAAACGCTGTAATTTTGCGTTCTGCGAGCTTCTGAATCAATTCCGGTTGACCTAAAGGGTTCAAGAAGCTGACTAAAATACTGCCTTCACGCAGTTGATCCACTTCATAATCTTCAACCGGACTGACTTTGAGGACAATATCCGCTTCTTGGCGTAATGCTCCGGAGTCATTGTAAATCGTTGCCCCAGCTTCTTCATAAGCCGCATCCGAGAAAAATGATCTTTCCCCCGCCCCGGCTTCAACTTTCACTTCAATCCCTTGCTTGACCAAACGGGCGACTACATCGGGAATTAGGGCAACTCGACGTTCATCGACAATGGTTTCTTTTGTGACGGCAATTTTCATTTCATAACCTCTCAAGAGTGGTTCACAACTATTTAAATACTGTAGTTAAAGACTTTTGTCGTTCTCAGGTCTCCTCAGTTGACTAACCGATATCGCCAGATCTGTTAGGGATTGCGCGATCGCGTCATTCGTGGCATCAGCCCTATTGCAGCAATCATCCCACCCAGACTCCGCAGCGCTGCAACTCGACATTACAGCCGGACTTATGTCAGAATAATTCCTTATCCGAGCATCTTAGACTGATTTTTCGGGTTTGTAAGTTATTCTTTAACTTGTCTTCATCTAGTTCAGGAGAATCCCATAAAGTTGCAATTTGTAACAGGAGTGTTTATGCGTCGTTTATTTTTAGGAATTGCCCTGACAGGCTCTTTACTGTTAGGTTTACCCGAGGCAATACTGGCTCAAGGAATGCCTGGAGTAACGCTATTCGGCGGCCCCGAGTCAGAGAATCTGTTAAACTTTTTCTTGCAAAGTGGCCGGGCTGGAGAACGCGATCGCTACAAACTTAGGATTCCGGCGGATAAGCTCAATTTAGCCGTTGAGTTGATTTCTATTACTTACCCAGATTATTACAGAGGTAAACTTGATCCTGATAAAATTGAAATTCGGATTAAAGATGAACCCATTGCTTTAGAAGATGTGGTTGTCGATCAAGAAAATTATTTTATTGAAATTTATCCAGCAGAACCGATTCCGGCTGGGACTAAAATTGAGGTAGTCTTTTCTAACGTCAAAAATCCGACTTTCGGCGGGATGTATCACTTTAACGCCAATATTCGCACTCCTGGGGATGTGCCGATGTTGCGCTATGTGGGAACGTGGTTATTGAGTATTGATTAAGGTTAGTTCAAAGTTGTTGATTGTTTGAAAGAAGATGGCTCAGGCTGAAGGTATTGCCATTTACCCAAGTCAATCCAGGACGGATATTCAGACTCAGGCAACAAATGACTTAGAACCAATAACGCTCCAATAAATCTGTTAAAATTAGAGATTGTGAATTTTAGCTCGTTGATTTAGGTAAAATTATTATGGCTCAACAAACTTTAAAAGGAACCTCTCGTAAAAGAAAAAGAGTCTCTGGATATAGAGTCCGGATGCGAACTCGTACGGGTCAGACAGTGATTCGCGCCCGTCGTAAAAAAGGCAGAGCACGTTTAGCGGTTTAATGTCTGCAATAGGATGAGTCTTCTCATCCGAAACCAAAAAAACAACGAAGCGGCAAACCAATTCATCACCCGTTTATGTTACCTGCGGCGAACCGACTGAGGCATTACAAAGATTTTAAATCAGTCTATGCTCAAGGAATACATCGCAAAACCGCTCATCTTAGTATAAGAGCGCTATATTATTCTCAACAGGCTACCGTAAAGCCGAGTCGAATTGGCATCTCAATTAGCCAAAAAGTTAGTAAAAAAGCAGTCATTCGCAACCGCATTAAACGACAAATTCGTTCAGTGCTGCGGCAGATGTTACCTCAACTTTTACCGGGTTGGGATATCGTGATTATTGTCAAGCCGACAGCAACAGAGTGCAATTATGCCGAATTTCTGCAAGAATTAGAACAGTTGTTGGTAAAAGCAGAGGTTATATATGGGTATACGGGAGGAAAACTTTTATGAAGGCGGCCCCCACATTGGTGATTTGATCATTAATATACTGATCGGTACAACAGTGATTGGTTTACCTTTAACCGTTGGGGCAGTCGTCAGAGCGTTGTGGCTCCGCTACCGCATTACAAATCGCCGAATTTGTGTCACCGGTGGCTGGATGGGACGCGATCGCACAGATGTGATCTATTCTGAAATTGTTAAAGTGGCAAAAGTTCCCAGAGGCTTAGGATTTTGGGGAGATTTAGTCGTGACAGTGCGTAATGGGAGTCGGATAGAACTGCGGGCATTACCCAGATTTCGTGAAATTTATGATTATATCCTAGAAAAATCTTCTGTGAAGGCACAACAAGCCAGTAGCTCAGTGGGAAGTTAGGAGTAGATTTAGATTTCTATTTTTTAGGAATATTCATTGAGATGAAAAGTAACATCTAACCGGGATGGTTGTTGTTCAGACTGATTAATCTTTTAGGCTAAAATAACCAACTTAACTTAAGACGAATGGACTTTGGTATCGGATTTTTATCCAATAATCTCATGTTACCGATCCTGGATTTTTTCTACGGGATCGTACCCAGTTATGGCTTAGCAATTGTGGCATTGACGTTAGTCATTCGCTTTGCCTTATTTCCTCTCAACGCCGGATCGATCCGTAATATGCGGCGGATGAAAGTGACTCAGCCGTTGATGAAAGAGCGCGTTGAGAAAGTACAAAATCTCTACAAAGATGACCCGGTGAAGCAACGGGAAGAAATGAGCAATGTGTATAAAGAATTGGGAAATCCTCTGGCGGGATGTTTCCCTTTACTCTTACAAATGCCGATTCTGTTTGCTTTGTTTGCCACCTTACGGGGATCGCCCTTTGCCAATATTAACTATACGGTAGATTTGCAAATCTTTCCTCAAGCCAAAGTTGAACAGATTCAACCCCAAGCCTACGCCACTAAGGCTCAAAATATTTATGTCTCAGATGGGGTACACGCTTCGGTAAGCGCACTGTTACCGGGTGGAAATCGACTGGTCGAAGGAGAAAAAGCTCAAGTCAAACTCCAAAGTACTGAGGGCCAAACTCTGGATACATTACTGAGTGAATATCCCGATTCTGAACTCACCATTAATTGGACAGTGCTTCAAGGGGAAAATTTAGTCGATATTGACCAGCAAGGTAACGTCGTTGCTTTAGCGCCAGGAGATGTCAAACTACAAGGCACAGTCAAAGGAATTGCGGCTGACAAAGGCTTTTTGTTTATTGATGCTTTAGGTCGCGTCGGTGCGATGGATGATGATGGTGTGATTCACTGGGATATTGTTGGGATGATTCTCGGCTTTGGGATTAGTCTTTATCTCAACCAAGTATTATCTGGACAAGGAAAAGGTGCCAGTGGTAACCCTCAACAGGATACGATTAATAAACTGACTCCGGTTTTGTTCTCGGGGATGTTTTTCTTCTTCCCGTTACCGGCTGGCGTGTTGCTGTATATGTTGATTGCCAACATTTTCCAAACGGGTCAAGCGTTTATTTTATCGAAAGAACCTTTACCTGAAAATCTGCAAAAATTGGTAGAAGAATCGGAAGTTAAATCGGCTAAATCTTCTAAAGATAGTAAGGATGGTAAAGGCGGACGAGAAGCATTACCTTTTGAACCCGGCGGACGGTCTAAAAAGAAAGCTTAAGCAGTTTTTGGGGGTAGCCTTAAGTGTTGCCCTGTTCATTTTCTACCCGAAACGGGATGAGATCATTTCACTCAATCAAGCATGGATCATCAACAGATAGAATCAGCCGCATACTGGTTAGAACAATTACTTAAGTTAGCTAATCTTCCCACAACTGTAACTCCGGTGCAGGAACAAGAGAGCTGTTGGCTGACTATTAATGCAGAAAATTATACTCCTGAACAGGTCACTGCCTTAACCGGAACCAGTGGAGAGGGACTCGATGGTCTACAGTATTTAATTAATACTTTGCAGAATATCGGCAAAGAAGATGATCAAAAAACAGCTTATACTGTTGAACTTAATGGCTATCGGGCGCGTCGTTATCGAGAATTACAAGCTTTAGCTGAAAATGCAGCCAACCAAGTTCGTCAAACTGGAGTAGAGTTAGAAATTAAATCCCTCTCTTCTGTCGAACGACGCTTAATTCATAGTTTGCTACAAGATAGTGAAGATATTGATACCTACAGCCGAGGACAAGACCCTGACCGTCGTTTGGTGATTAAAGCCAAAAGTTACTCTTAGTTCAACTGTTGCGGTTACTTGCTAATCAACATATATGGATACGATTTATATCCCTAATCTACTGACAGCGCCTCAACGAAGCATGGGGTTTGAGTTTGAGGAAGTTTTCCCGAACTTAGAAACTTTAACCCCCGTTCGCGGTTACTTTCGGATTACATATAAAACTACGTTTTTAGACGTGATGGCAAAAGCCGATACCATTGTGACGCTGACTTGTCATCGCTGTTTACAACAGTACAATCACCGTTTGTCTGTGGAGAATTCTGAGATCATTTGGTTAAGTGTATTAGCCTCTGGGAATAACTCAGACAACCTCTATGAAGAAGTGGCATTAGAAGATTTAGTTGAAAGTGTTTCCCCTCAGGGATATTTTGATCCCCAAGATTGGATTTATCAACAGTTATGTCTAGCATTGCCCCTCAGACAAATCTGTGGCGGGGATTGTCAGCCGCCTCAAGCCACCAAACCCCATAAAAATGATGAAATTGTCGATCAGCGCTGGGCAGCCCTGAAAGACTTAAAACAGCAGTTTCCCGGATGATGACATTTAACGCAGAATTTGAATTACTGTTGCGATCGCGTTACGCTCTGATTTATATTCCAACCATGGAAGAAGAGCGGGTAGAATCTGCCATTCAAAAATCTGCCCAACATCAAGGAAATCGCGCGGTTTATATTTGGGATTTTGTCGAAGGCTATCAAACCGGAAATCCGAATGATATTGGTATGGGTCGTCGTAACCCCTTACAGGCGTTGGAATTTGTCGAGAAATTACCAGATTCCAGCCCCGGTATTTTTATCTTACGGGATTTTCATCGATTTTTAGAAGATGTTTCTATTTCCCGTAAACTCCGCAATTTAGCCAGGCGATTAAAATCTCAGCCCAAAAATATTGTATTAGTTTGTCCTCAAATTACCATTCCAGAAGATTTAAGTGAAGTCTTAACCGTATTAGAATTTCCGTTACCCGATACAGCAGAAATTCGCACAGAAGTTGAACGCCTGTTAAGCGCCACAGGACACCGATTAGAGACTAAACTGTTAGATGAGATGGTGCGTTCGTTTCAAGGGCTATCAATGGAAAGGATTCGCCGCATATTAGCTAAAGCCGTTGCCACTCACGGAGAATTGCGCCTCGATGATGTTGAGTTAATTTTAGAAGAAAAACGGCAAACCATTCGCCAAACTCAAATATTAGACTTTTATCCCGCCCAAGAAAACATCTCAGATATTGGCGGACTGGATAACCTGAAAGATTGGTTATTGCGTCGCGGTGGGGGATTTTCTGAACGGGCGCGGCAATATGGTTTACCCTATCCTAGAGGATTATTGTTAGTCGGGATACAAGGGACCGGAAAATCTCTCACCGCCAAAGCCATCGCCCATCATTGGCATTTACCCTTATTGCGGTTAGATGTGGGACGTTTATTCGGGGGACTGGTAGGAGAATCTGAATCTCGGACGCGCCAAATGATACAGTTAGCCGAAGCGCTGGCCCCTTGTGTATTATGGATAGATGAAATTGATAAAGCCTTTGCTGGAGTCGAAGGTCGAGGAGATTCTGGGACCAGTAGCCGGGTGTTTGGTACGTTTATTACTTGGATGGCAGAGAAAACTTCCCCTGTATTTGTGGTTGCCACAGCCAATAATATTCAAGCATTACCACCCGAAATCCTCAGAAAAGGTCGATTTGATGAGATTTTTTTCGTGGGTTTACCTTCTCAAGAAGAACGAAAAGCCATTTTTGAGGTACATTTATCGAAGTTACGGCCTCACAATTTAAAGCAATATAATCTAGAGAGATTAGCCTACGAAACGCCAGACTTTTCCGGGGCAGAAATTGAACAAACCTTAATTGAAGCGATGCATATTGGCTTTAGTCAAAATCGAGATTTTGCCACCGAAGATATTTTAGAAGCGGCTAGTCAAATTATCCCATTAGCGCGGACTGCTAAAGAACAAATTCAGTTTTTACAACAATGGGCAGCGGCAGGAAAAGCCCGTTTAGCTTCTCGCAGTAGTAATAAGAATTATCC
>CAYSWY010000075.1:0-19382 GCA_964434975.1 uncultured Lyngbya sp.
GCTAAAGCACTTTCGTTTGACCAGGTTTGAATTTGAGGGGGTGCAGCAGGTCTTGGGGGTGTTGCTAAGTTTTGTACCAGTGACTCAGAAGACTCCTCCAGTCTCACCAAATTAATCACGGGTAAACTCAGCGGTGCATTGGCTGCAACGGCTCGAAATTCCGGCCGATTTTGGGTAATGACAACGGTTTCACTGTCTTCTAAGGCTTCTTCTAAAGAATTCTTGAAAATCTGTTCGGCTTGAGGAAGATAGCGCTTCAAATAAGCTTGAGTTTCTGCATTGACTTGATGGAGTTGAACATCCGGGTCATAAACCGTTAATTCAAATCCTTCTTGCCACAACTTCTGAATTAAAGGAATCACGGAAGAATCATAAATATCGCCACAAAATGGTTTAAAACTCACGCCTAAAATCGCAATTCGCTTCACTCCTAAAGCGTAAATTTTTGTATGGGTCGAGTCAACATGAAATTGATTACTGGGTAAAATTGAATCTAAAATCGGTAGTTTAATCCCTAAACGGCTGGCATAGCAATTAATCGCCCGTAAATCTCGCAATAAAGACGCACCACCAAAAGCAAATCCAGGTTGAAGATAAGCGCCGGATGTATTCAGCCGAGTATCGCTACAAATCAAATCCATAATGGTATGACTATCAATCGCCAGAGAATCACACAACCGCCCAATTTCATTGGCAAATCCCACTTTTAAGGCACAGAATGTGGTGTTAACCATTTTAATCAGTTCTGCTTCTTCGAGGGAAATCCGATAAATGGGCGCTTCTATGTCTTGATACAGCGAGGCAACAATATCACCGCAGCGACTCTCGAGTTCACCAATAATAGTATAGGGGGGTTGATGAAAGTCTGCGATCGCGGTAGATTTACGAATGAATTCTGGATTAATCACAAAGCCAAAATCCTGGCCCACTCGCCGACCGGAATGACTTTCGAGTAGGGGTAAGAGAATATTGCGGCTAATGCCGGGGAATACGCCGCTACGAACAATCACCACATGATACGCTTCGGTTGATTTTAACCCGTATCCAATTTGAGCCACAATTTGTTTAATGCTATCCAACTCAGGAGACCCATCTGGGGCGCTGGGGGGATGGGTACAAATTAAGGAGACATCTGCCCAAGAAATGTATTCACTGCCGCCCTCGGCGGCCCGCAGTTGATGATTGACTATACCTTGACGGAGTTGTTGAGACAGTCCTGGTTCTTTTATCCAGCTTTTGCCTTGGTTAAATGCCTTGACTCGGTTTGAGTCGGCATCAATTCCAATCACTTCATGGCCAAGTTGGCTTAAGCCGACTGCTGTAGTAACACCAACATGATTTAAACCCCAAACTAAAACTCTCATTGATAATTTCCTTTGTAGTGCATGCTCGAATCGATGGTTGAATGAGTGTATCCAGGTTTCTATAGAAGTCAGGGTGTGATGAATTTTTTGAGTGTTTAGATATCTGTGAATCATCTTGATTAAATACACCCCGGTTTTTTTGATTTTCTAGGGCAAAGTACTGCGTTAATTTATGGAAACTCCTAAATTTTATGAGAGTCATTAATGGAGATTTGCCCAAAGAGTAAATCACTCAAAAGATAGATTTTATGGGAGTTTGATTGTAATATAACGATTTTAAATTATTGATCGCAAGGGGTTTCCGGGCTTTTGATGAACTCTTTACAAAAAAATTTACATAAGCAATACTTTTTTTTGAAGATTTGATAAGTTTTTAGACATTATCATGAGCAGTATAGGCTTCTATATAAATGACTTTTCAACAATTGATAGATAACTTATTTATATCACAATTATGATTCAGCACTGATTCATCTCAAAGTTAATAAAAAGCTTAAAATCACTTCCTCAATTACCGATTTATTTTGATTTTTGAGATTGTGATGCCCTTAAAGCCGGTGAGACGCTTGTCATCAAAAATCCTTTCTTATCCCTTGTGGCAAATAGCAATTCACCCTAAAATGACGAGCATCACAGCAGCAACAGGTGCTTGCACCTCGAAGACCTGTGACGAAACACAATACTGTCGTCTCAAGGGAAACAGATGAGTCATCGACCAATTATTCTAGGAATTGTGGGGGATAGTGCAGCGGGGAAAACAACCCTGACGCGAGGAATTGCTCAAGTTTTGGGGACTGAAAATGTTACAGTCATTTGTACGGATGATTATCACCGCTATGACCGCAAACAGCGTGCAGAATTGGGCATTACAGCCCTAAACCCAGACTGTAACTACCTGGATGTTATGCAGCAACATTTGACGCTGCTGCGAACCGGACAACCCATCCTCAAACCGATTTATAACCACGATACAGGCGAGTTTGACCCCCCTGAATATATCAAGCCGAATCGTTTTGTGATTGTGGAAGGGTTGCTGGGTTATTCGACGCGAGGGGCGCGGGATTGTTATGATGTCAAAGTCTATCTTGCCCCTCCAGAACCGTTACGGACTGAGTGGAAGGTAAAACGGGATACCCTCAAGCGGGGATATACTGAAGAGCAGGTGATAAAAGCTTTAGAAAAACGCGAACCCGACTCAGAACAATTTATTCGTCCGCAACGAAAATGGGCTGATGTGATTGTGACATTTTATCGGCCGGAAAATGAGGAAAATGCATCGAATTTAAATGTAAAATTAATCCTGCGTCCTACTATTCCTCACCCGGATTTTACTGAAATTTTAGGAGATGAATCTCATCAATCATTTGAGGCGGTGCGTTTAGGACTCACACGAGATATGGGTAAACCTGTTGATGTATTGGCAATTGATAGCCATGCGACTTTAGAACAGGTGAATGACTTAGAAAAAATGCTGTGTAATGAAATTCCAACACTCAAGAGTTTTTGTAGCACAGAAGGTAGCACAGAACTCGGTGCTTTAGTGGGAACAACTGGAGAAAAGTTACAGAGTTATCCCTTAGCATTAACTCAATTATTGATTGCTTATCACATGATTAAAGCAATTAAATTAATGTAATCAAGATGAATAAATTCTGAGATCAGAAGCTAGAAAACCTATCTATTAGACTAGCTTCTGAAACAGAATTAAAAGTGGTTAAATCCTAACATCATCATCGAATCAACCGGGGCGGGTATCATTTCACCCCGAAAATCTAGTATAGAGACTAAGATTAAGTAACCCAAGGCTAAAACAACAGAAATGATTCCTGTGAGGTAAGCAATAAATTTTGAGCGTTCCATTGTTTAAAATATCTACAGCTTCATTATTCACTGTATCATATCTATTCTTACAATTGGGTATGAGAAATAATTTATAGAGACATTAGATATAACGTCTCTAGTTGATCATTCATTAACCTGACATGATATTAAATCTGATGACTTTTACCCATTCTACTTATTCTCCGTAAGAACTGACAGTCACTTTTCCTCGGAAAACAACGTATTGATAGATATTATAAAACAGCATGACGGGAATTAATGCCCCGACAAAGATAATCATGATTACCATTGAACTGGGGTCTGCTGCGGCTTGATAAATGGGAATTGTGGGGGGAATAATGTAGGGAAACACAACTAAAGCTAAGCCTAAGAAGGTGAGTAAGAACAGTAATATTGTCCAAATAAATGGCATTCTATCCGATTTTTGATCTAGACTTCTGAGTAATAATCCAATCAAAATAACTCCTAAGATGGGAATTAAGGCAAATAGATAAACAAGGGGTTGAGAAAAGAGTCGAGTCCGGGCAGATTCATAAAAAATAGGTGTGGCTATTGTAATTAAAATAGCACCAATTAATGTAGTTATAGATGCTAGTTTTGCGGTGCGAACATGGGTTTGTTGTAGTTCTCCTTCTGTTTTCCAAATGAGGTAAGTTGAACCAATTAAAACATAGCCTTGAATTAAGGTTAATGCCACTAAGATAGTACGCCAATTAAACCAGTCCCAACTGGCCCCAATAAAGTGTCCGGCTGCATCCACTTGAATGCCTTCTAACACACCGCCTAAAGCAAATCCTTGTCCTAAAGCCGCGAGAAAACTACCCGCGCCGAAAGCAATATTCCAGAAGAATTTACGTCGGGCTTGTTCTCTAAATTCAAAGGCAACGCCTCGAAAAATAAAGCCAAAAATCATAATGAAAATGGGGATATGGAGGGCGGTTAAAATGGTGCTGTAAGCGAGGGGAAATGCCCCAAATAAAGACCCCCCCATTAAGACTAACCACGTTTCATTGGCATCCCAAATATTGCTTAAACTGGTCATTAAAATACTGCGCCGTTCTTCAGTTGAAGAGGTTAAAGATAGGATTCCGACTCCTAAATCAAACCCATCTAACATTACATACAGAAACAAAAATAGCGCTAAAATTCCAAACCAAACTTGAGGCAATAAATAATCAAGGGTTTCCATAGTTTCTCCTATTGTTGGGCTTCCACTGGACGTTCATCTGGTTGAAATTCTCCGGGTTTTGTATCGACAGCGGGTTGTTCTTCTATGCCTGGAATGGGTAAGTCTAAGTTGGGACCTTTACGAATAATTCGACTGCCGAAATATAACGCGGCAAACAATAGAAAAGTATACACAC
Organism: uncultured Lyngbya sp.; assembly: GCA_964434975.1. GTDB lineage: Bacteria > Cyanobacteriota > Cyanobacteriia > Cyanobacteriales > Microcoleaceae > JAAURB01. Next base: position 4,571 of record CAYSWY010000075.1, read on the forward strand.
TTGCAAAGGCTATTAAAGTTGCTAAAACGTCTCCGGGGGGTAAATTAGACACTGCATCAGCCGTGCGAATTTGACCATAAACTGTCCAAGGTTGCCGCCCAACACAACGCACTGTCCAACCTGCTTCTACGGCAATATATCCTAGTGGCGCAGAGAGTATCCATCCCATCATTAGCCATTTTTGCTGGGCAATATTGTCAGGCGAAAGTTTACCGCGTAGCCATTGTAAGACGGTAATTAACATCAATCCGGCAAAGTAAAACCCAATGGCAATCATGATGCGAAAGGCATAATAAATTAACCCCACTAAACGCGGTCTATTTTCCGGTTTCCACTCTTTTAAACCTTGAACAGGTTCTGATAATTCTTTTTTGAATTCTAAGATATAACCTAAGGCATTTGGAACGGTAATTTCCCAGCTATTTCGTTCAGCTTTATTATCTGGAATTGCCAATAAACTCCAATCTGCGGCTTGTCCGGCTGGTGTGGTTTCCCATTGGGCCTCCATTGCTGCTAATTTAGTGGGTTGATAATGATAAACTTGTTCACCGCTAAGGTGTCCGATATAAAGTTGTAAAGGCGCAACGGCAATGACTGCAATCAGAATAATTTTAAATGATTTTTCAAAGAATTCTGGATGACGTTTGTTGAGAATATACCAGGCACTAATTCCCCCAATGACAAATAAAGAGGTTTCTAATGTGGCGAAGAACATATGGAGAAAACTATTTAACATGAAGGGGTTAAAAATAGCTTTGAAGTAATCTTTTACCACATAAACACCATCGACTAATTCCACGCCTGCGGGGGTTTGTAACCAGGAATTGGCGGATAAAATCCAGAAGGTAGAAAGATTTGCGCCAAAGGCAACTAAAATCGTGGCAATATAGTGAATAACCGGATTAACTCGTTCCCAGCCAAACACCATTATCCCTAAAAATGCCGCTTCTAACATAAATGCCCAAGAGGCTTCAAACCCAATTACACTGCCAAAAAAGTTACCAATGGCCTCAGATAACGGGGCCCAATTTGTCCCGAATTGAAACTCCATGGGAATACCGCTAGCCACCCCAATTCCAAAGTTTAAAACATAGAATTTTGACCAAAAGCGGGCATGATAATAATAGTCTTTATTCTGAGTTTTTAGCCATAATCCCTCGACGATAATTAGATAAATTCCCATGCCTGTTGTTAGGACAGGCCACAACATATGAAAAATCGCAGTCAGCGCAAATTGCATCCGCGACAAAACGAGAGTATTCGATAGAAAATCCATAGAATAATGCTAATTTTCTGTATAATTTATAGCAAAGTGAAACGATAAGTTCACCTGCTGATTATTCTAACGAACTCTTATAATTTTGGTGGTTTAAGTATATAAAATTTTTATAAAGCTTTGAGTGACAATGTGTCAAAGTCAAAATTATTTTCTATAATAAAATTAGCTCTATTTCTTTCGTTTTCCGCAACAGGCATCCCTCTTAATTTCATTGAGTTTATTGCTGTTCTAAATTGGCTTTGGCATTGCGCCTCAACATCTCCGGTTTAATTCGTCTCAAGGCAGAAGCGCGAAACCGTTGATTCCATTCTTCTGTGGAAATATTGGCTAATTCTGCTAAAGTTGGTGCAATATTTTCCGGATACGGTTGAAACCCTGACTCATCCGTTTCTGTGGCAAATCGTTGATTCCAAGGACAGACATCTTGACAAATATCACATCCCGCTACCCAACCATTTAAGCTAATATTTTCCGGTATACTTTCTCCTCTATTCTCAATCGTATGATAGGCAATACAACGATTAGCATCAACGACAAAAGGCTGTACAATTGCATCCGTTGGACAAGCATCAATACAACGAGTACAAGTGCCACAATGTTCTGTATGCGGGGTATCGGCTGGTAAATTTAAATTGGTTAAAATCTCCCCTAAAAAGACCCAAGACCCATATTTTCGCGTAATCACATTACTATTTTTGGCAATCCATCCAATCCCCGCTTGTTGCGCCCAAACTTTATCTTGCATCGGGCCAGTATCGGCATAATATCGCGTTAAAATTCCCTCATTTTGTGTGTTTAACCAATGGGAGAAAGCCTTTAATTTCTTCTGTAAAATCTTATGATAATCCCGTCCCCAACCATAGCGAGAAATCTTAGCAAATTCTTTTCCTTCAGGTCTTTGATGAGGGGTATAATAATTCAATGCTACACAAATAACGGACTGGACTTCTGGCATCACCTCAAAAATATTCTGACGTTTTGGGTTTGCCATCCATTGCATATCGGCTTGATAACCTTGACTTAACCAAGCTTGCAATTTTTCAATTTCTGCTTCATACTGCTGAGCAGAAGCAATACCCACTTGATGAAATCCTAATGTTAAAGCCTGGGCTTGAATGTCTTTTTTAAGCGGGCTTGTCATAACTATTTATCTTGCATTATAAATTAGGATATTTTTAAAAGAATTAACGGCTCAATTCTCTAACTTCAGTAAACCATGATACAACAACCCACAATCATTGCAATTGATTTTGATGGAGTCATCTGTGATGGCATGATTGAATATTTTCAAACAGCTTGGCGTACTTATTGCAAAGTTTGGTCACCGACTCATTATACCCCTTCAGAAGACCTTGCTCAACAATTTTACCGCACACGTCCTGTGATTGAAACAGGTTGGGAAATGCCAATTTTAGTGCGGGCATTAATCTTAGGAATTCCAGAAGATGATATTTTACAAAATTGGGTTGAGATTTGTCAAAAACTCATTCAAGAAGAACACTTAAAATCTGAAATAATTGGCCCGTTACTCGATAATATTCGAGACGAATGGATACAAACAGACTTTGAAGGATGGCTAAAACTCCATCGTTTTTATCCCGGTGTAATTGAACAATTCAAACAATGGTTAAACCCCGAATCTCAACAATTAATTCAACCCATTATTATCACCACAAAAGAAGAACGATTTGTGAGGGCATTATTACAACAACAAAATATTACCATGCCCGACGGCACAATTTACGGTAAAGGTTGTAAACGACCCAAATATGAAACCATCCGCCAGTTATTATCCACTCCAACCTCTCCCCCCACTATTTGGTTTATCGAAGACCGCCTCAAAGCCTTACTTGCTGTCGAAAAACAACCCGACTTAACCGAAATTCAACTCTTTTTAGCCGATTGGGGATATAATACAAAAACAGAAAAACAATACACACAAAATAACCCCCGCATTCAACTTCTAACCCTCCCTCAATTCACCCAAAACTTCTCAACCTGGCTATCATAAAACCTCTGTGTACTAATCGCCTAGTCGGTTAATTTTATTCTCAAAAAGCTATGCTAGATCTCACAAAAATCGCCGAACAAATGCAAGGCATGAGTCAACACATGACTCAAGAAGCAGAAGCAGCTAAAAAACGAATAGACATTGCAGAAACCTTATTCAAAGCCGCAACAATAAATCAAACCCAACTGTTAGAAACCCACGAAAAGTGGGAAAAACGACTGTTATTTAATCCGGCTATTCCCGCTGAACCTCTCAATACTTGCCCCTATATTGCCGCCCCTCCACAAGCCCATACAGTTCTGGCAACAGATGGGTCTCAAATTGCTCCGAGTGCCCATGAAATTGCCTACTGTTATTTAATCAATATTAGCCGAATTGTTCTGCATTATAATCAAAGTCGGCGGCCCATTTTAGACAGTGTTCCTGAGATTTATTATCGCCCCGAAGACCTTTATATTGCCAGGCAATGGGGCATTAGAACCGATGAATGGATGAGTTATCGTCGTACCGCCTCAGAGACTATTATGTTAGCGGATATGGGGGAACAAATTCAAGCCGAATATCCCCAACAAAAAGACATTCCCACCTTAGCTTTATCCGATGGTTCTTTAACCTATTGGTTCCTGGAACAATTGCCAACAGATGCCCGTAATTTAATCTTAGAACCGATCTTAGAAGCTTGGGAACAGTTACGCTTAGCGGGTATTCCATTAATTAGTTATGTTAGTGCTTCTCGGAGTAGTGAAAGCGTCTCTTTCTTACGGTTACAAGCCTGCACTCATGAACAACCTGACTGCATGAAATATTGCCCGACTGCCGGAACAATGGCATCTAATGGCAGTACAAAAAAAGCCATGTGTCAAGCCTTTGAACCGCTGCGAGATACCGTTTTATGGTCATCTAAACTCAGTTTAGGTCAACGCAGTCCATTGTGGCGAAGTCAAGCCAGAATTTTAGATTTATATGGCGATCATCAAATCTATTTTTGTTATGTTAATGTCGGGACAGAAATTGCCCGGATAGAAACCCCGGCTTGGGTAGCAGAAAATCCCGACTTATTAGAATTAGCTTTAGGCATGATGATTGCCCAAGTTCAAAAAGGTTATGGTTATCCTGTTGGCTTAGCAGAAGCCCATAATCAAGCGGTGGTTAAAGGGGGCGATCGCAGTCGATTTTTTGCATTACTTGAACAACAAATGATTAAAGCGGGACTCAGAAATGTGGGTATTTCTTATAAAGAAGCCAGAAAACGAGGAAGTATTGCTTAAGAGTTGTTTATTGTTCGTAATGAGTCTATGGCGCGAATAACAAAAGTCCGTTTAGTAGACTGAGTTTCGATCAACAACATATTTCAAAGGTTGCCCCGTTTGATAACGATGAATGACGTTAATCGTATAATTAGCAGCATCATTAGGCTGACCTTCAGCGGCAATATGGGGAGTAATAATAATGCGAGGATCAGACCAAAAAGGATGATCTTTGGGTAAAGGTTCAGTTTCAAATACATCCAGACAAGCACCCGCAATTTGACCCGAATTTAATGCCGTTAATAAATCTGTTTCCACCAAGTGTTTGCCTCGACCCACATTAATTAAATAAGCCCCAAGTGGTAAAGCTGAAAAGGTTTCATCACATAAAATTCCTTCCGTTTCTGGCGTTAGGGGCAGCAAACAAACAATCACTTGACATTGGCTCAGAAAAAGCTTAAATTGCGCTTGAGCGTGGAAGCATTCGACTCCGATAATCGTTTTAGGGGTGCGACTCCATCCCCGGACAGTAAAGCCCATGACGGCTAGCTTTTGGGCGGTGACTAAACCCAATGCTCCTAACCCTAAAACCCCAACTGTAAATCTGCTAGCATTTGGTGTGGGTAAATATTCCCAACGCTGCGATCGCATTAATTCTTGATATTTAATCCATTGTCGTTTAAACAGCAAAACTGCTAACGTGACATACTCTGCCATTTGTTGTGTTTTACCATCAGAAACAAGACGGACGATAGGGATATGATCCGGTAAATCAGGCAATGCTAAAATCCGATCAACACTAGCTCCTAAAGAGATAATCAGCTTGAGATTGGGAAATCTTTGCATCACTCCCAATGGCGGCAACCAAGCTAACACGATCTCAATCTCTTCAACTCTCCCACATTCAGGCCAGATTCGTAAATCTAGAGCGGGCAATTGCTGCTTTAATTGAGCGATGAATTCAGTAAACCATACATCCGTGGGTTCAATCTCTGCTAATAATAATACTGCCATTTTTAGCCGGATATTGTCAATTGAGTCAAATTTTCTATCGCCTGTTTAATGTCCTCCTGTTGACCCAAAGTGCTTAAGCGTAAAAAACCTGCACCACCCGACCCAAATATACCACCGGGGACACCAACAATTCCAGTTGATTCTAACAGTTTCTCGAAAAACTGCCAGTCGGACAAACCTGGGGGGGCTTTCACCCAAACAAACGGACTATCAATTGCACCAAAACAGATTAACCCAGCGGCTTCTAAACCGTTTCTGAGCCAACGAGCATTGTTAAGATAATAATTTACCACTTCTTGGCATTCAAGCTGTCCTGAGGCGGATAAAGCGGCAATAGCGCCATATTGAGCAATATTAGCAGTCCCCCAAAATTTAATCGTGTTTCTAATTCGCCACAAATTATTTAATTCTCCGGGTACTGTATGATTAATTGTTAAAGCTTCAGGAATGACACACCAACCTACTCTCAAACCTGTGAAATTTGCCCACTTAGAAAAACTACCGATTTCAATCGCACATTCTTTTGCCCCTGCAATTTCATAAATACTTCGGGGTATATTTGGACTTGAAATAAACGGGCTATAAACCGCATCAAAAATAATCACCGCTTGATGAGTTTTGGCATAGTTTACAAATTCTTGAAGTTGCTGATGAGTTGCGACTGTCCCCGTGGGGTTATTGGGGAAGCACAGATAAATTAGATCGACTTTTTCTGAGGGTAACTTGGGTATAAAATTATTTTCTTCTAAACAAGGTAACTGGATTAATGGCCGACCTGCGAGTACTGTTGCTTCTGTAAAAGAAGGATAAGCTGGGTTTTGTACGGCTACAATATTATCTGGAGCAAATAGTTCTTGAATGTTAACAGAAGTTGATTGAGCGCCATCGCTGATAAACACTTCTTCGGTGTTAATTTCTATTCCTAACTTTTGCCGATAATAACTGTCACAAATCGCTTGTTTTAGCGCTGGATTTCCAGTAATCTGTTCATAGCCTGTATAAGTCTGCGGATCGCCCAAACGATTTGCTGCATCCACTAAAGCCTTTGTTACTGTTGACGGCAGAGGTTGACTGGTATCGCCAAAAGCCATCATAAATATTTTTTGTTGGGGATGAGTGGCTTGATAAGCTTCTACCTTTCCCCACACTCGCTTAAAGATAATTTCACTATAGGTTTTCTCTCCTGTTAGATGAGTCAGTGCTATATTTTTCGTCGCCATTTACTTAAATATATAAAGTCTCTGCAAAAGAAGCCTCAGCTTCTACTTTCTTCAGGGCTGGGTAGCCCTTGTCGCCAGAAGAATTTATCGGGTTTTCGTCACAGATGGCTCAAGTTCTAACTTTTTTTGGATGTATTCTGAGAGTTTGTATTGACTCAAAACATCTAAGGGTAAATGAGCCGCGCCTTGAATTTTATCGATACAATTATTACTTTGACACAAACAATCAAACCCTCGATCCATAGACCATTCTGTAGAAGGATAAAAGAAGCTAAATTCTTCTCCTGTTTCTATATTTTTCAGGGCAATAACTTCTCTCTTTTTAGTATCGAAAAAAACATTCGGATCGCAACTGTGATTGATATATTGCAAAAACTCAGGATCGAGCATAATATGTTGGCGATCGCTAATTTGAACGGTTAAATAATTAGGACTCTCTAAAACTTCTTTAGAACCCATGTGATGGATCATTTGTCCAGGTTCAAACGCAATAGTGGCGTGTAGAGATTTATTACCTGTTTCTGGCTTCTCCCTAATTTCAGCAATTGTGCCAACTTTTGTAATTTGATCAAGCACGTTTTGCATTAATTTTATTCCTCATATAATTACGTTTCCGAAGCATTCATCACACCCATAAACCCAAGCAAAATTTAACTGAAAAGCTGTCAAACTTTAGCTTCAGTCCGTCTCGGATACTAACTGATTGTTTCGACTTTTGTCAACACCGTACCCCTGAGCTTTCCCTCATCTCTCAGCAGGTAAGGTAAACACTTGAGTTCCTTTTTTTTATTTCTAAACTATCATCCAATTTGTCACCTTCATGAAACACTGCCACTAACAGTGTGGATCGTCCAAGTCCAAAAAGGCTATGGTTATCCTAACTCCGTAAGTTTTGAATCAACTCTTAACTTGATATATATAGCAATTATAAATTAGATGTGAGGCTCTTGTAGTCCCGCCCGTGATTAATACTTTCTGCGTTAATCAAATCATTCTAAAAGGAGTTTAATATTGATAGAAATTAAATTACAGAATATTTGTTATCGGTAAAAATAGAGAAAGTAAGGCACATTTTAATGGATTAACAGCCAATGTATCTTGAATGAGGGATTGTGTTGACTCAGAAATAAGATAGAACTTAATTCCTTATTCCTGATGATTATTTATTTTTACGAAAATGTGAAATCAATGCTTCAGACGAATTAGTGCCACCCTGAATTGAAATGAAAATACTACTATGCTGGTTCAATCATCTAACTATCCATTCAAGAATTAGTAAGCACCTTCTTTTCTTAAAACCACAGTAATGGTCTTCCAAATCAGATAGATATCGTACCAAACTGACCATTTCAACTGATAATTTAAATCCATTAGAACAATCTGTTCAAAATCATCAATACTAGAACGACCGTTTGTTTGCCACTCTCCTGTAATTCCCGGCTTCACGCTGAGTCGTTGCCAGTGATGCTGATCGTAGTTGGCCACCTCATCGGGTGTGGGTGGACGAGTCCCAACAATACTCATTTCCCCTTTTAATACATTCAAAAATTGAGGAAATTCATCTAAACTTGTTTTCCGTAAAAACCCACCGACACGAGTAATTCGAGGGTCACAATCGTTCTTAAAGATAAATCCTTTGGCTTGATTTTCAATTAAATGTTTTTGCTGGTCAGCATTCACAATCATTGACCGGAATTTCCACATCCGAAACGGTTTTCCGTTCAAACCACAACGAATTTGACTATAGAATAAAGGCCCTGGATTATCAAGCTGCATTGCAATTGCAATGGGAATGGCAATGATTGCAGTTAAGCTTAATCCAATTATAGAAAGTATGACATCTATCAAACGCTTTGCTTTACTCAGCAATGATGCATGAATCTCGTAACTCGACGACAAATGATTCTGGTCAGGATGAGGTATCAAAGAATACATTGCCGATGAAGTGGCAGTTTTTGAAGTGGTAGTCACAGCCTTTTACCCTGAGTGATTACTGTTTGCTCTTGTTGTGGTTAATTCTATGGGATTTTTTGAAGAATAGGGTATTCACACATCGGACTTTACCAAATCTTTAAAAAAATCAGGGGAATAAATAAAGATTGTGTAAAGCTAAAATCTATATCATTTTACTAAAATCTCTACCTTAGGGCTTAAAAAGGGCAAACAATATCAGTAATTTTCGCAATGTCAAGTATCTATGATTACACTTTCTCCACAAAAGTTATACTAATTCAGGGATTTTATCAAATAGAATATATACTATAGGGTTTCAAAAATGAATTTCTATTTTGTTATATGAAATTAGAATCAGAAGACTACAGATTGATTTTTCTTGATGAATTATCTACCCATTAACGATCAGTTAAGTAATATACAGAATTATATAAAAAAGGCAATCAGTAATCATGTAAGTTACTTCATTTTAATCGGTTTGCCGTTACTGTTTTGAGTGTTTTTTGAATCTGTAATAACTTGATGAGATTGTTTGAATAAGCGAGATTGAAATAGCTTTGCGATCGCGTAAAATACAGGGACAACATATAAACTTAAAATAGTAGAAACAAGCATTCCACCTAAGACTGTCATTCCGATAGAAATCCGGCTGCCTGCCCCTGCACCGGTTGCAAAAGCCAGAGGAAATACACCAAAAATAGTTGAAAAAGCCGTCATTAAAATCGGACGAAAGCGGACTTTTCCGGCTTCTATTGCTGCTGTAGTGACTGAAAAGCCTTGACGTTGAAGTTGATTGGCAAATTCTACAATTAAAATAGAGTTTTTTGTCGCTAAACCTATCAGCATAATTAACCCAATTCGACTGTAGATATTTAAATCTAATTGGGCTATCCATAATGCCCCAAATGCCCCTAAAAGAGATAAAGGAACAGCCAGCAAAATAATAAAGGGATCGATATAACTCTCAAATTGTGCTGCTAATGTGAGGAAAATAAACGCCAAAGCTAAAGCAAAAATAAATAGCGTTGCTTGACCTGCTTCGGCAAATTCTAAAGATTCTCCTGCTAAAGCCGTTTGCATATTTTGAGGTAAGATTTCATCGGCTAAATTCTGTAAGGCCGTTAATGCATCTCCCAAACTCACACCGGGTGCAGGACTCCCTTCTAACTGAGCGGAACGAAAGCGATTATAATGATTAATTTGAGGGGGTGTCGTCGAAAGATTAACCTCAACTAAACTACTTAAAGAAATCATTTCACCCGAATCACTTTTAACATAAATGGCTTCAATATTATTAGGATTAGAACGATAGATGTCTTCTGCTTGAACAATCACTTCATATTGTTGATTACCTTGATTAAAATTAGTGATCCGTTGTCCTCCCATCAAAATTTGTAACGTTCGAGCAATTTCTTGAACGGAAACCCCTAAGTTAGCTGCTTGTAATCGATTGACTTCTAAGACTAATTCGGGCTTATTAATTTGTAAATCTGTATCTAAGTTAACCACTTCAGGTAACTTTTCGGCTTCTATTTTAAAAGCTTCTGCCACTTCTGCTAATTCATTTAAATCATTCCCTTGAATTACAAATTGTATCGCTTGACCTTGACTATTTCCCGGTAAAGAACTGGGATTAATGGCAAAGACTAATGCATCTGTAATTTGAGAAAATCGACCAAAAAGCTGTCTAACAATATTCTGTTGAGACTGTTCGGGTTCTGTCCGTTCTGACCAAGGAAATAGCCGAGTAAAAGCAAAGCCTCTATTGACTTGAGAAGCACCTCGACCCAACCCAGCAATGGTAAAATAGGTTCTCATTTCTGGCACATTTCCGAGAATTTCTTCTACTTCTTGAACAACGTTATTGGTGTACTCTAAACTGACCCCTTGAGGCGCAACAATGGGAATAAAAACTCGTCCTCGATCTTCTGAAGGTAAAAAGCCTTGAGGTATTTGTACAAAGAACCAAGCAGTTAATCCTAAAGAGAGGATAAAGCTTAATACAACAATTAGCTTAAAATCCATGACAATAGTTAAAGAATTGCTATAAGCATTTTGTAGTATTTTTAATCCCCATTCAAACAAATCAAGCGGAATTTCTACTAATTTTTGTAGAGGATTTTTACGAGTTTGAGTAGAGGATTTAGATTGTAGAATACGCGCCGAAACAGTGGGTGCTAAAGTTAATGCGACGAAAGAAGAGAGTACAACTGCCGCTGCAATTGTAATCGCAAATTCATTAAACAGTCGTCCTGTTGTTCCTCCAGAAAACCCAACCGGAATAAACACAGCAATTAAGACAATTGTCGTGGCGATCACAGCAAAAACCACTTCTCCAACTGCATTTAAAACGGCAGGAAAAGGTTTCATCTTTTTTTCTTCAATATAACGAACAATATTTTCTAACACAACAATTGTATCATCTACAACTAATCCCGTTGATAAAGTTAAAGCAAATAAGGTGAGAATATTAATCGAAAATCCTAAAATATACATGATGCCAAATGCACCAATTAAAGAGACCGGAATGGTTAAAGCTGGAATTAAAGTAGCTCGCCAACTGCGTAAGAAAAGAAAAATAACTAAAATTACAAAAGCAATTGCGAGAAATAAACTATGCCAAACTTCATCAATGGCAAGTTGCACAAAATCCGAATCATCTACCGCAATTGTATATGCCATTCCCTCAGGAAAATTTTTCGATAATTCTGCAATCTTTATTTTAACGGCATCAGCCACTTCTAATAAATTTGCACCCGATGTTTTACTAATCCCTAAAGAGATAGCAGGCTGACCATTAAACCGAGTAATGGTTCGATCACTTTCTGCGCCAATTTCGGCATATCCCACCTCTTTTAAGCGAATTTGAGCAGTATTTTCATCCCGACGAATCACTAAATCTTCGTATTCTTCCGGGGTCTGTAACCGTCCTAATGTTCTAATGGGATATTCATTCATTTTTCCCTCAATTCGACCGCTAGGAATCTCAACATTCTGTCGTCTTAAGGCTTGTTCAACATCCAAAGCTGTGATATTTCTAGCTGCCATTTGTTTAGGATTTAACCATAAACGCATCGCATAACGTCGCTCTCCCGCAATAAAAATATTACTCACTCCATCAACGGTTAATAAAGCATTTTTAATAAATTTATCTGCATAGTTACTAATTTCTAAATTAGAATAATTCTCCCCAAAAATTGCAATCCACATAATCCTTCCCCCGCCTCCATTACTCTTAGAAACAACAGGAGAGTCAATCTCATCTGGTAATCGCCCAATCACGCGAGACACTCGATTTTGTACCGCTTGAGCCGCCACATCCAAATCTTGATTTAATTCAAATTCAACCGTAATTGAACTTTGTTCTTCTCGACTCGATGAAGTTAAAGATTTTACCCCTTCTATCCCATTAATTTCGGCTTCTAAAAGTTCAGTCACTTCTGTTTCTACTACCTGAGGATTTGCACCTCTATAAACGGTTTGAACATTAACAATCGGCGGCTCAATGGTAGGATATTCTTGAATCGGTAAACGAGTATAACCAATCCAACCAATCAGAATAATCAGTAAAGAACAAACCGAAGCAAAAACAGGCTTCTTAACGAAAAAATGAGTAAACATGAGTGATTATATTAATTTTGTCATCGAGTTATTCATGATCAATTGGATTAACTTCTACCCCATCTGATAATCGCTGAATCCCAGAAATAATTAACTTTTCTCCGGCTTGTAATCCGGTTTTAACTTCGGCGCGATCGCCCTGAATTAAGCCCAGTTGAACAGGTTGTTTCTTAGCTGTTAAAGACTCAGTTCCCACCGCAACATAAACAAACTGTTGTTGTCCTTGAAAAATCACAGCAGTTAACGGAATAACCACCTGATTTTGACGTTGATTCCAGACCACTCTTGCCTTAACAAACTGCCCATCTTTTAACGCTTGATTGTCCGGATTTAATAGTGCTTTTGCTAAAATTGTTTGAGAAGCTTGATTGACTGTCGGCGAAATAAAACTAATCTGACCAACTCCTAAATTATTACCCTGAGAATCTTGGATTTGCACGGGTAAACCTAATCTTAAATCGGATTTTCGCTCTATTGGAATAGGAAGACGTAATTCTAATTGTTGATTTTCTGTTAATGTTGTCACGATATCCCCAGATCGGACATAATCTCCTAACTTAATAATAACATCTCCAATCATCCCAGAAAATGGCGCTGTAATGATCATTTCTTGCAGCAATACTTCATAACGTCGTACTTGTGCCACAGATGCTGCCACCTGTGCTTCAGCCTGTTGAATTTCTTCTGGACGGTTACCATTTCTGAGTCGTTGTAAAGCTTGTGCCTCCTGTTCAACCACTGCTTGACGTAAATTTATTTCGCGGTAACGATTTTGTTCTAACTGTTCTAAACGACGTTCTGCTGCTTTTAAATTTGCTGCTGTTGTTGCTTTTTCAGATAATAATTCATCGAACTCATCCTGAGAAATTGCTCCTTGTTTACTTAAGGTTTGAAATCGATCCACTCGTCTTTCTGCCAAGTTCTGAGCGGCTTTTATCGCATCAATTTGAGAGACGGCTTGATTAATTTCGGCTAGCAAACTTCCCGATTGAGCATCCTCTAATTCGGCTTGTGCTTCGATTAATTTAGCCTGGGCTTGAGCAATCTCTTCTGGACGACTTCCTGCTTTTAATTCAGCCAATCTCGCCCTTGTTTGAACCAGATTAGCTTGAGCCGCTCGTAAATTCGTTTCCAATTCATTACTATTAAGACGAGCAATCATTTGTCCAAATTCAACAAAGTCCCCAGCTTCAACTAAAACTTGGTTAATTCGTCCTTCAACTTCAGAGCGAACTTCAACCGCTTGCCGAGCTTCTAAAGTCCCCACAAATTCTGAAGTTTCTTGTAATGAGGTGGGATTAATTGATATCAATTTTACTGGAACCGTTCGACTTCTACTCTGTTGTGAAGCAGAATCAGCAGGGGTTTTACGATGAGTCGCCCACCATTGTCCCCCGCCAAAACCCATGCCTAATGTCAGTAAAATCAAAAGAATTATTTGTATTTTATTGCTGCGGGTTTGATGCTGCGGTTGAATCAGCTTATACTGATGATTCGGTTCATCAATAATTTGCTGAGACTCTTCAGGAGTGGTGGATTGGGATAAAGGAGTGTGAGGCATTAAAAGAAGTATAGGAGTGTGAGTGGTTGATCTTTATTTTATACAGTTTAATTCAAATTTTCCGAAATAAAATTCACCCTAAGATTCATATTTTGTATTAGGTGAGTTTATGACTCTGATGGATTGTTTGAGCTGAATAATTCTCTGTTTTTAAGGATTGAGAAAGCCGTTGGATTTCTGAGTATAAAAATATTTGAGTCCTTTTTAACTGCTGAGGCTTTGTGTGTGTTGACGACGATCATAAATTTATCCCCACATGGCATACTTCATTTTGTAGTATAAAAGGTGACAAGTAGGGAGTTGTTCCTGTCTAAGTAAAAATACGGATGGAACAATCTTAGAAAAAGTGAAATTATTGACTTGTGCTGCAAAAGAGTTTGCATCTAAAAACTGTGCTAAATTCAGACGAAATCATGATAAAAAATATAGATCACCTAGGTATAGTAAGTAGGTCGGCGGAAAATATTGTCACTATGTAACCAAATGTTAAGTACGAGAGTCCGAGTAAAATTTAACACGTTCTGTTTGATATTGTCCTCTTTCTCCCCTAGCAGCTATAAATCGATTACTGCATAAGCAAGCTCTAATTCATCATCAAACATCTGTGCTGATAATTCATCTTTTTTCAGATGTTGCCACTCCAATTCAATCGGATTCATTTCTGAACAATATTTAGGTAGAAAAAAAATGTACAAACCCAGGCTTTCCCAGTGAGACCAAAGCTGTTGAACTTCGGAGCATTTGTGTATGGAACTATTATCTTGTACTCTGACTCTCATCGTTCCAGATTTTGCGGCATCAGTGGTTTCTCGCTCCATCATCTTGATGATGGATTTACGGTTGACCGGTCCAATTAAGTGCTTGTGCAAAAATATTTGTATACTTTGTGTTAAGTATGAAATGAGT
>CAYSWY010000076.1:0-19036 GCA_964434975.1 uncultured Lyngbya sp.
GCTAAAGATATTTATCATGATGCGGTTAAAGCTGCTTTAATCAAAGATGGCTGGACTATTACGGCTGACCCCTATCCTATTAAATATGAAGAAATTAAACTCTTTGCTGACCTTGCAGGAGAGAAAACAATTTCTGCTAGCAGAGAAGAACAACAAATTGTTGTTGAAATCAAAAGTTTTTTGGGTCGTTCTCCTATGCGATAATTTGAAACAGCAATATTGTCAGTATCTCATTTATCAATGCTTCCTCTCACTCAATGATCTTGAAGTACAATTGTATTTAGCTATCGGTCAAAAAATTTATGAAGACTTTTTTCAAAAAGTAGCTATTCAGTATATTATCAAAAAATATAAAATTTTACTGTTAGTTATTAATCTTGATCAAGAGGAGATTATTCAATGGATAAGCTAACCTATTATCAAACTCTAATTAAACAAGTTTTAACAGAATATGAACAAATTTCCTCACAGGTTCCAACGCCTGATATAGAAGAATGTTTAGTGTTTGACGATCAAAGAAGTCAATACCTTTGGTTTAATATTGGCTGGAAGCAAGGTCAAAGAATTAAAGGAATTTCAGTTTATATTCGGATTAAAAATGAAAAAATTTATATTGAGGAAGACTGGACAGAGGAAGGAATTGCAACTGAATTGTTAAATTTAGGAGTTCCAAAAGCGGATATTGTTTTAGCGTTTTATCCACCCGAAGATCGGAAATTTACTGAATTTGCAATTGTTTAGAAACTCCGAATAATGATTAGTAATAGATTGAGACTGAGCCATCTCCTGGTATAATCGCTGGTAATGTTACTCCTCCATGGCTGAGGCTTTGATGGGGAAACTGTCAAAAAGCAACAATTTGAGGTGAAATTTGTGATCTACGGGTTTGATGAAGCACAATAGCCTTATAGCCGCCTCGACGGACTTGGGTTGAAAGTGAGCAGCAAGCCTATGTACATCTATACGACTCCTCAATTTGACCGACAAGCGAAGCAACAAGGAATTCAGGCTAATGTCGCGCAATTGCTGGTGAGCGTCCGGCAGCAGGGAATAACGGCAGTCTACAGCCTATTTGAGTGGAATTATCCCTATTTAAAGCGACCGATAAAAAATAATTTAAGGTTAGTGGGGAAGGTTGTCAAATTCAATTCCCGTGGGGATGATGTTTTGTGTTTGCTGGCGGTATTTACTCGAGGCGGAAAGGAATACGAAGCATTTTTACGCAACCCGGAACAATATGGCCAAAAACACCTAGATTCTCAAATTAACTGGGTGCAATTAGAAACGAATATTCAGACTCAATGGCAAGAACAGCATTCATTGCCGCCGCGATTATCTTTACCCCATCAATTATATCATTTATGGTTAGATCGTCCGACCTGGGCAAGAAATAGTAACGATACTATTATCTGTGAAAGTGAAGTTTGGGTCAGTCAATTTAAACAGTCTGAAACTCAGGTACAATGGCGAAGTTATTATGATATTCTGGCTGATTTAGTCGAAGGAAATCAGCAACCAAATGGTATTGTGCGCTATTCTACACCTTTGCCAAATATTGAATTATGCGGTAAACCGAATGAACAGCGTTATATTTTATATAGCCAGTTAGAAACGGCTGATTATCCGCCGCGAAATGTATTATTTTTATTATCTTTATTCTCTCATCTCCCGTCTGAAACTGAAATTAATCAGATTACTCAACTGACGAATTTATTAAATTATAATAATAATTCAGTTGTTGTCAATCAACCCCCAAGTTTTGATCATTTATCCCGTTATACTCGTCGGTCTTATCCTGATTATTTAATTGCAGATTCAGAGATTTGGTTAGAGTTAGAACGAGATACTGGAATTAATTTAGCGTTATCGGTAGAAGAGGAAGAAATACTACATGAATTATCAACCGCAGAGTGGAAAAATCATTCTCTTCCGGTGTTTATTAATGGACGCGCGGGGAGTGGAAAGTCAACCATGCTGGTGTATTTATTTGCTGATTATTGTGACCGATATCAAAAATATTATCTTCAACCCAATTCAGAGGAACCGATCTATTATCCTCTGTTTTTAACTTATAATGAGCGGCTTTTAGTTAAAGCCAGAGAAGGGGTTGAGAAGCTGCTGAAAAATCATCATAAATTTTTGGTAGAAACGAATGGAAATATTCATAAACCTGATTTAGATAACTGTTTTCAATCGTTTAAGAAGTTTTTACTCAGTCAGCTTCCGAATTATGCTTTAAATCAATTCGATCCTGATTATTATCTCTCGTTTAATGAATTTAGAAAACATTTCCAAAAGCGATATAGTCGATATTCTCCAGAATTATGTTGGCATATTATTCGGACTTTTATTAAAGGTTATTACCTGAAAACTCATCAAGATGAATACATGACTCCGGAGGATTATGAAGAAGTGCCTCGGCGAGAACGAACGATTTCACCCGAAATCTTTAAAGAAATTTATCAACAGGTTTGGCCTTGGTATCATCAATTAACCAGCCGTGAAGGCTATTGGGATGATCAAGATTTGATTCGTAAAGTCTTAGAATTAAAGTGCTATAAACCTCAATATACAGCTATTTTCTGTGATGAAGCGCAAGATTTTACGAAGCTAGAATTACAGCTTATTATGAAAATATCAGTATTTTCTCAGTGTGAATTACGCCCGCCGTTAATGAGTTTACCCTTTGCTTTTGCGGGCGATCCTTTTCAAACTTTAAATCCAACAGGTTTTCGTTGGGAAAGTGCTAAAGCTGCGTTTTTTGATCAAGTGATAGCGGCGCTTGATCCGACTCGGCAACTGAATTTAAATATGACGTTTTATGAGTTAGAATCTAATTATCGTTCTAGTCCAGCTATTGTTAAATTCACTAATTTAATTCATCTTTGGCGACAGGTTTTATTTAATATTCCAGAACTTAAACCTCAAGAAGCTTGGCAATCTTATCGACGATCTCGTGCACCTCAGAAATTTATTTTTGATCGCTATACTTTCTCCGCAAATACACTCAAAAATAATTTACAAAAGTCTCCCATTTTTATTATTCCTTGTGAAGCGGGCGGAGAATTAAACTATATTAAAAATGATGCTTTTTTAGCACCGCTTTTCCCAGATGTTAGCGAAATTAATCCCCCTAAAAATGTCTTAAGTGCGATTCAAGCTAAAGGTTTAGAGTTTCCTTTAATTATTTTATATAAATTTGGCGATAAATTTGCTCAGACGTTTAAAAAATCTATTTCAGATTACGCTAAAACGCCACTTACTCAGTCTTTAGAATTAGAATACTTTTTTAATAAATTGTACGTTGCTGCCAGTCGAGGAATGTCTGATTTGATTATTATTGATACTCAACAAGGAGATCAGTTTTTATGGCAATATGCAACCATTAGTGAGTCTAATTCTGTCGAACAATGGCTAGAAAAAACAGATAAAAGGAAGAATTGGCAAGGTTATATTGGCGGCATTCGTTGGGGGAATAATTTAGGTGGATTAGAATCGGATAATCGTGCATCTCAAGCCAAAGAACTTGAGGATAATGGTCACTCTCAAAATGATTCTATTTCCTTGAGACAAGCGAAACAATTTTATACTGAATTGGGTCAGATTGACAAGGCTCAATTATGCGAAGCTTGGGCGTTAAAATTTGATAAACAGTTTCATCAAGCTGGAGTTTTATTCTTACAATACCAGCAAGAAATAGAAGCTTGGCACTGTTTTTGGGAGGGATTATGCTGGCAAGCATTAGTGGATTGGTATCGACAATTTCCCCGTAAAAAAACAATAGAACATCCTGTGGTTCGGTTTATGGCAAGTGCTGATAAAACAGTTGCTAAAATTAAAGAATTTACTCTATTTTTAGAAGAATATTTAGCGACTTCTGTTTTACAAGAGAATCGTTTAGTTAAAGCTTGGAAAGTTACGATTCAAGAATATAACCATCAAATTCGTCGGTTATTGAAAGAAAAACAACTTCTCCTGCCGCAAGAGTGGCAACAAGTGGGTGATGTTTTAGAAGGGTTAGATGAAGCGAAATATTTAGGGATGCTTTCCTTAGCGGGGGACTGTTTTTATCGAGCAAAAAATTTAAAACGAGCGGTTAATTGTTGGCAAAATAGCGGAAAAACTGATACAAGAGAATATAATTTAGCCAAAGCAGAGTTACTGGGAATTCCAGAGGGTTTACCCTATTTAGAAAAGGCAAAAGCGGATGATAAAATTATTAGTGAATGGGAAAATGCAGGCAAACCTGGAACTCAGCAATGGTTAAAGTTTATTGATTATATCGAACGCGCGTTACAACGACAGCATCGTTATCAAGATTGGGCAGAATATTTGATTCAAATTAAGCGTTGGAAACAGATTATTGTAGCGATTGAAAAATGCTCAAAAGCAGAAAAAAATATATTAAAAATTGAATTAGTGCGTCAGTTATCCCGTTCTAATATTACCTCGGAACAACTGCGAGAGGTCAGATCTAACTATGTAATTTTAATGGAACAAGTCTTAAAAATACCCAATTTAAAACAATATTTATCGGTGGCGGAAATTGGAATTGCTTTTGAAAAAATTGGGGAATTAGTCCCGACGCTGCGATTTTATGAACGCTTTATTCATCATCAACATCATCCTCGTTTGTGTCAATGGACTCGTCAACGCTGGATCGCAACCAAGTTAAAACAACAAGAATATGCCGCAGTTGCTGAACCTAAAAAGGCTGAAATCATTCGTCAAGATATTTTAAAACGCAGTTATGATTGGGCAATTCCTGGGTCAGATGTTCCCCTTGATCCGCCTCGTCTTTCTGATGAGAATTCTACTGTTGATACGATTCTAAATCGGACTAATCTTCATTCGATTAATTCTCCGGTTACCGATGCTGAAATCACTGGACTCCCTGCCCATATTAAGGTAAAATCTTTAAGTAAAGAGATTGGGGCTTATAGTTTTCGCATTGCTGCGTTAGAGATTAAACGAGTTAAAAAAGAACAAACACTCTGGCTATTAATTCGGGATACAGTGACTTCTCGAGAAGTTCAAGTGAAAGTTGAAAACAAAATAGCCAGTGTCAAAGTCGGCGACATTAAAATAGAAGCGAACGACGGCGAACAATTATCCTTTGAAAGTCCTACCCGAGAGTATCGAGGCGTTATTTTTTATCAGAATCAATCCCCTCGCGTTGAACTATATATGCGAGGTTTATCCAATAAAATTTGTTTATAATCTGCTAGAGACGTTGAATTTAACGCCTCTATTGCAGGATTAATTATGGTGAGATGCGCCAGATTTTAATGGTGTCATCTAAACTACCACTCAACAGCACATTTTGACTGGGATGAAATTGTAAATCCACCCAAGATCGATGACCACTGAGATTTCCTTTTAATTCCCCAGTTTGAGTAGACCACAGTTTAACAATTCCGGTGACATCTGCACTGGCTAAGGTTTGGCCATCGGGACTAAACTCTAAAGAGATCACTTTATCGCGATGACCCACGATGGTTTGATGGGGTTGGCTATAAAAATATTCTGTGCGAATTTGATTTAAATCCCATAATTTCACCGAATGATCCCAACTGCCACTGGCGAGAGTTTGACCATCTGGACTAATGGCAACCGACCAAATTCCGTGAGAATGGGCTGGAATAGACCGAATCAGTTGCCGAGTGCGCCAATTCCACACCTCAACCTGACCCTCACTACTACCCGTCACCAACAGTTGACGATTGGGACTAAAAGCAAGGGATTGAACTTCTTTAGCCTGTCCCCGCAGTTGGGCCACTTCCCAACCCGTGTCAACATCCCATAACCTTAAGGTTTGATCCTGACTGACGCTGGCGAGTGTGTTTCCATCTGGACTAAAAGCCACATCGTAAACCCAGTCTCGGTGACCGCGTATGGTTCTAACTAAACGATTATTCCACAAATCCCAAATCTTAATGGTTTTATCGCCGCTACCCGTTGCCAAATAGCGACCATCTGGGCTGATATCCATCGCCCCCACAGGACTCGAATGTCCGCTAAATGTCTGTAAAACTTGTCCGGTTTGCAGATCGATAATTTCTACTTGGCCATTGGTTTTACCAGAAGCAACAGTCTGACCATTGGGATCGGTTGCGATCGCCCAAACAGGCCCCCCATTGTGGGTCAAGAGTTTCATTTTAGGGGAATAACTCCACAGGCGGTCGGGTTTAACCCTAACTAGCGGCTGGGGTTGAGCCGTTGGCGGGTCGGGAAGTTTAAAAGCCGGACGGGGTGGAGTCAGGGGAAACTGAGCGCTCAGACACCACGCTAATGCCCCTAAAGCAGCCGCACCCAATGCCGTTAAAACCCGCTGATTTTGAGGAGAATTAACCGCTAAGGAATTCCATTTGGCGTGTAAATCCGCTAAAATTGCTTTTGCCGATTGATAACGGTTGAGGGGATTACGATCTACCATCCGATCTAAAATACAACCCAGGCGCGGACTAATGGGCTGTTTTAAGTAGTCTCGCCAAACCCAGGTTTCTGATTTTTCATCGTACAAATCAAACGCAGACACATGAGTCAGCAGGTGTAAACAAGTCACCCCTAAGCTGTAAAGGTCGCTATTGGGTTGAGGATAACCCTGTAACTGTTCTGGGGCGGCATATTCAGCCGAAATATTCATCGGGGGTTCGGTTTGAGAAACAGAATCTAACCCAGAATGAGGGCTAAAATCAACTAAAACATATTGAGGCGGTGTGGTATCTAAGGTGAGTTTTTGCCCTGTAGAATAGCGATCAATAATATTTTCGGGTTTAATTTCCCCATGGATGCGATGATTGCGGTGAATCAGTTCTAAAGTCGGCAAAATCTCTTGCAATAATTGCTCGATTTGGGATGGCTGAAATGAGCCAATTTGAACCAACACCTCAGCCAGATTTCGCCCTTCGATATATTCTTGAATCACATAACGAGCGTTATCCTGTTCAAAAGCCGCTAAAACCGTCGGAATCAGTGATTTTTGACTAATTTTAGCTAACTCTGCCACACCTTGATCGTAGTGAGGAATGGTTTGTAACTCTGTTGTTTTTGTTGCAATCGAGTCAGGAGAGGTAAACTGCTTCACCACACAGCGAGGTTGAAACGGTTTATCTTCATCCACTGCTAAAAAGGTGCGACATCCGGCACTTTCTCCTAATATTTTTAGGGTGCGATAACGATCTTTGAGACGTAACGAAGCGCCACAATTTTGACAAAACGCATGATGAGCCGGATTGTGAGGATGTGAGCAATGAGGATTAATGCAGTAACTCATAACAGACCAGTCTTTGAGCTATTTGTTCTATCTTAATTCCTTCTTCGCAATCTGGGGTAGAAATCATCATTAATCTAGATTTATTCTCGATTCATCCCCCATCAACGGTAAAATGTAAAGATAATTTACAATTTTTCAGCCTCTCTCTCATGTTGTTATGGTTTTAATTCGTATTCCCCCCGCCTGGGAAATCTCTGAACATCAAATTACCCCAGAAGCGGCATTTATCAACCGTCGTCGGTTTGTCAAAAGTTTAATTGGTGCAGGAGTCGCCGCTACCATTTTACCCCTAAGCGCTTGTAGTCAACAGGGGAATGCTAAATCCGGAACAGAAGGACTGAAAACGTTTCCGAATTTATCGACCAATCCTAATTTTAAGGATGTAGAAAGACCGATTACAAAAGCGGATTTTGCCACCCATTATAATAATTTTTATGAGTTTGGTGGCTCTAAATCTATTTGGGAAGCCGCCCAAGCTTTACCCACAGAAACCTGGAAATTAGAAGTAACGGGGTTAGTTAAAAATCCCATGACTTATGATTTGGATGACTTAACAAATAAGTTCCCCATTGAAGAAAGAATTTATCGATTTCGTTGTGTAGAAGCTTGGGCAATGGTTGTGCCTTGGGTGGGTTTTCCCATGCGGAAAATTATTGAAGCCGTTGAACCGAATTCTAAAGCAAAATATGTCCAATTTACCTCTTTTTATGATCCTAAAATTACTAAGGGGCCGGGATTTTGGGCGTTAAATTATCCCTGGCCTTACAAGGAAGGATTACGCATTGAAGAAATGGCAAATGATCTGGCATTTTTTGCGGTTGGAATGTATGGTAAAACCTTACCTAAACAAAATGGCGCACCCATTCGAGCTGTTTTACCCTGGAAATATGGCTTTAAAGGGGCAAAATCTATCGTTAAAATTGAATTTTTAGAAGAAAGACCTGCAACATATTGGAATACCCTGGCTCCAGAAGAATATGGTTTTATCGCCAATGTTAATCCCAAGAAACCCCATCCGCGCTGGTCACAAGCCACGGAGAAAGTGGTGAGTAATAGCCCCAATTTTTCATGGGAAAGAAAACCGACTTTATTGTACAACGGTTATGAGGAATATGTAGGCAGTTTGTATAGTTAAATTTTCCAGTAGGATGCCTCACTGAGGCATCTTAATCAGATCTAATAATTATTCAGACTGCAACCAATTCACAACCGCTCTTGCAATCGTTTCATTCCCGGTTTTATCCAGTTTTTTAGAGAGAATTGGGGGATTCATTGGCTGTTTAATAAACTCCCAATTCCCCTCATAAAAATCTGCTGGACTAATAATTTGATGCGGACTATAATTTTTTAAGCTTGCTTCTAAAATAGGCGCTTCAGCAAATCCTTTTCTTGATAAAGATATAATCGGAATCTCTAAGCGCAACGCTTCAGCATAAGTACTAAATCCCGGCTTAGAAACAACTCTTCCACACAGTGGCATAAAATCAACCGGACGAATATGAGAATAGTCTATTTCAGATTGTTTTTGTTGGATTTGATGTTTAACGCGAACTAAATTAGGCAGATTAGGTGCTTTTTTATCAAACGTAATAAAGGTAAAATCAGATAATTTAGCTAAATTATCATAAGGAATTTTCGCTAAGCTTAAGCCCCCAAATGTTAATAAAATTGTTTTTTCAGGCAGCGTTTTAATCTCAAAATCTACTCGCAGTTGCTCGAGATCATAACGGGGATTTCCGCCTGTTAATCCCACATCTGTAATATTTGGAAAAGCACTCATTGATTCATGTAAAGGTAAGCGAAATAAACGATCACATTGACTAAAACAATCCTCAATCCAATCGGCCATCTCAATAAATTCTTCTCCCCAATCTCGATAAATAAAATCCCAACCAAAATTACCCATCATCAACCCAGGAATACCCGCAGCTTTAGCAATTTGAGCCGCTATTGGAGGAATATCTGCTAAGATCACATCAACTCGATTTTGCTGAATAAAATTAACTTCACTGGCAATAATCGATTGCTGTTTTTGACGAATTTCTTTCAACTTTTCCAAGGTTGCGGCTTTATCCATCGTTAAGCTATCCGACTGAATTACCCCTACATCAAATCCACGAGGACGTAAAATAAAATCACCCGGAATATAAGATTCTAATAACCAACGGGGGGCAGTTGTCACTAAAATCAAGACACATTCGGGACAGATTTGTCGAATTTGAGCCGCGACGCAAGCAGCACGCACTGCATGACCAAATCCATGATTTGTAATGGCAATGTAAAGAGTCGGTGGAAACATTAAAAATATTGTTTTTTGAATACTAATCGACTATAATAAGCTATATAACACAATTTTACTCAAAAATATTATCTAATTCTATTTTAATTCTATCAAATAGATGCATTAAATTTTTATCGTTTTTAAGCAAATCATTTATTGTTAA
The DNA here is from genome assembly GCA_964434975.1 of uncultured Lyngbya sp. Lineage (GTDB taxonomy): Bacteria > Cyanobacteriota > Cyanobacteriia > Cyanobacteriales > Microcoleaceae > JAAURB01. The sequence goes on from CAYSWY010000076.1 coordinate 9,721, forward strand.
TTATTGATTATTATGTGTGAAATCTTTGGTCATTATCTCGAGATATCAGATATTAGCCAAGAATTTTTAATCATTGGATTTTCTCCGAGTTCAACTTCTTTGCAGCAGCGATGGCGAAATAATGGTTTATCTGCTAATTTCATTGCAGATTATGTTACCAATTTCTTTCCGCAAGTGGATACCAATTCTACCGATTCTAACCAGCTTGCAGAAATTAAAGATGCTGTGGGTTTTATTGCCAATGAGCTACTAGAAAATGCGATGAAATTTAGCGATCCTCAGTCTAGCTATCCGATTAATATTCAAGTTAATCTGAGTCCAGAAAAGCTGTTTTTTTGTGTAGAAAATAGTTTAATTGAGTCGGCTGTACAACCCTTCAAAGACTATATTCAAAATATGCTGAGTTTTGATCCAGAAGAACTATACATTCATCAAATTGAACAAAATGTAGACAATGATACTTCTTCTCGTCTAGGATATTTAATGATGATTAATGATTACTCAGCTCAGGTGGGATGGAAGTTTAAGACAATTCAATCAGATCCACCACTAACCACCGTCACAACAGTAGCGAGCTTAAATATATAAACAAGTCTCTACTGTTAAGATCATATTTTATTTTATTCAATTATTTACAATGATGGCGATTCAAAATTTCAATACTGAAGATTATCAAGTGACTTATGATAGTGATACAACCACTATTTCTTTAGGCGGTACATTAAGACTCAGTGGTTTAGAAGAATCAAATCCAATTGTTAAAGTTTTAAATGAAGCTTTAGAAACAGAACCAGAAACCATTACTCTCAATCTTCGACAGCTCAAATTTCTGAATAGTTTTGGGATTAATATGCTGTCTAAATTTGTGATAAAAGCGCGAAAAAAACAAACCAAAAGCTTAGTAATATTAGCGTCTCGCAAAATTCCCTGGCAAGGAAAATCCCTAAAAAACTTACAAAAATTAATGCCAACAATTCAGCTAGAACTAGATTAAACCGATGGGTTTTAACAGTCAATTATTGTGACTGTCTAAAAAATGCCAAAAACCTGATTAAATAAGCATTTTTTTATCCCCAATTGCCTACTTGCCGATTGCAAGAGTGCCTACTTGCGCTCCCGCGTAGTCCTAAGCGCTATAACTTATTCCGAGTATTACGAGTTGCCTGGAGTAACTCAGCCGCTTCTGCTGTGACTGTTGTGCCTGCTTCTATTGCTTCTAAAGTATAAATGACCTGATTTAATTTACGGCGTAATCGACGAATACTCGGATCAGAATCTTGTGCCATTTCTCGCCATTCTGTAATTAATTCTTGAGCCTCTTCTAATAACTCTAACGCTTCTTTTTCATCCTTAAGTCTACCTTCAATTGTTTCTAAATTGTCAGTATATTCGACTAACTTATCTTGAGCGGTCCAATAACTGGGATGATCTTGTGAAACCTGTTCTAATCGCTCAATTGCATTTTCCCATAATTCGATCACTTCCAGCCATTTTTCAGGGCTATGGGGGGGATTTTGAGAGGCACGAGACGCTAAAATAGCATATTGCTGTGCGCCTGCAATTATACTATTAGCTTTCTGAGTTTCAATGCTCAAACCTACTACCTCTTCAAACTCTTTCTGTGCAGTTTTTGACTGCATTTTAGCTTGTTTTCCCCCTATGGTTTGAGGCGGAATTTGTTGCAATAATTCAACAGCTTTCTGCCAAGTTGCCATGGCATCTTGACGTTTTATTCCCGGTTGAGTTGTTTGATAACTTTGCTTTGCTGTATTAATAGCAGACTTGGCTTCATTCAACTGAATCAAAGCATTCTTTTCTTGAAAAAGACGCGCTTCTGTACGTTCAATCTCTTTGCCAACGGCAACGTATTCATCTGAGGTAAAATTCCAATCACAAGTAATGATTGAACAGTACCGAGATGGATAATTTCCCAGAAACCAAACGGGTAAACGATCCAAGTAAATTTGTACTTGTTGAAGAATTTCTTCAGAAGAAGTAATATCTGCTTGATTTGTCGCTTGATTAATCGATTGATTGGCTTGTTCCAGGTGAGCGATCGCGTTATTGTAATTGCGATCCATACTGATATAACTAGGAAATAACAGGATAGGCATTTTCTGATAAATAGGGCGACGAATCCAGGGAATCGGTTGATTGGCAATCCAAACTAACCCAACCAATCCTGTTACAATCACTCCACTCCACAAGGCTGTCTTTCCGATTCGCGGGGGATGATTCACCCGAGCCGCTTGCTTTAAAATAGAAAATTTAAAATCGGGAAATTGATCTGCTATAACTTGTTGCAGTTCTTCGGCATCGAGGGGTTCACCCTGCTGTCGGCGAAGCTTTTCTAAGCGCTGCATCACAATTGTTTGCCCCACTTCTGCCGCTATGTCATTTTGGGCAGATCGTTTGACTTCTGCTGCTAAAATTTCAAAAGCGCGATCATATAACCGTCGCATGGAGGCACTCTCCTAAAATTGTTTTCAATCCGGTTTCAAGGGTTATCACCATTTTATATAGTGCCAACAACACTTCATCCAATAGAGATGATTTTGGCAGAAAATGTAACGGGTTGCACAACAATCAGCAATAATAAAAACTGTTCAGAATAGCAAATTAACGTGACTCAGAAATATAACGCTCAAGTGTATGTGACCCTTCGTCCCTCTGTGCTAGATCCAGCCGGGACAGCGGTATGTTCTAGCATTCAACATTTAGGATACGATACCGTTGAACAGGTGCGAATTGGTAAGTATATTGAACTGTCTTTAACCGCCACCGATGAAGCCGATGCCCGTCAGCAACTGGATCGAATTTGCGATCAGCTTTTAGCCAACCCTGTGATTGAAATTTATCGGTTTGAATTAACTCCAGTCTTAGAAACTGCAAAACTTACAGATTAAATTAATAGGGATAAATTGATGAAATTTGGTGTAATTGTTTTTCCAGGTTCAAATTGCGATCGCGATGTGGCTTGGGTAACCCAAGGACTCTTAGAACAACCCACCCGGATGATTTGGCATCAGGAGACGGATTTAGGCGATATTGATGTTGTGATTATTCCAGGGGGGTTTAGCTACGGGGATTATCTCCGCTGTGGGGCGATCGCTCGCTGTTCTCCAGTGATGCAAGCAACAATTGATCATGCCCAGCAAGGAAAATATGTGATCGGCATTTGTAATGGATTTCAAGTCTTAACAGAAGTGGGATTATTACCGGGGGCGCTGATGCGAAATCGTGATCTTCATTTTATCTGCTCGCGCGTGCCTTTAACCATTACTAATACCAATACGCCCTGGACTTCCACCTATACATCAGAAGAAGTCATACAGCTTCCCATTGCCCACGGAGAAGGCTGTTATTATGCCGATGCAGAAACTTTAGCGGAGTTAGAAGAACACAATCAAGTGGTTTTCCGTTACGGAACTTCCCCCAGTCCACAGGAGTCTGATAATCCCAATGGTTCTTTAAACAATATTGCAGGTATATGTAACCGTCAAGGCAATGTATTAGGAATGATGCCTCACCCTGAACGAGCCAGCGATCCCACCTTAGGCAATACGGACGGATTACGGTTATTTAAAGGGCTAGTTTGATACTTTTGTTCTGAGTGATTAGTTCTTAGTTATCGGCATCTCTGAATAAATTCTCCGGCTTGTAATATTTTTCTATTTGTATTTATTGATTGTTTTTAATGATGGAAAAAGCAACTTTTCTAAATCGTTTGATCGCCTGGATAATTGATAACGTTATCGTTGCCATTCTCACCTCTGTATTAATGGCAGTCATTGGACTATTACTAGGATTGATTGGACAAGCCACAGGTGGTTTACCCGAACCCTTTGCTTTTTTAATCAGCCAAGGCGCATTAATTCCGGTTGTGTTTTTTAGTTTTTTCTATTTTGGGTATTTATGGAGTGCAAAAGCTCAATCGATTGGGATGGGCATCATGAAGATTAAAGCCATTAAGAAGAACGGAGAAAATATGTCATTCTTAATTGCAGGATTAAGAGGCACAATAGGATATTGGATTAGTGGACTGATACTGGGATTAGGATATGTGTGGGCGCTGTTTGATGCGGGGCGAGACGCTTGGCACGATAAGATTTTCTCTACCACTGTTCTTTCAACGAATTGAAGACTCCCGGCACTATAAATTAGAGACGCAGCCCGTGGGAAAACGGCAAAGATGCTATCGGTGGTGATGATGGGGCCGATGATGGGGCGATCGCGGTTCTTATTGCCACTATCGCTTAACTTAATAAAAATCTCTTAAATGAACTGATACACTACAAAAATCCCTTCTGGTAAAACAGGTAACTTAATTTATTGTAAAACGAAGTTGCCATGAACCTGGGGAATCGCTAAAGTCTAGACAGGAGGGCAAAAATAGATGTTAGTTAGTATCAAGAATCGAATCGCAGATTGTGGCAACCCATGTGGCAAATTCACCGTAGATGTAGCATTTTCGCGAATTATACAAGTCTCCTAATCGGTTTATCCTTACTGGTGGTGGGTTGTGGGGTGCAACAAAATCAACCCTCAACTTCATCGACTGGCTATTCTGCCGTTTCAGAAGAAGGGGGTAAGGTTACAATTTTAGGATCAATTACCGGAGCAGAACAGCAGAAGTTAGAAGCGGCCTTAGCGCCTTTTGTCGAAGCAACAGGAATTGAAATTGAATATCAAGGTACATCGGCTTTCACTAGTTTACTTCCCGTGCGAGTAGAAGCGGGTAACGCACCGGACTTGGCTTTATTTCCTCAACCGGGTTTGATGGCGGATTTTGCCCGTCAAGGCTTACTGGTGCCAGTCACGTCGTTTATCAATCAGGCCAAATTACAACAAGCCTATTCTGAAGACTGGTTAAAGCTGGGTAGTGTTAATAACGAATTGTATGGGATTTGGGTCAGGGCTTCGGTTAAAAGTTTAGTTTGGTATAATCCTCAAGCATTTCAAGCCGCTGGCTATGAAGTGCCTCAAACCTGGCCCGAATTACAAGCGTTGTCTCAAAACATGGTGAGTCAAGGACAAGTCCCCTGGTGTCTGGGGATTGAAAGTGGAGACGCAACGGGTTGGGTGGGGACAGACTGGATCGAAGATATTGTGCTGCGAACTTCAGGCCCTGAGGTTTACGATCAATGGGTACGCCATGAAATCCCGTTTAATCACCCGGCGGTGCGCTTAGCCTTTGAAAAATTTGGTAATATTGCCCTCAATCCTCAATACGTTGTCGGAGGAACTGTGGGAGTCATTAGTACACCCTATGGTAATTCTCCCAATGGCTTGTTTACAGACCCACCAGGGTGTTATTTACATCGTCAAGCCAGTTTTATTGCCAGTTTCTTTCCGGAAGGGGTGGTTTTAGGGGAAGATGTAGACGTGTTTCCTTTGCCGCCAATTAATCGTGAATTGGGTTTACCCATCTTAGTCGGGGGGGATGTGGTTGCCATGTTTAACGATACGCCAGAAGCCCGGAAATTAATGGAATATCTGGCAACGGTTCAACCTCATCAAATTTTGGCAAGTTTAGGCAGTTATATTTCTCCCCATCAACAGGTTAATTTTGATCGTTATACTAATCCCGTGACTCGCAAACAAGCTGAGATTCTCAGTAACGCGGATGTGATTCGGTTTGATGCCTCGGATATGATGCCGGGAACGGTTGGAACAGGGGCATTTTGGCTGGGGGTGGTTGAATATATCGAAGGCACAGATGTTGATACAGTATTGGTGGATATTAATCAAAGTTGGCCCCAATCTTCCCCTCAACCCCTCAGCAATTAAGTTGAGAGCCGCTAAAATTTTAAGATTTGTAACAAAATAGAAGTAGGACAGTCGAACGATACTCGTTCCTCAGTTCTTGGCTGGCAACGTAAAAATCGATCAGAAAGGAAAATCAATATTTTGAATGTCTTCTTTACCTTAGACCCTCAACACAGGCGTAGTTTATTTGCTCTATTTTTAGCCGGATTATGCTTTTGGTCAAGCATTACCAGTTTGCTACCCACCGTCCCCCTCTATCTCGAATTTCTCGGGGCAACCAAGCCGCAAATTGGTTTAGTCATGGGGGCATTTGCCTTAGGTTTACTGCCCTCTCGCTTTGGCTTAGGCCCTTTGGCTGATGTCAAGGGACGAAAGCTGGTGCTTTATATTGGTACGTTTGTGGCAGCAACGGCCCCAGTGGGTTATCTACTGACTGACTCCATTTTCCTCATGGCCTTCATTCGAGGATTTCATGGCATCAGTATTGCTGCTTTTACCATTGGTTATAGCGCCTTAGTAGCAGATCTTGCCCCCATTGACCGACGGGGAGCGGTAATTGGGTATATGAGTTTAGTCAATTCCATTGGGATGGCAATTGGCCCGGCGCTAGGGGGCTTTCTGGAAGCCGCAGCAGGTTACCCTACCTTGTTTTTAGTTAGCGCTGCATTTGGACTGGTGGGATTTTTAGGAATTTTTCAAGTTTGGGAACCGACTCGTCCGTTTTCGGTGCCATCAGTTCAAACTCGCTCTGCTCGATGGAAAGGAATTATTCAATATTTTAAACTCTGGGGACAACCTAGCCTCCGCACCCCTGCTTTGGTGATGCTGATGGTGGGGTTAATTTTTGGTACGCTGGTTACCTTTTTACCTTTATATATTAAAGCCGCTGAACTGAATTTAAATGCGGGCTTATTTTATTCTGCCGCAGCCATTGGTAGTTTTGGTGTGCGGACGGTGGCAGGGCGTGCGAGTGACCGCTTTGGCCGAGGCATTTTTATTTCTAGCGGGTTAATCTGCTATTTGTTGTCAATGCTGATATTGTGGATGAGTCAGAACACGACAACATTGCTAATCGCTGGTGTAATTGAAGGGATGGCGGCGGGTGTAGTGATTCCAATGATGGTCACTTTGATTACAGACCGCGCTTCTCCCCAAGAAAGGGGCCGTTATTTTTCCCTCTGTATCGGCGGATTTGATATCGGTTTAGCTTTAGCCGGGCCAATATTTGGTTTAATGGCAGAAGCGGTGGGTTACCAAAATCTATTTCTGATTGATGCCGGACTGGCGGTGATTGCCTTAAGCGTATTTTTCACCCAATCTAATCCTAATTTTGCCTTATCCTGGAGATTTGCCCTCGGAAAAGCGAAAGATGCCCATACTTACAAAGCAGAGCATCTTAGTTAAACTATTTTTTAGTCAATTAAACGGGCTAGGAGGGATTCGAACCCCCGACACCGTGGTCCGTAGCCACGTGCTCTAGTCCACTGAGCTACAAGCCCTCACAGCAACTTTAGTCTTTAAAATTAGACTTGATTTATTGCCTGAGAAAACAGTATAACACATTTACCAGAAATGACAAACAATTTTTCTGAATCAGATTTTTCACTCACTCATTTAGACGAAACTGGGGCGATTAATATGGTGGATGTTTCCCAGAAAGCCGCCACTCAGCGGACGGCAATTGCTGTGGGTGAGGTGAAAATGTTACTGACGACATTTGAAGCGATTCAAGCGGGTAATACGCCGAAAGGAGATGTTCTGACTACTGCTAAAATTGCTGGAATTATGGCAGCGAAACAAACAGCTCAATTAATCCCTTTATGTCATCCTTTAGCGTTAACTCAAATCGAGGTGGAGTTGACTCCAAATCAACAATTACCGGGTTATCAAATTCAAGCTAAAGTGAGTACTAAAGCAGAAACTGGGGTAGAAATGGAAGCGTTAACGGCTGTTTCTGTTGCGGCTTTAACTTTGTATGATATGGCAAAAGCGTTAGAAAAATCAATCCAAATTCAATCGATTCATTTAGTCCAAAAAACAGGTGGAAAATCCGGAGATTATTCTATTTTAGAAGATTTAGAAGACGTGATTTCTGATAATATTGCTAACAATCTGATAGAAGATTCCCCAGATGAACCCTTTGTTAATCTTTAGCTTTTGGCAAGTTTTGGCAACGCCTGAAGACGGGGAGAAGCGGTAGAGGCTTAAGACTTCGCAATTGGGGAAACAAATTTCTGATATCAGTGACAAGCTTTTCCCCGCAACCCACACCCGACTCCCTATTCCCCATTCCCCATTCCCCGTTCTACCGTACTATGGTAATAATTGATAAATCATTAAGAAAGTATGAAAGCGATTACACTATTAGGATCAACCGGTTCAATTGGAACTCAAACATTAGATATTGTTACTCATAACCCCGACCAATTTAGAATTGTTGGACTGGCTGCCGGACGTAATATCAGTCTTCTTGCCGAACAAATTCATCAGTTTAAACCTCAAATTGTTGCTATCTCTGATGAAACCCAGTTATCTGAATTAAAAGCCGCTATTGCCGATGTTCAGCCTCAACCCATCCTGTTAGCCGGAGAATCAGGTGTTGTGGAAGTGGCCCAATACGGCGAGGCTGAAGCGGTTGTCACGGGTATTGTTGGCTGTGCGGGATTACTTCCAACCATTGCTGCGATTAAAGCCGGAAAAGATATTGCTTTAGCCAATAAGGAAACTTTAATTGCGGGCGGCCCTGTTGTCAATCCGTTGATTGAAGAATATGGCGTGAAATTATTACCAGCGGACTCCGAACATTCTGCTATTTTTCAATGTTTACAAGGAGTGCCTCAGGGAGGTTTACGACGTATTATTTTAACGGCTTCTGGGGGTGCATTTAGAGATTGGCCAGTCGAGAAATTAGCGGAGGTGAAAGTGGCTGATGCAATTACTCATCCTAATTGGTCAATGGGACGGAAAATTACGGTTGATTCTGCCACCATGATGAATAAGGGATTAGAAGTGATTGAAGCCCATTATTTGTTTGGTTTAGATTACGATAATATTGATATTGTGATTCATCCCCAGAGTATTATTCACTCTTTAATTGAGTTACAAGATACTTCGGTTTTAGCACAATTGGGTTGGCCGGATATGCGTTTACCGTTGCTGTATGCAATGTCTTGGCCGGAACGAATTTACACTGATTGGGAACCGTTAGATTTAGTAAAAGCGGGGAATTTAACCTTTAAAGCACCCGATAATCAGAAATATCCTTGTATGCAACTCGCCTATGCTGCTGGACGCGCTGGAGGATCAATGCCAGCCGTATTAAATGCTGCCAATGAACAAGCAGTTGCCTTATTTTTAGAAGAGAAAATACAGTTTTTAGAGATTCCTCAACTGATTGAAACCGTTTGCGATCGCCATCAAAATCATAACCTATCAAATCCTAATTTAGAAGATATTATTACAGCCGATAAATGGGCGCGTCAAGCCACTATTGAAGCCTGTCAAACGCTCAATTCAACAGTTGCAGTATAGTTCGTTAGTCACGCCC
>CAYSWY010000077.1:0-17680 GCA_964434975.1 uncultured Lyngbya sp.
CCAGCGATGTCATGGAATTCAATTCTGTATCTAAGTTAACATTTTTATTTGAATTCACCTGTTAACTATTAATTTGTACTCAAATTTCTGCTGCTAAAATAACTCAAAACCAGACACTACAAAGATTTGCTGTAATATATCCTAAAAACCGTTTGAGTTCATAAGAAAAACTCGCAAAAAAGATTACCGAATTTCGCTCTAATTCTGACTCACAGCGGATTTCGCCTAGAGTACAAAATACTCACTCCCTTCTATATAAATACCCTAACCCAGCCCAATTAATAATCGTCCCCCTACCCCGAAACATTTTTTAAATCTGCTCAAAGCCTGATGATGAGGGACTATTTAATTTGAGTACATTTCTAATCAATACAATAACCCTAACGACTCATCCATCTCAACATCTCAACAAGCAGGCTTGGTATAAGCAGTACAACAACAGCTTGCAGTTCTGATTCAAATATTCAATGCTACAGTCTACCCTGCTCACCACCCCTTGGAAACTTAAAAAGACTCGCCCTAGAGTCAACCCTGCTCCCAACTCACCCACTGAGCCCAATCAGTCCAGCAAACCCCTACTTAATCAAAACCCTTCCCCCCATTACCGCCATCAATTCAAAGGTTTTAGCGCTATTTTCGCCGGGCTAAAGGCAGACTTTCAAATCGTGTTCGAGCGCGACCCCGCCGCCCGCCATTGGCTCGAAGTTCTGGTCTGTTATCCAGGGTTACACGCTTTAGCGTTACATCGATTTTCTCACGGGTTATATTCTCGTCAAATACCGTTTTGGCCGCGATTTTTATCCCATATTGGACGGTTTCTCACAGGCATTGAAATTCATCCCGGCGCAACTATTGGTCAAGGTGTCTTCATTGACCATGGTATGGGAGTTGTCATCGGTGAAACCGCTATTATCGGTGACTATTGTTTAATTTATCAAAATGCTACCCTCGGCGGCACGGGTAAAGAAACGGGTAAACGCCATCCGACTCTCGGACAAAATGTCGTGGTGGGGGCCGGAGCAAAAGTCCTCGGTAACATCACCATTGGCAATCAAGTTCGCATCGGTGCAGGTTCAATTGTATTGCGAAATGTCCCCAGTGACTGCACGGTTGTTGGTATTCCTGGACGAGTGATTTCCCGCAATGGTCAGGGTTGTCCGTTAGAAAATAATCCCTTAGCTCACAATAAACTTCCCGATATTGAAGCTGAATTAATTCGGACATTAATAGATCGAATTGAACAGTTAGAAAAACAGGTTCAAGTATTTATTGATCATTAGTTCTTCGTCTTTCGTTGTTCGTTCTCACCAAGAACAAATGACTAATAACTAATAACCAATAGTAAACCCCTTAGTTTCTCTCTCTTAAACTCATGTCTTATACTCAAACCTCTCAATCTGATTCTGGTGCTGTAGTCACCCCTATTGCGAACGTTCAAAGAAGCGATCGCTGGATGGTGTTCTACAGACTACAAGAACTCAACATCCCCTGTTGGTGTGCTGAAGACGGCTTACTGTGGGTTGAAATTCACTGTAGTAATCAGGCAATCCTGTTACGCAGTGTTATTCAACAATTTATGACTCCTCGTCATGAATTAATTGATTGGCTTGAGCATTGTTTGAGTACTCATCTCTTGCAACCAAAAGTCAATAGTCTGCCGTAAGAAAGTTGAGTTCTTAATTAGAAAGATATCTTTCTTTCAGCCCCAATATCCCTTTATTTTTGGAGAAAAGTAATGACACAAGTAACAACCTATCGCCCTTTTGGTGAAATTGCAGAAAATCCCATTGGACTCGAAAGCAGTACGGTTCTTCCCGTTTGCGAAGGAATGAATATTTTACTGTCTAGTTTTCAAGGTTTATATCTGCAATATCAAAAACATCATTGGGTGGTTGAAGGTGCAGAATTCTATTCACTCCATGAGTTTTTCCAAGAGAGTGTAGATGGCGTTCAAGATCATATTCATGAACTCGGTGAACGTCTCAATGGTTTAGGCGCAATTCCAGCAGCCAGCTTTTCTAAATTAGAAGAATTGTGTTGCTTTGACCCTGAAGAGGATGGTGTATTTTCATCTCGTAAAATGATTGAACATGACCTAGAAGCAGAACAAGCATTAATTGGGGTACTGCGTCGTCAAGCCGCTCAAGCAGAAAGTGTTGGCGATCGCGCCACTCGTTATTTATATGAACAAATCCTGCTGAAAACGGAAGAACGAGCCTTTCATCTCGATCATTTCTTAACTCATGACACTTTAGTTGTGCTGAATGGTCGTTAGTTTTTTCTAATTGTTTACTGGGTCATTATTGATTAGTCATTATTTCATTAATTTACTAATGGATAATGATCCAATACATTGGAGGTGCATCATGGAATTCAATTCTAACTGGTTAAAATTTCGGCAGTTTCTACAAGAAGATATCTCTATTTCTCAAGCTGAAATTGATATGGTCATGCAACGCAGAACTCATGCAAGTGACCCCATTCCGATGTTACTTTGGCAATATGGATTTATTTCAATTCATCAACTGCAAAGAATCTTCGACTGGTTAGGCAATCAAACACAATTTAATCTACCTTAATCAGTTCTTTCTTTTGTTAAAAACATTAACCGTTATTTGTGACTCATTTAGGAGAATAAACTCATGAAAGTAATGTTACGGAAAAACACAGCAGGACACCTTTCAGTTTATGTTCCTAAAAAAGACTTAGAAGAAGAAGTCGTCGAACAAAAACAAGGCGATCATGGGACAATTTTAGTTTTAACGAACGGCTGGGAACTTTCTTTTCCGGGCTTAGAAGAACCGCTTCAGCTTCCCGTCACCGTTAATGCTAAGCGACTTTAATCAAACAGTTTCTGTGGATTACTATAACAGAAAAAAATAGGGTTAAATAAATTTAATTTTATCCTTTATCTCTTCTGTTTTAATTCAGAATTATCTCAAGCAGAAATAACCTAATTTCAATCCTGATTAATCTTATGCACTCTTTTCCCCTATCTACAGATGATTTACCGCCTACGGTCTCCACCTTCACCGATTGGACGTTACGTCAACAACTTGAAACAGCTTGTCGTCAGTATATTTATGCTGCATTAATTCGACAACTTCATCAGCAAGAAGACCGCAATCACTTTGTATCAGAAGAAAGTACTTCTCTGTATCATTTACTCAATCGATGTGATTGGTATTTGAATACTTATGAAACTCACAATACCTTAGTCATTCAGTGTCCAGATTTACTCACAAATTGGCGAATTTTAGAAATAGCAATCCAATTGGGTCGGGTTTTAGAACCTTTATCGATTGGTAAGATTCGGATTTGTCCACCCAATAATCAGGGAATGCCTCTAGACATTCGAGTTGATGAACTGTCAGTCTATCAAGAGTAATTCTTTCACTATTTATTTTGATTATTACAGGAGTTCAAACAATGGCAAAGATTGGAATTTTTTACGGTAGCACATCCGGTGTCACAGAAGAAATTGCAGAAAAAATCCAAGGAGAAATTGGAGAAGATCTCTGTGATTTATATAGTATGGAAGAAGATTATGATGATGTTGAGGATTTATTAAAGTACGAGTATTTATTACTCGGTTGTTCAACTTGGGGGGCGGGAGAAGTTCAAAATGATTGGCGTGAACCTTTATTTGATATGGAAGTAGAAAAAACTGATTTTTCCGGTAAAACGATTGCAGTATTTGGCGCAGGAGATTGTCAAGGTCACGGTAAGCATTTTGTTGGCGCTTTAGGCACTTTACATGATCATTTTAAGTCTTTAGGAGCAACTTTAGTCGGCGAAGTTCCAACAGAAGGATATCAGTTTGAAAAGTCTACTGCAATTCGGGATAATCAATTTGTCGGTTTACCCATTGATGAGGTGAATGAAAGTGAGAAAACAGATCAACGGATTGCAGATTGGTTAGAAACATTAAAAGCTGATTTTCCATTGGCAGAATAACTCATTCTTAAGTTGGTAATAACTTCTAACATCGCTAGTCTTTTTAATTATGACTGAATTCATCTTTTGAGTTCAGTCTATTTTATTTTAACGAAGGAAGAAGGAAGAGGGAAGAGGGAAGAAGGAAGAAGTTTTCGGGAATGTAGTCTTGCTTGAACGGCGTTGGCAAGCGCCTCTTCGCGGCGGAGATTGCCCTGGTTATTATTTAGAATTAAACTCAGTTCTAAAAACTGTAAGTATTGATACATCTGTAATATTTTTACATTAATTAAAATAAATCAAAAAAATACACAAAAAGCTTTACTAGAAGATAGACTATTTCACAATTTGCAAGCATTCTATTTCAGTTATACTTATTTATATCTATCTAAGGGATGAGGAGCAGTTTCTATTGACAATGTCTGAAGCCATTACAAGATAGCATTTTAATTGATATCTTTCGTCTTTTGTATTTCTTCTATTCTCAATAAACCCCGAAATATTAACAAAAAATTAAAAAATATAAATTGCTCAATCTGAACACTTTACATTAGAAAGGCCGTGTTAAAAGTAATGAGTAATATTACTGTATCAAGATCTAAAAATACTTTTCTCAAAAGAAAAATAACTCATTTTTTCTCAAATTCAGTCCACTCTAGGCGCTAACATTTAACGCTATGCCCTATTCAATAAACAAAGATTGTGTACAATGCAGCGATTGTATTTCTCAATGCCCAACTGGCGCAATTAAAATGCGAGAAGATGGTCGATATTGGATAGATCCGACATTATGTAATCAATGCGAAGGGTATTATCCTGAACCTAAATGTTTATCCATGTGTCCGGTAGATTCTCCCATGCCTTTACAGGCAAAAAAAGGACGAAATAAGGTTAATCCGAGACCCATAACCAGTCAGAATTTATTTCTCAATGGTTCAACAAATACCTTTGCATCTGCTTTAGTGGTTTGGGAACTCTGTAATATTTTGACACAGCAACAATCAATTCCTTGGCAAGTTGATCAGGCGGGTGAACTGTATTATCAGCGTAAAGTCAGTCGAAATCGTGGAAAATTGACGTTTAAAGTCACAGATGAGAGTGAGTTAGATAAAATAGAAACACTTCAACAAAAAGCAGCCCAAGAAGTTATTGCACAAATTGATATTCGTTCTTGTTGTTTAAATTTAATTTATGCCGCTCATGCCACGGCTTTAGAACGACCGTGGGAACAAGAATTCACCATTAGCGATCAGCAAATTGAACAATATTTAGGCTTAGAAAAGCGCAAAGATTTGAATAAGTTGACTAAGCTAACTCTCATTAAAACTTTAGCTCAGCAGGCTTGTCAAATTCTCGTTAAAGTAGATTGGCTACGTCATGGAAAAATTCCGGGATTTTCAATTCCTCAAGATCGGGTTTGGCATTTAGTGAATATTGAGCATCATGTGCAAGAAGATGATTTAGGCTGTCAACATTTAACGGGATTAACGTTTAAAATTCGCGCGGGAGCTTGGGCGAAATATTTCTTTAATCAAGAGGGATATTGGCATCGAACGGCTTTTTATCAATATGGTCATTTACCTCAATCTTTATTGACTCAAGTGATGAGTATTTGGCAGCAACATGAAGGAACAGTCCGGATGATGTTGTGGCTATTATTTAAAACTAAAATGGGGAAAGATCAGCGTATTACGGTACAAACTTTAATGCGTATTGCCTATGGTGAAGAACGATTACTGGAGGCTGCTCATCAATCGAGTGGACAAAAACGCTTGATTAAAACCTTTGAAAGTAATTTAGAAGCTTTAGCTAGTTATGGACTGAAACCGTTATTTGATCCTGAAACTTATCCGGCTGAAATTCAACCGTTGTGGGCAAAATTAGCAGAATTACCTGATGATCCAGAAGCAGCATTAGAGTTTTGGTTAGAAGATGGTAGTGGCGATCGCGCTATTACAGATGTTGCGCCTCGGGGAAAATGGAACCGATTAATGAATGCTCGGTTACAGGGATTTGATTTACCTTCAGATTGGGAACAAAAGCTAAGTTCTAAAGATAGTTCTAAACACCGAAATAAACAGAAAATTAGTAAACGGAAAATTAAGACCACTCGAAAAGAACAATTCATGGGTTCACAAATTACTTTAGCCCGCAAGAAGTTAAAGTTAAGTCAAAGAGAATTAGCCATTCAAATCGGTAAAAGTCAAAGTTGGGTACGGGATGTTGAAAAAGGTCGTTTTCATCCAAAACAAGAAGATCAACATAAATTACATCAAATTTTACAATCGGGTATTCATGCAGAAGTGGAGTAGGGGCGCATTGCATGCGCCCTGTATCTATATCTGGTAAGCTGTTGTGCATTTAAACTGGGTATGATGAAATAATAATAAAATATCCGAAATTTATACTCATAGCTGACTTGCTGACGAATGACTTGCTAAAATTCATTTTAAATGCGTTTTAGCTTATTGCATGCGCCCTGTATCTGTATCTGTATCCTCAAATTTCAGCTCATTATTTCTTATCTTAATTTTGCATAGTCATAAAACTTGCAATCTGCCAAGGTTGAATTTGAGGAGATGATTCAATGGGTTGTTCGAGTAAATTAACAGGTTGAGCAATAGCTAAATTTAACTGATTGTTTAAGTTTAAGGTTTCGGCTTCTCCGTGACATTCATAACAGCGAAAAATCCACGCTTTGGGATTAGCTTCAGATTGCTTTAATGCCATCAAGATTAAATGGTTAGATTGTAAATCAAAAAAGCTATCTTTTCCTAAAGATTGATGGTCAACTTGATGTTGATTTATTGACGAATTAAATATTACCTGTAAGGGTTGATTAAATTCATACCCTCGCTGAACAACATTGGCACTTTTCCAATTCCCGGCATGGGGATAAATACCGTAACTAAACTGATGTTTGCCAATATCTGCGTTTTTATCCGGCCAGGTAGAACCTCGCAATAAAGTTAAGCGTATTTGCGAAGGTTTAACATCATATCCATACTTACAGTTATTCAAAATACTGATACCATAATTCTCATCACTTAAATCAACCCAATTTAACGCCGGAATTTCCCATTTAGCTTTCTCTAAATCCGTTTGTGGTTTTGTTGTTCTTTCCATCGCACCCCCCGGAATTTCTGCGGTGACAAAATCTGATGTTATTGTGAATGGAAATACCACTTTTACCAATACATGAGTTTCTTGCCAATTTACCGTTGTCTCAATTTTTAGTATCTTTGCATCCTGTTGTAAAACATAATCTTGACAAAACTCTGACTTTCCCCAAACTCGAATAACTCGTAACCGCCATTCAATATTTCCTTCTGATATCCAATAAATTCTTTGTAGTTTTGCCGGGGGTAACGGATTATTATTATAATCAGGATTAATATTCCAAGCATCCCAATATTGTCCGCTATCTTCAAAGAATTGTAATTGGTTACCCCCACCCGGTTGTAAGACTTCTCGATGATTAACCTTATCAAAAATACGTTTAATATCACCCGTTTCACTATCGACAAATACCAGAAGAAATTCATTCTCCAAACCGTAACTTTTTCCTTTATTTTCTATTATCTTGACGAAGTCACAGCAGCTCTCGGAGCTTGCATCCGAGAGAACTGTGACAGGTAAAACCGAATCTGATATACTTTTGGTATAATCGGAAGTGTATTCTGCCATATAAGGTCTTTTTGGCATCCACCAGAAAAGCTTATAGCCGATAGAGGGAATATCACAAGCCTTGAACAGTAAAGCATTGACAGTATTTTGCCGAAAAGCTTGCATCTCGATAGGATATCCATCAACATCATAAATCTGCCCAGCTTCAGACACCCCTAACGACACAATTTCAGATCGCTGCCAATTTAAGCCATTAAACACCAATATGGGTATCGCATCCTCCATCCCAACAGGCGGCGACGGCAAAGGAACTTGAGTGGCGATCGCCTTTATTGCAGATTGCAATATTGTCTGTGCTGTATTGACTGCCTGCTGCCAGCCTATATTGGCATCTTCATACACCTCAGCAATTCCAGAACCCGGCAAGATATCGTGAAATTGATTAAATAACACATTCTTCCACGCCGCCTCTAATTCCCGCTTCGGATAAATCGCCTGTGCCTGTAACGTCGCGATCGCCGCCCATAACTCCGCTTGATATAATAATCCCTCACATTCCCGTAGCCATCGTTTTTGATCCGCGTGAGTCGTATAGCAACCGCGATGAAATTCTAGATAAAGTTCATCTTGCCAAACCGGAAACGATTCTGCCGCTATTTCAATTTGGGATAAATAATCCTTCGCTGGGATAAACTCCATCTCTGGGAAAAAAGCAGACTGCTGCCAACGCCTCGCCACTTCTAACATATCTCGTGTCGGCCCACCGCCATGATCCCCTACGCCCGGTAACCATAACGCCTGATTTATCCCCGTTTGACGATACCAATCTGCGGCATAATTTACCATTTTAATTGGGTCGATTTCTTGCCCAATAAAGGCAGACATTAAACTGAGAATTCTTGTACCATCTAAACCTTCCCACCAAAACACCTCATGGGGAAAATCCGTTGTATCATTCCACCGTAACTTTTGAGTGACAAAATAACGAATTCCGCCTTGTCGTAATAATTGGGGAAGTTGCCAACAAAATCCAAAACTATCGGGTAACCAAGCCACCTCTGAAATATTACCGAACTTTTCGATAACGTAATTCTGACCATATAGAATTTGTCGGACAATAGACTCAGCACTGATAATATTCAATTCCGCTTCTACCCATAACCCCGCTGCAATTTCCCAAGATCCTTGACGGACTTTCTCTATAATTTTTTCAAATAAATCTCGACGATGAACTTCTATCCAGGCAAATAAAGCAGGGGTTGAATGAGAGAAAACTAATTCCTCAAACTCCTTTTGTAAGCTTAAGAC
The DNA here is from genome assembly GCA_964434975.1 of uncultured Lyngbya sp. Classification (GTDB taxonomy): domain Bacteria; phylum Cyanobacteriota; class Cyanobacteriia; order Cyanobacteriales; family Microcoleaceae; genus JAAURB01. Next base: position 8,872 of record CAYSWY010000077.1, read on the forward strand.
AGATTCAAAGGTTCGTTGCGCCGCAACCCATGTTTCTGCAATCGGCCATAACCAAGCTAAATCTAAATGAGCATGACCTAAAAGTGCTATTTTTACTTTCGGTAAATAATCACCCGATTGGATTAACTGATTTCGGATATATTTAAGCGATCGCTCAAATTGTTCTCGGTTGGGTAAGGCTGACCAATCTATTTTATCTATCGTCTCGGCTAAGTATTCAACACACTGTTGATTTTCCTTATTACTCAGAAAGATAACCTCAATTTCATCCGCAAAAAATCCCGGTTCTATCGGCTCAATATTATCCCGTTCATAAATACATTGAGATCTTACTAATGCACCCTCATCATGATAGGGACTCACCAAACGAATCGCTACCCAAAAACTATCACCCGCTGTCACATTATCCGATAATAAAATACGTGTCGAACAATCAAATAAATCTCCCGATTGTATTAACTTACCATTGAGATAAATCTCAGCACTTTCTGCCCACCAAGCCAAACTTAATCTTAAACTTAAACCCGATAACGGATAATTAGATAAATCTGCCGAAACTATAATATTTTGCGTTAGCCAAATTGCGACTTTCCCCCGTTGCCAAGGAATATGGTTGCGCGAATTAACATTAACCCACGCTAACCTATCAAAATCTGCTATTTCCGAAAGCGATAACTCTCCGGGTGCTATTCGCCAATCCGATAACACATCCATCCTGCTACACTGACGGAGTTGTTCTATAGTTGTCGCGATTTTCTGTAACACCATCGAAGAAATTGCCGTCATAAAATCCGACGAATGAATTACAATAAATAATTACACTGTTTGCTCTGAGCTTGAACTATGGCTGCTCCGTCTCCCAACCCTTACAAAAGTCGGATTTTCAATACGGTATCACAACAATACCACCAATTTATAGTGGCTCGCGATCGCACATTGCGCCAAGTCCGCCTCAGCGCCAGTCATGCCACTCAACTCTTACTGTATCCGATATATGTCCTGATTCAAGGGGCAAAAATGGTGGGTAAACAGCTTAAAGCTCAGACTAATATCGCTATCCCCCAACTGAATAACTTTCCTCAAGCAACACAGACAACCGTCGAGGATATTCTACAAACTTTAACTTCACCCGATATTCAAATTCAAGGGATTGCTAGTCGTCTCGATACTCAACAAATCGTTTTAGTCGCTTCCCAAACTCAAACCCTGCATCCCTTAAATCTATCCCAACAACAGACTATTCAACAACAAATTAAAAATACTCTCAAACAAAATAGCAAAAAAATATCCTATTTCCCACCCCTACAACCCGCAATTCCGGCGATGGGATTAATTTTACCCGTGTATTGTATGCTATCTCAAGCCATGGGATGGGTACAAGCCAGTCCAGTTGCAATGCGAATGAACTTATTCGGAGAATCAGCATTAGCTAAAATAGAAACTCTCGAACAAGACAATACATCCCTGATTTCCTTATCTGAATTCTCTCAAACCTCCACAATAATATCCCCTCAACCCTCATCCGAATCAAAAAATCAAGGATTAATTCAAGCTGCTATCCGTTATTTTTATAATCGAGATTATTTGAATAGCGCTGACAAGCAATATTATCCCGTTTTAAATACAACCGAAAATTTAAGTGCAATTGCAGGCAATGAAAACCCCGTTTCTGTTTTGCCTTCATCTCAAAATCAAACCCCCGCGCAATTATCTGTGGGAATATGGCAAAAAATGCAGCATTCCTCTTTTCCCTTATTTGCCGGAATTGGAGTCGGTGGATTTTTAGTCGCTGCTACTATCGGTCAATATATCCTCGAAGATGAAGCCAAAGCAAGCACAGTTAAATTAACCGACTCTCAAACCTCCATCTCTCAAACCGCCATTCAACCCCCGGCAAACACATCTGCCGAATGGAACAGCCCTCAAAGGTTGACAAAAATCGGAAATCATGGTAATCTACCTCTAATAGAAATTGATAGGCAGCTTGAGGGTGCTCTGCTTCAGCCTGCCTACTCTGAGGAATGGCCCGAAATATTAGACACGCCAGTCACCGCAGTAGAATATATCAAACATCCCCTAGAGAAGCTATTAGAGTGGTTAGACGGGGCAATGTATCGGATAGAAGAATCATTCCTAAAAGTCCGAAACTGGATTGTGAGCCGAATTAAATAATGTACGTTATAGGAATAGACGGCGGCGGCACAAAAACAGTTTGTGTGTTAATCGATCAAACCGGAAAAATTATCGCTCGAGGAGAAGCAGGGCCATCAAACTATCAAAGTATTGGGATAGAAGCCACCCAAAACGCATTAGAAATAGCAATCACTCAAGCAGTAAAAGCCACAAAGATATCAATTCCTCTAGTAATAAAAGGGATAGGTATTGGACTGGCAGGAGTGGGTCGTCCCCAAGATATTCAAACAATTAAAAACCTGTTAAAACCCCTACAATTAAAATTATCTCAACTGATAACATGGCAAATATCACCACAACATTTATCCATTACAGGGGATAATGAAATAGCATTAATGGGAGGAATAGGTAATACTGTTGGAATTGTGGCGATCGCCGGAACCGGATCTCAAGTATACGGTCAAAATCAACAAGGCAAAACCAAACGAGTCGGCGGTTGGGGATATATTCTCGGAGATGAAGGCAGTGGGTATAATATTGCCATTCGAGGTTTACAAGCGGCTTTAAAAGCCTATGATGGTAGAGGAGAAAAAACAATATTAATTAAACGATTTAAAGACCATTTAAACATAGATAAAATAGAGAATTTAGTCGAAGTCATTTATCGTCGTGGGTTAAGTGTAGCAGAAATAGCAGCCCTGGCTCCCATTGTAGATCAAACCGCAGTAGAAGGAGATGCGATCGCCAAACAGATTATTACAACCGCCGTAGAAGAATTAACTTTAGCCACAGAAGTCGTCATGATAGACTTATTTAACCCCACAGAAGCATTTGAAATTGTGACCATAGGGGGGGTATGGAAAAGTTTATCACAACTGCGTCAACAATATTCAGCAGAAATTCATGCGATCGCCCCGGCTGCGACTGTTATTTGGCCCCGTCATGAACCCGCTTATGGGGCTGGGTTATTAGCATTGCAAAGTGTTAGGGGTTGTTAGTTGTTAGTTGTTAGTTGTTAGTTGTCTCACGACCTCTGTTGGTGTGTGTAGGCTGTGGGTGACTCACGTCACGACGAATAACGCGCGAACAAATGACCCATAACACAATTATCATTTAACAAAAATCAATGTTTTTTCAGGTGAAAAGCCTGCTACGCTGGTGTAGATCTACCAGTTGGATATTAAATTCTGCTGGGTAATATTTATCCATAAAGCAAATTGAGATGCTTCTGCGCTCAGGCAGCCAGTAGAAGCCAGACAAAAACGCTTGTGGACTCGGTCTGACAGGGATATCCTGCTTAAGAGGGTATGAAGCAAGAATGTCCTATTAGCGTAATGCTGATGGGTAACAATGTCAATTTGTTGTAATTGCACGCTGAAAAAGGAGACCAGAATGCCAGAACCTAAAAGTGCTGACACAACAACAGCTCAGGCAGTTGATGTAAAAGCAGCATCACAAGATCCACTCACACCCGTATCAACAACGGAGGCAACGGATAGTCAGTATGAACAGGTTAAAACCAAAGTGGTTGAAGTCTTAGCTGAACTGCCGGGTTATGTGTCTAGTTTCTTTGGGGAATACCAAAAACCAATTGTTACAGTGGTTTTAATTATCTCTACTATTGTGACCATAAAAGTCCTGTTTGCAGTTGTCGATGCGCTGAATGATATTCCTCTATTAGCCCCTACCTTCGAGTTAATTGGGATTGGATATGCGGCTTGGTTTGTTTACCGCTACTTACTGCGGGCTTCTAATCGTCAAGAATTAGGGGCAGAATTTCAAGCTTTCTTTGAACAAATTGCTGGGGGTAGATCTAAAGCCTAACGCAAAGGACTTTCTGTTTTTATAACATTAAAATACTTGTGAATTTCTCCATCTTCAGACGAGATGGGGATTTTTATTTTAACGACTAAACTGTGCTAAAAATCCCAGTCCAATGGAAACAAAGAGTAATACCCATAAAATCATTCCGGGTAAAAACGCTAAAATCCCAAAACCTCTTAACAGCCAAATTAATATCATCGCCAGAATAGCCAGCCGAAATAGATAGGAAAATAAGCGTTTCTGGAAGCTAGGATATAATCTCATGAGTTGATAGAACCTAAAAATTTGTCAAGCGGTTTCAATAAATCCCTCTACTATTATAATTGCAACTTAATCTGACAAAGTAGCAAAATTGTTGACATTATTTAAGGTATAGCGCTACGCGCCCTTAGAACAGCGGATCTGGCAACAGAATCATCAAAAAGCCAGTCTCGCTGAATACAGTCTCGCTGAATACAGTCTCGCTGAATACTGACTCCTTGATTGAGAGTAAGGTATTAAAAAATAGGGTGCATCACTGACACACCCTACAGGCTAGACTCAGATTACAACTTGAGCTTATAATGTGGCAAAATTGTTGACATCATTTAAGGTATTAGCAGTGATATTTTCCAAAATAGCTAACTCTTGACCATTGGCCGTAATAATCGTTGAAGTCCCACTATTGGTGAAGCTGATATCATTGAAACTTAAGCCGCCACCGAGTAAAATCATATCCTCACCGACGGTAAAATCAGTAATGCTATCAGTGCTATTATTCATAGAGAATAGAACAACGCGATCTTCTCCACTACCCGTGGTAATTAAATCACTTCCTTCATCTCCAAATAACCAATCATTACCCGAACCCCCTTTAAGAGTATCGGCTGCTTGACCCCCATAAAGCGTATCATTCCCCATTTGACTGTCTCTTCAGTATCTATTGTTGGGCTGCCATCTGTGAGTGGGTTGCCTTCTGAGTCTGTGAGTATGTTGCCATCACGATCTGTGAAGCGGACAGGTATCTCATTAAACTTTGCCCACTGATTATCTGAATTATTGACTGAATGTAACGTTCCAAACTCCGATGGATTGTCATTATCATCGAGTGCCGTAATAGCAGCAATCTTAAATGAATCATTACCACCTCGCTCTACAATTAAAAAACCTTGAGTTGTAGGATCTTCAACAGTGAAAGCATTTTCAGAGCTATTGAAATAATCAACTCGTTCGATATTATTTGTATTTGCAGCATCATTGGCGAAAACATGATCTGTACCAGCATTAATTGATAACTGAAACAGAATTGCTTTCATTATTTCGTCTGGATCTTCGATAGACAATAATGGATTACCCTCATCATCTACAGGAAATGGAGCATTAAACTCAGTGTTAGAGTCGCCATTTTTATCAAACTAAATCAGTTGTTTTTCACCGCTAATAAGAGTATTATCATTACGTTGAATCGCAAAATTTTCTAATGGCTGATTGAATTTAAAATCCTTCTCATTGTTATTATCATTTACAATAAAACTTTGAACAACTAAGGCATTATTATCGCCAACAGAAAAATCGCCTTCTATTTCTTCATCCTGTTGATTTTTCAAGGTTACTGTTTGTTCAGGTTCAGAACTAATTCCAATTGTGACTTCATCAATGGATGTACCTAATACAAAGCCATAACTTTTCTGAACTTCTGGAGTAACGGCTAATTCGACATCAAATTCACTGGTTTTAACTGCTAAATTCCAATCTCCGCCTAATGCTTTATTTCCTGTCGGATTGGCTGAGGCGGCGATTTCTGCCCCCGTTAAAGCGTGTAATTTCTCAATCAATTCTGTTCCGGCATCTCCGGCAGCCACGTTACAACCATACAGTAGTAAGCGTTTTATTGACCAAGTTTGTAGCTGTTTTTGATATTGTTCTAAGGTGTCTAAACTGAGTGGATTATTCCCTAACTGTAGCCACCCGGAGAACCGTGAGAAATGATATGTAGCTCGGAGATAGAATCCAAACAGTCTAGTGCTTGGGTGATTTTTTTGATGCCATATTGATCAGGATTTAAAATAATTGTGACGGCATTCGGAATGATTCCATCTAATAAAAAGTCTGGGTTTTATACAGCAGAATCAACAATAACTAAAGTTTCGGCGTTGAGTTGAGGGGATGAAGACTGAGAAGATAACATCTGATGATTTTTGATTGAATGCATGGTAGATGATGTGGATGCTTTTGCCGATAGAATCGACATGGTAAAAATGAAGTTCCGTTGAACAGATGTTGTCTTTTAGAAAGGGAACATAATCGTCATCATGCTTAAGGAAATGGTAAATACAGTACAAGAATTGCACAGTGCTTTGATGAATTAATCCTTGGATTTTCAGACTCATTCATTCCCATTAACACAGAAAGTGATTGTTGGCTCTCTGATGGGTATTTTTGAAGTATTTTTCAGGCAAGACATGACTACTCAATTAATGGATTGAGCCTGAGAAACTTACTGATTTAGCGAATTAAAGTGTAGAGATAATAGGCGGCTAGCTTAGACTTTTATCTCTAGAGTTTTGTTTGGAATTGAGAAGAATAGACTATAGCGTCCTGAACAATAATGTATGAAAATCGAGTTTTATCCTAAAATAGCTAATTTTATAGCGCTATATTAGCCAATAGAATAATACTGATATGAACTTCACATCATTAAAGATTGCTATAGATAATGTTTAGAACTAGAAGAATTTTCTTCTATTTTTTCAACTGACACTCCTGATGGTATTGATAGATTATACGAATTGCCTTTAACGAATTTTTTGCACCCTAAGAGATTTGGCGATCGCAAATTTATTTCTATCTGTTAGTAAATCTGTAAATTTCCTGGATTGATTAAGCTATATCGACTTACTTTTGAGAGTATAACATAACATTTATCAATGTCAGTAAGTTCACTGATGCAATTTAAAATCATGATCAGATTCCCGGTTTTTAACGTGCTAATTGATACGCAATTATTTTCTATTTATACTGAATTTTTAAGTCAACAAATGAATGAATCAGTTATTTTTAAAGGGTTAGGAGATCTAGAATAGTTTGGAAAAATTGAGTATCATTTTAACAATTTTGTATTTTTATAGCGCCATATAAAAAATAGGGTGCGTCACTGACACACCCTACAGGCGACGAAAGATTATAATCTAACCTTAAAAGCTGGCAAAGTTATTTGCATTATCTAAGGTATTGAGGCTAATTTCTGACAAAATAGCCAACTCTTGGCCGTTAGCTGTGATGATAGTAGAAGTCCCACTTTGAGTGAAACTCAGATCATTAAAACTCAATCCATCCCCAAGGAGAATTAAATCTTGACCCACCTCAAAATCAGTAATGGTATCAGTGCTATTATCCAGAGAGAACAGAACGATGCGATCTTCTCCACTACCCGTGGTAATGACATCACTTCCCTCATCGCCAAATAGCCAATCATCACCACTACCCCCTTTAAGAGTATCGGCTGCTAGACCGCCATGCAACGTATCGTTACCGCCAGTACCACAGAGTTTATCTTCTCCGTCGTTACCGAATAACAGATCATTGCCACTACCGCCACAGAGAGTATCATTCCCCACTTGGCCGGTTTCATCACCGAAGAGAGTATCATCCCCTTCGTTACCACAAAGATGGTCATTACCGCGATCGCCATAAAGGAAATCATCACCCACATCGCCGAATAGTAAATCATCCGCGCGACCCCCACGAACGGTATCATTACCCATACCGCCACTGAGGGTATCATTGTTACGGTTACCCACCATGAAGTCATCACCAGGTCCCCCCCACATCAGGTCTGTACCTTCGATAGCTTGCTGGTTGGGGTCGTTCGTATCGCCATAGAGGGTATCATTACCTTCATCTCCATAGAGGGTATCATCACCCAAATCACCCCAAGACATATCATGTCCTTGTCCGCCGAAAGTAAAGTCCGAACCTTTACCATTAAAGATGACATCATGACCGGGGCCACCCACCATCACATCCTCATCACGATAGCCATATAATGTATCGTCATCTTCGATAGAGTCTTGATCTTCATCGCGGGGAATTGCGCCATTTTTACCATTTCCGCCAATAACAGTATCGTTACCGTCATCGCCGAAGAAGATATCATTGCCATCATCACCAAACATTAAGTCATGATCTTGACCGCCGTAAGCGATGTCGTTACCCTCATTCCCCAGAATAGTATCGTTGCTTTCGTTGGCTGAGATAAAATCATTTCCTCCCGCGCCATCAATTGCATCACGACCCGAAATATCTCGAATCAGGATATTATTGGCTAACCCTCCTAAGAGATCTCGCGAAGATACATCATCATCTACTCCGCCAAACAGGCTATCATCTCCATCCCCACCTAGAATCGTATCATTGCCTAAAGCGCCTCGCAGGGTTGTACTCTCTGATGTGGCTTGCAATACATCATCGCTATCGTCTCCATCTGTACGAGGGATGCCATCTGGTGGTAGATTTGCGTCAATTTCAACCCGTTGTGGTAATTCCATTCCTTCAAATTCGGGAATGGGTGGACAGGAACAATCATCCTCATCCGGTGTTTCTTCCCGTGGAATAGATGGATTTTCAGGATCTTCAGGATTTTCAGGTTCTGGAGTTGGAGTTGGAGTTGGATCTGGATTAGGACTGGGATCTGGATTAGGACTAGGACTGGGATCTGGATTAGGACTAGGACTGGGATCTGGATTAGGACTAGGACTGGGATCTGGATTAGGACTAGGATCTGGAGTCGGAGTGGGACTAGGATCTGGAGTTGGATCTGGAGTTGGACTAGGATCTGGAGTCGGAGTGGGACTAGGATCTGGAGTCGGAGTTG
>CAYSWY010000078.1:0-15556 GCA_964434975.1 uncultured Lyngbya sp.
TACGATGTTTAAACTCATTAAAGTTTAATCTAACAATTTCATCAGCATAATTTGTCGGGTCACAGTTCTCTTGGATGCAAGCTCCGAGAGCTGCTGTGACTTCGTCAATTCTTCGGAGTTAGCCCTATTTGTTTGGGTTGAGAAATTGCGATCGCCTAGAAGATGCAAAGCACTTTACTAAGTGGAACAGTTAGCTTGAGATTTTGCTAAAATCGAGAATAGTCTCAGTATTACCCTGAACAGAGGACGATTGATTATGATTGACTTTAAGAAAAAGTTAGGTTTAAAATCAATTGAAAAGAAAGTTAATCCTATTGAGATCTATGATTCCTTAGATAGAAGAAGTGAAACAGGGCCTTTACGTCCTATTCAAAAAGAAGTTTTAGAAGAATGGTGGAAAAACCGCAAAGACGATAAAGACAATATTTTAAAGCTACACACTGGACAAGGCAAAACCCTCATTGGATTATTAATACTTCAGTCTAAGCTAAATAACAAGAAGGGACCCTGCTTATATGTTTGTCCTAATAAATATTTAGTTGAACAGACTCGTCAGCAAGCTGACAGGTTTGGTGTTAAACATACTTCTATTGGCAAAGACAACTCACTTCCAGATGAATTTTTAAATTCTGAAAAAATATTAATCACTCATGTTCAAAAAGTATTCAATGGTAAATCAATATTTGGTATAGGAGGAAAATCTACAAAAGTTAATACTATATTATTAGATGATTCCCATGCTTGCATAGACTCTATGAGTGAATCATTTAAAATCAAAGTTGAGAAAGAGCATGATCTCTATAAAAAGTTGATTCAATTATTTGAAGACGATTTGAAAGATCAAGGGGAAGGCACTTTTCTTGAAATACAAGATAAAGAGAGTGAATCTACTGACTTCTTATCAGTTCCTTATTGGAGTTGGCAAGATAAAAAGTCTGAGGTTTTAGAGATTATTTATAAAAATAATAAGGATAATGCGGTCAAATTTGCTTGGCCACTACTCAAAGATAGTATTGAGAATTGTCAATGTTTTTTAGTGGTAAATCATTAGAGATTTCAACCTTCTTAAATCCTATCGATCAATTTGGAAGTTTTAGTCAAGCTGAATATAGAATTTTGATGTCAGCTACAACACAAAATGATTCATTTTTTATTAAAGGTTTAGGCTTAAGTACTAAAGCTGTTAAAAATCCACTCACTGCTAAAAATGAAAAATGGTCTGGTGAGAAAATGATTCTCATCCCTTCACTGATCAATGAGTATTTAGAGAGAGAATATATAATTGGAATGATTACTAACCCTAAACCACACTTTAAGTCAGGAATAGTTGCTATTACACCTAGCTTTAAAAAAAGCGATTTATATAATGAGCATGGTGCTTTAGTCGTTAAAAGTGAAAATATTTTTAACGAAATCAACCTATTAAAGCAGGGAAAAAATAACAAAACTATAGTTGTTGTTAATAGATATGATGGCATAGATTTGCCTGATGAAGCTTGTCGAATTCTTATTCTTGATTCTTGTCCATTTGCTGAATCACTCACTGAAAGATATGAAGAAGATTGCCGCTCAGATAGTGAAATTATAAATATCAAAATTGCTCAGAAAATAGAGCAAGGATTAGGTAGAAGTGTCAGAGGAGAAAAAGACTATAGCGTGATTTTACTGATTGAAAATGAATTAGTTAAATTTGTCAAAAGTAATAAATCTAGTAAATACTTTTCTGAACAAACAAGAAAGCAGATAAAAATTGGTCTTGAAATTGCAGAAATGTCGAAAGAAGAAGATCAAGATAATGGTAATAAATTGGATATTCTTAATAAGTTAATCATGCAATGTTTAAAAAGAGATGAGGGTTGGAAAGAATTTTATAAAGAAAGAATGGATTCAGCAGAAGATAATGATGTTGTTGCTGATAAAGTGATAGAGATTTTTGAATTAGAAAGAAAAGCAGAAGAAAGCTTTTTTAAGAATCAGGCTGAGGACGCAATTTCGTCTATTCAGAAAATTATTGATACTTACTACGCTGATAATAAAATAGAAAGAGGATGGTATTTACAAATTTTAGCTCGATACCAATACAAAATCAGCAAAATTGATTCGGTTAAAACTCAAAAAAATGCATATAAGTGCAATCAGCAGCTTCTTAAACCTAAAGAAGGAATCGTTTATAAGAAACTAGATTATATAAACGAAAATAGAATAAAAAGTATTAAAAAATGGATTAATGATTACAATAACTACGAAGAAATGATGCTTGCACTAGATTCGATATTATCCAATCTAAGTTTTGGAGAACCTTCAGAAAAATTCGAGAAAGCCTTACAAGATTTAGGTTTAGCAATTGGTTTTCTTAGCCAAAGACCAGATAAAGAAATCAAGAAAGGGCCGGATAACTTGTGGTGTGGAGTCAATGACGAATATTTTATATTCGAGTGTAAGAATGAAGTAAAGGATTCAAGAAATGAGATTAGTAAAACTGAAATTGGTCAAATGAACAATCACTGTGCCTGGTTTGAAAAAGAATATAATACAAAAAGAGTAAAAAGAATAGTAGTTATTCATACTAAAAATGCTTCTAATCAAGGAGATTTTACTCACGAAGTAGAAATCATCAGAAAAGGAAAACTCAGAGATTTGAGAAATAACGTTAAGTCATTATTTCAAGAATTTAAGAATTATAAGATTCAAGAAATAAGTGACGACAAGATTCAAGAGTGGATAAATGCTCACAAGCTTGATATTGATTCCTTAAAAACAAAATATACTGAAAAATATTATCAGAAAACATAAGCTTTACTGTCTTTGCCGAAAGTGTATGATAGCTTACTTTGTATAGATGTTGAGTCCTGGATAATTACGCTATGTTGAACAACTATAAATCTTAATCACACTCAACCTATGAAAGGCAAACAAGTATTATTAACAGGTAGTATAGGAAAATTAGAAAGCATTATTAAAAGTCTGACAGAGATCAAATGCATACAGACTGATATTCGTTACTCAATTGTATCTGGATCAATATTTAATTCTCTTAATTTAATTGCTAACTTTTCGGCTCGTTCTTCAGGAGTATTCACTCACTTTCCTTCAAGAGTAAAAAAGCGAATTTTTTCTTTTTCAATCCCTAAATATAATTGTAATTACTGACTTCATAAATACCCTTTTTCATTAGATTCTATCTTTTCATACAGTCCATCAACTAGGTAAAACCCAGCAAACTCTAAAGTATCAGGATCAAACCATAAGTAATCCTGTGTACGAAAAGTATCTTGATAGATTGTCTTTTTTAAACCTTTATCTGTATCAGCCGTTTTTTTCGATATAATTTCAATAATAATATTCGGATATTTCCTCTCTTTATCCCAAACTACTAAGCTTTTCCGGCTTTTCTGTTCAGTTCCTAATACTACGAAAAAATCCGGCTCTCGGAAATCTTGGGATTTGTGTTGACGAGGACTATAAGAAATAGTGAGATGACCCGCTGCATAAAAGTCATTACGTTCGCGCCATAACTATTCTAAACAAGTCAGTAATAATATAATTTGTCGTAGATGTAGTTCAGTTTTTACGGGAGATTCGTTACTATATAAATTACCAGGAAGAAAGATAACATCTTCAGCGATTGTTTGAGAAGTCTCTAATTTTTTAACAGTTTTTTGTATAGTAGACATTAAACAATTGAGAAAAGTAAAGATCTGAGTGTATTTGAGCTAAGTGTTGAGTGAATTAAGCTAACAGATAATGTACCCTTGAGGTTTTCAGCAAAAAATTGACAGTTGAATTGATTAGAATGACTTTTAGAGATTTCGTAGGGTAGCTTCAGGCTAAGACTGACAACGAATTCTGATGCCTGATTCTGTTTATTCTTTGTTTGATGACAAGCGCAAATCGGGAACTCCTGGACAATGACGATCAAAAATGTAGAATATGCGATCGCGTAAATTGTAGGATTGAGGATATTAAACAAAACCGGGTGACGGGGAGAGAGGAAAATCAACAGGAAGTTTCTAACCTGGCTGCACTCTACATTACAGCCTTGAGAAGACTATCATCCCACTGTTCATCCTCTATGCATAGACTAAAGTCTATGGCAAGTCAAATTAATGTTTATTTACATCTATAAGTTAGACCTAATGATGTGATTTAATATTATTAGTTTTAAATTTAGTATTTTTTTAAGAAATCATGTAAGCTAATGTTATGAAAGAAAAGTTAGTTAATTTTTCTTCATTATACTCAAGACTTTTTTCGTCTTATAACAATTTAGGTTGAGAAGCGCTTATCTTGTCAGTCTATTAGTACATGGTCTCAAGCTTCTAATAAAACTCATTAATCAAAAAAAATGATTGAGAGGTTTTGTAGTCAGTGGGCGAGCATAATCGCCTAAAATTTCTATATTTAAAACATTGAATAACACAGTTAACAGTTTTTATAAATTTTAAAAGACTGTCAGGGGGGTTTTGTGTCTAAATTTTTCTATTCTCAATCACGACGGCAATTGATTAAAGTTGCGAGTCATTCTGCCCTGAGTTCTGTTTTTCTGAAAAGCCGATATTCCCACTCAGGCTTGACTTCAGGGTTGAAAGATTTTTTAGTGGGATTGAATTTTATCCACAGAGTCCTCAATATAACCTTGATAGTTTATTCGTGAAGCGAATTTAATTAACTGTTTTAAATGGGAGTTTTCCTAAATGATTTTTACGAAACGAATTCGAGGGCAGCGCTGTCCACCACCCAGTTTCTTCTAGAGATTGGATAAAAGATCGAAAGTTGCATATCAACCGCTCGGTTTCTAGCCAGAGAGTAAGCCAAAAACTAGCTGTTAAAGCTAGAAACCGATTTTTTCCAGCTTTATATTCAGTTCAATCAAGCTATCGCTATTCTTTATAGATTTGAACTCAATAAATTTTATCCACTCTCATTATTTATTCATGGCGATATTAAATCTGTATCACTCGGGTTCAACAGATCAATCAGTCAGTGACTTCATTGATTTTATCAACTATAGCTTTAAGGAGTTTAAAACAATGACTACAACAGCACGTAAAAAAAGTAAAAGTAGGGTTCAGTTTTTGTTACATTGCGCTGCGAGGAACTGAAATGACTCATTTTTTAAAAGCGTTTAACCTCAATCGTTTTAACTTTAATCACTCAATACTGGATGCTTCGGGTTGTCCGGTGTTGACCTATTCTGATCAAGGAGAATGATAACGTGGATTTTTTGTCTGATTTCTTGACACTCTTTGTGGGAAAGTTGCAGTCCCCCACACTGGGTTTTCTGATTGGTGGTATGATTGTTGCCGCCTTCAATAGCCGACTGACAGTTCCAGATCCGGTCTATAAGTTCATTGTCTTCATGCTGCTGATTAAAGTGGGTCTCAGCGGCGGTATTGCCATCCGTAATGCTAATCTGCTGGAGATGCTGTTGCCCGCGCTGTTTGCCATGGTCGTGGGAATCGTGATCGTGTTCATCGGGCGCTATACGTTAGCCCTGCTACCGGGTGTCAAAACCGTCGATGCCATTGCGACTGCAGGCTTGTTCGGGGCTGTGAGTGGCTCTACCCTCGCCGCCGGTATAACGGTATTGGAAAGCGAAGGCATCACATACGAACCCTGGGCTGCTGCGCTCTATCCCTTCATGGATATCCCAGCACTGGTAACTGCGATTGTCTTAGCCAGCATTTATCTCAGTAAGAAGCGCGATGCCGCAAACGAGGATCTCACCAAGCAGGAGGATCTGAGCAAGCAAGAGTTTCGTCCCAAGAAGCCCAAGCCGCGTGTCACCCCAGGTGGGTATCGCAACAAGCCATACATTACCGCAAGCGGGTATCCCAAGCGCGAGAAGTCCTCACGGGTCAAGATATGGCCTATCGTCAAGGAAAGCCTTCAGGGATCTGCTCTATCGGCACTGCTGCTGGGCTTGGCTCTAGGCATATTAACCCGGCCGGAAAGAGTCTATGAGGGCTTCTTCGATCCTCCCTTCCGTGGGTTGCTGTCGATCCTGATGCTAGTAATGGGTATGGAAGCAACGGCAAGACTCGGTGAGCTACGTAAGGTCGGCCAGTGGTACGCTATATATGCTGTGGTGGCACCGCTGCTTCATGGGTTCATTGCTTTTGGTCTCGGCATGATTGCTCATCTCACTACAGGATTTAGCCTAGGAGGTGTCGTGCTCTTGGCTGTCATCGCCGCCTCTAGTTCAGATATTTCAGGGCCCCCCACTTTACGGGCTGGTATCCCGTCTGCTAATCCCTCTGCTTATATCGGCTCGTCCACAGCGGTCGGTACACCCATTGCGCTAGCTGTAGGAATACCGCTCTTTATTGGGCTGGCCCAGGCGCTGGCGAACAACTGATCCCAGACGGGTTGCGCTTGTGGCTATTCCCAAGGCAGGCGTAAGCAATGGGGGGGCGATGTCAAAGTCTGCATCGTCTCCATTTAACACCCGTGCAACCCATCGGTAAGAAACAGGTTCACTCAGTTCAATCAATACACACATCGAGAGGTAATTAACATGACCCAAAAAGCCTGCAAGCTCGTGATCGTTACGGAAAAGTTACTGATGAAAAAGGTCGCCAAGATTATCGACGAAGCCGGGGCTCCCGGTTATACGGTGGTGGAAGCTGGCGGTAAAGGCAGCCGCAACGTGCGCTCGACGGGACGGCCTACCGTTTATGACAACTATACAAATGTAAAGTTCGAGGTGCTTACTCCCACTCGGGAGATGGCTATGCAGATTTCGGATGAGGTGGCGGCGGAGTATTTCGACGATTATTCGGGCATCGCTTATCTTTGTGATGTGATGGAAGTACTGCACGCCCACAGTTTCTAACTCAAAACCCAATCGATTAAAACGAAGAAGCCGGGGTCATGCTCCGGTTTTTTGGTAGTTATAGCGCGTGCGCGCAGGCAAGTCGGCAATAGGCACTCTTGCACTCTTGCACTCTTGCAATAGTAGATCTTATGAGTTTTTTAGCTTTTAAAAATGTCAATCACGTCAATGCGTAGTGCTATGGCATCTAAATTTATCATGATTTCATTTAAGCTGATTTGTCGATCATGTGGAAGGATGTTTAATCTGTAAGAAATTAATTGCGCTATCGCAGTATCGCCACTCGGGTTAAAACATATTATAAAAATCATCTCGCTTGTAAAATAATTCTTCTAAAATAAACTCAGGATAAAGTACTGAATTAGATATATTTTTAGCGGATTACTCCCTCAATTTCTGATGCCGAACTCAGGGTAATCTATCAAAAAGACGATAGTATTTGGCATCATCGACTGACATGATTAAGAACTAACTTTTTAACAAAATTGTTATCCTCAATCCGGATTTGAGGGAACTCTATGACAAGGCAGATTAACTGCCGATGCTTTGCGAGATACTCAAGCAGGCTGTAAAATTGTGGGGATTTGTCAAATTTCTCTAATATCCTGTAATTTTTGAGTTTTCATGTTGCCGGATAGCGAGAGAATTTCATAGAAACACACGGCGGTTATCCTCCATGCCGTGAGGATTAACAGTTTGACGATTGTATCGTTCGCGGGGCATCTAGTTTAGTTCAATTCATATAATAATTTATGACACAGAAGCACTTGCTATTTTCCCTCAAGCAAGCATTCATCGGAACCTTCGCCAGTGTGCTGATGACAGGGCTAGTGTTGATGCCCACTCCTGCTGGGGCCAATGCCAGATTAGGGGTTGCTCGTTCTCACCAGACCACTGAGTGGGGTGCGGTAGAACAACGACTACGAGCCAGTCAAATTCCCTATCAAACCGTTGATCTTAATCAACTCCAAAGTATAGACGATCTCAAACCCATTCAGGTTCTATTTTTACCCAATATAGAAGTTATCACCTCACAACAGCTCAAAATTATTCAACAATGGGTTAAACAGGGCGGAAACCTGATTGCCAGTGGCCCGGTGGGACAAAAATCAACCCCTCTGGCGCGTCAACTATTGCGATCGCTCCTCGGTTCATATTGGGCATTTCCCTTAAACGCTGCGGCTCAACCCCTCTCCCGTCGAAATCTGTGTCAAGAAGATCTCTGTCGTCAACTCACCCAATGGTCACCCCCCAGCAATATTGAAGGACAAGTGATCGGCGGGGTATTAATTCCCTCCAGTGTTGAAAGCTATACCGCTGGCACTTGGCAAGGCAGCGGCGGATCTCCTTCTGTGATCACAACCCAACAGGCTACTTATCTCGGTTGGCGTTGGGGAAACTCTGAAAATTCAACCGCTGTTGATAATACTTGGTTACAGGCGGCTGTGGGACGTTATGGGGTACAGCCTGCTGCCATTAGCCCTCAACCCGTGCAAGCACCAACCCCACCGACAACAAACGTCCCTCCTACAACCGTTCAGCCCTTACCTCAACTGCAATCTCAGGTTACCAATCCCCCCCCGACATCGGTACAGTCTCAACAGCGTACGGCTCCCCTACAAACCCCAGAAAGAAGACCGCTCACGCCTCAAACCCCGATCAGAAGTGTTGCCACGGCCCCAATTTCACCGAGACCCGTTCAACCCCAATTACTGGACCCCTCCCAACTGGAGGCCCCAGCCGGGTTAGTGGTGAATGGAGGAAATCAACCCATTACCAGCGTCATGGCAAATGCAATGCGCGATGAATTGGAACAACTGTTAGGACGGTTTGAAAATGCGTTAATTGCAGCCAATTCTGGTAATACCCCCATTAACCTCAAAGTGGCTTCAGCCGAACTGAATGACTCTATTAGTAACCGCCCGATCTCCAATTCTCCAGTGGCAAACCAGGCCATTGCCAAAGCCCGCTACGCCCTGAAACAGTTTCCAGAACTCGTTAATCAGCAAAATTGGGCAACGGCCCGCCAACTGTGGTTAGAAGCCCGTCAACAACTGTGGCAAAACTATCCTCAGCAAGGACAACGGGTGGGGGCAGAAATTCGGGCGGTTTGGTTAGATCGGGGGACTATTGTGCGATCGCGCTCTGAACGGGAATTATCGCTGGTTTTTGATCGTTTAGCCCAAGCCGGGATTAATACCGTCTTCTTTGAAACCCTAAACGCCGGATATCCAATTTATCCCAGTCAGGTTGCCCCGGAACAAAATCCCCTCAGTCGGGGTTGGGACCCACTGGCCGCAGCGGTAAAGCTGGCCCATGAACGGGGCATGGAATTACACGCCTGGGTCTGGATATTTGCCACCGCTAATCAACGTCATAATACTGTTATTGGTAAGCCGACAACTGATTTAGGGCCGGTATTAACGGCTTATCCGAATTGGGCAAATAAAGATAATCGAGGTAGAACTTGGAACCCTAGCGATCGCAAAGCATACCTCGATCCAGCTAATCCTGAAGTGCGGAATTATTTACAACGAATTGTCGCAGAAATTGCTCAAAATTATGATATTGATGGGATTCAATTAGACTATATTCGTTATCCATTTCAAGATCCAAACCGCAATTTTATCTATGGTTACGGTACAGCAGCCCGACAAATATTTAAACAACAAACCGGAACTGACCCCGTTAATGTTACCCCCAGAAGTGGGGCATTATGGCAACAATGGGTTAATTTTAAAGTTAATCAAGTCACTTCTTTTGTGGGAGAAGTTTCGCAATTTTTAAAACAACAACATCCGGATGTTATTCTGTCTGTGGCAGTATTTCATCATCCCGAACAAGAACGAATTTGGAAGATTCATCAACATTGGGAACTCTGGGCGCGTCAAGGCTATGTCGATTGGATTGTTCCGATGACTTATTCTTTAGATACGAATCGTTTACGCCGTATTGCTGAACCTTTAACTCATGAACAACGTTTAGGTTCAAGTTTAATTACACCCTCAGTTAAAGTCTTGAATATTCCTGATATTGTGGCGATCGATCAAATTCAAGCCGTTCGAGATTTATCTACTGGGGGATATTCAATATTTGCCTTTGAAAGTTTACGCAGTGGGTTACATTCCTTTTTCCAGCAAACTCAAGGCTGTCGCGGTAATACTTGTCCGGCTGCAATTATTCCTTATCGAGAACCCTTTGCTGCCGCTAGCGATCGCTATTTAGCCTTAAAACGAGAATGGAGTTATTTACTCTCTCAAGAGCAACTCTGGATACGTCAACCCGAACTTGAAGCCTTTCGTAAACAAGCCGAAGAATTAGAAGCCGCATTACAACAACTGACAGAAAATCCCTCGGCACAAACCTTAGCTAAAGCACAGCGATCGCTCTCCCTATTTAGAAATCAATTTAACACCTCAATGCGATTGCAAGCCTTAGAAAAAGCTTATCAAGTGAGGAGTTGGGATAATCGCCTCGCTTCCCTTGATATGTTACTGCGTTATGGAGAACAAGTGAAATTAAGGCGATGAGGGGATAGGTAGTGTTGGGTTTTGGGTGTTGGGTTTTGGGTGTTGGGTTTTGGGTTTTGGGTGTTGAATGTTGAATGTTGGGTGATCTTCTCACCTAATCTCCCCCTCTCCCCATCTCCCCATCTTCTGAGGACTGGTTGTGCTGGGTTTGTAAGAAATTATCAATATCTGCGATCGCTTCTTCTAACTCTGATAGACTGATGGGTTGAGTCGATGCCTGGGGAGGAGGAGTCACTTCAGGTTGCTCCGGTGTGGGTTCTTTAAACGCATCCAATAACTGTTTTTCATAAGATTGTATAAACTCCTCAGAAGCAGTACGCTTTTGGTTTCGTCTATTCTTTGTCATGATGAGTAGCTCCTGGACATAGTTACGAGGGGACATTGAAACGGCTCGAGTCGATGTATCACGATTTAATACATCACTAACCTTCCCCTAATACAGATAACAGTATTTGAAAATAAAATTCCGTCAAACTTGTACTTAAGTTAATATTCATCACTTAACTCTCTAAGAATTTAGTCTCTAGTTTGACACTCCCGTCACTAAAAGTGAGGGATTCTTAGTTCACAGAGGTTACTTTCGTTGACAGGTTATCACCAACCAACAAAGCGGTATCCTCTCCCCAAGCTTGAGATCCGGTATGCCCTACCGTACTGAGTCCTAGACTCAAAATATTTAATGCTGCATTATAGTCACGATCTAGTACACAACCACATTTACATTTATGGGTGCGTGTTGATAGTGATTTTGTCACCTTATTGCCACAGTTAGAGCAGTTTTGAGATGTATTATAGGGAGGAACTGCTACAGTCACCTTCTTGTACTTGTACCCGAAATACTCTAACCACTCTCTAAACGTTGACCACGCAGCATCATTAATTGATTTAGCAAGATGGCGGTTTTTTACCATGTTCCGCACCTTTAAGTCTTCGTAGGCGACCAAATCGTTAGATTGGATAACGCGCAATGCCTCTCTCTGGACAAAGCCTTTACGTTGCCTGCTTACTCTTAAATGCTTCAGAGCATACCGCCGTTTTGCTTTTTTGTAGTTGTTTGATTGAGGTTGACCCAGCCGAAACTTCTTAGATTTTCTCCGGTTCGCCCGGTTTAGTCCCTTTTCTGCTTTACGGTAATACTGAGGAATCTCTACAGTTTCGCCGTTTGAGTCTGTGTAAAAATCCTTTAATCCTACATCTAAACCAATACATCTTTTGCTCGGACTTAATGGTTGAGTGTATTCATGAATATCAACACTTAAGCAGAATTGTACATAGTACCCATCGGCACGGCGTACTATCCGGACTCGTTTAATTTTGTCAACCGGGTAAAAGTTTAAATCACGGGTTCCTTTGAGCTTCAAAGTTCCTATCCCTTTCTTGTCGGTAAAAGTAACCATGCGTCTATCATCGGAAATCTTCCAGCCAGACTGTTTATACTCAACAGAACGAGCATTTTTCTTGAACTTAGGAAACCCTTTTTTACCTTTTAACCCTTTCTTACAATTGTCATAGAAACGACTGATAGCAGCCCACGCCCGCTCAGAAGCCGCCTGCCTTGCTGTAGAATTCAATTCCCGTGCAAAGGTAAATTCTTTGGCTAGTACCGCACAATATTTATTCAAAGAATATTTATTAATTTTGTCTTCTTTCTTGCCATCGATCCAAAGTCTTAGCGCTTTGTTTCGGATGAATTGTGCGGTCAAAATCGCCTCATCAATTGCGACTTGCTGATACTGCTTAGGGTATGCTTTCATCTCTAAAACAATCATCGTTATCGACCTTAACAACTACTGTTTTATGCTATCACGATTAGCGCAAGACTGGCAAAGTATTGTAAAGTTTAGATGCGCTTTCATCCCTTCACGCTCAAGTGTTCGCGGAGCGTTTCGGTAGCAGCTTTGGTCTTCCCGCTTAGTAGATAAGGGAGGAGGTAGAATTTACCAATTTGCGCTTCTCGTAGAAAACTTCTACTACTATTCTTCTATCACCCAAATAGTTTACCGAAATTTACTATTCTTGTCATCTGAATCCTTTTCTAGATTAACTGTAGTCGAACTAACGCAATTAATAAACAATTTGCGATGTGCTATGGGAGCGATTATAATTAATCAGTGGTTAAACTAGAAAATATAATTTGTGATTGTTTGTCCAACAAAACCTAATTGGGTGGAAGAATAATAATTTTTTTTAATCACTGTGGGTGCTGTATTCAGTTAATCAGTTGGAGGTAATTAATAGAGAATGGCATCTAAACTTTGGGCATTTTTAAATACGGATATCAAAGATATTTTTTCTGCCGATACTGTTACGGGGGGAGTTGAAGCCGCAAAAGCTATTTTAGAATTCTCTAAAAAGCTAAAGGAAAATCAAACAAAATTACCGGAATTGGCAAGGATGCTGAGTCCGGTTTCATCATTGCTAGATGTATTAAATTCCCCTTTAGTTGAGGTTGTGGGGGCGGGTTTGCCATTTATTGCGATTGCAACCAAGTTACTGACATTTTACCTGGAAAAAACCCAAAAAGAACCTACATTAGCTCAATGTGTGGCATTAGTCAGTCAAGCGGCTTATTTGGAAAGTTTAAAAGATTTTCTCAAACAAGATAATAATTTATTAAACCGCATTGGAAATACTGCCGCTTCAGACGAAATTCAACAGCAAATTAAACAGTTAGAAGATATTGAAATCACTGACGAAGAGGCTAAAAAAGCCGTTACCTGTTTTCATGAATCAGAATTAGCAACAATTTATGGAAAGGTATTATTTGCCCGGTTAAAACAGACAGGTTTAACAGAAAAAGAAGCGGATTTATTAACTCAACGGGTAACTTGGAATACCCACCGTTACATGATTTTAGCCTGGGCAGAATCTGGAGATGCAATTAAACATTTAGCCCAACCAACGTTTGCAGACTGGCGAGAGGAACAGGAAAAATATCAAAGTATTCAGAATTATCTAAAGGAACAAATTACCACAAAACCCCAAGAAACTGTTTTTGCAGAAGAATTTACTTTTCAGGATATTTATGTGCCGCTACAAGCTAAACCGATTAATAAAAATGGTGAAGTAGACAAAGATAGAGAATCTTTTGATTTGGAAGACTGGGCAAAAGTAACCCTTTTTGATTCTAAAAAACAAAATCAAGTTTTATTTATCCAAGCGGGGCCAGGACGAGGAAAAAGTGTATTTTGTCGGATGTTTGCCGACTGGGTACGACAACAACTTTATCCCATTTGGATACCTGTTTTAATTCGGTTGCGGGATATTCCTAATTTACAAAATAGTTTTCGGGAAACCTTACGAGAAGCGGTAAATGCTAATTTTGCTAGTGATAATGATTGGTTAACAGACCGCAATACCCGTTATTTATTCTTTTTAGATGGATTTGATGAATTAATTATTGAAGGTCGCAATAGTAGCGGTTTAGAACAGTTTCTCAAACAAGTTGGGCAGTTCCAAAAAGATAGCGCCACGGGTAAAGATATGGGGCATCGGGTAATAGTAACGGGTCGAACTCTGGCTTTGCAAGGGGTTGAACGAAATATGCCCGATAATTTAGAAAGAGTCAGAATTGAGGTGATGGATGAACCGTTACAACAGCAGTGGTTAAGTCTTTGGCAAAAGCAAGTCGGTACAGCTAAAAAAGATGCTTTTGAGGCGTTTTTACAGGATCAACGTTGTCCGCAACAAGTCCAAGAATTAGCGCGAGAACCGTTATTATTGTATTTGTTAGCGGCGATGCATCGAGATCAGAAGTTAGATATTGAAGCATTTCAAGAAACCAATGAAACTCAGGCAAAATTAGTAATTTATCAAGAGTCACTTGATTGGGTATTGACACAGCAGAGACAACAATCTTTACAGAATCAAATTACTGAATTAAATACAAAATATTTACGCTGTATTTTAATAGAGGCGGGATTATGTGTGGTGCAGTCGGGGGGTGAATATGCCAAGATTAAAATGATAGAAAAACGCTTAGATCGTGATATTGTTGATGCTATTGAACAGGCACGTAACCAAGCGGGAGAAAATGTCTTAAAAAATGCTTTGGCGGCTTTTTATCTCAAACCTGCAGCAGCAGATAAAGGTGGTGGTGTTGAGTTTTTTCATAAGAGTTTTAGTGAGTTTCTTTGTGCTAAACGGTTACAGGAAAGTTTAATTGAATGGACAGAAGCACCTAGACGCGGACGAGGATATAACCTCAAAGATGAACAACTTTGGGAAGAGATTTATGACCTGTTGGGATATGGGGGACTGACTCCCGAAATTGTGGAATATCTCATGGGGTTATTAACAACAAGTGATGAGTTTCCTTTCGATAAACTATTTGAACGGTTAGAGGATTTTTATCTACGTTGGAGTGATGGGGAATTTATTGATAGTCCAACGGAAACTATACCCCAAAGAAAATGTAGACAATTGCAAGAGTACAATATTGAACTCGGTCAACGACAGGTAGATGTTTATACCGGGTTGAATGTGATGATTTTATTGTTTGAGTTGCATCGTTATGGTCAACAGCAGGAAGAATTATCATCTGAAAGCCCCCTAAATCCCCCAAACTTGGGGGCTTCGAGAAATGAGGACTTTGACTCAAATTCCCCCCAGAATTGGGGGGCTAGGGGGGCATTAATGTTTCATCCCTGTGGTCAACTGGATAATGAAGGAAAACCAGAAGACACATCTCGTTTATACCGCATTATTGGTTATAGCCGTTGCGTTGGAGAGTCCTGCTTTTTAGAAACGGTTGGACAATTTCTCAGAGGCGCAAATCTCAGAGGCGCAAATCTTAGAGGTACACACCTGAATGGGGCAGACCTGAGTGGAGCAGATCTGAGTGACACTGACCTTCTTTGTACAGACCTGAGTGACGCAGACCTCAGTAGTGCTAATCTTCATAATGCTCACCTCATGTCCGCTAGCCTCAATAGTGCTAATTTTTGTGGCGCAGACCTCAGTAAGGCAAATCTTATTCTTACGGACCCCTTCTACGCAAACCTCAGTAGTGCTAATCTTCGTGGCGCTGAGGTCTATGGAGCAGACCTCCGTGACGCAAACCTCAGTACTGCATACCTCCGTGACGCAGACCTCAGTGGCGCAGACCTCAGTGGCGCAAACCTCAGTGGCGCAGACCTCAGTGGCGCAGACCTCACTCGCGCAGACCTCAGAAGCGCAGACCTCAGTGACG
>CAYSWY010000079.1:0-12976 GCA_964434975.1 uncultured Lyngbya sp.
GTACGACCGCCATCATTACTAAATTCAAAGTTTTGGTCATCAAAGTCAATCGGGTTATCACCCCCTTGGGAGAAATCTACAATCGGGCCACCTCTGGCGCTTCTGCCTCTGGCATCTAGCTTCAATATGGTTCGTCGGCCACTAGAAGAAGACAGTCCCACATCCCAGACGATGTATTCATCCTCTCCTTCGGTTACCGTCGTATCTGAAATGACGACATTAATCGGTTGACGGGGATTATCGTTATCTTCAATAAACCCTGTGCCGATATCTGTTAGATCTAGGTTAGGGGGAGGATTACCCGATAAGATCTCGTTAATCCTCAAACTCATGGTTTCAGCCGTAAACCCTTCTGCTGCGCGATCATCGTTAATTTCAATCCGAACCAGCATTGATTGTTGACCAAAGCCAAAGCTGACTGCATTGTTATCGGCAGGTAACCAAGTTTCACCTTGATCAAGGCTAAATTCTAAGTTAGAGTCCGCAAAATCAATCGGGTTATTTCCTCGACTGCGATTAAATTCGTTTCTTGGACCTTTCCTGGCTGTCCCCTCTTCAGTCCCTAATTCTAAAGTTAAAAGTTGGCTTAAGGGTAAAGATTCAGAAAGACTTAAATTAAAGACTAAATATTGATCAAGTCCTTCAACCGCTGTCGCATTTGATATAGTAACCATGGTAGACAATTTAGGTTAGATTTGCTCGTCTCATAACTTATTAATACTGATTAAATATTGAATTGAGTGTAAACATTTCTTAACTGTATAACTCTCTTTTATTGCTTTGATAAATTTCAATCAATTTATGTCATTTCAGCCCTAAGTTAAGGCTTTTATTCAGTTTTAAAGCATATAAATTATGTTATTTATTTAGGGATTATAAATGATTCGTGAAAAGTCTAAAAACCGATCAAAAGCTTGGAATACAGTGATGAATCCGATTGCCGCACATGCCATAGCCCGAGCGCGTAGTCTGCGATCGCATCACATCAGAAGTATGCCTTTTTCAATAATATTTTTTACACAACCTCAATTGGATTGTTATATAGCAATCCAAAATCACTTATAAAAAGTCTCAAAATAGATAAAAATACTAAAAATATTACCCAGTTCCGCTGTTCCCAACCCCCCTTGTTAAGGGGGGATTTAACTCTGTCAGGCGTGCGCGTTCCCTTTTTAAATGAGGTATTTGAAACAACCTAAATCGGATTGCTATATACGACTATATTTATATTTCGATACAGTATGATAGCCGCCTCAATTATCTTTCCCGAGATCTAATTTAACGAATCTATTTGTCTCTGATTTGTCCTAATAATCTTTGTGGTTTTCTCAACACCAATCCTTTTTTTGACCCTCACAGAGTCTCTGAAAATACTAAATCCTCAGACTGATGATCCGCTTTTTCAAGATTTCTTTCAATATCAACGGGTCGATTCATAATATAACCTGAATTATCGGGACTCACTTGAGAGTGTCTAGAATTGAATTGGTTAAAAGACAAGGCACTGACACACATACCTAAAAATATGGTGATGCTGATGCAGTGAATTTGAAACGAACTAGATGGGCGATTCATAATGGTATTCAGTAATAGATTGATTCATGCCATACATCTAATCTAGCTATTTTCACGGAGAACCACCATACAAAAATCAAGATTTTACGAAAAATTTAATAGATTTGCGTAAAATTACGGAATTACTTCAGTTTTTTTGTCAATCATCCAGTTGATGAGTATATTGAGTTACAATCACACTCTGTAAAAATACTTAATTTTTGTTTTTTATAATACATCATTGATCATATAAAATCCGTATACTATATCAGTTGCATAGACAGGATAGAACAAAAATGTCATAATTATTTTCAGGCAAGATAGAGAACAGTTCAATCATGTCGAAAAAGCAAAAATATCCTCATTTAGTCGGATCAAAATGGACGGCTTGTCAGAAAACCTGGGGCTGGCGACATTTTCAAGTGGTTAACCGGAAAAATCAACAGCAGTGGGTATTTGCAGAATTAGTCTCATCCTGCGATCCCAATGTTCGATTTTGGTTAAATGCCAAACAACTCAAAGATCGGTCTTTATGGCAACCGGGATGGCAATCTACTCAAGAATTAGAAGAAGTAGAATAAATTAACAAATCCATTCTCCTTGGGCAATTTTAACCACATTACCACCCACATTCACTTCAATTTTATCTGCTTTTTTAGCCGCTTTTAAAAATAGTAAAGAAGGACGATTAATTTCATAACCTTGTTCCACTTTGATATCTATTTGCTCAGTATTAAAATAATTAGATTGAATCAGATACCCCGCTAAGCAACCATTGGCACTCCCTGTGGCAGGATCTTCTGGAATACCAAGGGCTGGGGCAAACATTCGTACACTAAGCTGATTTTCGGAATTATAAGGTTCGGGTGAAAAGATTAGAATTTCTGTTGCATTTGTGGTTTGAATTAATTGTTCATATCGTTCTAAATTAATTTTTGCATTTTTTAGTGCTTGCAGACTTTTTAAAGGAACAATGATAAAAGGGATGCCTGTCGAGACTTCTTGAATGGGGAAACGTTGATCAATATCAGCCGGGGTTAAATTAAGTACAGATGCAATTGTTTCTGCATCCAAAGTCTGATAAAATTCCGGTGAGTTTTGCCGCATCCACAATACTTTTCCTGTGTCTTCTGTCTCTGTCCAGGTCACTGGAATTTGACCCACACCTAAATTCAAAATAACTTTTTCAACATTTTTTTGAATAATTTCTTGTTGAATAATGTAAGCCGTTCCCAGTGTGGGATGTCCAGCAAAGGGCAGTTCTTTTGCCGGGGTAAAAATCCGCACATCATAGCCCCCATCTGGCAGCGTATTTGAGGGGATAAATGTCGTTTCAGAATAGTTCATTTCTTGGGCGATCGCCAACATTTCAGCATCCGAAAGAGAACTCACGCCTTCTCCTAAGAAAACAGCTAATTGATTTCCGGCATATTTATCTTCTGCAAAAACATCAACAATATAAAATTTCATCAGTGTTATTTGGGGGGTAAAGTTAGCGAGTCAGGCAGCGAATAGCTTCTAAGAGTCCTCTAGCTTTATTTAGGGTTTCGATGTATTCTTTTTCGGGATCTGAGTCAGCCACTAACCCCGCCCCGGCTTGAACACTGACGGTATGTTTGCCCGGTTGCTGAGGTTGAACAATCATGGTTCTAATGGTAATAGCGCTATTGAGTTGTCCATCAAAATCATATTGACCATAAACCCCCGAATAGGGGCCACGACGGCAGGGTTCTAACTCATGAATGATCTCCATTGCGCGAATTTTCGGGGCACCACTGACGGTTCCGGCCGGGAAACAGGCTTTTAACAAGTCCCAAGCGGTTTTATCTTCTGCTAATTCTCCCACAACATTACTCACAATATGCATCACATGAGAGTAACGTTCAATCACCATTAATTCATCAACGGTTACAGTTCCGCTTTCACAGACTCGTCCTAAGTCATTACGGCCTAAGTCTACTAACATTACATGTTCGGCGATTTCTTTCGGATCTGCCAATAATTCTGTGGCGAAAGCGTCGTCTTCTGCACTTGTGTGACCACGGGGACGGGTTCCAGCAATAGGACGTAATGTCGCAATCGTTTCTCCTGTCTCAGTGGTTTCGGCTTTGACCATCACTTCCGGGCTAGAACCAATCAATTGCCAACTGCCGAAGTTAAAATAAGCCATGTAGGGGGAAGGATTTATTAACCGCAGAGAACGATACAACTCAAACGGTTCTCCGCTATATTCAGCCGTCAGTCGCTGGGAAAGAACGACTTGAAAGATGTCTCCGGCTTTAATATATTCCTTGGCTTTAACGACGTTGGCACAAAACTGTTCTTGAGAGAGATTACTGGTGTAGTTAACCGGGGCAGATGTCCGGTCATTTGGGTTGGGAGGAGTCCACTCTAAAAAGGGGGTGTGAACCGATAAAGGCGAGGAAAGCTTATTGAGAAGTTGAGTCACGCGATCGCAGGCTTGCTGATAAGCCGTTTCTGGATCAGTATGACGTAAATCAGCGTAGGCGATCGCCCAAATTTTCCGTTTAACTTGATCAAACACGAGTAAATGATCTACCTGCATCCACAACCCATCGGGCAAGTCTTCTGGAGTGGGAGTGGTAACCGGGACTCTCGGTTCAATCCAGCGGATTAATTCATATCCCCAGAATCCAAATAATCCACCCAGTCCCGGTGGCAGTTGGGGTAATTTTATGGGGTTATAGGGGGCGAGGCAGTTGGCTAAGGTTACAAACGGATCGCCCTCGTATTGCTGAGTTGAACCATCTCGAAAGGTTTGGGTCGTGACTTCGCCCCGGGCTTCTAAAGTCCAAACAGGGTCACAGCCTAAAAAACTGTAGCGTCCTAGTTTTTCTCCCCCTTCAACGGATTCTAGGAGAAAACTATAAGGCTGACCCGCACAAATTCGATACCATGCTGAAACGGGAGTATCTAAATCAGCCACCCACTCTTGATAAACAGGGATGAAATTACCTTGGGTTGCTAATTGAGTAAATTGAGAAAACTCTGGAAACATAATCTGCCCACGAACACGAATAAAGGATGAAGGCACATAAACAAATCCCTCATCCTTTGCAGAGTGACGACTCCCACCACTGACTTTACAAGTACAGTGTAGTAGTAGTAGTAGGCTTCTCAATCTCACAATTGAGTTTTCCTGCCCCTCGCCACTTGCCTAGACTTTACAAGTTGCCTTGCTTCATCCCTGGTAGTTCGACTTGACAGGCTGTTTCCGTTCCCCAACGTCCCTGGGTACTCATTCAAGTCAGCTATTGCTGAATTAATACTTATGTTTGAATAACATTTTCACCAATCAGCTAGACTTCGTAAGTCGCTTTACCTGTGAATTTCACTTTAGCCGGGTCAACGTTATCGCCAATCTTGTGGTCAACTGCGTTAACAATTTCGCGACCTTCGTTTACTTTCTCGGGGAAGACACCATCTTTCGGATGAAGATACTCTGTTTCTCCATTGGGAAAAACTCGATAAATTTTAAAGTCCTCAATACGAGGCTTAAACTTAGTCCGGAATTGAGCACCTAAAGCCAAACATTGTTCTTTACGCGCCAAATACAGCAGGTTTTCTCCTTCGTTCATCACGGCTGCGCCGCCCGTTGGCATTTCAAATACCTGCTCTTTTGAACAGGTCCAAGTGATGGCATACTTTTCTTCAACGATTGCTTTTGATAGTAACCCACCGGTACTGCCGCCAAAAATCGGAGCTTGTCCTGTCAGTTCTTCTGCCATAAGATTTCTCTCAAAAGGTTTTTACGGGATCGTATCACTGATAGAGACTGAGTTTATGACTGTTGTAAGAAACCGTTACAAGAACAGTCCATATTGGTTATTGCTTCTTCATTTTTGGTCATTTGTCACCATTGGGCAACAGCTTAGCCCCAAAGGCCCGTTTGCACAGAAGCAACAACAAAGAACAAATGACTCATAACTGATCCTCAGTTCATCCCATCACATCCCTACAACTGATCCAATAACTGGCTCATCTGTTTGAGAGGAACTAAAGTATTGGCACAGATAATTCCTGATGCAGCGACGGCGGGGACACCAATACCGGGTAAAGTGCTATCTCCGACACGATATAATCCTTTAATTGGGGTATGGCAATTGGGAAACATCCCTTGACCTGCGGCGAGGGCTGGCCCGTAAGTGCCTTGATAGCGCCGGAGAAACCGAGCATGGGTTAAAGGAGTCCCAATCAATTCTAGAGTAATACGTTGACGGATATCGGGGATAATTTTTTCTAAGGCGCGATAAAGAGATTGCGATCGCTGTTGTTTACGCTGCTCGTAAGATTGACAATTTTCCCAACCTTCATAGGGTTCAAGGGTGTAGGCATGAACCACATGATGTCCGGGTGGGGCGAGACTGGCATCCCAAACGGAAGGAATGGAAACCATGCAAGTATTGCCCGCAACTGTAATATCTGTTTGAGCATCATGCACCACCACATGGTGACCCGTCAATCCTTCGAGTCCGTCACTACGAATACCGAGATGTAAATGCATGAAGCTATCTACAGCAGGAGTTTGTAAAGCTTGAGTGCGGTAAGATTCGGGTAAATCTTGGGGTTGTAGTAATTGAGTAAATGTATCCCAAAGTGTAGCGTTAGAAATGACAACCGGGGCGTGTAATTCTTCTCCATTACGGAGTTTTACCCCTTTAACTTGATTATTTTCAACTAAAATTCGTTCGACATGAGCACCCAAACGGAGTTGTCCGCCAAAGCGTTTCAGCCCTCGTACTAACGCTTCAATAATGGCTGGACTACCTCCTACGGGATAGTCAATCACGGAATGGGTTCGTTCACCAAACATAAACGCCACTTCCGGGGCAATAGTCCCATCAGCTTTGAGTCCGGAGAGTAAAAAGCATTCTAAGTCAATCAGTCGCCTCACCCAAGGATCATGCACTTCTTGATCCAGGATTTTACCGACAGATGCATTCAATTCTCCAATTTGCGGGAACAATTTTATCAGGGAGAGTCCGTAACGTCCAATCAGGAAAGGGAGGAGTTGCCAGTCTGCTCGTAATGCAATAGTTGGGATGTCTCTCAGTCCATCGTAAAGCCTCAGTAGCCGTTGTTCAAAGTGATATAGCTCCTGGCTACCTGTTTGGGTAAATTGAGCTACAGCGGCGCGATATTGGGCGCTATTGCCATAGACGGGTAGAACACCATCCGGAAAGTGATAATGTCCTAACGGATCATAAGGAACTGTTTGAACAGACTCTCCCAACAAGTCAAACACCTGCTTCAGAGGATTAAGGCTGTGGGAATCTGCCAGTCCACAAAAAAATGATGGCCCTGTATCAAAATGAAATCCGTTGCGCCAAAAACCATGAGCAGCGCCCCCTGGGGTACTGTGGCTTTCGAGCAGGAGGACACGTTTTTGATAACGAGCCAGAAGTGCTGCTGTTACTAAGCCACCGATGCCACTGCCTACAACAAGAATATCCCACTGATACATCGATTTTAGATTGAAATAGATTAGAGATTACATTCTCTTAAATTTTATTGTACGAATGGACAATATTCGAGATAGATGATTGGATCTCTAAATGGATAAAACTATATATTCAAAATTTTGACAAATCCTATTTCTATGAAGATGCTCGAGGAGGATTACAACCTGAGAAAATCAGGTTATCCTAGAAATTAGATTCGTTAATTCAGTCCTATTTATTTACTGAATTAAAAATCAGGGTGCTTTGACTTCAAATATAAACCATGTGCTATCTTTCTTATTTTCTACAGCCTCCTGTATTAGAAGTTACGAATATTTTCGGATTCTATCTGTATCTTTACTGAGCAGTCATTTCAGTAATTCAACGGAGATACTAAGTATTAAATTAACTATTGATTATTTCACGGATTAAATATAGATTTAGGTAATTAAAAAGTTGATTAATGCTGAGTATAATAATTCTCATCTTTAAATAGAAAAATATCAGGAGGCTCAAATGTCAGTTACATCTATTCTTAATGAGGTCGTTCAAAATATTGAAGAAAGCCCGAATTTAATTCGGATTAAAAAAGTCATGTTCTGTGCTTGCAAAGGTAAGTGGGAAAATGATCGAAAAAAACTACAAAATATTTCGGTTGAAACTTTAGTTAAAGAACTCTACTGGAAAACTCAAGACATTGAAAAGTTATATAAAATATTTGATAAAATATTATCTAAGATTAATAAAAAAACAGAATATAGCTTAGTTGTTGATATGATCTTGAAGCAAGTTAGCAAGCTTTATTTAGAAGCAAATGAAGCAAAAAAGGAAAATACTGATATTCCTTGGTTAGTTAATTCTGCTGCTCTAGTCCAGGAGACAAATCAGCGCATTGAAAAGCAGCCTATATATAATAAAGATCTTGGAAATCTATTTGATGTTCGTTTCAAGTTGATGCAGCATAGCAATCCTTTGAAGGTTAAAATTTTAATTTTCTCAGCCATAGAACGGGAATTTAATTTCAGTAGCCAGGATTGGTCACAGCTTCGATCTATTAGTCTAGATCAGCTTTTACAAGATTTAGTCACAACCTTTCCTCAGTTGTCAGCTTTAGAAGCACATCTAACAAAAGTATCATCTTATCTAGATAAATCAGATGAGATGTTACAAGTGGTCACTGTTATTTTAGACTCTGTTAAGCCGTTATATAAAAATGATAATTTAATCAGTAATTTATCTCAAAAAGTAGTAACAGAACAGCCAGTTGAAGTTACTCCATCAGTAAAAAATATTAATCCGAAAACAGTACGTCAACCGGCTTTAGCCAGTAAGCCATCCATTAATCGAGCGATTTATCACAGTTTTCAGCATTCTAATTTAAGTGAAATTGAAACCTTACATTTGATGGAACTGGAAAACGCCGATCAGTTTCAGTCTTTGCCGAATCCCGGTTTAAAGCTCAATCATGAATTGATAGATGTTGATAGCGATTTACTGTCAGCTTGTTCAGAAGTTTCATCAGGAAGTTCAAATCACAGCTTCCATTCTAACCAAGAAGCCCTCGATGCTATCTTTCAGCTAGAAGATGAAATTGTTAAACACATCCATCAAAGTATTTCGTTTACGATGAGTCACATGAAAACTTTGTTAAAGGATTTAGAAGTTGAGATTGACAGTCAGCTACAAGATTACCCCGTTGAAGTCAGAAGCATCACGAAATATAAAGCGTTGAAAAAATTCATGCGTAATTTTCAACATCAGGTGATGGAATTTGATCAAGCATTAACGGTTCCGGATCAAACTGATAATACTGCTGACAATCATGAGACAGTGGTTGAAAGTTTGACTTCTAACTGTTCTCAACCCCAAAATCAAAATCACGTGATGGAGTTAGCTAAGCAAGGAAATTGTCACGCCATTACCAACTTAATTAATCAATCTTTAAATCCACGGGGAATTAATACATTGGCTAAAGTTCGCAATGGTTGTTTGCATGTATTTTTAGAATCAGAACCCGTATCTACAAAAGAAGCAACCGCTCAGTTTGTCCATAAAAAGCTCATTTTTTTAAAGATTAAATCTATTCAAAGTATTAAAATTTATGGACGACAAACAGGGCATAAAGCAATTGTCTGGGCACAAGAGTTTGCCTATAATCACGTCTAAGGAAAAGCTACATGGATGAGACTATGCTTCTAGAACAGTATCAGACTGGTGAAAAAAATTTTCAGGGACTTAATTTGAGAAACGCTGAATTAAGTTATGCTGACTTGATTGCTGCGAATTTAAGTCGGGCGGATATGCAAGGAACAAGTTTGATTTTAGCCTATCTCAATGAGGTGAATTTTTGTCGAGCGAATTTGATGAATACCAAATTGTGTGGGGCAAACCTTAATAAAGCCAATTTAAATGGTGCCAATCTCAGTGATGCTGATTTACAGGGGGCAATGTTACAGGGGGCTGATTTTCGCAAAGCGAATTTGGCTTTAGCCATTTTAATAGATACAAATCTAATTCAGGCAGACTTACGGGGTGTTAACTTACAAGGGGCTGATTTGCGGGGCGCTTGTTTACGGGGGGCAAATTTGCGTTATGAGCGTAGAATCTACGATAGCGTCAATTTACGGGGGGCTGATTTGCGAGGGACTGATTTGCAGGGGGTTAATCTCACGGGGGCTGATTTGACCAAAGCGAATTTAAGTGGGGCAAACTTAAGTGAAGCCGTCTTAAGAGGTGCAATTTTAACCCATGCTAATCTCACTGATGCCAATCTTCAATCGGCATTTTTGACAGAGGTAGATTTGTCTGGGGCGAATTTAATTGGGGCAAATTTGAAAAAGGTTAAATTAGAGCGGGCAATGTTAACCAATGCTCAATTACCCGGTGTTGAATTGTGTGACGCGATTCTACCAGATGCCAAACTGAGTCATGCTAATTTAGTCCATGCTGATTTGAGTCGAGTTAATTTAGTTCGAGCCGATTTAACACGAACAGACTTAAGTTCAGCCCATTTAACTCAAGCAGATTTAACCGATGCAACTCTGGCGCGGACTAATCTACGAAATGCGAATCTGAGTTATGCTTATTTGACCCGAGTTGAGTTGAGTAGTGCTAGTATTATTGGCGTTCAACTCTACGGCGCGATTATGCCAAACGGTGAAATTCATGATTAGTTTGCTATTTGCTATTAACTTTTTCTACGAGAAGGCTGTTTCTGTAATTGAAGACTCTATTTCTTGAAACTGAATAATATCCTGACGGGGATCAACATGGGTCACTTTGACCGTAAACATTTCTCCTAAAGGCATTGCTCGATTTAATCGTATGGGTAGTTCTAGACCTAATTCCTCAAGCATTAATAATCCTAAACGAATATCTTCTCGCAACCAACGCAACAAAATAGCCTGCCACACTTGCTGTCCCTGACGGCGAAGATACTCCAAACTCCAGTATCGATTCGTTTCCCGTTCGATGCGTGAAGCTTCCTTGACTGCAGGCCCTAAGCTCATCACCATCTCTTGCATTTCTTCAGTGGAAAAAGGTAGAACGTCCCCTCTCAGGTGAGCTTTAATCTGAAAATGAGACAATAGATCACTGTAGCGGCGAATGGGAGAAGTGACTTGAGTATAAGTATCTAGCGCTAAACTGGCATGACGAGCCGGAGTCAGCGCGACTTCACTACGGGGCATATAACGGCGCATTGCACAGGAGCGCACGGCACCTGCGGGTAACTGCATGAGTTCTTCTTGAGGCGGTAAATCCGGTTGGGGTTGACTGCGATAAGGTAAAGCCAAGTTATGAGCCTGGCCATATCGAGCTGCCACTTCTCCCGTTAGAATCATCATTTCTGCTACCATTTGGCGTGAAGGTGAATCATCTAAAACTTTGATGATAATTTCATCCCCGTCCACTTTGATGGAAGATTCTGGCATATATATACTAATTGCGCCTTGAGCATCTCGCCACTGTTTACGTTGTTTGGCTAGTTTCGCCAGTTCTTCGATCTCGGGTTCGGCTTTAATGCCCAATTGCAGCATTTCATCAACATCATCGTAGGTGAGGCGATAGGTGGGTTTAATTAAACTCGCGTGAATGCTATAATCCTTGACACCTCCCTCATCATCTAGAAGAACACCAAAACTTAAAGCACAACAAACCTGTCCCTGAATTAAACTCATTGGCCCGGTTGCCAATTCCGAGGGGAACATGGGAATCATCCCTGTCGGTAGATAGACTGTCGTTGTTCGTCGTCTGGCTTCTAGATCGAGTTGATCTCCGGGTAAAAGCAGGCGAGTTGGGTCAGCAATATGAATCCAAATCCGTTTCTCACCACTCTCTAAATATTCAAGGCTGAGACCATCGTCAATTTCACGGGTACTTTCATCATCAATGGTATAAACCTTGAGAGAAGTTAAATCTAAGCGATTGACATCTCGATCTGGCGGAGGAGAGTGTAGGCAAGTATGTGCCACTTCAAGTACCTGGTTAGAAAATTCTATCGGAATTTGAGCGCGGCGAAGAGATAAATTCTCATGTACACTCCAAAGGCTTAGATCAACCAATAACTGAAAGGCTGCTAGTGCAGTTTGAGGACGCTCTAACTCAGCAAGGGTCTCTAAAGCTAAGTTAATATTAGATCCTTCCTCCGCGTATAGTGCAAACCGTTCAATTGCATCCAAACGATTGCGATCACTCAATTGCCATTCTACCGCTTCACCTGCTAAACATCGCTGAACCCGATTCCAAAACGCCTCTGTTTCCTGCTGACGTTGTTGTTCAACCTGTTGCTGATGTTGAATCTCGGCCACTTGGTTAGGGGTTCGAGGTTCGTAGCGATCACCTTTTTGCTTGAAGTAAAGCTTATCATTGGCGAGTAAGAGGTGACTAGCATAACAAAGCGGGGGTGTGTTTTCTGAGAAGAGTAATTGAGCCATCTCAGCCGGATTTACCGTTTCCCCATCTTCGCCTAATATTTCCCAAGCCACCTCTAAACTCGATGGATCTAAGTAAAGTTGCAACTGTTGATAAAACTCAGAAATCTCTGAAGATTTATATCCTGAACCAACGGTATAAGTGATCTGGCGAGGATGGACAGTATGAGTGTTGCCTTGCTCGTCAATGACAATCCAATGTTTCTTACCTTCCGGACGGTCGGTTACGGCAAGACGACGCTCTCCATGCAATCTAAATTCGATTAAAGTTCCCTTTTCCACCGATACTATTAGCCTTCTCGATTAACAAAAGGCAGCATGGCTAGAATTCTAGCGCGCTTGATTGCTTTTGTCAGGTCTCGTTGCTGTTTGCAGGTTAAACCTGTAATCCGACGGGGTAAAATCTTGCCTCGTTCAGTAATAAACTTACGTAACAATTCAGTATTTTTGTAATCAATCGGAATTTTTGGGTCGACTGGAGAAACTTGACGACGAAAATAACTCATGGCAGAATAATTCCTTTCCTAATTTCAATATATATGAACTACTACTTAATTTCTTTATGAACTGTATGTTGATTGCAGTGAGGACAATACTTTTTCAGTTCTAAACGTGCAGTAGTATTACGACGATTTTTGGTCGTTGTGTATCTTGAGACTCCGTTTGAGCGCTTATCAGGATTTGTGCGGCACTCAGTACATTCTAAAGTAACAACTATTCGTACTCCTTTTGCCATGGGTATATACCTATCTACTTATTAATAATAAAGCACAAATATTAATTATCGCATGTCTTATTTTACTTTGTCAATTTTATGAATTAATTTTTGCATTGGGGAAAGTTACAAGAAGTTAAGTCATAACTCATCTTTGATGCATTACTGCACCTAAATTGCATTAATTATATTCATATTTTACCTTAATTCAAATCAAAACCACCTTCTGTAATGTGTAGAAGGTGGTTAAAAAGTAATAAAACATTGAAGACTGCATAGAGTCGAGTCAAATTGAAGGTCAAGCCCTCGGTCTA
>CAYSWY010000080.1:0-11728 GCA_964434975.1 uncultured Lyngbya sp.
GGGCAGCGGCAGGAAAAGCCCGTTTAGCTTCTCGCAGTAGTAA
Organism: uncultured Lyngbya sp.; assembly: GCA_964434975.1. Lineage (GTDB taxonomy): Bacteria > Cyanobacteriota > Cyanobacteriia > Cyanobacteriales > Microcoleaceae > JAAURB01. The sequence continues at coordinate 44 of CAYSWY010000080.1, forward strand.
TAAGAATTATCCCACTTTATAAGCTGTTTGATTGAACGAAGGCATCTATGCTGAGGGCAGAGGGCAGAGGCGCGATCTGATCAATTAGTGAGAGAAAAATTTATGAAAGCTGAAGAATTTGATAAAAAGTTCGACGATAACAACGAAGATATTATTGATGAGCTGGATTTATCTCAGATAAGACGACCCGGTTATCACCAAAAATCTGTTCAGGTTGATTTTCCGGTGTGGATGATAGAAGCCCTAGACCAGGAAGCTAACCGTCTGGGTGTGACTCGTCAGTCAATCATTAAAATTTGGATAGCTGAACATTTAAAACATAATCTGAATTAATCATCGATTTTTTCACGTATTATTTATTCTCTGTTTTTGCTATATTACTATTTCATGAGAATTATATCAGTAGTAGGATGCCTCAGTAACGCATCTTATTAATTTTTACTGATCAGACAACAGGTTTTGTCAGGCTATACTATTTTAATCACTCGACAAGGATTACCCACCGCAACGACATTATCTGGGATATCTTTTGTCACAACACTACCCGCCCCAATTGTTACATTATCACCAATTGTTACACCAGGACAGATAATTGCACCGCCACCAATCCATACATTATTGCCAATTTTAACAGGTGCTGCCAGTTCTTTACCCGATAATCTAATTTGAGGATTTGTCGGATGATAAGCTGTGTAAATTTGTACTTTTGGTGCAATTAAAATGTTATCACCGAGATGAACAGTATTACAGTCTAGAATTGTACAGTCAGAGTTAATATATAAATTATCACCCGCAAAAATATGACAGCCATAATCACAGTAAAATGGCGGTATGATCGTAAAATTATCACCGATTTTACCTAATAAATTTAGAATAATTTGTTGTTGCTGCTGCTCTTCTTCTGGATGAGAATAATTAAAATTATAAAGTAGCTGACGGGCTTTCCGATTCATTGCAGCTAATTCAGAATCAGTCGCTAAATACAGTTCATTCGCTAACATTTTCTCTCGTTCTGTTTTCTCTTTCATAGCTTAACGATTTTATTGATATAGTAATAGACCAAAAATCTATAACAGTACAAGATTAGTCAAGGAAATTACGAATGGTCTTTTAGGGTTGCAGGTAGAGATATTACATATAACGTCTCTACAGATGTGAGGTATAGTCAAGTCTCAAATACTATAAAATGTAGCACTATATTATTCTATTAAATTCGTTCATATTATACAATAAATCAATTTCCGCATCTGATTGTTTATCCTCATATTTTTATTATCAAATACACGCAATAATTTGAGTGATTAACTTGATTATAAACAGTGATTAGACGAAAAAAACTAAAAACTAAAAACTAAAAACTAATTTTATATTTCAAACAATGTTTTAATCCGTTTCCGAATCCAAACTAAGGGACTTTTATGTATATCTTCCTGATGAATAATACCTAAATCTCGTAATATTTGTTGGCGTTGAATCAGTTCTTGTTCTCGTTCGACTAACTTTTCTGCAATTTGATCAGCTAGGCGAGGATGACTGGTTAAAAAGCTTTGAAATACGTTGCGGCTAACGACAAATAAAATAGTGGTTTCTAAGGCTTTTACGCCAGCAGAACGCGGAATTCCTAAAATCAGTGCAAGTTCTCCAAAAAAGTCTCCAGCATATAAATCCCGAATATGTTTGTTTGTTTTTTCAGAAAGAATCGCAACGGAACCGGATAAGATAATATGAAAAGCATCACCCGGATCGTCTTCATGAAAGATAAATTGCTCAGTTAAAAAGGTTTCTTGATAACCTGTTTCAATCAAATTCAATAATTGTAAATCTGAAAAATTCTCGAAATAAGTCACTTTTCTCAATAAATCCCGTAAAGATAATTGCTCTGATGAATAACTAGAATCTTCAGTTTCTTCTGGAGATATTAATTGCGAAAATCCAGCAAATGCAGCTTTTAAATCTTCAGGATTTCTAATCCATAAATCTTGTTGATTAATCGGAATTTTAATATGTTTTTGACGTAAAGCATTTTGAATAATATAATTTAAAGAACTTTGAATGGGTAAACGGGCGCGGGGTTGATTTACCCAAACTAATAGTTCAAAATGAATACCATTTTCGCCAAACCGACTCAGCCAAACTTGAGGTGTTGGATAATTTAAAACCCGACGTTCACGACGTGCCGTTGAGAGTAATACTTCTGTCACTAATACCGGATCGCTACCATGAGCAACTTGAACCGGAATATGAATTCTACTATTAGGATTACCATGACTCCAATTAATAATTCGATTATTGACTAAATTAGAATTAGGCACAATAATAGAAATCTCATCATTGGTAACAATAATAGTAGAACGGAGAGCAATTTTACGAATTGTTCCTTCTAAATTATCGACTTCTACATAATCCCCAACTTTAATCGGTTGTTCTAATAATAAAATTAAACCACTGACAAAATTTTGCGCTAAACCTTGAAATCCAAACCCAATTCCAATCCCTAAACCCCCTGCTAAAAAGCTTAAAGAACGCAGATCTAATCCGGCAGCTTGCGGCACACAAATAAACCCAATGGTAATTGTAAAATAACGAAAAACTGTGGCGATCGCTTCTCGACTTCCTTCCTTAAATCCTAAACGAACTAAAAGACGATTTCGTAACCAATTACTTAAAAATTGAGCAACAAAACAAACAATAACCAGCGCCACAATAATCTTTAAAATCAGACTGAGAGAAATCGAAATTTCACCAATCCGAATCGGTGCGGTTAAAACGCTATAAAAAAATTGTATAATATCCTGAATTAGACTCATCTTTAATCTATCATTATTGTCCTTTAACGAATTAATCAGTTAAGTTCAATCGAAATCAAGGGTGATAAAGGGTAGGGCTGATGATAACGATCCAATTGGAGTGAGGATAGAAAAAAAAATGATAGCCTCAGTTGAGAAATCTGTCTGTTATTCTAATCGATTTTATAATTTTAATGGTACATCATATTCTAAAAGCGACTTGTGAAACTGTGCATTTAGGGGGGTTTTCTCCGGAATTAAAACCCGCTTTATTTATCCAGTCTGGAGATACAATTGAGGTCGAAACCTATACCGGATTTAAACTGTATCAGCAGGCTCCAGCAGGCTTTTTAACCCCTGAATTGATCGAAATTTGTCAAAACTTACCCCCAGAACGTCAAGTCGGCCCTGGCCCCCATTTATTGACTGGCCCAGTTTATATCGAAAAGGCACAACCAGGGGATGTATTAGAAGTGCGTTTACAAGACATTTCCCCGCGTTTAGATGTGGGCTTTAATGCCATTCGCTGCGGTTGGGGTGCGCTGCCGCAACAGTTTAATCAATCTCGTTTGCGGTTTATCCCACTCAATTTAGACCGAAATACAGCGGAGTTTCCCCCCAATAGCGATATTAATATTCCCTTACATCCCTTTTTTGGTATTCTGGGTGTCGCGACTCCAGAACAAAACCGTTCATCTATTCCACCAGGAATGTATGGCGGAAATATGGATAATCCGCAATTAAAAGCCGGATCTCGTGTGTTTTTACCCATATTTGTACCGGGGGCGCTATTCTCAATCGGCGATGGACATAGCGCACAGGGCAGCGGAGAAGTCAACGGAACAGCGATAGAAACGTCGATGAATGGTACAATTGAACTGCATTTGCATTCTCAAATATCCCTAACTGCACCAATAGCAGAAACCCCATCAGATTGGATCACAATGGGGTTTGGTGACACCTTAGATCAGGCATTTGAAATGGCATTACAACAGATGATAAAGTTCCTGCAAACCTATATGAAAATAGCAGCCGAAGAAGCCTATATTATCTGTTCTTTAGCCGTTAATTTTCATATTACTCAAGTCGTTAATGCTCCACAAAAAGGAGTTCACGGAATGATTTCTAAATCACTATTACCGAATCATCTATTACCATTTTAGAATAATTATTTACTGTTCTGCTGATTCTTCCGCTTGTAATATCTTTAAAATTTCCGCTTGTATTTTCTCTCTAAATTCAGGATCATTTTGTTGTCTACGAGTCATCTCATTAAAGCGACTGACAGTTAAATTTTGACGTTCAATCATTTGTCGCGCTTGAGCGCAATAACTCACCGCAATTTGAGGCACATTACCCGGTAATGCATTAATACTACTGGGTTCATCGCAAATAATTCGCGGCACTTCCCCCACAATTTGCTTAATTTCATTCATTACCTGATAACGTCTAGATTCTAAGGTAATTGCTGCCCGCGCATAATTCGTAATCTCTTCAGCGGTAAATTTCTGCTGAGTTTGGGCGTATGCTGCTGTGTCAAACTCTAGTCTAATGGTGTGATTGATTGTGGGAATCATACCACTTAATAAACCACTCCCAGAGAGAGTGCCAACCACTAGCATTTGAGAGAATAGTCGATGGAGATCAGAAAAAGTCATCATAACAATTTATGTAGATCGAGAATAAGTCAGTTGATGCAGGTGGTAGACACTTCAACGGTTTAAAATTTAGCTCATTTAAATCTGGCAAATATACTGATATGAAGTATAAAAACTCAATCCCTCAGCATACTGTTTAATTTCCCAAACTCTGTTGTAAGCGCAGTAACTCATTTTGAATTTGTTGCTTGAGTTGAGCATTAGCTTGCTGTTGCTGGGTAATATCATTAAATTGAGAAATACTTAAACCATTACTTTCAATAATAGCTTTTGCTTGGGTACAATAGTTAACCGCGATCGCCCGAACTTCAGATCTCAATTGATTAATACTACGGTTTTGATTGCAAACCACCGTCGGCACTGTATCACCAACAGTACTTCTAATCTCTTCGTAAGCCGCTTGTCGTCTGGGTTCCATCCCAAGAACCGCCCGCGCATAGTTACGAATTTCTTCGGCGCTGAAGGGTGAGGCCGTTTGGGCGATCGCTGTTGCATTCGAGAATACTTTAGAACCGACCGAAAAATTGGGAGCAACCACGGTCATTACTGCCAATGTTGATAAACTACCAACCACTGAATATCGGGCCAACTTTGACAAAAAACAACCCAACTCACACCTCAAAATATTCCTCATAAAAGCTCTCCTCAATTCAATCTATCCAGTCAAGTTGTTGGGGGATACCTGTTGTCAAGTCATTGTGGTCATTTCACCCAGGACTTGAACTGACATCAGTTTATCGTGCATGAGCGTGAAGCAGCTCTATTGTGTAGAAGAATTTCTGAGCAAAGATGTTCCTGAAATAACAACAAATCTTGTAACGATTATCCTTAGATAGCATTACACTCTTGTGAGACTGCTTGTTTCTGGATCATAACGAAATTGGTCGATAGTTCCTTTCTTAATATTTTCAATGACTTCTTCAATGACTTCTAACGGAACCAGAAACCATTCCCTGGGCTTTACAGGAATGCCAAAGCGATCCTTCAACTCCACATCCAAGCGAGCATTGTCGAAAAACTTGTGCAGCAATGCCTCCAGTTTCTTTGGGTTAATATTGGCTAGCTTGAAGGTAGCAACGATTTCTACTTCTGCAAGTAAATAGGTCGGGTCTTTTTTAGCATTGGCAATTCGTTTTTTTACATCGCCTCCAGTCACACCAATTTTATGAATAACTGATCGATGCTCCACAATATAAGGATCGTCTGATTGACTTCTCAGCACATAGATATACCCTGTTGTGATGTCGTCTTCAGCTTCAATGTAGGAAAATAGGGGGCCAAAATCTGTAACAGTAATGCGGCGGCTAGTCTTGTCTTTGTTTAAGGCTCTTTGGAGCGATCGCAATAGCAAATCACTCTCGGTACCATTATCATAAATTACTCGCAGCCTACAGTCTTGACGACCATAATCATTCACAAATAATTCACCCATATCGGCAACCAAAACCTTCTGTCCGTCCAGGATAAATAGATCATCTTGATTGACTGCTGCATTGTCTTGGTATTTCAAGGTTTGCCTTGCGCCTGTCTTCAAGTCCTGCTGCACTTGTTTAAAGATCGGTTTAAATTTATCAAAGTCTTTACAGGGAGTCCGTTGTGCTATTTCTTCTGCGGCTTTAATTTCCCGACGCGATCGCACATGGGTAAGCTGGGTCACGTCATTGTCTGATGCTGCATCAACCCCCAGAGAAGTTAACAGTGCTTCATCATCAAGATCTTTCGTCAGGTTGCTATCAGCGACAGCGTCTAACAGTCCACGAGAGTCTAACGGTTTCAATACTTCACGACATTCCTCAGAGTCTCGCAAACGATCTAAACGCACGGCATACAACCGCTCAAAGATATCGCCATCTTCCCCATGCTGAGGTAACCGTCTATGCTCCTCCACAAACCGCTCAATTTCCTCAAAACCTGCAATAATGCGTTCTTCCTTTGGGGAGTGTTTGCGAGACTGTTGGGTTGCAGTGTCTACACCTAGTTCAGCCAGTAACTCCAAATCATCTTCTGTCGTATCCTTAGGCATCATTCTCCTCCTTGACTTTTCGTTGCAGGAAAGCAATTCCTTCTGCCATGCGTTTTTCCCATGGATCTGCGGCCGTGATGCTGGGTAACCTGCCTTTTTCCTGTTTAAACCGCAATGCCCGTTTTGCCAATTCTCGCGCTTCTTCGACAGTCAGACTAACTCGCTTAGCAGCAATTACCGCCGCCACCTGTTTCAGTCGTTCTTCGCTCATGGACTTAGCCAGAATAGCATAAGCTTCACCAAAAGGATTGATCCGATCAATCAAATCCATATCGAGTTCTGTAACAGATAAGGCAAACTGCCGCACTCCATCAATCAGGGCAGTATTTTTCGCGACCTCACTATCACCAGAATTTATAGCATATTCCCCACCCTTTTCGTTCAGGGTTTTTTTACCTTGTTGGATTAGGTTAAGGGCTGCGATCGCCTGTTGACGGACAGCTTCCCCGTCCTCATCCTCTAAATTGGGGAACTTCTCTTTGATAATTTTACCCATGCGTACCTGAGTCAATTCTTCCGGCACTAATTCTTCATCAAACAAACCCCGCTCGATAGTGGGTTTATCTTGAACAAAAGCCGTCACCAGTTCAGTTAAATCTTCGCGGCAGATGCGGGCGGCTTCAGGGCTTTTAGGTTCGGCTAACCCTTTAATTTCTAGCTGAATTTGACCGGTTTCAGGATTTACACCCACATTACATCTGTTAGGATTATAGCCATCTTCTCCATAGTCATAGCCAGGAGTCGGCTGATTATTGGGGCGTTTGGGTTTGAACTCAAAGCGGGGGGCAAGTACCTGCTCCATCAACAGACTAGCCGCAATAGCTTTAAGAGTATCATTGATAGCCTCAGTCACCGCAGCTTCACTGGCATCTGGCTCAGCAATTAAGTTAGTAAATCTAGCACAAATTTTACCGGGTGCATCGCGGGTGGCGCGACCAATAATCTGCACAATCTCTGTCAAACTGGAACGATACCCAATCGTTAAGGCGTGTTCGCACCAAATCCAGTCAAACCCTTCTTTTGCCATCCCAAGAGCAATAATAATATCGATGCGATCGCGGTTATTCTTATATTTAGGATCTTTGAGGGCAGCGGCAACTTTATCCCGTTTACTGGGGTCATCGTCTACCAGATCTGCAATTTTGAGAATTCTACCGTCAGCCGTTTTAACCCGTTGAAATCCCGTTTCTGGATCAATTCCCTGCCATTCTCCCAATTCATCGATAATATGTTCAACTTCACGAATTTTATCTTTAGTACTTTCGCGGGAGTTAACATTGGGAATATGTATAATTGTTTTCTCTTTTGGGTTCAACACCTGCATAATTTCATCGGTGTAGCTGCCCGCATAAAAATAGTAGCCGATGTCAAGTTGCTTCAGATATTGGTAGCCGTTGAGCTGTTCATAATAGGTGTAAGTCACAGTATCGAAACGAGCCTCATCTTCGGGATGCAACACAGCGATCGCATCACCCCGAAAATAAGAACCCGTCATCGCCACAATATGGGTTTTATCCCGAGTCATAAGTTGGCGGATATGATCGCCCAGTTTGTTATCTGGGTTAGCCGAAACATGGTGAAACTCATCCACAGCAATGAGACGGTTATCTAACACTTCGATACCAAACTTTTCAACAGCAAAACGGAATGTCGCGTGGGTGCAGACTAATACCCTAGAATTGCTCGTGAGAAACTTCTTTACCCCATCGACTTTACCGCCATTATCCCCTCCCGGAGCGTCGCACAGGTTCCACTTCGGTTCAACCTGCCAATCGGCCCAAAAGCCAAACTGACTCAGGGGTTGATTGTGGAAACTCGAACCGATAGATTTTTCAGGGACAACAATAATAGCCTGTTTGAGGTTTTGGTTTTCGAGTTTATCGAGGGCAATAAACATCAACGCCCGACTCTTACCCGAAGCCGGGGGTGATTTAATTAAGAGATATTGTTCGCCGCGTTTTTGGTAAGCCCGTTCTTGCATGGGACGCATCCCCAGGGCGTTTGATTTTGTAGAAGTGCCGTCTTTGGCGTAGGTAACGGAAACAGCAGGGACTGAAATAGGATGATTCATTGGCTAGGTGGAGATTTTACGGAAAAGTGCTGCATCTTCTCAATAGTGGTATACAGGAACCTGAACTTTCAGGATCGGGTTTTGAGGAGTCTAAAATAGTCTGCTGCAAATGCTCTACAGTTGAGGGTGAGAAAAATTGCTCTCCGGTTTCTTCATTGACACGGGCTGGCACATTCTCAATCAGGATGAGTTTACCATTGTGATTGAGGAGGTAGGTTACTGTTGTTTCAACTAGAGTCTCTTGCCAATCAGTTGTCATTTTGAGTCTGTCTGCTTTGGGTTCGGTATCGTTTTTGCAGCGGCGATCGCAACCGGGACATACTGCTTCGGCTTTAGTATAATCTTTTCAACGCAGTGGGTCAGGTGGATCGGCTTGCTGTGAGCTTATCGAATTAGCCGAAAAGTCGATCCCGCGATACACTTGCTCAATCGGGAAGGTCAAATTCACCGATTGCAATTCCACTACATTTCCAGGGCGATAATTGATGATCTCCCATCGTTGATCACTGCCTTTGCGATACAGATCGATCGCAATTTCTTGAGAACTGACCAATAGGTAATCTTGTAATTGTGGATTCTGACGATAGCGAAAGAACTTGTTGCCACGGTCATAAGCTTCTGTACTTTCGGACAAAACTTCAACGATTAAACAGGGATAAGTAATGTATTGTATTGTGGTTGTATCTCTGCGATCGCAGCTCACACTCGCATCGGGATAGGTGTAATCATTGCTTCCCACAAGATTCACTCTGCAATCAGAGTTAAATACCCGACAACTGCCATCGGACAAGTGATTATCCAGTAAAGCCGCAATCTTCAAAGCAATCCGGCTATGATTTTGGGTTCCCCCACTCATAGCGTAGACTTGGCCATTAATGTACTCATGTCGGCATAGCTGTTGCTCTTCCCAAGCGAAATATTCAACGGGTGTTAACTTGGGTGAATGACTCGGAACTGAAATCATTATTATTCTATCCTCCGAGGATCTGATTGCAATTTTAACATTGAACCTCTAGCGGGATATCTAACAGGTAATTCTGCGATCGCGCCGAGGGATCATTTGGCTTTTTTCGTTCTACCTTTGATTGGCTTTTTCGCTGATGTTTGACTGGTCATTTTAGTATACAATTCAAACAGTTTTTCTAGACGTTCGGTATCGTTTTTGAACCTACGACCAATATAAATCCGCTCTAATATTTCGTCGTTGCGATCGTGGGCTTCTCGAACCAATGGAAACTTAGTATCCATGTCTTTCGGATCGTACATATCGGCAATAGTGGCGGGGAAATAATCCTCTCTTGCTAACAGAATATCTTCTGCACAACGGGTGAGGTCAGTTTTGTTTTTTTCCGTGAGGGTGGGGACGGGGAAAGTATTCCAGCCGAGAGTATTGGAGTAGCGAAAGTCGGTTTTGAGTTTGCCGCAGACAGTTGCGATCCAGATGAGGTGCAGGCGGGAGGCGATGAGTGCCATATTCCAGAGTGGGGCATCGTAGAGAGCAAAGGCTTGATCGGAGAGTATTACATTACTATTTAAAATTCCAACTGAAAGATACTCTCTTTTTTCAGAACAAATACGCGACGCTATGATAGTGTACCTTTCCGCAACAGATTGTATTTGCCGAAATCTATGAGGAAAATGAGCCGCTGGTCTAGTTTCTGCTGCTTTGCTTGATGCACGAAAAGATCTTACTTTTTCAAAGCGTTTCCTAAGCTCTGCAATTTCTCCTGCTTCCTGTGCCTCTTTATCTTTAACCCAAATACAAAAACGATTCAGTCCGCGAATATACTCTGCTGCTCCGTAGTATGGACGAATGAATTTTGCTGCTCGAATATCTTCTGATTCAATTTTTAACCGTTCTGTAGTTGAAAGTGTCAGATGTCCTCCATCAGTTGGCTTGTTTCCCCATTCCATAAGACTACGTTCATCTTGCGCCTTGGATTGAGATGTAATGATGACATTTGAACCCGCAACTAAATAAGCATTAATATTCTCAGCTTTCTTTACAACTGTCTCACCATTTTCATCAATAGAAAATAACTGTCGAACCTTATCAGCATGATTAGAAATCCCAACAATGACTACAGTTACTCCTGCATTATGACTTGCTAAATTCGCCCATTTAAAAGAAGTATGTGCAAAAGCAATTTCATGTTCTGTTGCAAAAATGAGCGGCCAGAGAATTGGTACTTGTTGCCCCTGACATATCGAATTAGTCGATACAAAAGCCGCTGCTGATGTTGTTTGAGTTCCATAATCTGCCGCTTTCATAAACCAACCAGATACATAATCGAGGGATTTCCAGGTTTTAGTACGTCCATCAAAAATGTGTTTTAAATCGTCTTTTTGTTGTTTCGATTGCCAAGTGGAACCTAAATATGGCGGATTTCCACAAATATAGGTTTCTCCACCTTCATTTTCAAACTCAATCTCCGCCTCATCATGCAATAGACTCAATAAATCTTCACCCCGCACTTTTACATCCGTTCCTGTTGGCGGACAAATACTTAACCAATCTAACCGTAAGGCATTACCACAGGTAATCCAGTTATCATTTTTTAGGGGTAAAAATAGCAGTCTAGCTTCTTGCTGACCAAGATACAATACATCACATTGATATTCGGCAATAATCAATGCTAACCGGGCAATCTCTGACGCAAAATGGCGAATTTCAATCCCGCGAAAATTGGTTAAAGGAATCTCCGACTTGTGATTGGCTTCTCCCCGACGGCGGTTAATTTCTGCCTCAATCGATCGCATTTCTTTGTAGGCAATAACGAGGAAATTACCCGATCCACAAGCGGGGTCAAACACTCGAATTCGGGCGATGCGAGACCGTAAATTCAGTAGCTTTCGGCTATTATTTTCTGCTGCTTCCAGTTGCGATCGCAAATCATCCAAAAATAGCGGATTCAGTACTTTGAGGATATTCGGCACACTGGTATAATGCATTCCTAATGCCCCCCGTTCCTCCTCATCGGCCACCGCCTGAATCATCGATCCGAAAATATCAGGGTTAATCTGCTTCCAGTCCAGGTTACCAACGTGCAGCAGGTAAGAGCGGGCAATTTTGCTGAAGCGGGGTACTGCTATGCCCTCACCCCCAGCCCCTCTCCCAGAAGAAGAGAGGGGAGCCGGATATTGTTC
>CAYSWY010000081.1:0-11655 GCA_964434975.1 uncultured Lyngbya sp.
GAATAGGAACTTGTCTAACGTCTATTTTACCCGTGACAGCATTAGTAATTAAAGCCGTACGATATTCTTTTAATAGTTCTATCGCTTGTTTTATTTTGGCTTTTTGTTGATCTATTTCGATAGTTTTTATTCCCACTAAATCCACTATAAAATTTTGCTCTTGTAAAGGAGGGTAGGGTAAAAAAATATTCTTGAATAGATCAGTTTTTAAAACTTTTGTTCCGTGACCTGACTCCTCAATGATACTTAAAATCAAATCTTTTATGCCTCGTAATAAAATAGCTAAAAATTCAGAATTTGTAAAACTTTTAAGAATTTTTAAATCTTGATTTATAGTGATGGCGATATCATTAATAGCAACTGGAAAAGAGTGAGCCAATATCATACCTCTAACAACAATAACAATACCACCTTTTTCATGTAAATGAATTGATGTTTCTTCTAAAGCTTGTTCAGTGATTTTGTCAATAGAAGATATCAAACGTTCTGTTTTCATATCTTTTGGTGATATCCAAGGTATTTCACCATCCCAAAACTCTGGGTTATTTTTATTTGGGGTACTGCCTCCATACATGGCTATCAGAAAACGTAATCTTTTCACTTCCCAATGTTCAGGAATATCCCCTAACCACTCAATACCAGAATCTTTCATTGGAATATTAGGATCTAAACCCTTCGTAACAGCATGACTAATAAGGGCGGTACGTTTTTCATCGAGTCTTTCTAATAAAGCTTCTTTCTTCGCTATCAGTTGATCTATTTGTTGGGTTTTATAGTCGAGGAATTGTGCGATTATTTTTTGTTCGTGTAGAGGGGGAATCATTAATACAAGACTTTTGATAATACTTGAATTCAAGCCGTGCATTATGCTTCCTTTTCCTTTAGTTTTGATTTGATAATGAACATATTCCGACTCATCTATTAAATACCTAGTAAATCTTAAATGATAACCCTTGGCTAGTCGGAGGCGAATTAAATGAGAATCCATTATCCCTTTTTGAATATTACTTGGAACAATATAGCAACGTCCGCTAGTGCCCATCATAGTGATGAGTAAATCATTAGGTTTAATCTCATATATTGATAATTCTTTAAAAAGCTCATCCTCTAAATAGCGATAACCTGATAAAAAATCTTGATTGATGACATTTTCTTGACCGTAAATCTTATAATTTCCTAATGCTGATAATTTTTCTGATTTAATTTGACTACCAAAAGGGCCTATTTTTAATCCTTCATAGCCATCTTTTAGAATAAATTTAAATCTTTTCACTTCCCAATGTTCAGGAATATCCCCTAACCACTCAACACCAGAATCTTTATATTGTTGATAAGCGTTATATTTCCCCATTATTCTCCTTCCCAGTCTTCTAGTTTCAAGCCTTCAATGCGGCTAAATTCTCTAATATTATGAGTGACTAATGTTAAATGATTTGCCAAAGCAATAGAAGCAATTTGAATATCGTTTGAACTAATAGGCGTTCCTGCCATGGCTAAATCTGCCCGAATTTTACCATAAATTTCAGCACAGGAATCATCAAAAGGTAAAGAAACAAATTGCTGTAAAAATAACAATTGTATATTTAAACTCTTTTGAGGATTATTACTCCGCATTGAACCATAAAATAACTCAGCTTTAACGACTGAACAAACAGCAATCTGATTTGAGTCAATACTATCTAAGTAATCATTAACAGGAGAGTTCCTATTTTTTAGATAGACAATACAAACATTTGTATCTAGTAAATAAACCTGAGAATTATCACTCATGTTAAGCCTTGATTAATTCTTGATTCCTCTCATCAGAAATACCCTTATCATCAATTTTTAAATCGATATCCGCACAACTTCCCGCAAGATTTAATAATCCTGAAGGATGTTGAGGAATATTAGCCGAAAGAAATGTTTTTAAATCTGCGTTATTTTCTAAACCTAACATCTCCTTAAATTCATCAAAATCAATCAGTCCTTCTAGAAAAGCCTCTAAAACTAATTGATTAATAATTTTATCAGATAAATCACCCCAATGATCCTTTACTCTGTTTACCAAAAGGTCGGGTAAATCAATTGTAATTTGCATAATTTTATACTCTCAAAACTCTATATTATTATTTTAACCTTAAACCACATCTCCCAACATTGCCATGATATTAGTTTCATATTTAAGAATTATTCTAATTTAAAATTAATTCTGCTTGTTCTACTTCTTGACGTAATTCCTCCAAGGTTTGGGAATCATCAAAAATAGAAATTCCCCATTGATTCATCATTTCAATCATTTCTAAACGAGAAACACCTAAAATTTGTGCAGCCCTACCACTGCTAATTTCTCCGAGTTCTAATAAAGCTATCACATATCCTTCTTTTGCTTTTTGTAAAGCCTTTTGTTGAATCTCAGCCGAAAGCTGAATATTTTCTAATCCTTCGTCAGAAATTGTTAAAGCCATTCAATTACATCTCAAAACTCTATATTATTATTTTAACTTTAAACCACATCTCCCAACATTGCCATGATATCAGCTTCTAGGGATTTAATATCATTTTCTATTTCATCCAAAGGACGGGGCGGCTGATAGACATAAAAATGACGATTTAAAGGAATTTCATAGCCTATTTTTGTCTTAGAAAAATCTATCCAAGCATCAGGAACATGGGGTAATACTTCTGCTGTTAAATAGTCCTGACAATGGTGCTGAATTAACGGAATCAATTGATCTACATTGGCATCTTTATCATAATCTAGCGGTAAAGGTAAGGTGATATTATCCGGTAAAGGTACTATTTCTGTATCTCGTAAATTACTATCGGCTTCAGGATTGCCTTTTTTATCTTTACAGATTTCCGCTTCTGAATCAGTTTCTGCTAATGCGGTTAATATCGCTTTTTTCACCGGAGATTTTAATTTTAATCCGGCTGTTTTTAGTACTTTTTCTAAATCCTTTTCAAACTGAGAACGGGATAAATAGAGTTTATTTTGATCTAAGGTCTGCACAGCATGAATAATTTGATATTGTAGAGTTTCACCAATTTCTATTTCTAACTGTTGGGCTTGTCTATCTTTGCGCTTTTTACTGGTGGCTAAATTCTGAAATGCGGTTTGTTGCCATAACTGTTGTAAGCGTTGTTCACTGGCTTGAAAATTTAATCTTAAAGGTTGTTCTACTGTAATTTTAATAAAGCCAAATTCGCGATTATCAAATACTTTAGAACATAGGCGCTGTTCTGTTTGTCCGTTTGACTCTATTTCACTGATACTATTGTGTTGAAAATCTCCATATAATCGCACTAATTCTGCAATATGATTTGAGGATAATTCATTGCGTTTATTCCCTAAACTTTTCTTCATTTTCTGATAATGACGAGTTCCATCAATTAGCTGTATTTTACCTTGACGATGGACTGCTTTTTTATTCGTAACTAACCAAATATAAGTAAAAATTCCGGTATTATAAAACATTTGATCGGGTAAAGCAATGACTGCATCTAACCAATCATTTTCAATAATCCAACGACGGATATTACTTTCTCCACTGCCTGCATCGCCAGTAAATAAAGGAGAACCATTAAATACAATTGCAATGCGAGAACCATCCCCATTATTATCGGGATTATCATGCATTTTCGAGATCATGTGTTGTAGAAATAATAGCGAACCATCATTAATTCGGGGTAAACCTGCCCCAAAACGTCCTTGAAATCCTAAGGTTTTATATTCCTCGTCAATAAAATCTTTTTCGGGTTTCCATTCTACCCCAAACGGCGGGTTGGCAAACATATAATGAAACTGTTTATCGGGATGACCATCTTGAGGTAAAAAGTTATTACTTCTGCTTTTAGCATTTTTAATCCCTAATGTATCGCCATAAATAATATGATCAATCGGTTCATCTTTTATCAGTAAATCCGAACAACAAATAGCATAGGATTCAGGGTTATATTCTTGCCCAAATAATCCTAAATTGGCTTCTGGGTTTTGCTGTTTAATGTATTCTTCGGCAACAGAAAGCATCCCTCCCGTCCCGGCAGTGGGGTCATAAACGCTGCGGTAAATTCCTTGTTTAAAAATATCCTGTTCTTGACAAAAAACTAAATTTACCATCAACCGAATCACTTCACGAGGGGTAAAATGATCCCCAGCTTCTTCGTTGGCTTGTTCGTTAAACTTTCTGACTAATTCCTCAAACAAATAGCCCATTTGTAGGTTAGACAGTTTAGCCGGAGATAAATTGAGTTCGGGCTGACAAAACTCTTTAATAATTAAATATAAACGATTACTTTCATCTAACTTTTGAATTTCGCTTTCAAAATTAAACTTCTCAAAAATATCTCTAGCTCTCGAGGAAAAACTATTGATATAATTAATTAAATTACTGGCAATTCCATCGGGATCATTTAATAATTTCTGAAAGGTAAACTCACTGGTATTATATAAAGATTGCTGACGATTTCCACCAATAGCAACTTTGGCGATCGCCATTTCTAAGGCATCCCCTTTTAAACCGATATTCTCATATTTTGTCTTAGCTGCTAAAACCGCTTGTTTTGTGGGTTCTAAAACCGCATCTAAACGCCGCAATATAATCAAAGGTAACATCACCCGCCGATATTGAGGAGGACGATAAGGGCCGCGTAGTTTGTCGGCGATACTCCAAATAAAACCCACTAATTCTTGATGATGAGAATGTTCTGTCAGGGTAACTGGAGTATTTGGGGTGATCCCGTTTGATTGATTCGGCACGTTCTGTAATTGTTAATTTCTACAATCTTAATTTAAGACTACAATTATAGATCGGCGATGGATTGATGCTGTAAATATCAAAAAGGCTAAGACCCTAATCATTGTTGTTGCAGACACTGCTGTGCTTTGCTACCTTAAGATTGATCAATCTTGAACTTTGTATATTTTCTCTGGAGATTAACGACTGAAACAATCACCAGCAGAGAACGAGATAGGCGAATCGCTAATATAATTTAAGACTAACGTTAAATAGAATGATTCATGACGACAACTCCTTTACCCCCTAACTTACAAGGGGCTTCAGTCCAACGCCCCGATAACCTAGGGCGCTTCGGTCAATTTGGTGGCAAATATGTCCCAGAAACCCTGATGCCTGCTTTAGCTGAGTTAGAAGCGGCCCTAAAACATTATGTTAAAGACTCAGACTTTCAAACACAACTGCAACAACTGTTACGGGACTATGTGGGTCGTCCTTGTCCGTTGTATTTTGCCGAACGCCTGACCCAATATTACGCCAGACCTGACGGTAGCGGCCCACAAATCTATCTGAAGCGAGAAGACCTCAATCATACTGGCGCTCATAAAATTAATAATGCGATCGCTCAAGCTTTGTTAGCCTTAAAAATGGGAAAACAGCGGATTATCGCTGAAACTGGGGCCGGACAACATGGCGTTGCAACTGCTACGGTTTGCGCCCGGTTTGGCTTAGAATGCGTCATTTATATGGGGGTAGAGGATATGGAACGCCAGGCCCTCAACGTGTTTAGAATGCGGCTTCTCGGGGCAGAAGTTAAACCCGTCTCAGCGGGGACCGGAACCTTAAAAGATGCCACCTCTGAGGCGATTCGGGACTGGGTGACGAATGTTGAAACGACTCATTATATCCTCGGTTCAGTCGCTGGCCCCCATCCTTACCCGATGATGGTGCGAGATTTCCACGCGATTATTGGCACAGAAACCCGCGCCCAATGTTTAGAAAAATGGGATGGACTGCCGGATATTCTGATTGCTTGTGTGGGAGGCGGTTCTAATGCGATGGGACTGTTCCATGAATTTGTGGATGACCCCACAGTTCGGATGATTGGGGTAGAGGCTGCCGGGTCTGGGGTTGAAAGTGGTAAACACGCGGCCACCTTAACAGCCGGTCAAGTGGGGGTATTACATGGGGCAATGAGTTATCTGTTGCAAGATGATGATGGTCAGGTCACTGAAGCCCATTCTATTAGCGCCGGGTTAGATTATCCGGGTGTTGGCCCGGAACATAGCTTTCTCAAAGATTCCGGTCGGGCAGAATATTATAGTGTGACAGACCAAGAAGCGTTAGATGCATTTCAACGTTTGTCTCGGTTAGAAGGAATTATTCCGGCCTTAGAAACTGCCCATGCCATTGCTTATTTAGAAACCCTTTGTCCGCAACTTGAAGGCAGTCCAAAGATTGTATTTAACTGTTCTGGACGAGGCGATAAAGATGTTCAGGCAGTGGCGAAATACTTGAATACTTAAGTCATGAATTGCGGTGGAGACGTTACATGTAACGTCTCTACAATATATATAATGTCTCTGCAAGCATTTGGCATAAAAACTTAATAACCTTCTTTCTTTAAGATAAAAATAGATTATGGAAAATACGACAATAAATTCATCTAATTTTACTCAACTTAAAGCGATTAATTTAGCAAAAATATTAACGATTTTCTTATTAATTGGTTTTGCGATTTTTTACGGAATCAATGATATGCGGCAAGTGATTTATTTATGCTTGCATATCAGTTATTGTAGTTGGTGGTTAATTGAACAATGGTTTTATCCCAAACGTCAGCAAGTGATGTTCAGCGATCCGGTTGGTGCTGTAGGAATTATTCTATCTTTATTAATTATTGGATTTTTATATAGTTTACCGGGTTATTTAGCGTTTACAAATCCTGAATCAATTTCTTATTTAACTGTTGGATTAGCATTACCATTGTTCTTTTTTGGGAGTTTAATTAATCCAGTAGCAGATATCCAAAAATCAACCGCTAAAGAATATGGCGCTGGACTGGTTAAAGATAATATATGGCGATTTTCTCGTAATATTAACTATTTCGGAGATTTATTACGATACTTGAGTTTTGCAGTTGTTGCGGGTTCAATTTGGGCTTATTTAGTTCCGGGATTAGTGTTTGTGGTCTATTTACAAAGAGTATTTGAAAAAGAAAATAGTATGAGTGAAAAATATTCCGAATATCCCGAATACAAAAATAGTAGTTCTCGACTAATTCCTTTTATTTGGTGAGTTGATTTGAGAGAAGCTAGAGAAACCACAAAAGCAAAAAAGACACAAAGTGGCAGCTAGTCGATCCTGTTAGCTTTTTCAATACTCTGATCTGTTAGACAAACAAAGTTTGGTGCTTGACATTTCTAAATCCTCAAACCCGCTCATAACAGTGCGTAGCGCTATACCCAGAGTCTGATGTGGTAATTATACTCAAACTTTATATCAAATTTTGCATCCGATCATACAGTTTATGCGTACTGATAGTGTTGGCAAGAAAAGTCCGCTTTATTAACCCAGTTTATGGGCAGGGGGATTAGGCTCGGCCAGATTTGGGACACAATCCCAAAAAATCAGACAGCTTATCAGTTATGGGGTACTAAATTTTCATGTCTACTCAATTTTTTGCGCTCACAGATAACAATACTGTGATCTCTTTTGAGATGGGTAATCTTAGCCAGACTTCTGAAATTCCAATTATGGGTTTAGATGGAGTACTGCTAGGAATTGATGTTCGTCCGGCAACGGATTCAATTTACGGTATTACAACCGCCAACAACATTTATACAATTGATCCAGATACAGGAATGGCAATGCTGGAAAGCACCCTGAATATTCCCTTTGAAGGTGGGACAATTTCAGGATTTGACTTTAACCCGGTTGCAGATCGCTTACGACTCGTTGGAGACAACGATCAAGATTTTCGGATTAATGTTGATACCGGAGAAGTGATTGTTGATGGAGACTTAGCTTTTGCCGTAGGCGACATGAGTGCAGGTATTAATCCCAATGTTACTGCTGTTGCTTATACTAACTCCTTTGACGGCACAACATCGACTCAGTTATACGATATTGATACCCTACTAAATGACTTATTGCTTCAAGATCCCCCCAATGACGGAACCTTAGTCACCATTGGAGATTTAGGGATTGATTTTGATACCTTAGGCGGCTTTGATATTCTCTCCTCTGCTGAAGGAATGAATCAAGGGTTTGCTGTGTCTAACTCAATGCTTTATACGATTGATCTTTCAACTGGGATGGCAACTAGCCTAGGAATGATTGGGTCAGATTCTACCCTAAATCTTCAAGGGTTAGTCGTGATGGACGACGGTCCAATGATTCCAATGGCTGACCCAGTTACCCTATCTTCAGTCCTAACAGGCGATCAAGAGGTTCCAGGACCGGGTGATGCAGACGCAATGGGTTTCTCTTCACTGATGTTAAACGAAGCCGGAGATGCTTTATCCTATGAACTCACCGTTTCAGGTCTAGACTTTGGATTATTACTCGGTACCGAACCTCAAACGCCTGAGACGGGAGACGATGTCAACCGAATTCACTTGCACGACGGTGTTCGAGGTGAAGGTGGCCCTGTGGCGTTTGGTTTGTTTGATTTAGTTGCCCCTCAAGCCGGAGGTCAAGATGCTGATGACCTGATGGTGGTTGACAATGGCGATGGTTCAGTTACTCTAACAGGGATTTGGGAAGAAAGCGATCCGGCTTTAATTCCCCTGAGTGAGTTTGTTGAAGAAATTCGCACCGCTGACAATGGAGAAGATGTCGGTCTTTATTGGAATGTTCACACCGAAGAATTTCCCGGAGGCGCAATTCGAGGTCAGCTTCAGATCGGCGATCTTGATGGTGACGATGATATTATGTCTACTCAGTTCTTTGCTTTAAGCGATGATAATAGTCTGGTTTCTTTCAGTAGTGATAATCTTGCAGAAACCTCATCTATTCCAGTCACAGGCTTAGAGGGTGTATTACTCGGAATTGATGTTCGTCCAGCCACTGGGGAAATCTACGGTATTACAACCGCCAACAACATTTATACAATTGATCCAGATACGGGAATGGCAATGCTGGAAAGCACCCTGAATATTCCCTTTGAAGGTGGGACAATTTCAGGATTTGACTTTAACCCGGTTGCAGATCGCTTACGACTCGTTGGAGACAACGATCAAGATTTTCGGATTAATGTTGATACCGGAGAAGTGATTGTTGATGGAGACTTAGCTTTTGCCGTAGGCGACATGAGTGCAGGTATTAATCCCAATGTTACTGCTGTTGCTTATACTAACTCCTTTGACGGCACAACATCGACTCAGTTATACGATATTGATACCCTACTAAATGACTTATTGCTTCAAGATCCCCCCAATGACGGAACCTTAGTCACCATTGGAGATTTAGGGATTGATTTTGATACCTTAGGCGGCTTTGATATTCTCTCCTCTGCTGAAGGAATGAATCAAGGGTTTGCTGTGTCTAACTCAATGCTTTATACGATTGATCTTTCAACTGGGATGGCAACTAGCCTAGGAATGATTGGGTCAGATTCTACCCTAAATCTTCAAGGGTTAGTCGCGATGGATGGTCTCAGTGGTGACGATGAAATCACTGGCACAGATGAAAACGACTCTTTAAACGGTGGTGCGGGTAATGACACGATTGCGGGTGGCTTAGGAGATGATTTCATTGCGGGTGGTATTGGTGACGATGTGCTGCGTGGCGATCTCAATAGCCGCAATCCTCAGGATAATCAAATGGGCGGCAATGACACCATTATGGGGGGTGCTGGTAACGATCGCATCGGCGGTAAAGCGGGTAATGATGAACTCCTCGGTGGCGATGGCGATGACATGATTTGGGGTGATGATGGCGATGATATCCTCCGAGGCGGTTTAGGGGACGATATGTTAACGGGGGATAATTCCTCAGGTGGCATGGGCGCGGATACGTTCATCTTGGCAATGGGTGAAGGGATGGACACTATCACTGACTTTGAAGTTGGGGTTGATATGATTGGTCTAGCTGATGGTCTGATGGTTGAGGATTTAACAATGATGTCATCAGGCAGCGGTGCTGTGATTGAATTGGGTGACGAAAGTCTTGCTGTAATCACAGGAGTAGCCGTTGAGGCGTTAACCGAGGATAGTTTTGTTTCGATGTAAACTCAATCCTAAACGCATCGAAAAATAGATATAGACCAACACAAAGCTTGTTATAAACAGACCCGTTAAAACCCAGTTAAGACACTCGAACCGTATGATCAGAAATGATTGTGCGGTTCCAAGCGCAATAGAAGAAAGCGTTGTTTGAACTTGACCCAATCCTGTATAACCTCTGATATGATTATGTTAAAGTCTATCTGATGGTCTTGACCCCCTCCCTAGTGTTGAGGTGTGAGTTAAATTGCTTTGTAGATATTCAACCAATATGGATAGTGAAGGGTTTCAAACCTCAAGAGGAAATATGGCTTCACACAATCCTCCATCAGATCTAGAGCTATGGCAGGCATTGAAGCAAGGACGAATGCAAGCGCTGGGAATTCTCTATGATCGCCATATAGGTTTGGTTTATGCAATTGCGTTGAGAACAACAAAAAATACTCAGGATGCTGAAGATATTGCCCAGGGAATTTTTTTACGCTTAGCTCAATCGACCTACGATCCAAAAAGAGGAACATTAAGAACTTTTCTGGCGGTTCAAGCCCGTTGCCGTAGTATTGATCTAATTAGATCGCGCCAACGACAGCAAAATATCCTGAAGGTGAATCAAGGAGAGCCGCAACAATCCCATGATATTCCCATAGAAGCGCTCTATCAAGCCGAATCTACCCAGGAAGTTCAGAATGCTCTGGCTCAACTTTCGGAGAATCAACGACAGGTTTTACACTTAGCCTATCGGGATGGATTGAGCCAAACTGAGATTGCAGAAAAACTTGAGGTTCCTTTGGGAACAGTAAAAAGTTGGGCAAGGCGTGGCTTGTTAAAACTACGTCAGAGTTTGCAAGATCAGCTCGGGAGTGAGTAGTATGAATCAATCAATGACACCAGAGCAACTTCAGCTATTAATTGCCGGCTATGTCCTCAATGATCTCAGCCAGGAGGAGGCCGCTATCATGGCAGAGCTGTTAAACAATGCTGAGGTGAGGCAAGCGGTTGAACAAATGCAGTTGGCCCTCGAACAAACCTACGCCCCGGAAGAAATCCAACCCTCTCCCCGACTCCGCTCTATTGTGATGGGTACGGCAACGGCTGAAGATCTCGATCAAATTATACCCATTTCTACACTGCCTCGTTGGGCAAAACCGCTTGGTATTTTGGCAGCGCTACTGATTGGCATATTGAGTTTAAGTAATTATTTTCTGTGGCGATCGCGCTCAACTCAACAAGCTCGCCTGCAGTCAGTGGAAAAACTGGTATTCTCACTCGAACCCACTGAAAATGTTAACCTCTCACCGCAAGTCGTGGTTAAAGTTGATCCAGAGACTTTACAAGGCACCTTAATTGTAGAAGCTTTACCCCCCCTTGAACCGGGAAAGGTTTATGTTTTGTGGACAGTATTAACCCCAGATGCTCCCTTTACAACGGATACAAAAGGGGCTATTCTGACTCAAGTTTTTACCGCTTCTACAACTGGTGAACAGACTCAACCGATTATTTTACCGAGGGCATTTCAAGATCCAAGTTTGATTAAAGCGATCGCGGTTACCATAGAAGATGCCGCCGCCCCTCAACGTCATGAATCTGCACCCATTCTGATTGAGAAACTTTGACAGACTCAAGATGGGCTAAAGCCGTTCATGATTCGGGTAATTAGTTTTTAGTTTTTAGTTTTTAGTTTTTAGTTTTTAGTTTTTAGTTTTTAGTTTTTA
>CAYSWY010000082.1:0-8073 GCA_964434975.1 uncultured Lyngbya sp.
CCTCTTCCCTCTTCCCTCTTCCCTCTTCCCTATTACCTATTTGCCTCATTATTAACAGAATTAACCATTAAATTGACTCGTTTTTGAGATTGTCTGAGAGATTGTTTCGGGGATTTTCCCAGAAGTGTTGCTTCAATTGCCCGCCCTAAATTTTCTGAAATCCGGCTATATCCGGCAACAATAGGACGCGATCGCGCCCAAGTCATTTGTTTTAAAAATACATCTAAAGTGGGCTGTTTTTGGATAAATTCTTGATAGGTTTTAGACTGACGTGCTTTTAAATTGACGGGTAAATAACCTGTTCCTAAACTCCATTTTATTTGAAAGTCTTCACTGAGTACATACTGCAAAAATTCGGCTGCTGCTGCTTGCTGTTTAGGATCATTACTCATGACAAATAAATGTTCTCCTCCGGTTACTGCAGCGGGTACATCTGCCACCGGAATTGGCATAACGCCATAATCAATATTTTCTGCTTCTAAATATCCCAATGTCCAAGGCCCGGTAATTTGCATTGCTACTTTACCTTGAATAAATAAATCTTGTTCATAGCCTCTTTCAGGTGCAGATAAAATAGCCGATCCATCTGCTACTAAATCTGACCAATATTGCAGTGCAGAAACAGCGCCTTGATTAACCAGATTAACTTGCAAATCTTCAATTAATTCTCCATTGGCACTATACATAAATGGCAGCCATGTAAAGACTGTCCATTCTCCTTTTCCGAGGGATAATATTATCCCATGTTGATCGATATCCCCATCTCCATCAAAATCTTGAGTTAGTGTTTTAGCCGTTTGTCGAAATTCTTCCCAGGTTAAAGGCAGTTGAGTAATACCTGCTTTTTTAAATAAGCTCGGACGATAAAAAATAGCTGCATTATTCACCGCCATCGGTACTGACCAAACCTGATTATTCAGTGTCATTGATTCAAATAACGCCGGATCAATTTCTTCCGTTACAGTCGCATCATTTAACCAATTTTCCAGGGGTTGAATTGCATCTAATTCGATTAATTGTCCGGTAATCATCGGACTATACCACAGAATGTCAGGGGGCGCATTTCCCACAACTGCGGTCAGAATTTTCGGTAATTGTTGATCCGGTTGACCAATATAAAGGGGAGTAACATGAATATTCGGATGAGTTTGATTAAACCCATCGACTAATGATTGAAAAATATCGCGGTTTGGTGGTGGATTAATTCCATGCCATAGTGTTAATTCAATTTGATCTGAATTAGATGAATTCGACAGTTGACAACCACTACAGAATAGTAGGCAGCTACTGAGAAATATGATTATAAAGACTCGCAACCTTTTCATTATTTGTTATTGAAATAGGTTTGAAAGATTTGTTTAGCAACCGGGGCGGCGGCTTTAGAACCATAACCCCCATTTTCAACCACGACGGCTACCCCAATTTCGGGCTTTTCTGCTGGCCCATAGGCAACAAACAAAGAGTGCGATCGCTGCCATAGTACTTCTGAGGTTCCGGTTTTTCCGGCCGTTAAGGGAATCGTACCATCATTCATCAGTTGAGCGGTGCCATATTGCACGACAGAAATCAGTCCATCTTGAATGGTTTCTATCGCTTCTGTAGATAAGTCAGTGGGAATGGGCTCAGTGGCGGCTGTATTCGTCAGGCTGGCGAGTAAATGAGGTTGAACTCTTGCACCGCCATTTGCAATAGTAGACACCATCACGGCTAATTCTAACGGGGTGGCTAACACGGCTCCCTGACCAATTGCCATTGTCACTGTATCTCCCAGATACCAAGGTTCGCCGTAAATTTCTTCTTTATTGGCAGGAGTGGGAACAAATCCGGTTGTACCTTCTGTTAAACGCAATAGATCTAAATTTGTTGTGCCAATTCCCAGACGATTTGCCCATTCTGCTAGTGTATCAGCGCCAACAGCCATTCCTAATTTATAGAAGAAAGTGTTACTACTAAATGCTAAGGCCGTGCGAAACCCAATCACACCATAACCCCCACTGTGTTCATGAAAGGTCATATTTCCTACTGTAATGGCCGATGCTGTGGCGATCGCATCATGGGGGCTAAATTCACCCGATCCCATACCCGCCGCTGAAGAGACGATTTTAAAGGTACTTCCAGGAGGATAACCTTGTAATGTGCGGTTGAGAAAGGGTTTATCTTCGTTTTGTAACTCTTTCCAGGCTTGAGCGCTAATGGGTTTGGTAAATAGGTTCGGATCAAACCGGGGGCTACTGGCCATGGCTAAGACTTCCCCGGTGTTCACATTCAGGACTACAGCCGCCCCTCTACGGCCACCTAAAGCTTGTTCTGCGGCTTTTTGTAGGGCAATATCTAAAGTCAGACGAGTGGTTTTACCTGCTTGAGTAAATTTTTCTCCCAGTAGCCTGAGTTCTTTATTCTCGGCATTGACTTCTATTAAACGAGCGCCCCAAACCCCAGCAATGTCGTCATTTGCCCCGGCTTCAATCCCCAGTTGTCCGATAATCATACCCATGGGATATTCGGGATGAGCTTCTAAGTCCGCTTGATTTGCTTCTCCAATATATCCAATCACATGAGAGGCTAAGGCTCCTTGAGGATAAGTCCGATTAAATTCTGTTTGTGCTTCTAAGCCGGGAAACTGGTCTGCATTTTCTGCTAGCCAAACAAAGACTTCTGGGGTAATATTCTGACTTAAGCGCACAGGAATGGCCGTTTGATAACCGCGTTTTTCAATTTTATCGATAATTTCTGATGCCGGAATTCCCAGTAGGGGACTCAATTGACGAGCAGTGGCCTGCCATTGGGTGGGGGTTTGTTCTTTGGGCCAAGCGTAAACCGCCCGAGTCATGTGATTTGTTGCTAAAGGCTGGTTGTGGCGATCTAAAATTTCACCGCGCTTAGCGGGAATTGGAACTAAACGAATGCGATTTTCTTCTGCATGTATACGATTCTGTTCACCATTGAGTAACTGTAAATGAACCAGTCGATAGATATGTGAGCCAATTAATCCTGTCGTGATTAACATTAATAATATCCCCCGACGCCACATTGTCCGAGAATCGATTTTTCGAGGGTTGAGGGGGAGGCTGGGAGGGCGTTCTTGGACAGGAGGTAGAGGCGGAGCGGTTAATTGACGAACCATAGATGCGCTTACAAGTTACAAAGTGAAAGATGAGCAGAATTAACGATTGGGTCAGCAGAATCAATCGATGTCTGTTTTTCCAATCGTTGTTCATGATAGATGATAAACAAAAGGGACATGATTTTACTCTTGTCCCTCAAAATTCTTGCCAGAATCGATGTTGACGTGAAATTAAATTTAATCTAAAAATCCCATTAAGGTATTAGGATCATCAATTTGATTAGAAGCCACTGGACGATTCATCAGCATCGATGTAATTTGTAAGTTTGTCACCGCAACAGGTCGATTTGCCATCGCTCCTCTGATTTCACTGGAGTGGACTAATGAAACTGACATGACGCTATCGGCTTTGACAATGGGCCGCTTACCCATGATGGTTCCTGTTATTTCGAGATCACTATGCTCAATGGGACGATTTGGCATACCGGGTGCCGTGCCAGCGACTTGAATTTGAGTCGGAGCAGTATTTTCGGCTGATTCTCCTTTACCGGACTGTCCTGCCTGTGTAGTTTTACTCATCGCTGTTCCTTTATCTGTTTTTTCTTGATCTTGATTATCTGTACGTTTTGTGTTTGAGCTGCGACGGGTTCGTGTACGAGTTGTACGCTTGCCTGTCCCAGAAGAATTAACACTCATATTTAAAAAGCCTTGGTTCTTGGTTCGTCCAGAAGTGAGTCCAGCAGAGGGTTACTCGCTATAGCTATAGCCACTCACGGCAATCTTCATTGCGGATAAAGCCATTCACTCGAGACTGACAAGAATCAGGTAGAGCTAGTTTTTCAACTGACTAAATATTAATAGATTATAAAGTCATAGGGGACTCAAGTAAATAGCGCTACTGAAAAGAAAAACTTGTGATTTAAATAAGACAATGCTCTCAGCAGAGATACAGATAGGGGGGATAGGGGAGACTCTTGAGACACCCGCGCCCGTATTCGCGCCCCAGATCGCGAGTCACCGAGACACAATTGAGACACAATTGACCCACCACCTCACCCCACACCCAACACAATCACTCATGACAAATTATAAATAACCAACAAGATTCAACACTGTAAAATCTTTAAAAATTGTGACAATATTGAATATTATGTTAACTTTTCAACTTTAATAAGATAGTCATTTATTCCTAGTCTGTTTTGACTCTATTTACCGCTTTAGACTCAAAGGTGATAGGAACAATTGAGACAATTTTTTCAAATTCTAATTAATGATAAAGTAAATAATAAATACATTTGTTAAACTCGTGTAACAACTGAAGAGACTTACGGAGAAGCTAGATTTTAATCTCTCATTCATAAAGGCTCTCGGTAAGCGGGTTGACTGGATCAAAAATGTAACTTAATAAGGAGTGTGAAAGCATTTTGGAAAACCATAAAGAAAAGATACTGGTTGTCGATGATGAAGCCAGTATCCGTCGAATTTTAGAAACTCGTCTGTCCATGATTGGCTACGATGTCGTCACCGCAGCAGATGGAGAGGAAGCACTCGATACTTTTCGCACCACAGAACCGGATTTGGTGGTTTTGGATGTGATGATGCCAAAGCTTGACGGTTATGGAGTCTGTCAGGAACTGCGTAAAGAATCTGATATTCCGATTATTATGTTAACGGCTTTGGGAGATGTAGCGGATCGAATTACAGGCTTAGAGTTAGGGGCAGATGACTATGTTGTTAAGCCCTTTTCTCCCAAAGAATTAGAAGCTCGTATCCGTTCAGTCTTGCGTCGAATTGATAAAAATGGGGGTTCTGGAATTCCCAGCTCTGGAGTAATTCATATTGGTAGTATCAGAATAGATACTAACAAACGACAAGTTTATAAAGGAGATGAACGCATTCGGTTGACCGGAATGGAATTCAGCTTATTAGAATTATTAGTCAGCCGCTCAGGAGAAGCCTTTTCCCGCTCAGAAATTTTACAAGAAGTCTGGGGATACACCCCAGAACGGCACGTGGATACCCGTGTGGTCGATGTTCATATTTCTCGCTTACGGGCGAAATTGGAAGATGACCCCAGTAACCCAGAGTTAATTCTGACGGCTCGAGGAACAGGATATCTTTTCCAGCGTATTATTGAACCGGGAGAGGTGGGATAATCATTAATGAGTCATTAGTATGTTTGTCATTAGTTATTGTGCGATCGCGCC
The DNA here is from genome assembly GCA_964434975.1 of uncultured Lyngbya sp. Classification (GTDB taxonomy): domain Bacteria; phylum Cyanobacteriota; class Cyanobacteriia; order Cyanobacteriales; family Microcoleaceae; genus JAAURB01. The sequence continues at coordinate 5,272 of CAYSWY010000082.1, forward strand.
AGACTGCTACTGTCTCAACTTACAAAAAAATATGAAGACAAGCCCAGGGCTATTGACAAATAACGAATCACCAGTAACGAATCATAAATGACCCTACTCTCATCTGATCCCAATCGTGTGTTACGACTCCTCCCCTTAGTGACGGGTTCTCTTGGGGGGGTTCTCTTACTGATTAATCGTGGGCTGACACCCAGTTTATTAGACTCTCAAGCCCGTTCAGATGCATTAGGAGTTATTTTAAGTGCAATTCTAATTTTAGTGGGCCTGCTGTGGCAGCGAGTTCAACCCTTATCCCCCGAGAGTGTGGAATTAATCGGAGAAAGGGGGTTTGAGTTGTCTTCAGAATTATCGGATGAAGTCAAAACAGAACTGGCTTGGGCAACTCATTTATTATTGACCAATACCGTCACCCGCAGCGTCATTATTTATTATCAAGGTCAAGTGCTGCTACGGCGCGGAATTTTAGGTAAAAATTCTACAGTGCAACCGGGTGCTATTGTTCAGCGGGTATTAGAAAAACACAAACCTGTTTATTTAGTCAAATTAGCCCTTTATCCCGGACGATTTGAATTTGATTATTTACCCGAAAATACTCAAGGTGTGATTTGTCAACCCATTGGTAAAAATGGGGTATTAATTTTAGGTGCTAATACTCCCCGGAGTTATACAAAACAAGATGAAAATTGGATTGAAGGCATTGCTGATAAATTAGCTGAAACCCTGAAAAAATGGGGAGACAGTTGATGGGTGAAAATAAACCAGCAGATGTTACCGGGTGCAAGTTACGATGGCTTTTTTGAGAAACTACTATATTTGTGTCCAACTTTTCGTTAAAATTGGAACACTAACATCTTAAATAACTTATGTCCTGGGGGAAACTCTTACAACCCGATCTAACTTTAAGGGACTCTGTGATCGCCCTGACCACCGAAATGGTAACGCAACATCAACTTAAAGGATTAGTCTTAGATGTCGATGAAACCCTGGTTCCGATCACCACACAGCAAATTTCCCAAGATCTGCACCACTGGATCGAATCTTTGCGGCCTTTAGTTTCCCTATGGTTAGTCAGTAATAATATCAGCCACGGTCGTATTGCTACAATCGGCGCTGCCTTAAATGTCCCCTACATCAGTGGTGCGGGTAAGCCATCGCGGCGTAAACTGCGGCGTGCGGTTGAGGCCATGGGTTTGCCAGCCGATCGGGTGGGAATGGTTGGCGATCGCCTATTTACCGATGTTTTAGCAGGGAATAGACTGGGAATGTTTACCATTTTAGTTGAACCCATGGTTGATCCGTTGCATGGTAATTTGGTTCCTTCGACGCGATCGCTAGAAGTCTGGATCTCGAAAACCTTAGGGGCTTCATTACCCTTTGACTAAACCATGGCAACCCTTGTTGTTAAAATTGGCACTTCGAGTTTAACCCGACGAGAAACAGGCAGCTTAGCCCTCTCGACAATCGCCACATTAGTCGAAACCCTAACCCGTTTACAACTTCAAGGTCATCGGGTCGTATTGGTGTCTTCGGGTGCGGTGGGGGTAGGTTGCGATCGCCTGGGACTGACGGAACGTCCCCGGACTATCCCGCTCAAACAAGCTGTAGCCGCCGTGGGTCAAAGTCGGCTCATGGGGGTCTATGATGACCTGTTTACTGCCATTCAACAGCCCATGGCGCAGGTCTTATTGACTCGTGGAGACTTGATGCAGCGCAGTGGTTATGTCAACGCATACAATACTTTTCAGCAATTATTACGCTTAGAAGTTATTCCCATTGTGAACGAAAATGATACCGTTGCCATTGATGAATTGAAGTTTGGAGATAACGATACTTTATCAGCTTTAGTGGCTAGTTTAGTTGAGGCAGATTGGTTATTTTTACTCACAGATGTAGATAAATTATATTCAGCCGATCCTCGCTACGATCCTAATGCTGAACCGATTAATTTAGTTACTAACCTACAACAATTAGCGGAGTTACAAGTACAAACTGGGGACTCTAAAAGTGGTTGGGGAACAGGTGGAATGGTGACTAAAGTTGAAGCGGCGCGAATTGCCACAGGTTCAGGAGTTCGCACCGTGATTATGGATGGAAAACATCCTGAAAATATCGAGAATATCTTACAAGGGGAAATGATTGGGACTCATTTTCAAGCTCAATCTCGCCCCGTAAATGCCCGCAAACATTGGATTGCAAATATTCTAATTCCAGCCGGAAAGTTATATTTAGATGAGGGAGCCATTAAAGCTATTTCTCATAAATGTAAATCTTTACTCGCTGCTGGAATTTTACAAGTAGAAGGAGAATTTCGCCCGCAAGATTCTGTGCAACTTTGCGATCAAACAGGTCAAGAAATAGCTCGAGGATTAGTTAATTATAGCAGTATTGAGCTACAACAAATTAAAGGTTTGCGTTCTGAAAAAATCCCAGAAATCTTAGGATATAGCGGTGCAGAAACTATTGTTCATCGTGATAATTTAGTGATGGTTCAATAATCTATCTCTGTTTGCAGTGCCCAGGCGATCGCTACAATTTCCTCTATTTTACAACTTAATATTCGGTAATATTTTGTGGACTTTAATTGAAACCTGAGTCGAAGGGAATACTAAGAGCAAGTCCGGCGGTCAGGTGTTCACAGGTGTTTTACAATCTCTATTTCAGATTGAAACCCAAGCGATTGCTGGATGATCAGTATATTCTATCGCTATTAGTATAATATAATGACCCTGACTACAGTTAAAATTGACGGCTATCATCTTCTTGAAACCATTCACGAAGGATTAAAATCCCTTGTATTTCAAG
>CAYSWY010000083.1:0-3671 GCA_964434975.1 uncultured Lyngbya sp.
GGCAAGTAGGCAAGTAGGCAAGTAGGCAAGTAGGCAAGTAGGCAAGTAGGCAATACTCAAGTAGGCAATACTCAAGTAGGCAATAGGGATAAAAAGCCTGTCGGTTTCTCCAGCAAAGACGTTCCATGGAACGTCCCTACTGTCTCCTGAATTGCAGTCTCCTGAATTGCAGTCTCCTGAATTGCAGTCTCCTTAGAATAGTTAATTAAATATCTAAGCGTTGATAAACTTCATCAAGATGACGCAGGTGATATTTTGGATCAAAACAAGCTTCTATTTCTTCTGAAGATAGAACAGAAGTAACCTGTTGATCTTGACTAATTAAGGCTTGGAAATTCCCCTCTGGTTTATTCCAGGCTTCATGGGCGCAAGATTGAACAACTTGATAAGCATCTTCCCGTGATAAACCTTTATCCACTAATGCTAGTAAGACCCGTTGACTGAAAACAACCCCACCGTAAACATTCATATTCCGCTTCATGTTGTCTGGGTAAACCAACAAATTCTTGACTAAATCTGTGGTTTCAACTAACATAAAATGAGCAATAATTGAAGCATCCGGTAAAATCATTCGTTCAACAGAACTGTGAGAAATATCCCGTTCATGCCATAAAGCGACATTTTCTAAAGCCGCCACTGCATGACCTCGAATAATTCGGGCTAAGCCGCTGAGTCTTTCACTGCGAATGGGGTTGCGTTTATGAGGCATCGCAGAAGATCCTTTCTGTCCTTTAGAAAAGAATTCTTCAACTTCCAAAACATCTGTTCGTTGTAAATTGCGAATTTCTACCGCAAACCGTTCAATCGATGCCGCAAGTAATGCTAAAGTTTGTACATATTCAGCATGGCGATCGCGGGAAATCACTTGAGTCGATGCTGTATCGGGTTTAAAGCCTAAATTCTGACAGGTAATGGCTTCAATTCTGGGGTCAACATTGGCGTAAGTTCCCACTGCCCCAGAAACTTTACCCACTGCAATACTATCTCGCAGACGGACTAAGCGTTCGCGGTTACGACAGACTTCTGCTAACCATCCCGCTAGCTTAAACCCAAACGTAATCGGTTCTGCATGAATCCCATGGGATCGCCCTATCATCACGGTTTCGCGATGTTGTTGAGCCTGATAACGAATCGCTTGAGTTAAAGATTCAATCCGTTCTAACAATATATCGATACTGGCAACCAATTGCAAGGCTAGCGCTGTATCTAGCATATCTGAACTGGTGAGACCTAAATGAATGTATCGGCCTGCCTCACCTACATATTCATTCACATTCGTGAGAAAGGCAATCACATCATGTCGGACTTCGGCTTCTATTTCCAATACCCGCTGAGGGTCAAAATTTGCCTTTGCCTTAATTTCTTCTACCGCTTCTGCGGGAATATAGCCTAATTCTGCTTGGGCTTCACAAACCGCAATTTCAACTTGTAACCACGTTTTCAGCTTATATTCATCTGTCCACAGGTTCCCCATCTCAGGCAAAGTATAACGCTCAATCATATCAACTCATCAAATGTAAAATATAAAAATCCAGTAGATTCACTAGACACTTTGTTGGCTAGCAATTAACTGAATAAATTGCTTTGATTTCAACAGCTTTATTATTGTAACGGTCGATGGTCATTTTGTTGAAGATTGATTTAAAAGTGATTTCATCCGTTAAAATCCCTGGATATTCTTCTAAGAGAAAAATTAACAACGCTTCAGTCAAGGATTATTGTTATGAATTGCCGACTAATCATGATTTCAACTCTCTCTGTCCTGACGATAACAGGTTGTAGTGTAAAAAATAGCTCAATACAACACCAAGTTGAAGAAGTTGCAGCATATTTGACAGGGGAAATGGATACCACAGAACAAGCAGCCGCTATCGCAGATGCCCCTAGCGTACGGATGACAACTTGCCCGATCAAAGTTCAACCCACAGAGTCAACCTCTCAAGCGTCTTCTGCAATCTTTTTGTACCAAGAACAAGGGTTAATTGATCAACTCGATCAACCTTATCGTCAGCGTTTTTTAAAGATTGCCTCAGATGATAATAATCAACAGGTAATATCAAGCAGTTTTAAACCGATTAAACCTCAACAATATATTAATTTTTGCGATCAACCTGAAAGCAAACGACTGATAAAGACTGAAGAATTAGGAGAAAGTAATTGTAGTGTTTTCTTACAAAAGCGGGAATTAGGTTATCTGGGAAATACACCAAAAGAAGGTTGCACAACTAACTTCAGGGGTGCAGTTAGAGTGACCAATACAATTATTTTAAATCAAACAGGAATGGATACTTTAGATAGAGGATTTAATCAAGAAGGTGAACAGGTTTGGGGAGCAGAAAATAGACCTTATAAATTTCGTCGTTCTTCTGCTGAATGAAACGGAAAAAATTAGCTAATAGTAAAGTATAGAAAAGTAATTTCGTTGAGTGATATCAATAGAGACTATTCTTTATTTATATTAATTATTATAGTTTTATTTAATTAAAAAAATTATCAATAAAAGCAAAAAAAACCTCAATTTAGTAAAAAATTTAAATTAAAAACATATTATATTTCCGTGTTTATACGGTTAATTTTGGATGTATTGAAATCAATAAAAATTTATTATCAGTAAAAATAGCGATTTTTTATTTATCAATAATTCATCTCCGGAAAACCTAATTTTAATTAGAAGAATGAGTTGAAACATGATGAAATAAAAAAGGCTGTATTAATGTTTGACGCTATAGAAAATCAAGACAGCTTTATTGTTATCAACCCAAAAAATATAATAGATTTAGGATTTAGTAATCATCTAATATTAAGTCGTTCATCCGAATCCATAGATCCTGATTTACTGACCCCTGAATCTGATTTAAGATTAGGAAACTCAACAGATGATTTTATCTTAGGAATGAGGGGAAACGATACAATTTATGGATCAGAAGGAGAGGATATTTTAGGCGGAAATGCAGGTAATGATTTCCTACTCGGGAATCAAGATAATGATAGATTATATGGCGGAAAAGGTAATGATACACTCTTCGGTGGTAAGAATGATGATGTGTTATTCGGTGATATTGGTCAAGATTATTTATTTGGCGATCGCAACGCAGATGAGATTTTTGGTAATCTTGGGGATGATATTCTTTATGGCGGAAAAGAGAATGATACTGTTGCAGGAGGTGTGGGTAATGATCAACTCTTTGGCGATTTAGGAAATGATAGTTTATTAGGTGATTTAGGGGCGGATACTCTCACCGGTGGTGAAGGAAGTGATCTATTTTATCTGGGAATAGGAACAGGTGGAAATAGTATAGAAGAAGCGGATATTATTCAGGATTTTATTCTCAATCAAGATAAAATTGGATTTATTGATAATCTCAGCATTAGTGATCTGGAAATCTATCAAGGAACAGGTATTTACTCTAACGATACTGTTATTCAAAATCAAAATAATAATGAGTTTCTAGCAATACTTAAAAATATCAATAGCGATACTTTCGTAGCAAATAATTCGGTATTTGAAGAGGTTGAACCCACACCCGTTACGCCAGTTGCCAAAGGCGAAGGCGAAGTCGTACCTGTTCCAACACCCGAACTCACGCCAGAACCTATTGCAGAACCTATTGCTACCCCAGAACCTGTTGCTGTTACGCCAGTTGAGGAAGTCGTACCTATTGCCACGCCAC